>CAWJQP010000010.1:182500-225897 GCA_963844855.1 Bryobacteraceae bacterium
GGGCTTCATCACTCACGCGGCGTCGCTGCATCAGGGTTTCCCCCATTGTGCAAGATTCCCCACTGCTGCCTCCCGTAGGAGTCTGGCCCGTGTTTCAGTGCCAGTGTGGCCGTGTGCCCTCTCAGGCCGGCTACCGATCATTGCCTTGGTGAGCCTTTACCTCACCAACTAGCTAATCAGCCGCGGGCTCCTCTTCCGGCGAATTGCTCCTTTGCCTCTTTCAGTCTTATGCGGTATTAGCCCCGGTTTCCCAGGGTTATTCCCCACCAAAAGGTAGATTACCCACGTGTTACTCACCCGTACGCCACTTTACTCACGCTTGCTGGCTTTCTCGTTCGACTTGCATGTGTTAAGCGCGCCGCCAGCGTTGATTCTGAGCCGGGATCAAACTCTCGTTTGAACCATACGCCTATCTCGCTTTCTCTAAACCGCTTCCTTACGGTAGCGGCTCCGAGATACACGGACAGACTATCTTTTAGAGATCTCGGCTGATATTACTTGAATCGACGAGTTCGCTTCGCTGTCTCGCCAATTGCTTGGCGAAACTTCGCGTCCAACCAGATTGTCAAAGATCTGCGCTTTCCCACCTGCGATCTTTCGAAAGCAAATGTTCAGCCGGCCTCGAAAAGCCTTTCAGGCGCAAGCAATACTTACATTTGAATCAGTATGCCGCTAACCTGGAACTTAGGAAACTTGTTGAAGAACAACGGAGGTTGAAGGCTCTACCCGGTGGCTCCCGAAAACGGGGAAAAACTTTGGGTCCCTTTTACTGCCTACCTCTAATTACTAGTGCCATTTACCACCTTACCACCGATGCCGAGCATTGGCAAGCCTTTCGGCTCCTTTTTGCTCGCGGCTGCAAACTGGCTAACGGCGACAGACTCAGAATAGCAAACAACCCAACACCACGCAAGGGTTCGATCAACTTTTTTAATTCAATTGATAAACGCTTTAGTACAGCAAATGCGTTACGGCGCTGAGAGAAATTTCCGGGTCATTCCACCTTTAGCTAAACACCATGATTGCGCTTGTAGGAATCATCATAGTCATCGCCGCAGTGATCGGCGGTTATCTGCTCGAGCATGGCAATCTGCTAGTGCTCTTCCAGCCGGCCGAGTTGGTTATCATCGGCGGCGCGTCGCTCGGTACGGTCTTTATCGCGAACCCGATGCGGACCATTCTCGCACTTGTAAAAGGCATTGGGGGCGCTTTTCGCGGATCACGCTACACCAAGGACGTGTACATGAAGACGCTCGCAATGATGTATGAGCTATTCACAACAACCAAGAAAAAAGACAGCGCATTTCTCGAGCGTGAGGTCGACAACCCGAAGGAGGCTCCTGTTCTTTCGAAGCATCCCGTTCTGATCAAAAACCCTCATGCGCTGCACTTTTTCTGCGATACGCTTCGGATGCACGTGACAGGTGGAGTGACGCCATTCGATCTCGACCAGATCATGGAGGCCGATATGGCGGTGCATCATGCCGACACGAATGAACCGGTGAAGGCGCTTCAATCAGTCGGCGAGGGTTTGCCGGGTCTCGGAATCGTGGCTGCGGTTCTCGGTGTGGTTATCACCATGGGCGCGCTCGGGGGACCACCGGAAATGATCGGACACAAAGTGGCGGCTGCGCTGGTCGGAACATTTCTCGGCATTTTGCTTTGTTATGGGTTTGTGGGGCCGATCGCTGCGAATCTGACGCTGCAGAACGAAGAAGAACACCAATATTACGAATGTTTACGGAATGGGATTTTGGGATTTGTCAAAGGCGCGGCGCCGATCGTGGCCGTCGAACAAGCCCGCCGAACGATTCCGCCCCATGTGCGCCCGCACTTCCAAGAGTGTGAAGCGAATCTGAAGAAACCGGCAACGGAGGCCGCAGCGGCGTGAGCGCTCCGGCCAATCCGCCGATCATTATTAAGCGCAAATCCGGTCACGGCGGCCATGGACACCATTCCGGGGCCTGGAAAGTTGCTTATGCCGATTTCGCAACCGCGATGATGGCGCTTTTCATCGTTCTTTGGCTGCAAGGCGCGAATGATGGTGTCAAGAAGGCTGTCGGCGCGTACTTCAACGATCCGATGGGTCGCGCCAAGGATGCGGGTAGCGGCGTGGCAGGCTCTGGCGAAACACTGATCCTCGATCAATCGAAAATGGCCGAGTTGAAACAGGTCCTTGAAATGGCGCTCGAAAAGGCTCCGGAGCTCGGGAAGCTGAAGAAACAGGTCCAAATGACGATCACCGGCGAAGGTCTCAGGATCGAACTCCTTGAAACGGAGGCGGGGTTCTTTTTCCAGTCCGGAAACTCGACTCCGACGAACGCGGCAAAGCAACTGATTGCTACATTCGCGGCGGAGCTAAGCAAGCTTGGCAATCCGCTGACGATCGAAGGCCACACGGACTCGAGGCCGTTCGGATCGGCGGGAACTTACACGAATTGGGAGCTATCGACGGACCGCGCAAACGCTGCGAGGCGCGTGATGGAATTGAGCGGAGTCAACCCCACTCAAATAACGCAAGTCAGAGGATATGCGGATCGCCGGCTAAGAAAGCCGGACGCGCCGAACGATCCAGCAAACCGGCGAGTGTCGGTGATTGTTCAAAGTTCCCGGCTACCCAATTTCGATGAGAAGACAGCCAACGCAGAACCAGCTAATACGTCAGCCAATCCCGTGCCTGCCGCGGCGCACCACTAACCATCTTCCTCTCTCCCAATACGGCTGGCGGCTCGTTTTTCAGGGCTGCCAGTCGCTCCTGACTCCTTGCGTCACGTTGGCTCCGATTGAACCGACACCTTCGATCCGCCCGCGAACACGATCTCCCGCCTTGATGCGAGCCCCTTTTGGGCAACCGGTCGAAATTAAATCCCCAGGCTCGAGCGTCATAAAATCCGAGTGGAAACGAACGAGTTCCTCCGGACGTGTCCGCATATTACGCACGAAATCGCGCGACCAAACGGTTCCGTTATGTTCCGTAATCACCTCTAACCCGTTGACATCAGCAATTTCGTCCCTGGTAACAATTACTGGCCCGAAACTGAAGAATGTGTCGATACTTTTGGCGCGGGTCAAGTAACGAGGATTTTTACGAAGGACATCGAGCGCGGTTAAATCAAGCGTTACTGTGTAGCCGAAGATGACGTCGTTGACATGCTCTTTGGGAACGTATCGACACTTTTTTCCGATGATGACCGCTAATTCACCCTCGGCATCGACGTCATTTGAAACCTCGGGCGGCGGCAATTCAATTGTGCCCTCCGGCTGGAACATGCAAGAGGCAGGTTTCATGAAGCTCCCCGGCTCTTCCGGCTGCACCGCATCGATGTCTTCGGCATGCGACTTGTAGTTCAGCCCGATGAGCCACAATTTGGGTGGATTCTCATAGGGCAGAAGAGGCGTGACCTCACTGAGGGGAATACTTTCGATGTCGCCAGGGAGATCACGCAGGCATTCGACTCCGTGCCGGATCAATCCGAGGATGTCGTCGGGAGCCTGAATCCCAGTTTTTGCGTTAATGGCCGTGATCGGGGTGACACGGTTGTCGGTAAAGATTCCCGAGTATGTAGTCGCGGCGTGAAGGAACCGAATTAATTTCATGAGGTATTTTCCCGCAAACCCTAGACGCGTAAAGATCAAGTCCACGTTACCACTACCCCTTCGCTTGACACCGTACTGGCCAGCGGGGGAGACTGAGACGTTGAGTCGATTCCCCGCTATTCTCGTTTTCGCCTCAATAATCCTGTTGGCTCCAACACATTTGTACTCGCAGGGTTATGGAGGCCCGTCCCTTCTCAGTCGTGGCGGCAACCGGCCGGGACAACGTGGCACAGCGCCTATAGATTTTAATTTTTATGGGGCAGCGCGTGGAACCTACGACACAGGTCTGATTGCGGCACAGGTCGACCAGGCGGGGAACCTTATGCCGGTTGATTCCTATGGCGCCCAGCTAGAGTTCGGAGCTTATGGCGCCAAGGCTTGGAAGAGGACCAGTGTTGGGCTCGATTATCGTGGCGATTACCGGAAGTACAGTCAGGCAAGGCGGTTCGACGGCACCAACCAATCCCTTTCGTTGGACGTTATCTTTCGGCCAGCGCGCCGGTTCACCTATTTCAGCCGGTTGACTGCCGGAACAAGTAATCGCGCATTTGGGGGGTTCGCAGCGCCTACCTTTTCCGACCAACAGAATTTTGGTGTTCCGTTAAATGAAGTTTATGATTCACGAACCAACTTCGTGCAATTGGGCGGAGGAGTAGCGTACCAGAGTTCCGCGCGGTCAACATATATGGTTATGGGCGAAGGTTATGTCATTAAACGCAATAGCAATTCCTTGATCGGACTCCAGGGGTACCGCGCAATGGCGGGTTACTCCTATCGGCTGACCCGGTCGGATACTATCGGCGCCACCTACAGCTACATACGATTCGAGTTTCCGCGCATTTACGGAAGCACCGAGGCGCACTCGGTCACCGCGACCTATCAACGACGCCTGAATCAAAACTGGAGATTGAATCTGGTTGGGGGCCTCTACCGCGCACTCACCGTAGGTACCCAGGAAGTTCAGCTGAGTCCTGAAATTGCTGCAATCCTCGGACGCAACACCGGGGTTGAAGCGTTCCGGCGGACCGACATTGCACCGCAAATTGAAGTGACTATGACCTACCTGCTGGAGCGTTCCCGATTCAATGCGTCCGTGCAGACAGGCATCACTCCCGGCAATGGAGTCTACATTACGTCTCGGCAGGACGCCGCGCGAGTCGGATATAGTTACTCTGGGATTCGTCGCGTAGCGTTAGGCGCGTCGGCGGGTTATGTACGATACAACAGTTTAGCCTTACGACTGGGCAGCTACCAGTCTATCCAGGGCGGCGGGGGGATCAATTATCAATTGATGGCACATCTCAACCTCAGCGCCCAGATCGATCGACGCCAGTTCCGATCGCCCGCCGTCGTCGGCCGCAACGGCACGTCGCTGACCGTCGGCCTTAGCTACAGTCCGGCGCGGTTCCCGTTGTCGATTTGGTAGGACACTATGGAACCGCCCAAGAAGGCAACTATCCTTCTCGTCGATGACGAAGCGGCGCTCACGAAGCTCATGCAGACGTACCTTGGAAAGCTCGGGTATAACGTGGAAAGCGCACTCCAGGCCACGGAAGCGTTTGCGACCTTCGGAACGGATCCATCTCGGTTTCAATTGCTGGTTGCAGATCTCACCCTGCCCGATCTTCCTGGTCAAGATATGGCGGTGCAGATGCTTGCTCAGAACCCGAATCTCCGAATCCTGCTTTGCAGTGGTTATCCATTCGCTGTCGATTCCCTGCCCGTTGCCATACAGAATCGATTCGCGTCTTTGCAGAAGCCGTTTTTGCCCAATATGCTGGCAAGTGCAATCGAGGAACTGCTCGGCCGTAAGATCGAATAAAGCATGCGAAATAACCCTCTGAAAGCAGCGCTGGCAACAGGCAACGTTCAGGTCGGATCCATTTTGGGTCAGTTCCGATCCGCAGAAATCGCTCGGATCTACAAGGCTGCCGGTTTCGATTGGGTTTTCATCGATACTGAGCACGGAAACTTCGATATCGAGACTGTGCAGGACATCTGCCGTGTCGCGAGTCTGATCGATCTCACGCCATTGGTCCGTGTCGCCGACGTGCAATACGCGTTGGTCGCCCGGGCGCTCGACTGCGGAGCCGAAGGCGTCATCTTTCCGAGGGTAGAAAGCCCGGAGTTGCTTGAACGCGCTGTGACGTGGACCAAGTTTCCTCCGACCGGTACTAGGGGGTTTGGGCTGTCACGAGGGGCGGTCGATTATGCGGCGCTTTCTATGCCGCAAATCATGCAGTACTGGAATGACAATGTCATGACCGTCCTGCAGATCGAGACGCAGAGGGCAGTTGAGGCGCGCGAGGAATTGCTAACGATCGAAGGAGTGGACGCCGTCATCGTTGGCCCCGCAGACTTGTCCGTCTCTCTTGGCATCCCAGGGGAGTTCGAGCACCCGCTGCTCATTTCCGCTATTGAGTCCATTATGGACACCTGTAGCCGCCGGAATATTGTGCCTGGAATCCACGTTAGAGTCCCCAAGATTGCCAAGATGTGGCGAGAGCGGGGAATGCGGCTGCTGAGTTGCTCGAACGATGGCATCATGCTTCTCGAGCGCGCAACCGAGATTGTTCACGAAGTCAGCAAGCCGGCGGAAACGTCCGCAGCGGGCCAACGCAAATAGTTCCCACGATGAGGTTTGTCGCTAGTTTAGAGCGCGACACGCTCGCGCTTTCGCTTTAAAGGGCGACACGCTCGCGCTTTCGTTTAAAGGGCGACGCGCTCGCCCATGGCATTCGCCAGATGGCTAATGATGGACGCGCGTTCGAGAAGCGCTTGACGCGCCGAGGATCGCGAGAACGGCTTAGCGAGGAAATAACAAACGCGCATGATCTGGTAGTCGACCCGGAGCATATGTTCTTCGAGCGACTGGCCGCCTTGCGTATTTGTATGTCGAAGGAGATAGCTGACCACACGGTAATCGCGATCGAGCGATGAGTGGAGCATGTCCATGCCCTCACCTTTGCCTTGAAACGATGCGAGTTGCTCCTGAGCCGTTAGGAAACTCAGGCGGTTTACTGCGGCTACCTGCTGCGCATAATCGCGGGCATTGCGAGTGCGCAAGATCAAGACGCACGTGTACCGGAACCAGTACACAAATAGTGCGGTCGAGATCACGATGATGATGATGCTTAAAGCCACAGTTCGATCTAACCCCGTCGGCACCGTCGGCCGACTAGTACTACGCCACTAACGGTTCTTGCAGATTACCACTCTCCTTGGAGAATCACAAGTCACCCAGAACACTTAGTCCTCCTCTAATTCCCTACTCAGGTGTTTGCTCAAATACCATTAATGACGGTTCCAAGCCGTTTTCCCGACAGTGGTTCAGGTACAGCGAGCCGTAACTCTCCGTAATGTACGCCACCTCACCAAATCCCAAAGCAGTTGCGGTTCGATCAATCCATTCAGGAGAACCTTCGAGTTCCAGGAACCAACCGACGGGAGTTTCATCGAGGGTCACGATGCCCGCTTCTTCAGGCTTTTCGTATTCCGTCCGATACTTCTCGTAACGAAATCCGGGCTGCATTCCGATTCGTTCGAGGATCTGTCGGCCGATCTCAGCGTCGCCGATGGCAGTCTCCAATTCTTCGCGCGTCTTATGTTTTGCGGCCTCGGCTGGTCCTTTGAACGTCAGAATCGACTTTCCGCCGACTTGTCGAAGCCGCAGGATGCTTCGGCAAGCGCGCAGACGGGCGTCGGGGAAGTCGTAGAGTGTATTCGTTTCGAAAACTCGGGGCCTCACAACGCGGAGACCCAGAGACTCTAAGCGCTTTTGAATAGCGGCCGGGTCGTCAATTTTGAGCTTGATTTCGGTCTCGGTCGGACCTCCCGCGGCCACTATCGCTTCTCCTGCGCGGCGCGAATGCGGCATTGCAGGCAGAGATCTTGCCCGGTTGTGTTATCGGCAGCAGCGAGTTTCGAGGTAGCTGGGATGGCTTGTCCGCATCCATCACAAAAACGGAGCCCATCGCGAATCATGCGCGCATGGTATCATGAACCTCGAAACGCGCCCGTAGCTCAGCCGGATAGAGCAACTGGCTTCGAACCAGTAGGTCGGGAGTTCGAATCTCTCCGGGCGCGCCAACCTTACGTTGCCGCTGTATTTTGCGATTTCCCTAATGCGGGGGAGAATTCCAAAAAGATATTCCCGGCAATTCTCTTGCTTGAAGATCGGAAGGCGGTGGGGTACGGAGTAAAATCCCGGCTAACTTTTCCTTGCGTTCAACACGCTCTTCCTCGGGACAACGTTCGTAAACGACGCGAAACTCGCCTACATCCTGCAGCACGTTCATTAATTCCAGAAGGCGCGCCTTGAGATTCCATGCCTCGCCGACCAGCAGACAAATTTCGCCGTCATAAATCGCATAAATACTCGATTCCGAGGGAATTTGTGACACGATGTCGATGCGGGTTAGCGGGATGGATTGCGGATCGCGCCAAGGCATAAGTCCACCTTAGCGAACAGGTCTGATCGCACTCCGTTGAGTGTGTCAGAAGGGACTATTCGGAAAAAGTGTGCCTCACTATCCTAAGGCAAGTGAAACAGAGATGCAATAAGGATTAAGCGGAAAAACAGGGTTAATTGTGCACTTCTTCAAATTCTGAACGTAAAGAAGTGACAATTGCCCTGGAGATCTCGTCTTGCACCGCAAAGGAGTCCGAGAGATCGCGCTCGTAAGTTTCGGACCAAACGTAGACGCTTGATGAAGTGTCAATGAGTTGGGCCGAAATACGAAGTCGATCTCCTTGTTTCCGAACACTACCTTCGAGAATGAAGTCGGATTTCACTTCTTCCGAGCCCTGAAGACCGGAGTGCCGCGCCACAATTCGAAAATCGGGAAGTTTCGTCAGCGCGCTCACGACGTCTTCCGTAATTCCCGAGCAGAAAAATGAATAGCTGGGTTCAACACCAAGATTTGTAAAACGAGAAACCGCTATCGATTTTTTTCCGGACCGTGTGTTTGAAGCGCCCTCGACATATCCATGAACCTGATATTGTTCACGGGTCAATATCACCGGAACGTAACTGCCTTTTCGAAATTGAATCACGACCTGATCATCGCGACCTTCCGTTTGATAATACCGCTCGAGCTTAGAGCGTAACCGGCGCGCTTCGACTCGGACGATTGAATCAATCCTGGGATCGAATGTCTCAAGTTTGTTAAATACTTCAACACCGACCAGATATTCCTTCAAAGCGTTCTGATGACCGTCCAGACACTGCTCGACGGTGAACCGAAGAAATCGACCCAACCGCTTTGATCGTATGAAGGTTGCGCTCGAGAGCACGCGATCCAACTCCGCATGAATGGCTTCGTTCGTCAATCCGGTGGTAATCGTACAGTCACGATCCGGTTCGCGCATCATCGAGTGTGGTGATCGAAAATGGGTTTCTGCAGTAGCTGGTATCACGGTCTTTGCTCCCCCGTTTGAGGTACTTACCGCCCTCACAGTTTCAACAACACTTGATGCTAACGGTTACAGATAGTATCAATGCGCATAACAGTTACTCTATCTCACGATCCGACTAATTTGGTGAAATAAGATTCCGCTGCTTATCGTTTAACGCTGGGGACGGTAAGTCGGTGTAAATTAGTGAGGTAGCGATTTTGCGCAGCGGAATCCTAGATTGGGCGTGGTCTGCGACGGACGGACCCAGTTTCGGAAGAATACTGTGATACGTCGCGGACCGTCGGACCAAGCGCCCCCGCGCACCGCTTTGTACTTACCAGTTTCCGGACCTGTGGGGTTCTTTGCGGGACTGGCTTCGTAGTATTTGGCATCGAACCAATCGTTGACCCACTCGGCTACACCACCTGCCATATCGAAGAGGCCGTATGCGTTGGGCTGGAACTTCCCGACGGGAGCGGGGCCATCGGCCACATTGAATCTCGCATCGATAGGTGTGATCTTGTCGCCCAACGGATAGTCGAGGCCTTCGAGTCCGCCGCGCGCAGCTTTCTCCCATTCGGCTTCTGTCGGGAGCCTCTTGCCTGCCCAGCCACAGTAAGCGTTGGCGTCCTCCCAGGCTACGTTGTAAACCGGGAATTGCTCGGCCCCCCCCGGGATCTTCCCGGCTTTCCAATGGTAAGGCGGCCGATGGCCTGTGGATTTGACGAAGGCAGCGTATTCGGATTGAGTGACTTCGCGTACGTCGATCTCGAACGCATCGAGGTAGATGTTATGAGCAGGACGATCGTCGCGGAGGATCATCGGACGCATGTTTGTTTTGTCATCTGGTGTCTCGCGCGTTCTGCCCATAGTGAATTCGCCGGCGGGAATCGTGGCCATTTGCTGCTCGGCTGGTAGTAGGGCGGAGCCCAGACACACTAAGAGCGCGGTTGTAAGAAAACGTGCAGTCATCGATTAAGCAAAGAGCGTTGCGATCTCGTCGTCCATGCAGAACTCGGTCGCACCAAGGGGATCTACATATCGATAGACCCGCTTTGAAGGAGTGTTCGTGATCTCCTTGCGCCAGTCGATACCGAGCGCGGAATACGCGGTCGCGTAGATGTTCTCAGTCTTCATCTGACCTTTGTACTTCCAGCCAGTCTCGATGACCTTTTCGCCAGCCACATCGGTCCGGCCGAGAATCTGACCGCCCTTGACGCCTCCTCCGGCGAAAAGGCCAATATATGTCCCGTTGTAGTGGTGACGACCCGCGACACCATTCAGTGGACCGGGGACGCGACCAAATTCGGTGGCGACAATGACGAGCGTGTCATCGAGGAGCGTCTTGCCAGGAGTCAGAGACGATGGCTGGCTGGATAGATCGCGGAGAAGATTCGCGACGGCTCGATCGAGTTCGTTGCAGTGCTTGTAATGGTTCGTTCCGGCCGCGTGATCGAAAATCCTCTTGTGATGGTCCCAGCCCGAGTGCCGAATGTGGATGTAGCGCGTTCCGGCGTCCGCCTTCACCAGATTGCGCGCCAGGAGGCAGCCGAGACCAACTTCGTTTTCGCCGTATCGGGCGCGCTCTTCTTTGGAGCTGGTCAGCGCCTTCGGCCATCGTCCATCACCGAGGATCCGATAAGCGTCCTCCTGGAAATTGCGAAACGAAGCCAATTCGCGACCGCGATATTCCCGCTGGCTCGATAGAACTTTGTCGAGTTCGGTGAGCAATCGGAATCGCTCATCGAGCAGGGCTAGCGCATCCCCTTCGGACGAGACGCTTCCCGGTCCTGCGCTGGCATCGATGTCGAGTCCGGAAAACTTCGGGTGTAGGAATCCGGTTGGCAGCGCTGAGGAGTCGAGATTCAGTGAGACGTAAGTCGGGAATGTGTCGGACTTGCGGCGCTGCGGTTCGAGCTCGTAGGCGACTACCGATCCGACCGGTGGAATCTCGGCTACCTGGGCCGGATTGAGCGGCCTGCCCGCGCGTGTGTAGTATTCGCCGCGGAAGTGTACAACCTCATGGCTCTTGAAGGTGCGCACGATGGACACCTTGTCCATCTCGGTCGACATCTCCGGAAAGAGCTTGTGCGACATGTACAGCTCATTTTTGATCGGCCTGATGTCGAGGTCTTTCGGCGTGCCCTCGTTTTCTTTGAAGTCGAAGGTATCGACATGACTGATCGCTCCGGCCGCTTCGACGACAATGCAGAACCTGGCGCTACCGCGTGGATTCGACTTGCCCGCCGCTCGTAGTTTCGGAGGCCACAGCGCCGTCTCTGCAAACGCGCCCAGCATGCTCAGCGTTCCGAACTTCAGGGCTTCTCGCCGTGTCGGGATGAGATCGGAGATCGTCTTCATGCGTTCATTCCTCAATAGTTGAACAGGAACTCCGGACTATTTAAAAGCGCCCACTGCAAGTTTTCAAGTCCCTTCTTGCGATCTCGCTCGAGTTCTCCCATCGCGATGCGAACTTCGGCTTCGAGAGGATCACGACTCAGGGTTGCGAGATAGAGCTTCGTTACCAAGCTGCGATCGAGGGCAAGTTCGACCTCAGCCGGAACCGCCTCGCGATTCTTTGCGGTCTCGATCGATTTCGCCACGGATGGTCGCTCGGCTTCGCGGGCTTTCAATAACTGCTCTACTTGACTATTTCCTTCGGCCTTCACACGGTCCAGCACGACTTTGGAATTCATCATCAGCATGGCCTGCAGCGATGATGTGTGCGCTCGCTTCGGCATCTCGTCACGACTGACTTGGCCGAAGGCGCGCATCATTTCTGCCACTTCGCGTGTTGCATGCGCAGGATCGAGCAATTCCATCGACATGGCCGCGCCCTTAGCGCGGCTCCCGAAGCTTCCGGTGCGTGCAGTCGCGGTGTAGAGAGCGTCCTGCAACTGCGTAGGACTTAGCATGCGCACGAACTTACGGGCGTAATAGGACGCGTACTCCGGATTCCATTCGCCTTCGTATTTTGACGATAGCTGATAGGCGCTCGATTTCATGATCGTTCGGACCAGATGTTTGAAACTGAAGTTGCTTTTCTGGAAATCCTTGGCCATCGCGTCAAGGAGGTAGGGATTTGAAGGTTGAATGGTCCAGCCTTTTGGTAGCGGCTGGTTCGGGTAGTAGCGGTTGAGATCGAAATCATCGATCGGTTCGACGATTCCGAAGCCCATGAACTCGGCCCATATGCGATTTGTCGTTGCGCGCGCAAATTGCAGGTCGGCGGTCAGCATACGGCCCAGCTCATCGCGTGGTTCGACGCCGAGCTTAGCAGCCTCGCCCGTCAGGATGAAAGCGGGCTGATTCGGGCCGCCGGTACGAGGCACGCGAACGATGCTTTCGCCTTTGGTTGGATAGCCTTCTTCGACGACATCATCGACGGTGTACTCGGTGTTGGCCTGGAAGCCGTTCTCCCAGTTCATGATCATCCGGGTCTTGCCGTAGAAGGCAGCCTGCTGGAAAAACTCGGATCGCTTTTTGCTGGTCAGGAACAGGTTTACTTGCTCAAGATGAGAACGACCGTCATGACAGGAGATGCAGCCGATGTTGATACCGAGAAATACCTTTGAATAGGTGATCGTGAACTCATCGATGGAGTCGGCTCGATTGACGAGATCGTGCGCGTCTTTCTCTTCAGGATCATCTTTCGCCTTGACGAAGTCGCGCGCGAAGTACAAAGCTCCGGGCGAAGAGTGGCTGCTTTTTCCGCCCTGGCTGAGCAGGTCCTGCACTACTTCCGAATACGGACGGTCAAGCCTGAGCCACTCCTCGATCCAGTAATGAAACAAGTTCGCGCCGAATCCCATGCGATTCCCGGCACGAAACAAATCTTCGAAGTAATAGGCCCAGCGACTGACGAAGTCTTCGCTATCGACGAGTCGATCGATTAATTTATCGCGCTTGTTCGGGTCTTTATCCTGCAGGAAGGCAGTGAGGTCGGCGACTGGCGGAATTCTTCCGGTCGCATCGAGCCAAGCTCGGCGCGCGAACTCTTCATCCGCAGCGAGTGAGGAGTGCGGGATTCGGTCCTTTTCCATGCGACCGAAAATGTGTTCATCGATGAAGTTCTTGCGCGCGATTGGTCCCGACAGAACTTTCGCCGGACGCAATGGCGCAGCCTGAGTGGTCAGCGATTCAGCGTTCTTCGACGCCTTTGTCTTCGGCTTGAGGAGTGATTCGTGCGCCTTCTCGATGTGCTGCTCGGCTTCAGGTGAAACGGCTTGCGCGCACAGAGCTAGCGGCAGGAAGGCGGCTAGTATCAACTTGTGGAAACTGCGCGGCTCGGATAGCTTGATTTTGCTCGGGCTCTCGCCCGATGGTATCGATGAAATCGATACCGCAGGCTGAAAGCCTGCCCCACAAGATCGACAACTTAGAAATCGTCGCAACGGGGCCTCCGAACGTATCTGTTATAACACATATCAGTGGACGGGGACGAAGCGTTGAATGCGCTTCCCGTTCACTTCGGCGACATATAGGCTTTTGTCTGCGGCGATGGCCATCAAGTGCGGGAGCTTCAGCAACTCAGCATTCCCCCATTGCTTGACCATTTTGCCGTCACTCAGCGAAAGATGGCTGATGGTGTTGGCGTCGCCGTCGCTGACGAGTAACTCTTTCCCGACGACGAGCGCTCCGAACGGATTGCCGAATCCGCTCCATTCGGCGACAAATTTTCCATCGGGAGCGAACACCTGAATGCGTTTGTTGCCACGATCGGCAACGAAGATTCTGCCCGCGCGATCGATGGCTATGCCGTGAGCTGCGGCAAATTCGCCCGGTCCATGCGGCTGCTGCTTGCCGCCTTTGCGTCCCCATTCGCGAATCCAGGTTCCGTCCTTCTTGAGCTGAACTACCCGACCGTTGCCGGCATCCGCGATATACATCTCGCCCGCGGAATTGAAAACGAGATCATCGGGAGAACGAAAATGCTTCTCCCCATTGCCGGGCTTGCCTTCCTCGCCCAGGGTTAGAAGAAGCTTGCCTTCCGGCGAGAACTTGCGGATGACATGGAGGGCGTTATCTGTCGTCCAGATGTTATCGTCACGATCGATGCGCAGACCATGCGCTACCTTGAACGTGCCCTCACCCCAGCCTTTGACGTAACGCCCGTTCTTGTCGAACTGAAGCAGCGGTGGCTCACCGCGATGCAGGACGTAGATTCGACCTTTGGAATCGACTTCTACCGCCGACACCGAATCGACCTTCACCTGCGACGGGATATCAATGAATCCCGCTGACTTATAAGGAGCCTTGTCCTCCGCATTGACGACAAGGCATGCCGCTGCGGCAAACAGAACCGCCGATCGCATCATCAGAAGATCACCTTCAGTCCGAGCTGATTAATGCGCGCGTCGCGTGCGGTGGTGATGGTTCCGAAACTGGCGCTCGCGTTCTTGCCGTTGGCGCCCGGCGAGAAACTGGCGTTCGGAGCGCCGAGATTCACATGATTGAGGAAGTTGAACGACTCAGCCCGGAACTGGAGATTGACGCGTTCGGTGATGCTCGTGTCCTTGATCACCGAAATATCGAAGTTGACTGTTCCGGGAGTGCGGACGTCGGGAAGTGTGCGGCCAACGTTGCCCAACACGAAGTCGGGCGGATTCACAAACGCGTCAGTGTTGAACCAGCGCTCACGGGTCGGATTGTCGAGTTTGGCGCTTTCGCCTGTCGAACTCGGACGATTTGCGGCGAAGTTGCTTGCGCCGCGCACGATGAGCGGTATACCCGTCTGCAAGACGCCAATCGTATTCAGCTGCCAGCCCCCAACCAGGCGGCGTAGAAACCCATTGTCCGGATTCCATCTCTTACCGGGACCGAACGGCAACTCATACAATGCCGAGACAACGGCGCGTTTGGCGACATCACCAGGATCGACAGCCTTGTTGAGTTGGCGGTTGTAGAGACCGTCCTGATACCCGTTCTCAAGGACTCCCTCAACCGGACCGAAATCGACTGGAACAAGAGTGGAATCGCTCATCTTCTTTCCGCCCGTGAAGGCGAGATTGACCAGCAGCCCGTTCGCCATCCGCTTCGTGATGTTGAACTGGAGCTGGTGCGACAGGTAATTCCCAAGGCGAGGGTTACGAACCGAGACACTCGAATAGTACGGGAACGGCATCAGTGAGCGTTCCCTGGTGATCGTCGCGGCTCCCAATCCTCCAGGAACCATACCTGCGTATGGATTTGGAACCGGTGTATTCAAGCTCTGTCCGAGTGCCAAGCGCGTGTCCGGATCAACCTGGTTCAGATCGTAGCCACTACCAGCGAAGTGATTGCCTTTGTTCGCGGCATACGTGATGTCCAACATCCAGGTTCCGACCTGATGCTGAATCGACGCGTTCCACTGCTGCGTCATTGGCGTCGTGCCGTCAGACTCCGTGATGGAAACACCTTGGCCGAGAAGGGCGCCGGGGCCGGCCGATGGTCCAGGCGATTCGATTGGCGGTCGCGGCGGACCTTGGCTGAACTGGAATGCCGAGAAGCCCGGCGCAGATGCGACATACTGCGTTGTTGTCGTGGTGAACAACGTCGTGTTGCCGAGGAACGTCCTGAAGAAAATGCTGGGATAGAAGATGCCATAGCCGCCGCGAATCACCGTCTTGCCTGTTCCGAAAACATCGAAGGCAAAGCCGAAGCGCGGTCCGAAATCGTTGTAGTCCTCGTCTAGGAACGTCCTCGGTTGACCGTCGACTCCCGCAAACACTGTCGACCCGATCAGAGTGGTTCCGGCGACGGGCTTGGTCGGATCGAAGTTGATCTGGCCGTTGTTTCGCTCGTACGGCTTCTGTTGATAGTCGTATCGCAGGCCGAGGTTGAGGGTGAGCCGGCGGCCAACTCTCCAGTCGTCTTGCACGAATGCGCTGGCGGCAATTCCATGCCATGAGTTTCCAAGGATCCGATCGATGCTGGCGCCCCCGACTTCACCGAGCAGGAATTGCGCCAGATTGGACCCCGTACCCGCGGTCGCCTGTGGATTCGCGGTTAAACCACCGAAGGTGTAGTTGCCGGACAATGCCGCGCCTTGCCGGTTGCTGCCCTGCATAATGCGGTGGTTATAGCCGAACTTCAATGAATGACTGCCAACAAGCCAGGTGAGCGTCTCCTGGATATCCCAGTTCAGCGAGCCTCGTGTACCGTAAGCCTGACCGCCGATCGTCCCGTAACCGAAATCAATCTGCGGAAATTGATCTCTTGGGATGACCGCCGGTAGACCAAGCTTATCCGGCCAATCTTTTCCGGCGTTGATGGCGGCGAAGTCAAATGCCTGCCGCATCACGCCCACTCGCAGGTTGTTCAATAACGTCGGAGAAAACGTGTGGGTATCGGAGATCATCGCATTGCGATTGATCTGATTGTCCACGCGGTCCTGGCCGACTGTGGGATCGGTAAAGATCGAATTGCCGGACGTACCATGCTTGGCGTGCGTGTAGCGGAAAAAGATCGAGTTGCGATCGGAAAACCGATGATCGACACGGAAATTCGATTGCGTCCAGTTCGTCTTGGTCAGGGCCTGATCTTCGAAGTTCTGGCTCTGGGTGAACGTATTGATTGGAGTGCGATTCGGAAGCGGCCAGAAGTCGAGGATTTCGCGGGTAATGGGGTCGAATCGTGACACCGGGATGATATTGCCGGGAAACAGGTCGCGAACTTGTCCCTGCCCACTCGGATTGGGCCGCGTCGTCCTGGGATCGTAAAGCGGGATCAGCTGTCCTTGGGCGGTGCGGAAATTGCTGAAGTCGCCCTGCCGCCATTCAGCCAGCGGGACAGTCGAGATACGCGGAGTGCTCTGGCGAAGGCGATACTCTTCGAGGTTCACGAAACCGAAAGTCCGATTCTTGATGATGGGTCCGCCGAGCGATCCGCCGAACTGGTTATAACGAAGCGGCAACTTGCGCGTAGCAAATGTGTTTCTCGCATCGAGTTTGTCATTGCGGAGAAACTCGTACAGCGTTCCGTGGAACTGATTTGTCCCGGATTTGGTCACCAGGTTAATCGCGCCGCCTGCAGTGAATCCATACTCGGATGACATCGTTCCGCTTTGGACTTTGAACTCTTCTACGGCATCGACGGCGGGTGGAACACCAACTTCGCCAACATAACTGAGGACGTTGTTGTTGCCATCGAGCATCTGCGCGTTCATTGAGTTCGGACTGCCGTTGATGCTCAGGGAAGAAATCTGTACGCCACGATCTCCGAACCCGGAGTTCGTCGGCCCCGCGTTCGAAATGACACCGGAGTTGAGCAGCGTGAGAGCCAGGGCGTTGCGGCCGTTCAAAGGCAGATCGCGCACGCGTCGATTTTCAATGACGACGCCGAGAGTGGCGCTTCCAGTGTCGACTAGTGGAACTTCCGCCATGACCTGAACCGTTTCGGCAACCGCTCCGACATCGAGAGTGATGTTGATTTGCGCGTTCTGACCTACCTGGAGTCCAACTCCAGTCCGGACAGCGCGCTTGAAGCCATTGGCGCTTGCGGTGATGGTGTACTCGCCGACCGGTAAGTTCGGCGCATTGTAGAAACCGGCGTCGTTCGAGGTAGTTTCGAAAGCGGCATTGGTGGCGACGTTACGAATCTCGACGGTCGCGCCGGGTACTACGGCATTCTGTGGATCGCTGATTGTGCCTGTGATCGTTCCCGTGGCTTGTTGCCCCCAACATGTTGCAGTGACAAGTAAAACGGTGATTGGACAAAGAAGACGTGCAAAACCCTGAGCGGACATACGGAGACCCCTGTTTCGTGGCGAGTTCCGACGTGGAACTGCAACCTGACATCTGAAATCCTCAAGAGGAGGTACGGCTAGTGTATTAAGATCGGGACGCAGATGTCAATTGCCCGAAGCCGGGTCAGGGGGCTATTCCTGGCCGCAATTTTGCTGGGCTCCCAGAATCGGATTTCCTCTCCATTATTCGAGCAAATGGGCTCCATTCCATTTCACCACTCCGCTAATCCTACCGATCGGAAGCATCTTCCCGAAACGATGGGAAGCGGGGTAGCGGTAGTCGACATAGATGACGACGGGCGGTTGGATGTTTTCTTCGTAAATGGAGGCGGCGTCTCACCCCGTTTGTATCGAAATCTCGGGAACTGGCGGTTTGAGGACGTGACGAGCAAGTGGGGTGTCGGTGGGGGCGGCTTCGGAATGGGCGTCGCCGCGGGTGACTACGACAATGATGGACGAACGGATCTTTTCGTCACTACGGTGGGGCGGAATTTCCTCTATCGAAACACCGGCTCGAAGGTCCTGGAAGTTGCGACTGCGGCAGGGGTCACTGGATCCGGATGGTCCGCGGGAGCCGCCTTCCTCGACTACGATCGCGATGGTCATCTGGATCTGTTCGTCTCCCGCTACCTCGATTGGGATCTTGATAAGAGCAAGTGGTGCGGCGATGGTGAGGGAACTCCTCGCTCGTACTGCCATCCCCGTGAATTCGGCAAAGTGTCTCATCTGCTTTACCGAAATCTAGGCAAGGGCACGTTTGAAGATGTAACAGAACGTACGGGGATCGGAAGGAAGCCCGGAAAAGGGCTGGGCGTGAAGATCGAAGATCTAAACCACGACGGTTGGCCGGACGTGCTAGTCGCCAACGATTCTGTCGCGCAGCAACTTTTTCTCAATCGTGCGGGCGAGCGGTTTGACGAAGTCGCGCTTGCGTCTGGGATGGCTTACGACGAGGATGGAAGCGCCTATGCCGGCATGGGCATTGATGCGGCAGACGTCGATGGAGATAACCAGCCGGATGTTTTCATCAATGCTCTCGCGCGCCAAGGTTATTGGTTGTATAAAGGCGTCGGGAAAGCGCGGTTTGAATCGGCAAGCGCGGCGTCGGGATTGACCCGAATGACGGACATGCGATCCGGCTGGGGTACCCGGCTCGCCGATTTCGACAACGATGGATGGCTCGATCTCGCGGTCGCGCAGGGCCATGTGATGGACACCATCGAATGGAGCGACCCGGGCGTGAAATACCTGGAGCCGCCGCTTCTGGCAAAAAACGTTTTCGGGAAGTTCTTCGATGTCTCGGCGCAAGCAGGGCCGGCCTTCGCTCGAGCGCGGGCAGGCCGTGGCCTTGCTGCCGGGGACTTGGATAATGACGGTCGAATTGATTTGGTGATCAACAATAACAACTCGGCCGCCGCGGTGCTTCGGAATGTGACAGCGTCGGGTTCGAAGTGGATTCAAGTCCGGCTGGAGGGTGTGAAGAGTAATCGCGATGGGTATGGTTCTGAGGTGATTGTCACCACAGATTCGGGTCGTCGTATTCGCGCCTATGCGGACACTTCGGGCAGCTATTTGTCCGCGAGTTCTCCGGTTCTGCACTTCGGCCTTGGCGATGGGGGGCACGCGAAAAAGATTGAAGTGACCTGGCCTAGCGGGGTCGTTACATCGTGGGAGGGCGCGGCTGCCAATCGGGTGTTGCGGCTGCGTGAACGGTGATCTGGTGCCTCCGGACGGGACTGAAACGTCCCGAGGCAGACTGGAAGTCCGCCCTACTTTGCCAGCGCGAACGACATTACGTTTGAGCCGACGGCAAGGCCGATGAACTGTTCGCCATCGACTGCATAGGTCATCGCAGACGTTTTGATGGTCGCGTTCAAGGGCATACGCCATAGCGTTTTCCCGTCTCTTTCATCGGCGGCTATGAGATTGCCGCTGGGGTCGCCGTAGAAGAGAATGCCACCGGCGGTTGCGAGCACACCGGCAACTCGCTTCCCATCCGTTGGCCCGTCCTGCGGGATCTCCCAGACAATCTTGCCTGTCTCGATGTCGAGCGCCCGGAGATACTTCTTCCCTGGATCGTCTTTGGGACGGCCAGTCTTCCAACTGCCTGGAGAAAGTTTGACGATGCATTTTTCCGTTGCCATGACGTAATACAGGCGAGTGGTGGGACTGAACGCTGTGGCGTGCCAATTCGTCGCATGGTCCGGACAACTTACGTCGCGTTCAGGCACACGAACAGGGCGGCCGTTGGCATCAATGCCGCTGGCCCAAGTGAGTCGCCGGACAAACTTCTCGGCAAGCAGAAGCCGACCGTCGACGCGGTCGAACACATAGAAGAAGCCGTTACGGTCGGCGTGCAGGAGAAGTTTCTTATCCTCTCCGCGAAATTTGGCGTTCACCAACACGTTGGGTTCGTTTGCATCCCAATCGCGGACATCGTGCGGGGTGAACTGGTAGTACCACTTCATTTTCCCGGTGGCGGGATCGAGGGCAAGGACGCAGTCGGTGAACAGATTATCGCCGCCTCGTTCGCGATCGTCGGAATTCGGCCAGGGATTCCCGGTTGCCCAATAAAGCGTGTCTGTCTCAGGATCGTAGGAACCGGTCAGCCAGGTGGCCGCGCCTCCAAGGGCCACAGCGGTTCCCTTCCAAGTCTCAAAGCCAGGATCGCCTTTGGCGGGAACGGTCCAGTGGCGCCAGACGCGTTCGCCAGTGCTTGCTTTGTAGGCGTCGATGAAACCTCGAATGCCCCAGTCGCCGCCTGCGACGCCCGCGATCACCATGTCCTTGACGATGAGTGGAGCGAGAGTTCCGCCGTACTTCTGCGGCTCATCGGGCATGACGACTTCCCAGACAAGACGGCCAGTGATTCGATTCAGAGCAATCAAATGCGCGTTGTCCGTCACCATGAACACGTTGTCGCCGAGGATCGCAACACCGCGATTCGTACCCAGAGACGCGTCAGACACCAAGCCGGGAGTGCGGGGTCGCGAATATTGCCAGATTTGATTGCCCGTGCGCGCATCGAGCGCGAACGCCTGATTCGGCCCCGTGGCATACATGATGCCGTCGGCGACGATCGGAACGGTTTCCAATCCGAAGTACCGCATGTTCTCGCGATAGTAGGGAGTGTCCGGCAGGAACTGCGTCCATAACGGGATTGAGAAAGTCCACTTCAGCCCGAGCCTGTTTACATTGGCGGCGTTGATTTGTTTCAGATGGCCGTATCGATTGCCGCTCAGGTTGCCGTTGTACGTCAGCCAATCGCCAGGCTTGGGGTTTTGGATCCTTGCGAAATCGATTCCGCCATGGCTGGTAACCTGCTTCGGCTTTGGAGTTTCAGATTGCACACCGGTTAACCGGCTGAGGAAAGCAAGAAGATTCTGAAGTTCTAACTCACCGGCCTTGACGGGCTGCATCAGTGATCGCGTTTCGTCTGTGATGTTCGAGATGCGATCGAGCGAGAGTGGGTGAAGGCTACCTTTGAGGTCTTGCAGGGCGAGGTCGAAGCTCGTCTTACTGCGGGCGAATCCCCGGAGTGTGCGCCCGTCACGCAGGCGCGCGGTTACGACTCCATAGCCGGGGGCGATACGTGTGTCGGGCTGGAGCAACGCCTCACGAAGCTGATCCACCGTCATTTCGCGCGCGATGTTCGAAAGATCGGGACCGACAGGCGAGCCTTCGCCATAAACCATGTGACAGGATCCGCAATTCCCCGCCCCAAAGAAGAACTGTTTTCCGGCGGCACGTTCGCCTGGCACGCTGGTGTCGGCAGCCGAGGCGTTGAGTGAAGCAACCAGGTTGGTAAGCGCATCGAGTGTTGCGGCCGGTAGATCGAATCCGGGCATGGCCGCTGCTGGAATTCCGTTTCGGATAACGTTGCGAATGCTCTGCGTCGAGCGGCGGCGCAGGCTGGGATTTCCCGCTAGGCCGGGTCCTTGCTGCGTGCCCCTAGCATCGTCGCCGTGGCAGCCGCCGCATAGCTTCACGTACGTTTGCCGGATCTCCGGCGCTTCTTGCGCAATCGCTGGAGCGATGATGAAAGCCGTGATTAGTGTGAGGTTAGAAAGCCTACTGAACATCTATTTTCTTACGCTTTTCAGGATGATTGCCGGCTTGATCCATCGTGTCGGTTTCGAAGAGCCGTCCGTTAATCACAACGTATCGCACGTACTCCGAGTCGCGGATGTTGGCGAGCGGGTTGCGATCCAGCACTGCAAGGTCAGCCAATTTGCCCGGTTCGATCGATCCGACATCTTTGTCGAGTCCCAGGTATTGTGCCCCATGAATCGTTCCGGCGCGGAGGGCCTCATGAGGTGTCATCCCTCCCTGGACAAACATCCACAATTCCCAGTGCGGAGCGAGACCCTGCATTTGACCATGCGCTCCGAGGTTCACTTTCACTCCCCGATCGAGGAGTTGCTTCGCTCCGCGAGCGATGTCGATGTGATTGAACTCGTCTTCCGGGGCCATCTCACGGCGGCGTGAGCGCGGGTCGACAATGCGCTTGGGAACATACCGTAGCAAGCGCTCGTTTTCCCAGACGTGGGTGTGCTGATACCAATAGTTCTCCCCGAAGATTCCACCGTACGCTACACCGATTGTCGGCGTGTAACGGACCTTGGTTTTCGGCCAGAACTGCAAGACATCTTCGTAGAGCCGTCCTACCGGAACGGAATGTTCGATGCCAGTGTGACCGTCCACAATCATGTTCATGTTGTGGTGGTAGAGCGAACCACCTTCCGGAACTACCATCATCTGCAGTTCGCGCGCGGCCGCGATGATTTGCTGGCGCTGATCGCGACGTGGCTGATTGTAGCTTTTGACGCTGAAAGCCCCGACTGCTTTGAGACGTCGGACGTGGGACTTGGCGTCATCGAGGCTATTTGTTTCGGCCCGAACGAGAGACGTCGCCCCATATAGGATTGTGCCTGTGGAAAAGATTCGCGGGGCCACCAACAGACCGGCGCGCATCATTTCCCCTGCCGCGAAGACCGTGTTGGTTTCGTTCGATGGATCATGGGTGGTCGTTACACCGAACGCTAGCGTTGCATAGTGGGCCCAATTGCGCTGCGGGATTATGCCGGCTTCCCCTTGTGGTCCATGAGCGTGTACGTCGACAAGGCCGGGAATCATCGTCTTCCCGGTCACGTCGATTACTTTAGCGCTTGCCGGTATTTTGACCTTGCCTTGCTCACCTACGGCGGCGATGCGGTTACGCTCGATTACCACGGCTCCCTTCTGCAGGATCTCATCGCCACGCATCGTAATGATGCGCGCTCCAACTAACGCAAGGGATCCGGACGGGATATCCGCGGGCTGTTCAAAAGCGATGTTGACACCGCTGTCCATGGGCTCTGGAAGCTTTTCCGGCGCGCCTTCCATGAAGGCGAATGACTCCTGGAGACTTCGTGTGAACAACTCCGGCCCGAGCGCCCAGTGCAGCCGCTTACTGTCACCCGACCAATGAAGGTAATTGCCGGCATCACGATTGAGACGGCGCAGTGGCAGCGCGGTCGATTTTCCGCCGAGGGTAACTGGTTGCCCGGTGAGAGGGAGTGGCGCTATGTAGACCTTAAATAACTCAGTGAACGCAACCCACTGACTATCCGGCGACACAACGATCTCCGTGGCGTCATCTATGATCAAGTGCGTCGTAGGATCGCTCCTGTCGAGACCGATGCTGCGCAGTTGCGTTTTATCTGCTTCGCGAGTCGTGAAGAAAACGCGATCATTGCGCGCGCCGAAGTGTGGTCTCGACCCGGACTTCGCGATGCGCTTGGCTTCCCCGCCCTCCGCCGGCATCACGTACATGCCAGGATCCTGAGACCAAGTCTGGGAAAGAATGAAACTTCCCGCTCCGCGTGTGAAGACGATCTGCTTTCCGTCGGGACTGTATTCGGGATCGGCATAGTGGCCCGGCTGTGTCGTAATCGATCGTTCGGTTCCACCGTCGACATTCACAACGCGAATCGATCCCAGTGCTTCGTCGTTCCACGTCGTATAAATGACGCTTCGTCCGTCCGGCGAGAAGGAAGGATGCTGCTCGAAATGGGTCGTCTGCTTGGTCAGGCGACGTGGGACGCCATCCGGAAATGGGCGAATGTAGATGTAGCCGAGCGCCTGATAGACGACCGAATCCCCCTTGGGCGATACGTTGACCCAGCGAAGCATCTTCACATTGAATTTGTCGGGAGCAACATCGACTGGAAAGCGGAGGGCCTCGGTTACTTCGCGTGTGTCCTGGACTCGGAACGGTATTTCCGAGGCTTCCCGAGTATCGATCGCGATGCGGCGTATCTTTCCGCCCGACCAGAAAACCATGGATTTACTATCCGGTAGCCAAGCGAAGTTTGGATAAACTCCATGAATTGCCCAGGTCTCCTGCATGTCCCGGTCAAGTTGGTCATATATAGGACGCTCAATGCCCGATGCGAGATCGCGCACGAACAGCACGCTACGCGTACGAACGCGGCGGATGAAGGCGAGCGATTTACCGTCTGGTGAAGGCGTGGGACGAACCGCTCCACCCGGACCACCGACAACGCGATCGACATCGCCGGTCTCCCGGTCCAGCCTGTTTATCGCATAGATCTGCGTGTTGGGGTCTTTGTTGTATTCGAAATTTGCGCCCGGTGTCGCATCGAGGCTGAAGAGCATATAGCGGCCGTCGCGCGAGAACGCGGGCTCGCCGGCGTCCTTTTGATCATTGGCCTTCTTTGTCAGTTGCAGGCCCGCTCCACCGGAGACGTGATACAGCCAGATTTCGCCGGCCCCAAGGGACCGCTGGGCAGTCAGATGCTTCCGCGCGGCGATGTATTGTCCGTCCGGAGTCCAAGCGGGATTATTTAAAAGACGATAGTCTTCCTTGGTCACCTGAACCGGCTTCGATCCATCGCGATTCATGATCCAGATGTTGTCGCCGCCTGCGCGATCGCTGGTAAATGCGATGCGCGAGCCGTCGGGACTATAGCGTGGCTGCATGTCCCAAGCAATGCCGCTCGTCAGGTTCTTCGCTGTTCCGCCGGTGATCGGGATGCTGTAGATGTCGCCTAAGAGATCGAAGACAATCTCGTCTCCCTTGGGACTGACATCGAGATTCATCCAGGTCCCCGAATCGGTGTTGAGATCGATCTTGGCGCGTGGTCCTGGAGGGTTTGAAACGTCCCATTTCGGCTTGGGGTCTTCTTTCTTTTCGGGTGGGGTTTCCTGGGCTGAAGATATGACGACGGCAACGAAGAGCGCGACTAGAAATCGAGGCATGACAGATATTACGTTCCGGAAACGAGATTGTACCTTGCCGTGACATCGAGCCATCGGATTATGTCTTTCGTGATATCGTCGCGGTTGGTTTCATTCGTAAGCTCGTGACGCGCGTCTTTGTAAAATCGCGCTTCTACTTTCTTGAGTCCGCATCGCTCGTATAGTCGGTGAAGTTTTGCGAGACCCTTCGAATTGTCACCCACCGGATCGCGTGTGCCGCCAATGATGTAAATCGGTAACGATTCGGGAATGCGCATTACATGCTCTTTGATTACGAGTTTTGCTTTTCCGATGACGAAATCGAACCAGGATTGCGCTGTGAGCGGGAAATCGCAGAGACAATCAGCGAGGTACTTATCGACTTCGCCGGGATCACGTGACAACCAGTCAAAGCGTGTGCGATTTGGCCGGAATTGGCGGTTGTATGTGCCAAACACCAATGAGTCAAGCCAGAGGCCCGGCGCGCGGGGTCCGAGAAAAGCTCGCTGAATGCGGGCAATCAGCCGTATCACGGCTTCCGAAACTCCTCTGGGTCCATCGGAGCCGGACAGCACAACTCCTTGGTACACATCACCTCGCTCGGCCATCAACGATTGCGCAACGAATGAGCCCATCGAGTGCGCGAAGACAAACAACGGCAAACCCGGGTATGCGCTATGCATCCGATCCGAAATAGAGGCGGCGTCATCAATGAGAAGTCGCCATCCGTTGTCATCCGCGAAATGTCCAAGACCGACTGGGGGAGTCGGATTCAATCCATGGCCACGTTGGTCATGAGCCCAGACGATATAGCCACATTCATTTAAGGTTGAGGCGAAGCGCGCATAACGGCGCGCATGCTCCGCCATGCCGTGTATGACTTGCACAGCGCCAATCGGGCTCGCGACCGATTCCCACTTGTGGATGATCACTTACAAATGATCATTTATGGATGATCAATGCGAATGCTTGGACGGCATTCCAAACCGTTCTGCGGTTTCACCCTCGAAGTCGACCTCTATGAGGACGGCATCTTCATTACCTACAACCCATCCATCATGCCCGGGCTCGACGACGACGACTTGCGGCGCCTTAAATTCGAGCATGCATCCATCCGGGTACTCGATTTTTAACCTTCCACGGGCGAGAAATCCGACATGGGCATGCATGCAAAGATCGCCACCGACAAACGGCTTCATGTGAGTCGACCAACGGAATCCCGGCGGATAGATCACACGCTTCATTCTGCCTTTTCCTGTCCTCACAATGTCGAGGTGGAGTCCGCCGACATCACGGCTGGCGGCGTCCAAAATCGGATCAAAAAGTGGATCGGTCGTGCTCATGCGGTTACCTCCTGATCTACTCTACTCCTGAATTGTGGACGGCGGATGTGGGACGGCACGGACTTGACGCCTACTGGGATGACAGTATTTATGTGGCACAGTTCGCTTCTGGCGGGCACGTACACCGCCAAATTGGAACTTTTCTGAGGCTTGCAGTACGAATTGCAGGCAAGTAAGGCTTGGCGAATGTCGCCAGCTGTTGTAAAGTTATCTGAACTAAAGTCAGCCAATCGGTTTGCCGGAAACGGCTGGCTCGTACCAGAGGGGTAACTATGCCAAGTTGCACACGTAGTCTTGCTGTATTCCTGCTCGCGGCCTTGCTCGCAAGTCCTGCGGCTGCGCAAACGCTTTATGGCTCGCTGACAGGAGTGTTGACTGACCCGAGCGGATCTGCAATACCGAACGTGAAGGTCGAGGCGGTCAATGTGGGCACAGGCGTCGTCAAATCGACGCAAACCGACGAGCGCGGGTCATACCTGTTCAATGACCTGCAGGTCGGAACGTACAAGGTATCGTTCTCCGCGCCTTCCTTCAACACGCGAGTCGTGGAAGGCGTTCAGGTAAATCAGAACACGACGCTGCGCGTCGAATCCTCGCTACAGGTTTCGCAGGTGCAGGAGACGATCGTGGTCAGCGCGAGCGCTGTCTCGATGCAGACGGACCGCGCAGATATAAACCACGTCATCCGGTCGACGCAGATCACGGATTTACCGATCATCAACTCGCAAGGTCGAAATTTCCAGGCCCTATACAAGGTTCTCCCCGGCTTTACTCCACCGGTGGAGGTTCATTCCGACTCAGGGAACCCGCAGCGGTCAATGGCGACGCAGGCGAACGGTATGCCGCAGTCGAACAACAATACGAAATTGGACGGCGCTACCATCAGTTACCCGTGGCTGCCGCGAATCGTGGCCTACGTGCCCCCGGTTGAGGCCGTCGAGACGGTCAATATCGTCACGAATAGCTTCGACGCGGAACAGGGGATGGCAGGCGGCGCTGCGATGAACGTCAGCATCAAGTCGGGTACCAATGAGTTTCACGGCGGTGGCTGGATATTTCATAACAACAGCGCATTCAAAGCTCGGAATTATTTCTATTGCCTTTATTCGTGCACGGGAGATCCGGATCAGGCGCCCAAGGATCTTCAGAACCAGTTCGGCGGAATGATTGGCGGTCCTATCGTGAAGAACAAGCTCTTCTTCTTCTCGGACTGGGAGCGGACAACGCGCAGGCGTGCCGTAACGGCTCTGCGGACTGTGCCCACCGCTGCTATGCGCACAGGCGACTTCAGCGCAACCGGCGCCACCATATACGATCCGGCTACGGGCAATGCGAATGGCACCGGCCGCGTACCATTCCCAAATAATTTCATCCCGGCGAATCGAGTCGATCCCGCTTCCGCGTACATGCAGAACCTGATCCCGGCGCCGAATCAACCGGTATTTCCCAATAATTACCTGGCAGTTGGCCGGTACACTGCCGATCGTGACAACGTCGACTTCAAGGTCAATTACAACCCGAACGAAAAGCTCCAGTTGTTTACGCGCTACAGTTTCTCGCCGACGGAGTTTTTTGATCCTCCATCGCTTGGTGAGGCGGGAGGCGACGCAACAGGCGGAGGACAGCCGGGCCTCGCTCCCGGACTAATCCAGACTGCGGGTATTGGCGGCACTTACGCTTTCTCACCGAGTACGTTGCTGGACGCGAACGTTGGCTACACGCGGCTCCGGCTAGGAGCCGAAAACATCGATCTCGATAAGAACTACGGGTTGGACGTATTGAAGATTCCGGGCACCAACGGACCGGACCGGCTCCAAGCGGGCTATCCGAGATTCACGTTCAACACCTTTTCGAGTATCGGTAATCCGAACGTCTCGAATCCTTTCGCTTTCCGCGATCCGCAGTATGTGGCTAGCGCAAATCTCGGGGTAGTCAAAGGAGCGCATTCGATTCGCTTCGGCTTCGAGTACAGCAAATACAGCATCAACCACTTCCAGCCGCAGGCTTCGCACGGGCCACGGGGAGGCTTCACCTTCAGCGGGGGTCTGACTTCTCTCAACGGTGGCGCCGCGACGCAGGGCTTTAACACCTGGGCGGATTTCCTGCTCGGTCTGCCGCAAACGATGGGCAAGGACCTTCAGTATCTCAACCCCGCGACGGTTCGCATGCCTTCCTATGGTTTCTACGTCCGTGACATGTGGCAGGTCAGCCGCAAACTGACTCTGAATTACGGCATGCGTTACGAAATATACCCGGCGCCCAGACGTGACCATTGGGCCGGTGAGCGCTACGACCCGGACACCGACATGGTGTACCGCGGAGGCTACGACACAGGCAAAGGTCAGATTGCGCCGCGCCTCGGAATCGCGTACCGCTTGAATGAGAAGACGGTGATCCGTGCGGGAGGCGGCATCAGCGTCGACCCGAACTCGTTCCGCTATTTAAGGGATGCCTATCCCGCCACGATTTCCACGCAGTTCTCCGGCGCCAGCAGTTTCATCAATGCCGGCACGCTCCGCACCGGCATCCCAGAGGTCATTGGCCCGGATCTGAGTCTGGAGCAGTTTCCGCTGCCCCTTAGCGTCGGAACCACTACGTTTCCGCGCGAATTCAATCGCGGCTACATCGAAAGTTGGAACTTCACGATCGAGCGCGATCTGGGCGCAGGCATGCTTGTGCAGGGGGCATACGTGGGGAGCCGCGGCATCCGCCAAACGGGAAACAAGAACTTGAACGCTGCAGGACCGGGCGGCGGCAACAACGGTCGTCCTTTGTTCCAGAAGTTCGGACGAATTTCCAATATCACCTATCACGATCCGTTCAGTACGACCACGTATGACGGTCTACAAACGTCTTTCAAGCGCCGGGTCGGAGCCACGCTCCTAGGCGTGTCATACACATTCTCGAAGACCATCGGCTTTACTGACGATACGGACGGCGGCCTGACTTGGCATTGGGTCCCGATGCTAGATCGGAATCGCGCGCTCGCCGGGTTCGACCGCACGCACAACTTCCAGTTCTACGGGAATTACGACTTGCCCTTCGGGCATGGTAAGGATCACGCCAACAGCGGAGCTCTTGCAGCGATTCTCGGTGGCTGGAAGGTCAACTGGATCATGAGCCGCACGAGTGGGACGCCTTTCACCATGTTAACCTCCGGAACCTCCGTGAACGCGCCTGGCAACACGCAAACTGCGGATCAAGTGAAGCCCGAGGTGGAGATCCTTGGTGGTCACGGTGTCGGCGCTCCGTATTTCGATCCGCTCGCGTTCCGAGCCGTCACGGATGTGCGGTTCGGCAACGTCGGGCGCAACACCGTACGCGGTCCTGGAGTGTTCAATCTCGATGGGAGCGTTTTCCGAAACTTCAAGGTCCGCGAAGCGATGAACTTCGAGGTCCGGATGGAAATGTTCGGTATTACAAATACTCCGCAGTTCAACAACCCCACCACTGCTAGCGCCACAGTATCGAACATGACGCTCAATGCTGACGGAAGCATTCGCGCGCTGAACGGGTACGGGGAAATTACAGGCGCGACCGGAGAACGGCAGATTCGCTTTGCCGCGAAGTTCACGTTCTGACGCAAGAGGATGTTGGGAAAGGCCGGTAAGATCCGGCCTCGCCCGGTCGTCTCACTGCCGCGAAGCGCTAACGGCCGGAGCCGCCGCGTTCAGGTTTCGAATCTCGCTGAGCAGGAAATCGATGTTCGTAAACGGAGCGCCGCCGTGCCTCGCCCAGTGCACTCGTCCCTCTTTGTCGATCAGGATCGTGGAGTGGATTTCCATTTCTTCAAAGTCGTCGTAGCTTTTGAAGCGCCGCGCATTGGCGAAATTCGTATCCGATAATAGCCGGAATCCAACTTCGCCCGCCTTCATCGATTCCTTATTCTCGGCCGGCGTGTCTTTACTGATGGCGAGCAGTACTGTGTTCTCGCGGTCGAAATCTTTTTTGCGCTTCGTCAGGTCAACCAACTGAGCCATGCAGTGCGGGCACTCATCGCCGAGATAAAACACCAACAGAACGTTCTTACCCTTGTATTCATCGAGGGTGAGGCGCTTAGAATCCACATCGAGCGCGTCGAGAACCGGGGCCTGGTACGGCTCCCATCGATTCGGCCCGTATTTTTCGAGCGATGTTCGGAGGTAGTTCCGCTGAGCCGCAGGTGACGAATCCTTCGGTTCGGCCTTGATACCGGTACCGAGTGCGACTTCAAGAGGCTTCACGCCCGCGTCGGCATCCGACCAAACGTGACGCAGGCGCGCGAGTGCGTTTTGAGCCTCGACCGTGTTGCCAAGAGCGTGATATGCCCGAACGAGTCCCGCGAGAGCGAACCCGTCGTTACGCGTGATGTGCAAAGCTTTATCGAAGGCCTTGACTGCCAGCGCCGGGCTGTTCTGCTCCAGATAGAGATTTCCGACACTGTTCCACAACGTATCTGCGTGAAACAGCAGTTCGATTTCCGATGGCTCTTCATTCAAGAACTGCGTCGCGGCGGCATCACTCAGAATGGCGAGGCCTTCGAGCAGTTTCCCGTGCGCAATGTGCATCCGCGCCTGTAGTTCCTTCGCCCGCGATTTGTAGATGGTGGACTGGAAACCCGTCTTCGGCATATCCTTCTCGAGTTTGTTGAACTCGGCGATGTTTTTTGCGGCTTTATCGGCATCGCCAAGTCCGAACCATGCTCGGGCTTCTGCGTATTGGCGCAGCGCCTTCACCGGCGCCTCATCTCCGCGCCATGGGACACTCTTCCCATCAATGATCTGTTTCCACTGCTCATACTTCAGCAGGCCTCGCGTCAGGGCGGCCAAGCCCTGCGTGTACACGTATGTGTCCTTCGCGTCCGATCCCGGAGCCGCGAGCAACTGACGGGCATTATCCTCAGCAGCGCGAGCCATCCCCAGCTGCTCCTGGATTCGGCAGAGATAGTTTTTGTTGTGCGGATAATTCCACGCGTTGTACGGCAGGAGCATCCGGTCTTTCATGTAGCGCGCTTCCGAGCGAGTCGCCGCGTCCATAGATATGGCCGCCTCGTGCCACATGCCGACCGTGGAGTAAATATGCCCCGGCATGTGAAGAGAGTGTCCTGTGTCGAACGCGATCTCGCCGTACTTTTTACATGAATTGAGAGCGTGTTCCGGCTCATGGTAGTTCCAGTTGTGGATGCGATAGTGGTGCGCGCCGGGATGGTCCGGGGCCTTGGCAATCACGGCCTGGAGTAAAGTCTCGGTTCCCATACGGTCGCGGCCCATCATGGTCAATGCGAGAAAGGACTGTGCTTCGATGTCTTCGGGGTACCGTATTATCAGCGACTCCATCCATTTCTTGAACCGACGCTCGCGCTCTTCGAAATTCTTTGTCTTGTCGTCCAGCGGGTCCTCGACATTGAGCGCGTAGTAAGCCTCGATCCAAAGGCGCTCGCGCGGTGAGGCTTTGTCCCTTCGCCTGAAAGCCTCCTTGATGAAATCGTTCTTCCGGTTAGAGCCAGCCGGACCACGCTCGGCTGCAAGCGCAAGTCCCCACCACGCCATGGGGTTCTCAGGCTCCAGTTTCTGGCACCATCGAAAGGCTCGCTCAGATTCGTACCACCAGAAATTGTGCGCATGCACAACACCCTGGTTGAACCACTTCTGTACCTCCGGGTTCTTGGTCGTGATCGGGAAATGGATATGGCCGGTACCCTTCATTTCCCATGGCTTCTCGCGTGGTCCGGTGTCGAAGGCCTCGGAAACATGGGAGTGTCCCTGCTTGATCTTCTCCGGCACCTGGCCTGACGTGGCGACCGAAATCAATGACACAAATAATGCTTGGTTGAGTAACTGTCTGCCGCTGGGCATGTCGCGTATTATCTCTTTTCCCCACCCCTGCTGGGAAGAGACTGCATCGTCAGACTGCTGTCATAAGGCGCTCGGCCATTTTGACGCTTCGCGCGTTTTCAGCGGGTCGCCGGCACTCCCAGAAGCACGAAAGCACGGGCATTGCCATATATGGAAGCGGCGGTCCGTAGTGTAAGATGAAGGGGTCACGACAAATCGGGCCGTGGCGCAGCCTGGCTAGCGCGCTTGCTTGGGGTGCAAGAGGTCCCGGGTTCAAATCCCGGCGGCCCGACCAGCCCATCTTATTGAGTCTTTATTACCTTTTGATATTTTTCGACGTTCAAAGTTGTGCCAAGTTGTGCCGGGAGCTTCGGCGCAACACTTTCAGCCGTCACCTTGTCCCACTTGGCGGCGACATCCTGATCAGTGTCGGGAAGCGCATGCGCATAGATCTTTGCGGTGGTGTAGGGATCGCGGTGGCCGAGTCGCTTCGATACATTCGTGACCGGCACGCCATTGTGAAGTAATATGCTCGCGTGCGTATGTCTCAGCGTGTGAAGTCCCACCGAGGATAGACCGGCCTTCTTGGCCAGCCGGACCGCAGCACGTGTCACGCTGCTTGGTAAAAGATACCCGCCCGAGGGGTCGGCAAAGATCAGATCCAGGTCTGCTTGGTAGTCCGCACCGAACATGGTACGGTGGTGCTGCTGCTGCTCCCGGTGAAGCTTCAAATACTCAACGAGTGACGGCGGAACCGTCACGTTGCGCGCTTGGCGCGTCTTTGTCGGCTTCAGACCGAGTTCGCCCTTGATCTGGTACAGTGAGCGCTCGATTCTGAGTTTGGAGGTCGACCAGTCAAGATCTGACCATCGGCAGGCGAGCAGTTCGCCCCGGCGGGCTCCGATCGCTGCGGCAAGCCGGATCAGCAGGTCCACCCAAGAACCGGCCGAGCTCTGCTCGTAGGCTGCGAGCTGATCGGGACTCAACGCGGTAGCCTCTTTTTGATCGATTCGAGGAAGATCGCATCCGTCGGTCGGATTAAACGGAATGAGCTTCGTCTTGACGGCGCGTTTCAAAGCCACGTGCAGGACGTTGTGAACCTCCCTGATCGTTTTCGCTGATAAACCATCAACGGTCTTCGCGTTCAGCTTCCCGGCTTCGCGAGTCTCACATACAGGTCATCGAACAGAAACGGAGTGAGATCTTTCAGCGGAACGGAGCCGAGAGCTTTCGTCGCATGTGCCGCGAGTGATTCGTAACGCTCGGCGGTCTTCGGTGCCAAAGGCTTGGCGGTGGCGTGGTACGGAAGCCACTGCTCTATGTACTGCTTCAGCGTGATGATCGCCGTGTTCACGGCACCATGCTTCAATTCGCGCATCTTCTCCTGCATGGCGTCATTCGCTTCCCGCTCGAGCCTGAACCCGCTCTCACCGACGCGGATCCGGTTGCCCAGCTGATCGCGGCCAGCATCGATCTGATAGCGCCAAGTCGTGCGACCCGACTTCGACTTGCTCTTATACACGGTTCCAGTCATTTTCTTCTCTTTCTTGGAATGGGGGGCGGCAGTCTTGTTTTCGAGGACGGTCCGTTCCCCTCCTGCCACATCGGTTGCGATCTGCGTGATAAGCATAGGCAGTGCAACCGCGCGAGCGATGTCTTCGTTGTTGCCGGCAGTAACTGAAGCTGAAAGCAAGACGGTGTACTCCATAATCTTGGTATCTGAATACGCTGCCGGATTTCTTGCCCCGGGCCGCGCCAAATCCGCGGTGACCAGGGATTCCGGAATTTTCATTGCGTTCGCGATCTCGGAGGCGCTCTTGCCAGCTGTCGCCAGTCGACCGAACTCAATGACCTGATCCACTTGTGACTGGCCTTGGTCGATTCTCGTTTTGACAAGCTTATACGCGGTGCGAAGGGCTTTCTTGGCTTCCTTCGCCTGCTCGGCAAATTCCGGCAAGCGCATGCTCAGTAGCGTCGCAGCGGCCCACAGGCGTTCCTCGTCGTTTCGAAACTCAATAGTCGGAATTACCTTGGCGGGCCCGCCGAGTTGCTGCCCCATCTCCGCAGCAAGCGCAAGGCGAAACAATCGGGCGTAATCCTCCAACCCGTTCTCATGTGCTACGTTTGCCAACCGAGTCAGCACGCTGCCTTTCGGTGGCACCAAGTTCTCGTAGCGTTGAACCGTAGGCAAGGTCTTGCCGATCAACGCTCCAAACTCTGTCTGCGTCTTCTTCAGCGCCAGCCGTAAGCTTCTGACGGCCGGTCTCAAATCAGGGCTTGACATCATCATGCATCACGCTTAATGTATTATTGATCAGGTTCTGCTCTGGGATTGATTATGAACGAACAAGCCAGCACAAAGCAATCGAAACCGTTAACAAAACGGAGGAATGCGACCTGTACGTACCCTTCAGTGGAGGCTTTCGCGGCAGACATTGGAATCAGTCGCCAGGCGGCATATGAGGGGTTGCGAAACAACACCATCCCGCACATCCGGATCGGGAAGAGGTTCATTATCCCTCGCGCTGCTGTCGAGGAATGGCTCCGGAAGGCTGGACGCTGAAAGTCGAGATTCCACCGTCGATGAACAGGTCGGCACCTTTCCTGTCAGCGGATCAACTCCTGATCTGGCTGAGAAACCGGCTCCCCTCGTTCCAGAAAGCCGGTACCGAATATCGAGGTGCGTGTCCGATTCACAAGGGAGGCGACGCCAACTTCACCATCAACCCCGATAAAGGAGTCGGCTACTGTCACAGCAAGTGTCAACGCGGCTTCTCCGTCGTTCAGATCGAAGCGCAGATCACGGGAGCAAGCATTCGCGAAGCGATCCGGGAGATCCGCCGAATAACCGGCGCGCCAGTGCCAAACGGTCATGGTGGCCTGATCGAACTCGAAGCGTACGATTACGTCGACGAACAAGGGCAACTGCTCTTTCAGCAGGTTCGGCTCTTTGATGGCGCGCAAGGAAAGAAAACCTTTCGCAGCCGTCGGCCGGGGCCAGATGGACGATGGTTGAGTGGTCTTGCTGGCGTGAGGCGAGTCCTATACCGCTTGCCAGCTGTGCTGAAGGCCGCCACAGTTTTCATCGTGGAAGGCGAGAAGGACGTTCACACTATCGAACGCTGGGGGCTGACAGCAACGACGAATCCACTAGGTGCCGGGAAATGGGAGGATAGCTACTCCGAGTCTCTCCACGGCAAAGACGTGGTGATCTCGATCGATAACGACGGTCCCGGTCTGCGCCACGGGGAAGCTGTTGCAGCTCGATTGGCCGGGAAAGCCAAATCGGTCGTGGTCGTTACCATGCCCAGGCCATACAAGGACATTTCGGATTGGCAACAGTCGGGCGCGACCAAAGCTGATTTTCTTGCGGCGATCGAACTGACGCGAGCCGAGGAAAACAAAACTGCCCGCGAATCCAGCAAACCCCCGATCTACGACGGGCACCAATACTGTTTTTGGAATCGGGGGATCTGGGGATTCAGGCAGACTGCCAGTGGGCACGTTCCGTTCGAGATCACGAACTTCGAAGCCGTAGTCGTCCAAGACCGGCTCCTTGATGACGGCAGCGGTGAAGAGGCCCGTGTGTTCGGCATTCGGGCAACCGTGAACAGGAACGAGATTGAGGTCGAGAGCACCGCAAAGGAGTTCTGCACGATGAGCTGGGTGAGCGAGAAGTTAGGCGCTATGGCCATCGTCTATCCGAACCGAACTGAACATTTGCGTGCCGCGATTCAAACCCTCTCCGAAGACATTCGGACCGTGCGGGTTTACTCGCATACTGGATGGCGCCGGATTGACGGCCATGAACACTACCTTCACGCCGGTGGCGCTATCGGCAGCCGGGGAATCCGCACCGACATTCGCGTCAAGTCTTGAGAACACGCTGCCGAATTACGTGCTTCCGGCCCCTCCTGAGGGAGAGGAACTCGTGGGCGCAGTTCGATCGAGTCTTGCATGTCTAGATGTGGCCTCCGACAGAATAACCTTCCCCGTGATTGCCAGCGCCTATCGGGCCGCACTGGGAGCCGCAACGTTCAGCATTCACATTGTCGGAGCTTCTGGGCAAGGAAAATCACAGCTTGCGGCGCTCGCTCAGCAGCACTTCGGAGCGCCGATGGACGCCGATCATCCTCCCGCAGCGTGGGGCGATACAGCGCTTGCGATATTGACGTTAGCGTTCTTCGCGAAGGATGCCGTCCTGCTCGTGGACGACTTCGTGCTGAAAGGGAATGCGGCCGAGCAGCAGAACTACATTCGAAGGCGACCGGGTTTTCCGAGGGCAGGGGAACCAATCAGGGCAACGACGCTTAACGGCCGAAGGCCGACTTGCGAACAAACCGTCCTCCGCGCGGCCTCATCATCTCGACCGGCGAGCACTCTCCGCGAGGGAAAAATTCTGAACGCTCGACTGATATTACTGCCGTTCCTCGCAACGCCATGAACTGGCAGAGGCTGACCCAGGCTCAGATTACCGCCGCGCGAGGCGATCTAGCGCGCGCCATGGGCCTTCGTCCGTTGCTCCGCCGCAGATCGACGTGGTTCGTAAAAGGCTCGCCGATTCGACGTTTCAAAAGCGAAAGGACGCTAAGGAGGATATGCCACGCATGGAACTGCCGAGAACCTGCGTTCCGCCCGATTCGGCTTTGATGTTTTCCTTGCCTTCGCTCGTGGTGCAATGCGATCACCGATAGCGAGCACAAGGCATACATGGATCGCGCGGATGTTGCATTCGAAGAGGTGGCAGAAAACGAACTTCAAAAGCACACAGTAAATGACCCCGCCCGCATCTTCCTCCGCTACATATCGGCTGCGCTGGATGGGCAGAGCCCATCTGATCTCACCCTCAGGTGGTCCTCCGGATCATGAGTGGCACTGGGGCTGGGTGCGGCGCACCGATGAGCGCGTGGGGCAGCGGACCGCACAGGGAAACATGATCGGTTGGCTCAAGGGCACGGAAATTTCCTGAACCCCCGACGCAGCTTTCCAGATCGCGAGCGAGCTCGCATCAGAACGTGGTGAGAGCCTGCCCGGCACTCTCGAAACAATCCAACGCGACTTGAAGGAGGGGGGGTTCATCCGGGTCGACAAAAAGCGACGAACGTTCACGGTCCGAAGGCAGTTTCAGGGGAAAACCGAATACGTGCTCTGCTTCGACGTAGGGACATTCGAAAGCGGCTCGTTCGGTGATGCCGACGATGCTGACAATGCTGACAACTCTGACCAGATCGTTCCGACGAAGGGTGAGATCTTGGATGAATAGGGAAGTCAGTGGCTGGGTTTGTAGGCAAAGAATGCCGAGAGCGCTTGCACCTCGTCTGCCCCGATTTCGTGCGCAAGTCGTTAATCGGAGAGGGCTTACCGGGCACTCGTCAGCTTGGTCGGCACCGTTGAACGCGCACAGAGTTTGGGTTCATTCAAGGAGCACAAGGATGTTGTCGGCATGGCATGCCAACCTTGTCGGCATGCCGACGCGGCACTTCCGAACGCCGATGCCACGTTGAATCAACGAGCTGTGAGATTTCCCGAATGAGAGCGGCAATCTACCTTCGAGTGAGCAAGTCGACGAAGAGTCGATTTGGAGACGAGTTGTCGTTCGACCAGCGCCCCGAGGTTCAGGAGGGACCCTCCGACAATTTGCAGAAACGCCGCGGCTGGATCATCACACGCGTCTACATCGACCGGATGAGCGGCGGAAAGGAAAGCCGACCAGGCCTCGATGAGATGATGACCGACGCTGCCCGCGGCCGGTTCGACGTACTCATTGTATGGCGGTTCGACCAACTCAGCAGGAGCGCCATCCACTTCCTGCAAACCGTCGAGCGTCTGCAGGCCCTTGGAGTGGATTTCATCAGTCATGAGCAGGCCTTGGACACGACAACGGCTACGGGCAAATTCACGCTCACGATGTTCGCGGCCGTGGCGGAACTGGAGCAATCGGTTGTCCGGTCTCCGGCCGTCCCGCCTCTCTGTCCCCCGAACCTTGACTTGCGGCGAAGGCCAACTTTTCGTGTCCCTGACGCACGAAGCATCCCACCGAAGCCGGAGAACAGCATGATGCAACGACGAGCGACGAGGCTGGTCACTACACTTCCCTTTGAAATGCGTCGCGATCTAGTCATTCTCGGAAGGAAACACAACGACGAATATCGAGGCTTGATGAGTGAGGACCGGGGTTTGCGAGAGGCGGCAGCACGATTCTATCGCTCTTTGCTCCCGTCGCCCCGCCGGCGCGGTCGTCCCAGAGATGAAACGACAAGCCGCGCGTGTGATCTACTCGCAACGCTCAGCGTGACACATCCCGATTGGCCACCATCCAGACGGTGGGGGCGTGTGTACCCGTCTGCATCCCCAAATACAGTGAGATGTCCCATGCCGAAAGGCGGGCTGCCCAACTTGAGCTTCGCAGCAAGGTGCATTCTCGACGTAAACACGAGCGCCGCAAGGCGGGAAATAGACGAAAGTAAAACTCCGAGCGGGAGAACAATGGCTTGAATTATGCCCGGTTTCCTGAACCAGGGGCTTGTGAGGATTGAGCTAACCACCGAGAGTGGAATCACAGTCTAGGAGTCAATATGGCGACCCGGAAGCGTTTCTGGACAAAGGCGGAGCTTGAGGAGCGAGTTGAAGAACTCGAGGATGAGAATACCGAACTGCGAGATCGCATGAACGCGATTAGCGAACTTGTGGCAGACGAAGAAGGCGAGGACGACTGAGACGAATGAAATGCACCATATAGCGGCCCGACGACGCGCATTCTATGCTATGCTGGCGCCTCTGGCTGTTCTCCCCGTCTATTTTATACCTATATAGACTAGTATATGCCGCACTGCACTTGGCAGGGCGTCCGGCACGTCACGGCCCCCATCCAAAAGCCCTGATGATTCAAACAGGAGCTGCGTGTAGTCGGGTCACGCGGTCGGGTCACCCAGACGACCAAACGCGGCGTTGGCTGGAAGCAGCGCGGCCGCCGCAGTGATTCGACAGCGTCGAAGACCGAGCCAAATGAGCTGACGCGCAGGTCCAGCGTCGATTCCGCATGCGTCGCCGACCAACTGCCCCGTTGTCACGGCAGGGCAGCATCGTTCCGATTGCGCCCGTGCCCAGTACACGCCGCGAAGCCGGCAAACGCTACCAGAGCAGCGACCGAGGCCGTCTGTCGGGAGCGGCGAGAAAGGGCGCCATTTCCGGCGGCTGCAGCGGCGCCAACGGCCCGGCACGCCGACTACCGCCGGCAAAAGATCCGGACTGATTCTTTGTACCGGCAGTGTCATGCACCAGCTCCCGTGACCTGATCAAAGTTGTGTTGTCAAACGATCACATGGCTGCGCGTGCGCTCGCCGTCCTCAACAGATGTGCAAAAACGCTGGTTTTTGAGGCCTCAACGGAGCGCGAGTTTACTGTTTGTTTTCAATGATGCACCCGCGGCAATAACGGAAGGCGTTTTTGAGCCGCTGAACCCGCGACCAAAGCTGCGTGTGGCGGAGGCGAAGAGAGAACTCTCACCGGGCGATGCACCACCTGCAGCACGCTGGAATCTGGAGCTGGAACCACAAGACGCCACTCCACGGGCGAAGGGGAAAGAGTATACTGCCCTGCGGTAGTCATCGAGGCTAGCGAGCCCACCCCAAGGAGGTATTCGATGTTGGGTGAAAACAAACGAGCCGCAATTCTCGAGATGCACAAGCAGGGACACGGTATTCTCTGCATCGCGCGAGTTCTGGGGGCATCGCGAACTGCAATACGTCACGTAATTAACGCCGGCACAGCGGAGTGCGGATTGCGCGGACGAATAAGAGTCGAGAGCCATACCGCGCACAGATCCTGCAACGGCTTTTGCCCTGCCATCATAATTTGGTGCGAGTGCATGCCGAATTGATCGCTCAAGGCGCTCAGTTATCCTATCCAGCCCTCACGGCTTTCGTTCGACAACACCTACGGGCGGATGCGAAACAGACGGTGCGAACTGCGAGCGCCGCGCGGGATTGGCTGAATCAAATCATCCATGGGGCGCGGTCAATAGACGTTCTGAAAGTCGGAACTCGATGATCCGAGCGAACTGGCCGGGCTTGCTTGACGCTGAAGGAATGAGGACGTCTCCGAGATCGGAAGAGGCAGCCACGAGTCCAGCCGGCCGGCAACGAGGGCGCTCCAGAAACACGATTATTGCAGAGACGCTCCATTCCTCCCGAGTCACGACAAGACGCTATTTCAAGATATTTTCTGAAGCAGGCTCGACAGATCTCTTCTCTTGGACCACCCGACCCATTGCTACGCACGCTGAAGATCCTGAAATCACGCGGCATATTCTTGAACTACTTCACCAGAAGCCCACCTCGTTTGGCATCACTCGAACGAGTTGGACCCAGCGCACTCTTATTCAAGCGTATAGAACCTCTTACGGCGCTACGATCTCACGGTGCGGCGTCACGCGACTACTTACCAACGCCGGTTATGCGTGGAGGAAGGCCCGCCGAGTGCTGACAAGCCCTGATCCGGACTACCGGGATAAGGTTGAGCTGTTGCTGAAGACAATAAGATTCACTCAACGACAGTGAACTTCTGTTCTTCCTCGATGAATGGGGTCCGGTTCAGGTGAAGAAGCGGGGTGGCAAAGCGTACCGAGACAAAGACAACGTTCCGCAGATCCCTAGACATCAGGCATCGCGAGGAACCGTCGCTCTAGTTGCAGCACTGAGTGCCACAACGAATCAGATGACCTGGGCGTACGTCACATCCAAAGATACCGAGGCAATGACCACACTTCTTGAACTGTTGTACAACCAGTACTACATTAAATCTAAACTGTATGTCACTTTGGGACCCGTTTCCTGGCACAACTCAGTCGCCTTGACAGACTGGTTAGACCACTTGAATAAGACGACGGTCACTGAGGGTGTTGGCCCCACTATTGAGTTGATACCCCTGCCGACATCTGCACAGTTTCTCAATGTGATTGAGGGTATTCTCAGCGGCATGACCAGAGCGGTCGTTAACAACTCAGACTACAAATCAACGGACAATATGAAGCTGGCAATCTCAACGTACTTCAGGGAGAGAAACGATTATTTCAGGGAGAACCCGAGGCGAGCGGGCAGGAAAATATGGGAAATGGGTTTCTTCGACGAACTAAGCACACTCGGCACTTGCAGATGAAAGCAACGGCAGACAAAGTGGAAACATTCCTGATCGACGCAACAGGCTTTTTATTACAGACTCATAGAGCATATGTCGGTGCTCCTCTTCTCGTGGTCGATGGGCAGGATCAGACGTTTCTATTTGGATTGTTCCGGGACCTCCTTCGGCTCCGGGAAGATCTTCGGGATCCAACAGGGCGTGGTCGTCGTCGGTGAAGAAGCTTATCAGGTTACAACCGCAGTGAATATACAAGAGGCCATTGCCTTTCTGAAGCACCTTGGCATCGCCATTGTGGCCGATCCACGTGTCGGTGTTATCGCACTTTGCACGTCACTAACACCGCTAGCGAAGTACGTGGTGACGCACGACCGCAAGCTGTTAGTGCTGGTAAAGGACGGTCCTCCAGATCGTTCTCTTGAAGGAAGGAGCAGAGCCACAGATTATTGGCGACGACGCTGTAGGTCTATGTTCGGCGTCACGCCTGAACTTCTGTCCGCTTTGTTCGCGCTGACAGACGGCCCTAAACCAACCGTCTTGAGTAAACGTGACGCATTGGCCGTACTACGACAAAGCGGTACTGTTAACGATACAATAGCTGACCCATTAGTGTTTTCGTCTCGTCGAATCCGAAATGTAATTACCGCACATCGCGCCACTATCCTTCAACGGCTCGCTTTGTTGTCACCGAAGGAGAGCGGCTCATCCGTCCATATGGACCTGCAGAACTTTGAGATCAGCTTCCGCCGTGTCCCCACGTCATGCAGCTGCTTGCGCGGCTTGGGTTATATTCGCTCCGTCGATCGCTAACAACACCCGGGAGGCCCAGTCTGCGAGGAAAAGGCCAAACGGAATTCACGTGCCTACCACGCAATCATTTCGCCGCAGGAGCTGGTTAGACTAGCAACACAACTGGGCGTGTCGCAATACTGTGCCGTGGATACTGAGTCAAGCGGGAGAGACCCACGTACTGCAGAGCTCTTTGGAGTGTCCCTTCCATCAAGGAGGGTGAAGCCTTTTATTTGCCGACACTAGAGCATGATCTAGTGGGCTGTGGCCGTGATGCTGTTTTGTCCGTCCTGCGAACGGCGCTTGAGGGAAACATCAAGGTGGTAGGGCACAACCTCAAATACGACTACGTGCTACTGCGCAGGAACGGGATAAGAATTGCAAATATCGAGTTTGACACGATGCTCGCTGCTTATGATTGCTTCGGCGACTCAGATCTCAATTTGCCTTATCTTGCGAAGCGGCTGCTGGGCAAGAGCATCAGAGCGCACAAGGATATCGTGCGTGCAGATCACGGGCTTTTGGCGATGCCACTTGGTGAGGTTGTGGATTATTCGTGCGAACATGCTGAGGTAACTCTTCAGTTGCGCGGAATACTTCAGGAGCATCTTTCGCAACTGGGTATTGAGCAACAATACCGGAATGACACCCTCGCGCTGGTTAAACTGAGCGGTGACTGGGAATGCGACGGCATACCCGTTGATTGTTCTAAGTTGGAGCGCATTCGGGAGGCCCTGAAGAGTGAAGTACTCCGCACAAAGGAGCTTGTGATAGCAGAATTTAGACATGATTTCAATCTAGATTCGGAGAAGGAGGTTGCTGCTGTACTGAGGCTCGATCCGATTCTGGCGAAGCTGATCGGTTTTCGGAAGCTCAAGCCAAGATTGCTTGAGGAGGTAGCCATTGCCAACAAAGGTGCGAGATTGCTCGTCAGGTATCAGCGGTGCAAGAAGAGGCTTCGCGGTGTTGAAATGGTTGCTGAGGCGGTCCGAGACTCGCGTGTGCACCCGGTGTTTAGTCAAACGAGGACAGACCACGGCCGGCTGTATTCGGTCAATCCGGGACTACTCGACCTCGATAATATCCAAGATGTTCGTCTCTGCCTGCCGGAGGGGTTGCAGCGGTTCTGCCCTGACGCAAACAAAGCACTCGGTGCGCTGGCCGATGTAACGGCCGATTATGCGCTCCGAAGCGACCTCCTTACTGCAAGGGGATCATGTTGTTTTCACTATCTTTCTCCGCTCAACGATGGTAATCATCTTCAACTTCTGGGCTCAATTGTTGTTGGCGTCCCTTTGACGATGAGTTATGCAGGTTGTTTCTCTTGGACCGCACTTCCGTCGCGGCTGTTCGTCA
>CAWJQP010000011.1:0-34820 GCA_963844855.1 Bryobacteraceae bacterium
GTGCTTTCGGAACTCCGCGAATCGCGACCTGGTCGAGCCACCAATTCAACTGCCAGTATGCAAGATCGATTCACACGCCGTGTGGTCAGTAGACGACGTTAATGCTCCTTCTCATGGCACGATTTCCCGGGGTCAGACCTAAAAAACGAATCGAAGGGCAAGTTGGATGTCGCGGTTATCGTTGATGGTTGACGTGATCGTGCCGAATTGCGGCGTGTTGAACGTGCGTTCGGGAATCTGGAACTGCGGGTGGTTCATCACATTAAAGGCTTCGAAGCGGAACTGGAGCTTCCGTTCACCCTCGGCGCTGAGAGGGAAGTCTTTGAACACGGAGAAGTCGAAGTTAATCTGGCTGGGGCCGGTGCCCACGTTTCGCCCGGTATTGCCAAACGCGAAGCCGTCCGGGATGCGGAACGCGGCTGCATTGATGTAACGCTGCACGGAACGCTGATCGCCGGGCAAATCGGGTGAGATGCCTGTGGCGTCGGGCCGGATATTCGAGGATCCGCTATTTGAATGGTCAAAGGGAGAATTGATCGTAAAAGCGCGTCCGCTTTGATAAAAGGTGATTCCGTTAATCTGCCATCCGCCGGCCACTGCGTTAGTTGCGCCTGAGGCGCTGCTCAGGAAACGCCGGCCTTTGCCGAACGGCAGTTCGTATAGATAACTCACTACCAAGCGGTGGCGCACGTCTTGGAAGGAGCGCGCGCGCTCCCCGCGCAGGTTCTGCTGATCCTGCAGATTGCCGGTTCCCGAAGTCGTGCTCAGTTGCGTCGAGTCCGAATCGTCAATCGCCTTGGCATACGTGTAGGAGACCAGGAAGATGTTCCCCATGGAGAGGCGCTTCTCGGCCTTCAACTGGAGGCTGTGATAGATGGAGTTGCCTCGTGGCTCCTGGAACGTGATGCTGCCCCAGCCAGTGAACGGGCGCCGCGCGTTAACGGATCCTCCGGCAGGAGGTGGCTGGTTGATGTTGCGATTGGCCATCAGCTTGTTTGCCTTGTTGCCCACATAGGCGGTTTCGACGCGAAGGGGTCCGAACTGGCGATCCACAGTCAGATTCCATTGCTGGCTGTAAGCGGCAGGAAATTCGATTGGACGGCCGTTTATATTGAGGAATTGGCCGCCCTCGGCGAAGTTAGGAGGCAGACTGACTGGCGGGAACCCTTGGGTAGGCCTCAGCGCAGTGTCGGTCGTGAGCTGGTTACTCGGGAAAGAGAAACTTGCCGAGTATGGCGGATTGAACAGCGGGTTATGATGACCCGCGTCTTCGAGTGTGTGAAAGACGCCATAACCGGTGCGGATAACGGTCTTCGATGAAAGCTGATAGGCGAGTCCGACGCGTGGCGCGAAGTTGTTAAGGTCGCGTTCGGCGAGCGCGCGTTCCCGTATGCCGCCAGGCTGCGCGAACACCAGTCGGTTGGCGGCGATGTCGAAGTTGGCCATCCGATTGGCGGCCTCTACGACGGGCGTCGTGTACTCGTAACGCAGTCCGATGTTGAGCGTCAGCCGACCGGTAGCCTTCCAGTCGTCCTGAATGAAGGCGCTGTAGTTGCGGACTCGCGTCCCGCCGCGTACGTTTGTGCCGATGGAAGCGCTATCGGGTACACCGAGCAGGAAATCGGCGAAAGGACTGCCCGTTCGCGAACGGTCGCGCGGGTCCTGAGAAAAAACGCCATTGTAGGTGAACGAACCGCGTGGCGAACTACCCTGACCGAGGTTGAACTGCGTGCGGCGATGGTCAAAGCCCATCTTGAAGGTGTGCCGGCCGGAGATGATCGACAGGTTGTCGAGAACTTGATAGACATTCTGCCCCCGGCGGGTGTCGAATGAGTCGCCGAGAGAAGAAAAGCCAGTGATACCGACGACCGTGAGGCCATTGGACTGGACGTCGTCCGGCACTCCCTTAATGCCAAACTCGGTGGCGAGATTCTGGCCTTCGCTGCGGGGAGTGACGGTGGCGTATAGACGGTTGTATCCTGCTCGAAATTCGTTGATGATCCGCGGCGAGAAAATATGGTTGTAACTGAGCGCCGCCCCTCGATTATTAATCACCTGTGGCAGGTATTCGTTGGCGGCGAAGTAGCCATTGTAGGCGACACCGGGCACGTTCAGCGGCGTGATGAAAGTTCGGTCGCCGCGCGAAAAACGGAACATTAGAGTATCGGAGGACGAAAAGTTGTGATCGATCTTGATGTCCCCTTGATCGTTATCGTCGGTGTACTTCGGGTTGAGGATGTAGTTGTTGGCGATACCCGGAAGATTGGGCAGAGGATACAAATCGATATAGCGGCGCATAATGGGGTCGAAGCGCGCCGCGGGCACTTGATTGCCGGGGAACGGATCGCGAACGTTCGCGCCTGAGGGATCGGTCCGCGTGGTTTGGGGATCGAATATCGTAGCGCGGCCGCTGAAATCGCCCGCCCGAAGTTCGGCGGAAGGCACAGTGAACAATCGCGTCAGACCTCGACGAATGCGCGTGCCCTGATAGTTCGCAAAGAAGAAGCTTCGGTTGCGTCCGTTGTAGAGTCCCGGCAGGCGAATGGGGCCGCCCACGGCGCCTCCAAACTGATTCTGCTGAAAGGCCGGGCGCGCGCGCCCAACATTGAAGAAATTGTTGGCGTCGAGCTTGTCGTTACGCATGAACTCAAACAGCGCGCCGTGGAATTCATTTGTGCCGGACTTGATGTTGATATTGATCGTGCCGCCGAGACCGCGCCCAAACTCTGCGGGCAGTAAATTGCTTTGGACCTTGAACTCGGCGATTGCATCCGGACTCGGCAGAACGGCGCCTGATTATTGTCAGTCGTATTGTTATTCACGCCGTCCAGTAGAAAATTGTTGTTCTGTATGCGGTTCCCGTTGATGCCGATGAGGAAGTCCTGGTAGAGCGAGTTATTTCGCTGGGGGATATACGCTCCGGTGGATAGCGCGATTAACTGAATGAAGTTGCGGCCATTGAGGGGCAATTCGGAAACAGGTCGGGTTGCAATGACTTGGCCCAGCGATGTGCTTTCCGATTGGAGCAGAGGCGCTTCGGCGCTCACTTCGATTGTTTGGGTAAGGTCTCCAACTTCCAGACGGAAGTCCAGGCGCAGGCGGTCTTGTACTCGAAGCGGGATTCCGTCGCGCACCGTCTTCTTGAAGCCCTTCGCTTCGACATCCACCGTATACGTTCCGATGCGCAACGGCGTGGCGACATAGAGACCGTCCGCGCCGGTCTCGACGCGCAGGCGGACGTTTGTCTCGCGATTGGTGACATTGATGACAGCGTTCGTCACGGCGAGTCCCGTCGGGTCCGTTACCTGTCCGGTAATGCTGGCTGCGTCCTGTTGTGCGAAGATCGCCGAGCAAAGCGCGAGCGAAAAAAGTAGGCTTTTCATTGATAATCCCCCTAACTCAGCACTTAATGTTCGCCGTGGTTAGTCTAGTTGTGCTCCGCAAAAACTCCCCCGGTGCCGGAAGAGTCCATCGTAACCTCGCGTAAAGTGCGATCCTGAGCGTTCATGGTCTCGCTGTTGCTTTTGCTCGCCGCTCTCCGGCACTGCCTTGTTACTGTAACGATCGTACTGCTCGATTTCGGTCGCCTTCTCGCTATCGCTGTCCGGTCTCGCCGTGCGCTTGCAGCCGAGAATCTCTTCCTCCGGAAGCAGCTGGCCCTGTTTCAGGAGCGGAAAGTCAAACCACGGAGGGCCAACGATTCCACGCGGTGGCTGATGGCAACTCTGAGCCGAATGTTCGAGTGGCGCGATGTTTTGTGGAACGTCAAAGCGGATACGCTCATTGGTTGGCATCGCAAAGGGTTCCGGCTGTTTTGGCGTTGGAAATCCAAGCCGACGGGAAGACCGGGTTTGCCCAAAGACCTTCGGCAACTGATCAGAGAGATGGCCGCCGACAATGTGACATGGGGAGAGGAACGTATCGCTAACGAGCTCAAACTGAAACTCGGAATTCGAGTATCACCACGCACGGTGGGAAAGTATCTGCGTACTGGTGGACCGGTGCGCATGCCCGATCCAAAGCAGCGTTGGCTGACTTTCGTCCGCAACCATGCCCAGGTGGTTGTGGCTTGCGACTTCTTTGTTGTGGTCACTGCCACGTTTCGCACCTTGTATGTATTGGTGATCATGGAACTGGGCAGCCGTAGAATCCTCCATCACAACGTGACCGCCCACCCCACGGCGGAATGGACCGTGCAACAGTTTCGAGAGGCACTTCCGGGCGGGCATACATATCGATATCTCATTCACGACCGGGACAGCATTTTCTGCAAGGAACTGGACAAAGAGGTTACTGCCATGGGAGTGCGGGTGTTGCGAACGCCGGTGCGGGCACCAAAGGCGAATTCATTGTGCGAACGTTTCGGCGGGACGTTGCGTCGCGAATGCTTGGACTTCCTCATTCCGTTCAATGAGCGTCATCTCAAGTCCGTCCTGAAGACGTGGATCGCGCATTACAACCACGCCAGGCCGCACATGAGTCTTGGGCCGGGAATCCCTGCGGCATTACGTCCGCTCGCGTCGGAGAGCGGTCATCGTCATAGTATTCCCAGTGGCCACATGATTCACCGCGCTGCCGTTCTCGGCGGACTCCACCATGAGTATTGGCTCGAAAGAGCGGCTGCGTGAGCCTCGTACGGACTTTATGCGGAGCACACCCGACCCCCCGCGATCATTGGAAGGTTCGCGGGCCGTGATGTGCGTGAACGGAGCCGCCCGTTGTCCAGTTCCGCTTGCCGCCGTTTTTCTCAATCGAGAGTGGTCTCACGGGCAGCCGTTTTTTGGCAGAACCAAAAGCGCGGTGAAGTCCGGGCGGAGCGCAGCCACCGCCCCCGAAACGAACTAGAATAAAAGGCAGGCTCACAAAGGCTTGCGGAATCTCGTAATTGATTTAGCTCGGAAGACGATAACGTCGCATCGCGCCCTGGCTGTGCCGGGAAGGGTGCTCTTGCGCATTGCAAAGCTCGCTCTCTTATCAATTGGCGCCGTCGGTCTCGCCGCCGCCCCTGCCGATCAAGGGATTCAAAAGCTTCCGGTCATCGACCGGCAGGATATTCGCTTCGTCCACCTCTCGATAGGTGGTCAACCCTTCAACAAACGGGTCCTAGCAATCAATCAAGATAATTATGGTTTTATGTGGCTGGGAACGGACGAAGGCTTGTATCGATACGATGGGTACAGTCTCAGGTCTTACCAGCACAATCCCAACAACCCCCGCACGCTGAGTGACAATGTCGCTCAAGTTATTTATAAAGATCGCTCCGGCACACTCTGGATCGGCACCGGCTATGGAGGGCTTGACCGTTTTGATCCGGCGTTGGACGCATTTACGCACTACCGGCATGATCCTAACGACAGCCGGAGCCTGCGGAGCGACCAGGTCTGGTGTATCTACCAGGATCGTGCCGGCTCGTTATGGATTGGCACCACCGACGGGCTCGATCGCCTGGATTTGGCGACCGGAAGCTTCACCCATTATTCGCACCCGGTTGGGGACAACGCAGGCGGTCACGCCATCCGGGCAATCTACGAGGACGGCCAGGGCAGTTTCCTGTTTGGCGGCGCTGATGGTCGTCTCTACACCTTGGATCCGTCGGGTGCTCGCCTTTCTCGTTTTCCCAATAGAGCGATTGAATCCAGCAGACACGACCACGGATATATCATTCGAGATTTTAAGCAAGACCGCGCGGGCACGCTGTGGGCCTCGTCGCTATTTGAAAACGAAGTAACTGCCCTCAACACCAAGACCGAAGAATTGAGGCGCTATAGCTATAACTGGAAGTTGCCCGGGAGTCGAGAAGCGTCGCTGACAACCAAGATTCATGAGGATCGCAATCGGGTGTTGTGGGTAGGCACCAATCGCGACGGACTGCTCAAGTTCGATCCAGAGCGCAAGAGTTTCGCCCGATATTCCACGCAGTCCGCCGGCACGTTTCCGGATGATCATGTCTGGTCTCTATTCGAAGATTCGGAAGGAAATCTCTGGGTAGGCAATGCGTCCGGGGTTTTCAGGTTTCAGACGGGCCCCCTTCCATTTGTGAGCTATCAGAGAGAGGCGGGCAATCCAAACAGCTTGCGCAGCAACAAGGTTCATTCAGTGTACGCGGACAAACGAGGATTTCTTTGGATCGGGACCGCGGAAGGACTTCACCGGTTGGATCGAAAGACCGGACAAATGGTCGTCTACCAGCACGACCCTAGGCAGCCCAACAGCCTCTCCAATAACGACGTCTCAGCGATCAAAGAGGACAGCTCGGGCACGCTGTGGATTGGCACACGTGGCGGCGGACTGAACCGGTTCGACCGCGCTACCGGGCGGTTCACCGCGTACCGTCACAACCCAAAGGACCCTCAGAGCCTGCACTGGGATAAGATACTATGCCTTTCGGTGGAACCCGGAGGAACGCTGTGGGCTGGGACCGAGGAGCACGGTCTCAGTCGAATGGATCCCTCTACTGGTCGTTTCAAGGAATATCGCCACAATCCTGGGGACACCCGAAGCCTGTCCCAGAACCAGGCGAGGTCAATCTTAGTGGATCGAGCCGGAACGCTTTGGGTTGGAACCAATCGCGGGTTGAACCGCTTCGAGCGTGGCCACGAGGGCTTTACGGTTTATCTTCATGACGAGCGCAATCCAGCCAGTATCAGCAACGACGGCATAAACGCGATCTACGAGGACCACCAGGGAACCCTCTGGATCGGGACCCGCCGCGGGTTAAACCGGCTGGACCGGACCCGCGGATCTTTCGTAAGCTTCACTACGCAGGACGGTCTGGCGAATGACGCGATCCAGGGGATTCAAGAAGACAGCCGGGGAAATCTCTGGCTCGCTACGCAGGGGGGCCTTTCTGAGTTTGTTCCCGGAACAAAGGCCGTCCGCAACTTTGCGGGGCAGGGCGGCCTACCGGAAGATTTTGCGAATCCCATCGGTACCGGAGATCGCAGTAGTGTGACTCCCGAAGGCGACCTGGTTTTCGGATCTCAGTATGGCGTTACCGTATTCAGCCCCGATCGGGTGTCCGCCAATCCATATCGACCACCGGTCGTCTTGACCGATTTCCTCCTATTCAATAAACCGGTACCTCTCTCCGGCAAGTCTCCGCTCCAGCGGCCGATTTGGGCAACTCAGGCGATCACTTTAGACCACAAGCAAAGTATTTTTACGCTGGAATTCGCAGCACTCAGTTATGTGGCGCCAGAGAGGAATCGCCTCCGCTACAAGCTGGATGGTCTGGAGACGGAGTGGAACGAGGTGGGCGGGAGCCGGCACGTGGCGACCTATACCGAATTGCCGCCACGGACATACGTCTTCCGCGTACAAGGCTCCAACAACGACCTGGTGTGGAACGAGACGGGTGCGCGCCTCGAAATAACAGTACTTCCTCCATGGTGGGCGACATGGTGGTTCAGAAGCCTGATGGGTGTGGCGTTTGTGGGCTTGATTGCCGGCGCCTACATAGTGCGGGTCAATGAACTAAAGCGGCGTGAAAGAGTGCTAAAGGTGATGGTGCGGCAGCGAACCGCGGAACTGACCGAGGCGAATGCAAGGAGAAAGCCGAAGAGGCCACGCAAATGAAGTCCATGTTCCTGGCCAACATGAGCCACGAGATCCGAACACCGATGAATGCGGTCATCGGCATGGCGTACCTGGCCTTGAAGACGGCGCTGACCGAGAAGCAGCGGGACTACGTCAGCAAGATTCACAATGCGGGGACGTCGCTGTTGGGGATCATCAATGACATCCTCGACTTTTCGAAGATTGAAGCCGGCCGGCTTGACATCGAGGCAGTGGACTTTCGCCTAGATGACGTTATCGCTTCGGTCACCTCCATCACCGCTCAGAAAGCTCAGGATAAAGGGCTGGAATTTCTGGCCGAGGTCGAGAGCTCCGTTCCGCAGAATCTGGTTGGCGATCCATTGCGGCTGGGCCAGGTGATTACAAACCTCATCAATAATTCGGTCAAATTCACCGAGCACGGCGATGTACACCTGAAAGCGGAACTGCTGGAACAGGTCGGGGAAAGGGTCAAACTCCGATTCTCTGTGAAGGATACCGGTATCGGCATGACGACCGAGCAGGCTGCTCGATTGTTTCAGCCCTTCAGCCAGGCTGACGCATCCACGACACGCAAACATGGAGGAACGGGCCTCGGACTGACCATTAGCCGGCGGTTGGTGGAACTCATGGGCGGCGAGATCTGGCTCGAAAGTGAGCCAGGTATAGGAAGCACGTTTCTATTTACGGTATCAGTGGGTGTGGCCTCTGGCCCCGCGCGGAGCAGGATAATTCCCGAGCAGCTTCGCGCCGTATCGGCTCTGGTGGTGGATGATAATGCCGCCGCGCGGGACATTCTGGTGCACGCGCTAGACGGCATTCTTGCTCGGGTGGATGCGGTGAGCTCGGGCGAGGAGGCAATAGCCGCGGTAGGACAAAATGATTCGGACCGGCCGTACGATGTCATTTTCATGGACTGGCGAATGCCCGGCATGGATGGCATTCAGGCGACGCGTCGGATCAAAGAGAACACGCAACTGAAGAGCCAGCCGGCCGTCGTGCTGGTCACTGCCTTTGGGCGCGAGGACGTGCGCGAAGAAGCCGAGCGGATCGACATAGACGGGTTCTTGCTGAAACCGGTAACAACGTCGATGCTGGTCGATACGCTGGTCACCCTATTCGCCGGAGCCAGGCAAGACAGAGACGTTAGCCGCTCCGGCAGGTCGACCGCCATGCGGACCGGCTGCGGGGCTTGAGAGTTCTTCTGGCGGAAGACAACGAGATCAACCAGCAGATCGCCGTTGAGTTGCTGGAGGGAGTGGGCGCGACGGTCGAGGTGGCTAACAACGGCTTGGAAGCGGTCCGCAAGTTGCTGGACCAGCCGATGCCTCCGAATTACGACGTGGTGCTGATGGATCTTCAAATGCCGGAAATGGATGGATACCAGGCGACGAACTAAAATTCGGTCGGACCCACGATTCGCAAGCTTGCCGATCATTGCGATGACGGCACACGCCACGATCGACGAACGGCAGAAGTGTCTGGCCGCGGGAATGAATGGTCACGTGTCCAAGCCGATTGATCCCTCATTGCTCTTCGATACGTTGGAGCGCTTCGTTGTCCCAACGGCGAAGGATCCGAGGGTGCTGCCGCAGAAGCCTCCCACTGCGGTAGCCGAAGCTGACGAGTTGCCGGATGTGCCTGGGCTCAACGCTGCGGAAGGTCTCATGCGGTTGGGCGGTAACAAGAAACTGTATCGAAAACTCTTGCGCCAGTTCGCCGACACTGAGGCCGATACAGCCCACCGTATCGCGTCCGCCCTGGCAGAGAATGATCGCGGCCTGGCCGAGCGGCTGGCCCACTCTGTCAAGGGCGTGGCAGGAAATATCGGCGCCAGCGCTGTTCAGGGTGCGGCCGCCAATCTGGAGAAAGCCATTGCGGGTTCAGCTCCCGCGGCTGAGATCGAATTGTGGCGCGCCTCGCTTGCGCAGTGTCTCGTCCAAGTTATTCAGGGATTGGAGACCGGACTAGAACGGGGAAATAACACACTCGCGCAGGTAGGCGATCCGGCGCAGCTGAAGAGGGCTGTCGAACAGTTGTCGCGATATTTGACGGAGTCCAATGCCGCCGCGATCGACTATTTCGAGGAGGCGAAACCTCATTTGCGGATCCTCTTCGACACGTATGAGTTCGAACATTTTGCCGGCCTTGTCCAAAGCTATGCGTTCTCCGAAGCGTATGAGGAACTGATGGCGGCCGGGCAGAGGAAATGAACTCGTGAGGAAGATCTGAGCTGCGGGTCAGTTGACGTATCACGCCCGAGACGTAGAAGTGCCCGGTGCACCGATCGCTTCTGGTTCGGTCCGGAATGCGAACGGCAGAGCATAAATGTAATCTCTCGGAGTGTCGTACTGTTCAGGTTAGGGGGACAACGGCCGATTCTAGCTTCGATCTCGATTAAGTTGTTGCAAAGAATTCCGGTCGGATCACGTCACTCACGCAGATCCCTTGCGGCTGCACTGCCGAAACCCTCATTGCTCCGCCCGTGATCGTCTGTTGCAGCGATTAGGTGAACGGGATCCTCGAACGGGCTGCCACAAACAGTAGGTTTCGGCAGACATTAAAATGGATCGGTCCATGGAAATTCCGAGGCGTGCTCGGTCCTTCTGGACTGTTCCCAGAATTCGTGGAATCTACCGTTTATCGGGAGTAATCCTCCAAAAATCGAACACGATCAGCCGTTCGACTCACTTTTCACAGCGTGTGATCAGGTGCAGAGGACAGCGCAATTCCATTACAGTCACGTGGGAGTATATTGGCGTTTCTCGTCTGCGTGTCATCCTGCATTGAACAGGCCCTCTGAAGAGGAGGCCGAGATAAATGTGGCACTTGATTTTTCCGTTCAATGATCCGATCATTGTCGACCGCACCATATCGTAAGCTGTGACTCCGGTCGTAAACTGTATTGGTGAAATTACCACATCGGTTCGCAGGTCTAATCCCAGCAAACTTGGTCAAGGCTATCGACGAACGCCGGTGTGTCCTGTTCGCCGGAGCCGGCCTTTCGGCTCAGGCGGAAGACGAATCAGGCGCTCATCCTCCGCTATGGGGTGAGTTGCTCGAGAGGATGGTGGACTGGTGTGTCGATAACCGAGTGGAGCTCAGGGCTGAAAAGGCTGATTTTCTTGAGATTATTCGTAAGAAGCGCTTCTTAGTTGCGGCTCAGGAGATTCAGGAGCGAATTGGCGGTAGCCTTGCGCCATGCCTCCGTGAGCTGCTCTATGTCGGAAGAATCCGCCCAAGCGAAGCGCATCTATTGGTGCCACAGACTGACTGGGTTGCGGTCCTCACGTCCAATTACGATGCCATCCTCGAAGGTGCTTTCGCCGTGCGGTCGGGCGGAATAGTCCCTGCGGTGTACACGCGACGGAACACTGCGCAGGCGCTGGAGAACCTAAGGCGGGGCAATTTCTTCCTATTCAAGGTTCACGGAGATGTCAACCAGCCCGAGAGCATAGTTCTAGGCGATCGTGACTATTCGAGACTCCTCTATATGGACCCCGGGTATCGAAGCTTTCTAGAGATGATCTTTGCGACCTACACGGTACTGTTTGTTGGCTTTGGTGCTGAGGATCCAGATCTCAATGCGGTAGTCGAACGACTATCTGCTGTGTATGAGCGAAGCGTCGGACAGCACTTCTTGCTTATTCCAGATGATGCCTTTTCGGCTATGGAGCGCCGCCGGCTGCTGGAAGATAAGCGGTTAGACTGCATCACGTATGTCGCTGATAGCACTCATTCACAGGTCGAAGAGTTTCTGAAGGCCGTGGCTTATCGCTCGGCGGAGGGACCCTCCGTCGAATCTCCTTTCGACGCCGGGGATTACCGCCCGCGCATATTTATTTCGGGAAGTTATAAACAAATCGATCTGCTCAGACGGCTCGCGGATGTGACCCAATCCGCAGGATTCGTCCCTTGGTTTGCTGAGAGAGAAATAAACATTGGCGATTCCATTATCGAAGCTATTTCGCAGGCCATAGGCGATTGCGATTGTATGCTCGTCGTCATCTCTGCTGAGTCTACGAGGTCTTCATGGGTGGAACAAGAGACCCAACGAGCATTCGCGAGTGAAAAGGTGATCCTTCCCTTAAGAATTGGGAATGCTCCGGTCCCTGCGTTCCTTTCGACTCGCTTTGTCAATACCGGAGTGAAAGGTAACCAGCAAAACGGAGGAAACGGGGACCATCTTCGATTGGACAGGACATAGGTTTGTCGAAACGAGCGAGATGGCGTGTGGAAGGAAGGCAGAAGGCGGCTGGTGTCTTTTTCTCAGCAGCCTTGCTGCGCGGTTTGTGGTTGTTATTGGGCTTCGGGGTGAATATCTGGTGTGGACGGAGGTAGCTTTTTCTGCTTGCTTGTTTTCAAGCGATAGCTATCGCCATTCATCTCGAGAATGTGAACATGATGGGTGAGCCGGTCCAACAGAGCGCCGGTCAAACGCTCCGAACTGAGAACTTCGGTCCATTCGGCAAACGGAAGATTGCTGGTGACTAGCGTGGAACCGCGTTCATAGCGTTGGCTGAATACTTCAAACAACATTTCAGCGCCGGTCTTGGATAACGGAACAAAGCCGAGTTCATCGACAATCAGCAGTTCCTGCCGAAGCAACTGCCGCTGGTAACGCAGCAATCGTTTTTCATCGCGTGCTTCCATCAGTTCGTGAACCAGCGCCGCCGCTGTTGTGAATCGCACACGGATTCCTTGTTGACAAGCCGAAAGTCCAAGCGCCAGGGCAATGTGCGTCTTTCCAGTTCCAGAATTCCCTAAAGCGAGTGTATTTTCCCTTTTGTGGATCCATTCACAGCGGGCCAGATCTAAGACAAGCTTTTTATTCAGCGATGGAATCGCCAGAAAGTCAAAGGTATCCAAGCTTTTGGTCGCTGGAAACTTTGCCGCCTTGATGCGCCGTTCTGTAGCTCGGTGTTCCCGATCTAAGATCTCTAACTCCACCAGACGCAACAGAAAACGTTGAAAATCCACTCCTTCTTTGGCACATTGCTCGGCTAGCTTACTGTACTCCCGCAACATCGTCGGCAAGCGAAGTTGTTTAAGATGATGTTCCAACAGCAGATGTGGGGTATCCATCACGCTAACACTCCATGACTCAGCAAAGCTTGATAGTCCGCCGCCTGAGTGATGGCAACGGTGGCCACGGGCAGATGAGGATAGTTGTCTAAATCGAGTTTGGCCGGCCGCTGTTCCAACAGGCAAAGCAGTAAGTGTTTGACGGCATCGAAGGAGATCGCTCGCAGTTGCAATGCTTGCTCAACCGCCGCATGAACCTGTTCCAGAGAGAACGTCTCTAGGAGCCGGAGTACTTGCACATATTCGCGCCGGCCGTGTTTCCCCAATCGCGCTTCCATCAACCGCCGTAAGTCAGCGAACGCTGGCGGCAAAGTCCAGCCGGCCAACGGCGCGGCTTGATCTAAGGCGTTTGTCTTCCGCTCGAGTAGCGCCAGATAATGCAGGGGATCAAAGACGAAGCTTTCCCGTTCATAGCTCCGATCATGTCTGGCGATGACCTCACTACCGGCGTTGATCACCACCTGCCAGACAAATGCTTTCACTAGCACTTGGCGATGCGCGTAAGCGACTGGCACGGAGTAGTCATTTGTTTCGTAGCGCACCAACGCTTGGGAACTAACCCGCGTGGTGCGCTTGGCGCAAGCTTCATACGCTACAGGCGGCAATGGCAGCAGTTGTTCTCGATCTCGCTCAAAGCGTGACGCAATCGTTTCCTCATGTCCTCGTAGTTTGCGTTCGCGCCGCTTTTCGCATTGCTGCTGTAAGTGACGATTCAGCGCTTCCCAGCTACTCACGCGCGGTACCGGAACCAGGAAGTTCCGTCGCGCGTAGCCAACCAATCCTTCCACATTCCCTTTGTCGTTGCCTTTGCCAGGCCGGCCGAACTTGGCCTCGAAGAGATAGTGTGATTTCAACTCACTGAAGGCCTGCGTCGGCCTCCGTTGTCCATCGCCCAGGATCTCCTTCACCGCGATCCGGGTGTTGTCATAAAGAATCGTCCGCGGTACTCCACCAAAATAGGCAAACGCCTGGTTGTGTCCTTCCAAGAATGCTTCCGTGCTTTCGGTGGGAAATGCCACAACGAAGCAGTCATCCGATTGCGGCAGATCCAGGCAAAAGAAGTGTGCCGTTTGCTCCCGACCGGCGATTGAGACCAAAGCTTCACCAAAGTCGGCCTGTCCACTGCCGGCAGGGTGCGCCAGCGGCACAAACACTTCTTTGTGTCGCAGCCGCGACTCGCGCACATAATCGGCGACGATCGTGTAGCCGCCTTGAAATCCGTGTTCCTCCTTCAGTCGGTCCCAGATTCTTTTGGCGGTATGCCGCTGCTTCTTCGGCTGACCTTCATCCTGCTCCAGAATCTGATCGATGAGTCCCAACCACGGACCGAGCTTGGGCTTCGCTGCTGGTTTGCTTCGTCGGTACCCTGGTGGGATCGAGTACATCAGCATCTTTCGGATCGTCTTGCGTGACAATCCAAACTGCCGCGCTGCCTGACGAACCGTCATTCCGTCCACCTGTACCGCTCGCCTTACCTGTGCATACACTTCCACTCTGTACACCTCTTTAGGTGTTCCATAAAACACTTCGTTTGTCTTTTGTTCTCTGGAACTGGATTTCGGTGGTCTACTTTTCGACCACTATCGATCACAGCTCTCGCTGCTTTCGGTGGTCTATTTTTGCACCGAAATTTATACAAGCACTCCGCTCTCATCGGATGCGTACGCGATCCAGCGCGGCGCACCCGGTGAGAAGCTACCTTGTGTTTCCTGAAACTTCGTCCGGAGGAACACGAAGGGCTTCTCACCACCGGACATCGGCAACACCATCAGGTCAAAGCCGGTCTCTTGCCCCACCTCCACGTACATCAGGAAGCGCCCATCGCCGGACCAGTCCACTAGATACTGAGTTAGGGGGCTGTTGGTGAGCCGTTCCGGGTTCCCGGCGCCGCTGGCGGACTTACGGTACAGGTTCAAGGGTCCGGACGTGGCAGAGGAGAACGCAATGCTGGCTCCGTCCGGTGACCAGACGGGATACGAGTCGTAACCTGGATTAAACGTGAAACGTCTCGTGGTGTGGCCTTCGAGATGGGCGACCCAGATCTCCGGGTTGTTTCCATCCCGCCGGCTGAACGCGACCCACTTACCATCTGGCGACAGGCGAGGGGCATATACGTCCGAGCCGGCGTTCAACGAGCCTATCTCCTTGCCGCCGAGGTCGCGCCACAATAGCCGCTTAATGCCCGTAGCCGAACGGTACACGAGCATCCCGTTGGCTGAGACCGTATATTCAGCCTTACCCACGTTGATTTGGTATGCCACTGATTCGGCGACCGGAAAGGCTGCCCCTGCCGGCGCGAGACCCGCCGCATCTAAAGGCTGGGCCATCAGGGTGCCCTCGCGCACGAACAACACGTTGCCGTTGCCACGGCTCCACCAGCCCGACTCAAGTAGGGCATAGCTGGCATTGGAGGCAACGCGCCCCACAATCCTGCGCGGCTTCTCGGAATCGTCCAGCGACGCCAACCAGATGCCCGTGTTCTCTGGTTCATTGCACCGGTTCAGATAAAGAAACCGCTTGCCATCGGGCAAAAACTGCGGCCACATGTGGGCATTCTCCCGGCCCGTCTGATCGAGCCGTGTGAGGGCAGCTGGCACGCCGCCGGTCGCCGCCACGCGGTGGATGGCTCGGCCGGTGGAATAAGCGGAGAATACGATGACGCCGTCCTGGTTCCAGGCCCCGCCGCGGCCAGCGCCACTTTGAATGTCACAAATGGTCTGCGTCGCGCCACCCGAAGCTTCGATCTTCTTGAGCTTGCTCTCGCTGAAGAAGCCGATCCAGCGGGAGTCGGGCGACCAGAACGGGTAATATGCGCCCTCACTGCCGGGCAACGCGCGAGCCTCCATGGAGTCCAGCCGTCGTACCCACAGCGCGGTGCTGCCTTCGGTGCGGGCCACGAAGGCCAGCATCGTGGCGTCGGGCGAGAGCGCGATCCCGCCTTCGTCAATCTGGCCTGAGAGAAAGACGGCCTTGGGCGGCGGGTTGACAGAAACCTGGAGGTGGTGCCGCGGTGCCGCGGGCTTGATCAACCAGGTGGCTAGCGCTGCGCTGCCCGCCAAAGCTGCCGTGGCGACAGGCCAGAGCCAGCGGCGTTGCCGGTGCGCAGGCGCTTTTGTCGGCGGGGCTTCGCGGATCGACTCCAGTTCCCATCTGAGGTCACGCACCGATTGCCAGCGCTCTTCCGGATCCGCCTCTAGGCATCGTCTCACCGCCCACTCCAAGCGCTCCGGCTCCAGCTTCTCCCTCTCGTTCGTCGCGAGCTTGCCTGTCACCATCTCATAGATCACCGAACCCAGAGCGTGAATGTCCGTGCGCGCATCCGTCTCCGTGCCGTGCCACTGCTCCGGTGCCATGTAGGCCGGTGTCCCCATCACCTCCCCGGCCATTGTGAGGGTCTGGTCGCCCCTCCGCCGCGCCAGCCCGAAATCCAGCACCTTCACGCCGCTTCGCGTGATCATGATGTTGGCGGGTTTCAGATCCCGGTGGATGACGCCTTGACGATGCGCGGCTTCCAGCGCCTCGGCGATCTGGATCGCGTACTCGAGCGCCTTGTCGAGCGGCTGCGGGCACCGGAGTGTGCGGCCTTCCAGATGCTCCATCACGAGGAAGTCAGCGCCATCGTGCGAGCTGATGTCATACAGCGTGCAAATGTCCGCATGCTGCAGCGCGGCCACGGCCCGCGCTTCGCGGACGAAGCGCTCCCGCAGGGTCGGCGAGCTTTCGTTCAGCACCTTGATGGCGACGGTGCGCTCGAGCCGTGTATCGCGAGCCTTGTAGACGGCGCCCATGCCGCCCGCGCCGATAGCGGTAAGGACTTCGTAGGGACCGAGTTTGGCGCCCGCAGAAAGGGTCATTTGATCAGTACAGGCCAGTCTAACGAAACTCAAGGAGTAGATAGGGAATGGATCACGCGCTACCCGGAAGTTGAGCCCCGACCCACCGGAAGTGTTCGGGCCGGCGCCCAATTTCTCAACCGGCTGGCTGTCTCACTTCGCAGGGCGGATCACAATGGTTAGCACCTAATACTCAGACTGTCTCAGCTTTGGGATTCACCTCATGCAGTGCAGTGGCAGGCCGCCTCAATCCTGTTATGGCGAGGGACCAGGAGCCGCGATACCGAACACATGCTTCATCCCGCGGACGATAATCGTGCCGTCAGAGATTGCTGGCGTCGCCATAATGACTTCCCCCATCTGGTTCTTGCCTATTTGCTCGAACTTCGGTCCGGCTTTGATCACGTAGACGTCACCGTCTTCGCTCCAGACGTACACCTTGCCGTCCACGGCAACCGGCGAAGCACTATACGATCCGCCCGTTCCCAACCTCTGCTGGTATACCTGCTTCCCGGTCACTGACTCGAGAACGGTCACGATGCCCTGGTTGTTCACGATGTACATCAGCTCGCCCAAGATCAGCGGAGTCGGTGTATACGGTCCGCCTCGCTTTTTGCTCCATGCGATCTTTTCATTCGTCTCCTGGCCTTCCTTGAGCGTGATATCGCCATTGGCGCCCGGTTTGACCGCGTAGATCGGTTGAATGCCGCGATATCCATTCGTAATGTAAACGAGACCGTTCGCAACGATTGGTGTCGGCGTGGTCACCTCGGAGTTCCCGGTAAGCTGCCAAAGCTGCTTGCCCGTCATCGGATCATAACCGCGGATCGCCTTGGTGGCGTGAGTTACCAGGTCTGTGCGCGTACCGTTTTCAAAAATCGTAGGCGTCGGCCACGAAGGTAGTTCATCGCGCATCGTCTTCCAAACCTGCTTCCCATCCTTCAGGCGAAATGCCGCAACATACGATTCCTTCTGAATGTCCACCTGGACGATCACCATGCCCTTGTAGATGATGGGCGAACTCGCGACACCCCACTCGTAGTCCGGATCGAAAAACCATCCGGCGTTCAAGATTCCTAAGTCGACTCTCCACAGGAGGTTCCCATTCGTATCAAACGCGTACAAACCCTCAGATCCAAAGTGTGCAACCACTACGTTGCCGCCCGTGACAGGCGTGCAGGACGCCTGACTGGACTTCGGATGACGCTTTGTCTTGGGAACACCTTGATGCGCCGTGCGCTCCCACAGGATCTTCCCTGTTTTCTTGTCGAGCGCATATACCATCCACGTATGATTCGATAGATCATTCGAGGGTTCGACGTCTCCGTACGCTCCATGGCGGAACGACGCTTTCGGGTCGCTGCTCACCGCGGTGGTGATAAACACCTTCTCACCCCAGACGATTGGGCTAGAAACAGCGATACCGGGAATCGGCGTCTTCCAACGAACGTTGTAGCCCTTCTCGATGTCCCACGTAACCGGCGTCGAGCCTGATCCGACACCCGACGCGTTTGAACCACGAAATTGCGGCCAGTTCTGTGCAAAGCAGCCGGTCGTCATAACAGCGAGCATGAATACGACTCTCATTTCGCACTCGCCTTCGTGAACTTCAGGATTTGCGGTCCCGCTCTAACCTCGAGTCCCGAGACCGCATCACCAGTTGTCAGGAACACGAATTTCTGCGACCCGGGATATTGCTCCGGCTCGAAAGTCGACTGATCGAGGGCTCGCAACGTGAGATTCTGGCCGCCGACCGCGACTCGGAGCTTACCTTCGGCTACATCGACCTTCAACTCCATTCCGTCCGCACCCGGATACGATCCGGCGTACCGAGCCAGCACAGCTGGATCGACTCTCACTTCCAGCGGTGGTTTGGCGCCGGCTGCCTTCAGCATGTCTTCGATTTCAGTGTGCTTACCGGCGCTGGCCGCCGCGAGTGCCGAGGTAAGAGCCTCCGGCTTCCATGGCGCAAGTGGCAGAACTGCTTTGATAACTTCTTTCTTACCGGACTTAGCTGCATTCGTAAGCAATTGGTCTCTGTCCGCTGCGCCCTTCTCAATCAGCATGCGCGAGATTGCGGCGCTTTTGGTCTCGTCCACGGGGCTACCGAAGCCCATTGCCGCGGCAAGGGGTGTCACACCGTAGAAGGAGTCTTTGATATTCACGTCGGCTCCACGATCAAGCAGTAACTTCACTGCAGCCACGTGACCACGCGACGCGGCGATTGTCAAAGCCGTCTGATCATACCGCCATTTTGTATTTACATCGACGCCCTTATCGAGGTGCATCTTCAACGTGGCAACGTCCCCTTTTCGCGCCGCTGCGAAGAACTCTTCGTTCGCCGACGCGACAGGTAAAGCCGCGATTGATAAACAGATGACGATGATCTGCGAGGGTCGGAGCATCCGCAGTGTACTGCAATTCATACGAGCTTCCAAAGACAAAATACGACGAGCCATTATAGCCAAGAAATGCCCGCAGATGATCGGCCACGCTCACGGATACAGACTGTGATACGGCGATTCCGGAAAGTTGGACGCGAAGTCGGGAAGAGATGTCGCTCGCTGGCCAGTTTACGAGAACCGGACTTTAATGGCCCGACCGATCTACGCTGCGCCGTCAGGAGGGACCTATCCTGGACAACATGTTTAGAACGTCAATTTCCGAATCGCCGTAAGCCGAAACCGTCGAAACTGTCCGGTACGATGTCGAATGGCGACGAGTCAGGTGCGGCGTTGTGGCGCTTCATGGCGGCGTCAGTGGATGCTTTCGGCAAAAGCTCGCCAACCGTTGAGCCATGCCCCTGGGATCCATCTGAAGCAAGGTATGACTCACGCCTGGTACAACGACGTTCTCCCCGTCTGGCAACCATGACTGAAGCCTCGAATGGACCTCCCGGAAGAATGGGGGCGTGTGCGCCCCCCTGACGTTCAGTACTGGTTGCTTCACGCTGCGGGCATCATCTGCCGTGAAGTTCCACTCTCCCAGAGCAGGAAGATCGCTTTGGCAGATCGTATCGGCATCTCGCACCCATACCTCGAAGTATTTCTCACGAAATCTGCGGTCGACTTCCGCCGGCACGTCTGATCCGACAACCGCGGCGGCAAAGACCCCGATCGCGGCACGTTTGTCGCCGGATTGGTAGAGGCTTAGAGCTCTTCCCACCGCACTGGCGAACTCAGGGAACTCAGCCATCACCGAAGGAAGCGCGGGTTCCAGCAAAGCAGCGGTATGTACTACTTCGGGAGCGCCCTTGATTATCTGCAGGATGATAACTGCACCGTAGGACTGACCGACAAAGTGAGCTCGCTGAACGCCCACGTGCCGCAGTAAAGCCAGACAATCGCTGCATTGCTGCCCCATGCTGACAGGGGCTTCGGGGCGGGTGCTGTTTCCGTACCCGCGCCGATGATAGTGGATCACCTGATAGCCAGTCGTCCAAACTGGATCCCCCACCACGGCGGTGCACTCTTCACCCATAGCGCCATGAACAAAAACGACTGCTTGGCCAGGACATTCGTCGCGGAACTCGATTTGAGCGCCGTTGACATCCATTTGCCTCGAAACTTGTGAATCCATGAACGTTCCTTTCATGCGGCATTTTACGCCCCAGAGCACCAGAATGCCCGCAGATAGGATCACAGGCCCCGGCCCAGAACGGACACTGTAAGCAAGCCCTCCCGATTCCGGTAATCATCAAGAACCATGCGCTTCATATGACCATGTGGTCTACCCGCAATTTCATACGGTGCCGCCGGATTCCTCGTCATCTTACTCATTTGGGTTTACTATTCGGCACAGATCTTTTTCCTCGGCGCGGAGTTCACACAAGTATTTGCGAATCGGTATGGCTCGCAACCTACGGTGCGAGCAAAACGCGCGTTACTTGGTCGCCTCCACACACTTAGTCCAAAACCCGAAGTTGTGAAGCCGCTTGTTGCGTGCGAATAAGGTGGTAAGCATCTCACCTAGCGCGCATGTCGATCGCAGACAGCCTTCTGTGGGTATGCGCAATGGGTAGTCCACCTAGCATTTATCGATTGCCTCATCAGCAAAAGCGCAAGCCCTCTTTCGTCTCGAGCGCGCATTTCGCCCTTTCCTACGCGCGCGAATGACCCGTATGCCCAGCGAAGGCGTGGCTTTCTGGAGCAAGCCATAACACGCAATATGACGTCTGTCCTACGTTTCGGGCCGAGATGTACGAGGCGGCGACTTATCCGTCAAAGTTGCAAAATGCACACGAAGGCGATCATGCGCCTGAAGCCGCATCTCTCGGGCGCGACGCGCGAGCCCGCGGAGATGTGAGAAGGTCAGCGACCCACCGGCTGCAAGTAGTTCGCGGCCCCGTAGTTGGCCACGTTCCGCCCGAGCGCCTGTCCCGCCACATCTGCGCTGCGGTAGTGGAGGCCAGCCCAGATGCGTGCTTCGATGAGCTCGGCGAGTGGCTGCGAGAATGTGTCGAACGTGCGCACAGCGGGCCCTCCAGGATTCACGAAGGTGCTCGTGATCTGGAAGCCACCTTGAATCGCGTCGCCGAAGAACATCCGCAGCACGGCGACGTGTGCGCCGTCGAGGCAGTTGTGTCCCGAGGGCCACTCGGGATACGGCGCGGTGAGGAGCGCCGCCCAGGTCGCGTCGGGATCCGTAGCGCCGTTCCCATCCTCCAGCGCTCGTGGAATCGCGTTCCACGGCCGCCAGAAGTCGAAGTAGTACTTGTCGTTCCAGCAGTTGATTGCCGCGTCCGCCCCGCTCAGGTTCTGCAGCGCGAGGAGCCTCGCGCTGTCGGCGGCGTCGAGGCCGTTCCGTGCGATGAGCTGCCGCGCGACTTCGTTCCAGCTCAGAGTGGGTGAGCTCTGCCACCACCTGGCCCTGTACGTCTGATCGTCAGTCCGGGTCGAGCCGGTGGCTCTGCCCAGGCTCTTGACCTCGTTGAACTCGGCTGCGTACTGCGCGCTGCCCAGCGCGGGCGGTGGCGCAGAACGGAACTGCGAGGAGCTCTGCATGAAGAACGGCTTCACTCCGCCCACCCACGGCGTCGAGTCGAGGACCGGCTGGCCGCCTGAGAGAAGCGGCGACCAATGTCCCGGCGCCGTGTTCGGCACCCACTGCGACGGCCCGAAGCGTCCGTCGCCCACTCTCGCGTCGAGCATGGCCCTGGCCGCTGCGCGCCCGACCTCGATGCCCTGCCGCTTGAAGGAGTCATCGTCGATCGCATCAAGCGAGGCTGCGTACTCGGAGGCGAGCGTATTCAGGAGTGCCGCGCGGTTCGGGAATGGCACCCTCTCCGGTGCGGTCGTGACGAGCTCCGAAAGCACGACGTACGCCGCCGTTGCGACGGCAGCGTCGATCGACGCTTTCGCGCCGGTGCGCCTGTTGAGCAGATATGGCCGATGCTGCTTCGGTCCGATCGCGTTGGCCGCGTCGTACACGGCGCCCTGCACCATGCCCATGTTTATCTGGAACACAGGTGCGGCACCGCCGTTCGGCCCCGGAAACGCGGCGAGCGTCGTCGCCGCGACTTGGTTCCAGTGAGTCACCTCACTGGCGTCGGTTCCCGCGGGTGGTGCGGCCGATGCGCCGAAGACGCCCAGCCCCGCCAGCACGAGGACCGCCACTGCAACGAGCCAACTGGATCGCTTGTGCCTCATGACTTGTTCCTCCTTCGTTAGTCAGACTTGATGCTCGCTGTGAATGGTGCGGCCCCATTCGTGGATAGTGGGTCAGCTTCGCGCGTGCGCCTCCATGGCTTCGTAGCAAACCGTTGGCGCAGACTCGGTATTTGTGATCTTCTCTTTCATGGGTGCTTGCCGGCAGGCAATCCCGATATGTACAGACAGTCCTCTGGCTATGGGCTCGCCTCCAGCGAAGGCGCGCCTGTTGTACCGCACCAATGTATAGCGCTCACCAGCGCACACGGGCCGCGCTGTGTGGCATGGCGTTTTGGTTCCGCGCTCTGCGGGATTAATTCCCTTTATTACCTACGCGGGGATCGAGTTTAAGCGTGCCTATTGCACATTTCAAGCACGAAACGGTGTAATGTCGGTCTAATCTAAATGTCATCAGCTCACTGCGCATACGCTTGCTACGCGCGCGTGATCTGCGCGCGCTGGATGTATTCACGGTGCCGGCGCGTGCGTTTCGACGGTGTTCTATGCGTTACCCGCTACAGTGCAGTGTCGGCCGTAAAAACAAGAAGCGTCACGCGGCGAACCCGAAATACCCCGTTGCCAATGCTCGCGTGGTGAACAAAAGTGAACACTTTGAAGAGCCAATTTTCTAATTTCAGGCCTACCAGGGTGCGCTAGAGACGCATTTGTCGGTAGCCACTTCCCAAGCCGAACGCCGGAGGTATAGATTAGTCAACCGCGCCAACACGACCTTTCGAGCGGCCAAGTCAACTACAAGCTGAGCCAGCCAGCCCTTCGAACAGTCTCAAATTTGAACAGAATTGCACGATCGGTTTAGTGCTCCCGGTTTAATTGCGGTCAACGGTTCAAAACCGCACGTGTGTGCTGGCCGCATTGCTTTTCACGAAGCACCGACGCAGCCAACGCTGGCGCTGTAGCGTCGCAGTTTGTTTTGGCGGGCTTGTTCGAAGATCAGTGCTATCTCTATAGAGGCCCGAGGAAAATCGCTATGGCCCAAATAGAACACCATCGATCTGGATTAGCCCGACACGGTTGCACAGAGAAGGGTTCAAGGATGCGGAAGCGAAGAAGGAAGCTCTTTAAAGCCGTGTCATCGGACGGTTAATCGAGCACGGGCTCAGCGCCAGGCGTGAATACATGACGAAAGACTGGAAGATTCCGCCTGGGCAGCTATGCCCTTTGTTAACTTCCTGCAATCGATCGTCTCGGATCGACTTGCGTGGCAAGCAGCGCGGCCAGGAGGCAGATCGCGCTGGAGATTCCGAAAACCCAAGTCCAGCTGTAAAGCGTGGAGAGGTCATCCTCACGCCAAGCTCATGCAATGCTCTCCCCACTTGCGTAGGTCGACTGAGGTCAACGCGCTCTCCACGTTTCGGTGTGACAAAGAAGTGCCCGGCTCGATCGCTATAGAGCGAGCAGAACACGCCCTTCTTCTCGATCACTTCCCGCAACGCAGCCATTACCGTCCGTGTGCTTTCGGCCTCCACCAGTTGCGCGTAGTAGATCTCGCTGGTCGCGTCATCGAGCACTACAATGAACTCGTACTGACGATCATCGCCGAACCACCGGTGCTTGCTCCCGTCGATGTGCAACATCATCCCCGGCATCGGTTCGCGCGGTCGTCGCTTGCGATGCGACCCTGGCTTCTTCCGCTTCGCTACCAAGCCGGCTTCTTGTAGCGCCGTCTTCACCCAGCTGTAACTGAATTGGAGCTTATGAACCTCCACCAGCTTCTCGTGAAAGTGAAGCACATTGAAATCAAAGTATTTCTCCCGGTATAGCTGCAACACCTGCTGCAATTGATCCACCGGTACTCGCTTCGGGCTTGGACTCCGCTTCCGGTAGTCCCATAACCCGCTATAGCCGTGTTGCTGCCATCGATCGCGCCACCGGCGCATCGTTCGGTCCGTCACTCCGATGATCTCGGCAGCGGCAACCCAGGTCAGCTTGCCCGCCATCGCCTTCAGAATTACTTCCTGCAACTTCATCATCCGCTCCATTTCCGCGGCGGGGATTCGCTCTTCGATGGCTTCCACATCGACTAGCTTTCCCTGCCACCTCTAGCGACCGGACATTTCACTTGCTAATTGAGGCGGACAACTCAGATGCTACCAACAACCGATGAGCACCGGGCTACTCGAGTGATCGCACCTACGATATACTGCTCGCCACCATCAAGGAGGATTGACATGCGAACCTCATCTTGCGTCGCAGCAGTTTGCGTATTCTCAGTCGTATTGATCGCGGCGGATAATCCATTTGTTGGCACCTGGAAGTTGAACACCGCGAAGTCTAAGGGGACTCCCGGTACGCTAAGCAAAGAAGAGACGGTCGTCTTCGAGGCGGTTGGAGATCAAATCAAGCGCACCGTTAGCGGGATCGACCCTGATGGGGAGCCGCTAAACATGTCCGCCACCATCGCGTGGGACGGAAAGGAACATAAAGTCGAGGCGCCGAATCGACCACCCGTTATGGTTGCCGTCAAGTCTGTCAATGCCCGCCGGATCAACGTTACGGTGAAGGGTGCGGATGGCAAGGTTGTCTCATCAGGCCATGTGGATGTATCAAAGGACGGGAAGACCATGACCGCCACGTTTAAGGGAGAAGACCCGAAGGGACGGAAGTTCGATAACTTGGAGGTGTTCGATCGGCAGTAAGCTTGACTAGTGCAGGCGCTTCAGTCCCGGCTCTTCTGCGATTAACCATGGCAAAGCATCAATTTGTGAGCAGATGCGCAAGGATTGAACAACGGGGCCATAGCGTTAAACTTCGCGGGGCATCGCGCATTGATCATCCTGCGATGGAATGAGAAACCGGACGTCTCTGCGAGAGAGCAGGATCAAGCCTGGGTCGGCAGCATCTTGCGCTTTGTTGAACGCTTGCGATAATGGCACGCCGTGTGAAAGGGCACGGTAAAAGATTTTTGCCCAATCTATCGCGGCCGATGGAGCGATGGCCTGATGTCCGGCGATGACGTTCGTGAACCGGGCCAACTGTTCTCCGAATTTCAGCGAGTCACAGGTGATGATGATAACCAAGGAAGCGCCGGAGTCCTTGATCATGCCCTCGACAGCTTGAATGCGAAGCGACTCCTGCGTGTCGCCGGACGCAGTGTCGAAGAGCATTCGCTGATTTTCCTTGTCAACGAAGATGCCGAGGTGAACGATATCCCAGCTCTTCGTATCGAAGTATTCTTGGAAATGCTCTGCAGTCACGCCACGTTCGTGGGTGACACCGCCGGGAAAGAAACCATGGATATATTCGATGTCCATGTCGAAGCGCTTCTGGGAATACTGCGAGGAGGCGAGGCACAAGACTCTTTTGATCTGAACTTCGCGGACGAGGGGGTCGGCGGGTCGGGGACCAAGGAGCCGGATCTGCTTATCGATCGCGTCTCGGATCGAGAGTAAGGATTTAGATATGCCAGCTGGGTCGTCAAGAGCGGGTTCATCGAACTCCAGATGAATAATGCCGGACAGGTCCGTCATCGTCCGCGGAGCCTTCGCTCCCCGCGGGCTTAACCAGAACGCGCGGCCCCGTCCGAGGGTACCCATCAACAGCCCAAGCTCGAAGATAACGTTGTCCCGAACAGTCGGGAACTCCGCACCTCGTATCATTGCTGAGTCATCCTGTCCGAACACCAGTAGCGCAAAGTCGTAGACCTGTCCGACCTTCACAAGGCCGTCGAGAGTGGATTCGCCTAGAGCAAACTCATCGGCCTCATTCCAGACCTTCGCGTCCGCGCACCCGCTAACAATGGTCTGGAGCGCTTTGGCGACGGGAAGCCGTTCCGTCGATGATCCAATGAAGAGTCTTGGTTTTGCCACCGCGCCAGTGTAGCACTGGCCGACAAATAATAATGGCGTATTCGTACACTACGTCGGTAGCATCCGCGGCTGGAGCTGAATGCCAAGCAGATGCGGCCGCCCTCGAAAGCAAAGTCAACCGCGCCGAGAGGAGCAGGAACCCCGCAGCGCACGGGACGTAAAACTGAAAGGCATCGACGACTTCGTCCTGAATCCGCAATTGCGTGACCGATGCGGTTGGCTGCATGGGACTCGGCTTGCAGCTGTTGCTCTGATTGAAAAGCGCGGCCAGACATATCCAGGTCTTTGCTTACGTTGTGACGACAGCTTACGTTGTGACGACAGCCTCAATTTGTAAGCTACTCCATCTTCGGGCTCATATACGACTTCAGCCTTCGTAACGTCACCATCAACTGAATGAATGGGGACGACGGCCGGCCTTCATCATCCAGGGCCACGAGACCCTTTCCACTCCGGTCCTAACTACAATTACGCACGCGGCGTTTGACAGAACTGCTGGCCTCATTCCCTCGTTAGAAACGGGTCTCCTCCATTCGTGCATGATAGGAAGACTCCGGGAACACGGGATGAGCCCGCCAATATCGGTAAACCCGAAGGTCTTCATCAGCTACAGCCACGATTCGCCCGACCACGAATCTCGCGTGCTGGCATTATCGGACCGTCTGCGGCGTGAGGGCATCGACGCCATCCTGGACCAGTATGAGAGTTTCCCGCCACGCGGCTGGATTCTGTGGATGAAGCAACAGGTGCGGGATGCGGATTTTGTTCTGGTCGTCTGCACAGAAATCTATCAGCGCCGACCAGATGGCGAGGAAAAGCCAGGGGTGGGTTTAGGCGCTACCTTTGAAAGCCAACTTCTTCAGCAGCTTCTCTACGATGCCGGCGGAGTGAACGAGAAATTTATTCCGGTGGTGCTGACGGACAGCGACCGCCGACACATCCCTGTGGAACTCCGCCGCTTTACTCATTTTTCTGTCCACACCGAAGAAGGCTATGACGGTCTCTATCGCGTCTGGCCCGGATACTCGATTGCACGCTTATCGCCGGTAAACTGAATCACGCGGCTGTCGAATGCGGTGTGAGATGACGAGGAGTACGACGGCACTGCATCGAGACGTTACGCGTCCATAGGTCATGGCTGCGTGGCACGGCTGCGCACACCGACGCCGAGTTTGCCTACATACAGCTCCGAGTGCCCCCCTCAGGCTGCAGCCCGGTAATAGTAGTTCAGCTTTCCGCCCAGCCGCTCCTGACGTTGGACTGGGCCTGTATTGGCGAGATGGTCGGGATGCGGCTGAATCAGACGGTTGTCGAGTCCCTGGTGGTTGCGTTCCTTGTGGTAATGCGCAATGAACTCTCGAACTGCCGTCCGCAAGGATCGTTCGCCAAACAGGATGAGCCGTTCCAGGCAGGACTCTTTGACGCTGCGGACGAAGCGCTCAGCATAGGCGTTGAGATTCGGACTCCGTGCTGGCAACTTGACGGATTGCACGCCTGCGTCCTTCAAACTCCTGTGTGAACAGCGGATCGCGATCATGGATCAGGTAGCGCTTTCCTGCAAGCAGACCGTCGGCTGTATCGGTCAGATTCCGTGCAATCTGGCTCATCCACAGGCCATTCGCGGCGGCTGAGATCCCGGCGATCTCCACCCGCCGGGTGGACAGCTCGATAAAGAACAGCACGATGAACCGCTGCAGTCCTTTGGCCGTCCAAACCTCGACGCTGAAGAAGTCCGCTGCCGCGATCAAATCCCAGTGTTGCGTCAGAAACTCCTTCCACGTAGTCTGGCGGCTGCGCTCGGGTGCCGGTTCGATACCGTGACGTTGAAGAATGTCAGCGATCGTGCTCCGCGCGAGTTCACGTCCCAGGTTCGAGAGCGCACCTTGCATCCGCCGGTATCCCCAGTCGCGGTTCTGTTCCGCCATCTGCACGACCAGTTCCTCAATCTCGCTGGTAGTGCGGGGACGACCCGGGCCACGCTTGCTGCTGCCATCGTATTTCTCAGCGATCAGCTTTCGATGCCAGCGGAGCAGCGTTTCCGGCGTCACGATTGTCGCGACTTCACCCAGGAGCTTCCGTCCCAGTCCCTTGGCTTTGGCTGCGAGCCCACGGCGCTGATCATCGGTGAGCCGCAACCGGCGTTCGCCGAGCTGCTCCCGCAGGACACGATTCTCCTCGCGCAGGTACGCAATCGCCTGAAGCTGGCGCTGATTGATCCACCCGGCCACCGCGACCACTACAAACCGGAACGGATCAAGCACTCTGGGCATATGTCATTATGCCAATGCGATTCGAACCGCGACGGACCCGTCTGTTCAACAGGATCCGGTTTCCGGGCCATACGGGCAAGAAAGTGTGAACGGATTTTTTCCGGAGCACAGCCGTTCCATTTAGCTGTTGACTCTTTACGTTGCATCCATATACTTAAGGCTCACCCAGGAGGGAATCTTACAGTGTCAGCGATAGTGATGTGGTTTCAGTTCAATCCGACGAACACCAATGGCAATTTTGAACAAACCTATTGGACGAAGGATGGTCAAGCCGGAAACGGCAAATGCACGTGCAACTCAGGTGATACATTCAGCGTGGGAATCACACCAAGCGATGGCACAACTCTGACTAGTGTGACGAACGCTTTTGTGATCGTATCCTCCAAGGACAAGAGCAATAAAGCATCCCCATTCGGCTCCGGCACACAGCAGGCGGTGCTATTCCCGGTGCCGAACCCAATTTTGGGTCCGAGTTTCGTTCAGCACACCTGGCCGATTGCGACGGTCGTCGCGTCATCGAACGGCAAGTACGAAATCACTTTGGGCGTCATGGTAACTACCACAGCCAGCAACACACAGCTGGCGTATGCACAGGACCCCGAAATGGACGTGAGCGGAACGGGCGAGGAGATTCCGCAGGCGGCAGGAACTTATTAGGTAGCATAGGCGCGCTGAGATTAGTTCTTGCGCGCCCTCTCCTGCGCTTTCATAGTTATAAGATGATACCGGCGGTCGCTGCGAAGTGCGGCCAGTTCAGGTTCCTTATCGACATCTGCCTGTGGATAACCGCCAGCAATCGCGCTTTCAAGTGCAATCAGTGCCTTTTCGCGCTGACCGGCAGCCTCCCACGCAAGAACGGTCCTGAATTTAACTCTGGGATCCTTGGAGGGGAGTTGATCGACAGCTTTGAGCTCTGCAACGGCCTCACCAGCATCTCCGCGCTTGGCGAGGTAGGTAGCAAGGCGGCTTCTAAGATCGGGGTTGTTGCTATCCGTTGTCAGATCCGATCGCACCAACTGAATAGCTCGAAGATAGGCATCTTTGGCCTTGGCTTCATTTCCGGGCGTCCAACGGTAGGCATCGCCCAAATTGCCCCAGACGAGCGAACTGTTGGCACCCAACTCCGTCGCTTTCTCGAATGCCGAGACAGCCCGGACGTACAGACCCTGAAAGTAATAAAGCGTTCCGAGATTCGAGTACACTAGCGCAGTCGGTTGAATCTCAATCGATTTCTGCAGAGCGGCCGCGGACTCATCGATTTTCCCCTGCATATAGTACGCGCCCGCGAGATCCTTGAAAATGATGTGATTATCGGGTGCGAGTTCGGCTGCGCGTGTGAGGGCTTCTGCGGCCTCATGGTATCGAGCCGCTCCATAGAGAAACACTCCGAGCCCTCCATGATTCTCCCAGTCGTCCTTGCGAAGCTCGATGGACTTCCGATGGTACTCCTCAGCCTTCTGTGATTCACGGCGGCTACGCGCCACATACCCGAGACCTCGATATGCATCGGCGTTTCCCGGCTCGGCGCTGATCGCGGTTCGAAACGCGGAATCGGCAGCGTCCATTTCACCCAGGCGGAAAGCCGCCCAGCCAAGTGCCACGTGACCTACGGCCAGATCGGAGTCAAGCTCGATTGCATGCTGCGCATTCGCTTTTGCTTGCTCGGCCCACATTTTTTCTTTCGTCCCCTCAAACTTACGGACCAAGGCGACGGCCATACCCGCATAAGCAGGCGCGTATCGGTCGTCGGCCTGGAGCGCCTTCTGAAACGCCGCGGTAGCCTTATTCACGTTCTCGCCGCGATAATAGCGCCTTAGGTGCTCGCGACCCTCTAGCATTAAATCGTACGGCGTTCCCGCAACAGCGATGTTAGCGGCTCCGGCTGTATTTGCCCACAAGCGGCTAAACTGTCGCCTGGATGCTGGAGCGGCAACGACAAGTACGAGCGCCAGTACGGCAACCGCACTGGCCGGCCCAAGCCATTTTCGACGCGGAGCGGAGGGAATGATCCGGTCATATACTGGACCCAGGACGGATGTCGGCGCCGATTCCAGTTCACGCAGGACGGCCCTGAGTTCAAGAGCCACCCACTCGGCCTCCGTATACCGATCTTCCTTTTTCTTTTGCAGACAACGCTCGATAACCCGCTGAAGCGAACGCGGGACTTCTGGGCGCACTGCATTTAGCGCCGTGGGCTGATCGAAATAAATGGCGTGAATGAGCGCCGCTGTGTGCGCTCCCCGGAACGGAAGACTCCGGCAACCATCTCGTATAAAACGATGCCTAGAGAAAAGATGTCGGAGGCGGCGTCAACGGCCTCGCCGATGGCTTGTTCCGGCGACATATAGGCAGCGGTGCCCATGACAACTCCGGCTTCAGTAAGGGCCTCGGTCACGGTCACCGCATCTTCGCCCGTCGAGTCGCCCGCGCTCGCAGCTTGGCTTAACTTGGCTAACCCGAAATCCAGCACCTTCACGACACCCGAGTCGGCGATCAGTACATTTCCAGGCTTCAGATCGCGGTGAATAATCCCGTTAGCGTGTGTCGTCGCAAGCGCCTCTGCGATTTGAATGCCGTATTTCACGCAGGTCGCGATTGAAAGAGTCGAACCGGCGATAACGCGGCTCAACGGGGCGCCCGGGAGGAACTCCATCACAATGAAGTCCGTGCCGTCTTCAGTAGTGGCTATATCGTGAACGATGACGATGTTAGTGTGATTAAGCGCCGACGCAGCCTTCGCCTCGCGAATAAAGCGAAGCCGCCGTTTCTCATCTCCGGTTTTGCCTGGGGGCAATACTTTGATGGCCACGAGCCTGCCGAGGCGCGTATCTCGAGCCTTGTACACGACCCCCATACCGCCTTCGCCGAGCTTTTCAAGAATCTCGTAGTGCGAAAGGGTTTGCCCCACCATACCCACTCTCTCCGGGCCAATAACGGCTTAGCTGTGTGGATGATTATAACGGAAAGCGTAAACGCTTCGAGTACCAATCGACGTGTTCGCTCGTTTTTGTAGCAACGATCGTGGTGTTAAGGTCGGGTGCTGTGGCGCACTTCCTTGGCTTACTTCAATCGGTTCTTCTAGACCACCCTATGGCAGGTTATCGTTGCACCAAGCAAAGCACAGCGTCAAAAACGAGGCCGACTCACCACGGTTCGAACATGCCGGTCGCCGCGCGAGCCTTTAGTTCTTCTGGAACACTTCCCTTGCCACGGGCAACGAAAAAAGGAAGCCTTCCACTAAACTGTCCCTCTCGCAAACTGCGAAGTGACTGAGATCATGGAAGTTGCACCTTATCCGCAAGGTCCTTAATTTGATCTCCGGGTGGCTCGCACTCTTCCTCGCCGGAGCCTCATCCGTCCTGAAAGCCCGCGCTGCGCTGCAGCTGGAGATTGTTGCCCTGCGGCATCAGATCAGCGTGCTTCAACGCTCTGCGAAGAAGCGCCCGCAGTTGCACGCAGCCGACCGTGTTCTGTGTGTCTGTCTCTCCCGCGTCTGGGCGGACTGGCGTTCGTCGCTGGTCATCGTCAAACCCGAAACAGTCGTTGCCTGGCACCGCAAAGCATTTCGCCTCTTCTGGACGTCGGTACCCTGAAGTGGCCGACCGACGCTCATGATCTGCCCTCATTGTCAGTCTCCGGAAATCCGACAGCTCAATCAGACAACCGACCTCGGCTCCTCTGAATTCCGCTGCGGTGGGTGTCGGCGTAAATCCAATGAGCGAACCGGCACTCCATTCAATTACCTCGAGCTGCCGACCGACATCGTCTTCGAAATCGTGCTGTGCCGGTTGCGATACAAGCTCAGCCTGCCGAACCTCGCGGAGATGTATCTGCTGCGAGGTTTCGAGTTCACCCATGAGGCGGTACGGGATTGGGAGGAACGCTTCGCTCCGCTGCTGGCCGAGCACATTCGCCGCAAACGAAAAGGGACAGTGGGCCGGCGCTGGTACGTGGATGAAACGTATTGGAAGGTGAAGGGCAAGTGGTGTTATCTGTACCGCACCATTGACCGCCAAGGCAATCTGGTGGACTCGATGCTCAGCGCGACCCGGGACATGGGTGCAGCCCAGCGATTCTTCCGCAGCGCTCAGTCCATGGTGAACTCAGCGCCGAAGCAGGTCACCACCGACGGCCACGATTCCTATCCGCGTGCGATCCGGGATATTCTTGGTCCGAAGGTGAAGCATCGGTGCAGCGCATACATGAACCGTCGAATTGAGCGAGATCACCGAGGAGTCAAACAGCGATAGTATCCGATGCTGGGCTTCGGGGCGTTACGCTCGGCCCAGCGCTTCGGTCGGGCCTGCGAGGAAGTTCGGCAGTACTTTCGACCCCGGCGCAAGCAGAACGAAGTAATCTCACTCGCCAACGCCAGACGACAGTTCCTGTTCCGAGCACTCAAACTGGAAGCATTCTTCGTCACAGCATAACCAGCTACATCCTCAAGCTTGACGCTGAAGGTCGAGTTCATCTATCCCTTGCCCTCAGTTCTGACAGTCTCGATCTGACGAGCTTGGAGCGCCCGGCGCAGTTCAGGAATTGAGGCTTCGAACGGATCGAACGTGGCAGGTTGCTGTGCGGGCAGTGATACAGCGCACGCACAGACAAGCGTGCAAAACAGCTTAGTCATTTCCGCCTTCCGGTTCTTATAGCCTGTAGCGAACGTGGACAGTCCGACATTCGGACGGATCACCGGCGCGGCAGATCCCCGACGTATCCAATTTGGCCTCAAGCTTCGATTTCTGATATGGAGCGACCTGTCAACCCCTGAGTGCATCTGACAGTTTAATTCTGGAAGTTAGGCCGGCTTTTCTCCGTAAGGAGGGGAGGCGGCCTTTCCTCTTTCCGGGGGACCTCGCGGATCCTGAGGTGTTCCCGCCGGAGATGGGATGAGATGGCCTGGTCGCATCGAAGTGCAGTAATCTCGGCAATGTTGATTACGCACCGCAGTGCAAAGGAGGCCAGGATTGAAGAAGAAAGACACTCGCCATAGCCTGAAGCAGAAGTCAGTCCGGGGCATGAGAGGGATAACGATCGGATTGGATCTCGGCGACAAGACCAGCCGCTACTGCGCAATTGACAGCAATGGTCAAATAGTGAGCCAAGGTGGGGTGGCCACGACCCGTACAGCTATGCGCGAGAAGTTCAGTGGGTTGGAGCATTGCCGGATTGCATTGGAAGTAGGGCCGCACTCCCCCTGGGTGAGTCGCCTGCTAGCAGAATCTGGGCACGAGGTAATCGTCGCCAATCCCCGTCAGTTAAAGCTGATCACTGAAAGCAGCCGAAAGTGCGACCCTGTCGATGCAGAGACGCTAGCGCGATTGGCGCGAGTGGATCCGGTGCTGCTTCGGCCCATTCGTCATCGAAGCGAACATGCGCAGATGGACCTGATGGTAATTCGAGCTCGCGCTGCATTAGTGGTGGCGAGAACATCGCTGGTTAATACTGTGCGAGGACTCGCGAAGTCCGTGGGCGAGCGACTGCCCAAAGTCGACGCCGAGGCTCTCGATATAGAAGATGCGAAAGCACTGCCGGATGCCTTGCGCGAGGTGCTCAAGCCGATCTTGCAAAGCATAGAGCAATTGACGGTCAAGATTAAAGCGGCCGACAAAGAACTCGAGCAGATCGCCCGGACTCGTTATCCGGAAACCAAACTGCTGATGCAGGTCAGCGGAGTGGGAACCTTGATCGCTCTGACGTTTGTGCTGACAGTGGAGGCAATACCAGATTCCGCAAGAGTAGGGATGTAGGTTGCTTTCTTGGACTACGGCCGCGGCGTGCTGACTCCGGCGAACACCGGCCGCAACTGCCAATCACCAAAGAAGGTGATGTGTACTTGCGCGCGCTTCTCGTCCAGGGGGCACACTGTATTTTGAGCCGGCAAGGGCCGGACACGGACCTGAAGCGATGGGGTACGCGAATCGCTGGCGGCGGAGGGAAGAATGCGAAGAAACGAGCAATTGTCGCGGTAGCGCGGAAGCTGGCGGTATTGTTGCATCGACTGTGGACGACGGGCGAGGTCTACGAGCCGCTGCGGAATAGCAACACGCATCCCGTTGCTGCATAGAAGATCAGGTTTGTTTCTATTGCAGATCGCCGAGTTCGGGTGACTGCGGACGTGGCGGCGGAGCCATTGCTCTGATATTCAGACAATGAGCTCGAGCCTGGAGATGGCAGCACCCGACAAATCGAGGACCCCAAAAGGCACCGGGCAAACCAGAGTGCGGATGGAAGCAGGGCGATACGGCGGCTACGAGCGAAACGGCCAAGACTAGGAACGATGATCGTTGCTGAATAACTACTTGATGAAGCGACAGCAGCGAATCACTTAGAAAGGGTCAGGAGCTGATAGTGCGATAACACACGAGGTTGAAGGATGTCTCAAGAGGAGATCTCCCTTCGCCTTCCTCGATTTTACGTAAGGCATTGGCCGGAGCCCGTCAAGGCTGATACGAGCGCGCCTTCGGCGCGGCCTTGACCGTCTCCGATCCAATGCCCAAGAATCCTGGGAAGAAGGCGAAGGGAGCAGCGCGAAAGGGGTTGACACGCCGGGCCATCTCATGGAAGCCGCCCGTCGCATAAGTTGCTGGCCGGAACGGCGCG
>CAWJQP010000012.1:0-17460 GCA_963844855.1 Bryobacteraceae bacterium
CATTGTGCCTCCGGTCGTCCGACGGCCGGTGTTCGCAATCCGGCTCCGGCCCAAACGAATCTTCAGCTTGGATGAATACGAACAAGGCGGCATTCTCACCGAAATGACCGACCCACTGAACCGCCTTCGGTCGCGAGAAGACTTCGCGACCGCGGTCCGGGGCTTGCCGCACGCCGATGTAATCCGCGCCGCCGTTCTGGCGCGAAAAAACATGCTGGTCGTTGGAGCACGGGCAGCGGCAAGACCACGCTTGTCAACGCGCTCCTCCATGCGCTTGCCATCCTCTCGCCACACGACCGCGTGATCTCGATCGAGGACACAACTGAGCTGCAATGCGCGGTCCGAAACTATCTCGACCTGCGTGCGGTCGGGAACGTCACCATGCTGGATTGTCTTCGCGCGTGTATGCGATTGAAGCCAACCCGCATCGTCGTTGGCGAAGTTCGTGGCGCGGAAGCACACACCCTACTGAAAGCGTGGAACACGGGTCATCCCGGTGGGGCGGCAACAGTGCACGCCAACGATGCCTTGAGAGGTTTGATCCGGCTTGAAAGCCTCATAGCCGAGGCGACGAATGCGCCTCAGCAAACTCTGATCGCTGAGGCAGTGGATCTGGTGATTTTCGTTGATGAAGAGCCCAGCGTTAAAGGCGGGCGCAAGGTCCGCGAAGTATTGCTCGTATGCGGGTATCGGAACGGCGAATACGAAGTCGAGCGCGTCTGAATGCATCCAATAAGGAGGATTTCACCTGAAATGACACATGTTCACTTGTCGGACTCTCTCCAGAGTCGGCTCCAAGATCGCGGCTCTTTATGCGCTCGCGATCATGTTCAGCCGTACGCGCTCACGCCTCGGCGGCCGGAACTCTGCCGTGGGAAGCGCCAATGACGGCGATCGCAACGTCGCTGACCGGACCCGTCGCCTATGCGATCGGGCTGATCGGTATCGCCATTGCTGGCGGTTCGATGCTCTGGGGCGGCGAGCTGACCGAGTTTGGACGCCGGGCTTGCATGATCGGCCTCGTCGTCTCAGTACTCGTGTTTGCGGCTCCGATGTTGTCGTCGGCGTTCGGCGTCACTGCCGCGGTGGTGTAGTCGTGGAAAGCTCCGACCGGCCGCGAGAGGTACTCATTCACCAGTCCGCGAACCGTCCAAATCAGCTTCTGGGCGGCGATCGGGAGCTGGTCCTTGATGACGATCCTGATCTCGGTTTCGCTTGGGTTTAGTCTCGCTTCATATGGGGCGTTGCCCTCGCAGCTGCTTGGCATATCTCGGCGATGGCCGTTCTGAGACGGATGGGGAAGGCCGATCCGCTCCTCCGGCACGTGTACATGCGACACATACGATACCGACCCTTTTACCCGGCCAAGAGCGGTGTTCGTTCCGTTTGCCTGCAGACGACGATGAGGTGGCTCTGACTCATGTTGACCTTGAGCGCACGCGCCCACAAGGTTCGTGCGCTGCTTCCTGTGTGAGGAATAACTATGCAACGAAACGAACATCGCTGCAATCCCCGAGGTCTCGCTGACCTGCTCTTACCGCATGCTTTGATCGAAGACGGGATTCTCCTTCAGCAGGACGGGTCGCTACTCGCGGCCTGGTCTTTCAGAGGACCCGACATGATGTCCGCCTCCGCTTCTGAAATGAGTGCCTTGAGCGCTAGGCTGAACCAATGCTTGCGGCTGGGCACAGGTTGGATGGTCCAGTGCGATGCCATTCGCAGCCGAGCTCCGGGATACCCGGACGACGGCGCATTTCTGGACCCCGTTACGAAAGTCATCGACGTCGAGCGCCGACAGCAGTTCATGGCTGAGGGCGCTCACTTTGAATCCGAGTATTTCCTGGGCCTGACGTACCTCCCGCCGGCCGAAGCGGAAGAGAAAATCAAAGGATGGATGTTCGAGGGCAACGGCGCTTACATCAGTACAAGAACCGCCGAACAGATCCTTGAGCGATTCCGCTCGCGAGTCGACATGTTCGAGAACGTCTTCAGTACGCTCTTCTCGACCGAACGCTTACAGCGAGTCACGGTCGTCGATGAGCTGGGTGGCACGCACAAGCATGATCGCCTCCTTCGATACCTGCGCCGCTGTATCAGTGGCGACGATCATCCATTCTCACTGCCTGAGATCCCCGGCTTTCTGAACGAAATTCTGGCATGCCAGGACTTTGCTGCCGGCATCGAACCGCGAATAGGGCGTAAGCACATGCGAGTCATTGCGTTGGATGGCTTCCCCAAGATGAGTTCTCCGGGCATTCTTCGCGAGCTCGATGCGCTGCCGATTGAGTACCGATGGAACACGCGGGCGATTCTGATCGATCCCGAGGACGCTCGCAACCTGCTCGACATGCATCGCAAGAAGTGGCGTTCAAAGATTAGAGGCTGGAAGGATCAGATATTCCGAAGTCAGTCGGGAGCAATCAACCTGCACGCTCAGGAGATGGCCGTAGACGCTGAGCAGGCTATGGGGGTTGCTTCCTCGGGCGACGTCCAGTTCGCGCAATACTCAGCCAACATCATCTGCCTTGATGAAGACCAAGACCGGCTCTACGAGAATACGCGCAAGGTGATGAAGACTGTTCAGAACCTCGGGTTTTCATGCCGAATCGAGACGGTCAACGCTGTTGAGGGATGGCGCGGCTCGCTTCCGGGTGACGGCTACTGCAACGTGAGGCGCGTATTGCTGCACACCTTGAACTTGGCCGACATGCTTCCAATTACGTCTGTGTGGGCGGGTCTACGGGAGAATCCTTCCGCTCTTATGCCGAAGAACAGCCCGCCGCTGCTTTTCGCAGCAACCAGCGGGGCGACTCCGTTTCGATTCAACCTACACGTATCAGATCTCGGGCACACGCTGATTCTGGGACCGTCTGGCGCGGGAAAATCGACGGCTCTGGGATTGATCGCGGCACAATGGTTCCGCTACCCGCGGGCACAGGTTTTCGCATTCGATCGCGGGTACTCGATCTGGATGTTGACGCACGCTGTCGGTGGCGAGTTTTATGATCTTGCCGGCCCGAAGACTGATCTGGCGTTCTGCCCTCTACGGGACATCGATGATGAATCCGACGTAACGTGGGCGGTCGGTTGGATCGAAGCTCTTTGTTACCTAAGCGGGCTGAAGGTCACGCCCCGTCAGCGGAACTCCATCGCCGACGCTGTGTTGCAACTGCGCTTCTCGCCAACTCGGACATTGACGGAGTTAAGCGCGAACGTTCAGGACATGGACGTCCGGGATGCTCTTCAGCACTTTACTGTCGCGGGAACGCTTGGTGCGCTTCTGGATGCCGAAACGGATTCACTCGGCTCCGGGCGTATGCTCGCGTTCGAGACCGAGAACCTGCTGCAACTCGACGATAAGGCAGTCATCCCGGTTCTGCTTTACCTTTTTCGGCGCATTGAGCAGCGCCTGGATGGCTCGCCCACCCTGATTCTGCTGGATGAAGCGTGGGCGTACTTGCAGCACGATCTTTTCCGTGAGCGTTTGAAGGATTGGCTCAAGACCATGCGCCGCAAGAACGCGGCTGTGGTCCTCGCCACTCAACAGATCAGCGACGTCGCAAACTCTGATATCGCGGATGTGGTGCTCGAAAACTGCTCCACTAAGATCCTCCTGCCAAACGCTGAGTCGAAAAACTCGAGAACGCGAGAGTTCTATGGTCGCCTCGGCCTGAATGAGCGCGAGCTGGACATTCTCCAGGTCAGCATTCCGAAGAAACACTACTACGCGATCAGCAAACTTGGCAGGCGTCTAGTGGATCTCGGCGTCGGAAAGGTGGCCCTCTCGTGGGTCGGCGTCAACGGCAAGGAAGAACGTCAGATCGTGGAGAGCGTCATAGATCAATTCCCGGAGACATGGCGGGAAGAGTGGCTTCGGCTGAAGGGTTTGGGACAGTGGGCGGACTATTTTTCGACTCTGGAAGAAACAGTAGAGGAGGAATACGTATGCGCAGCAAGCTAGTCGCGGCGGCTCTCGTTTCCGCCATCACCGTGCAGACGCCGAAACAAGCGCGAGCTGGTGCGTTCGCCACGGAGTTCACGCAGGTGCTGAATCATGGTCAGCTCGTGATGGAATACATTCGCCAGGGACAACAGCTTGCAAACGAGCTGGACATGTACGCGGATCAACTGCGGAATGTTAAAACGTTACCTGCTCAGGTGTTCGGATCGATTGTGGGAGATCTGAACTCCCTCGCGGCTATTGTCCAAGGCGGACAAGCGCTGGCATATTCTTTGGCAAACCTTGACGTCAAGTTCCGATCGGTGTTCACAGGGTACGGTACAACGCCCAACGCATATTATCCGAACTATAAGAAATGGGCAACCGCGTCGTTGGATACAACACTCGGAACGCTGAAGGCGATCGGCCTGCAAGGCCAACAGCTTCAAAGCGAGCAAACGGTTCTGAATAAGCTCCGCTCGATGGCGCAGTCATCCGACGGACGCATGCAAGCCTTGCAGGTGATGGGTCAGATCGCCGAACAGCAGACCCAGCAACTCATGAAGCTCCGTCAGATCATGTTGACGGATCTGCAGAGCAAGCAGGCATATCAGGCGGCGATCATTCAGCAGCAAGCGGCCGAGCACGCCGCCACTGAGCAATTCTTCAAGCACAATCCAGCATCCGGTGACGGCCGCATCTTTCGGCCGGGTATTTACTGATGGAGGAAACGAAATGAGGATCTTTGGTCTAGGTTCATGGGGACTAACGGCAGCGCTTCTGTTCTGTATGTCGTGCTCGCGCCAGGAGCCACGGAGCCGGATCGTTGAGAAGGCTGAGAAGGCCGGTGCCGGTGATCTATCAACAGCGTCGTCTCCCGCAATGCAGCAGTGGTTAGGTAAGCACAGGGAGGTCGCCATTGGGATCGAGACCATATGCAAGCCAGTCCGGCAATCTGCAACCGCGCAATGGGCCGACACCACAGAGGGCCGCCTGTGTGCAGCGTCCCGCGAACTGGCGTTCTTCCGGTCTGCTCCCGCGCGAGGCGACGGAAGAGTGTTCCGACCGGGCGTGAACTAGCGGCCGAAAACAACAACAGTTTCTTAACCCGGCGTGCAATGACTGCGAACGCAATAGGAGAAGTGTGCCTTGCCTGATCGAATGACGATTTATAAGCTGTTTCCGTTTTTCCTTCGGTGCTTACCGGCGCTCCTCATAGCAGCAATCTGCGTTCAAGTGGCAGCGGCACAGGGGTTCACGACAACCAATCCCGGCGACATCATGCATCAGTTCCGAAGTATGCGAACTACGTGGATGACAAACGTCTGGATTTTCGCGAACCGGCTGTTCGGCGTCCTCGCCATCATTGAGTTCACATGGAGCGCCATCGTCATGGCCCTCGACAAGATCGGGAAAGCCGCACGAAAGACAGACAGCGCGCTGCGCGGCACGCATGATCGTCTGCGAGATGCCCGTCTCCGGTTGGGCCGTTTGTCCGACGCGGCACCGCAGCCATCTCCGCCGCGAATGTCGATCGACCATGACAACGACTAAGGAGGACTGAACGGATGGCTTCACTTTTTCAACTTCGAAAGCCGAGAACCGTAGAGAACAGGTCAGGTTCTGAAATCTACAACCCGTATCTCGCGGCCCGACGTGAGTGGGACGAACGCTATGGCGACCAGATTACTCGTGCTCGTAACTGGCGCACGATGGCCTTTCTTTCCGGAGCGATTGCAATGATTGCTGTTGGCGGCATGGTCTGGCTATCGAGCAAGTCCCATGTGGTTCCCTTCGTAGTGGTCACCGACAGTCTCGGTAGGGCTGTTGCTTCGGGCATTGCTGACCACGCCTCTCCAGCAGATGAACGTGCTCGACGTGCGAGCATCATCTCCTGGGTAGAGAACCTTCGCTTGGTCACGACCGATGGCATCGCGCAAAGGAAAGCCATTGATCGCGTGTACTCCCAAATTGCAAACGGGAGTCAGGCACAGACGTTCATTTCTGAGTTCTATCGAACCGGTCAGCCCTTCACGCGCGCCGCCAACGAGACGGTTTCGGTGGAAATGAAGTCCGTGTTAGCCAACAGTGATCGGACATTCGAAGTTGATTGGGTAGAAACAACACGTGATCTTTACGGTGCAGTCAAGAGTACCGACCACTGGAAAGGTGCCTTCACCATCGCGGTGAACCCTCCCAAGGAGGAACGCCTGGCGCGCATAAACCCCCTTGGCATCTACATCACCTCGGTGAATTGGGCAAAAGTTCTGTGAAAAAGGAGTGTTCATGTTATTAGCACGATGCACAATTGTCCTCTTTACAATCGCTTCGTTGTTCGAGCTTCTCGGCGAAGCGCCCGCTGTTTCGCCTCTGGTAGTTGAAGTGAAGCGCACGCCGACGGCATCGCCCAAAGCCAAATCGACATCTGGCGATCGCGCTGATATTACGCAGTACGACTACGCTACTCAGATTCGCGCTCTGCAGGCCATCAATCTCGTGCCCGGTGAGCCGGGAAATGGTTCTGCTCCAGCGAACCTTCAGCCTGCAATAAGCGGAGTCCCGAAAGGCTTCACTTTGAAAGCAGACGTGCCGCTAACGCCCACCGCGCTTGAAGCGGTGCGGGTGAGCGAACGGTGGCGTGATGAAAGTACTGCGCCCACCGCTGGGTCGGATGGACGCGTCCTGTACAACTTCGGCGCGGGCCTTCCGACCGTAGTGTGTGCACCCTTGCGGGTGTGCATCATAGAGCTGCAGGCCGGCGAAAGAATTGAAGGCGACCCGCAGATCGGTGACTCGGTTCGCTGGAACATCTCACCAGCGATGTACGGCAAGGGTGATCAAGCCACGCCCGTGCTCGTGTTGAAACCGCAGACATCAGGCTTGGATACCAACCTTCTGGTTACGACGGACCGCCGAGCCTACTATCTGCGCCTCGTCTCAAAACCTACTGAATACGTAGCTCGAGTTGCGTTCGAATATCCGGAACACGACAGTGCGCTTAGGTGGCAGCAACATCTTCAGGAGCAGCGGATCGCCGAGAAGGAAGCGAAGCGCTCCGCAGAAGTGGTGCCCGCAGTCGTCGCCGTCGAGAGCATGAATTTCGGCTATCGGATAGATGGCGGAAACGCGTACATCCGGCCGCTCCGGGTCTTTGACGATGGATCGAAGACATACATCCAAATGCGCTCTGACCTGCGGCACAGGGAAGCACCCGTGCTGCTTGTGCTTGGCAGCGACGGCAAAGGCACGATGACGAACTATCGCGTAAGGCAACAGACGTATATCGTTGACCGGCTTTTTGATCGCGCTCAGCTCTTGCTGGGATCAGGAAAGAAGGCTCAGAAAGTGGAGATCAGCCGTGAACCCCGAGGATAGCGTCCCCGAAGACGAGGTGAAACCGATCCAGTCTCCGACCGGACTTGATCTTCATCCAGAACCAGAAAGGACAGTGCGGATTAGTAAGCGGGCTGGTGGCATCATCGGCGTGGTTGTCCTCGGGTTACTCGCTGCTTTCGCGTATGGCGGTTACTGTCGGACGATTCAAGCTCAGACAGCTGCGCGAGAGTCCGGTTTGCTCAAGAATGTGGCACCCGCAACGTCTGCGAGCAATGAGTTCATAAAGAACATACCGGCAGGGACAGCTCCGCTGGCGGGAACAAACGCCAATCAGCTCCCGCCACCACCACCTTCCGACAGCGCTGTCGCCAAGACTTCATGTGGATCGGATGTCAAGACCGGACAGCCATATCGATTCGATCCGTTAACCGGGCGGCCTTGTGACGCCGCGCTTCCGTTGGACAGAGTCGTCATCAGACAAGCTCTCCAGAGAGTGCCCGTGACTCCATCCCAGCCTACTCTTCGCGAACCCACGCCGGAGGAACGGCGGATGTTGAACGCGTATCAGCAAGAACAGGATGCCATCGTCGCTCCTACCCCAATCCGAAGCCGTTCTGGTTCTCCCGGACCTGGCAGCTTCGGCGCTGGATCTGGCCCGCGTTTATCTGCCGGAAATGACATCTCTCAAGTGGCTGCACTTACGCAGGCGCTCGCTGGCGCCAGGCGCGGATCTGAGCAAGGCAATGCCACCGTGAATCAACGGCTACTGCCGCCCCAAAGCGGCGACGATTACGACGAGCAAAATATGCAGAATCGAAAGCAGGCGTTTCTTGAGAGTGCCCGATCGAGGAGCGACAACTATCTTGCGTCCACAAGGACAGTTCCCCTGAGCTCCTACGAAATTAAGGCAGGATGGGAAATCCTGGCGGTCCTCGAACAGGCTCTGAATTCCGATCTGCCGGGCGAATTAAAGGCGTTGGTCACTTCGAACGTGTATGACACCGCGACCGGACAGCACATCCTGATTCCACAAGGCTCGCGATTGATCGGCAGGTATGATTCCCGCGTTGCGTACGGTCAGGACGGCGTGCAGGTTGCATGGAGTCGGTTGATTTTTCCTGATGCTTCAGCAATAGATCTTGACGGGATGGTCGGCCTCGATGCTCAGGGCAACTCCGGGCTGAGAAGCAAGGTGGATCGGCACTATAAACGCTTACTTGGCTTCGCCGCATTGACCAGCCTGTTTACCGCGGCGTTCGAAATCTCTCAACGGCGCAACCAGAGCATTCTCGTAAACCCGAGCGCAGGTCAAACAGCATCCGCGGCGGTTGGACGCGAGCTTAGTCAAACCGGAGCGATGATGACCAGGCGCAACCTTAACGTGCAACCAACGATCAAGGTCCCGGTGGGTTATAGATTCACGGTTCGGGTGAACCGGGACATGCTTTTTGAGGCCCCTTATGATCCACTTCAGGCTGACCCCCAGACAATCGTTCCACAGAAGGAACTCAGAAGGCGAGCGGCTACAGAAGGCGGCCGGCAGTGATTCAAGCGGAGGCAAGAATGGAACCACTATCAGCGGCCAAAATCCTGACGATCAATCAAGTGGCGGAGATCCTCCAGTGCTCGAAAGCTCACGTCTCAAACGTTCTTAACGGCAAGATGCGTCACCTGCCGCGCTTGCCGCATTTCTCCATGGGCCGGAGAAAGCTGGTCCGCCGGGAATGGCTCGATGCATGGCTGGAGGAGTACAAGTGCCAGCATTGCGATACCGTGGGAAACGCCCCGGCTTGCAACCAAAAGTAGAGGCCAACGCTGTTTCACTCGAGTGGGACTAGCGGGAAGGATCGGGCTCGACGCCATGCCGAGCCCGAGAGTCGGCTCATGCGTCGTTCGGTTCGGGGTCGCCTTCACTTTCGGTCCGGCGTTCGGCTCGGTCGAGCTTTCCGATCGAATCGGCGCGTACCTCTGTAACGCGGTGCTTGATGCCGTCACGTTCGTATTCTCGGGTGCGCACCGATCCTTGCACCATCACGTAGGAACCCTTCGTTAACGTCCGCGTGTACTCGGCCAGTTTGCCGAAGGTCACGACCCGATGCCAGTCGGTGCGGCTCTGCCAGTTGCCATCAGCGTCTTTCCACGATTCTTTCGTGGCAACTGAAAGCGTTACGACCAGTGTGCCGTTGGGAGTGTAGTGAGCTTCGGCGTCATTGCCAGTGAAACCGATGATTGTGAGCTGATTCAAGGTATACATTCGAGTTCTCCTTTTCTGATGCCCTCTGTGCCGGGGGCAACCGAAAAGCAAGCGGCCCCGCTCCCTAACGAAGCCGGAGAGCTTTGTTGGAGGTGCCAGCGCTCAGGTTTCTGGGTTGTTGAGAATCCTGCTGGAGGAACCGACAAAGCAGAACGCAGGCGAGAGCCGGGCGCGGCGGTTCAAGCGCAGCCGTTGCCCTGGACAGTAGGGCTGAAGAATGGGAAACGCGATATGTCGTTGAGCAGCGATCTGTCGCACCGTCTTCTCGCAACTGAATGCTGCACGCTTACTCCCCCATACTGAGACGAACCGATGATCACGTCCAAGCATCGAAGGATGTTGATCAATGCCGGCGAAGTGCAGCGACATGGCCGTCCGTTATGCCATCTGGCTGAGCGAAAGAGACGTAACGATGTGTTCTCAATACGTCCTGGCATAGGAAGTACGCGGCCGCGAGCATGAACACTACGGCATCAGTTAACGCAGTTCGGACATGGGTGCCCCCTCAATCGAAAAGCTAGACCGGCTGAGAATTAGAGTCGGTTCGAGGGCGATTCCCTAAGGTGGGCATGAAGCACGTCGGAATGGCAAGGACAAGCCGACCGGATCAGCCCTCATCGCCGCATTGTCGACTTGATTGATCGAGGCGCATTTGCGGCCTGGAATGCTGGGCCCTTGGAGGAATAGCTCAGGCCACGGTCACTATCCGTCGGATGCCGAAGGATCGCAATCGCCTCAATAAGTGCCGACCCACTCGGAATAGATTCTGGACAGCATCGTGCAGCGAGAGAAATCGTTGCGCCTGCTTTAGCATATTTGAATCGTCGCATTTGCCGTTCCGTTGACGCGAGCACTGGTGTGAGACTTCAGGTCGATTGTTGGCGTATCGCTCAACATTGTGAGTCACGTGGCGAAAGATGTTCGGGAGTAGCTTCTCAGTTTGTCGGTAATGATCGTTAGTGGTTCGACACCTTGACCGCGCAAGAATCTTCGAAAGAATCGCTCTGCAGCGCGCTGATCACGATGCGACTGGACCAAAGTCGATGACGTCACCATCCTGATCCACGGCACGCCACAGATACTGCTGTTGGCCATTTGATTCGAAGGAACACCTCATCCAAGTGCCAGTGGTCGCCGAGGTGTCCCTCTCGTCGCTTAAATTTTCGAGCATAGTCCGGACCGAATTTCTGACACCACTGCCGGATCGTCTCATACGACACGATGATTCCGCGCTCGGCGAGAAGCTCCTCGACAGCTCAGACAGAAGCGATGGCTAGCCCAGACCGCATAGCTGATGATCTCGGGAAGAAAAACGATAGCCGGAGTAACGAGACGGTCGCTTTTCACGGTACCAGTTTTTCAGGTTAGCGACCGAGTTGACAATGCCCATGGAAGGCTTCCGGAGTCTAGTTGCAATAAATCCCACAACCATGGCTCGTCCTTAGCCGGAGACAGCTTGAACTAATTCCGCCACAGAAGGTTTCGAAGCTGATTGGCCATACATACCTGCTGCCGTTGTATCGCGTGCTCGCTCCGCGACAATTCACGGGATAGGAATCGCCAGAGGATCATCCAACATACTCTATGAAATAAGTGCGGATCCGTTCGAAGGAATCGGCTATCACCTTACTGTTTAACTCCAGGTCCGACGTGTTTCAACGGTTGTGCAGCGCAAAAAAGACATCCATGGCGAAAGTATGGCGTATAGTCCAAAAAACTCAAAGAGTTTCAGAATCCAACAAGATGCGGAAACGGAGGAGTCCAGTCGCATTCGCCAGCAATAAGAATGTTACAGAGGTTCGCGAACGGTTCGCTGTCTTCCGATGAAATATTCGATACGGGAAGTGGCGCATCCCGCCAATCGCAACAGCACGTTAAACCGGCCCAATTGGTAATTCGCCATGGACAGGTCCAGCGTGCTGCATGTGGCGGACGAAGAGCGGCGGGCGCACGCACATACGGTGTTCGTGCGCGGTGAGGAGCAATGGGTAATTGCAAGCATACAAAACATGCTCCCCTTGTCACTGCCGGTTTGATGAAGATTTCGTCTGGCGCGGCGAGTGCCACAAGCATCTCCGCTCTGTCAAAGCCTGCTGATTTCAAAAGCAGGCAGGGCGAAGGTACTGAGAACCGGAGTCAAGACCAACGGGGCGTTCAATAATGGATGGCGAAGGGCCGATTGAAGCAGTCGCATCGAGTCCTGAGTCTGGTCAGGGCTCGGCGCCAAGTTCGTCTCGTCGTGACTAGAAATGCCGACTACGGACGTGTTTAGTTAGTTAGTGCTCACCACGAATCGATCGAGGAAAGCATAGAGGAGAGTATATGAAGCGCTATTGGAGCAGTCGTCTGGTCCTTGCTCTTACTGCGGTGTTCTGGATGTGTGGCGCCTACGGTAACACCGGAGGACTTCAGCCGTTCCGGGCGACGATTTACGCTACCGAGGTTTTGATACCCACAGATCAAGAAGGAATCTTCATCGTGCGGATTGACGGCGCTGGCTCAGGTGCACTGTTTGGCAGGCTGACATTCTCAGCTACCGAGACGATTGACTTCGTAAGTAACCCAGGAACGGCAACGGTGACGGACGGTGAGTTCACTATCACTGCAGCAAACGGGGATCAGCTGTTTGCGACCTACTCCGGCTTTGGAGTACCGGACCCGAATAATCCCGGCTTCTTTTTGGGCTCAGCGGTTGCCACACTGACCGGTGGTACGGGCCGGTTTGCGTGCGCATCGGGTGTTGTCCCGTTTTCGCTCTTCATCGATCCTGCTGCACTCACGGAAGTGATCACGTTTGCCGCCGAGGCTGATCTCGTCGGAAACAGCTGCCGGTAACCGGGCAAAATCTCCGGCAGCAGGATACGGGCCGAATCGTACCGATTGCGGTCATCTGATCGATTGTGCCTTACAAATAAATCCCAACCAAGCTGCCGAATGCCGTAGCGAGACGTGATCCACCCGATCAAGAAAATTTGGAATCCGCACCGGCCGGAAGTAGGCGCGCAGCCGCTGATTACTTCGCGGCTCGGGTTCCATCAGAGCTCGGTCCGGTGCGTCTAAATCGTGTGTTAGGCGGCGCGGCGCTCGTAGTGATGGTGCAGGCCACCAACTTCGCGAATTTCGACCTGTCGTTCGCCATTATTCCGTCCACCGATTAAGAGTTGACTTAGAGAAGGATGGAGGTGAACATCGGGACAAATGGCAGCCTCCTTCTTCCGACTACTTTTGAGCGGTCACCAAGCCGTGGCGATTGAGAATGCCGCTCTCCGGTTGCAACTCGCGGCGTTCCGTCGGCAACGTAAGCGACCGGTCTTGACGATTATTGATCGAAGGTTCTGGATCGCTCTGCGCCGCTTGTGGTCCGCGTGGCGACGTCCGTTACTCTATGTCCAGGCGGACACCGTCGTCCGCTGGCAACGCGAACGGTTTCGCCGATTCTGGGCCCGGCTGTCGAAATCCGATCGCCGCCGGCGAGGTCGGCCCGCTACGGCCGCCGAGATTTGCCGACTGATCGAACGAATGGCGGCCGCCAATCCGTTGTGGCGTGCACCACGGATTCATGGCGAACTGAAGATGCTCGGCATCGCGATCTCTGAACGCACCGTCTCCCGAATGCTGCGAAGGCTTCGCCGCCCACCTAGTCAGACGTGGAAGACCTTTCTTCACAACCATCTCGGTCAAATGGTGTCCATCGATTTCTTTACCGTGCCGACGATCACCATGAAGGTGCTGTTCGTGTTCATCGTGCTGGAACATCGACGTCGCCAGGTGTTGCACTTTAATGTGACCGAACATCCCACCGCAGCCTGGACTTCTCAACAGATTGTTGAGGCTTTCGCGGAGCGAAATGCGCCGCGGTATATCATTCGCGATCGGGATGGCGTATACGGCAACGAGGTTCGTCTGCGGATCTCTTCGCTGGACATGGAGGAGGTGCTCACCGCGCCTCAGAGTCCTTGGCAGAATCCGTACGTCGAACGCCTGATTGGCTCGATACGGAGAGACTGCTTGAACCATTTCGTGATCTTTAACGCCCGGCATCTCAAGCGAACGCTCGCATCGTATTTCGTTTACTACCACGATTCCAGGACCCATTTGGGGCTGGACAAGCAATGTCCAATTCCACGCCCGGTGGCAAGTATCGGAAAGATCATCAAGATTCCCCAACTCGGTTGGCTGCATCATCGTCATGAACGCCTTGCCGCATGACCAGGTGCTGGCTACGCATTATTGGCTAAGGACAAATCCTTTTCGGCGAAGGCTCGTTGAAGCGTGCACTGACCGAATTCACGGAGCATTATCACAGCGAACGTCCGCACCAAGGAAAGGGTAACGTCCTTCTCTTCCCCTCACGAGATCAGCCGCTAGTTGATGGACCCGTCCGTTGCAATGCGAGGCTCGGCGGCTTGCTCCGATACTATTCCCGCACCGCCTGAGTAATTTGACCAAACGGCAATCGAAGGCAGAAGTAGATCGCACCGACGACGTAGCGCGGAGAACTGTGCTTTCGGAACTCCGCGCATCGCGACCTGGTCGAGCCACCAATCCAACTGCCAGTATGCAAGATCGATTCACACGCCGTGAGGTCAGTAGACGACGTTAATGCTCCTTCTCATGGCACGATTACCCGGGGTCAGACCTAAAAAACAAAGCGAAGCGCAAGTTGGATGTCGCGGTTATCGTTGATGGTTGACGTGATCGTACCGAACTGCGGCGTGTTAAACGTGCGTTCGGGAATCTGGAACTGCGGGTGGTTCATCACATTAAAGGCTTCGAAGCGGAACTGGAGCTTCCGTTCACCATCGGCGCTGAGAGGAAAGTCTTTGAACACGGAGAAGTCGAAATTAATCTGGCTGGGGCCGGTGCCCACGTTTCGCCCGGTATTGCCAAACGCGAAGCCGTCCGGGATGCGGAACGCGGCTGCATTGATGTAACGCTGCACGGAACGCTGATCGCCGGGCAAATCAGGTGAGATGCCTGTGGCGTCGGGCCGGATATTCGAGGATCCGCTATTTGAATGGTCAAAGGGAGAATTGATCGTAAAAGCGCGTCCGCTTTGATAAAAGGTGATTCCGTTAATCTGCCATCCGCCGGCCACTGCGTTAGTAGCGCCTGAGGCGCTGCTCAGGAAACGCCGGCCTTTGCCGAACGGCAGTTCGTATAGATAACTCACTACCAAGCGGTGGCGCACGTCTTGGAAGGAGCGCGCGCGCTCCCCGCGCAGGTTCCGCTGATCCTGCAGATTGCCGGTTCCCGAGGTCGTGCTCAGTTGCGTCGAGTCCGAATCGTCAATCGCCTTGGCATACGTGTAGGAGACCAGGAAGATGTTCCCCATGGAGAGGCGCTTCTCGGCCTTCATCTGGAGGCTGTGATAGATGGAGTTACCCGTGGCTCCTGAAACGTGATGCTGCCCCAGCCCGTGAACGGGCGCCGCGTGTTAACGGACCCTGCGGCAGGAGGTGGCTGGTTGATGTTGCGATTGGCCATCAGCTTGTTCGCTTTGTTGCCCACATAGGCGGTTTCGACGCGAAGGGCTCCGAACTGGCGATCCACAGTCAGATTCCATTGCTGGCTGTAAGCGGCAGGAAATTCGACTGGACGGCCGTTGATATTGAGGAATTGGCCGCCCTCGGCGAAGTTAGGAGGCAGACTGACCGGCGGGAAGCCTTGTGTAGGCCTCAGCGCAGAGTCGGGCGTGAGCTGGTTACTCGGGAAAGAGAAACTTGCCGAGTACGGCGGATTGAATAGCGGGTTATGATGACCCGCGTCTTCGAGCGTGTGAAAGACGCCATAACCCGTGCGGATAACGGTCTTCGATGAAAGCTGATAAGCGAGTCCGAAGCGTGGCGCGAAGTTGTTAAGGTCGCGTTCGGCGAGCGCGCGTTCCCGTATGCCGCCAGGCTGCGCGAACACCAGTCGGTTGGCGGCGATGTCGAAGTTGGCCATCCGATTGGCGGCCTCTACGACGGGCGTCGTGTACTCGTAACGCAGTCCGATGTTGAACGTCAGCCGACCGGTAGCCTTCCAGTCGTCCTGAATGAAGGCGCTGTAGTTGCGGACTCGCGTCCCGCCGCGTACGTTTGTGCCGATGGAAGCGCTATCGGGTACACCGAGCAGGAAATCGGCGAAAGGACTGCCCGTTCGCGAACGGTCGCGCGGGTCCTGAGAAAAAACGCCATTGTAGGTGAACGAACCGCGTGGCGAACTGCCCTGACCGAGGTTGAACTGCGTGCGGCGATGGTCAAAGCCCATCTTGAAGGTGTGCCGGCCGGAGATGATCGACAGGTTGTCGAGAACTTGATAGACATTCTGCCCCCGGCGGGTGTCGAATGAGTCGCCGAGAGAAGAAAAGCCAGTGATACCGACGACCGTGAGGCCATTGGACTGGACGTCGTCCGGCACTCCCTTAATGCCAAACTCGGAGGCCAGATTCTTGCCGTCGCTGCGCGGAGTGACGGTGGCGTATAGACGGTTGTATCCGGCGCGGAATTCGTTGATGATCCGCGGCGAGAAAATATGGTTGTAACCGAGCGCCGCCCCTCGATTATTGATCACCTGTGGCAGGTATTCGTTGGCGGCGAAGTAGCCATTGTAGGCGACACCGGGCACGTTCAGCGGCGTGATGAAAGTTCGGTCGCCGCGCGAAAAACGGAACATTAGAGTATCGGAGGACGAAAAGTTGTGATCGACCTTGATGTCCCCTTGATCGTTATCGTCGGTGTACTTCGGGTTGAGGATGTAGTTGTTGGCGATACCCGGAAGATTCGGCAGAGGATACAAATCGATATAGCGGCGCATAATGGGGTCGAAGCGCGCCGCGGGCACTTGATTGCCGGGGAACGGATCGCGAACGCTCGCGCCTGAGGGATCGGTCCGCGTCGTTTGGGGATCGAATATCGTAGCGCGGCCGCTGAAATCGCCCGCCCGAAGTTCGGCGGAAGGCACAGTGAACAATCGCGTCAGACCTCGACGAATGCGCGTGCCCTGATAGTTCGCAAAGAAGAAGCTTCGGTTGCGTCCGTTGTAGAGTCCCGGCAGGCGAATAGGGCCGCCCATAGCGCCTCCAAACTGATTCTGCTGAAAGGCCGGGCGCGCGCGCCCAAAATTGAAGAAATTGTTGGCGTCGAGCTTGTCGTTACGCATGAACTCAAACAGCGCGCCGTGGAATTCATTTGTGCCGGACTCGATGTTGATATTGATCGTGCCGCCGAGACCGCGCCCAAACTCCGCAGGCAGCAAATTCGTTTGGACCTTGAACTCGGCGATGGCGTCGGGACTCGGCAGAATCGGCGCCTGGAGCTTGTCAGTCGTATTGTTGTTCATTCCGTCCAGTAGAAAATTGTTGTTCTGGATGCGGTTCCCGTTGATGCCGATGAGGAAGTCCTGGTAAAGCGAGTTGTTCCTTTGAGGGATATAGGCTCCCGGCGAGAGAGCGATCAGTTGAATGAAGTTGCGGCCATTGAAGGGCAATTCGGAAACAGGCCTGGTGGCAATGACTTGGCCAAGCGAAGTGGTTTCGGATTGGAGCAGAGGGGCTTCGGCGGTGACTTCGATTGTTTCGGTAAGGTCTCCGACTTCCAGGCCGAAATCCAGTCGGAGACGGTCTTGTACTCGAAGCAGATTCTCGCGGACAGTCTTTTTGAAGCCGTTCGCTTCGACGGTCACCGTATATGGTCCGATGCGCAAGGGCGTCGCGACATAGAGACCGTCCGCGCCGGTCTCGACGCGCAGGCTGGCGTTTGTCTCGCGATTGGTGACATTGATGACAGCGTTCGTCACAGCAGATTCCCGTCGGGTCCGTTACCTGTCCGGTAATGCTGGCTGCGTCCTGTTGTGCGAAGATCGCCGAGCAAAGCGCGAGCGAAAAAAGTACGCTTTTCATTGATAATCCCCCTAACTCAGTACTTAATGTTCACCGTGGTTAGTCTAG
>CAWJQP010000013.1:0-28407 GCA_963844855.1 Bryobacteraceae bacterium
ATCCGTCGCAGTCGATTGACGGTATTCGCGATGTCGCCATCATCGGCGGGCTGATCGCGGCGATCGACACAAGTTTGGAAGCGCCGGACGTCGAGTCCGTCGACCTCAAAGGCAAATATCTATCGCCGGGTCTCGTCGATCTTCATGGTCACTGGTACGACGGAAGTGCCTTCGGAATTGATCCGGCGCGATGCCTCCCGGACGGGGTCACGACAGTCGTTGACGCCGGCACCACCGGCTTCATTAACTTTCGGGAGTTTCGCTGCCACCGGATAGAAAGATCCCGAAACCGCATCCTGGCGTTCTTAAACATTGCGGGTGCCGGAATTCCTACACCTCTCACCGGCGAGTTGGAGAACCTGAAGATGGCCCGGCCCATCGAGACCGCGGCCACCATCGACCAGCATCGCGGGATACTGATCGGCGTCAAGATTCGCATCGGCGGGATGTCGGCGAACAACGGCATGCCGGCGCTCGATCGCGCGATTGAAGCCGCCGAGTCCACCCGGCTTCCAGTGATGATTCACATCAGCCGTGGCGCCGAAACACCGCGCATCCTGAAGCGCTTGCGCACCGGCGACATCGTGACGCATTGTTTTCAAGGACGAGGCGACGGACTGCTCGATAACGGCGCCGTCTTGCCCGAAGCACTCGCAGCAAGAGCCGGCGGCATAATCTTCGACGTGGGCCATGGCTGCGGCAGCTTCAGTTGGGACGTCGCTCGCAGAGCTTTCGAGCACTTCTTTTACCCGGACACGATCAGCAGCGATCTAGACCGGCTATCCGTCGAGCGTTTTTCCCTTGGACTTGCCTTCGACGATGACTAAGTTCCTCCACCTCGGAATGTCGCTCGGTGATGTCATCCTAAAAACGACCGCCGCACCCGCCAAAGCCATAGGCCGTAGCGGCGATCTCGGAACCCTCGCTCCCGGAGCAGTCGCCGACCTGTTTGTATTCTCGATTGAAGAGGGCGAGTTTCCCCTCGAAGATACGCATCTGGTCAGACAGATCGCCCGGCGGCGGATCAAGCCCGAGCGCGTGATGAAAGGCGGAAAGTGGATTGACCCTGCCGCTTGCCGTGGCTCTCTGCGCCCGTTGGAGTCCTGCGACTACGAAGTGCTGCGCGATCTTGAGGAGTCGGCTTAGGGCATAAGCGCGGGGCGTCAACACGCGGCATCCGGACGTTTTACTATCGAAGCTATGCTTTGCACAAAGGCGGGCTATTTCTTACTTTGTTTGCCGGCGCTGGCAGCTGCGGGGGATGCCCGGCCTGTATCGAATCAGATCCGTGTTGACAGCAATGTCGCGGTGGCGATGAGAGACGGGTTGAAACTGTATGCTGACGTTTATCGCCCCGTGGATGCTGGAAAGTTTCCGGTCCTGGTTGTTCGCACTCCGTATGGCAAGCAACGCGAGGGCATCCATGAAAACCTCATCGGGTTCGCACGCCGCGGGTACGTCGTCGTTGTGCAGGACATGCGTGGCCGCTTTAAATCAGAAGGACGATGGGATCCCTTCCGTTATGAAGCTGAGGACGGCGCTGATACCGTCGAGTGGGCGGCAAAACAGCCGTGGTCAAACGGCAGAGTGGGAATGCAAGGAGGCTCCTATCTCGGTAACGTTCAATGGCAAGCCGCTGCGCAGGCTCCGCCCATGTCTCGTGACTATCTTTCCGGTGGTGGCGTCCACGAGTCTTTATCACAACACCTGGTTTCATGGCGGCGCCTTCAAGCTGGGTTTGGCGTTCGGATGGGGTGTGGCTCGCAATCCAAGGCGAGTAATGTATCCGCAGTACTGGCATACCGAAAAATACGCGCCGGACGAGTGGCGCTATGAGAATTTGTTTTGGAAGCTGCCGTTGAAAACACTCGATGAAGAGTCAGCCGGGCAGACGGTACAACACTTCAGGGATTGGGTTCACTCATCAAAGCTATGACGACTACTGGAAGGCGATCAGTGTGGAAGAGAAGTTTTCGCGCGTGAAGGTGCCCGTCCACGTCCATGGCGGCTGGTTCGATCTTTTATTGGGTGGAACATTAAACGGATTTGTGGGCATGCGGAAAGAGGGAGGCACGCCGAAAGCGCGCAAAGAGACAAAGATTATCGTCGGTCCATGGGGACATGGGGGCAGTCAAAGATTCGGCGATGTTGATTTCGGACCGACCGCGAACCGGACGCTCTTCGATAGGAACCTGCAATGGTTCGATCACTATCTTCGAGGGGACGACAACGGTATTGACCGGGAGCCGCCAGTCGAGATCTTCTACATGGGCCTCAACCGGTGGGCACATCACGACGATTGGCCGATCCCTGGGACGCGATACACATCCTTTTACATCTCGAGCGGGGGCCATGCAAATCCGTGCACGGCGACGGTGTGCTGGGTCTCGAGGAACGTGGGGGCGCTCCGTCCGATGAATTTACATACGACCCGCGTACTCCGGTGCCTACTCTCGGTGGCAACGACACCCGAGGCGCGCCGATTCCCGCTGGCCCCGTAGATCAGCGTCCGGTGGAGATGCGTCAGGACGTGCTCGTCTACACGAGCAGTATTCTGCGAGAGCCGGTAGCGATCGCAGGTCCAGTCAGAATGATACTCCACGCCGCCACAGATGGGCCGGACACGGATTACTTCGTGAAGCTGGTCGACGTTTATCCGGACGGGTTCGCAATGAACATTCCAGAAGGTATTCTTCGAGCGCGTTACCAACCGGACTCGACCTGCCTCAGTTATTAAAGCCTGGCGAGGTCTATGAATTCGAGATCGACATGCGTGGAACGGCGAACGTATTTCTAGCCGGGCACCGCATTCGCGTGGACATCACCAGCAGCAATTTCCCGCAGTATGATCGAAATCCTAACACCGGAGAAAAATTGGGCGACTCGGACCGCTTGCGGGTAGCGCGTCAAACTATCTTTCACGGGCCGGGCCGGCAATCGCATATCGTACTGCCAGTTGTAGAGATTCCAGGCGTGGAAGCTGCGCGGACTGCGAATCGGCGCTAGATCAAGACACGAACGTTCGTCGCCCTGGATGGTAAAGAACGCCCTTTTGGGCGCGATTGCCGGGTGGGGAAACCAATTCCATCTTTACTGCGCAGGCCGGTTCGCCGCTCCGGGCTGAAACCGGTCATGCGTACCAACAGTACATAGCGTCCGACAGGAAGAGAGGGAAGCGCGAAATAGCCGTCCTCGTTCGTTGTAGTAGAGGTTTCCACCTGGGTGTCGTCATGGGTAGCCGTCGCCTGGGCACCCAGAAGCACGGCTCCGGAAGGATCGGAAACACGGCTCACAATTCTGACGCCTTGTCCGCGCATGAGGGCGGGCGAGAGGCAGGCAAGCATCGGAAGAAGACACAGGCGTTTCGCGACGCCAATCGGCAACGCGTTCATAAGGTCACCCTCTTCTTTCTGCGGGCCTCTATCGAGGATAGCCGCTAGGTTAGACCACCAAAATGAGTAGCGAAGTAAAGCTTAACTCATATTGGCCAACGGTACCGCCCCGCGGAACTTCGCCACGCATACGCAGCTCGTGGAACCGATGCACGCGCAAGCAAACGCTCCCGTCAAGGTCGCGCCTCCTGGTACGCGCGATAGCGGGTCAATATGCCAGCAAACGTTCGATGGCGTCGTGCAGGCGCGCGTGCGCTGAATAGAGACATTTTTCCATTTGGGTGGAAAAGGGAATCGGGAATCCGTCTCCGGCCACGCGTACTGGCGGCGCGTCCAAGGTATCGAAGGCTTCTTCCGCGATCCGCGCTGCGATTTCCGCGCCAAACCCGGCTGTCATGGGAGCCTCGTGCAGCACCAACACGCGGTGGGTTTTGCGTACCGAGGCGAGCACCGTGTCCTTATCCCACGGGATGAGCGTGCGCAGGTCGAGTACTTCGATCGACGCCGTGGATTGCGCCGCCTCTTCGAGCGCCCATAACACGCCGATTCCGTACGTCACGATTGTCAGGTCGCGGCCCTCCCGTGCGATCCTGGCTTGCCCGAACTCGATTTCGTACGGGTTTTCCGGCACCATTCCCTTCAGTGCACGATAGAGATATTTGTGTTCGAGGAACAGCACCGGGTTGGGGTCGGAAATCGCCCGGAGCAGCAGTCCTTTGGCGTCCTCTGGCGTACCCGGTACAACTACCTTCAATCCGGGCACATGGCAGAACCACGCCTCCATGGATTGGGAATGGAACGGCCCCGCGCCAATAAATCCACCGAACGGTGCTCGGACCGTGACGTTGAGCGGCGCATTCCAGCGGTAGTGCGTGGTGGCGAGATTATTGACGATCTGATTAAAGGCGCAAGTGATGAAATCGGCATACTGTATCTCGACCACGGGCTTGAACCCCTCGAGCGCCAAGCCCATGGCCGCGCCCACCGCACTGCTTTCGATGATGGGCGTGTTGCGCACGCGCTCCGGGCCGAAGCTCTCCAGCAATCCCTCAGTCACTTTGAAGACGCCGCCGTAGGCCGCAATATCTTGTCCCATCACCAAGACCCGTTCGTCGTGTTCCATGGCCTGCCAGAGTCCCTCGCGAACCGCGTCGACGAAGCGGATTTCGCGGCGGGCTCCCGCCATAACGACAGGCACTGGAGGCGCGGGAGCAAATACTGCGGCACGCTCCCGCTCCAGCGTGCTCCGGACTTCGGGCTGTGCGAGGGCGAATTCGGCGGCCTCGCTGACCTCGGCCGCAAGCTCCCGCTTTAAGTCATCAATTTCCGCTTGCGTCAGAACGCCTTCCTGGAGGAGGTGTTCGGTGAACCGTAACACCGGGTCCTTGGTTGCCCATTCTTTCAACAGCTCTGGCGGCACATACCGGGTCCCGGAGGCCTCCTCGTGCCCCCGCATACGGAATGTTTTCGCTTCGATCAACGACGGCCCGCCCGCCTGGCGGGCGCGCGCCACGACATCGCAGACTGCCAGCACGTCATTACCGTCCACCACCTCGCCACGCATGCCATAGCCCGCCGCGGCACAAGCAATGTCCTCTACAGCGATGGCTTCCTCGACTGGTGTTGATAAACCCCAGCGATTATTCTCGACGACGAAGATCACCGGCAGTTTCCACACAGCCGCGAGGTTCAGCGCCTCATGAAAATCTCCTTCGCGTGAGGCTCCTTCCCCACAGAGCACCAGCGCGGCGAAGTCTGCGCGCCGGAGCTGCGCAGCCAGGCCCAGGCCGCACGCGACTGGCAGCATGGCCGCCATATGCGAGATCATGCCGATGATACGGCGATCGGGCAAGCCAAAATGGAACGTGCGGTCGCGCCCTTGCGTAAATCCGCCGTCCTTCCCCATCAATTGGCAGAACAGGCTGTGCAGCGGGACACCCCGCGTGGTCCAGACGCCGAGATTGCGGTGGGCGGGGAGAATGTAATCTTCCGCTCGCAGACCCCACGCACAGCCGACCGATACCGCCTCCTGCCCGTAGCCGCTGAACCACTTCGAGAGCCGCCCCTGGCGGATGAGCGCCAGCATGCGTTCTTCGATCGTGCGGGGGAGCAAAAGCGCCCGATAGAGTGCTTTCTTGTCTAGCTGCATATGAACAGATTTTTGCAAACCACAGGTCTCCGGGACGACTGCATCCCGACGCGGAGCGCTGATATTGTCGGAAGTCGAGCGCGTACCGGCGCTCTACATAGCGGGTACCACGATCATATCCATCGTAATTGTGCGGCCATCAAGACCTGTACCTGGCACCATCGCTTTCGAAGCGGCGGGCGCTCGGCCGTCTTCGAAATACTCGGGCCGCAGTTCGTTGAGTAGTCGACTAGTGCTGTCCTCACTGACATAGTAGGTAGCCTTCACCAAATGGCGGAGATCGCTCCCCGCGCGGGCGAGAACACCGCGTAGTGATTCAAAGATTTCCCGGATCTGCGCGCCGCCGTCCTTCCCCGCTATCCCGTAGAGGCCCGAAACGTAAATGGTCTGTGGACGCGAAATACGTACAATCCGCGTGTATACGCGCGGGCGGGTTTCGTCTGGCGGCGTGAGGTACTCCACTCCCAGGTTGACCGCTCTGCGTCGACTTTGGCGATCAACTCGATTTCGATCGGGGACTTCGATATCCATTCCACCGTCACCAGAGGCGGCGCATCCTTACCGAAGAATTCACGTACTTCCTGTTGCACCACCTCCGCTGAGGACATAGGCTGCAGAAAGGCCTTAACCTGAACTACGTCGGCGCGGGTCAGGCCCAGGAACTGCAAATTCTTTTCCAGAACGTTCAACGTATCGAGAGTTGCTTTGCGAAAATCACCGGGCGCTGCCTGTACTGAAATGTAGACTCTGGGACCGCTGGGTAGAATAGCGACGTCCGGAGTTCTCGCAAATGCGCTGTTAGTGGCCGCGATAGCGTCCGTCGCTACCAGCGCATTCGGGATGTCGACAGGCGGCCCGCCACTACGCTTACAGATGGGGAAGCGGGATGCCCCGAATACCGCTTCTGAAATGCACGAGCCAGAAGTGGCGATACATCCGAGCCGGTTACATATATATTGACCTTCACTGCCTTTGTCAGGCTCGTGCCCGCCTTCCCCAACTCTCGATCCAGATTTGAGAAGACCTGATCGATTTGGGCCCCAGCATTTCCCTTGCCCACGATGTTCCCATTTCCGTCAAGAGGCAGAAACCTGTGGCGTGTGGCACTAAGATGGGGACGGGCCGACGAGCACCGCCTTGGCGGTACCTGTCAACGGTCCGTATCGATCGAACGAATTGCGATGGCCGGGCTCTCCCGCGCCGCCCTTATCGGCTCATCTACCTTTTCGATGATGATCTCTTCCACCGGTGCTCGCCAGGCAGCAGGTTGGCCGTACGGAATCATGGCTCCGCCACCCTCGTATCCGCCTTCTTTCAGGACGCGCAACGATGGAATGTAAGCCATTACATCGTTGGAGTAGCCGGATACCCAAACATTCTCCCCAACCATATTGCTTCTTGAGCCGTAGTGAATAGTCCACCACCAGCTCGCCGCCGAGAAAGATCCACGTCAAATCCTGGCCGAGTTGCCAGACCTGAACGGGATACGGGTAGCGCTCAGCCAACTTGCCATCACGTTCGAGCACGCCCAATAGAAATTGGGCATGATTACGGAGACGAGGGTCCTTCAGCTGCTGCTGCAACTCCTCGCGGCTGGGAGCTTTCTGGAACGGCAGGTCGACGGTCTCAAAAACCGTAACTAACTGACGTTGTATCGGCCTGCCTTTCTGTTCGAGGACGAGATCAACGGCAGGGATAGGATCTTTCCATATGCTTTCGACAGCTCTACAGTTCGCCGCGGCAAAGGATTAGCATCTGCGCCCGCGCCTGTGACGAACAGTGCCATTGCTCCAGGGTGCGAGCGCTCGAGTTCGTCTTGCGCGAAGCCTGGCCAATCGCCGCTGACTTGGTCAATAGAGAGCGAGGTCGCATGACATGGGTATCCGAAGACGATCCCGCGCAGTTTTCCCTCAGGCGTGCTAATCCGCAAGACCGGGACATCGTGATCCACGGGCCCGGGATATTCCCGATGTCCCACGCGCCGCCGATTTACCGCAAAGCCGGCGAGTCCCTGGTCGAAGGCCAAGACCGCAGGGGAGAGATCCTTGATGGCATTGCCAATGGTTTCCACCACCTGTCGGAGCAGCTTGGCAGTGTATCTGTTGATCACTTCCTGTTGCGAACCATCGTACGGGTAAGCAGGTCTGAGCACGTTGTCCTTGACCGGAGCACTGTGCGTGTGGGAGGAGTTGGTGGCCAATCTGTGCCGGGACAGCTTGAACTTGTCCTGAACCTCTCGAGCAACGAACGCCGCCATGTCTCGATTGAACCCGAGAAGATCCGAAGTAACCAACACCGAGATGGCATTACTGTCATCCTGCAGTGCGAGAGCCTTCACGAAGATCGGGTGAAGCACACCTTCTGACGGCTTCGTCCGCGAACCAAACCCCGCCAGCCAGATGGACTCTCCGGTGTGATATTCGTTCTGGCCAAGCCTGCTTTCCAGTTGCCAAAAAGATTCTGCGCCAAGGCTCCTGTCAGCAGCAGAAGAACAGCCTGTATTCTGATAGTTCTTTTCACGAAGTCATTCCGTCCTACCAAAGGAATTTTAAAGAAAGCTGTGTATTTCTGGATCGCAGATCGTTGGACTGCACACCACTACCGCGCGCCGCCATGAAACAAAGTGGAATCACCGGGCTGGAACAGCCCAAAGACGTAAAGTGTGCCGCCACTGCGGTAATTCTTCATCCACGGTGCGCCTGCGCCCGTGTATCCTCCAACCGCGCCGCCCATTCCAGATGCAATGGCAATGTACTGCTTTCCGTTCAGCCGGTACGTGATTGGTGCGCCCCGAATGCCGGAGCCCGTCTGGTACGACCAGAGGAGCTTGCCGTTTTCTGCATCGTAAGCACTAAAGTTACCTTCCGCGTCCCCCGTAAAGACCAATCCACCACCCGTGCCGAGCATTCCGCCGCCCATGGGCGTTCTCGTCCTCACTTCCCATGCAACATCGCCGGTGTTCGGCCGAATCGCCATGACCTTGCCATACGCCTCGTTCGGGATGTATCGAAATCCGTCTGGTCCAGCAGGAAGGTTCTTACTCCGAGCTTTGATTCCATAGTTATAGAACTTCGCGCAGTTTTCAATAACCGGTAAGTAGATAAGTTTCGTGAGCGGACTATATGACATGGGCATCCATTCCTTGCCTCCTGCTGCACCGGGACAAACTGTAACTCCTTCGTAGGTCGGGATCGCCGCCGGATCGATAATTGGGCGGCCATTAGAGTCGAACCCTTTGTTCCAGGTCGTACGTACGAACGGCTTTGCATAGAGAAACTTCCCGTTCGTGCGATCCAGCGCATAGAAATGCCCATTGCGGTCTGCATGTACCAGTCCCTTGACTGTACGGCCCTGCCATTGCAAATCGATCAGCACCAATTCATTAACTCCGTCCCAATCCCATACGTCATGAGGCGTATATTGATAGTGCCAGCGCAGTTTTCCGGTATTTACATCGAGAGCGACCACTGAATCGGTATAGAGGTTGTCTCCTTTGCGTGCGTCGTCATCGTAATCCGGGTAAGGATTTCCAACGCCCCAGTAGATTGTCTGCAGATCAGGATCGTAGGATCCGTTCAGCCACGGTGCTCCGCCACCGATTTTGTTGGAGTCTCCTTCCCAGGTGTCCGCGCCTTTCTCGCCGGCCGCGGGAACGGTATAGAAGCGCCAGAGACGACTGCCGGTGGAAGCGTCATATGCGTCTATAAACCCTCGGCTCGGGGAGTCGCCGCCGGCAATACCAAGTATCACTTTGTTGCCAACAATAAGCGGGGGCTGCTTTGCATTTAGGTTGTCGTCCACTTTGCCCAATTCGACATCCCATTTCACGCGGCCCGAATGCGCATCGATCGCGACCAGATGAGCGTCGAGTGTAGCCATGTAGAGCGTGCTGTTCAGAATGGCGACGCCACGATTGGCAGGTCCGCAGCAATACTTCAGCTTTTCCGGAAGGCGTCGTTTGTAGTGCCAAAGCTCGGCCCCGGTTTTGGCGTCGATCGCGAATAGATGGTTCCACGAAGCACTGAGAAAAATCACACCATCGACAAACAGCGGCGTGGCAACTAAGCCGTCGGGAGTTCCGGTCTGAAAGCTCCAAACCGGCGTCAGATTTTTCACATTCCGCGTGTTGATCTGGTTCAGCGAGCTGAAGCTGTGGCTGGCGTAGTCCCCGCCGTACATCAGCCAGTTATCGTGATCATCCGCCGCGGCAAGCAATCGCCGCGAATCGACGTAAATGCGCGGCATCTTTACCGCTGTGGTGGGTTGGATAGCCTGCGCACCAAGCGTGCGGATGTGCCGCAGCACGTCACGCTGTTGGGCGGAATCGAGTGTGCCGGCAAAGCCGGGCATTGCAGTTCCCGTCACACCGTCGCGAACGATGCGCTCGATTTGGGCGTCGCTGATGCCGGCCTGCCACACGGGATTAGTCAGATCTGGCGCCGAGCCACCGTCACCAAAAGCTCCATGGCAAACAGCGCAATGTTTTGTAAAGAGCAGTTGACCAGGACCTGTCGCCTGCCGGGTTTGGGCGAGAACTGCTACTGTCATCGAGAAGCAGCCGGCCGCTTTAATAAGTGACCCATGGCGTCTAAACGAATTATTTCAATCTAAAAGGACAAGGCCGTCAACGAGGGTACTCTCGACCGCCGGCACGGTCTGGCGATTTACGATTACTAGAGCGAGCAGAACGCTAAGATCGAGATGGGCGCGTTGATTGTCAAGATTCCTGGCGATCTCGCGAAATTGCGCCTCTCGCGCACTTCCGGGCCTAATAAAATCATGGGGAAGTTTGCTATGGATCAGGGGACAGAGAGAGTAGCGTTGACGACTCGAAGGACGATCGTGGCAGGTGCGGCGCTTGGATCAGCCCCTGCCATTCGCCCGTTATGGGGACAACAAAGCGCCAATAACGAGATTCGTCTGGGTGTAGTGGGCATCCGAGGCCGCGGACGCGATCACTACCGCGCGTTCGCCAAAGTTCCGGGAGTTCGAGTCGCGTACTTGTGCGACATCGACGAGCGCCTTTTTCCCGCGGCTGTGAAGGACATCGAATCCTTAGGTGGGGCGAAACCCGAAACCTTTGTTGATCTTCACAAGCTCCTCGAGCGCAAGGACCTGGATGCGATTTCGATCGCTACGCCGGACCACTGGCACGCGCTACATACGATCTGGGCCTGTCAGGCGGGGAAGGACGTCTATGTTGAAAAGCCTCTGTGCCACAACATCCGCGAAGGCCGGAAAATGCTTGAGGCTGCGCGTAAGTACAACCGCATAGTTCAAGTGGGACTCAACCGAAGAAGCGAGAACCGCAACCTTGCGGGCGTACGCTTCGTTCGCGAAGCAAAGTTCGGGCCGACCTATCGCGCAAAGGCGGTTGTATTTCGTGGGCGCACTTCAATTGGCAGGGCGCAGGAATCTAGTATTCCCGAAGGGGTCAACTGGGACCTCTTCCTTGGTCCTGCTCCTTATCGAGCATTCGATCTGAACCGATTTCACTACGGATGGCACTACTTCTGGAACACCGCGACCGGTGAGGTTGGGAACAACGGTGTTCATGCTATTGATTTGGTGCGCTGGGCATTGAACAAGAACGTTCACCCGATAAAGGTCGTCTGCTCCGGAGGTCGCTTTGTGGACGACTCCGACCAGGAGACACCCAACTACCAGAACGCTACGTTCGAGTACGCCGATGGAACGCTGATGGATCTGGAGGTCACTACGCTCCCAAGCCCATCCTTTGGCGGGGTTCAGATGGGCGAGTTCTTCTATACGCCCCAGGGCTACGTGACATCCGCCAACAACTGGACCACGGTCGTGGGTGAATTTACTCCTCGCAATACTCCTGATCCGTCTTCGGGTGTCTCAAACCGCTTGAACAACGTTAGCTTTCCGCAGATTGCCTACAAACCGGGACCTGCGATTCCTGACATCGGGGAACCCGAAATAAGTCACTTTCAAAACTTCATCGATTGTGTTCGGTCGCGGAAACGTGAGGCCCTGAACTGCGAGATTGAGCAGGGACACCTATCGACCACGTTATGCCATATGGCAAACATCGCGTTTCGTACCGGCCGCAAGCTGGTATTCAATCCCCAGACAGAATCGTTTACAAACGATCCTGAGGCCAATAAATTTCTAACCCGAGAGTACCGGAAGCCCTATGTGCTGCCGGATCAGATTTGACCGCACGTAAGCGGTCAAGCCATCAACAGCAGGCCTGAGTACGGGCCGCATTCAAACTAGTAATGATGAACAGGCGTGAACTGTTGGCACTGGTTGCAGCAGGGGCTCCGGCAATCTCAGCCGGAGCAGACCAAGGCTTAAAGGCTACGGACTGGCCTCGCTGGCGCGGCCCCAACGCCGACGGCGTCGGACGGGGCCAGAATCTTCCGCTACAGTGGAGTCGCACCGAGAACATGCGGTGGTCGGCGACTTTGCCGGGTTGGGGCACGAGTTCGCCGGTGGTGTACGGGGATCGTGTTTTTGTCACTTCGCAGGCTCAGGAAGGCGAAAAGAAATCGCTGCTGACCCTCTGCTTCCATCGGCGTACCGGTGAGCAATTGTGGTTCCACGACTTCGGACTCGGCACCAATCAGCGAGCCCATGAAAAGTCCAACCTTGCCGTAAATACGCCTGCCGTGACGAAGGACGCCGTTTACGTCGCCTTCGGCAATTCAGATGTCGCACGCTACTCACACGACGGCAGATTGCAGTGGGTCACCAGGTACATGGAACTGTTCGGCGATCCGAAAATGGCATGGGGCTATGGGACTAGTCCGGTCGTTCTGCACGATTCCGTAGTCCTGCCTTGGGACCATCACAAGGGACCCTGTTACCTCGTCGGCCTCGACAAGCGAACCGGCGCAGTGCTCTGGAAAAAAGAGCGGGCTATAGGCACAAACCACGCCACGCCGCTCCTCGTCGAGCACCACGGCCAGACCGACATCCTCGTTCCCGGAAAGAATCGCCTGACCGGGTTCGACGCAAAGACCCGAACCGAGTTGTGGAAGTATGGCGAAGGCGAGGGCCCTTTCAACGGAGAAATCATTGTCAGTCCCGTGTATGGAGACGGGACAGTGTTTCTGCAATTGTGGCGGCAAAGTCTGATTCACGCGATTCGACTCAGGGGCAATGGGCAGCCGCCCGAGTTGGTGTGGGTGAGTGAAAAGCCTGGCCCACAAGAACCGTCGCCGGTCTACTATCGGGGGCTGTTGTACGTCCTGCTCGATAACGGCGTCCTGACGTGCCTCGATGGGACCAGAGGTACGGAGGTCTACCGTAAGCGCCTGGCGGGTAGCTGCAACTCGTCCCCGATCGCAAACGACGGGTGCATCTATTTCAGCAACAACGATGGGACGACGTTCGTAGTCAAGGCCGGAAGAGAGTTCGCGCTACTTGCCACAAACAGCTTGGACGAAAGAATCACGGCTTCACCAGCGGTATCGGGAGACGCCTGATATACCGCACGGACTCGCACCTGTACTGCATCGCGAACAATAAAGCGTAACATCGGCACCGCCTCTATCGACGCACGTCAACGAGCCGCGACTGCGCTTGAAGCGACGCCCTTCACGTTAAGTTGTGCGGGTTCCAGTGCCAACGCCGATTTCAATGCTGCCGCCGCTTGTTCGTGCTTGTCCAGCTTGAAGTAAGCCGCTGCGAGATTCCCAAACGCTTCGGCTTTGTAGGGGTCCGCCGCTACACGTCGTTCGCGTAAAGTCCGTGCCAGTCAGGTTCTTTGGGGATACAACATTCTATTCGCGAACCTATATGGGACACGTGCATCTGTCGCGCCGGGACATTCTGAAGTCGATTCCCGTGCTCGGACGCGGAAGCCTTCTCGTCCCGGCGGGCCTTATGGCCCAGCGCCCGGACACAAGCGCTCCGGCCGTAATTCGCGGATCGCTCGTCGACGAAGCCACCGGTAAGCCCACGGCGGCAAAGATTCGCGTTGTCGAGACAAACACGGGACAAGCGTACCGGATATGTTGCAACGGCATTCATTCGGTCTGATAGTCTTCGGCTTGGATGAAACCGAAGCGGCCGGCGTTGTTCAAAGGGCGACGTTTTGAAGCGGAAATCATCGTCCTGTGCGTTAGGTGATACTTGCGCTATGCGCTCAGCTTCCGGAATCTGGAAGAGATCATGGCAGAGCGCAATTCAGCGTGGATCACGTCACCATCTGGCGCTGGGTCCAGCGGTACGCGCCCGAACTAAATCGCCGTTGCCGGCCGGAAGTGCGGAATACAAATCGGTCGTGGCGAGTCGACGAGACCTATTGCCGCGTGGCAGGCAAGTGGACTTATTTATATCGCGCGGTGGATTCCGCCGGCGCCACGATCGATTTTCTGCTCCGCGACACGCGTGATGCGGCTGCAGCGAAACACTTCTTGCAGAAAGCATTACGTTCAGTCGGGCACCCACGGCCGCGGGTCATCAACGTTGACGGGAACCCTTCATATCCCAAGGTCGTAACGGAACTGAAGCGGACTGGCGAACTTGGCCGGCGCTGTCGATGTCGACCTATCCGGTACCCTGAACAACATCGTCGAGCAGGATCACCGAGCCATCAAGCGGCGGCTCCGAGCAAGTCCAGGGGTTCCGAGCTTTTCATTCGGCGTGGCGAACCATTGAGGGCATCAAAACAATGAACATGATCCGGAAAGGCCAGATCAGGTGGCTAGCGAAGAACGACATCGCTGGCCAAGCCGAATTCGTCAGTCGCTTACTCGGAATCTCTACCGCTCCGTGATCCACAGGTAAAAGAGGTGTTCTCAGGTTCGCGTTTTCAAGTTTGCAACAGATCTCCCGCCTCCGGCCGCAAAGCCAGCCGGGAGTGCAGCTGCGATAGAGGCTTTGCGAACGCATCGGCCGGTTAATGGATTTCTTTCGTGTCTGCTGTTTGCGGCACTTCGCACTTGCGGCTCACAGGGCTACGCTCGCGAGGATACCCGCAGCAACCACAAGGAAGGCAGCATTTCTATCGGGCTAAGGCAGGGGCATCTCAAAAGAGGCTTGAGACGGCCCATTCGGGCCCAGTTCGCTGATGGCTCCAGACCGCAATCGGATGTATACTAGCGGCACTCTGCACCAGACTGCGAACCGAGGAGGAAAGTCCATGTGGACACGCCAGCTGTTGGGAAGAGTCTTGGCTTCAGCAGCATTCTGTGTTATCGCGTCATCGAATATCGCGTCAGCGCAAACAATCACTGGGGAGATCACTGGGACAATAACAGACCCGTCGGGCGCCGTCGTACCAGGAGCCGCCGTCGAACTGGTTCGTGAAGGTACGAGCACCACGCGCAGCGGAACTACAAACCAGTCCGGGATCTTTGTGTTTCCGGCGCTGCCTCCGGCGACGTACACCCTCAAAGTGAACACCACCGGGTTTCGCCCCTACGAGCAGAGCGGAATCGTTCTCACTGCAAACGAGCGGGTCTCGGTCGGACAAATCGAACTTCAGGTTGGCGGAACCGCGGAAACGGTTACGGTATAGCCGACACTTCACAGATTTCGACGGAGAGCGTTCAAACCAGCGCGCGCCTGACTCCGCAACAGCTTGATCGTATCGTCGTCCGTGGGCGTGACGTCATGAACCTGGTGAAGCTGTTGCCGGGCGTTTCACAAGGCGCTATCCGCGACGGCGCGCCTGCGGCTGAAACGGATACCGGGCTAGGAAATGATCTCGGCGGCCTTTACGGAACTTTCACACCGAACATTTCAGGAACACGATCTTACTGGAACACAATGACGCTCGACGGGCAGATGGGCAGTGATGCCGACCTGGTTTCCCTATTCAATGAGGTCACCAGCGTCGATGCCATCGCTGAAGTCAACGTGGTCCTGACCAATTACAACGCCGAATATGGCCGCAATTCCGGACCGCAGATCAATATGGTGTCCAAGTCGGGAAGCAATGCGTTTCATGGAAGCCTTTACTGGTACAAGCGGCACGAGCAGTTCAATGCCAATGACTTCTTTAACAACCGGGACGGTTTGCCGAAACCGATCTTTCGTTACAACACGTTTGGCGGAACCATCGGAGGCCCTATCTACATTCCCAAGAAGTGGAATGTGGATAAGACGAAGGCTTTCTTTTTCTATTCCCGGGAAGATTGGCGCGCGAAAGAGCCCCTCGCAATCGGACGGCGGACCACGCCGACGGCGCTGGAACGTGAAGGTGACTTTTCGCAGACGCTCGACCAAAATAACAGGCTTATCGCTATCCGCGACCCTAATACGGGATCGGCCTTTCCTAACAATATCGATTCCCAAAAGCCGCATCAGTCCTAACGGTCAGGCCATGCTCAACCTCCTGCCGATGCCGAACGTCACAGACCGGCGTATTACCGGAGGCAGCTATAACTACCAGTTTCAGGAAATTCGCGACAAGCCAAAGAACACGAATTTGATCAAGCTGGATTTCAATCCGGGCTCAAAGGACACCATCACGCTGCGGGGAAGGAACTATTGGTCGGACGCGCGCTCCTCAGCAGGCATGGCTGCCGTCAATTCGAATTGGCCCCAGTTTCGTCATCACTATCTGTTCACCGAGGACAGCGCGAAAGCGGGCTGGACGCGTGTGCTCTCTCCGACGACAGTCAATGAATTCAGCATGGGCTTCCGCGATCTCGGGGAGCGCGGGCACGAAGGCTTCCAAAGTCCGGAAGGCTTCAGTCCATTGGTGCGTTCCGCTCGCGGCATGACGCTTGGACAGTTCAACCCGGAGGTGAATCCACTGAACTTCATTCCGGCGCTGGCTTTCGGCGGGGTTCCCAATGCTGTGAACGTCACTTTTGACTCGCGCATTCCTATCAATGCCGGAGATCAAAGGCTGGACATTGTGGATAACTTCAGTTGGGTCCATGGCAGTCATTCGCTGAAATTCGGATTTTATTACGAGCGTAACTGGGCCAGTGAAGGCCCGCGTGCCAACAATTTCTCAGGCAGCTTCGACTTTGGGCGCGATCCTAATAACCCGCTCGATACGAACTGGGCCTTCTCCAACGCGATCACGGGAAACTTTATCTCTTACGTGGAACCGACATTACGCGTGCGCGGCTGGGGTGTAAATGACCTTTTGGAGTGGTTCGGTCAGGACACGTGGAAAGTCACACGGCGGCTGACACTGAATGTGGGGATGCGGTTCACGCGCTGGACTCCCTGGCGATTACGTGAACCCGATAAGGAAGGATCGAGCCTTTTCTTGATCAGTATGATCCGGCCCGCGCTCCTGCTGTTCTTCCGCCCTGCCAGAAATGCCAGCGGCGCCCGCGTAGCCCAAAACCCGCTCACTGGCGCGTTTGTGCCGGCCGTATTCATCGGCGCCTTCGTGCCAAATACCGGCGATCCGGCCAACGGCCTGGTACTGGCCAACGATCCAAGTATTCCAGAGGGATTTATCGAGCAGGAGCCGATCCAGATATCGCCGCGGATCGGTTTGGCTCTGGACGTATTCGGCAACGGAAAGACGGCTCTGCGGGCAGGCTTTGGGATTACCAAGCAGGCGATGACGTCTTCTAATATCCTGAGCCAAGTCACTCAATTGCCGCCACGCTCGTATAGTCCGACGCTTTTCTACAACAATGTCGAGACTTTCCTGAACGCACAGGGAGTACTTTTCCCCAGTTCCGTGTTTTCTCATGACCTTGACCCCGTCACGCCGAGCGTGTACAACTACAGCTTCGGCATTCAACATACCCTGGGCTTCAAGACGGTGCTGGATCTCTCCTATGTCGGAAACGTCGCGCGGCACTTGCTCCAGAGAAGAAATCTGAACGTGGTTCCGTACGGCGCCCGCTTCCAGGCGGGTAATGCCGATCCTACGAATCCCGGCATTCCATTGCCGGACAATTTCTTTAGACCGTACCCCGGCTTCACGAATCTTACCTACCAGGAACACTCCGGGACGTCAAACTACAACGGGCTTCACGTCAATGTCACTCGCCAGTTCTCGCAAGGACTTCAGTTCGGCGTGGCGTATACATGGTCAAAAGCGATGGGACTGACCGATAACGACAATCAAACACTACCCACCTATCAGGATTATCGTGTGTGGGCGTACGGTAAGCTTTCATTCGACCAGACCCATAAGCTTGTAGCGAATTATCTGTGGGAAATCCCCAATCTCAGCAAGGTGGCGAATAACGCAGTGTCCGGACAGTGTTCGACAACTGGCAATTCAACGGTATTGCGACGTTTGCGAGCGGCACCCCGTCCGGCATCACTCTAAGCACCACCGACAGCACCGACCTTACCGGCGGCGGCGATGGCGCACGCGTGGTGATGCTCCAGAATCCCATTCTTCCGAGAGATCAGCGGACCTTCGATCGCTGGTTCAATACGAACGCGTTTGGCAGGCCGGCCGTCGGGACCGCTCGGAAATGCTCCCAAAGATGTGTTCCGCCGTCCGGGCATCAACAATTGGGACCTCATCCTTCTGAAGCGATTCCCTCTGGGAAGTGAGCAGCGTTCGTTGCAGTTCCGCTGCGAGATGTACAACGCGTTCAACCACACGCAGTATTTTGGACTTGACACAACCGCAAGATTTGACCCGGCGGGCAACCAGGTGAATACGCTGTTTGGGCAGATAAACTCAGCCCGGCTTCCCCGGACGCTGCAGCTTGCTCTGCACCTCTATTTCTGAGTGTGCAGCATATCGTGCGGGAGAGTGCCGCAGCTGTTTACTCTGATGCTTCTTTCCATTGCGCTGAGAACCGGGTCGCCGAGGTGACACTCGAGGCGCCAAGCATTATTCCGCCGTTTGATCCGGCTGAATTCATCATCCGGCTGGACCAGAGTCGTTTCGCGAATCCGTTCACCGAGGCGGAGCTGACAGGTGAGTTCAGACTGCCGGCGGCGACCGATTCGCGTATTCGGCTTTGTCGATTCGGAGGACGGCGAGCGATCCGGCTGCGATTCTCGCCGCATGCTGCTCGTGCGACATACGAGTACAAGCTGCGCCTACGGGGCAAAGGACGTGACCGCGAGTTTACGGGAAAATTTTCTACTCCGAACGTTTCCGATCACGCCGGCCCGGTCATTGTCGATCCTAAAGTCAAAGCACTTTATCTACATGGGTTCCGGGGTACGTTCCATCACCTCGGCTACACCGCATACCATTTGTTAGACCCGTCGAATGACGACGCCCAGATTGACGCGCTGATCGAATACTGCGCCAAGGCGGGTTCCGATAAGATTCGGTTCCTTTCACGGGCTATCCGAAGACGGGGTAAAGCGGACCGGCAATCAGCCGTTCGAGATTCGCGAACCCCGCACGGCAATCAACTACAACTCGCGACCGGCCCAGGTGAACGCGCTGCCTGCCTGGCACGGCGAACCGCACGCATACGATTTCTCGCGCTTCAATGTCGCGTATTGGAGACGAGTCGAGCGAGCCGTACGCAAGATGCGCGAACGCGGGATCGTCGCAACCTGCATTCTGACCATCGAGAAACAGAACCTCCCACTGGAGTACGGATCGCTGAGCGACGCCGAGTACCGTCTTTACAAATACGCAGTTGCGCGTCTGGCCGCGTTCGACAACGTCGGGTGGGATCTGGGAAATGAGCACAATGAATTTCGCGACGTGGAATGGGGCAATGCGATGGGGGCCTTTATCAAGGCTATCGACCCATTCAATCGACTCACCTCCGCCCATGCCTATGCGAACTTCTTGTATCCGTATGCCGAGTGGGCGGACTTCATCATCACCCAACATTACGGCGATGAGAAGACCGTGCATGACTGGACGCTGAAGCACTATTCGCTTCCAAAGCCGTATATCAACGAGGAGTATGGCTACGAGGGCGGAGTCGACAAGCCCGGCCACGCGCAGAATTCCGATTGGGTCCGGCGTACTCATTGGTCGATCGCCATGGCCGGCGGCTATGCCAGCTACGGCGATTGAGGACGGGGTCGCCACTTCTATATGGGCGAACCGGGACCGGGCAAGGGCGCGCTACAACTGAAGCATCTCAGACGTTTCTTTGAAGAAGTGCCTTTCCCGGAGATGTCTTCCGGAAGATGGGCTGACGAACAACGGATTCTGTTTGACCAAACCCCCCGAATACTATGTTTTCTATTTCCCGCGCGGTGGCGCCAACGAGATCGATATCAGTAGTGCAACAGATTCGAATCTCACTGCACAATGGTTCGATCCTCGTTCAGGACTGAAGCGGGAAGGTCCCAAGGTGGCAGCGGGTAAACAAACGGTCGACGCGCCGGGCACAGAAGTTGGATACTGCTGGTGCGGGGGCAGCTTCGACAATAGAGGACAAACATGCCCAGGATCTTGTCGTTTTGCCTTCTCTATCTGCTGCTCAGTAACGCGCTGGGCCAGAACACCCAAAACGAGGCGACCTTCCGGCGACACCCAAGCAACCCTCGATGCTCCTTTACAAAGGCAAGCCTATCGTTCTGATAACCGCAACCGAGCACTATGGCGCCGTTTTGAACGGGCAGTTCGACTATGTTCCTTATCTGGACAACTGGCTCGGAATCGCTTGAACCTCTCTCGGACTTTTACCTTTTACCGCGAGGTCGAGGATTATTCTCCGCTAGGCTATACCAACACTCTCGCGCCGCCGCCGGGTCAGGAAGTGATGCCGTGGAAACGCAGCGGTCCCGGAAAGGCAAACGACGGCGGGATGAATTCGATCTGGACCAATGGAACCCAGCGTATTTCACCAGGATGAAGGCGTTTCTGAAAGCGGCGGCAGCGCGCGACATCATTGTCGAAATCGTGTTCTTCTGCAATCCCTACCGCCCCAGTATCTGGTCGTGGTTCCCTTTGCATCCCGATAACAACGTGAACAGCACAGGAGGCAAGATTGCGGAGGTCGGTGATTTCATGGAGATACACGACCCCACTATTTTCGAAAGGCAAAGAGGATTCGTCCGGAAGATCGTCCAGGAGCTCAACGAGTTCGACAACATCTACTTCGAGATCTGCAATGAAACGTCAGCTCGCAACAGCGATCCGGACATCGCTCGGCGGCAGGATACCTGGCATCTGGCCCTTTCCAAGATCGTGCGAGAAACTGAGCAGAACCTTCCCAGGAAGCACTTCCTCGCCGTCAATGCTCATCAGAGAATTCCCGCTTACGAGACGCGCGGCTTGCGGTACACGGAGATCGGCGATGCGCCTTATCGCAACGAACCACTCGTCGATATTATTAACTATCACTACACCAGCCGAAAGACTCCGGGAAAAGGCACCGCCGCTCTGGAAACAGCGGGCACACGGTTCGGAAATATTTCCAGTTTCATGGAAGCGCGGCGCCAGGTGATGAAGCCGCTGGTATTCGATGAAAACTATTCCGGCATCATCCACGGTGCGCCTGACGAGTGGGATCGGAACCGTCTGGAGGCATGGGAGACGATCCTGAGCGGGGGAGCGGGATTCGATCATCTCGACTGGTCCTTCACTCCGGATGATCCTACGGGTTCCGGTAAAGCTCCCATCCCGGATCGCCAGCGTCTGGATGCACGAAAGTTCCGGCAGCAGCTCGGACTACTTGCGCGTTTGTCGACCAATGCGGACCGGATCAGATGAGGCCGAATTTGAAGCTAGTCTCGTCCGTTCCCAATCAAACTCTCGCGGTGGCTTCGAGCAGAGAGGATGGGCGAGTGCATGTCATCTATGTCGCGGACTCCCGCCTGCGGGATGGAGGATTCAGTGAGCCGCTTCGCGGAGGCATCGCCCTGCGATTGCCGCCCGGAAAATACAAGGTGCGAATGCTGCCGTCGGGCGCAACGGAATGGAGTGAGGAGACGCTCCTACAATCCGACGGGAACGAGATACATCTTCCGCTTCCGGAATTCCGATTTGACTGTGCAGTGATGGTACGCGCACATTGAGCCTGATCGCTTGGCTGCTCGCGTTCACCGTCGCGGGATGATCGGAAGCACCACATGCGAGGGATATTCCGCAGTGTGGTAAATCTTCTGGCGCGCGACAACCGGCTTGGTTTCGTAGGCGTTATTGTCGGCGCCGGTGTTCAGGTTCGGCAAATAGTAGGGGAAGTAGCTGCTCGAGATCTCAATACGAATCTTGTGACCGGGCAGGAAGACATTGCCGGTCGCGCGCCAGAAATCGATGGTGTATTCATAGACCTTGTCGGGTTGAATTGTGCTCAGCTTGTGAGCATTAAAGGCACCGTTCTTTTCAGGATCGCGATAGCGAGCTCGCAGCACTCCGTCGCACAGTAACGCGGCATAGCCGTCCGGATAGACATCGATCAACCGGACCATCCAGTCGGTATCGCGCGCCGACATGGCGGCGTAGAGTTTGGCGCTGACCGGCCCGGTAACTTCAACAGGTTCCGTCAACACGGGCGTGTCATAGACAAGCACTTCGTCTCCGATTGCGGGAAGACGAGCGTCGACCGCCCCATCTACATGGCCGCCCGTAAACGGGCTGAGAGTGGGTTTGGCCGGGTCATACGTATAAGCATCGAATGCCGCACCTGTCGGGCGCTCAGTACTAAGCTGCCCGTCGCCCTTGAGTGAATTCGCCTTGCCGCCGCTGTCGAGGTAATAGTTGGTCCACTGTGTTTGCGGTAATGGCCAGTCCTGTTCCTGATACCAGCGGTTGACGCCCATCACGAACACAGCTACGGGCTTGCTATCCTCACGCCGTTCTGGACGCCTTTCAGCCAATAGTCAAACCAGCGGCAGATAAGACCGTCGAGATCCACGAGAGAACCGGCGCCGTAATCGATGCCCGCGAGTTTCTGACTTACATTGATCGCGTGCATCCAGGGGCCGATCATGAGATGTGGCTTGCGGGCCTCGGGAGTGGGGCCGGCCTTTTTCATCCCGAGGTAGTTCTGCGGCGAGCCCGGAAAATTCGCGTCGAACCAACCTGTCATCTGAAATGACGGCACGCGTACGCGCTCATACTCGTCATAGGAGTTGCGTTGCCAGTAATCGTTCTCCACGTTATTCTTGATCCAGGCGTCGAACCAGTCCGCGTCGCGCACACCCATGAAATTGAAGATGTCGGCCTGTGGCAGGTGTGCCATATTCTTTGAGCGATAGTTAGTGAAGCCGCCGTAAGGGCCGGGCTCGATAATTTGCTCGACTCGTCCCGCCATGCGTGCGCCCCAATCAATAGGCCAGCTTGCGAGGATGCCGTTCTGATAGGGTGCGTTCCATAAGGCGCTCGAAGGCGGCGCCACCTGCGGCGCGATCGCCTTGAGGTGAGGTGGGGCTTGCGACGCAGTCCACCACTGCGTCCACCCAAGATACGAGCCGCCCATCATGCCCACGTTGCCGTCGCACCATGGCTGCGCCGCGATCCACTCGACCAGGTCGTAGCCATCGTTCTTGTGCTTGTCGGTGAAAGGGTCCCAGAGCCCCTCGGAGTCGTAGCGTCCCCGGACATCCGCGAGCACGAAGACATATCCCCGCTGCACAAACCATTTCGAGCGTGCCACAACGGAGGGCAGCAAATTATCGTAGGGCGTCATCGAGAGGATTGCGGGCAGCCTCACGCCGGGCGCTGCAACAGGCTGGTAAATATCCACTGAGAGGCGAACCCCGTCGCGCATTGTGACGCGGTTGCCGCGCGTGGAGCTGACTTCGTACTTTGAGGCTGAATACTCACCGGGATCGGGCTTTTGAGCGGAAAGCGTGGAAACCCAGAAACAGGACCGACAATATACGGAGCGGATTGTGGAGAAGCATATCCCGAGGACCTCCGGCATCTTATATCATCGAAGAACCAAGTGATGAGCAGGTATCGGTATTTCGGATTCCGTAACGTCTTGCTCGCCGCTATCACGGCGGCTAAGCTGGCGCAGCCCCCGGAAGCAGTGGAGATTCTCCGAGCGAAATGTACCCAGTGTCATAGCAAGACGCTCGCATGTCCGGCCTCGATTTGAGCAGCCGTGAGGCGGCGCTTCGAGGTGTTCGCGCGGGGCGGTTCTGGTCGCAGGCAAAGCATCGGAAAGCAAGTTGATCGAAGCCGTGGAGCGCAAAGGCAAACTCGCCATGCCACCCACGGTCCGCTCAGCCCGGCCGAGATCGATCCGTTCCGCCGTGGATCGACCAGGGTGCGGTGTGGACGGATCCGCCCTCGAGGCGGGCGCCGACAAAGTTCGTGGTGGTCATTTCAGAAGGTCGTCAAACCGGTCGTCCCTAAGTCGGGAGATGCCTGGGTACGAAATGAAATCGATGAGTTCATCCTGCACAGACTGAAAGGCGGAATCTCTTCGGCCCTCTGCTCGTGCGACATCGAGCGCGCTGGTTCGCCGCGCCTAATGGACCTGTGGGGCTTGCCGCCGACCTTTGAGCAGATACGCGAATTCCTTCGGATAATCGCCGGATGCATGGCCCAAACTGATTGACAAGCTGCTCGCCTCGCCGCACTACGGCGAAAAGTGGGGACGCCACTGGCTCGATCTGGTGCGCTACTCCGACACCGCCGGGTTCGAACTGACAGCTACATACACGACGCCTGGCGCTATCGCGACTGGGTAGTCGATCCTTCAACGAGGACAAGCCGTATGATCGCTTCATCCGCGAGCAAATCGCCGCCGACGAGTTGTTCCCTGAAGACCCGGTCGCGCACACAGGAACCGGGCTCTATTGCGTCGGCCCGAATCGCGACCTGTTTCCCGATCAGGCCGACATCAATCGCGAAGAGATGCTGACAGACTACGTCGATACGACTCGCTGTGTTTCTGGGACTAACGGCCGGATGCGCCCGCTGTCACGATCACAAGTTCGACCCGATTTCGCAGGAAGATCACTATCGCATTCGCGCCATCTTCGCTCCCGCAGTGAAGACCAAGGTAGCGCTGAACCGTCTTACGTCGCTCGGGTATGACGTAGGGGAGAGCGTTCGCGAATGGAAGCTCCGCGAAATCGGCGAACAGATCCGCGCCGTCCAGTCCCGCTGCCAAAGCAAAGTTCGCTCCGAAAAGATGAGCACTCTGCCGGCGGAAGCGCAAGAAGCGCTGCGCTCTCCGATAGCGAACGTACGCAGCGGCAGCGCGAACTCGCGACGCAATACAGAGCGCAGGGCGCATCAGCGACGACGAAGTTCGGGCCTGCATGACGCCCGAAGAGACCGCGAAACTTCACGAGATCGAAAAGTCGCTCGTGCGCATGTACGCCGACTACCGGTCGAAGCCATTCGCTTGCGGCATTGCCGATTCGTGGAACGTCGCGCCCAGGACCTTCCTTCCCGCCCGAGGTTCGCGGCCGGAGCGCGAAGTGCAGCCGGGCTTCTTCACGGTGCTCGGCGGCGGCGAGGTTCCGCCTCCTGCCGAAAAGCGCGAGGCGACGGCCCTATTCCGCTGATGCCGACCACCGGCCGCCGCACCGCGCTTGCCAAATGGATCACCGATCCCGCGAATCCGCTGACCGCTCGGGTCATGGTGAATCGCGTTTGGCAGTATCACTTCGGCCGAGGCCTGGTGGCGACGCCCAGCGATCTTGGTACTCGCGGCGGCAAGCCGACGCATCCGGAACTGCTGGACTGGCTGGCTTCCGAGTTTGTGGCCAAAGGCTGGTCGATCAAACAACTCCACCGAATGATCATGACCTCCGCCACATATCAGCAGCAATCCACGCCTCGAAGGAAGCTGCGGATCGCGATCCGCGAATCTTCTTCTGTCGCATTTTTCGCGGCGCCGTCTGAACGCCGATGAGATTCGCGATTCGGTCCTGCAGGCCACCGGAGCATTGAACACCAAGCGAGGCGGACGTCCCGTGGTGCCGCCCTTGTCGCCGGAGGAGAAGGCCACACTGACGCAGCGCCCCGACGACGCATGGGTGTTGACGGCGGACACCTCCGAGTATCTCGCGCCGCAGTATATACCTGATTCAGAAACGCACGTTCCGCATGCCCATGATGGAAGTCTTCGATGCGCCGGACTCGATGCTGACATGTCCCCGCCGTGAATCGAGCACCACCGCGCCGCAGTCTCTGTCACTTGTTCAACGGCTCGTTCACCATGGAACGCGCACGTTCGCTCGCCGCCCGGCATTGCTGCCGAGCCGCGGACGACGAAGCTGCAATCCGGGGCGCATGGAAGCAAGTGCTTTCGCGCGAGCCCAGCTCCATATGAAATCGCCGCGCTACGGCCTTCCTCGCGCTGCAAAGCAAGAACGCCGGAGGACGGAACGAGGCGCTTGTCGAACTCATTCGCGCACTTTTAAACACAAACGAGTTTCTCTATGTCGACTAGATCCCGCCGCGATTTTCTGGCTTCTGCCGGACGCGGTTTCGGCGCCGTGGCCGCATCTTCTCTGCTGCCGCCAGCCTTCGGTGCGACCGCTCCGCTCGCGCCCAAGACGCCGCATGAAGCCGCGCGCGCCAAGGCCGTGATCTATCTGTTCATGCACGGCGGCGTGAGCCATGTCGATACATGGGATCCGAAGCCGGAACTGGCACGCCTATCCGGCAAGACATTGCCTGCGAGCTTCGTGAAGGGACTGAAGACCAGCCGCATCGACTTCACCAAGGCACTGGCTCGCGGCAGCGCCTGGCAGTTCCGCAAGCATGGGCAGTCCGGCATCGAGATCTCGGACCTGTTGCCGCACATGGCCAGTCATGTCGACGAGTTCGTGCTGGTTCGGTCGTGCTACGGCGATGCCTTCGATCACGCGCCCGCGATGTATCTGCACGCCACCGGGTCGCAGTTTCCCGGCAAGCCCGGCCTTGGCTCATGGGTGGTGTACGGACTTGGATCGGAGAATCAGAACCTGCCCGCGTTCGTAGTCATGACAGACGGAGCGATGAAGTGCGGTCCGCCGGGTACGGCGCCGGATACCTGCCCGCGGTATATCAGGGCACGATGTTCCGCAGCGGCAAGAGTCCCGTTCTCGACCTCGCCAACCCGGAAGGCGTCAGCAGCACGACGCAGCGCGCAACGCTGGATTTGATCGGCGATCTCGACCGGCAGCATCTCGCTGAGCGGCCAGACAGCGACCTCGAGGCCCGGCTCGCTTCGTATGAGCTCGCATATCGCATGCAGTCGGAAGCGCCGGAAGCCGTGGACATCAGCAAAGAGACTGAAGCGACGAAGAGGCTGTACGGCATCGGCGATGGACTGACGGACGACTTCGGACGGAAATGTCTGCTGGCTCGCCGGCTGGTGGAGCGCGGCGTGCGGTTCATCCAGTTGTTTTCCGGCACCCACCTCGGCGACGACTGGGACGATGCGCACAACGATCTGGTCGGATCGCACAACAAGATGGCTGCAAAAACCGACCAGCCGATCGCCGGTTTGCTGAAGGATCTGAAAGCGCGAGGACTGCTGGACTCCACGCTCGTCGATGTGGGGCAGCGAGTTCGGCCGAACGCCGCTCGCCGAAGGACGAACGGGCGGGATCATCACCCGTATGCATTCTCGATGTGGATCACCGGCGCGGGAGTCAAAGGCGGCCGGGTCATCGGCGCGACCGATGAGTTCGGTCTGCGGCCCGGACGAGAACCGATGGTATCTCACGACGTGAATGCGACGATCCTTCGCATGATGGGCATGGATCACCTCAGCTGACGTACTTCTATCAGGGCCGCGACAGCGTCTGACCGACGTTCACGGGGAAAACTAAATGCCGAAACGGCTGAGATCATGGGAGTTGCACATCATCGGCAAAATGCGCGATTCGACGTTCGTCTGGCTGGGCCTGCTCGTCTCTGCGGTGTTATCGCTGCTCAAAAGCCGAGCTGCTGTCCAACTTGAGAACGTCGCGTTGCGTCACCAGCTCGCTGTTCTGCAGCGCTCCGTAAAACGTCCCCGATTGAATTCGTCAGACCGTCTGATCTGGATCTGGTTGTCCCGCGTCTGGTCGCGGCTGGCGGTCTTCGCTGGTGATCGTGAAGCCAGACACCGTAATTGCATGGCACCGAACCGCCTTCCGGAGGTTCTGGACGTGGAAGATCCGCCGTGGCAAAAGAGGGCGTCCAACTGTTTCGGCGGAAATCCGCGGCCTGATCCGCCGCATGAGCCAGGAAAATCCTGGCTGGGGTGCACCGCGCATCCACGGTGAATTGCTTAAACTCGGCATCGATATCGGCGAGACCAGTGTGAGCAAATATCTGGTCCGCACGCCGGAAGCCGCCCTCGCAAACGTGGCGAACGTTCCTTGAGAACCATATTCAGGGCCTCGTATCCGTAGACTTTTTCACTGTCCCGACAATTCGGTTTCAGATCCTGTACGTGTTTTTCGTCCTGGCACACGAGCGTCGACGCATCGTTCACTTCGCGGTCACCGCGCATCCGACTGCGGAATGGACTGCTCACCAGCTGCGCGAAGCGTTTCCCTGGGACACCGCGCCGCAGTATCTGCTGCGTGATCGGGATCGCATCTTCGGCCATGATTTTGTTGAGCAAGTGAAGGCAATAGGGATCAAGCAAGTGCTGTCTGCGCCCCGCTCACCTTGGCAGCGAGCCTATGTTGAGCGTGTGATCGGAACGATTCGTCGCCAGTGCCTGGAGCATGTAATTGTGTTCAATGAACGCAGCTTGTACCAACACCTTCAAGCGTTTTCGACCTACTACCACGGAAGCCGCACGCATTTAGGGCTGCAGAAGGACACGCCGGAGCCTCGGCCGGTGCAACCAACTGAAGCTGGGCCAATCATATCGATTCCCGTGGTCGGCGGTCTCCACCATCGTTATGAACGTCGAGCTGCGTAACAGCCCGTTTAGTCTCTGCACGACCGCCTGATGCTGCGGCAACATTCATCATCGCGTCTGCAAACCCGCTGACGTGCAATTGCTCCGCTGCGCTATTCTCCCACGATAACAGTGTGCCGTGATTTTAACCAACCGCCCCTCGCCTACTCGCAGCAACAGGCGGTGAAGTAGCGTGGCGGAAGATGCCGATGAAGTCTACGAGAACGAC
>CAWJQP010000014.1:0-50303 GCA_963844855.1 Bryobacteraceae bacterium
TGAACGGAAGAGAGGATACACATGAATCGCCGCGATTTCATTGGAGGAGGTGCCGCGTTAGCAGCGGCATCGGCAGCGCAGCCCCAGATGTCTCCGCCGGATTTCTCGAAGTTGCGCGGTGACTTTCCCCGCGCGCTGAACGAAACGTACTTCAACTCCGCGGCACAGCATCCGCTCGGCAATCACACCGTGCGAGGAATGCAGCGATATATCGACTTCCTGGCTAAAGGTCCAGGCGAAGGCCGCGAAGACTTCTGGGAGACGGGTTTCCGAGAAGTAAAGCCGATGTTTGCGCGGCTGATTAATGCGAATCCGGGGGAAATTGCACTCTGCGGGAGTACAACAATCGGCGAAAACATTCTGCTGAACGGAATGGAACTCTCCGACGGCAATGTTGTGACGAACGATCTCCATTACACTGCCTCGCTCGCAAACTATCTGCAGCGCAAAACTCAGGGGCTGGATGTTCGCATCGTCAAACACCGCGATTGGCATATCGATATAGCGGACATGGCGCGAGTCACGAATCGCAAGACGAAGTTGATCGCCGTTTCTCTTATATCTTCCGTCAATGGACACCTCGAAAACATTAGAGCCTTGAGTGACCTCGCTCATTCGCATGGAGCACTTCTCTTCGCCGATATCATTCAAGGGGCCGGCGCCGTGCCCATCGATGCACGCGCTATGGGCATTGACCTTGCTTCCTGTGCGATGTACAAGTGGCTGCAGGGTGAGCATGGCTTCGGATTCCTATATATCCGTGAAGATCTCATCGGCAAGGCCGTGAAGCCGACGGAGCTTACAGGCCACGTGGAGTTCAACTATGCTCCCTGGTCCAAACAGTCACAGGCGGACGCGCCTCAGTTTTCGAACCGCGTACCCGATGGAATCGGTGCTTTTGAATGCGGTACGCCATCGGTCATTACCTACGCGGCACAATACGAGTCCTTCCGCTACATCGATCAGCTTGGAGTGAATCGAATTCAGGCGCACGCTCAACGACTCATCCGGCGTCTGCGCAAGGAACTTCCCGAGCGTGACTATAAATGCATCACGCCCGAAAACGCTGGGGCTTCGATCATCACGTTCCGCTGCCGAGACAACGAAAACGTCAGGCAAAAGATCCTCCGTGCCAACATCTCAGGAAAGGCGCGAATCTCGATCACAGGTCCGAACTCCGCTCTTACCGTCGGGAGGTTCGGCGATCATCTTCGATTCTCCGTGTCGGTCTTCAACAACGATGAAGATGTCAGCAAGGTAGTCGAGATCCTTTCGTGAGTGGCGGCTCCGCGTTCAATCAGCATTGACTCGGGGCGAGATCGCGTGATATACCTCTGACACTTGTGCGGCTCACCGGGTTGTGGTGTCCACCACGGAGGTGTTCGCGATGCAAAAGCTTCTCAGGGTTGCGCTCTTCTGCGCTCTCTCTTCTGTGACGGCCCTCGGGCAAGGCGGCCGATCCACGATACTTGGAGCCGTAACTGATCCGACCGGTGCTCCCGTGCCAAAGGTCTCCGTTACCGTCACTAACACGGGCACCCAGCAGACGCGCTCCACGGTTACCAGCGAACGTGGTGACTTCGAAATCACTGCGCTCGACGTGGGCACCTACGACTTGCAAGCTGAGCAGCCGGGCTTCCGTGCCGCGGTAATCAAAGGGATTCAGCTCGAAGTCGACCAGCGTGCCCGAGCGGACATTCATCTACAACTCGGCGAGGTTTCGCAGCGTGTTGAGGTCGAGGGAAACCCTGTTTCGGTGCAGACGGATGATAGCACTCTGAGCACCGTGATGGATGCCGCGAAGATTCGCGAGCTGCCGCTGCCCGGCAACCGCAACTTGTTCCGCCTTGCATTGCTCGCTCCCGGTATGAGCCGCGGACCGGCGAGCAGTGTCACGACGAGCGGTTTCGGACCAGGGTTCGGAATCGCGGCGATGGGCCAGAAGGTTCACAATAACGCGATTCTGTTGGACGGCGCTTCGCTCCGCACCTCAATCCATGGTGCCGTTCGCATGCGGCCATCTGTGGAGGCAATTGAGGAGTTCAAGGTGGAATCGGGCTGGTATTCCGCGGAGTACGGCACACAGTCGGGAGCCCAGATCATTGCAACGATGCGTGCGGGAACGAACGCCTTTCATGGTGTTCTCTTCCACTTCCTTCGAAACGATAAACTGGACGCCCGCAATTTCTTCGAAAGCCCTAGCGCTCAGAAGGCGCCGCTTCGCCGAAACACATTCGGGGGTGTGCTTAGCGGACCAATCCTCCGGAATCGTACTTTCTTCACCGTCAATGCGGAGTTCTTCCGTGAACGCCGAAGTCAGCAAGCGTTTGCGATCTATCCGACCACCCGCATGAGAAATGGCGATTTGACGGAGTCGTTCTTCCGGCGGGCAGACGGTTCGCTCATTCCAATCATGGACCTCTCAAGTGGGGCGCCCTTCCCGGGCAATCAAATTCCCGCCAGCCGCATCGCACCACAGTCGAAAGCACTGATGCAATACTGGCCAAACCCGAACTTCGGATCGAGCGAATTTACGGGGACAAATAACTACTCAGGTGCCACCCGAAATGCCGACGATGACGACCAGTTCTTTGTCCGAATCGATCACCAGTTCGGATCCAACGATCGCTTGTTTGGACGTTACGGAATACAGGACGTTCAGCTCCCAGTCTTTCCGGTAAACCCGCATCCTTATTTCGTCACACGGCGACCGCGCCGGCAGCAGAACGTGACGCTGAATTATACGCGCATTATGTCGCCGACGATCCTGAACGAACTCAGGGTGTCTTACAATCGCGACGTTTTCAAGACCGTCGACGATGTAAGCCGCACCGATTTCAATATTGCAAGCGACCTCGGTATCCCAGGCCAGACGAATAATCCCAGCGACACAGGGCTGCCTAGTATCGGAATCACTGGTATAAGCGGGCTGGGAAACAGCGACATCAATACGATCTGGGACGAGTCACGGCAGGTTGGAGATCACGTCACAATCAACCGCGGCAGCCACTCGATCAAGTTCGGTTCGGAATACACTATGCTGCGCCTGGATCGACGTACAGTCTCGTTTGTCAAAGGTGCTTTCGACTTCAGTGGTATTCATGCCGGCATAGTTCCTGGTGTCACCGCAACTGAACGAGGACGTCTTGCGTGGGCGGACTTTATTCTCGACCAGCCGCAACAAGTGCGTCTCGGCTTCATACCCGGGATGCCGCCGGGACAGGATCCCGGAACGTTTCCAAGGACTCGATTCTGGCGGTGGCACTCCTACGTCGTCGACGATTGGAAGCTGGCTCCACGGCTGACGATGAACATCGGGCTGCGCTATGAATACAACTCGGCAATTGAAGATATCGGCGGTCAGTCCCGCAACTTCGACTTCACTCGTCAGGTGCTCTATCCGGAAGTTGGACAGCGAGGGCCGCTGAACGACCCGAGTAAAACTCTCTTCGCACCACGCATCGGGTTTGCCTGGCGTCCGTTCGGCGGTACGAATACAGTTATTCGCGCCGGGTACGGCATTTTCTACAACGTCAACATGATGAACATGTTCGTGCCGGCTCTTGCGGCGAATCCGCCGAACAACGCGAACATCAACGAATTGAACACCGCCGGAAACGTGCGCATTCGCATGGCTAATGCCGATCAGGCATCGAACCTCAATATCAACAGCGAAATCAACTCGGCCGACACGCAGCGCGGCGTCGGCGATGTGCAGCAATGGAACCTGAATATACAGAGGGTATTCGCACGCAGTTTTACGCTCGAAGTTGGTTACGTCGGATCCAAATCCAGCCATTTCGATTCGCCGAGAACGGTCAATCCCTACGTGTTCGGCACGACAACACGTATCTATCCTGACTGGGGACCGATAGAGAATATCTCGCTTGATGCGGCGGGAAGCTACCACGGACTGCTCACCAAATTGGAAAAGCGCTTCTCACGGGGCCTCACCTTCATCCAGACCTACACGTATTCCAAGGCACTGTTCGATTCATTTGCGTGTTGTGGAGCCTTGCGCCACAACAATCCTTACGAATGGCGGCTGGAAAAAGGCCTGGCCGAGCATGACCAGCGACACCGGTCGACCTCTGCATGGCTGTATGACCTGCCTTTCTTTGCCGGTCAACGGAATTTGACCGGACAGATATTCGGTGGATGGCAGGTGAACGGCGTGCTCACTCTGGAGACAGGCATGCCGATGCATCCATCGCAGAATCTGAAGCCCATCGATGACGGATGTCCTCGGTGCAATCACAGGCCAGATCGCATCGACGACGGACGCCTCTCGAGCGATGAGCGGACACTCCAGCGGTGGTTCGACACGAACGCTTTTGTCACGGCTCGCGGGCACTATGGAAACAGCGGCCGGAACATCCTGAGCGCTCCGGGACTTGCAAGCCTTGATTTTGCGGTCTTCAAGAACTTCCCGATCACCGAAAGTAAAAGCATTCAATTTCGCTGGGAGAACTACAACTTCACGAACACTCCGCCGTTCAACCCTCCCACTCTCGAGATCAGTTCGGGCAACTTCGGCCGTATCACTAGCGCCGGCCTTGGAAGGGAGATGCAGTTCGGTCTGCGCTTCGAATTTTAGATGAAGAGTACAGCTCTATTTCTACTGGTCGCGAGTACCTTATTCGCGCAGGGCCAACGCCGTGTCTTTTCAAAGATCATGACGGGCGAGCCCTATACTCTCGAGTGCTACCTTCCGCAGATCACCAACGGGCCAAACTTTCCCTCGTGGTCTCCCGATGGAACATCGATAGCTTTCTCGGCGAAGGGTTCGATCTGGCGTCTGAAGTTCGGTGAAACAACCGCGCATGAACTCACCAGCGCGAAGTCTTACGATTCAATGCCCGCATGGTCGCCGGATGGCAATTGGATAGCGTACACCTCGGACCTGAACGAAACGATTCATCTGTCGCTGCTGAATCTCAAAGATGGAACCACGCGTCAATTGACCTCTGGTAATTCAATCAACGTTGAACCGGAATGGTCACCAGATGGCACGCGGCTGGCCTATGTCTCCACCCATCCGAACGGAAACTACAACATCTATGTGATGCCGATCGCGGACGGCGTTCCCGGGAAGCCGGAGATGATAACGGCCGACTTCGAGTTGAAACCACCGACGGTCTACTACGGTAAATGGGCGCTACACATTCATCCCACATGGACGCGCGATGGCAAGGAGCTGATCTTCGTTTCGAATCGCGATAACAAGCACGGCTCCGGCGGTTTCTACCGGATGAAAGCCGAACCAGGCGCAGAGATGAAGCGCTTCTATTACGAGGAAACCACATGGAAGGCCAGGCCTACCCTCTCTCCAGATGGCGCCAAGCTCGTCTATAGCTCTTATCTCGGCCGCCAGTGGCAGCAACTCTGGGCAATGCCGCCGCGCGGCGGTGACGTCTTTCCGCTGACCTACGGAGATTTCGACAGAACCACGCCGCGGTGGTCGCCCGATGGTAACCGAATCGCGTTCATCTCGAACGAGACAGGGGATACGAGCCTGTGGCTGTGGCATTGGTTCGGCGGCAAGATGGAGCGCGTGCCGATTGACCGGTTCGCCTACAAACGGCCGATGGGGAAGCTGAGCGTTCGCGTCGTCGATTCCGCGACCGGCAAGCCGCTGCGGGCGCGAGTCCACCTGAATGGGGCTGATGGGCGTGCCTACGCTCCGACAGAAAGCTGGTTTCGCGCTGACTGGCTGATGTTCGACCACATGGACCAGAGCGAATATCACTACTTCCACACAGACGGCGAGTTCGATATCGAACTGCCTCCGGGACCTGTGCGGCTTAGTGTGTCGCGCGGATTTGAATACCTGCCGCTGGAAAAATCTGCGACCATCGATGCGAATCGACCGCAGTCCATAACCGTTCCGCTCGAACGTCTGGACAATATGGCGGCAAAGGGCTGGTGGGATGGCGACAATCATTTCCACATGAACTACACGGGCGTCTACTTCAACACGCCGAAGCGGCTTATCGAGCAGGCAGAGGCTGAAGATATACACGTCCTGAACAACCTGATCTGCAACAAAGAGCAGCGCATTCCTGACGTCATGCACTTCACCGGCAAGCCGGATCCTGCTTCCACAGCCGACCGGATCCTGTTTCACGCACAGGAGTATCATCCGCCGTTCTGGGGTCACGCAACATTTCTGAACATCAAGAAGCACCTCATCATGCCGGACTACGTCGGGTATCAGAACACGGTGGTCGACAGCTTGTTTCCATCGAACACCGTGCCGTTTCGGCGTCACGCGAGATCAGAAGGGGCTTGCGGGGTATGCTCACGGCGCGGGCACGCACTTTCCGGTCGACCTGGCGCTCGAAAACGTCGATTTTGTCGAGGCTAATTCCTTGCAAGGCATGGAGCCTCTGTATCGCGCATGGAACTGCGGTTATCGTGTCGTCGCGTCGGCCGGAGAGGATGCCTTTCCGAATTTCTATCGGAGCTACATTATCGGATCGAATCGAGTCTACGTTCGAACCGGTAAGACGCTCGACTATGACAAGTGGACAGAGGATTTTCGCGCCGGCCGATCCTTCGTGACATCAGGCCCGCTTGTATCTTTGAAGGTCAATGGCAAGGAGCCCGGTGACGAGATCACGCTCGCGGACGGTAGCCATACGTTACCTGTCGAAGTGGAAGTTAAGTCCATCATGCCAATCGTCGACGTCGAACTCCTATGGAAGGGCAAGCCGATCAAGACAGTGAAGGCCGAGCCGGGCCAGCGGAAACTGCGCTTCACAATGCCCGTTGAGGTGAAGGAAAGCGGCTGGTTTGGTGTGCAGACGCGAGCGCAATACGGCCGCACTCCTATTCGCCGTCCCTTTCCATTCGCGGCGACGATGCCTGTGTGGGTTACTGTCGGTGGCAAGCCAGTGCGGTCGCGCGAGGATGCGGACTTCTTCGTGCAGTGGATCGACAAATCGCTGGCACGAGCGATGCAGGAAACAGCTTGGAACAATGAGCAGGAGCGCGGAGAAACACGCCGGCTCTATGAAGAAGCAAGAGCGCGCATGCTGAAGCGGCGAGAGCAGTAGAATTAGACCCGGAGGTATTCCGATGAAAACGAATCGCCGCCAGTTTCCTCGGCTCCACTGCGGCGTCCGCCCTTGCGGCGGCAGCGCCCAAGGTTTCCGACTTCGAAGCTGTTCGCAAAGAGTTCCCGCGCGCCACTCAGCAGGTTTACCTCGATGCGGCGGCCAACATGCCGCTGCCGAAGTATGCCGCGGAAGGCATGCGGCGCTACATGGACTTTCATATGTACGGCCCCGGCGAAGGGCGCGGTGAGTACGCGAACGAGTCGGTACGCCAAGTCAAGCCGCTGTTTGCGAAGTTGATTAACGCAAAGCCGTCGGAGATCGGGTTTGTCGTCTGCACCAAGGCCGGCGAGGCAGCAGTCGTGAACGGCCTCCGAATTCAGGAATCCGGCGGCAATCTGGTCACCAACGATCTCCATTACGCAGGCTCGATTCACGACTACATTGGCAGGAAGAAGGCCGGCATGGATGTTCGCATCGTGAAGCATCGCGACTGGCGAATCGACCTCCGCGATATGGAGAAGGTTGTCGACAAAAAGACCAAGCTCATCTCCATCACTTTAGTATCGAACGTCAATGGTTGGGTCGAGGATGCAAAGGCCTTGAGCGCGCTCGCACACGCGAACGGCGCCTATGTGTATGCGGACATCATTCAGGCTGCCGGCAGTGTGCCCGTGGACGTTAAGGCGCTTGGGCTCGACTTCGCAGCCTGCTCGAATTACAAATGGCTGCAGGGTGCGCGCGGAGCCGGTTTCCTCTATGTAAGAGAGGATTTGCAGGGGGCGATCGTACGCGATCTCAGCTACCCCGGATACGTTCATTTCAACTACTGCGCCCTGGGTTACTGCAGCGTAATGGCTCAGCCGAAGAATTCCCGTACGTAGCGCCGCACAATGCAGGCAGGTACGAGGCGGGCAACGTCAGCTATGTGGCGTATGCCGGGCAGTACGAGGTGCTGAAGCGCATGTTAGCGCTCGGCGTCGAGAATATCTACGCCTACACCAAACCAATGTGCGACCGATTAAGGAAGGAACTGCCGCCGCTGGGTTATAAACTCATCACGCCGATGGATGCGCAAAGCTCGCTCGTAGTTGTACAGGCGAAGGATCTCAAAGGCACAATGGCAAAACTGCGAAAGGCTGATGTTCAAGTCACGCAGGCAGGTGAGAACCGCGTCCGCATTTCACCGGCGCTCTACAACAACATGGAAGATATCAACCGGCTGCTGTCAGCGATGAGTTAGCTCATTGCAAGCGCCGGTAGCGTTTTATCAGAAGCTGTATTTCAGCCCGAACTGAATGATTCGCTCCGTCTGCCGGAAACCGAAATCGCTGGCGGAGGTTATCTTGCCGGCGTTCGGATTCAGAACTCGTCCTGCTGAGTCGCGAACCATCGGCTGTAGAACGGGATCGTCGAACTGTGCGTGATTGAACACGTTGAAGAACTCGGCGCGGAACTGCAGACGGTGGCGCTCGTTGAAGTGGAAGTTCTTCGCGAAATTGACGTCCCAATTGGTCACGCCGCTGCCTTGAATGATTCCTTTACCGGCGTTGCCGAACCGGCCGGGCACGGCGTTCTGAATCGCTTCAGTATCGAACCAGCGGTCGATTGTGCGCTCGCCTCTGCTTAGGTTGGGATTGCGCAGCACGTCGGGCCGCGCGCCCGTATTTTGGACGTTGAAGTTGCCCGGCGTGAGATACGCGCCGGTGTACGCGGTCCAGATCGGCGCTATCTGCCAGCCGCCGAGAAGCAGGCGCGCCAGTTTCGGACCGGTTTGGAATATCGGCGGCTCATAGACTGCGCTCAGGTTCAACTGGTGCGGGCGGTCGAAGATTGCGGGACCCTTGTTGTCTTTGAGATTGCGAATCGTGTTCGGGCCGAATGCGCCGGCTCCAAGTGCCACGCCCACGCTGCTGGAATCCACGTCGGTGAGAGTCTTCGAGAAGGTGTAGTTTGCCAGAAATGTCAGACCCTGCGAGTAACGCCTCTCGAAGCGTGTCGTAAGCGCGTGATGATTTGCAGCTCCACGTGATTCAACCACGTTCACCGCCGCCAAGTTCGGATAAGGAAAGATCTGAACAAAGTTCGGGGGCTGAGGAGGGTTCGGGAAGATCTCGTTATAGTTCAATCTTGTCTGCAGACGTGTGCTCTTCGAACCACGATATGCGACCTCCCAAATGGAGTTGGTAGTGATCTGTTTTTGGATGCTGAGATTCCACTGTTGAACGTAGGCATCCCGCAGGTTGCGCTCGATACCTGCCCGCGTGAGGTTCGTCAGCCGGTCGGCGCCTGCTACCGGATTGGCCGCCGTGAATTCGGGGAGCGGACTGGTCGTGCTAGCCGGCCGGTAGGTACGAGTGACAAGGAACGCAAACGGGTCCTGGAGTCCACTCGAACGGAAGTCGTTTCCAATGGGCGGGCTATAGAAGAGTCCGTACGAGCCGCGCAGAACGAGCATGTGCTTGCCGAGCGTGCGCCATGCGAAGCCGAACCGCGGTCCGAAGTTGTTCATGTCGGCATCGATCAGGCTACGCGGAGTTCCGTTCTGCCCAGGTAGCAATTGTTGTCCGGTGGCGAGGTCGAAGCTGGCGATGCGATCGAACAGGTCGTATGGCTTGCCGAAGTATTCCCAGCGCAGGCCGAGGTTCAGAGTGAAAGTGGATGACACACGCCAGTCGTCCTGCAGGTAGAGCGCTGCGTTGCTATAACGGAGGCGCTGCTCATATGGCGTCGTCTGAACGCTATACGTAGCTGGAAAGCCGAGCAGGGTATCGGCGATGGCGGCTTGACGCGTGGGTGTTCCTACAGGAGGCGGGCTGGTGTAGACGCCGGTAAAGCCGTAGTTCCCGTTTGGTGCGTTCCACTGCGTTGAGTTGAGCTGCTTGATCTGGAGTGTGCCGCCGGTCTTGATGGTGTGACGGCCGCTGTTGATGGACAGATTGTCCACATATTGCCAGGACTGAGTGATCCATTGAAAGAATGCGTTGTTGGTAGAGAAACCCGCTTGCGGATGTCCTGAGATCGTGATCGCGGGTGCGCCGTACGTGAGCGGCTGAGTCGGAACTCCTTGAATCCCGAGTTCCTCAACCCAGTCGCGCTGGAATGAATCGGAAGAGTTACGAATCCGGTTCATGCGCACGAAGCCGACGTTTACCTCGTTGACCACAGCCGGCGTGAATATGTGCGTATCGCCGAGCGTGTGCTGCAGGTGCCGCTCCGATTGAACGGCATCATATTTGAATGCCTGAGTGAGCGCCTGGCCGGGGCCGATGTCGTCCGGCTGATTTACAGTCGTTCGCCAGAACAAAGTGTTCTTCGTGTTGATGACGTGATCAATACGGAACGAAGGTACGGTGAAGTCGAACTTGCGCAGCGGAGCATTAACGAAGTTTCTCGCCGGGTCTGCGTTGTTCGGCATCGGGTAAAGATTCACGAGCCCTTGCCCGACCGGATCGATGCGACTCTGTGGAATGCGATTGCCAGGGAAGGGAACCTTCGTCAGCGGGTCGACTACAGGTGTACTCGTACCGCTGAAGTCGCCGGCACGCTCTTCCGCTGTCGGCACAAGCGCCGTGCTGGTAGCGCCATTGCGCTGTCGCTGCCATTCCCAGCTAAACATAAAGAAGGTCTTGTCTCGTCCGTTGTAGAGCTTCGGCACAAACACAGGACCCGTGAAGACGAACCCGAACTGATTCCGTTTGTTCGGCGCGGACTTGCCGGTAACGTCGAAGAAATTTCGCGCATCGAGCTTGTCGTTCCGCAGAAACTCGAACAACGATCCGTGCAGTTCGTTCGTGCCGCGGCGGCTCACCACGTTGACGAAGGCGCCCGAGTTTCCGCCGAACTCCGCGGAGGCTCCGGACGTCAGCACACGGAACTCTCCGACGGAATCGAGCGACGGAATCGCATAGGGATAGTTGTTGAGTTCCATGCCGCTAATCTCGATACCGTCGACGAGCACGGTAGTCGTGTTGTCGCGCTGTCCGCTGGCCGAGAACGCCGGTCCGTAGTTGGCTTGCCGCTGCGTTGCACTGCCACGACCGGCGGTCACGATGCCGGACGAGAGAAACGCGAGCTGCATGAAGTTCCTGCCGTTGATAGGAAGCTCACGGACACGCCGCTCATCGATTACTTGCGACAGGCTCGCCTCGTGTTCCTGTACTTGCCCCGAACTTGCCTGCACCGTAACAGAGTCGGTTACTTGTCCGACATCCATCGTGATGTCGAGCTGCAGAGTTTGCGCCACGGTGAGCTGCAGATTTTGTATGTCCTGTTTCTTGAAGCCCGCCATTTCCGCGTGCATCGTGTAGACGCCGCGCGGAAGGGCTCGAAACTCGTACAATCCCGCAGAGTTGGATACCTGCTCGCGTGTCTGGTTCGTCTCCTGATCAACGAGACTGATTTTGGCACCTGCGATGAGGGCTCCGCTCGAGTCTAGAACAAATCCGGTGATGACACCTGTTGCCGTCTGCGCGATTGCACTCGACACACAAAGGCATATAAGCGATGCGAATCCACAACTTCTCGAGAAGGACATATTTCTTCTCCTTGCTACAGCTTAGCGACGGCTTCACGATGCGCCCAAACTTTTTCGAAAGCCGCTGCGTATTGATCCACGACTTCCGTTGCCTCCGCAGTAAAGAGAGGCAGACGGACCGTCGTTCGGTTCACTTCGGCACAACCGGGCAGTTCATCAGGAACCTGCGGCGGATGATGCCACCACTGTGCTTCCCGGTATAACGTGTACTTGTGCTGCTCAGCATAAGCCGCGCCGCTCGCCCGCACACCTTCCGCCTGGATCACTTTCAGTAGAGCAGACCTGGAGAAGCCCGCCTTCTTCTCATCGAGGAAAAGAATGTTTGCAGCCCAATGCACGCGCTTCGCGTCGGAACGCAACCGCTGCGCCGACAACCCGGGAAGTGACGTTAACCGCTCATTGAGCCGTCGCACCTGCGATGCGATGAGAGCGTTACGTTCATCGAGCTTTCACCATCTGCTTTCTGGCAAGCGCCGCCGCGAGCGGGTGAATCCGGAACTTCGGTCCGAACCCCGTCTGATCATACTTGCGATACTTACTGTCCGAGGGAAACCGGCCGGGCAGATCGTAGTTACCGAACGCTGTTGCGCGCTCGTACTGCTCGCGTTCGCGGTACATGCCCATGCCGCCTTCAACCGCGGGCAGCACCTTGCTCATCTGAAAGCTAAACATCCCCATCGTGCCCCAAGCGCCCATCTGCTTGCCCTGCAGGGTTGCTCCCTGAGCCTGAGCCGCGTCTTCCAGAACGGCGAGGCCTTTCTCATCCGCCCAGGAGCAGATTTGATCCATATCACAAGGTAGGCCCCACGCGTGCATCGGCACGATCGCCTTTGTCCGTGGAGTCAGCTTACGCTTGGCGTCTACCAAATCGAGGCATGCGGTTCGGGGATCGATGTCTAAGAAGATCGGGACGTATCCGAAAAAGCGCATTGGCGCGACCGTCGCCGACGCGGTGTAGGAGGGCGTCATGATTTCGCTGCCTTCCGGCAGGTTCAGCGCGAAGAACATCGACATGAGTGCGCTGGTGCCGTTGATATGCGCCTTGACGTACGGAACATTCAGATATGCTTTTGTTTCGGCCTCGAGCAGCGGAATCTCTTCATAGAATTTGTTGCTGTCGAGAAGTTCACCGAGGTACTGCTTCTCTTCAGCCCCGTATCTGGGCCATTTGGTCAATCCTGACTGGACGTCAGGAGACGCCGCAACCGCTTTGCGGACCCCCATTAACTGCAAGGCTCTCCAGTTTACGAGCGTTCGCAGTAGCGACACCTAAGATACCGGTCGCGGCAGCGCCGCGGATTAACGATCGTCTCTCCATTCACCCTCCTCAGAACACAATGTTTGGATCCCAGGCGCGCCTCGACGGCCGTGCCGCGAATCTCACCAACGGCCGCTTGGTAACCCGGATTCTGATACCTTCGACGACAGCTTCGCCGGAATCTGTTGCGGTGCCAAGCAAGGTCCCTGTGGTGCTTCGAGGATGAATAACGCGAAGGAAAGAAAAGCAGGCGAGAACAAGCCGAAACATGGTGCCCCTTCCTTACGATGGTCCGCGGTAGATTCCCGTCACTGGAAGAATAGTTTCAAGAAGTATACATAGCTGCATTGTCAGCTGCAATGTTCGAGCAGTTGAGTGTCGCCAGTATGTGATCTGTCCGGTCCAATTCACCCATGGTCTGTCCGCTTGAGCTCAGCGGGATGTTCCGGGCAATCTGACTGTCGTTCTCGTAAACTTCATCGGCATCTTCCGCCACGCTACTTCACCGCCTGTTGCTGCGAGTAGGCGAGGGGCGGTTCGTTAAAATCACGGCACACTGTTATCGCAGGAGAATAGCGCAGCGGAGCAATTGCACGTCAGCGGGTTTGCAGGCGGCGATGATGAATGTTGCCGCAGCATCAGGCGCGGTCGTGCAGAGACTGAACGGGGCGGCTGTTTACGCAGCTCGGCGTTCATAGCGATGGTGAAGACCGCCGACCTCTGGAATCGCAATGATTGGCCCAGCTTCAGGTGGTTGCACCGGCCGAGGCTCCGGCGTGTCCTTCTGCAGTCCTAAATGCGTGCGGCTTCGGTGGTAGTGGGTCGAAAACGCTTGAAGGTGTTGGTACAAGCTGCGTTCATTGAACACAATCACATGGTCCAGGCACTCGCGGCGAATCGTTCCGATCACGCGCTCAACATAGGCTCGCTGCCAAGGTGAGCGCGGCGCAGACAGCACTTGTTTGATTCCTAGTGCTTTCACTTGTTCAACAAAATCATGGCCGAAGATCCGATCGTGATCGCGCAGCAGATACTGGGCGTGTCCCAGGGGACCGCTTCGCGCAGCTGGTGAGTAGTCCATTCCGCAGTCGGATGCGCTGTGACCGCGAAGTGAACGATACGCCGACGCTCGTGTGCCAGAACGAAAAACACGTACAGTATCTGAAACCGAATCGTCGGAACGGTGAAAAAGTCTACGGATACGAGACCCTAAATATGGTTCTCAAGGAAGGTTCGCCACGTTTGCGATGGCGGCCTCCGGCTGCGGACCAGGTATTTGCTCACACTGGTCTCGCTGATATCGATACCGAGTTTCAGCAATTCACCATGAATGCGCGGCGCACCCCAGCCAGGATTTTCACGGCTCATACGGCGAATCAGGCCGCGGATTTCCGCCGAAACAGCCGGACGCCCTCTCTTGCCACGCCGGATCTTCCACGTCCAGAACATCCGGAAAGCGCTTCGGTGCCACGCAATCACAGTATCTGGCTTCACGATGATAAGCGCAGACCGCCAGTCCCGCCATACGCGGGAAAACCAGACCCAGAGCAGACGGTCCGACGAATTCAATCGCGGACGATTGACGGAGCGTTGCAGAACAGCGAGTTGATGCCGCAGCGCAACGTTCTCAAGTTGGACAGCAGCTCGGCTTTTGAGTACCGATAACACCGCAGAAACGAGCAGGCCAGCCCACATGAACGTCCAATCGCGTAGTTTACCGATAGTGTGCAACTGCCATCATCTCAGCTACTTCGGAATTTACGAGAGGGACAGGTGTTCTCAGGTTCGCGTTTTCAAGTTTGCAATAGATCCCGGCCAAGTACGGTCGCTCCCTGGGCGCGCAAGATCTGAGCCAAAGGCCCGCCGAGCCACACCAACGAAAGAATACCTACAATAGTCCAAAGCTTCGATTTCGGCATAAGCCTCCTTTCGCCGCTCCTTCAAGCGCCGAGCAGGAATCGCGTGAATTCGTTTTCGCCGTGGACATCGGTCAGACGCACGTCGCGGCCCTGATAGAAGTAGGTGAGCTTAAGGTGGTCCAGGCCTAACATTCTCAAGATAGTCGCGTTGACGTCGTGGGATACCAGCGGGTTTTCGACCGGGCGCAGACCGAATTCGTCGGTTGAGCCAAGGACGCGGCCGCCTTTTACTCCCGCGCCGCTGAACCACATGCTGAATGCGTATGGGTGATGATCACGTCCGTTGCGTCCTTCGGCCAACGGCGTTCGTCCGAATTCGCTGCCCCAGATGACCAGCGTCGAGTCGGAAAGACCTCGTGCCTTCAAATCCTTCAACAGACCGGAAATTGGCTTGTCGGTCTTCGCCGCCATCTTTGTGTGCGACCCTGTCAGGTCATTGTGGGCGCCGTCCCAATCGTCACCCAAATGAGTGCCGGAGTACAGATGGATAAAGCGAACGCCGCGCTCGACCAACCGGCGCGCAAGCAGGCACTTTCGTCCGAAATCATCCGAGAGTCCCTCGCCGATGCCATAGAGGCGCTTGGTGGCTTCTGTTTCTTTGCTGATGTCCACCGCGTCGGGCGCTTCGGACTGCATGCGAAATGCGAGTTCATAGGAGGCCAGCCGCGCTTCCAGGTCGCTGTCATATGGCCGATCAGCCAGGTGTTGCCGGTCGAGATCGCCTATCAGATCCAATGTTGCGCGCTGCGTCGTGTTGCTGACGCCTTCCGGGTTGGCGAGATCCAGAACCGGACTCTTGCCGCTGCGGAACATCGTTCCCTGATAGACCGCCGGCAAAAATCCAGCACCGTAGCCCTGCGGACCGCACTTCATGGCGCCGTCCGTCATCACTACGAACGCAGGCAGGTTCTGATTCTCCGAACCCAGGCCATAGACTACCCACGAGCCAAGGCTGGGTTTTCCGGGAAACTGCGAACCGGTGGCATGCAGATACATCGCCGGAGCATGGTCGAAGGCGTCGCCATGGCACGATCTGACCAGCGCAAACTCGTCCGCATGACTGGCCATGTTGGGGGAACAAGTCCGAAATTTCGATACCGGATTGTCCGTGTTTGCGGAACTGCCAGGCGCTGCCCCGCGCTAACGCTTTGGTGAAATCGATGCGGCTGGTCTTGAGACCCTTTACAAAGCTGGTGGGTAATGTTTTACCGGAGAGGCGTGCCAGTTCCGGTTTCGGATCCCAGGTATCCACATGGCTGACGCCGCCGTGCATGTAGAGGTAGATCACTGCCTTGGCGCGGGCGGCTTGATGCGGCGCCTTTGGCGCCAGTGGCGCGGTTGCACCGAAGGCTGGCGGCAGCAGTGACGATGCGGCTACCGCACCAAAACCGCGTCCGGCAGAAGCAAGAAAATCACGGCGAGACCTAGTCCACATAGAGAAACTCGTTTGTGTTTAAGACTGCTCGGATCAGTTCCACAAGCGCTTCGTTCCGTCCTCCCGCGTTGTTGCTCTGAGCAGTGAGGAAGGTGGTAGCGCGGCCCATTTCATACGGACTAGGTTCGCGCGAAAGCACTTGTTTCCAGACCCCACGGATTGCGGCTTCGTTGTCCGACGCCGGCTCGGCGGCAATGCGGGCGGCGAGCGAACGCGCCCGTTCCATCGTGAACGAGCCGTTGAGAAGTGACAGAGATTGCGGCGCGGTGGTGCTGGATTCGCGGCGCGGGCAGGTAAGCATGGAGTCCGGCGCGTCGAAGACTTCCATGATAGGCATGCGGAACGTGCGTTTCTGGATCAGGTAGAGACTGCGGCGCAGATACTCGGACGTGTCCGCTGTTAGCACCCATGCATCGTCCGGGCGCTGCGTCAACGTCGCCTTCTCTTCAGGCGACAAGGGCGGCACTACCGGACGTCCGCCGCGCTTGGTATTCAGTGCTCCAGTGGCCTGCAGCACCGAATCGCGAACCTCATCCGCGTTCAGACGTCGCCGCGAAAAGTGCGACAGAAGAAGATTAGCCGGGTCGCGATCCACAGCTTCCTTCGAGGGCGTGGCTTGCAGCTGATAAACGGCCGAAGTCATGATCGTGCGGTGGAGCTGTTTGATCGACCAACCTTTGGCCACAAACTCCGAAGCGAGCCAGTCCAACAGTTCCGGATGTGTCGGTTTTCCGCCGCGCGTGCCAAGATCGCTGGGCGTAGCGACGAAGCCTCGCCCAAAGTGATACTGCCACACACGGTTCACCATGACCCGACTAGTGAGTGGATTCTCGGGATCCGTTATCCATTTGGCAAGCGCGCTGCGGCGGCCGGTGGTCGGCATGAGCGGGATAGGGCCCGTTGCCTCGCGTTTTTCCGCAGGCGGCGGGACTTCGCCGCCTCCGAGCACGGTGAAAAAGCCCGGCTGTGCTTCGCGCTCCGGCCGTGAGCCTCGGGCGGGAAGGAAGGTCCTAGGCGCCACGTTCCACGAATCGGCAATGCCGCAGGCAAATGGTTTTGAGCGATAGTCCGAATACATGCGCACGAGCAACTTCTCGATCTCGTGAAGTTTGGCGGTCTCTTCGGGGGTCATGCAGGCCCGAACTTCGTCATCGCTGATGCGCCCTGCGGTCTGATATTGCGTCGCGAGTTCCCGCTGCCGCTGCGTGCGCTCGCTATCGGAGAGACGCAGCGCCTCCTGCGCCTCGGCCGGGAGAGTGCTCATCTTTTCGGAGCGAACTTTGGTTTGACAGCGGGACTGGACGGCGCGGATCTGTTCGCCGATTTCGCGCAATTTCCACTCACGAACGCTCTCAGCGACGTCATACCCGAGCGAAGTAAGACGGTTCAAGGCTACTTTGGTTTTGACTGCGGGAGCGAAGATAGCTCGAATTCGGTAGTGATCTTCTTGCGAGATCGGGTCGAACTTGTGATCGTGACAGCGGGCACAACCGGCAGTGAGTCCGAGGAAAACAGACGATGTAGTATCCACGTAGTCTGTCAGCATCTCCTCCCGGTTGATGTCGGCCTGATCGGGAAACAGATCGCGATTGGGGCCAACGCAATAGAGGCCGGTGCCTGTGTGCGCCACCGGGTCTTCCGGGAAAAGCTCATCTCCCGCGATCTGCTGCCGGATAAAGCGGTCATAGGGTTTGTCCTCGTTGAGGGAGTCGACTACCCAGTCCCGGTATCGCCAGGCATCGTGAATGTAGCTGTCGAGTTCGAACCCCGCCGTGTCGGAGTAGCGCACCAGGTCCAGCCAATGGCGTCCCCACTTCTCGCCGTAGTGCGGAGAGGAGAGCAGCTTATCTATCAGTTTGGGCCATGCGTCCGTCGATTTATCGGAAGTAAATTCGCGTACCTGCTCGAAGGACGGAGGCAAGCCCCACAGGTCCATGTAGGCACGGCGAACGAGCGCGCTCGATGTCGCGCGAGCAGAGGGCCGAAGAGATTCGCCTTTCAATCTGTGCAGGATGAACTCGTCGATTTCGTTCCGGACCCAGGCATCTCCCGACTTCGGGACATCGGGCTTAACCACCTTCTGAAACGACCACCACGAGTTTTGTGCGGGGCCCGCGGTCGAAGGCGAATCCGTCCAAGCCGCGCCATGGTCAATCCAACGCCGGAGCGTGTCGATCTCGGCCGGGCTGAGCGGAGCGTGGGAGGCATGGCAAGCTTGCCTTTGCGCTCGACGGCTTCGATCAGCTTGCTTTCCGATGCTTTGCCTGCCACCAGAACGGCCCCGCGCGATCCACCTCGAAGCGCGGCCTCGCGGCTGCTCAAGTCGAGGCCGGACATGGAGAGCGTCTTGCTATGGCATTGGGTGCATTTGGCTCGGAGAATCTCCACTGCTTCGGGAGCGGCTGCGCCAGCTTGAGCCGCCGTGATAGCGGCGAGCAAGGCGTTACGGAATCCGAAATACAGATACCTGCTCATCACTTAGTTCTCCGATGATATAAGATGCCGGAGGTCCTCGGGATATGCTTCTCCACAATCCGCTCCGGATCCTGGCGGTCCTGTTTGGCTTTCCACTCTTTGCGCTCAAAGGCCTGATCCCGGCGTGTATTCAGCCCCAAAGTACGAAGTCAGCTCGACGCGTGGCAATCGCGTTGCCATGCGCGACGGCATCCGCCTCTCGGTGGATATTTACCAGCCTGTTGCCGCGCCCGGCGTGAAGTTGCCCGCGATCCTCACGATGACGCCCTACGACAATTTGCTGCCCTCGGTCGTGGCTCGCTCCAAGTGGTTTGCGCAGCGGGGGTATGTGCTGGTCCTCGCCGATGTCCGCGGACGCTACGACTCCGAGGGGCTTTGGGACCCTTTCACCGACAAACACAAGACCGATGGCTACGACCTGGTCGAATGGATCGCGGCGCAGCCATGGTGCGACGGCAAGGTGGGCATGATGGGTGGCTCGTATCTTGGATGGACGCAGTGGTGGACTGCCTCGCAGGCCCCTCCTCACCTCAAGGCGATCGCGCCGCAGGTGGCGCCGCCCTCGAGCGCTTTGTGGAACGCACCCTATCAGAACGGCATCCTCGCAAGCTGGCCCCTTGATTGGGGGGCGCGCATGGCAGGACGGGTCGAGCAAATCATCGAGCCAGGCCCTTACGGCGGCTTCACCAACTATCGCTCAAAGAACATGGCGCACCTGCCGCAGGCCGACATCTTCAATTTCATGGGCGTGCGTGACGCGGACTGGTTCGAGGCGTGGATCAAGAACAACGTGCAAAACGAGTACTGGCAGCGCAATTCCTACGACGAGTATGAGCGCGTGCCCGTGCCGTCATTTCAGATGACGGGCTGGTTCGACGCGAATTTTCCTGGCTCGCCGCAGAACTACCTTGGGATGAAAAAGGCTGGGCCAACTCCCGAGGCCCGCAGGCCGCATCTCCTGATCGGCCCCTGGATGCACGCGATCAATGTAAGTCAGAAACTCGCGGGCATCGACTACGGCGCCGGTTCTCTCGTGGATCTCGACGGCCTGATCTGCCGCTGGTTTGACTATTGGCTGAAAGGCGTCGAGAACGGCTTGAAGGACAGCAAGCCCGTGTCTGTGTTCGTCATGGGCGTCAACCGCTGGTATGAGGAACAGGACTGGCCATTACCGCAAACACAGTGGACCAAGTACTATCTCGACAGCGGCGGCAAGGCGAACTCACTCAAGGGCGACGGGCGGCTTAGCACTGAGCGCCCGACAGGAGCCGCATTCGATGCTTATGCCTATGACCCAGCCAAACCCACTCTCAGTCCTTATACGGGAGGTCACGTAGATGGAGCGGTCGACGCTCGCCTTCCTGCAATCGGAGACGACGTGCTTGTCTATGACACGCCCGTGTTGAAGGAGCCGGTCGAAGTCACCGGGCCGATCAGCGCCAAACTCTACGCCGCCACCTCGGCGCGCGATACCGACTGGATGGTCCGACTGATTGATGTCTATCCAGACGGCTATGCCGCGCTACTGTGCGACGGAGTGCTGCGAGCCCGCTATCGCGATCCCGAAAAGAATGGCGCCTTTAATGCCCACAAGCTGAGCACAATTCAGCCCGACAAGGTCTACGAATACACGATCGATTTCTGGCGCGCCACCGGCAATGTCTTCCTGCCTGGTCACAAGATCCGTATTGAGATCTCCAGCAGCTACTTCCCCTACTATTTGCCGAACCTGAATACCGGCGCCGATAACAACGCCTACGAAACGAAGCCGGTTGTCGCGCGCCAGAAGGTTTATCACACCGCGGAATATCCTTCGCATGTGGTGCTTCCGGTAATCCCGCGGCGCTGAACGCGAGCAGCGAAGTGATCAGGCTCAATGTGCGCGTACCATCACAGCACAGTCAAATCGGAATTCCGGAAGCGGAAGATGTATCTCGTTCCCGTCGGATTGAGTAGCGTCTCCTCACTCCATTCCGTTGCGCCCGACGGCAACATTCGCACTTCGTATTTTCCAGCCCGCAGTCGAAGAGCCGCGCTTCCACGGATCGACTCTCCGAATCCTCCTTTTTTGAGACGGGAGTCTCCTACATAAATCACATGGACTCGGCCATCCTCTCTGCTGGCTGCGACTGCACCAGCATGATTGGGAACCGAAGAGACCAAGGTGGTGTTCGCCTTCATCTGATCCGGTCCCACGTCTGTCCACAAGCGCGCGAGTACGCCGAGCTGCTGCCGAAACTTCCGGGCATCCAGACGACGGCCATCGGGGATGGGAGCCTTACCGGAACCGGTCGGGTCATCCGGGGTGAAGGACCAATCGAGATGGTCAAATCCCGCTCCGCCGGTCAAAATCGTTTCCCATGCTTCGAGCCGGTTCCGGTCCCACTCGTCAGGCACGCCGTGAATGATCCCGGAGTAGTTCTCATCGAACACCAGCGGCTTTGTTACCTGGCGCCGCGCCTCCATGAAACTGGAAATATTTCCGAATCGCGTGCCGGCCGTCTCGAGGGCTGCGGTCCCTTCCCCTGGGGTCTTTCGGCTGGTGTAGTGGTAGTTAATGATATCCACCAATGATTCGTTGCGATAAGGCGCATCGCCAATTTCCGTGTACCGCAATCCGCGTGTCTCGTAAGCGGGAATCCTCTGGTGAGCATTGACGGCGACCAGGTGTTTTTTGGGAAGATTTTGCTCAGTCTCGCGCACGACCTTGGCAAGCGCCAGGTGCCAACTATCCTGCCGTCGCGCGACATGTCGGATCGTTGTTACGAGCTGAGGTTTCATTCGAGATCTCGAAGTAGATGTTGTCGAAGTCGCTCAGCTCCTGGACGATCTTGCGAACGAACCTTTTTCTGCCTTTCAAAAATACTGGGATCGTGTTCTTCCATGAATTGACCCACTTCGGTGATTTTGGCTCCCGCGGCGTTTATGTTGTTATTCGGATGCAAAGGAAACCACGACCAGAGAGGGGTCGTTAGATTATTGGGTTGCCAGAAGAAGACGATTTCGACGATAACGTCGCGATCGGCTGCGGCTTTAAGAAAGCCTTGAATCTTGCGAAGTACGCCGGGTTCCATTGATCCAGATCGAACTTCAGTCCACCATCGTTTGCTTTGCCCGGTCCGGTGCGTTTTCCACGGCATCACTTCGTGACCCGGACGCGGCGCCAGAGTATTGGTGTAGCCCAACGGCGGAATGGAATCCTCGAGCTCGCGGTAAAAGGTAAAGGTGCGGGACAGATTCAAGCCATTGCGCGCCAGCTCATCCAGATAGGGAATGAAGTCGAACTGCCCGTTCAAGACAGCGCCGTAATGCTCGGTTGCGGTTACCAGAACGATTAGCTGGCCCTTGTAAAGGAAGCACCGCGGGTTGTTCGGGTGGCGCCGGAACGTGGCATTGTCTGGCGTGTTCTGGCCGAGGGCGTTACAAAAAAAGAGGAGCCAAAACGAGCGAGAGCAGGATAATTTTGCGCATATCGAGTTTAGTTTCCAGATCGGCCACGGACCAGCAGGATCCAATCTTCGGTGCCGGGTGCGGCTACGGTTTGTTTTCCCGCCGCGATCTTGGGGCCTTCGCGTCTGACTCCTGAACGGGTGTCAAACCATTGCGCGGTCAGACTCCAACCTTTCGCACCACTAAGATCGATCTCGTTCGCGCCGCCTCGCGGGAAATAGAACACGTAGTATTGCGGCGATTTGGCCAAACAGAATCCGTTGTTAGTCAACCCATCCTCGGGTTGCATCTCAGAAAAGGGCACTTCTTCAAAGAAACGTTTGAGATGCTTCAATTGCAGCGCAGCTTTGCCGGGTCCCGGTTCGCCCATGTAAAAGTAGCTCACTCCATCGCTCCAGTCGCAGGTGGCATAGCCTCCGGCCATAGCGATGGACCAATGACTACGCCGGACCCAATCGGCGTTCTGCCCGTGGCCCGGCTTGTCGACTTCGCCTTCGTAGCCATACTCCTCGTTGATGTACGGCTTCGGGATCGAATGATGATTCAAGGCCCAGTCATGAACGGCCTTCTCATCGCCGTAATGTTGGGTGATGATGAAGTCCGCCCAGTCGGCATATGGGTAGAGGAAGTTGGCGTAGGCATGGGCGGAGGTGAGGCGATTGAACGGGTCGATGGCCTTCACTAGCGCTCCCATTGCGTTACCCCATTCCACGTCGCGGAACTCGTTGTGCTCATTTCCAAGGTCCCACCATACGTTGTCGAAAGCCGCCAGGCGGGCGACAGCATATTTGTAGAGGCGATACTCTTCGTCGGTCAGGGAACCGTACTCGAGCGGAAGATTCTGTTTCTCGATGGTCAGAATGCAGGTCGCGACGATGCCGTGATCGCGCATCCGGCGTATCGCTCGCTCGACTCGCCTCCAATACGCGACATTGAACCGGGAGAAGTCGTAGGCGTGCGGCTTGCCAGGCCATGCAGGCAGGGCGTTCACCTCGGCCGGCCGCGAGTTGTAGTTGATAGCCGTGCGGGCTTCGCCAACTTCCATCGGCTGGTTGCCGGGCCGGTTGTCCATGTCTTTCGGATAGCCCGTCAGAAGGAACCGAATCTTGTTGAATCCCGCCCGGGCGCAGTAGTCGATAAGCGCGTCAACCTGAGCGTAGTCGTTCGATGGATCTAACAAATGGTAAGCCGTGTAGCCGAGATGATGGAAGCGCACCCCGGAACCCAGGTAGATAAAGTGCCTCGGATTTTTAGGATCCACAATGACCGGGCCCGCGCGATCGGAAACATTCGGAGTAGAAAATCTTCCCGTAAACTCGCGGTCAAGTCCTTGCCCCGTAGGCGCAGCTTGTAGTCGTAAGTCGCGCGAGCAGCATGCGGCGAGAATCGCAACCGGAACAGCGTGCCATCCTCGGAATCGGCGAAGCCGAGTACGCGAATGGGTCTGCCGCCGGCAAGCCTGAACTCACCCGTCAGCTCCGCTTCCGTGAACGGATTTCCGAAAGGACTCTGATCGAGCCGGATAACGAACTCCACCGGATCGAACGGCGGAATAATACTCGGTGCCTCGAGTGTCACCTCGGCTGCCCCGGGAATCTGCGCAATGGAAAGAAGCAGTCAGAGCACGCTGCTACTCTTCCGCACCTCATGCGGCACACTCAAAAGTACAAGTGCAGAGCGAATTGCATGGTCCGGGGAAGCCGTGCGGAGTTGATTTGACCAAAGAGTGCGTTCACCTGATTTCCCGCTGTATCAAAGCGCGCAGTAGTGTCCAGCCCGAAATACTGGGTGTGATTGAACGCGTTGTACATCTCCCAGCGAAACTGCATAGAGCGGCTCTCTTTCCCAACGGAATTCTCTTCAACAGGATCAGATCCCAATTATTGATTCCGGGACGTCGAAACACGTCTTGGGAGCGTTGCCGAGCAGTCCTCGTGCCGGTCTGCCGAAAGCGTTGGTGTTAAACCAGCGGTCGAAGTCCGCTCGTTCTCTCGGTCGAGAATCGGATTCTGCAGCATCACCACGCGAGCGCCATCGCCCCCACCAGTAATATCTGCGTTGTCCGTGGTGGTGAAAGCGATGCCGGAAGGTGTGCCGCTCGAGAAGGTCGCGATGCCGTTGAATTGCCATTCGTCGAAGATGGCCTTCACCACCGAGTTCGCTACAACTTTGCTCATCCGGGGTAGTTCCCAAAGGAAGTTCGTGACCAGCTTGTGCGTCTGATCGAAGGAAAGCTTGCCGTAGGCTCCAGACCCGATAATCCTGATAGGTCGGCAACGTCTGGTTGTCATTGTCGGTGAGTCCCATCGACTTGGACCAGGTATATGCCGCACCGAACTGCAGACCTCTCGAGAATTGTCGAGTGGCATTCACGTGGAGTCCGTTATAGTTCGACGATCCGGAGTGCTCCTGATAGGTCAGGTTGGTGTAGCCAGGAAAAGGCGGAAGAAATTGTCCGGCAAGGGCGTGCCGGATTGGTAGGATCGGCATTCCCGCTTTGGAATCTGGCGCCGTAGGGAACCACGTTCAGATTCCGTCTTTGCAGCAGATGCCGCGCCACGTTCCCACGTAAGACACATCCAGAACCGTGTTAAAACCGATGCCGTGCTGGATACCGAAACTGTAGTTGTAGACACTCGGCGTGACAGGGTCGCGGTCATGCGCAAACACAGAGCTCGGAAAAAGGACCCCTTGCGCGTTCAGGAACGTGTCCACGTTGTTGTAGAAGATGAGTAGGACTGTACGAGCGCGGCGGCAGTTGGGTGATCTGGCTCAGGATGTTGGAGGATGTCATCGCCCTGCTTGGTGATGCCGAAACCCGCCCTGAGAGCGGTCTTTCCGTTACCGAACACGTCCAACGCGAGACCGATCCGTGGTGATATCTGGATGGGTTCCTGTTCGATGAATCCTTTCGGAAAATCGGATCGTTTGCCAGGATCATGCCATTTGCGGGATCGCCGGTTCCGGGCACGAAAGCGCCAATGAACACAGCCGGAGCGAACTCGCCGGTAGCAGGATTTTGAGCGACACGGGCGCCGTTCGCGTTTCTTGCAGGCCGGTAGAAGAGAAGGAGCCTTCGACGGATCATACCGGTCGAGATCGAGAATGGAGCCTTCTTGATCCGGTTCGCGCAACTGCCAAGGCGAGTAATGGGTAAAGCGCAGGCCCATGTTGAGGGTCAGCCGCCGATTCACTTTCCAGGTGTCCTGGGCGAACCATTCCAGAAGATCATTGATACCCCAGCCGCGGATCTGAGCGTCGGCTCGACATAAGAAACGAAGTTCCGGTCAGTCGCATTCGAGAATGCCCAATTGGTGTCGAGAGGGTTATTCGGGTCGCGGCTGAAGTCGAAGCTGCCTGAGAAATTATTGGCGCGGGGACCTTCGCTCGCCCAGTTTCGCTCGTAATAAAAGCCGAATTTGAGAGAGTGCGCGCCGCGATTCCAACTGAAGTTGTCCACAAGGTCCAGTCTTTGATCGCCGGCATTGATCGGAATGCGGTTATCAAAGGTGACGTTCACTGCGTTGGGAACTCCGCCGAAGGACATTGCCGGAATGAGGTTCAACGGATTCACTTCCGGATTGAACTGGCCAAGCGTCATTTTGTAAGTGGATTTCACCAGCGGCCCGAAGCCTTCGGGGGTTTCGAATCCATCGTGTCCGCGCTCACCCAGGTCTCGGAAACCCTATGCTGAACTCATTCACCGTGGCCGGGCTGACCACACGAATCCAACCCACTTTGGCGCTGTCTTCGGTGAACAGGTAATGATGCCGGAACTGCGGCCAATTGGAATTCACCGCCGCCATACCGGCTGAGGAACGCGCGTCTGACCAGTAGTTTCTGCCTCGAATCGTGATCGTATCTTTCGAGCCAGGCATGAAGTCGAACTTCAGAAGATTGGTCTTCTTCGGTTTGTCCCGGATCTCCTGAAACTGGTAGTTGTAGGTGCCGCCGGTAATCCTTCTGTCGGTGACATTCGGGAGCGGCAACAGATTCAGCAGAGCCTGCCCGTTAAAGCTGATTCGATTCTGCGGAATCACATTACCCGGAAATGGCTGTCCCTGTGCTGGGGTCGCGGATTACGATGCGGCTGCCGTTCTGGTCTAGCGTCTGAGAGAAATCTCCCTTACGCTCGAGCGCGGTCGGCGTGGTTCGGCGACCAATGGCGAGAGGCTCCTTGCCGAGCCAATCTTCCCGGGAATAGAAGAAGAAAGCCTTTGTCTTACTGGTATTCCATTTCCCGGGAATGAAGATCGGGCCGCCGAAGGTCCCGCCGAAGGTGTTAAAGCGGGAGATAGGCTTCGGCAAGCCATCTCTATTGTTGAAGAAATCATTCGCGTTGAACTGCTCGTGGCGTTTGTACCAGTAGAGGCTCCCATGGAAATCGCGGGTTCCGGATTTCGAAACCATGTTGATCTGCGGGCCGGAGTTGCGGCCATACTCGGCGTTGTAATTGGTAAGGACAACGTTCACTTCAGCGATAGCATCCACACTGGTGACTTCGTTAAAAAGCGAAACCAGATCGGCATCGCTCCCCATCTGGCCGTCGAGAGTCATGGTATTCCAATACGAGCGTGTGCCGGAGATATTGGGAGTGAAAGTCCCATAGAGTCCGCCGAGGTCATTCCCAAGCCCGGTGTCGGTTTCGGCAACCGCTGCGCCATCGCGGACGGCTCCTTGCGAAACGCCAGGCAGCAGTTTCACAAGATTCATGACGTCTCGGCCCCTGACGACAATGCGGTCGAGCTGCTGCGGAGTCAGTCGTGCAGTCGTCTGGACGCTTTCGGTCTGAACCTGTGAAGTCGCCGCCGACACCGTTACTGTTTCCGCGGTCACACCTACTTGGAGTTCGACCTGGCCGACGGAGACTCGATCGTTCGCCGTGAGAACAACGCCGGTTTGTTCATAGCCTCGAAAACCGGTCGCGCTTACTTTCAGCCTGTAGATACCCGGCGGAAGCGCTGCAAAGACAAAAATCCCCGATTGGTTCGTAGCCCCCGTGCGGGTCGCGCTGGTACCTTCGCGAACAAGCTCCACATCGGCCTGCGGCACGACCGCTCCTGAAGGATCTGTAACGGTGCCGCTAATCTCTCCAGTAATGGTTTGCGCTGATGCGAGGCTCGATGCCGCGATAACGCAGAAAATTGCCAGGACGAACGCGGTGTTTCCCAAGTGTCGAGTCCACATAGACTTTTCCTCCTCGGTGCGGAGTCTGATAGCAGGATGGCGACAAGTATACATCGGCTTGCGGTCTGGAGCCATCAGCGAACTGGGCACACCGAACTGGGCCGAATGGGCCGTCTCAAGCCTCTTTGGAGATGCCCCTGCCTTAGCCCGATAGAAATGCTGCCTTCCTTGTGGTTGCTGCGGGTATCCTCGCGAGCGTAGCCCTGCGAGCCGCAGGCGCGAAGTGCCGCAAACAGCAGACACGAAAGGAATCGATTAACCGGCCGATGCGCCCGCGAAGCCAGCATCGCAGCTGCACTCCCGGCTGGCTTTGCGGCCGGAGGCGGGGGATCTGTTGCAAACTTGAAAACGCGAACCTGAGAACACCTCTTTTACCTGTGGATCACGGAGCGGTAGGGATTCCGAGTAAGCGACTGACGAATTCGGCTTGGCCAGCGATGTCGTTCTTCGCTAGCCACCTGATCTGGCCTTTCCGGATCATGTTCATTGTTTCGATGCCCTCAATGGTTCGCCACGCCGAATGAAAAGCTCGGAACCCCTGACTCGCTCGGAGCCGCCGCTTGATGGCTCGGTGATCCTGCTCGACGATGTTGTTCAGGTACCGGATGGGTCGACATCGACAGCGCCGGCCAAGTTCGCCAGTCCGCTTCAGTTCCGTTACGACCTTGGGATACGAAGGGTTACCGTCAACGTTGATGACCCGCGGTCGTGGGTGCCCGACTGAACGTAATGCTTTCTGCTAGGAGCGTTTCGCTGCAGTCGCATCGCGCGTGTCGCTCAGAAGAAAATCGATCGTGGCGCCAGTGGAATCGACCGCGCGATATAAATAGGTCGACTTGCTCCCACGTGGCAGTAGGTCTCGTCGACTCGCCACGACCGATTCGTATTGCGCAATTCCGGCCAGCAACGGTGATTCAGTTCGGGCGCGTACTGCTGGACCCAGCACCAGATGGTAGGGTGATCCACGCCGAGATTGCGCTCTGCCATGATCTCTTCCAGGTTCCGGAAGCTGAGCGCATAGCGCAAGTACCAGCGGACATAAAGGACGATGATTTCCGCTTCGAAGTGTCGCACTTTGAACAACGCCGGCCGCTTCCGTTTCATGCAAGCCAAAGCCTATCAGACCGACTGAACGCCGTTGCAACACATCCGGTACGCTTGTCCCGTGTTCGTCTCGACAACGCGAATCTTTGCCGCCGTGGGCTTACCGGTGGCTTCGTCGACGAGCGATACGCGAATCACGGCCGGAGCGCTGGTGTCCGGGCGCTGGGCCATAAGGCCCGCCGGGACGAGAAGGCTTCCGCGTCCGAGCACGGGAATCGACTTCAGAATGTCCCGGCGCGACAGATGCACGTGTCCCATATAGGTTCGAGAATACAATGTTGTATCCCCAAAGAACTTGACTGGCACGGACTTTACGCGAACGACGCTGTAGCGGCGGACCCCTACAAAGCCAAGGCGTTCGGCATTCTGCCAGTGGCTTACTTCAAGCTGGACAAGCACGAACAAGCGGCGGCAGCATTGAAATCGGCGTTGGCACTGGAACCCGCACAACTTAACGTGAAGGGCGTCGCTTCAAGCGCAGTCGCGGCTCGTTGACGTGCGTCGATAGAGGTGGTGCCGATGTTACGCTTTATTGTTCGCGATGCAGTACAGGTGCGAGTCCGTGCGGTATATCAGGCGTGTCTCCTGATACCGCTGGTGAAGCCGTGATTCTTTCGTCCAAGCTGTTCGCGGCAAGTAGTGCAAATTCTCTTCCGGCCTTGACTACGAACGTCGTCCCATCGTTGTTGCTCAAATAGATACACCCGTCGTTTGCGATTGGGGACGAGTTGCAGCTACCCGCCAGGCGCTTACGGTAGACCTCCGTACCTCTGGTCCCATCGAGGCACGTCAGGACGCCGTTATCGAGCAGGACGTACAACAGCCCCCGATAGTAGACTGGCGACGGTTCTTGTGGGCCAGGCTTTTCACTAACCCATACCAACTCGGGCGGCTGCCCATTGCTCCTGAGTCGAATCGCGTGAATGAGACTTGCCGCCACAACTGCAGAAACACTGTCCCGTCTCCATACATGGGACTGACAACGATTTCTCCGTTGAAAGGACCCTCGCCTTCGCCATACTTCCACAACTCGGTTCGGGTCTTTGCGTCGAATCCAGTCAGGCGATTCTTTCCGGGAACGAGGATGTCAGTCTGGCCGTGGTGCTCGACGAGGAGCGGCGTGCCGTGGTTTGTGCCTATAGCCCGCTCTTTTTTCCAGAGCACAGCGCCGGTTCGCTTGTCGAGGCCGACGAGATAACAGGGTCCCTTGTGATGGTCCCAAGGTAGGACTACGGAATCGTGCAGAACGACCGGACTAGTCCCATAGCCCCATGCCATTTTCGGGTCGCCGAACAGTTCCATGTACCTGGTGACCCACTGCAGTTTGCCGTCGTGTGAATAGCGTGCGACATCTGAATTGCCGAAGGCGACGTAAACGGCGTCCTTCGTCCCGGCAGGCGTATTTACGGCAAGGTTGGACTTTTCATGGTTCGCTGATCGGTGCCGAGTCCGAAGTCGTGGAACCACAATTGCTCACCGGTACGCCGATGGAAGCAGAGGGTGAGCAGCGATTTCTTTTCGCCTTCCTGAGCCTGCGAAGTGACAAAAACACGATCCCCGTACACCACCGGCGAACCTGTGCCCCAACCCGGCAAAGTCGCCGACCACCGCACGTTCTCGGTGCGACTCCACTGTAGCGGAAGATTCTGGCCCCGTCCGACGCCGTCGGCGTTGGGGCCGCGCCAGCGAGGCCAGTCCGTAGCCTTTAAGCCTTGGTCTGCTCCGGCTGAGATTGCCGGAGCCCCTGCTGCAACCAGTGCCAACAGTTCTCGTCTGTTCATCATTAATCTGATTTTGCACACAGCACAAATGTTCAGGTCACAGGCCTCTAGTTTGAATGCGGCCCGTACTCAGGCCTGCTGTTGATGGTCTACTGCTTACGTGCGGTCAAATCTGATCCGGCAGCACATAGGGCTTCCGGTACTCTCGGGTTAGAAATTTATTGGCCTCAGGATCGTTTGTAAACGATTCTGTCTGGGGATTGAATACCAGCTTGCGGCCGGTACGAAACGCGATGTTTGCCATATGGCATAACGTGGTCGATAGGTGTCCCTGCTCAATCTCGCAGTTCAGGGCCTCACGTTTCCGCGACCGAACACAATCGATGAAGTTTTGAAAGTGACTTATTTCGGGTTCCCCGATGTCAGGAATCGCAGGTCCCGGTTTGTAGGCAATCTGCGGAAAGCTAACGTTGTTCAAGCGGTTTGAGACACCCGAAGACGGATCAGGAGTATCGCGAGGAGTAAATTCACCCACGACCGTGGTCCAGTTGTTGGCGGATGTCACGTAGCCCTGGCGCAGTAGAAGAACTCGCCCATCTGAACCCCGCCAAAGTATGGGCTTGGGAGCGCAGTGACCCCCAGATCCATCAGCGTTCCATCGGCGTACTCAAACGTAGCGTTCTGGTAGTTGGGTGTCTCCTGGTCGGAGTCGTCCACAAAGCGACCTCCGGAGCAGACGACCTTTATCGGGTGAACGTCTTGTTCAATGCCCAGCGCACCAAATCAATAGCATGAACACCGTTGTTCCCAACCTCACCGGTCGCGGTGTTCCAGAAGTAGTGCCATCCGTAGTGAAATCGGTTCAGATCGAATGCTCGATAAGGAGCAGGACCAAGGAAGAGGTCCCAGTTGACCCCTTCGGGAATACTAGATTCCTGCGCCCTGCCAATTGAAGTGCGCCCACGAAATACAACCGCCTTTGCGCGATAGGTCGGCCCGAACTTTGCTTCGCGAACGAAGCGTACGCCCGCAAGGTTGCGGTTCTCGCTTCTTCGGTTGAGTCCCACTTGAACTATGCGGTTGTACTTACGCGCAGCCTCAAGCATTTTCCGGCCTTCGCGGATGTTGTGGCACAGAGGCTTTTCAACATAGACGTCCTTCCCCGCCTGACAGGCCCAGATCGTATGTAGCGCGTGCCAGTCGGGTCCGGCGTAGCGATCGAAATCGCATCCAGGTCCTTGCGCTCGAGGAGCTTGCGAAGATCAACAAAGGTTTCGGCTTTCACTCCACCTCTAAGGATTCGATGTCCTTCACAGCCGCGGGAAAAGGCGCTCGTCGATGTCGCACAAGTACGCGACTCGAACTCCCGGAACTTTGGCGAACGCGCGGTAGTGATCGCGTCCGCGGCCTCGGATGCCCACTACACCCAGACGAATCTCGTTATTGGGCCTTTGTTGTCCCCATAACGGGCGAATGGCAGGGGCAGATCCAAGCGCCGCACCTGCCACGATCGTCCTTCGAGTCGTCAACGCTACTTTCTCTGTCCCCTGATCCATAGCAAACTTCCCCATGATTTTATTAGGCCCGGAAGTGCGCGAGAGGCGCAATTTCGCGAGATCGCCAGGAATCTTGACAATCAACGCGCCCATCTCGATCTTAGCGTTCTGCTCGCTCTAGTAATCGTAAATCGCCAGACCGTGCCGGCGGTCGAGAGCACCCTCGTTGACGGCCTTGTCCTTTTAGATTGAAATATTCGTTTAGACGCTATGGGTCACTGGATTAAAGAGGCCGGCTGCTTCTCGATGGCAGCAGCCGTTCTCGCGCAAACCCCTCAGGCGACCGGTCCTGGCCAAGTGCTCTTTACAAAGCACTGCGCTGTCTGCCATGGAGCTTTCGGCGACGGCGGCTCGGCCCCGGATCTGACTAATTCTGTCTGGCAAGCCGGTACCAGCGATGCACAGCTCGGGCGCATCATTCGCGATGGTGTGAAAGGGACTGCAATGCCCGCCTTTGCCGCGACACTCAATCCCGCCGAGCAGCAGGACGTGCTGAAGCACATCCGCTCGCTTGGTGCGCAGGCTATCCAGCCCACCACAGCGCGTAAACACTCCGCGCATTAATGTCGATTCGCGACGATTGCTTGCCGCGGCCAACGATCACGATAACTGGCTGATGTACGGCCGGGACTACGCCAGCCACAGTTTCAGTTCGCTCGACCAGATCAACACGGGGAATGTGAAGAGTCTGACACCCGTTTGGAGCTTTCAGACGGGAACTCCCGACGGCTTAGTAGCCACGCCATTGTTTGTCGATGGCGTGATTTTTCTCAGTGCTTCCTGGAATCATCTATTCGCGATCGACGCTCGTACCGGGGCCGAGCTTTGGCATTACAAACGACGCCTTCCGGAAAAGCTGAATTATTGTTGCGGGCCTGCCAATCGTGGAGTTGCCATTCTAAACAGCACGCTATACATGGCCACGCTCGACGCTCATCTGGTGGCGCTCGATGCGCGCTCAGGCCGTGTGAAGTGGGATATCGAACTGGGCAAAGTAGAAGACAACCTGAATGCAAAGCAGCCCCCGCTTATTGTCGGCAATAAATTGATCATCGGCATTGCCGGCGGCGACTCGCCGAGCCGAGGATTTATCGACGCCTATGATGCCGCCACAGGCAAACGTCTCTGGCGCTTCTATACCGTTCCGGCGGCCGGCGAGAAAGGTGCGGAGACCTGGGAAGGAGAGTCTAACAAGATCGGCGGCGGAGCACCGTGGCTGAACGGATCCTACGATCCCGATCTGGAAACAGTCTACTGGGGCACTGGAAATCCTTATCCGGATTACGATGACGACGCACGCAAAGGAGACAACCTCTATACCGATTCACTGGTTGCTCTCGATGTAAACACCGGAAAGCTGCGCTGGCACTATCAATACACTCCCCATGATGTGTGGGATTGGGACGGAGTGAATGAATTGGTGCTGGTCGATTTGCAATGGCAGGGCCGTACAGTAAAGGCGCTGGTACATGCGGACCGCAACGGGCATTTTTATGCCCTCGATCGCACGAACGGAAAGTTTCTATACGCAAAACCCTTCGTACGTACAACGTGGAACAAAGGGTTCGACTCGAATGGCCGCCCAATCATCGATCCTGCCACGATCCCGACCTACGAAGGAGTTACAGTTTGTCCCGGTGCAGCAGGTGGCAAGGAATGGATGCCCATGTCATACAATCCGCTCACGAAGCTTGTCTACTTACCGGTTATTGAAAACTGCGCCAAGTTCTATAACTATGGAATCAAAGCTCGGAGTAAGAACCTTCCTGCTGGACCGGACGGGTTTCGATACATCCCGAACGAGGCCTATGGAAAGGTGATGGCGATTCAGCCGAACACCGGCGACATAGCATGGGAAGTCAGGACGAGAACACCAATGGGCGGGGGTATGCTCGGCACGGGCGGCGGATTGGTCTTTACGGGAGATGCGGAGGGTAACTTTGCGGCCTACGATGCGGGAGACGGCAAGGTTCTCTGGTCGTACCAGACCGGCTCCGGGATTCGGGCCGCACCAATCACTTACCGGGTGGACGGGAAGCAGTACATCGCTATCGCATCCGGAATGGGCGGTGCGGTTGGAGGATACACGGGCGCAGGCGCACCGTGGATGAAGAATTACCGCAGCGGAGGCACACTTTACGTCTTTGGGTTGTTCCAGCCCGGTGATTCGACGATGTTTCATGGCGGCGCCCGGTAGAGGCGTGTAGTCAATCACGATCTGCGATCCAGAAATACACAGCTTTCTTTGAAATTCCTTTGGTAGGACGGAATGACTTCGTGAAAAGAACTATCAGAATACAGGCTGTTCTTCTGCTGCTGACAGGAGCCTTGGCGCAGAATCTTTTTGGCAACTGGAAAGCAGGCTTGGCCAGAACGAATATCACACCGGAGAGTCCGATCTGGCTGGCGGGGTTTGGTTCGCGGACCAAGCCGTCAGAAGGTGTGCTTCACCCGATCTTCGTGAAGGCTCTCGCACTGCAGGATGACAGTAATGCCATCTCGGTGTTGGTTACTTCGGATCTTCTCGGGTTCAATCGAGACATGGCGGCGTTCGTTGCTCGAGAGGTTCAGGACAAGTTCAAGCTGCCCCGGCACAGATTGGCCATCAACTCCTCCCACACGCACAGTGCTCCGGTCAAGGACAACGTGCTCAGACCTGCTTACCCGTACGATGGTTCGCAACAGGAAGTGATCAACAGATACACTGCCAAGCTGCTCCGACAGGTGGTGGAAACCATTGGCAATGCCATCAAGGATCTCTCCCCTGCGGTCTTGGCCTTCGACCAGGGACTCGCCGGCTTTGCGGTAAATCGGCGGCGCGTGGGACATCGGGAATATCCCGGGCCCGTGGATCACGATGCCCGGTCTTGCGGATTAGCACGCCTGAGGGAAAACTGCGCGGGATCGTCTTCGGATACGCATGTCATGCGACCTCGCTCTCTATTGACCAAGTCAGCGGCGATTGGCCAGGCTTCGCGCAAGACGAACTCGAGCGCTCGCACCCTGGAGCAATGGCACTGTTCGTCACAGGCGCGGGCGCAGATGCTAATCCTTTACCGCGGCGAACTGTAGAGCTGTCGAAAGCATATGGAAAGATCCTATCCTCTGCCGTTGATCTCGTCCTCGAACAGAAAGGCAGGCCGATACAACGTCAGTTAGTTACGGTTTTTGAGACCGTCGACCTGCCGTTCCAGAAAGCTCCCAGCCGCGAGGAGTTGCAGCAGCAGCTGAAGGACCCTCGTCTCCGAAATCATGCCCAATTTCTATTGGGCGTGCTCGAACGTGATGGCAAGTTGGCTGAGCGCTACCCGTATCCCGTTCAGGTCGGCAACTCGGCCAGGATTTGACGTGGATCTTTCTCGGCGGCGAGCTGGTGGTGGACTATTCACTACGGCTCAAGAAGCAATATGGTTGGGAGAATGTTTGGGTATCCGGCTACTCCAACGATGTAATGGCTTACATTCCATCGTTGCGCGTCTTGAAAGAAGGCGGATACGAGGGTGGCGGAGCCATGATTCCGTACGGCCAACCTGCTGCCTGGCGAGCACCGGTGGAAGAGATCATCATCGAAAAGGTAGATGAGCTGATAAGGGCGGCGCGGGAGAGCCCGGCCATCGCAATTCGTTCGATCGATACGGGACCGTTGACAGGTACCGCCAAGGCGGTGCTCGTCGGCGCGACCCCTCTAGCGCACACGCGACAGGTTCTGCCTCTTGACGGAAATGGGAACATCGTGGGCAAGGGAAATGCTGGGGCCCAAATCGATCAGGTCTTCTCAAATCTGGATCGAGAGTTGGGGAAGGCGGGCACGAGCCTGACAAAGGCAGTGAAGGTCAACATATATGTAACCGGCTCGGATGTATCGCCACTTCTGGCTCGTGCATTTCAGAAGCGGTATTCGGGGCATCCCGCTCCCCCATCTGTCAGCGTAGTGGCGGGCCGCCTGTCGCATCCCGATGGGCTGGTAGCGATGGACGCTATCGCGGCCACTAGCAGCGCATTTGCGAGAACTCCGGACGTCGCTATTCTACCCAGCGGTCCCAGAGTCTACATTTCAGGACAGGCAGCGCCCGGTGATTTTCGCAAAGCAACTCTCGATACGTTGAACGTTCTGGAAAAGAATTTGCAGTTCCTGGGCCTAACCCGCGCCGACGTAGTTCAGGTTAAGGCCTTCCTGCAGCCTATGTCCTCAGCGGAGGTGGTGCAACAGGAAGTACGTGAATTCTTCGGTAAGGATGCGCCGCCTCTGGTGACGGTGGAATGGATATCGAAGTCCCCGATCGAAATCGAGTTGATCGCCAAGTCGACGCAGAGCGGTCAACCTGGAGTGGAGTACCTCACGCCGCCAGACGAAACCCGCCCGCGCGTATACACGCGGATTGTACGTATTTCGCGTCCACAGACCATCTACGTTTCGGGCCTCTACGGGATAGCGGGGAAGGACGGCGGCGCGCAGATCCGGGAAATCTTTGAATCACTACGCGATGTTCTCGCCCGCGCCGGGAGCGATCTCCGCCATTTGGTGAAGGCTACCTACTATGTCAATGAGGACAGCACTAGTCGACTACTCAACGAGCTGCGGCCCGAGTATTTTCGAAGACGGCCGAGCGCCCGCCGCTTCGAAAGCGATGGTGCCAGGTACAGGTCTTGATGGCCGTACAATTACGATGGATATGAGCGCGGTACCCGCTATGTAGAACGCCGGGTACGCGCTCGACTTCCGACAATATCAGCGCTCCGCGTCGGGATGCAGTCGTCCCGGAGACCTGTGGTTTGCAAAAATCGTTCATATGCAGATAGACAGGAAAACGCTCTATCGGGCTCCTGTTGCTGCCCCGCACGATCGAGGAACGCATGCTGGCGCTCATCCGGCAGGGGCGGCTCTCGAAGTGGTTCAGCGGCTACGGGCAGGAGGCGGTATCGGTCGGCTGTGCGTAGGGTCTGCGGCCGGAAGATTACATTCTCCCCGCCCACCGCAATCTCGGCGTCTGGACCACGCGAGGGAGTCCCGCTGCGCAGCCTGTTCTGCCAATTGATGGGGAAGGACGGCGGATTTACGCAAGGGCGCGACCGCACGTTCCATTTCGGCTTGCCTGAGCGCCGTATCATCGGCATGATCTCGCATATGGCGGCCATGCTGCCTGTCGCGTGTGGCCTCGGCTTGGCTGCGCAGCTCCGGCGCGCAGACTTCGCCGCGTTGGTCCTCTGTGGGGATGGAGCCTCGCGCGAAGGAGATTTTCATGAGGCGCTGAACCTCGCCGCCGTGTGGAAACTGCCAGTGATCTTCGTCGTCGAGAATAATCGCTGGGGTTTATCGACACCCGTCGAGGAAGCCATCGCTGTAGAGGACATTGCTAGCGCCGCGGCGGGCTATGGCATGCGTGGCGAGGTGGTGGACGGTAACGACGTGCTGGCTGTCTGCGATGTCGTGGCGCGCGCCCGCCAGGCGGGAGAGCCGTCGTTGATCGAAGCGAAAACATTCCGTATGCGCGGACACGAGGAGGCCTCCGGGATCGGGTATGTGCCACCAGAGCTATTTGAAAAATGGGCAACCAAGGACCCGGTGTTGCGGTTCACCGAACACGTCCTCCAGGAAGGGGTTCTGACGCAAGCGGAAATTGATGGCCTGAAGCGGGAGCTTGCGGCCGAGGTCAGCGAGGCCGCCGAGTTCGCCCTCGGACAGCCCGAAGTTCGGAGTACGCTGGAGCGCGAGCGCGCCGCCGTATTTGCTCCCGCGCCTCCAGTGCCGGTCGTTAAGGCGGGAGCCCGCCGTGAAATCCGCTTCGTCGACGCGGTCCGCGAGGGACTCTGGCACGCCATGGAACACGATGAACGGGTCCTGGTGATGGGACAAGATATCGCAGCCTACGGCGGCGTCTTCAAAGTGACTGAGGGATTCCTGGAGCGCTTCGGCGCGGAGCGCGTGCGCAACACGCCTATCATCGAAAGCGGCGCCGTGGGTGCGGCCATCGGCTTGGCGCTCGAGGGGTTTAAGCCCGTGATCGAGATACAGTATGCCGATTTCATCACCTGCGCCTTTAATCAGATCGTCAATAATCTCGCCACCACGCACTACCGCTGGGGTGCGCCGCTTAACGTTACGGTTCGCGCGCCGTTCGGTGGGTTTATCGGCGCGGGGCCGTTCCATTCCCAATCCATGGAGGCGTGGTTCTGCCATGTGCCTGGATTGAAGGTAGTTGTACCAGGCACGCCGGAGGATGCCAAAGGACTGCTGCTCCGCGCGATTTCCGACTCTAACCCGGTGCTGTTCCTCGAGCACAAATATCTGTATCGTGCGTTGAAAGGGATGACGCCGGAAAGCGCGTACGAGATCGAGTTGGGGCAAGCCAGAATCGCACTGGAGGGGCGCGACCTCACGATCGTGACGTACGGAATCGGCTTGTTATGGGCGCTCGAAGAGGCTGCGCGATCCACGGCGTCGATCGAAGTACTCGACCTGCGCACGCTTATTCCGTGGGATAAGGACGCGGTGCTGGCCTCGGTGCGTAAGACCAACCGCGTTCTAGTGCTGCACGAAGCCCCCATGACAGCGGGGTTTGGCGCGGAAATCGCAGCGCGCATCGCTGAAGAAGCCTTCGATACTCTGGACGCGCCGCCGGTACGTGTGGCCGGCGAAGGGTTCCCGATTCCCTTCTCCACCCAAATGGAAAAAGGCCTCTATTCAGCGCACGCGCGGCTGCACGACGCCGTCGAACGCTTATTGGCATATTGACGCGTTATCGCGCGTACCAGGAGGCGCGACCTTGACGGGAGCGTTTGCTTGCGCGTGCATCGGTTCCACGAGCTGCGTATGCGTGGCGAAGTTCCGCGGGGGCGGTACCGTTGGCCAATATGAGTTAAGCTTTACTTCGCTACTCATTTTGGTGGTCTAACCTAGCGGCTATCCTCATAGAGGCGCCGCAGAAAGAAGAAGGTGACCTTATGAACGCGTTGCCGATTGGCGTCGCGAAACGCCTGTGTCTTCTTCCGATGCTTGCCTGCCTCTCGCCCGCCCTCATGCGCGGACAAGGCGCTACAATTGTGAGCCGTGTTTCCGATCCTTCCGGGGCCGTGCTTCTGGGCGCCCAGGTGACGGCTACCCATGACGCCACCCAGGTGGAAACCTCGACCACAACGAACGAGGACGGCTATTTCGCGCTTCCCTCTCTTCCTGTCGGACGCTATGTACTGTTGGTACGCATGACCGGTTTCAGCCCGGAGCGGCGAACCGGCCTGCGCAGTAAAGATGGAATTGGTTTCCCCACCCGGCAATCGCGCCCAAAAGGGCGTTCTTTACCATCCAGGGCGACGAACGTTCGTGTCTTGATCTAGCGCCGATTCGCAGTCCGCGCAGCTTCCACGCCTGGAACTCGACAACTGGCAGTACGATATGCGATTGCCGGCCCGGCCCGTGAAAGATAGTTTGACGCGCTACCCGCAAGCGGTCCGAGTCGCCCAATTTTTCTCCGGTGTTAGGATTCCGATCATATTGCGGGAAATTGCTGCTGGTGATATCCACGCGAATGCGGTGCCCGGCAAGAAATACGTTCGCCGTTCCACGCATGTCGATCTCGAATTCATAGACCTCGCCAGGCTTTAATAACTCAGGCAGGTCGAGTCCGGTTCGGTAACGCGCTCGAAGAATACCTTCTGCAATGTTCATCGCGAACCCGTCCGGATAAACGTCGACCAGCTTCACGAAGTAATCCGTGTCCGGCCCATCTGTGGCGGCGTGAAGTATCATTCTGACTGGACCTGCGATCGCTACCGGCTCTCTCAGAATACTGCTCGTGTAGACGAGCACGTCCTGACGCATCTCCACCGGACGCTGATCTACGGGGCCAGCGGGAATCGGCGCGCCGCAACAATCGTTGCCACCGAAAGTAGGCACCGGAGTATGAGGGTCGTATGTAAATTCATCGGACGGAGCGCCCCCACGTTCCTCGAGACTCAGCACACCGTCGCCGCGCGCTGTATTTGCATGGCCCCCGCTCGAAATGTAAAAGGATGTGTATCGCGTCCCAGGGATCGGCCAATCGTCGTGATGTGCCCACCGGTTGAGGCCCATGTAGAAGATCTCGACTGGCGGCTCCCGGTCAATACCGTTGTCGTCCCCTCGAAGATAGTGATCGAACCATTGCAGGTTCCTATCGAAGAGCGTCCGGTTCGCGGTCGGTCCGAAATCAACATCGCCGAATTTTTGACTGGGCCCATGTCCCCATGGACCGACGATAATCTTTGTCTCTTTGCGCGCTTTCGGCGTGCCTCCCTCTTTCCGCATGCCCACAAATCCGTTTAATGTTCCACCCAATAAAAGATCGAACCAGCCGCCATGGACGTGGACGGGCACCTTCACGCGCGAAAACTTCTCTTCCACACTGATCGCCTTCCAGTAGTCGTCATAGCTTTGATGAGTGATCCAATCCCTGAAGTGTTGTACCGTCTGGCCGGCTGACTCTTCATCGAGTGTTTTCAACGGCAGCTTCCAAAACAAATTCTCATAGCGCCACTCGTCCGGCGCGTATTTTTCGGTATGCCAGTACTGCGGATACATTACTCGCCTTGGATTGCGAGCCACACCCCATCCGAACGCCAAACCCAGCTTGAAGGCGCCGCCATGAAACCAGGTGTTGTGATAAAGACTCGTGGACGCCACCACCGGAAAGATAGTCACGAGACTGGGCGGAGCCTGCGCAGCGGCTTGCCATTGAACGTTACCGAGATAGGAGCCTCCTTGCATTCCCACTTTGCCGTTTGACCACGGCTGTTTTGCCGCCCACTCGACGGTATCAGCGCCGTCCTCAGCTTCATAACGGAAGGGATCCCATCGTCCTTCTGATTCAAAGCGGCCACGCACGTCCTGCACAACGACGACGTACCCGCGGCGTGCGAACCCGATGAGGTTTTCATGGATGCCCTCGCGTTGCTTGCCATACGGAGTGCGAACAACCAGGACCGGAAACTTTCCAGCATCCACAGGGCGATAAACGTCAGCATACAGTTTCAACCCGTCTCTCATCGCCACCGCGACATTGCTGTCAACACGGATCTGATTCGATACAGGCCGGGCATCCCCCGCAGCTGCCAGCGCCGGCAAACAAAGTAAGAAATAGCCCGCCTTTGTGCAAAGCATAGCTTCGATAGTAAAACGTCCGGATGCCGCGTGTTGACGCCCCGCGCTTATGCCCTAAGCCGACTCCTCAAGATCGCGCAGCACTTCGTAGTCGCAGGACTCCAACGGGCGCAGAGAGCCACGGCAAGCGGCAGGGTCAATCCACTTTCCGCCTTTCATCACGCGCTCGGGCTTGATCCGCCGCCGGGCGATCTGTCTGACCAGATGCGTATCTTCGAGGGGAAACTCGCCCTCTTCAATCGAGAATACAAACAGGTCGGCGACTGCTCCGGGAGCGAGGGTTCCGAGATCGCCGCTACGGCCTATGGCTTTGGCGGGTGCGGCGGTCGTTTTTAGGATGACATCACCGAGCGACATTCCGAGGTGGAGGAACTTAGTCATCGTCGAAGGCAAGTCCAGGGAAAAACGCTCGACGGATAGCCGGTCTAGATCGCTGCTGATCGTGTCCGGGTAAAAGAAGTGCTCGAAAGCTCTGCGAGCGACGTCCCAACTGAAGCTGCCGCAGCCATGGCCCACGTCGAAGATTATGCCGCCGGCTCTTGCTGCGAGTGCTTCGGGCAAGACGGCGCCGTTATCAAGCAGTCCGTCGCCTCGTCCTTGAAAACAATGCGTCACGATGTCGCCGGTGCGCAAGCGCTTCAGGATGCGCGGTGTTTCGGCGCCACGGCTGATGTGAATCATCACTGGAAGCCGGGTGGACTCGGCGGCTTCAATCGCGCGATCGAGCGCCGGCATGCCGTTGTTCGCCGACATCCCGCCGATGCGAATCTTGACGCCGATCAGTATCCCGCGATGCTGGTCGATGGTGGCCGCGGTCTCGATGGGCCGGGCCATCTTCAGGTTCTCCAACTCGCCGGTGAGAGGTGTAGGAATTCCGGCACCCGCAATGTTTAAGAACGCCAGGATGCGGTTTCGGGATCTTTCTATCCGGTGGCAGCGAAACTCCCGAAAGTTAATGAAGCCGGTGGTGCCGGCGTCAACGACTGTCGTGACCCCGTCCGGGAGGCATCGCGCCGGATCAATTCCGAAGGCACTTCCGTCGTACCAGTGACCATGAAGATCGACGAGACCCGGCGATAGATATTTGCCTTTGAGGTCGACGGACTCGACGTCCGGCGCTTCCAAACTTGTGTCGATCGCCGCGATCAGCCCGCCGATGATGGCGACATCGCGAATACCGTCAATCGACTGCGACGGATCGGACCAGACAGAGACTCCGTCATCCGCCTCTTCTACGTCGGTATGACCCGCGCCAAGCACACGCTGTACATCTGCCAGCAGGAGTCCTCAAGCGCAGTAATTATTTGACGAGATCGTTGTTGTTATTGGACTTGCTTGATGCTCGAGAACGACGGTAACCTTCAGTCGCTGACTGGAGGCCTGCGATTGAAAGTACGGATACAGCACCCGCAAGTTCATGAGCGAACTGATCGCGGCGGCTCGTATTGGTACTTCCGGTATTGGGACGACGTTCTGCAGGCCGATGGCACGATGAAAGTGGTCCGGAAGTTCCAGGTCATCGGCCCGAGCAAAGGCGAGAACCGCCTCCCCAAGAAAAACGCAGAGCTTGAGCGCGATAAATTCCTCGTAACGGTCAATAAATCCACCGTCCAGGAGAAGATTGCCGACGGTCTGATCCTGTTCGCGAGGATGGTAGAGAAGTACAAAGCGGCTCACGTTGAAGCGCAGGCTGCCGGGCGGTTCGTATTGGCAAAGCCGACGCGTATGAAGTATCTGATGCACCTGGATCAGCGGATCCTGCCGAAGTGGGGCACGCACCGGCTGCGCGAGGTCAATGCCGATGAGGTCCAGCAGTGGCTATTTGAGACCTGCGAGTCCTGGCACATGATGAATGACCTGCGGGGAATCATGTCGGGCATCTTCACAAAAGCCGAGGAATGGGGCTACTGGCCAGAGGGCCGTCGCAACCCGATCTCCCGCGTCAGAATCGGAGAAAAGTGGAGTGTGAGGCCGGAAAGGATACTGACGGAAGCCGAAACTGTAAGGGTGCTGGCCCGACTAAGTGATCCCAATCTGCTCGTCGTCGAAACCGCAATAGCAACGGGAGCTCGCATCTCGGAGATTCTCGGGCTGACGTGGCACAACGTTGATCTTGAGCAGGGCGTCATCCACATCGTCCAGCGCAACTGGCGGGGCGACATAGCTGATCCGAAGTCGAAGACCAGTAGACGACTGCTCACGTTGGGGTACCTGGTCGATCGCTACCGCATCAAGGCCGCAGTGGAACAGGCTGGGCCGGAGAAGTGGGTCTTCGTCCGCACAGATGGCAGCGGCCTTCCGCTATGGGATTCGGGCATTCGCCAAGCGCTGAAGCGTGCCGCGGCGGCCGAGGGGTGTGACTTTCCAGGACTTGGTCCGCACTCATTCCGGCGCGCGAACATCACCTGGCGCCAGCAGGTAGGCGGATCGAGCATCGAGGCCTCGAAAATCGCCGGTCACAGCACCGTCCGGATGACTGAGGAATACACTAAGATCCAAGTCACCCGGCAGGACGAACTCACGCGGCGAATTCAGGAGCGACTGGCCAGCGTCGGTGAGAAACAGCCAACAGTAGTGCAATAGGTTCACGTGTATGTCGTTCGCGCGCAGCAGGTCCGAAACGGACGGCGGCACTGTCGAACGCTTAATCTCGACGGAGTTTTGAATTGTAGAGCGCACAGTGAGCGTGCCGTGCCGGTAGCGAGGTTGCGCGTGTCCCCTGCTCCCCAAGGTGCATAGCGGTCCGTGGCCCTAGAGGGCTACTCTTGCGTCACGCTTTTCAAAAAGATGCCGCAGGCGCGCCCTGAGTCTCGCCGTACACGAAGTTGCATAGGCCGATAAGCAGTTCGTAGCCTCAAAACTCCGCCCGATCTCGACAGCTCTCTTATTCTATCTGGGCAGCCTACCGATAAAAGGAGTGCATTGTTCCTCGTCTTGAGCAGAGATGAGTAAGCGCTGGCAACCGCGCGCGTAAGAGCACCAGGGGTGCCGTCCTCAGGGGGTTGAGTCCTGGAGTCCGTGTGGAGTCCAAAGCCTGGAAATGCGCCTGTGGCGTCCACTGGCGTCCAAAACGAAACGCCGTAAGTCCTTTGTTTTGCCCCAAAATGCCTGCAAATGCTTGATATTTCTTAAATGGCATGGAAGAGGTCGACGGTTCGAACCCGTCCAGGTCCACCAAAACGTTTCAAACACTTACCCCGCCTTTAAGCACTCAGCAACCTCTTCGCCGGAGTCCAACTGGAGTCCAAACCCCATGACGGTAGCGGATCATCTCCGCCGATGGCCTGCCTTAAAAGAAGTCATCGCTGGTGCGTCCTGCTGCTCGGAACCACGTGGGTGTGTGTCTGGTCGGTTTGGGATACCAGCCTAAATTGCACGCGCGCTTCAGGGCGACGGCATGACGCTTATAACGAGCTATTCTCCGGCGCGCCCGTTCCAACCTCCCCACGGTCACTGCGCCCGCCGGTAAAAACTTGCGGTGAGTTCGTGTATTGAACGACCCTGCTTCGCAGATCGCAAGTTGCGCAGGATGCCTTCCTTGTCGGCCGCACTGCGTTCCTGGCCGAGTTTGAATTTGCCCTCAAGCCGCTCGATCTCCATTTCGAAGCCGATGATCCCCGCAATGAGGCCGTATTTGTACGTCTCGGACAACGTCCCGAAATCGTAGGCCGAGTCATTGAACTCGAATTTCCGGATGAGCCTCGCCAGCAGGTCGTGAAGCGACTTCTTCTCAGCTAGGGGTTTGAGTCTTCCGCTCGCGTGAACGACGGCAAAGTTCCACGTCGGCACCACCTCCGGTTTGGCATACCAGGTCGGAGAAATATATGCATCCGGCCCGCGGAATACGATCACTGCGTCATGCTGGCCATCGAAGGTCCCGCTTTGAGGATTCTGGCGAGAGATGTGGCCGTAAAGCTTCCCGTATTTCCCGGCGCTCCTGTCGAGCAGCACCGGAATATGCGTGATGCGAATCTCGGGCGAGCCAGTAACGAGATCGATGAATGAATACTCATCCATGAAGTCGTGGAGAAATTGTCGATCCTTGACCAGATGGGCCTTGGGAATATAGAGCGACTGAGGCTCATGTTCTTCGGCGGCCAAGCCCATTCCCGTGAGGGTCAGGCCCATAAGCATATCGCGACGCTTCATGCAATCAACCTCCGTTAGCTTAATTTATTACGACCATTGTCGGACAGGGTGGTTCGCCGGGCGTTCAGTAATCCGGATCGAGTACGAGTAGCGCGTCATCGAGCACGGTCCACTTGCCTTCTGTCCGTGGCAGCCCCCGCAATTTTCGCGCACGCTGTCAGCTGCCGTACCTCGGCTGGAACCCGGCGCGCCGCTTGCTGCAGGCGCACTTTCGACTGCGCGGACGCGTTCCGGCGCGCTTTGCGATACTTTTGTGTCCTACTCAGCCAAACTCTATATCGCTGACCATCCACGCAGTGGCCCAGGTAAACACTGCGCCGTTTATCCGGCCAATCATCGTGCCCGCGCGGCGTTAACTTGTTCAGAATGTGGCGCGTGCAGAGATTGGACCGGATAAACGGCAAGAACCGGCCAATCCATTCATTCTAGGTCGCTTACGCTGAAAATCTCGGAGGAACGGATTGGCCGGTTTCTTTCATGTTGATCGTCACTGATGCCATTCGCCGAAGCGAGAGAGAATCGTTGCGTCAAGAGAGACGTGTTCGAATGATTAACGGCTACACTGAGAGGCTATTATGTTTTCCGCGGAATATCGAGCGCAATTGCGTGCTGAACTCTTGGATTATGCCGCGAACGACAAGCGCCTGGGCGGAGTTGCGGTCACAGGGTCTGCCGCAGTTGACCGGGAGGACCGATGGTCAGATATCGACCTTGCCTTTGGCGTTACTGATCCTAGCCAAGTCGGCGCTGTGCTATCCGATTTCACGGGGCTCATGTATGACCGGCACGAAGCGCTCCACCACTATGATGTTCAGGTCGGAGCCTGGATCTTGGTGTCTTATTCTTCCCGGCACCCTGCAGGTCGACCTCGCATTTGTTCCCCAAACTGAATTCCGACCGCTTGGCCCTACATTCAAACTGATCTTTGGATATGCGAACCCAATACGGCGTTCACTCCGCCACCGGCCAAGGACATTATCGGACTTGCGTGGCTTCACGCACTGCACGCTCGCAGTTGCATTCTTCGCGGGAAATTTTGGCAAACCCAGTACATGATAAGCGCTATCCGCGATCATGTCATGGCTCTAGCTTGCATCCGGCATGGACTTCCTTGGGCACATGGTCGAGGCATGGACCTGTTGCCAAACTCAATCACCGAGCGATTCTTGGGTCAATGGTTCGAGAGCTTTCCTCTGATGAGCTTTGGCGGGCTCTCGGCGTCGCGGTTGAGGGTCTGGTCGCAGAAGTTAACTCCACCGACCCGGAGTTTGGTACCCGCGTTGCGCCTGACCTCACGGAAGTCTCCACTAAACCTTCCTAGTCGCCAAGCGTTAAGATGTTGCTCCTACGCCGTATGGCGGGCCACCCCGGCGAAATCCAGGGATACCTTGATTTGGCTAGGACCCGAGGGTAGGTGCTCGGAACGTATTAAGCTCGATAGAAGTCAGACCGCCCGAAAGGACCCCTGTGAGATGAGTCGTGTGCTTCCCACCCTCGCAGCGCAACTGGCCTGTCTCGGACTGTGCCTTGGTCAAAACCCAGCAAAGAACTGGATTGTGGAACGCAAGCCCGTCGAACTGCCAGCATTTGAGTCGACCCGGCAGATCGCCCGGGCCGCGACGCCGGCGGAGTACGCCGAGGAGCAAAGAGTCTTCCGCCTACCGCTACGAGCGCCTCCTCTACCAAAGCGATGACGCCGTCGTGTCGGGTTATCTCTATTCGCCTCACACGCAAACTGGCAGACTACCCGCGATCGTCTTCTCGCGCGGCAGTATGACCGTCAACAACCAGGCGCCAGTGTTGCTAACTATCATAGGCAGGGCTCGCTCGCCGAGGGGTTCGTACGTGATCGCACCGATGTTCCGTGGCAGCGATGGAACTAAGGGGCAGGACGAACTGGGAGGGGCAGATCTTGCTGATCTGAAGAATGCGATCGAACTGGTGAAGTCTCTGCCAGGCGTCGATCCAGAGAACATATTTCTGTATGGAGAATCGCGCGGCGGCATGATGACATACTTCGCCCTACGAGAAGACTGGTCCGTCCGCGCGGCAGCCGTGTGGAGCACATCACTGATCTCTCGGATTTCCTGAAGGCGACGGACCCCGAATTAAAGCTAGCCACATCGGTCTGGGCGGACGGTGCCGCGCGAAAGGACGAAATCCATTCGAGCCGGTCAGCCATCCGTTGGCCGGAAAAGATCAAAAAGCCCATTCTGATCATGCACGGTGAAGCAGACGCGGACGTCTCGCCGCTCCATTCGCTGAAGATCGCCGGGGCGCTCGCGGAACTCAAGAACGTGCTGGGTGTCTCTGCTACATGATCTTCGCGAATGACAACCACATCCTCACTCGCAACCGGATGTCTCCGCGACCAGCTGGCGGTCGAACTCGTTGGACGGAGCATCGCGGCGGAGCGCATTGGACTCCAAGCATGCCGCCTTGTCGCAGCAAGGCCCGCCGAAATCCGGCTGGAATAGGTCCTGCATTGTCGCGAAGGGTTTACTGATCCCTGGGATCCAGAAGACCTTAGGATTGCGGTTGGATTACGAGATATACGGAAGTAATCGGAGTATGAGGCTAGCGAGAGTCATTCAATCGCTACTCCATCTGTACTCATAAAAGAACTCAAGCCATGGTAACGATGTAACACTGCGCGTCGCTCGCTGAGGCACCCGAAACAGTAACTCCAATGCGTTGGTGATCGCTTGCTCACGCGAAGTCGCTGTTGACGAGATCCTCGGCTCGCGTGATCATGGTCCTGGCTCGCTCCGCCCGCGTACTCTCTGCGGGTCTTCTCGATCAACTCCACTCTTATCTCCAAATCCGACTCACCGTCGGGCAGGTGCGCCACGTGAGCAGTTCATTCTCGGAAACCCCACGCGCATGTACACAAGCTGCCCGCCTGATGTTTGTACACAAACGGTCGGTTGTGTACGGCCTTTCCGGCAGGTGCAAGCGGGTGCAGCGGCTGCGGGAATTAGCGCTCGCATTCAGGCGCGCTCGTGGCCTCGCTGCGGTTGCTGCGGCGCTGGCTGCCGAGCGTCGGGAGCTGGCGCGCCGCGCGCTCTGGGGGGGTCGGATTCCTGCGCCGGCCGGCACGCGACCGCGCGAGGTGGCGACGTTTCGCGCCCGCGAATTTTGGGAGGGGGGTACCTTGGACCCACGCACTCGGAAGATATTGATTCTGCAACGGAAGTAGTGGCATTGAGCCCCCCGCGGGACGCCAAAAACGTGTGTTTATGACGTTGAATTTGGCTGAATTTGAGCCGGTCGTCGCTGAGTGGGGGCGAAACCCAGTCTCAGTACGCTGATGATCCCGGAGGTCAGCGTCGCTCCAGATCGAAGCTATGGGAGAAAGGCGGGTTTGACATCGGCATAGTCATTGACCACATGGGGTTGCCGGCCCAGAACAAGCTCTTACTTTGTGTGCGCGTCGACAAGACTTCCCATCACTTGCGTCGGAGACAAACCGGCTAATAAATAATTGCGCATCCACCATCGGAATCTTGTCTGAAGCTAACGGCGGTTCTCAGGGGTAATCCTGCGAGTGGCGGTGAGGGTGGGATTGAAAGCCAGAGGGCACTTGACAAGTCTGTAACTTACAGAGATTTCGCCTGTACCAGATTACCGTATTTTGCCACCGCCCCCGTCGCGCATTACCCAAAATTGCCCAAAATCCGGTATAACGCCTGGATGGAAGAAACGGCCATCAAAGGCTCTTTCTGCGCCTGACGTTATCGTTTGGGCCGTGTCTGTTCCGATCCATCGAAATCACTGGCGACCCCACCATTAGCATTAATCTTCATTAAGTGCCCGGGCACCGATGACAGCGGAAAAATCGGGGCGCCCACCGCAGGATGAAAAAAACCCGTGAAAGGGGGTCGATTTGGCGTGGGCGCACTTTTTCGCGTTGCTGCGAGCCTCGCGCGCGTGAGCAGTTAAAAATTAACGAGATAGCACTGTACGCTCGAGCAGTCAACTGCTCGCATCCTGTCAAAAAACGTCATATCTAGACAACCCAATCTGAGCAAACCGATCTGTAGATGCTTTACGTCAGTCACTAGCAATGCAAGTGTCATCGCCATCACGAGCTAACGCGGAGGAATCCGTAGCACGCGCGGACTGGTTCTGAGTTTCAGCGCTAATCCGCGCCCGGGAGGAGCAGGTGCGAACGCAGTTCATACTTAACAGCGCGGACGAATAGCTCGCGTAGTTCTCTTATTGACGGCCTGTTTACCGAGCCTGGTCGCACAAACGCCCATAACCTGCGGTGACAGATGAACGGTTCGCTCACAAGCCCCGGCGAAACCGACCTCTCGCGTTTTTCACCGTTACAGCCGGCGAAGTAGTGCGCTTCATTGCTGTCTGGTGAGAAACTACATGGAAATCTACGATTCAGCGGCCAACCGTGTCGACGCTGCTGAGAATTTCCTCCAGACAAGGTAAAGCGCAGGCGGCCGTTATCTCTCCTGTTCCGGGCCAATTTCCCTAATCAGACACTCAGCTATCCTTCCACCTTCCAGCAGTTGCGAAATCCTTGCGGTGCGGCGGCGCTGAATTGCTGTTATCTGCGGCCAGACGATCTCCGGCGCTCTCGGCGTGACGCGACGCAACTGCGAACGTTGAACGTGGCTCCGGGAGAGGTTATCCGCTTCATCGCGACTCCGATGTGCGCAACTATCTCGAGTTGTTCGACGCCACGGGAACGGCTGTTGCGGCGGCCGAGAATTTTCTGCAGACGACCGTCCCGTCAACCGGCCGCTACACGCTTGCTGAGTCGCGCCTACTTCCCACATCAGCCGATCAGCTACACCGTAGACTTCCAGCAGCTCCGAAATCCCGATGCCAACGAGCTGAATTGTGGACAGACGATCTCCGGCTCCCTCGGCGCGACGCAGATGCACCTGCGAACGTTGAACATAGCTGCGGGAGAGATTGCCCGTTTTATCGCGGTTTCCGACGTGCGCAATTCTCTTCTCTGAAATGCTCGATGGCACGGGAACGAGTGTTGCGGCAGCCGAGAACTTCCTACAGACGACAGTGCCGACAGCCGGCCGCTACACACTGATCGTTCGTGCTTATTTCTCGCATCAGCCTATCAATTTCAGCCTGAGCTTCCAGCAGTTACGAAACCCTTGCGGTGCCACCACGAGCTGAATTGTGGACAAGACGATCTCCGGCTCCTTATCGGCGTGACGCAGATGCACCTGCGAACGTTGAACATAGCTGCGGGAGAGATTGTCCGTTTTATCGCGGTCTCCGATGTGCGCAATTATCTGGAGTTGCTCGATGCCACGGGAACGAGTGTTGCGGCAGCCGAG
>CAWJQP010000015.1:0-24634 GCA_963844855.1 Bryobacteraceae bacterium
TACCGTCTACGATCCTGCGCCGCGCGGGCGAACTTTGCCTAGTTGGATGTAACGCCGTTTCACAGGCGGGTCGGTCGACTGCCCTGAGAACCGGGATCAACAGCTACCCAATTGAGCGAGAGAATGCCAGTAGTTCCCACGCAGATTCGATCACCTATTGCATTACGATGAACTGCTTGCCGCTTGATATTCAGGTATTAGTCTAATGGACGGTGCCGTCAACCCAATGATCAAACCCATCTACTTGCGCACCGGCCCAGGTACTGGTCCAGCCAGTTGAGGACCTCGCGAATAACCTCGCTCCGCTGGGTCCACAGGCTGTGCGCCGTCTCCAGAATTACATGTCGCTTGTGCTCAGGCGGAGTGCCAAGCCACCGGAACAACTGTTTCTGTGACACTTCTACCGGAAATGTGAAATCATGACGCCCGTTTACCATTAGCACCGGTGTGCGAACGCGCGAGGCGAACGTAAACTCGTCAGTCTCTACCGGCTTTGAAACGAGACTAAAGCCTCCTCCGAGCAGCACGCCAGTCCGAAGGCGGTCTTCCATCGACATCATAATGATGCCGACCCGCGCGCCTAGGCTCGACCCAACATAGCCGAGCCTGTCTCCGTCGATGTCCGACCGGCTTTGTAGATAGTCTATTGATCGTGAAAGATCCTGAAACTGGTGAATCAGCACCTCTCGCGGCGTGCCACTTAGATCGTATCCCCCCGGAAGCCGGCGTTCATACATGCCGTAATAGATGGGATAGAGCACGGCTCGACCGCTACGAAGAATAAAATCGATGGATGTCATGCCGTCGAGCCTGGCACTGGACGGCTCAACAAGGGGGCGACCGGCAGCGGGAAAGTAGACCAGCGTTTGAAAGGGCGGCGTCGCGTTTTTCGGAACAAAAAGATAAGCGACAACACGGTCGCGTCCATAAGCTGCCCGATACGACACCTTCTCCTTTCGCCAGTACGGGGCTGTCTCGTCAACGGACTCCATCCTGGCCTCGAGTTCGCCACGCGGCGCGGAATACAAGCTGCGAACCAAACGGAAAGCATCGTCGGAGACCGGCTTTTCCTTCGTGTAATCGCGAAATTCGCGGCGGCGCGGCGCCAGCAGAGCATCCACCACTGGTGCCGCGTAACGCACACAGCGAAATCCGTTCGTGGCAGATCGGTCGAATGGCGGAAGGGCCTCAGGATTTGTATAAGCGTACGAAGAATCGTCCCAACCACCACCAAGGATGAATCGCTGGCCGTCCCCAGTCTCCGTCCAACACCATTCCTTCACGTTGCCGGCCATATCGGATGTCCCGAAAGGTCCCACTGCTCGATGTGCATCAATCCGCGCCGGGCCTTTGGCACCGAACGCGCCTGAATCCGCGATGTATGCCGCGGCGCGCGGTTCCGCTGCCCGAAACCAGTGATAAATGGTCGGGAGGTCTTTTCCGGCGAAGCGGGCATAGGCGGCAGCTTCGTACCAGCTCACGCCACCGACCGGCATGTCATCCTCGCCCTCGCCGTACGTGCCGGCTTCCCAAGTTGCAGGCCCCGGACGGCCGGTCGCATCCCTGAACTCGACCATTGCCTCCTCCCACGTGAGCGTCCTGCCTGCCTTTCGAAACGGCTGCGTCCAATATTCCTTCTTTTGATAACCGCCGCCGTCCACAAACTTCTTGAACGCATGATTCGTCACTTCATGCTGGTCGATGTAATAGCGCCCCACCGCGACTGGCCCGAGCGTGCCAACGCTTCGGATCGAAAGGTTCACATTCGCGGACGGCACCTGCACCATGTCGGAGGGCACCGGCATACTGGCATCAAGCTTGAAATTGATGACTGTCCAATCCGAACCGGCCACCCCGTAGGAGATGTCGTAACCTTCTTTCTCAGCCCGCCAGCGGAAGAATCCCGCTGGAAGCCGGACATTGCGTACCGGCGACGTCCCCACGAAACGCCACGCAGCGTTCGGGACACCGTATTCCCGGATGTACAGGGCGGCGCCGGCTGGTTCCGTATCAACCGGTGGCGTGAACGAAAAGTCGGGCCAAAGCCGCGCTAGCTCGTGATCACCGGGAAGGTGCTTCTCGGCTTCGACCGCCAGATCGAACGCTGCTGAATACCGGCCCTCATCCACAAACCGGGCGATCTGTGGGATAGCTTGCTCCCTGGCCCAGCGAGCGCGCCCGCCACGCTGTTGAAGCCAAATAATAGTCGCCGCGAGCGCTGCAATCGCGATCAGCGCTGGAATCGCTACTCGCGGCCGCTTCAGCCACCCGCCCGGCCGGGTCGCCATCGTGTGCGGCACCGAGAGGGATTCTATGTAAGTGGCGAGGTCGCGTTCGATCTCCGACGCCGATTGATAGCGCTCCTCGCGGTTCTTCTCCAGCGCTCGCCGTACGATCCGCGTCAGCTCCGCGGGAGCCGTCTCGACTGGAGCCGGATCGTCACGCAAAATCGCAGTCAGCACCGCTAGACTGGAATCGCCCTCGAATGGACGACGTCCGCTTAACAGTTCGTACAGAACGACGCCTAGCGAAAAAACATCTGAGCGCCCGTCGAGTGCTTTGCCCTCCGCCTGCTCCGGGGACATATACGACGCCGTCCCTAACACTGTGCCGCGCTCGGTGACCTCCGTGCGCTCCAGGGCCGTCAAGGTCGAATCACTCTCGACAGACGTACGCACGGCGAGCTTCGCCAGACCGAAGTCGAGCACTTTCACGGCGCCTTCGCGAGTGATCAGAATATTGGCGGGTTTGATGTCACGATGAATGATGCGGCTCGAGTGTGCGGCGGCCAGAGCGCTTGCGATTTGGAGTGCCCACGACGCGATGTCCTTGTGAGACACTTGGGTGCCGATCAGATCCCGGAGCGGCGTTCCCTCGACATACTCCATGACAATGAAGTCAGTGCCTCGATCATGGGCTATGTCATAAATCGTGACGATATTCGGATGATTCAGAGACGAAGCAGCTCTGGCTTCGTGATGAAAGCGGCGCCGCCGCGAATCATCATCAAGCACGTCGGTCAACAGTAGCTTGATTGCCACGAGCCGGCCCAACTCGACGTCACGGGCTCTGTAAACGACGCCCATGCCGCCCTCGCCAAGCTTGTCGATCAACTCGTAATGGCCGAGAACCGTGCCTACCATCGGCTCACCTGGCCTCCAATCATGACACAACGAATGAGCAAGTACTGAGGCTCGGTCCTTCAGGTGTTCCGTGTGCGCCCGCGGCAGAAGATCACCGTTTGCTGTTGGACAAGCTCCTCGGCGATTCCGGAATAATGGCTTGCTTGTGCGGATTACCCGCGATTACGGCGCTGCGTTTACCTATCGGGGCTTGAGAAGTGGCGTTCTCGTAATGTGAGGTTTGCGTGTGGGCCACTGTCGCATTTGGATGTAACCCCGTTTTGTAGTCCCAATCCTTCCTCAACTAGATGTCGTCACGAACACTCTCTATTGGCGGCCTCGGGTCCAGGTCCGATACATGCACCTAGCCTCGATCCACTGACATCTGGTCTGAATTCAGAACATTTAATGGGATACGATTCTAAACAGGTTTGAAATGTCTCTGCCCGCTCAGAGCCGGCTTGGAGCATACGAGATCCTGTCGCCGCTGGGCGCAGGCGGAATGGGCGAGGTGTACAAGGCGCGCGACACGCGCCTTAATCGCACAGTTGCCATCAAGGTGCTACCCGAAGCATTCGTTCGAGACACGGAACGTCTGGCGCGATTCGAACGCGAAGCACAGGTGCTTGCCTCGCTTAATCACACAAACATTGCGCAGATCTACGGAATGGAAGATCGCGCGTTGATTATCGAATTCGTCGAGGGACGCACGTTGGCAGATCGAATTTCACAAGGCGCCGTACCAATAGGCGAAGCTCTCGCGCTTGCGAAGCAGATCGCCGACGCCCTCGAGTATGCACACGACCGCGGTATCGTTCATAGGGATCTGAAGCCGGAAAACCTAAAGATTACGACTGACGGTGTTGTCAAGGTGCTCGATTTTGGGCTCGCTAAGGCGGTGGAAGTTCAAGGTCAAGCCAACGATCCATCCGTTTCCCCGACATTAACGATGCGCCATACCCAAGCCGGAGTGATCCTAGGTACGGCCGCGTACATGGCCCCTGAGCAGGCTCGCGGTAAGACCGTCGATAAGCGCGCAGACATTTGGGCGTTCGGCGCCGTGCTGTACGAAATGGTCACCGGCAAACGAGCATTCGAAGGCGAAACGATTTCAGACGTGCTGGCAGCCGTACTGACCAAGGAACCACGTTTCGATTTGGCGCCTGCGCGGCTGCAGCGCCTCCTCAGGCTCTGCCTCGAGAAAGATCCAAAGAAGCGTCTTCGCGATATCAGCACGTTTCATCTGTTGCTGGCGGAAGCGCCTGTTCGCGTCAGCCGGCCCATAGCATGGATGGTCACCGCAGCCGTGCTAGCGGTGCTGCTGGTGGGGTCGCTATTTTGGCCGCGAGAGCAAAAGAAGTTCAGAGATGGCCGGCTGCTGCGGCTTCATCTCGACGCAGGACCCGTCGCAAATGCTCCGACTAATGTTGGCGCGAACGTTGTCGTCTCGCCGGATGGAAGCCGAGTCGTTTATGTCGGAGACACGGACCCCGCGGTCCGACGTCTCTACGCCCGGAGGCTAGACGAGGACACGTCCCGTGAGTTGCCGGCAACCGACGGTGCTCACGGTCCGTTTTTCAGTCCCGACGGCAATTGGGTCGGTTTCTTCGCTCAAGGGAAGCTGCAGAAGATCTCGGTCAACGGAGGTTCACCGATCGTGCTTTGCACTGCTCCTTTAGGTCGGGGCGGAAGTTGGTCGGAAGATGGTCACATCATAGCGGCTCTCACTGCAACCGGTACCCTTTCCCGGGTTCCCGCGCAGGGCGGCTCGCCTGTAGAGTTCTCGAAATTTCAACCGGGTGAGATGACGCATCGATGGCCTCAAATCCTTCCTGGCGGGCAAGGGGTACTCGTAACCACTCACACCAGTATTTCTGGATTCGACAGTGCGAGTATTGAAGTGATTCACTCGGCCGGCAATACTAAAAAAGTACTTCATAGAGGAGGTACTTTCGGTCGGTATTTGCCCACTGGGTATGTCACCTGGCTGAGCAAGGATGGATTGTTTGCTGCGCCTTTCGATATCAAGCGGCTCGAGCTGACCGGAAGCAATTTTCGTGTGTTTGACGATGTGGAGTATTCGACGCTCAACGGTGGCGGCCAGTTTGACTGCTCTCAAGAGGGTACGGCCGTATATCGGCGAGGCCGCGGTGATCCGGGATTTCGCGTTGTCTATTCCATTGATCGCTCAGGAGCAAGAACGCCGCTATTGAACAAGCCAGACAGCTACTTCTCTCCGGCTCTATCACCGGACGGAAGATCGCTGGCCGTCGTAGTTCAGCCCGATACTGTTCTCGTCTACGACATCCAGACCGGAACCAGCAGGCGCCTCATGTTCTCGGCCGTTCGATCGCCGCTCTGGGCACCGGATGGCAATTTTCTTGTTGTCGGCTCCGGAAGCAGTCTCTCCTGGATCCGCGTGCACAACGACGACAAGCCGAAAGCATTGGAGATTTCAAAGGACCTTAGCAACTATGTACGCCCGATGTCTTTTACTCCTGACGGCAAACGGCTGTTCTACTCGATTTACAACCAGCAGAGTTCGTTCGATATATGGACCGTGCCGGTAATGACAGAAGAGGGGAATCTGCGACTCGGCAGCCCCGAACTGTTCCTGCAGACGCCGGCAGACGAGAGTGCCGCGAGTGTTTCCCCAGATGGTCGTTGGATCGCCTATCAATCGAATGAATCCGGCGAGACCGAAACGTATGTACGCGCGCTCACCGGGCGCGCAGTGAAGCAAATCTCGTCCGGCGGCGGGTTGTACCCGAAATGGTCTCGAACTACAAAGGAACTGTTCTTCCGAGCGAACGACAACCGGCTCGTCGTCGTTCCCTATGACGACAGAGCGGAATCTTTTTTGCCAGGCAAACAAAGGTCCGTGAGCGAGGGTATTACTCTGGCTGAGAGCTTTCTATCCCCGAGCTTCGATATTGCACCCGATGGCACACGCATAGTGGTGCTGCTGCCTGTGCAAGCGTCGAACTCAGCCATGCGCCCCGGACCAGTAAACATCCTATTTAACTTCTTCGATGAAGTTCATAGGCGCAGCAGACAATAATACCCGCCCAGATCGAGCGGTAGAGTTCCAAGCCGCCGCTCCAATGCACATTGCGGCAGCGCCGTTCTCCGGGCACGACCACTAAACGCTTCTATGAGAAGGTCGTAAAAGTCAAGGCCGACGTGGCGGCCATCCTTAGCCCTTCGCCGCACCCGATCGTTCGCTTTCACATCAAACCACTGATGCTCGATGGCTCCCAATTCACTTGCGTGCTCATTCATCCACGCGTCGATGGCGGGATCCCGCTCGACAGCGCCATTGAATCGCAGCAATGCCGTTCTCATCGTCACTACACTTTCTGCTAAAGCTATGCTCTCAAGATCTATGGTTATGTAGCACTCTTTACGCGGGGAACGAAAGGGATAAGTTCTCAATACGCCGTAGCGTTTGCCTATCCGGCCAGTAAAGTGGCGATATCGGAAATGCGCCCTAGCGCACCCCAGTTGGCCTGAAATTACGAAGATTGGCTCCCCAAAGTGTTCACTTTTGTTCACCACGCGAGCATTGGCAACGGGGCATTCGGGTTCGCCGCGTGACGCTTCTTGTTTTCACGACCGACACCGCACTATAGCGGTAACGCATAGAACGCCGTCGAAACGCACGCACCCTGCACAGTGGAATGCATCCGGCGCGCGCAGATCACGCGCGCGTAGCGCGAAATGCGCGCTGGAGATGAAAGAGGACCTTTTCGACCGTTATGGTTATCGGATATTCCGGGATATAGCGAGTCCGGAATTCTCGTACCGATTATGAGCCGCTTACGGCTGTTAAGTTGTTTTTTTCGCGCAGCGCGCGGCTGTGTTTGTTATTTAACGTCAAATACGACTTGACTTCTATACGCATTCAAACTGGCCTTGGCTGGTCTGATGCACAATGGGGTTCGATGACGTAAGTCGGTGCTGCTAACTGGCTATCGGCCTTGAAAAGCCTAATCGGCAATCGCAGTCACTGGGACGCGATCTCGTTTAGACGTAACTTAAATAGTCGATGCGTTGGTGCTCGCTGCAACAGGCAGCTCGGGGAACGGCTAGAAGCGTTGTTCGGTTACTTAGATTCTGTGTAGCAGCACGGCGAGCTTGCGTGCTACGGCTACGATAGCTCGGCGCTTGGCACTGCTCTCGCTACGTGATGCAAGCGTCAACCTCACCGCCTGAGGGCTGAATCTGCGCACTACGGGCCGAGAATATATTGAGCACACTGGATGAGGATCTTGCGCATATATGTGTCTCTAGCCTTGGTGATCCGAAGTTGCGGATCGCGATCACTGGATTGCGAGCGCTTCGGACGCAATCCAAGGTATGAACTCACATCGCGGCTTCGAGGGAAACGATCTTTGTCCGAAATGGTTAGCACAAACGTGAGGGACGCGATGGGGCCGACACTGTGAACGGATCGCAAGATCGCGGTCTGTGGGTACTTTGTGCGAGCGAGGTTCTCGACGGCCTTGTGGTATGCACTAATTTGCTTGCTGATGCGTTCGATGAGCTCGATCAACGGCCTAAGAATCTCCGCGACGCATGTAGGAATAACGGCTTTGCATCGATTATGAAAGCTGTCGGCAACGCATTTCGGTAAGCGATGTCCAGGCATTTTACTGTGCTTCGGACGGTATTAATCAATGTTGTTCGAACGTCGACTAGCTTTGCGCGAGCTCTGATCAAAGTCAAATCTGCCTGAGCCTCAAGACTGCGATGTTGAATCGGGTGTAGCAGCTTAGGATCGACTCGAGCGAGCCGTGCAAGCTGCTCAGCGTCGTTCGGATCGCTCTTGCTATTGCTTTCAGAGATAGATGGGATATCGCGCGTGTTCGCAACGAACACTTCGTGACCAAACCCAACGAGTAGCTCATTGACCTATGTTGAGTGCGTGCCAGTCTCAATGGCCAGGCGCATTGGACCACGATTGTCGAAATGCGTCCGCAGTGCATCCGTCGTCGTACGTATCCGTCCCTCCTCCAGTACCTCGCCGGCTCGGTCGAGAATGCAATAGTGGCTGAACTTATCCCCAGATCAATACCTACAGTGAGCTGACCGGATTGTGACTTGACCATTGTGTTCTTTTGTCGCATAGATGTATCCTCTCAGGCGGTGTAGCGGGATTCGCGGCGGCTCATCCCATCTGGCCTGTGTGATGAAACAAACTCCCACACAGACGACCGAGATCGGCATCTTGCTTACCGACGACCAGGTCGCGAACCTTGACCAGGTAGCTGTCAACATCCGCCGAAGAACGGGTCGCGCCATCAGCAGATCCGCCATGGTTCGGGCGATCATCGATCCGGTTCTCCGCTATCACCAGCAATGGGCGAACTGCGAGTCTGAACAGCAATTGCGACAAACAGTTGCCAACCAGCTAATGCAGGGAAATCGATGACGCCTCCCTGCCCTGCATACCTCTTAGGAGCCGTACAAATTCTCAAGAGAATTTGTACAGCCGCAACATGAACGGTAGCAACAGGATCCAACTCGTCAAGAAACGAGCAAAGGATCGACAGGTACAAACTGAGGCGGTAGCAACCATCGCCGCCGGCTATATCCGGGTTTCAACGGAAGAGCAAGCTTCGAACGGGCATGGACTCGAAATCCAGGATCGCGCGATCCGAAGCTTTGCCGAATCCCAAGGCTATAGACTCATCGACGTTGTATCTGACCCCGGAGTATCCGGCGCCAAACGACCAGAGGAACGGCCGGGGTTCCAAAAGATCCTCGAACTAGCCAAAGCGCGGAAGTTCTCAGTGTTGCTGGTGTGGAAATTCGACCGACTCGCACGAAACCTGCTGTTCAGCGTGACGTCAGTCCATGACCTGAGAGAACAATACGCGGTCGTACTCCGGAGCGTCACGGAACCAATTGATACGGCCACTCCGATGGGCGCGATGATCTTTGCCATCCTGGCGAGCTTTGCGGCCGAAGAGCGCCGGGTCATTACTGGTAGAACGTAAGCGTGTGACCAATCCGTCTCAGCGGTGGGCACTGAGCCAACGTGCGGGCGTGAGTTGAGTATATTCGGACCTGGTCCTGCGGCTCAAACCTGGCAAGACATCGAGCAGGTAATCTTTCGTAGGCACTCCAAGACGCCGGCAGGACTCAATCACCGAGAAAAGTGCCGCGACCTTCGGTCCAGCCTGAACGCTTCCAACATGCAACCAATTCTTGCGGCCCAGTGTCACCGGCCGCATCGAGTTCTCCGCCAGGTTGTTCGATAACTCGACTTCGGCGTAGTCAAAGCAGCGCCGCAGTTTCGACCATTGATTGAGCGTATATCCCACCGCCTGTCCCAAAATGCTCTTCGGCAATGTCGACTTCGACAGCGCAAGGCACTGCTCATGAATCTCCGCTACCCACGCAAGCGCATGTTCGCGCCGATATTCGAGGCGCTCGTCACCTGTCAGCTTCTGCTCGCGCGCATGACGGTCCACCAGAAAGAGCGCGTCCATGCGGGTGACCATGTTCACCGCTTCGCCATCCTGCTTGTTTACCTTCACCGCATCGACAAACTTGCGCCGCGCGTGCGCCCAGCAGCCCACATGCACAAGCCGCTGCCCGCCCACGCGATCGTAAGCCGAATAGCCATCGGTCTGCAGAATGCCTTCCCACTGATCCAGAAACTCCTTCGGTCCCGCGCGGCCGCGGCCGAGCCGGAAGTCGAATACTGTCTCTCCACCGGGCCGACCATATTGCCACAAGTACGCCTGATGATCGGCGCCTCGGTTGTCATGCATCTGCACCGGCACGACGGTTTCATCGGCCTGCAGATAGCTCGCCCCCAGCAGATCTTTGCGCATCACTCCCACTACAGGTCGAAGTAATTCGCCGATCCGCATCACCCAGCCCGTGAGCGTTGCGCGGCTGATCTCCAGATCCGCCTCGCGCTGCAGCATCGCTTCCTGACGATAGAGCGGCAGATGATCGCAATACTTGGCGACGACTGTTTCCACCACCACACGGTCGCTGGCGATCCCTTTTTCCACAATGCGCGGTGCAAGCTCGGCCATCACCACGCCACTGGTTTTGCATTGCCGGCAGCCGCGTTTCTCGCGCTTGACCACACGCACGAAGAAGCGTACCGGCTCCATGTCCAAGTGCTCGCTTTCGTCGTAGCCGATCAATGTCGTCTCGCCGCCGCATTGCTGGCACGTACGATCCTTACAGGCAACCACTTGTTCGACGCGCGGCAGATGATCGGGAAGAACCTGACGTCCAGGATGCGGTTTGCGCTCCCGCTCGCGCGCTGCTAGTAGAGGCTCGCGCCGGGTTTCGGCCTCTACTTCTTCGCCCGTCACGCCTGGCTCCTCGTCGAGCAATTCCAACTGCAAGGCGTTCAGGGTTTCGCTTTTGTGACCGTATCTTTTGATGCGTTCCAGTCGCAGTTCTTCGGTGAGCGCTTGAATCTTCAGGCGAGCCCATTGCAGTTCCTGTTCCAGCATGACAACGTGCTGTTGGAGATTGGCGCTGTTCACGGGAAACCCAATTATAAAAGCAAAAAGCGGCCGATACAATCGATACGTCAACATTTCTAAGCAGAAATGTTTACGCGGCAGGGCTGCGTCGAAGCCAGTTTCGACGCGCTTTTGTCTGTGTGAAATCGAGCCCGTTTATCAGCATTGCCAGTTCTTCGGGCCGCATTGTGATGCTGCCAGCTTGCGGCCCCGAAGGCCACGCAAATCGTCCTTTCTCGAGTCTCTTGGCGCAGACCCACAGTCCGCTACCATCCCACACCAGCGCTTTGATTCGTGTATGGCTGCGGTTCGTGAATAAGAACAGGTGACCGCTCAACGGATCGTGCCCGAACTGATCACGCACCACACCGTACAGTCCGTTGAAACCTTTGCGCATGTCGATTGCGTCCACGCCCAAGTAGATGCGCGTCGCTGAACCGAGGCCGAACATTCCTACACGCGTTCCGCCGCGCCGATCAGATGAGGCAACTCTGCGAGTCCGCACTCGATGCGCCGTCCATTTGCAAGCATCAGTTGGAATCGTCCTGCGCCACTTGTCGAATCGCTGAGGATCTTCACCCGAGCCAGACGCACGAACGGTGTTGTCTGCCGTCGCAAATAATAGCCCAGTGTCGATACCGCAACACCGTAGCTTTGGCAGAAAGCCCGCCGCGTCACATTCCCGCGATCCTCGTAGCGTCGCAGCAACTCCGCTACTTCTTCTTCACTCCGTTTCCTCGGCATGCCGCTATCTCAGCAGCTTCGCCTTTCTCGATCAATGCGGGTTGCTCAGACGCTTACGGTAGAACCGTGGCGGGCAAGAAAGAGAAGGCATCTCGTGGCGGTTTCGCCGGCGGTGCGGCACCGCTCGGGTACAAGCGTGATTTACAAGGAGGCTTGCTAATCGACGATGCCGAGGCAGCCATCGTCCGGCAGATCGTGGACATGCATGCCGCTGGATTGTCCCTGCGCGCGATCGCAACCGCGCTAAACAACGCTGGTTGTGTTCCTAAACGGGGCAAAACGTTCTATCCGAGCACCATCCGCTACATGCTTGATAACCCCAAGTATCGCGGCTGGAACGAGTACTTGTTCCGACACGATGGTGAACTCCACTGCCTCCTCGAGGGAACCCATCAGGCAATTATCTTACCCAAAGCATCCTAGCTATAGCTAGACATATTGTCTGAGTAAACCGTTTAGGCGTCGAGCGGATCGGCACAAACCTGGAGTGGCGCCGTCTGGGTTCCGATCCCCTCGTCGTTAGGATGAGGCAGCTGCAGATGCGGTGTAGCTTGTCGCGATCGCAGCCGTATCGCCAATCACCATGTGCCGCGCGATCTTGCCGTCCTGCACCTTGAATGTAAGGACAACAGGCGAATCGATCGGTTTATCCGTGGCACTGATCTTGGCCCTGTATCGCCCGATTGCGACGACGGTGTCGGCCTGAGCGACGAACTCGTCAATGGTGAGATTCGCGTCGCTCTGTGTACCGAGCAGGCTATCGAAGTAGCTTTGGATTTGTGCCCGCCCTCTCTTCGTACCTGCATACGGGATGACCGTTGGACCCGGACAATAGAATTCACAATCGCTCGTGCAATAGTCGAGAATGGTCTCGACATCGCCGTGTCCAAACGCCTCTAACGCCCTCTGAATCAGAACAACGTTTTGCTGTTCGCTCATGGTCTGTCTCCTGAAGGGTAACCATACTATCAAAATGGGCGTGCCACAGGGTGTTCAGCCATTGAACCGACTTTGGCGTTCTGTTTAAAAGGTACGGGGGTCAGCTCGTGTGGTTCGCCTGAGTCCGTTCTGCGGTCCAGCGCCAATCGCCAATCGCGACATCTAGCCAGCACAGGATCGATGAACTCGCAACACTTCCCCAGGCATCTTTGACGAGTTGATGTAGGCGAACTTCGCTAGCTGCTCACGTTTGATTGTTTTGACTTTGGTTTTGGTCATTGTTGTTCGAAGTTGTAGTCCATCGTGTGTTTCGAAGACCAACGGCAAGCGCCGCACTACCGTTATGTCGCTCCGGTGAAACGCATCTGAAGCGTCTATCACTACTTACCTGAGGTTGTTTGTATATGCGCATTGCAACATTTGTGCTGACGTGCATGAGTTTCTCACTCATGCCTTCATCGGGACTTAGCCAGACGACGAAACAATTCAATCCGTACTGGAAGAAGGTACCCTCTTTTAAAATTGCCGTGGCCATGGCGCCCGAATACTTAAGGCTATCGGAGACGGTCAAGGGATTCACAGTCAAAGGGGCGTCTCTCGTTCCTCTGCCAGGATTCTCGCTGTTCGAGAATCAAAACTCCCTGCTGCTAACTCCGGGGAACGAGGGGACCACGCAGATTTCCCATGCGAGTGTGAGCAGTATCCCTGGTCTTGGAGAGCGCATTAAATGGCTGTTCAAGGATGGAACTGTCCTGGCGTATTACTGTACGTGCAGCTCGGGAGAAGGCGGCTGCAGGATTTGGGAACTGAACTGTATCAAAGAAAGCTGTGACTCATGCGGCTCCAGGTGGGTCATCGGCGCCCCGGCACTCCGCCGATCATCATAGAAGAGGAGTGATAACGACATACCAGGCAGGGGATGCGGCGGCAGGCCCGCTTCAGCAGGAGGTTCCTGACTCGCGCTTTCGATTGAAGCGCTGAACCGCATTCCAGGCCCAGGCCGGTGTAACTCAAAGCTACCTACTGCAACAGATCGGGGTTACTGCCAATTCCGCTGTCGTCGATGTGGGCACAGGTTCAATGAACGGACTGGTACGCCCTTCATCAGTATTGCTACAGGCGTTTAAACAGCGGGCGACGGCAACGCTGTGCGGTGCCCCTGAACGCATAACGCGAGCGACAGCCGCAAGCATGTTGGATTCGTATATAGTTACACGATGAAAGACAACGCATTAAGTCAGCCCAGTCCGAACGAGCTCCGCGGGTCCACAATCAGCATCCTAGTCGCCTTGCTTATGCTTGTCTTTGGCTTTTCCGGTACTGCGCACGCTGCCACAGTACCGTTTACGTTTGAAGTTACCTATGACGCATTTGTAAATGGGATTCCCAGTCCGACTACTCTGACCGTCCCCGCCTCGACTATTGGCTCCGGGTCTTTTGCGCCTTTTGGCAGTGCGAGTTTCTCGGAAACAGGAACAGTCACCTTCGCAATGTTACCTTCAGGTGACTTTGTGCCGTCCACGATATCGCTCAATTTCACCGCCTCGTTCAACGGGGGAGCCGACACCTTCACGGGGACAGACTTTCACGTGTTTGGAGTTTCTGACACTTGGACAATTCTGGGCGGCACAGGTATTTTCAGCGGGGCGACCGGCTTCGCCACACCTATCGTCATGGCGATCCCGCCTTCTGGCAATCCTGACCCTAACTTTTTTGCGACCCTTACTAGTTCTGGCAGCGGACAAATTACCGCTCCCGGTCTGAATGCAGTACCAGAACCAGCCACAATCGCGCTACTCATTACGGGTCTAACGGGTCTGGCCGGAGTAGCGGCAATACGCAAAAGACGTCGAAGCTGATCCGATGAAGTTATTGGTCTTGCCAACACTCGCTCACGTCGCTTCAGAACTGGCGAGCAACTGAATTGAGTGAGTGCAACTTCCGCCCGGCGAGTCGCACGCTACGAGACTTGGGCGGAGATCTGCCGTTTAAACAGAATTGCGCGATCGGTTCAAACGCAAGGTATAGCGTCACGTTGTAGTTGATGCATAAAACGCCGCCGCGCCAGCTTCAGCGACCGCCTGGTCTTGTTTTCCTAATCCTCCGCTTACACCGATGGCCCCCACAACCTCACCACCGCGCTTCAGGGGAACTCCGCCGGCAAAGATCATTACACGTCCATCGTTCGATGCATGAATCCCAAAAAACTGGTCTCCGGATTGACTCATTTCCGCCAACTGCATCGTCTCGATATCGAACGCACGTGATGTCCACGCCTTCTTGATAGAAATGTCTATACTCCCAATCCAAGCCCGATCCATACGGACGTGGGCGACCAGGTTCCCGCCGCTGTCCACCACAGCGATATTCATAGGCTGACCGATGTCCTCAGCTTTTCGCTCTGCGGCTGTAATAACTCTTCTAGCGTCTGCGAGGGTGATCATGAACTGAATAATCGCACGGTTGCTAATCCCTCAGTACAGTGAACGTTCTGGACACAACGGTTCAACGGCCAGCAGTGGTTCCCTGCCCGGCAGCCGTAAACGCTCTTCCCTCTTCTGTTTAACTTCCCTGCCCCGGCGGTTTAACGCTGTGGCCCGTTCTGTTTAGAAAATCGCGTCAGGTATGCGCCGTCGAGTGGTGCGTTCCCGACGCCGCCACGGCTATTCGCGTTCTGCGATGAGTCTGACAATCCGACGCTTAACTCTTTGTCGACCCCATTGTGGGATCATCTCGGTATCTTCGTAGAACAGGATCTTGAAATCGGCAAAGGTGCGTAGCAACTCGTTCGTTTCGAACCACGCCCCAGTTGGGGAGTCTTTGCCAGCAAACCCCTCAATTACCACAAGTCCTCCCGGCCGAAGCGCCGTCCGCACGCGTTTGGCGTGGTCCAGTGTAGATGACTTCAGCCAAGACTGCATATACGAGTACAGAATCAAATCCCACTTCGCTGTTCCCAAATCGTGCGTGGCCAAATCCGCTATGACGGGTTCTAACTTCAAGCTTCGCTTCGCAGCTTCAGCTCTCGCGTCCGTGACCGCTACTTCGGAGAAGTCGACGCCGGTGGTTAGCCAACCGTGCTCAGCCAGATAAAGTGCATTGCGGCCTTGTCCCATCCCAAGGTCAAGTGCTGAGCCGGGCTTTCGCGTAGCGATTGCCTTCACAAGAACATCATCGGGTTCCGTTCGACGGATAGCCGGATCACGAAAATTCTCATTCCACTGTTCTTTCGACCCCGGAACGACCTTCGTACCGGCGGCAGGTACTGCCGTCTGGCCATGCAGGGAAACCAGCCATGCGATAGACCATAACAGGATTACGGCAGATCGACCGCCCATAGAGCAGCGATTGTATCGCAACAGGCGTTCACGTTCACGTCGGGGGTGGGTGAACACTCTTCCCCAATCTGTTTAAGACCCGGACGGGTTCACCGGCAAGTTGGCGGTAACCCCGTTTTTCGGGATGAATCACTTGCTCAGTGCGGCACTTCGGAGCACAGCAGAACACTCGCACGCAACGCCAGCTCACGGGCAAGACGAGTCTGCACGGCACTGTTGCTTGTTCGAAGCTTCGCGACTTGATGAACAGGCAGGATCCTCAGTCCGCTTAACGGCTCTGCCGGAAACACCAAAGCGTAGTTGCAGTCCGCACGAATATACAGTCACCTGCTATCGCGGGCGTAGCGAAGCACTGTTCTCCGAGATCGCCGACGGACAGCACCTCCCATTGCGCCGCTGCGGCTTTTAAAACGGTCACTCTGCCTTGCTCGCTGATGATGTACAGCCTGCCTCCCGCAGCCACGGGCGAAGAGTAAACTGGGCCGAACGCCGCACTGATGCGACCCTCCTTCAGCACAGAGCCGTCTCGGGTGCTGATAGCGCTCAGGACCCCCCCCTCTTTAAACAAATACAGGACATCCTCGACGAGAATTGGTGAAGCAACGTTCGGCACCCCTTTGTGAACGGACCACAAAAGTTTCCCCGTCTGGTCCCCGACGCGGTCCGTTGAAACAGCGGCGGCCAAGTGGGGAGTTTCGGCGATACGCATGATCGCCTCCTGCTCTGGGCGAGTGAAGATTCCGTCACCATTTATGTCGATTTGCGGGAACGCACCGGCAGGTCCTTTGCGCTCGCGGATCTCTGCTGCTGTGATCTGTCCGTCTCCGTTCACATCAAACTGCTGGAGGAGTTTCTCGTAGGAACTCAGTGCAGCCTTCGACCCCTCATCCACGGACAGCGCAGAGAAATACACAGTCCTGCCGTCCACGGACAACACCGGTGAAGCTTTCGGTTGGTAAGGCACTCCCAAAATCCACCACAGGCGTTTTCCGGTTCGCAGATCAAACGCCACCACCTCACCAGTTGAGACGACAATGACTTGCCCTTTTGGTGTGACTGTGGGCGTCGAGTATGTCACGCCTGAAAGCTTGTCCCGCCATAGTTGCCTGCCTGAGTCACGGCGGTGTACAAGGACTTCGGATCCGGTATCGGACCCATGGATCTGAACTACAAGCCGGTCCGCGATTACGGGAGAACTTGCCATTCCGTGATTATTCACGAGGGGCGGCAGCGGAATTCTCCATTGTGGCTTGCCGTCATGCGTCCATGCGGTTAGGCCGAAATCGGCGAAGAACACCATCACGCCTGCTTTGTCGCAGACTGGCGAAGGCGATGCTGCGTTGTTTAGGCTGTGGTGCTTTGCGGTTCTGTGGCGGGGCAGTTCACGAACCCAGATTACCCTTCCGGTGTGTGAATCAAACGCGTGGGTCCGAAGGACATCGCTATCGAACGATGTGAGATAAAGGCGCGAGCCGCAAACCACAGGGGAAGAATGGCCGGGAGGTACGGTCGTCTTCCAGACCACATTCTTGTCTGCCCCCAGTTCCGCTGGCACGTTCAGATCTTTTGAGATACCAGAGCCGTTTGGCCCATGAAACCGCGGCCAGTCCTCAGCAAGGATCGGCGACCAGAACTGGAACGAAATTGCCAATGCCAGCCAGCAGGTTCTCTTCACGGAGGTCAAGCCTACCATAGACCGCTTCGACTTGGCTTGCTTTTGACATTCGACTCTGGCAAGGTCTTGGGAAGGTTCTGTGAGGTGGCGATATCGGAAAATGCGCCCTAGCGCACCCCAGTTGGCCTGAAATTAGAAGATTGGCTCCCCAAAGTGTTCACTTTTGTTCACCACGCGAGCATTGGCAACGGGGTATTCGGGTTTGCCGCGTGACGCTTCTTGTTTTCACGACCGACACCGCACTATAGCGGGTAACGCATAGAACGCCGTCGAAACGCACGCGCTTCACCGTGAATGCATCCAGTGCGCGCAGATCACGCGCGCGTAGGAAGCGCATGCGCAGTGGGGGAGACGAAAAGGGGAGCAGTCCGCAGGCATGACGAGGAGAGGAAATCAGACAAAAGTGGCCAGCAGTCCTGCACGCGTACCGCGCGGAAGCGAGAAAGGGCTCAGAGCGTCAAGCGTTCGACGGCCGGCGGTTTCCATGTGCCGTCCGCGACTTCCTTTTTGGGCGCGTAAAGCCGCAGTGCCAGTTTGAAGTCATCGTCTTTCGGCGCCGGTAACCAGTTCCTCTCTTTGTCCTGGCCCGGTGAGTCGCTCTGGATGTAGAGCGTCAATGAACCGTCGCTATCGAACATGAGGTTGCTGCGGTCGCCTAGCGCGTAGCGATTGATTGGGTTGGGAACAAGGAAGGCGTCCTTGTCGTACATCGTCAGCGACCAGAAGGCATTCACGAGAGGTATCTCGGCTTTGGTGAACCGCAGTACGTGCTTGTTTGTGCTGTTGAACGGTTTGCCTTCGGTATCGACCTCGCCGAATGGATAGATGGCGTCTTCGGCCAAGTTACCGCCAACTCCGTAGAAAGTCCACCCGGCGCGATACGCGTAGTTCGTACCGTAGCGTCCCAAGTCGAGCGCAATCTGCCACCCGTTGACAATCTTGCCGCGCGGCGTCTCGCGCATGATCCTGTTCCCGTTGGCGACTCCTTCCTCGATTGCTTTACGCACCTCGGGTGTGAACGCGTCCATACGGAACGTCGCGCCCGGTCCAATGCCGAGCTTGGCAATACGTTTCATGGTCTCTGGATCGTCCGGTTCGGGCGGATTCGTGACCAACAGCCGGTTCAGACGCTTGAAAAACTCCTCAGGCGTCATTGCCAGCACCTGCTTCGGCACCACCGTCTTAGTATCTACTCCCGCTTTGAGCGGCACGTCGTCAGGTGGAGTGTACTTTTTGCCCCATTGGGAAAGCGGCACCAATTTGTACTGATCTTGCAGCGCATGAACCGCGGCGTAATCATCAGGGCCGCCTGTGTACGTGCGCCCACCGAGCATCGCAAGGTTCGTAGGCACACGTAGTTCTGTAACGTCTTGAGGGAGTGTTCCTTTCCAGGCAGGACCCACGATGGCGAAGTTGCCACCTTTCTCACCAACGGTCCGGGAGCCAGGAGCATGCGGAACGTTGTTCCAGGCATCGATGATCTGCATGATCCAGAAACGGTCGCCCATCTGGGGAACGGAAAGCACCATCGGCTCTGGCGAGAGATCCAGCTGCGCGAGCGAGTAGAGTGTATCCACGTTAAAACCCACGACGGCCTTATTGGAAGCGTCGGCCAACTCGCGATAATGAACGAACTGATTGATCGGCGCGTGAGTCCCTTCGCGCTTGGCGACGTGGGTCATCGTGTCAATCTGGATTTCGATATAGACCAGAGGCATGCCGAAGAGCCACGCCTCCTGTGCGAGTGCGCTTGCCTCCGGAGCCGAAATGGTTTCCTGTGTTGCTTGTGTGCTCATGCTAGTCCTCGAGACTCAGACGGTTCTCTATGTTAGGTGCATTTGTTTTTTTTAAGGCGTCTTGTGGAACCTTTAACTTGATGGGGAACGCCGGACGATTCTTTATGAGCGCTGGTCGACCCTGCGACTTCTCTCGCGGACTCGGGGCTCGCGCTCTGGAGCAAGCGATATACAAGGCAACGCGACGTCCATCCGAATAACGGATGAGCGTTGATAAGGTGTTACCACCCGCAGAAGCCGTACCTTCGCTAAGGCATACGGTGCGTTCGCGCGCGTAGGAGAAGCGAAATGCGCGCTCGAGACGAAAGAGGGCTGCGGAGCGCGAAACGCGGGGGCTTACATTACGTTCAACTCTTGCTTCTTGGCTTCTTGCTCTCTCAGCAACTCCTCAAGCTCCGGCAGCGTCAATCCTCTACGCTCCTGCTTCTCCGGCTGCTTCGGCGCTGGTCGACCCGCACTCATGAAATCGCGGTAGTGCTTTGTCGCCGCGAGACGGGCGTAGTGGTCCGGCCCACCATAGATAATCTGCCCTTCTTTCGTCATGTACTCGCGCCTGGCACTAAGCGCGTGCTCGATCGTGTGGAGAGATCGGTAAAACAACGCGCGCATCTCGTCGTGTTCGTCGCTTACGAATTCAGCAATCAGTTGCCGACACTCGGGCGAGTTGGCTTCACGCGAGGCGAGGGTGCGACCGATGCCTTCGGCTTCGGCGATGTCCGTCACGGTGGCGCCGGAGACGAGCGCCTTCGCCATTTGGGCTAGGCAGCCTTCGCGGCGGAGTTCGGCTGTGGGTTGTGGTCGGCTTGATGAATTTCAACGACGGGGGGCTTGCGCTTGCTCATGCTGCCCAATCGGCACCGATGTTGCATTGTGTCATTTTCTGGTAGCGGCGTTATTCGTTCTCCATCTCCAAATTGCTTGACGAACCGCTGAGCGAACATCCAGGCCTTGGCCGTCACGCCTGTTCGATTCCACTGCCACTGCTGGTGATGGTGCCGCGCTCCAACTGAGCCAACGCTGCGCGACTACTCGTTGTCATCTCGTCTGATTAGGAAAAGTTGAACCAGTATCACGTCTCAATCGTATTCGTTTCCATGACTCGCTGCCTGATCGCGGGATGCACGCTCATGACCTTTTATGTACACGCACAAGCACCCTGCGTCCCGACGGTAGTGGGAGAAGTACGGGTCGAGCGATTCGAGAGCAAGACCTACGGCAAGACAATGACAGTCCGCATCTGGCTTCCCGCGGGCTATAGTAAGCCTCGTCAGAGAGATAGGAAGTACGCCACTCTCTACATGTTCGACGGTCAAACCTTATTTGACGAATGCACAGCATTCAAGGGTGAGCATGAATTACGCCTCGACGAGATCGTGAGCAAGCTCATCGCGGACGGCAAGGTGCCACCGCTGATTGTTATCGGCATTGACAGCACCAGCGCTCGCAACGATGAATACGCACTCTATACGAATCCCGTGACTGAAGCCGGTAAGCCTGATCCCAACGGCAAGCGGCTCCCGTCATTTGTAGCCCAGGAGAAGTGGTCCCCTTTGTGCGAGAGCGTTATCGGGTTACGACTTCGGCAGCAGAGACTGGGATCGGAGGCACATCGCTCGGGGCTGCTGCAGCACTGTACACATCCCTGCAGCGCCCGGACTTGTTTGGATTGGCGCTCCTCCAGAGTCCAAGCCTGTTGCTTGGGAACGGCCAGTCTTGCGGGACACCGCGTTCATCGCGCGTGCGCCAGACAGAGTAGCTGTTGGCATTGGGGCCACGGAATACGATTTCCCTGACATTGATCAATATTTCGCGCCTTACCGACTGAAACGTGGCGAGGCTGAGGGCGGGATTGTGAAGATGACGGAAGAACTTGCTACGAACCTAAGAGCGGCGCGGATAAAGCGATCAGAAGTAATGCTGGTAGTGGCTCCGAAAGGCCGTCACGATTCAGCATCATGGGCGGCGCGCATGCCGGACGCGATTACGTTTCTGTTCAGCGCTCTCCAGTAGACACGGCAACACCTGGGTAACAACGTAGTGTCAACGGATTCTGCCTGTGAGGTCCGGTTGCCGGAAAATACGCCCTAACGCACCCCAGTTGGCCTGAAATTAGAAAATTGGCTCCGCAAAGTGTTCACTTTTGTTCACGCGAGGATTGGCACCGGGTATTCGGGTTCGGCGCGTGACGCTTCGATTTCACCCCCCCTCAAAAGTGTCAAATAACGTAAACTCCATTCTTGTCTTTGCAATGACTTAGAAAGCAACGAATCACAGCGCAAACAACAGCGATCTTCGATCACCTTTCACGTCACGCGTGTGACGCATCGAAAGGTTCTCGCGCCCTATCATGTGCTTCGCTTAGGCGCAAGGAGGTGCCATGTATGCGCGCGTGCTTCGATCGCCAATCTACACAGCAAGCCTGCGCTGCGCAAAGTGAAGTCTCGCGCGTAGGAGAAGCGAAATGCGTGCTCGAGATGAAAGAGGGCTGCGGGAGGGGAAACCCCTCTATGAATGTATGAATGAACAGACCTCGAGTTTCTGAAGCCGACTCGAGTTTATCCTTCGATGGGCGTCTGCGGCAGTGGGGCGCGCGCGAGGAGACGGCGATCGCTTTCCGGAAGAGAAAACCCTCGTGTGAGACAAGACTTGACCTTTACATATTGCAGTACGTTTGACATAATCTGCAGTGATCAAAAGGAGGAAACAGGAACAGTGCGCCTATGTCTTCTGATCACGGCAATGGGTTTTGTGGTGAGTTCGGGTGCTGCGCCGCTAAATACCCAGATTCCACCGTTCACCAATTCGGGTGTTACTAGACTCGCCACAAGCTTGTCACCCCAAACTGGACCAGTTCTTGGACCTGCGTCTTACGCGGCGGTCGATTTTGGTTTTAACGACACCGATGCAGCGACACGTGTGCTTGATGTCGGGATCACATCAGCTGCGATCGGCGCGACATGGGGAGCTTTCCCGACCGCAGCTGGTTCTGCAACTTCAATCAATGGCGAGTTGACAGCCTTCGGCAGTGTCAGTGGAGCAATCCCGACAGGAGTCGATGGTGTTCAAGTGCACTCGTCAGCAGGATTCCGGGATGCACTAACAATCACCAGCACTACAATTCCCAGCGGCCAATTTGCCTATTTACACGTCTTTCTTATCGTTACTGGCGATCTGTTGTGTGATGCGCCGCTCTGTCCAACTGGTTTAGCGTTCGGCTATTCGCCGGGGACACTCGGCCGATCCGAATATCTGCATCAGATAGGCGGTGAAGCGCCAACACCGACCGCGGGTTTCGCGACGACGCAGGAACTCGTACCCTTGCCATTCCTGATGGGTCAGCCATTCAATATTGCTCTAAATATCGACACGAGCCCACGTCTGACTCGCTGGGCGGGGAATAGCACCGCCACATCCGACTTCACGCACACGGTCAGCATCGGGGCGATATCACTAACTGACGCAAATGGCAATGGAATCTCGGGCTGGTCGATCGATAGCGCTTGGGCTTGGTGTACTCAGAAAGCGGTGTGTCTGCTGTTCCTGAAGCTAGTTCATTTCTCCTTCTGGGCACAGGAGTTCTTTCCCTGTGTCTTGCGAAGTTTCGTCAAAGACAAATACGGCGGTAGCGGCGGACGGCCCATTGCGGCGACCTCGACAAGCCGAATACTGGAGATGTAATGACCGAGGGGTTTTCTACACCCGGCGCTGATTTCGTCTCCTACGCGCGAGGCACATTCGTTGACATAAAGCACTTGCGCGTTCTCGATCCGAGGAGTAATCGTCATCGAAGAAGTGGTGAATCTTAGCGAACAGCCGCTGCTCCTGGTTCCAGAGCCAGAAGAGCTCGGTTGGTAGGACTCTTGCTACCGCTCAGCGCGGCGTGGCACCGCTGCCATCGGCGCACCGTATAAGATGGACGGCCAGACTCATGTTGTATGGGTTGCCTAGCCGCCCAAGAGTTTCACATCCCTCGTGACGCTAGGGAAGATTCGAAGCGGCTGAGACTGGCATACGGCCGATTCCCCCTCAAAAGTGTCAAATAATGTAAACTCCAGTCTGTCCTTGCAATGACTTAGAAAGCAACCAATCACACCGCAAACAACAGCGATCTTCGATCACTTCTTCACATCACGCGTGTGAAGCAATCGAAGGTTCTCGCGCCATACATGTGCTTCGCGTAGGCGCAAGGAGGCGCGCCATGTATACGCGCGTGCGTCGATTGCCAATCTACACAAGCAAGCCTGCGCTGCACCTAAAGTAAGCTCGCGCGCGTAGGAGAAGCGAAATGCGCGCTTGAGATAAAAGAGGGCGGCGATGGGCGTTCTTCGAGAAATGGGCTACTTCACTTCCGGATGGACTACAGTGATACCTGATCTTATTCCGAGTCGCGGTTCCGCCATAACCTCGCGTATGAAGAATGAAGCCTTCGCGGGTGATCTAATGCGATTACGGCAGGCCCTTGCTGCGGGCCATCCCAGCGGACAATGTCTTTGAGTTCTACACCACCACAGTCGGGATCGGTCTATAACGAGCTCAACCCCGTCGCGCCAGAAGCCGCTGTGATCTCAATCAATGCTGCGGGGCTCGAGAGAGATGGATGTAAATGATGCTGTCCTTCGTCATATACTCGCGCCTGGCGCTTAGCGCGAGTTCGATCGTGCGGAGCGATCGGTAAAACAACGCGCACATCTCGTCGCGTTCGTTGGTTACGAACTCCGCAACGAGTTGCCGGCACTCCGGCGAGTTCGCTTCGCGGGAGGCGAGGGTGCGATCAATCCCTTCGGCTTCGGCGATGTCCGTCACGGTGGCACCGGAGACGAGTGCCTTCGCGATTCGGGCTAGGCGGCCTTCGCGGCGGAGTTCGGCCGTGGGTTTCGGTTGGGCTTCTTCAGTTTGTGAGATCTTGCGCTTGCTCATGCGTGCCAATCGGCACGAAGATGTCGCGTTGTGCGTCACTTTCCGGTAGCCCCGTTTCACGGGCGTAGCACTTCAGAATTATTTGGCGTAGAAGTTTCGGCGCTATTTGGCAGGCTTTTGATCGACGCCCCAGCGCTTTCTACTGATAACCCCAGCCGTGCCTGTGCCAACAACCGCGACACTGTGGCTGGATGGATCTTGAACTGCCTCCGGCATCAGCAGCCGTCTTTTCGCCCCTCAATACCATTGATCTCGGCCCGGCTGTTGAGGAGAAAGTTTTGGGCGACGTCCTCCGAACGACCTACAGAGGTGTATGATGGGCCGGTCCGAGAAGTCCAGAACAAAGCCCTTACTTTAATTTACTTATGAAGGAGGTCATCATGGCTGAACAAGATTTGATCCCGGCGGCGCGCGGCGCCGTAGAGGCATTCAACGCGAGTGACTGGGAAGGATACAAGACGGCAATGACCTCAGATTGCGTGTATGACGAAGTGGGCACTTCGAGGATACTGCGGGGTGTCGGTGGATCATCCGGTGTTTCAAGAGTGGAAACAGGCTATGCCGGACGTCAGAGGCACGGTTACAAATGCGTGGGCTATGGGCA
>CAWJQP010000016.1:0-153631 GCA_963844855.1 Bryobacteraceae bacterium
CCTGACTGATATGCGTATCCGAAAAATCCCCTTGCCGGCCGCTTGGCCACAAAGCATACAATTCACGGATTCCGTGAGGAACTACCGGGTAGATGTCCGTCGCCAGGATATCTCCGCCGGGATTGTATGCCTGAAGTGTTGAGACCAGGTTGGTCGGCGCATGATTAAGATACACGAGCCGCTCCGGATCGAGTTGCTTCAACAACGCGTAAGCGGCAGTGATCTTCTCGGGCGAAATCCGAGGCCCACTCTTCTTCCACTGATACGAAGGCTCATCTTCTGTCTCCCAGAACAGAACGGCAGGATGTTTTCCGAATTCGCCGACGATCTTGCGAATGCCAGCCGGGTCGGAGCCGACGGTCATCCAACATCGCAACCCGTTGGTTCGAGCCGTGTCGAGAACATCTCGTTGCGTAGGCGCATGGATTACGTGAAAGCCGGCATCCGCTGCGGCCCGTATACCGTTCGTATGCTTTGGCGTTTGATACAGGCCGTGGATGAACGTGCGCTTTCCCTCGATTTGCAGCATGCCGTCCCGATCTAGCGTTGCCGCGCTCATGCGAGGAAGCCGCAATGAAGTACCGATGAACCCCGCCATTATCGAACGCCGAGAAAGGTACGACATGCTAGTGAACCTGGGCCGGCGTGTCTAAGCGAAGCCGCTTCGTATTTGGATCGGTTCTGACGCTGAAACGTCGCCAGACGACCGTGGTCCGGCCCGCTGTATCCACGGTCGATGCACGTAGGCGGTAGTTGCCGGGCCGGCTTATCCGCATGGTTGCTTCGATCTCGGTTGCCTTCGCAATCTCCCGGACACGAGGCTTCAGATTATCCGGACGTAGAAACAGATAGTCCTCGTCACGGGGACCATAGAGCTCCCATGCCACCTTGGCGTTGTGATACACGCCTTCTGTGTCCGCGCCCAACGTATAATACACCGGCGCGGATTTCTCAACCACGCGCGCCAGAGCGGTGATATCGATCGCGGCCGATTCGGACTTCGAAGCCATCGTGACATCCAAACTCGGCGGCACGCCCTTTGCGCGTCTCACGAGTCGCGGCGAACTCAGAAGAGTCCGTCTGCCATCCACTTCGACCTCAACCTTGCCGTCTTCTCGGACGCGTACGATCTCGCGGTATCCGGAGAGTTGCATACCCGGAATATCCCACAGCAGGTCGAACGCAATCCCTTGCTGCAAACATCTTTCAATCTCCTGAAAAAAGTTGCTCATCACTACGCGGTACTTTACCCCCGCAAGATTCATGCGCTCCAGGTTCAGTTCCCCGACACCCCAAAGTATTCCCTTTCCAAGGAACACGTGACCAAGGTTGTAGCCTTGCGGAAGCAGAATAGCTATTTCCGCAGCTTCGCGCAGGCGGTCCAGATTGCGAACAGGGTTGCTCCTGGCATGGTTGCGCAGATGGCGAGCCAACGCGATGTATTCACCGTATGGCACGCAAGCCAGCTGATAAGAATCGTAGAAATGGAAACGAGTGGCGCCTAGATCATATGCATGCGTCAGCCACCAGAATGTGTCTGCTGGTTGCACGGCTCCATAGATGCTCACGCCCCAGCTTTTATTAGTCAGTCTGGCGGCGCCTCGAAGAAAACCGAAGATGATAGCCGGCAGCGCCTTGGGGTCGTCAGGTGGAATCTGAACGCCATAGGTCATGTCAATCTCCGGGATTGTGCGCCGGGTGCCGATTCGTCCAGGTGGCTCGAAGACCATTGCTTCGGGAACGCGCGGATGCTGCGACAACTGATGCGCGGCAGTGCTCACCATCGTCTCCCAGCTGTACAGGTTCGCCTGCGCGAACTGCATGCTGCCCACATCCACGTCCGGACGCGAGGCCAGTGTCTTAACAATAGCCGTTGTGTTCTGCTGGACCACCTTCGCAAAGTGTCCGCGAAAGAGTTCGAACGCGTCCCGGGGCGTGATCGACTTTCGGAAAGCTTCGTCCCTTTCGAGTCTCGGGCGAATCTCGTGATCTCTCGTCGTTACGGCCGGTTCATCGAGATACAGGCTTGGTCCGAGATACTGGCTGCGATAAAGAAGTTCCGGATAGGGCAACTTCCCGCCGTCGCCCCAATAGTGCAGGTTCAGTTCATGTGCCCAACCGGCCTGTTCGGCATCCACTCGCACGCAACTGATTCCGGCGCCTGCCATCTCCCGATAGTCATTCTGCGTCAGCCGCGTCAACTCGTAATCCGAACCGTCGTAACGCCTGGTCTCATCTTTCTGACGCGTATTACTCGCAGGTCCGACCAGCAGATCCGGCTGGAGTTCGACGATCCTCGTATCGGCCGGGGGGACCAAGGACCGTTCCGCGACGGACTCTCGAACATAGTTATGGCCGAGGTATTGGACCCGCACAGGCGATGCGCTATCGATTGCCCGCGGGAACAAGTACTCCCATGCGCCAGACGACGGAAGCACTGCTTCGCCCGTAACCGGATTCTTATACTCGCGCGGGCGCTCCGATGCTTCCTGGACGATGTATCGAGCTGTGGTCTTGCGCGCATCCTCGAGCGTCGATGCCGGATAGCCGGCGCCGAGCAGCCAGATACTGAACTGCTCTCCGCTTGCCTTCGTTGCAAGCAGGTTGATCCATTGCCGGTTACCCGACGAGCCTCGATCAACGCGACCAACCGACAGCGTGAACTCTTTTACAACAGAACCGCGCAAACCCGCATTCCGTTCATGACGATAGTGCGACACCGAACCTGCGGGAAATGGTTGCGCCGCCCCGTACGCCGCCACCGAGAAAACAACTAGAGCAACCCTGACGGTTATCAAGCTGATCGGCCCATCAGAAGGTTACTTTGAGACCCAATTGGATGTTGCGCGGGTTGTTCGACTGGGAGGTCAGCCGGCCATAGTTGCCGCTGGTAGGGCTCGTGTCGAGCCCGCCGAACCAAACACGGTTAAACGCGTTGATCAACTCGCACCGGATCTGGAGCTTCACCCGCTCCGCATAGACAAAAGTGTTCTTTGCGAACGCCATGTCCCAGTTGTTAATGGTTGGAACCCGAAGATCATTCCACATGAACGGAATCCGGCGTGCCGTGAACGCAGGGAGAACTTTCATCGCGTCGGTATTGAACCATCTGTCAATGTTTGCGTCCTCTAGCTTGGGGCTTACACCGGTGGCGAGCGCGGCAGGTAAGAATACTGCGGCGCCTGTCTGGTAGATATACATCGCGCTCCACTGCCAGCCGCCGATGATCTTGTTCAGCGCAACGATATTCGATCGGAAACGCTTGCCCTCGCCGAACGGAAGCTCAAAGATGATTGCCGAAGAGACGCGGTGCGGATTGTCGAATTCCCCGATCATCTTCGATGGTTCCGGATCGCTGGGCTCGATGAAGCGCAGCTTCTCGAGCTGCTTCGACCAGGTGTAAGCAACTTGGAATGTCAGTCCCGCGCTGAATCGCTTGTTTGCCGAAGCCTGTAGCGAATGATAGTAGCTGTCGCCGCCTGTATTTCTTTGAAGCGTGACAGCCGTGAACTGAGGGTAAGGAGCGAGCAACTGCGCCACCGTGATAGTGTCGCCGGCGAGGGGACTCGGGGCGGGTATCAGGCCTTGGAATGGATTCGGGATGCGTGCATTGAGCCTCGATCCAAGAGCGTAATATTTCTGATCGAGCGAGTTGATACTTCGATCGCTGTCGCTGGCGGCGCTGCTCAGCGGCAGCCGCGTGCCTCGCTGTCCGACGTAGTTCACCTCGAATGCCAGGTTGTGTGCGATCTCCTGCTGAAAACCGAAATTCCAGCGGAAATTGCGCTGGTTCTTGCGCCAGTAATCGTAAGTGCCCGCGAGGCTCGAGCCGAGAAGCGTCTTCAAGCCCAGGCTCGAGCCCGTCGGCTCTATCAACCCGTTGGGGAAGGGATTCGCCAGCGTGTCCGCCGGAGTCAGCCCTCCGTCGAGCGTCGTTACCATCGGCGTGTTCGAAGCAAAGCCCGTAGCTCGGACGAACGGCTGCCACCAGGCCGAATAGAAAATTCCAAAGCCGGAACGAATGACAGTGCGAGGCAAGACCCGGTATGCCAGGCCGATTCGCGGCGCGATCGATCCCTTGTCGACTATTACGTTCCCACGATTCTCGGGAGTCGCGAAGAATAGTCCGCCCTTCACATTGAAATCATTCGGGGAGAGTTCGGGAACAGGATTCCGAGCGTAGGCTGCCTTCGCGGCGCTTTCAATAGGATTGGATGCCGATGCATCGAACCCCAGATTACTCTGGTTGTATCGTTCCGTCGTGCCGAACAGGATTTCATAGCGCAACCCCAAATTCAGCGTCAGCTTCTGCGTAACCTTGAAGTCGTCCTGGAAATACCAGCCATAGAACGGCGCCTGCGGCGCTGTCGCCGCGCGAAGATCGATGGACCCGCTGGCCGGATAACCGAGCAATAAACTGGCGATTCCGTGGCCCTGGTTGGTTCCGGGTACAAAAGGATTTGGCTGCGTGAACGCGCGGTCAAAGTTGTACTCTCCAGCCGGCCGAGCTGCTCCAACGGAATTATTCTGCTTTATCTGTCCCTGCATGCCCCACTTCATGTTGTGGCTGCCGGCGTTCTTTGTGACACCAATGTTGAAGGAATAGGTGTTAGTGTGCTCGTACCATCTTCCTTCGGAAGCCCCGATGTAATAGGAGTCCGAGTTCGCTATATTGAATCGCGGGAAAATATCCTGCTGCAGACGGCTCACAAGGCTGCTGGAGAATCCAAGCGTTGTCGGATCGAAGTTGGGATGTATTCCTTGCTGCGTCCAGCGGGTGAATCCGCCCTGCGCGGTGATGACCATTGACGGGCTGACGACGAAGGCGTCACTCAAACCGATCGATGTCTGGGCACGATTGTTGCCTTCAGGCGCCCCGACGCCACCTCCGATGTCCCATACCGAGGGAGTACCTGGGAAACCATAATTGTGCGACCAGCGGCCGAACAGACGATGGCGGCGAATATTGGGATCGACGCGGACCGAGAAATTGTCTCCGTCATAGATCGCTGGGACGACGCTGAAGTAATTATTAGCGCCGGTAAGTGGATCGCCGGGCGTGTTGGGCAGCGGGTATCGTGACATCACTTGCGCGGAGATCGGGTTGATCCGGTTAGCGGGAATCCGATTGCCCGAAAATAGCGTACGGCTCTGGCCGCCGGAAGCGTTCGACGTTGTCGTCAAAGGATCGGCAACCTGAAAAGGTACGCCATTGCGATCGAAAGTTTGTGAAAAGTCTCCTTGCCGCTGTAGTTGCGTCGGTACCGTGATGCGATAGGTCGTTGGCGTGCGCTGGCGGAGACTTTCCCAATTGAAAAACCAGAATACTTTGTCTTTCACGACAGGCCCTCCCACTGCGAGGCCGTATTGGTTGAATCGCACTACTGGGCGCGGGGTGCCGCTTCGGTTCGAGAAGAACTGATTTGCGTTGAGCTTGTCGTTACGAAAAAACTCGTAAATGTTGCCGTGAAGCTGATTGGTGCCGCTTTTGGTGGTTACGTTCACGTACATTCCGCCGCCATGACCATACTCGGCGTCGAGCGCGTTCGTCTGAACGTTGAACTCTTCCACATCATCCACGCTCGGGATGTAAGCGACCCGGTCGGAAACATTGTTTGGGATGCCGTCCATCAGGAATTCGTTCTGGCGCCGGCTGGAACCGTTCACAGAGCTATACGAGACGCTGTCGATATCGATTAATCCACGTGCTGGAAGTGGTTGAGTTATTCGTAATGCCGGGAGCCAGGTTAATCAACATCAGCGGATTGCGACCTAGCAGAGGAAGATCCTGAACAACTCTTTCCTGTACATTTCGGCTCACACTGGCAGTCGAAGTCTCAAGTAGCGCCGCCTGCGCGTTGACCTGGACCGACTCGGTCACCTGGCCAAGCTCTAAAGCGAAATCGGCCGTCGAACGTTTGCCGGTCTCCACAAGAACCTGTTGCGTGCTGCGTTTGAAGCCGACCTTCTCCGCCAGCACCTGGTACCGTCCTGGGTTCACGAGTGGAAAGAAGTAGTAGCCGCCGTCGTTGGTTGTTGCTGTCCTGACCTGATTTGTTTCAATCTGGGTGAGGGTAATGGTCATGCCCGGCACTGCTCCGCCGCTAGAGTCCTGAACAGTTCCGTCAACGGTGCCGACCGGTAACACCTGAGCAACTGCGGCAGCTGCCAAGCCACCGAGAACGATCATTAGGCGCCAAAGCATATTGGGATCTCCAGTTCAGATCAGTATTCGATGCATATCGACTGGACAAGTCATATACCAGTCCGAACACCAAGTCAAACGGACCATCTTGGAGACCCACACGCTATTCCAGAAATTGAGAATGGCGTCCGTACCCTGACGAAGGGCAAATTTCGCGATGGGTGTTAGGACAAACTCACCACAGCAACTTCAAACCCAGTTGGATCAAGCGCGGCGCGCGAGCGCTTGAAATACGGCTGAAGTTCGCCCCGGCGCCGGTGTCACCATTGGGATTGTTGAACTGGGCATGATTAAAGGCATTGAATAACTCCCGCGAAATTGGAGCTTCATCTGCTCCGTAATTGGGATCGGGAACTGCTTTTCCAAGCCGATGTCCCAGTTGTTGATTCCTGGACCATGAAGCGGCGCGCGGCCGGTATTGCCGAAGAAACCGGTCGCGGGCGCGGCAAAACAACTGGTCTTAAAGTAAACCATTCCATTGTTACGAAGGTTGTCCGATAGGCTGGAATCGGCTCCGTCGCAGATCGCAGAGGCGGTTGGGCCGGTGAGCAATGTATGCGCTGGGCGTGGTAGCCGGTGTTGTAATGAAAATCGGGAATCCAGTAGCGAAGCGGTGAACGTCCATCCGCCCACCACATAATCGGCGGCCTGATTGATGTTGGACCCGAACTTGCGACCTCGTCGGAAGGGCAGATCATAAATCGTGCTGGCGATAAGACGGTGTCGCTGGTCGAAGGAGGCATGGCCCTTGTCGCAGGCTCTACAGACAAGATTCTTCATGACCTTCCAGAGGCGCTGAGGGATATGGGTGAAGAGGTTTCTGAAGACCCCGGTATTCATCAAAGCGATACCGATCTTCTTCGCGTTTATGCCTGCTTCCAAAAGTATTCGCCGGAAGACCCCTTACGATCGAGTTCGTGAGCAACGGCGGATTTAAAGCAGCCTTTGCGGAAGCAGCTAGAGCGCTGGGTCTGGAGATTGGAGCCACAGTTTTCGATCGAGTAAAGTTTACGAACGGTGGAGACGAGCGCATTTTTGCCGAACGCGATGTGGCTCTGACACTTTGCAGGTTGCCAAAGGGAACAGTGATCCGTGCGAAGGCCGTCACTGCATTCGGCATCTATGATCGAATCGACTACGCTGACGAGCCTGTGACTACTCCTGAAACGGAAACGGGGCTTATAGTTAGGTGATCACTTCGGGCACCGAGACCCCGGAGCACAACAGCCTGAACAAGTCGGGTATTTGAAATGTCTGCGAGTCGATCTGCATCGAGCAGCACCAGATCAGCCAAATTTCCCGTCGTCACACTGCCGGCGCGAGGGAGGCCAAAGTACGCAACCGCGTTCAAGAGTGGCTATCCTGAGGGATCGGGCGGGCGTCATTCTGCCACGCACTAACGCCTCGAGTTTTATCCTGCACACACGATCTGCATCATGCCGTCTCACCCTGTGAGAGTGCGAATTCCCGCCTTGGTCATACCATCACTGGTAACAGCGCTACCCACAGCGGCGGCCGCTCGAAACTTTTCGGCCATCCCGCCAGGGATGAGGCTCTGATTGAATCTCCAGCACTTCTTTTGCGAGTTCGATACGGTAACCAGCGGCTCTGCCTTGCGGATGATGTTCGTTGCTTCATGGCCTGCGATCGTGTTCAGTGACGGCGCGCAACTCGCCTGCGAACTGCGCGCTGAAACAAAACACACGTGGAAAAACACTCTTGACAGCAGGGCGCATTTCGGTTACATCTTGTAGCGGTACGATGCGTAACGCTCTTCTGCCCGCCCGCAGCAAGGCCCTCAGCGAACTTGAAACGCTGGTGATGCGTTTCATCTGGTCGCACGGCCGTGCCAGTTCTGAGCGAGTCCGCGAAGGTCTCGCCGCCGAACACCCCATGAAGGACGCTACCGTGCGCACAATCCTACGCCGGTTGGAGGAGAAAGGGTATGTCGCTCACGAAGTGGAAGGGCGAACGTACATCTATCGCGGACTGGAAAGGCCAGAGAAGATAGCGGCGGGCGTGCTTCGCCAGCTTCTAGATCGATTTTGCGGCGGTTCCGTTGAACGACTGCTGGTGGGAATGGTGGAGCAGAAGGTAATCAGTCCACGCGAACTAAAGGAACTAGCGAACAAGATTCACCAACGAAAAGACGAGGAGGTTTGAAATGTTAACCGCCCATGATGTGAGCGCGAAGTTTATTGCACTTATGGCAGGCGCATCGCTTCGGGTTTTGTTGCTAACGGCGATTGCGGGTGTGATCCTCCTTCTGGCGCGCCGCAGAAGCGCACAGCTAGAACATGCGGTTTGGGCAACAGTTCTTATCTCGATGCTCCTGCTGCCCTTGGTCAGTTTGGTGCTCCCTTCTCTTCACCTTCCGCTTCCTGCGAGTTACGCTGCGTTCTTGGAGGAGACAGCGGCTCCCGCACAGGTCTTTTCGTCCAAGCCAATCGTTATAGACGCTTCAAGAGGAATGGTGGCGGATTCGCGCTTGCTCAGGGCCGGGTATCGACCGACTGCTCAAGACTATCTTGTTGGCCTTTACCTCCTAGTTGCTGGCGGATTCATAGCTCGTCTGTTGATTGGCCTAACCCTCGCAGGTAGGCTTGCCAGGACTAGCAGCACCTTACGAAATTCCGAGGCGAACTTGGCATTAGAAAAGACGACGTGTGAACAAGGAGCGCTTTATCCTTTGCCGGAACTACTGGAATCCGACCGGATTAGCATGCCATGCGTCGTTGGATCTGAGCGGCCTGCGATTCTGCTTCCCATTGAGTGGCAGTTTTGGGACGATTGGAAGCTAAAGGCTGTTCTCGCCCACGAACTGACGCATATTTCTCGAGGCGATTGGCATTGGACTCTGCTTGCTGCGTTCAACAAGTGCGTGTTTTGGTTCCATCCCCTGGCTTGGTGGTTGGAACGTCGTTTGGCGACGCTTTCAGAACGGGCCAGCGATGACGGGTCTTTGTTTGTGCTTCGAGACCCAAAGCGGTACGCGAGCGTGTTGTTGGATGTGGCCTCCTCGGTCCCTTCGAATGGGTTGCGTTGGAGAGGATTGGCGCTCAGGGCAGTGCCAATGGCTAGCTCGCATGAGGTCGTCGGCCGGATTCATCGAATACTAGATCATGACCACCCTTCCACAGGTGTGGTGCGCAGTCGTAGCTGGATAGCCATTGCTGGGTGCACTGTGCCTCTCCTTTGGGCGGTCGCAGCGGCACAGGGTCCCGATGTGCCGAGACCAACGCGGCAAGTAGCCCCGGTAGACAATACATGGATAGCAGAAGGCTTCAAGATCACGGCAGGTGAGGCGCAGCAGTTTGAAGAGCGAGTTGCTAGAAATGCAGAAGACGTCGAGGCGAGGAGCAAGCTTATCTACTATTACCTTTACAATGCCCTGCATGAGCCGCTTTCCAAGCATGTGCTGTGGATGATTGAGCATCATCCCGATTCTCAGCTTGCAGTGCTCGCTCCGACTTGGCCGGCCAGCACACAGGACACAGCTCAGCGGAAGCAACTCTGGCTGCAGCAAGCGGATCGGCACAGTGGAAACCCGCAGGTGCTTGGTAATGCTGCTCGTTTCTTCATGCAGATGGATCCACCCGCCGCAGAACGACTGCTCAAGCGTGCTTCCGAGATTGACGGAACGAACCTGACTTGGAGATCTCAGTTGGCAGCGCTGTACGCGCGGATGATTCAAGCGGATGCCTATTTCCGCGTTGGCAAAGATACTTTGGCGCATTCATGGCCAGAGGCGACTCCGTCGTATCCGGCGCAGGTGAAAGCGGATCTTGACGGTTCGAATGACGCGGCTTTGGTCGGACTGGTGGGGGCGAACCTCGCGGGAATGCTGCGCAGTTCCTTCTATGGGAGGGGCGAGGATGAGAGTGCGGCATTGCAGGCGCGACGCTTTATGGCTGAGGATGCGGAAGAGTTGGTGAAACGCGCTCAGTCTCTGGACCCGAACAATACCAGGTCTGAAGTTCTGGCGATACTGCAAACTGTTCGCGAGTTGGATGCTCAGAGGGCTACGATTCACCGTAGGGCGACTTCGCCTGTAACGGTCACTCCGCAGCCACCGCCTAGTTCGTCTTCCTCTCGCGTTAAGGTTGGGGGCCCAGTGCAGGAAGGCAAGCTGGTGCATCGGGAGCCGGCTCTCTACCCGCCCCTCGCCCAACAAGCACGTATTCAGGGGGTTGTTCGGTTCGATGTGGTGATCGGAACAGACGGCACTCCGTCAAACATTCAACTGCGAGCAGGTCATCCCCTCCTTGTTCCAGCAGCAGTAGAGGCAATTAAGAAGTATCGCTACCAACCCACACTGTTGAATGGGAACCCAGTGGAAGTGGAAACAGCGGTGGACGTGAACTTTACAATGTAGACGCGCTTTATCGTTACTTCTTCGCCGCCGGCTACCAGCGACAATTCGGAATGGAGTACAGGCGCTACCGGAAAGTGACGCATAACGCGAAATCCTCATTCCGATTGGCATGCATGCAGAAACGGAAGACACCCCAGGCAAACCCGCATCGACAATATGTCCGATTTTTGCGTCAATCATCTGAGCGTTTCGTTAGCTCTAACTTTGTGAATTCTATCAAGGAAGATCGCCATGTCTCACAAATATCCTTGCGCCGTCTCTGTAATGCTCCTGTCCTCGCCCTGTCTGGCGCAAACAATTCCGACACCATTGGGCAACCCCGCCGTGATCGTGGCGGGTGCGGATTACAACGTTCTGGGCCCTGCTCAGAAAGCTGCTCCTGGACAAGTAATGCTCATCTCGGTTTACGGCATTAAGACAGTGATTCTCGCTCCAGAGGTCGCAGTGCCGACGCAAACAGGATTGCCTACTAGCATGCGTGGCATCTCTGTCGACCTTGTACAAGGAGATCCATCGACAGTCACACCGGTTCCGTTACGCGCGATTCAACAAGGGACATGCGCCCTTCCCGAAGCTTGCGGCACAGTGACGTCAATCACGCTCCAGATTCCTTTTACGCTACTGAACCAGAATTATCCCTTCCCTCACTTGCGGATCAGCGAAAATGGCACACCAGTGGGCGCAGTGCTACTTCGTCCCGTAGCCGACAACATTCATGTAATAAACACATGCGATGACACCCACATTCTTGTAGGAGGTTCTTCGAGCGCGCCACCTAACATTTGTACCCCTGCGGTTCTAGTCAATAACGGGCTGAATAGCCTCTACAATCTGGTACGAGGCGGCGATCACGTTGCGATGTGGGTTTTTGGTCTCGGCAATTTGACCGCGAATGCGCCAGCGCCAACCAGTCCGACCGCTCCAAACCAAATCTTCCCTGCGACCAAGGTTCAATTGAGTTTTGATTTTAGACCGAACGCGCTGGCATCGCCGATCGTCCCCGGTTTCGGCTTAACTGCAGATCCGATCTATGCAAGTCATGTAGGAGTCGGTTCCTATCAGATCAATTTTGCTATTCCACCTGTTCCGGCCGGTGTACCTGCATGTGACGGTACAAAGATACGTTCCAATTTGACGGTTACGATAAGTGCCGCTAATTCCCATGACGCCGCATTTCTTTGCGTTCAGCCGCAATAGTCGCCCCCACCCGGCGGCAGATTTCGTTGCAAGAACGGCACTGAGTGGGAAGCCCCTGGAGCGGAGGGCGGGCCACGATCGATTACTCTGGACGCCTTCAAGCTGAGTCACGCGGCACTGCGGCGGAGTAGGAGTCCTGACTTGGGCATCGGAGCAATGCGAAGAGAGGCCAGTGGTCCTTTGAACAGCGACGAAAAAGGCGGATCTTCGTAGCCGGCCGCCAACTGACTTCATCAGCCGAATCGTCCGTGCATTCGAGTCGGCGACATCGAGGCAGTCAGGCTATCTCTGCGGTCGGGACGCAACGCGCTCTCATTATGTTCACGGGCATGACGTTGTAAGTTGAGCGCTTTCGGGTGCCATCGCACCACATTCGGGATTGTCACTTCAACCGGCGCTTCGCGGAAACAAGGAGCAAAGTCCAGTTCAAACAGGAGCGAAGTCGAAAAGCAGCTCCATGCGGCGGCGATCTACTTCGTGGCCGCGCCTTCCACGATCTTTACCGGCAGGGCGGGTTTGCCATTAGCAAGCAATTGAGTTCCATCAATACCAACGATCACCACCCGTTGTGCGGACTGGGCTGCCGTTGGCTTCGGTGAAAGTAGCGGCTGAACACATAGACCAGCAGTTGTGTGCGCGAAAGCTTTTTCCTGACTACGATCTGACCACGTTGATCGAGTCCGACCAAATTAAAGACGTTCTTTCCAACGTCGATGCCCAGCACGTATATGTTCATCGCATCCTCGTCACGTACGCCAGCAGCCGGGCCACTTGGTAGCCTTTCATCCAGCCTGCATCTTCTCAGGTGATTGATTCGGAACGCTTTTCAGTTTTTTGACCGTACGCGAGTTTGCACGGGCCTGAACGCTCGCTTCAATCCACGATCAGAAGGCCAGCCGGAGCGCGAACTGTAGAATTCGCGGACTTGATGCCGAAGATATACGGCCGAAGTTCGCGCTGTTGACTGTGACGTTCGCGGGCCCGAGATTTGCGTGGTTCAAAACGTTGAACGCCTCGGCGCGGAACTGGAGCGAAACCGATTCGGCAAGCGGAAACGACTTGAAGAGAGAGTAGTCGATATTCCAGCGGCCCGGATCCCGCAGTTGATTACGGCCACCGTTCCCAATCGTACCTATCGCGTTTGTTCTGAAAGCCCCTGTATTAAACCAGGAGAGGATCTGCTCGTCCTTTGACCGGTCGCTCTCGGTTTCCCACGACTGACCCGTCAAATCGGCGAACTGGCCTCCGATGCCCGAGAATGCATTGTCTACGCCGCTGACGACGGTAGTAGGAAGACCCGTGCCGGCCGTAAAGATAAAGTTGTTCTGCCAGGAGCCAAGGAGTTGGCGCACGATCATCGACCGGTTAGTCAGACCCGGCGATTCGTAGATTCCCGACATAACCAACCTGTGTGTCAGATCAAAATCCGATACGCCACGATTCCGGTTGTAGTTGAACGGATCGGGTCCGGTGTTGTGTGTGTTGCCCGTGGAAGAGGACAGCGAATCGATCGACTTTGACCACGTGTAGTTGCTCAAGATACTGAACCCGTGGCTCCATCGCTTCTGTATGGTTGCCTGCAACGCGTGATAGTTCGACCATGAGCTGTTGGTTCCTAGTTGGAGACCGGCGATTGGTTGATACGGCCGGCGTGCGTTCAGGTTAGAGGCGTTGGCGCCGGGTCCATACAGAGCAGGATTAATTTCGGCCGCCTGTAAGAGGTGCGTTCCTTTCGATCCAACGTAGCCAAGGCGCACGAGCACATCGGAGATCTGATGTTCGACGATGAAGTTCCAATTCTGCAGGTAGGATGTCGGCATGTTCTTCGATGGCAACGCCCATGTGCTGTACGGTGTGAAGGTAAAAGAGGATTCGGGAGTGAAAGGCGTTGGATCGAGGATCGGTCCACCATTGTATGGGTCAGCCATCCGAACGGGACCATTCATTGTGACAAGTCGCACGAACGGCTCGCCGCTGCCGACTCGATTGTTGAGAATGCCGACGGCAAGATCGTAAAAGATTCCATAAGCGCTACGGATCACCGTATTCGGTCCGACTTGATAGGCGACACCGACTCTAGGCGCGAAATTGTTATTGTCCGGCTGCACCACAGCATCCTCAATACCGGGATCGCCTAGGAACTGCAGTCCGACAGGCGCGTTCGGGAATCGCGTGCTTCGCGTGCCGGGAATGAACGTGGCCTGTTTGTCGGCCAGATTTTCTTTGAAGTCGTATCGCGGGTCCCAGCGCAGACCGAGGTTCAGAGTCAACCGAGAAGTGATACGCCAGTCATCCTGTGCAAAGAATGCAGGATAGTTGTTTGTCAGCAATTCCGACCAAGCTGATTGTTGGCGCCACGACGCAGCTTGCCCCATTAGAAATTCTGCGAAGGCATTGCCAGCATTGTTCCTGCCAGCGTCACTGAACAGTTGGCCACTGAACCCGATCTGACCACCACTGCTGAATGGCGCAGTCTTGTCCAGCCTGTAATGGCGGAAATCGATGCCAAATCGAAGATTGTGCCGGCCGCTCGCGTAATTGACCACGTCTGTAATCTGATCGTTCTTCTGGATCTGGGAAAATCCCTGTCCAATATCGAAGCCAGACCACCCGGTGATCGTCGCATTGAGCGTTGGCAGGTCTGGTAAAACCTTCACGCGCGCGCCATAACCTTCGAGAGATCGCGACAGGAGTTCCGCTGGCGGATTAGAGTTCGATTCCGTGACGTTGTGCGTATAGTTGAAATCGTTGACCCAGTTCGAGGAAAGCATCCATGTATGATTTGCCGTGATGTTTCGCGAATGCGCCTTTTGGCCCGCGGTAACGATGTACAGATGCTCAGGAGCATAGTTCCATGGCGAATCCTGCAAGAACTGGAATACGCGCACAGAAGTTCGCTGTTTGGTGGTCAACTGATGGTCGAACCGCCCGATAAATTGGTCTTCCGTACTCTTCGTTGTCGGCGACGCCAGCCGAACCTGATATCCATTCGCCGCAGTCGATGGCGGCATCAGTTCCAACATCTTCGTCGTTACTGGATCGAACCGGCTGGTTGGAATGATATTTCCCGGGAACGGCTGCCTCGTCAACGGATCGAGAACTCGGCCGGTCCCGTTGGCAAGCAACCACTCGGAAAGATCGCCGCGCTTCATCGCTTCTGTAGGAGTAGTCCGAACCACGCCGGGTGTTGCGGTACTGGCTCTGGTGCCCTGGTAAGCGAAAAAGAAGAAGGTCCGGTCTTTGCCGTTGTAAAGCTTCGGGAGAACCACAGGCCCGCCAAAGCTGCCCCCGAATTGATTTCTCTTCACAGTGTCGCGGCCCGAGAAAAAGTTTGCCGCATTCAACTCGTAGTTGCGAAGGTACTCAAACAGTGACCCGTGAACTCGGTTCGTTCCTGACTTGGTAACGACATTGACCACCCCGCCCACTCCTCGGCCATACTGTGCATCGAACGTGCTCGTTTGAATCGAGAATTCCTGCACGGCGTCGGGATTAGGAAACGGTAAAGCGGTGTTGGTGTAGCCATCGTTGTTGTCGCCGTTATCGAGGAGAAAGTTGGTTCCGTTCCCCCGTGAGCCGTTGATCGATGCGGTAACAGCAGTTCCCAGGTTCTGAATTTGATTCGTCTGTCCGGTCGCTCCCTCTGTGGAAACACCTGCGTTAATCTGCATCAGGTTCAGCACGTTCCGTCCATTCAGGGGAAGATCCTGGACGCGACGCGTATCGACTACCTGCACCAGCGTCGTCGAAGTTGCCTGAACTAATGATGCTTCCGCCGTAACCTGGATCTGTTCAGTGGTGCTCCGCACTTCTAACTGAGCGTCCGTTTGCACCGTTGTGTTTGCTTGGAGCAGGACATCTTTGCGGACAGATGAACCGAAGCCTTCCTTGTCCACTCTCACCGAATAGGTTCCGACCGGCAGAAAAGTAAGAGTGAACTTTCCAGTGTCATCCGCTGTCGTATCGCGTACCTGGTTTGTCTCTTGATTCGTGACAGTCACGGAAGCCGCCGGGATTACAGCGCCGGAGCGGTCTGTTACAGATCCTGTAATAGTGCCGGTCACCTGCCCGAAGCACTGGCTAATCGAGGCTAGCAAAAATGAAAACACGAGTATTCGGCTATACATGAAAATTCTCCTGAGCGCTTGGGAGCACAGTAGCACCCTAATGGATCTCCAGCAATAGCGGTCTTGCTCCGGCATCCACCTATATGGATTCTGCGGGCACGGGCTTGAATTCTTCGCGAGCCAAAAAGTGGTAAGCGAGTACGCCGATCAATAGAAACACCAAGATAGCGATGAAGGGAGCGTGGAATCCTCCTGTGGCTTCCTTCAGCCATCCAGTCAGAAGGGCGGCGGCAATCCCCGATAGGCTATTGGCGCAATTTTGAATTCCGATTACGCGTCCGATCGAGTTCTGTGGCGTGAGCGCTTGGGTTAAAGCCCAATAATTCGCGGTTGTGAAGCCAAGACCTGCAAGCGACACGACGGCGAAAAAGAGAGCGGCGGAGTTCGATTCGGTAAAGACGCCGAACACCTCAATGGAGGCTATCAGCATGCCAAGGATTGTGAAGAGTTTACGAGTTCGGATTGCGTCGCGGCCCTTGGCAATCAACCGGTCAGCCAGCCAACCTGCCGGCGCGGCGACGATCGCCATGCCCGCAAAACTCGCTGCGGAATAGGCGCTCATCTCCTGCATCGAGAGATGCCGGTGCTCGACGAAATACGCCGGCAGCCATGTCATATAGAACATGTAGAAGTAGCTATAGCAGAAGGCGCCGATGATCACTCCCCAGATCGCGGGAGAACTCAGCAGTTCCCGGATAGAGAGAGGTTTAGAGGTGTCCTGGGTTTGTACTACTGGACGGCGCAGATCGTTCGGAGCGGCCAGCAGCCAAGGTATCAACCAAACGGCGCATCCGAGTCCCATGACGAGAAACATGCCACGCCACCCAAAGTATTGAATCAACGCCGCGGTAACAGGCACAGCGATGGCTGAGCCGATCTTGGAGCCGGTTGTGTAAATGCCGAGCGCGGCGCCACGCTCTTTTTCCGCAAAGTTATACCGGATCCAGCGCATACTGGCCGGAGTTACCACGGATTCACAGACGCCGAGTATTAGTCGCAACGTGAAGAGTTGCGACATGGAGGTCACTGCGGTCGTCAGCGCCGAAACGAAACTCCAGAGCACGAAGCCGGTTGCGAAGGTGTATTTCGATCCGAAGCGATCTACCAGATAGCCCGCAGGTATCTGCATGATCGCGTAGGACCAAAAGAATGCCGAGTTGAGCATACCCCGGTCCGTATCGCTAAGCCGGAATGCACTGACGAACTCGGGAAGGGAAAGGACGACCGATAGATTGATTCTGTCCAGATAGGCGATGACCATGCCTATGCTGAGCAGTGTTAGCAGGTAGTAGCGATTGTATTGTCGCGACCCGACGCCGCTTACATTGCCCGTAGCGGCATCCGCCGGCTTCGTATAGAGAGAATTACTCAGGGGATCATACCCTAGCTGCTAAACGTTGTTCTATCAGATCCTTCGCGTGCCTAACGAGGGCGCTCACCGTCTGATCTATATCTTCCCTGGTGTGGGCCGCCGACAGAGACCATTGCTTGGCGCCGAGCGGGAAGACATAGATACCATCCTCGATTAAACGACGACGCAACGCCGTATCCAATTCGAAATCATGATTCGCGGCGACATCGTGCCAATCCTGCGGAATATGGTCCATGAAGTAGAGGCAGAAAGCTGATCCGATTCTTGAAATCCTCCAGGGCGTGCTTTCGTCGAGTTCCTGTACCAGGCAATCTTCAAGGTAGGCCCCCAACTCATCGATCTGGCGGTAGAGTTCGCCGTCGTTCTCGAGCAGCCGCTCCAAAGTAGCGATTGCCGCTGCGGTTGGTACCGGATGAGCATTGTACGTGCCGGCCAGGAGAACGCGTTCCGATGCGTTCGGATGGACGAACAGATCCATCAAGTCCGCGCGACCACCGATCGCCGCGATCGGATATCCGTTCGCGAGGGCCTTTCCATAAACCACGACGTCGGGAGTTACGTTCGCGATCGCCGAGTACCCGCCGAAGCCATGCCGAAATCCCGTCTTTACCTCGTCGAAAATCAGCACAAACCCGAATTCATCGGCGAGCGCGCGCAGACCTTCCAGGTATCCCGGAAGCGGAGGTACGACACCAATGTTTTGGAGGACTGGTTCGGTAATCAGTCCGGCGACCGAATACTTCTCACAGATGGCGCGGACCGATTCCAGGTCGTTGAAGCTGACCGGATGAATCAGTTCGCTATGACCCTTTGGAATTCCCGCGCTGATGGGGCAGAAAGGAAGCTCAGCTCCGTTTTGACGCGGACCCAACTGTTCGAGCGGCGTCATCAGATTACAGGCGACATCGTTGTGCCAGCCGTTATAACCGCCTTGCATCACGATGAGGTGATCCCGGCCGGTCGCTGCTCTGGCGAGTCGGAGAGCCTGGTAGGTGGCTTCACTACCCGTGTTCAAAAACTGAACAGAATCGACAAAAGGAATATGAGAGCAGATCAGGTCAGCAAGCCTGCCTTCGAGAACCGTGGTTCCCGATCCGTAAAGGCTGGCCCCCTCCTGAATCACCCGGCATACTGCTTCATTCACGGCCGGATCGTTGTGACCCAAAATATGCGGCGCGAACGCGGCGTGATAGTCGATGTAGCGGGCGCCTTCGGCGCTCCAAATATAGGCGCCTTGGCCTTTGACGAAAACTATTTCCGGATTCGCTGCCCGGTTCGTGGAGACAACGCCACCCGGAATGAACCTTCGATTCTTCTCGAGGATTGCGGCAGATTGAGAGTATTTCATTAGAAAAGCGCGACGGGGTCGCTCGTGTCCTCGATTATAGACAGGATCAGCCTGGGTCAAATCGTTCTTCAGCCGAGGAATGCGGCGAAGCATCCAGGTATACGGACAGCTAAGCTTTCTGCTCATCGTTCTACCGGGGAATGACTAGCGTGTAGAGCGTTAGCGATCGCTTCTGCTGCCCGGGTGAGATGGCGAACCAATTCGCCTTTGTTCTCATTGGTGACCTGGGCAACCGATCCGGCGACGCTGACGGCGGCAACAATGCGGCCGCGATCCAACACAGGAACCCCGATGCATCGGTATCCGACCTCGTCCTCCTCGTCATCGGTCGCAAAACCATTGGTCCGAACGGTGTCCAGTTCCTGTTTCAGGCGCTTTGCCGAGACAATCGTGTTCTCGTTGTGACGCGGAAACGTACGGCTTCGAAGAAATTGCTCCAGGTCCTCGGCTGGCAGATTCGCGATTAACGCTTTTCCCATGCCCGTGCAGTGAACGTCCATCCGCCTTCCGAGCCAGGTCGCGAGGCCCGTCACGCCGGGCGGATCAACCTTGGCGATGAGAATCACTTCCCCTCCCTCCAACACTCCCAGGTGCACCGTGAGCTTAGTAGCCATCATCAGTTGGCGAAGGTGGGGCATCGCCGCCTCGCGGACATCTTGCCCCGCAAGAGCGTGGCTTGCCAAGGAAAAGAGCTTCTGCCCAAGCACGTAACGCCGGGTGCGGTCACTGCGACTGAGGTACCCTTGACGCAGCAGAGTGAGCAGGATGCAGTGGGCGGAACTCTTGGGTATCTGCAGTTTTCGCGCTACATCCGGCAGCGTGAGACCGTTCGAAGAAACCGCCAGAAGTTCGAGCGCCGCAAAGGCGCGTTCCAACACGGGTACCGAGCGGGTCCGCCCCGCTTCCGCCCGAGTTTCAGCTTCTAGTCCGTCCAGACAGGACTCGTCCATGCTCTTTGCCCATCCACTTGCCTGACACGCAGGTAATAGAATGCCGGGTCCGCTGCCTCACATTCGACTTCTTGCTTCAGACTTGTATCGCCCGATCCTCGGAACACCCGCCAGACCTCGGAGTTTCGCACGACCTCGACTCGCTCGATTGGAGCTGTGCCGTGTACTTCGACTCGCATCGGTTGGGTTTTCCCAGCTCGAGGCACGACCGATCCCATCGGCGCGCCGCCCACCGAGAAACGGACAATGATTCGTGCTCCCGTCGTCCCGTAGCAGCGCCGTTGTCTGAGGGAACTGAATAGTGATTCCCTGCTAAGATCCTCGGCCCAGATTGCGCATAAGCCACCAGGAAACGGAGTGTGAATCTGACGGTCACCCGGATAACTTCGGCCCGGCATCCCGACGTGATTATCGGAGGACGCAATCATGCCCATACGATACCCCCGGCGAAAGGCTTCCCATGCGCCTGCTCCCGGCGTCTGCCCCTTGTTCCACAAATCGAGCCCTGGCGATTCGCTCTGTCCCCAGCAGGAATAGATCTCCATCACCGGCTCGAGTTCGGGGTCGTGATACTGCCAGTCGGTCCAGGTCTTAACGTGATGCGGGATGATCATGACGTCTTTGCGACCGCGATAATGCGCGAAAACTACATCAGGATGAAAAGTATTGAAGCGCTTGGCGTCTAGCGGCTTGTCGATGTCGTCGCTCGAATAGATAACGTTGCGATGACCCAGAGGCGATCCCGCCTCGTAGCCCTTCAGCGTGACAAAGCGTCCGGGTTGGTGGTATTCGCGGACCTTCTCCTGGCAGTATTCCCATGAGTCTGTTAGACACGCGCCCTGGTCGGTGATCGCAACGAAGTCCAACAGGCTGACTTCGCGGGCATACCGATAGCACTCGTCGAGCGTACCGCAGGAAATTCCTTTCGACCACCCGGTCTGACGAAAATCCATTTTCTGCGAGTGCATCACATGATGCTCGCTTTGGGCGTGGAGGTCGCCCCAATACAAATTCAGACCGTCGTCTGAGGCCGGCACTGACGGATTTGAGCGGCCCCAGGTGACTCCGTTCGAGTCGGTCAGGACGTACGCATTGGCCGCTAAAACTTCGCTATGGGATCCCCGAGCGACAGGTCACATCTTGATCGCCCAGCCGCAAGTGCACGTCTTTGTCTGAATTCGGGATGCATTGGCACTCGTCGGTTATCGCGATCCGAACATGAGCAGGAGAACCGTTGGCAACGGAAGGGACGACAACGTTGGCGCGCACGGCAGGACCAGCCACCACATCGAGAAAATAGGGACTTCCGTCGATCTCGAGGAAGTCACCCAGACCGGCAGGTTGCACGAATGCCGTGATATTGATCGCCTGCTCGGTGAATGTCTGGATGCGCGTATCGATTCCGAAGCTTCGATCTCCATAGAAAATCTCGATGCGGTCTCCCGGGGAGAGCGCCTGATCTTCGAGCGTCAGCGTGATCCACCACCGCCAGTAGGCGGCGGCCGGATCTTCGTCAGGAACCAGCATCCGCTCCATCACTTCAAGTGAGAATTTGGCGCCGGAGCTGATGCTAGCCGTCGTATTGACGGGATGAAACGGAGCCAGACGACGGGCGCTTCCCGAAATCAGCTCATCCCAATAACGTTGTTGAGGAACAACGGGCCGATCCCATCCGGTGTTGGGAAGTCCAACACGGAATTGCGAACCCGATGGAAGTCCGGAGGAACCAATCGTGAATTCCAAACGCAGATCTGCTTGCTGGCCCGCAACTAGACGCCGATCGCCCAGTAATCGGAATTGCCCCAGTTCGGAGCCTGCGGAAGGTGGTCTCAATCAAGAACTCCTGCTATTCAGTTTGGGTCCATCCGCCGTGACAGTCCAATGCTCGACGGCGTGCCGTAGGACTTCGTCTTCGCGCACACGAATACCGAGACCGGGGCCCTCCGGGACGACAAGTTGTCCACCATCTGTTTCCAGCTTAGTTTCGAGGAAACGGTTGGCGGTTTCGAACAGGTCGAACTGGTGTTCCTGGATCATAAAGTTGGGCAGAGATGCGGCAACCTGCCAAGTCGCAGCCATGCCAATTCCGGAACAGACTCCGACATGCAATGCAACGGGAATATGCATCGCATGAGCGATATTCGCAATGCGCCGAACCGCGGTAACCCCCGAACGGACCACATCGGGTTGCGCAATTCGAATAGCGCCCGATTGCAACCACGGAAGGAACTGTTGAACCGATCGCAGATATTCTCCGCCCGCGATCCGTGTCCGGATTCGAGAGCCGAGATTGCGATGCCCTTCCACGTCTTCGCTCCCTAAGGGAGCTTCGAAGAATGCGCCGTTCAGTTCATCCAGCAAGGAGCCAATCTTCATGGCGCCATCCCAGTCTGATGAGTGGATACAATCCACGGCGAGTAGCGCTTCCGGGCCAATGGCATCCCGTACGGCTCTCAATTCTTCCAGGGAGTCAGCCGTGGGTTGGCCGGAGAAAACTTTCACGCCCCGCATTCCGGCCAAACAAGCTTGCTTCGCCGCTTCGATCCGCTCGTTCGGAGTGGGCTTGCGTAGTCCCGACAAATAAGCTGGGAGTCGGGTATGAAAACGCCCTCCGAGCAGTTCACAGATCGGAGCGTTCCACGCATGCCCTCGAATGTCCCACAGCGCGGTGTCAACGGCTCCGATGGCATCAAGCAGAAATCCTGCATTCTGGCCTCGGACTAACATCATGTGATACAGCCGTTCGTAGATCCACTCAGAGGACAGCGCGGGCTGGCCAATGACTGCGGGCCCGATCAGCCGGACAAGAATCGACGCCGGAGTTTCTGGCGATAAAGGCGCTTGTGCTTCGCCCCATCCACTGAGGCCAGTAGAAGTAGTTAGCTTGACCAGGCACGTTTCCGTCAGCCGGCTATAAGCCTGACGCCATTGCGGTTCGAAATAATAATCGGTGCCCGGCAGCCGGTTCGGCGCCGAATCATGACCGCCGACGCGATAGTGCTGGTCGACCTTAACAACATAAACGTCTGCCTGTTCGATTTGCATGGTTCAGCGGGAAGGTTCAGCGGGACAGCACCATGCGCGCCCCTAAGCTGAGCAGGCAGATACCGAACGCGCGCTTGAGCCAGAGCTCGGGCAAAGCAAGCGCACAGCGCGAACCGATCAGACCACCCAGGACGAACCCGCAGAACAACAACAGCGCGACGTTCCAGTTCACCAAGCCCTCGCGATGGTACGTCACCGCAGCGGCAATGCCGACGGGTAGGCACAGGAGAGCTAACGTCGTGCCTTGGGCGGCGTGCTGGCTATACCCCAAGACATACACAAGGGCGGGTACAAGGATTACGCCGCCTCCGATTCCCAAAATGCCGCTTGCCAAGCCCGTTGTTAGACCTAAAAGTACGACTACAAAGATCTGAAGCGCAGGCACTGCACCAAGACTAGCGCCAGCACGGGTGTCCGGCAAGATCGAATGGCAAACGTTCGGCACCACTATCCATAATGGTGGATGGTCGGTTTTCGTTCGTTTTTTGTCCAGTAGGGCAGATGTAAGACGTTTGTTTGTACTAAGAACGGCCTGAACGAACTATAGTCGAATAAGGAAATGTCTCTGAAGGCCGGATTTGGGTTCGTTTTGTCAATGGCACTCTTGACGCAAGCTGCGCCGGGCAGTTCGACGCCGCAGTTTGCCGCGGACGTCCTTCCGATCCTGCAGAAGAGCTGTATTGGTTGCCATGGTCCAAAGACCCGAATGGCCGGGCTCGATCTTCATGAAGTTTCGCTGGTTCTTCGCGGCAGCGCAAACGGACCAGTGGTGGAGCGAGGTAAATCTAAGGATAGCCTCCTCTTAAAGCGTGTGCAGGAAGGCTCAATGCCTCCCGGCGGCAAGAATCCGCTCAGTTCTGACGAGATTGCAGTCATCGCGCGGTGGATCGACACAGGCGCTGCTGCTCCTGCTTCGGACTCGGCGGCCGCAGCCGCCTACGTTTCTACGATCACCGAAAAGGATCGGCAATTCTGGTCATTCCAGACTCTCAAGAAGACACCGATACCGAAAGTTCAACAGTCAACGCTGGTCAAAACGCCTATCGACTCTTTTCTCCTGGCGAAGCTCGAGGCTAAAAAGCTCAGCTACGCGAAGCAGGCCAGCCGAACCACTTTGGCGCGTCGGGCCTATCTGGATCTGATCGGGCTACCACCGACTCCGGCCGAAATCGACGCCTTTACCGCCGACAAATCCGTCAACGCATTCGAACGGTTGGTTGACCGGCTCCTGGCATCGCCAAGCTTCGGTGAGCGATGGGGCCGCCACTGGCTCGACCTCGCCGGCTACGTGGACACGGTAGGTCGGGACGTTCAGTCCAACGGCTACAAAGTCGGGGAAGGCCGCTGGAAGTATCGCGATTATGTTGTTCGGGCCTACAACAGCGACAAATCCTTCAAATCGTTCCTCAGCGAGCAGATCGCGGGCGACGAGATGTTCGATTGGCGTAACGCAAAGGAATACACACCCGACCAGATTGAAAAGCTGATCGCCACCGGCTTTTTACGCACGGCCGAGGATCCAACGGACAACTCGGAGCGCGATACGCCCCTTCTGCGCTACGAGGTAATCCATCAGACTCTGGACATTTTGACGAGCAGCACCTTGGGTGTTACGGTCGGCTGCGCTCGCTGCCATAACCACAAGTTCGATCCGATCCCGCAGAGGGATTATTACAGTCTGATGGCCACGCTAACGCCGGCCTACAATCCCGTAGACTGGACGCCTGTCCTGAAAAGAACGCTTGCCGATGTGCCGCCGGCCGAACGTAAGCGATCGATAAGTACAATGCTGAGCTCGATAAGTCGATCGCTCCGAAGAAAGCCGAATTGGGCAAGCTGTACGAGAAGACGATCTCTCCGATGATCGAGCCAGCGATCGCCAAACTGGCTCCGAAAGACCGCGAGCCGGCGAGAAAGGGAACTCTCCTGCCTGAAGAGAAGCGGAATGCCCGTCAGGCGAAGCTCGTCACTGAACTTGGTGTGGATCTGTCTCCGGCGTCGCTTCTCACGCGCATGAGTCCGGAAGAGAAGACGACGGTTCAAGCGCTCGAATCGGAACTGGCCCAACTTGAGAAGCAGCGAAAAAGCTACGCAAAGATCGAAGCGCTCTACGATTGTGGTCCGCCGCCTGAGACGTTTGTTCATCGCCGCGGCGATCACGAATCAAAAGGCGCTACCGTTGCTCCGGGGGGGCTCGAAGTCTTAAGCACGGCGGGTGAAGTTCTGGAAAAGCCAACTCCCAGCTCAAGCGGTCGTCGGCTGGCGCTTGCGGATTGGTTGACCCGGGAAGGCACACCTGCCGCGTCGCTGGTGGCGCGTGTTTACGTGAATCGCATCTGGGGGCACCTGTTCGGGGCAGGTATTGTTGCGACGGCCGATAATTTCGGCAAGATGGGATCACTTCCAACCCATCCGGAATTGCTCGATTATCTCAGTGGCGAGTTCATCCGAAACGGGTGGAGCACAAAGAAACTGATTCGGACCATGATGCTTTCGCGCTCCTATCAGCAAAGCTCGCTGGCTGAAGATTTCCCAAAGAACGCGCGGTTGGCTGATCCGCAAGCGGCTGATCCCGATAACTCCCTCCTATGGAGAATGCGATTGCGCCGCCTGGAATCGGAGGTTATTCGCGACTGCATGCTCAGTGTGTCCGGCAAGTTGAATCCGGCGATCGGCGGTCCAGCAGTTCCCACGATCACGCAAGCCGATGGAATGGTGATTATCGATGAAAAAGAAATCACCGATCCGTCCGAACGGTATCGCAGAAGCATGTATTTGGTCGCGCGCCGGCGCTATAACCTCAGCATGCTAGGGGTATTCGATCATCCCGTTATGAGCACAAACGCAAAAGAGCGGGGCGCATCGGCCGTAGTGCTTCAGTCGCTGATGATGATGAACGATAAGGAAGTGCATACGCAATCCGGGTACTTTGCCGATCGCGTTCTACTCTCGATGGCGAACGGACAATCAACTGATGATGCCCTTATCAAGTCCGCTTTCCGCCTTGCGCTTGGCCGCTTACCCGATGAAAAGGAGGCAGCCACTCTCTTGGGATTGCTCGGACGCGAACGGGAACGTTTTCGGGAGGCGAAGAAGTCGGAGGCCGATGCGTTCCGGGAAGCGCTAGCGAGTGTATGCCATGTGCTTCTGAACGCAAACGAGTTTTTGTACGTGGAGTAGGTTGTATCTGGGGAAGGCTATGTCGAGGCGCAAGGACTTACTATCGCGACGGGAAATGTTGGAGATGTCGGGCTCAGGCTTCGGCAGTCTGGCGCTTGCCTGGATGTTAAACCAGGAGAGAGCTCTCGCTGGATCAGAACGGCCTGTCAGCTTCGATCTCACCCCTAAAGCTCCGCACGCGATTCCTAAAGCGAAGGCCGTAATCCAGCTCATGCAGAACGGCGGTCCGAGTCAGATGGACTTGGTGGATCCGAAGCCGCTGCTGTCAAAGCTGAATGGCAAGAAGCATTCTGAGAAGCTCGAGACCTTGCAAGAAGGCAGCGCCGATAACGTGCTGATGGGAAGTCCTTACAAGTTCGAGAAGCGCGGCCAGTGTGGAATGGACATATCGGAACTCCTGCCGCACACCGCGACGATCGTCGATGACATCACGCTCATCCGGTCGATGTACACCGAGCACAACAATCACTCCGAAGCATTGATCATGCTGCAGACCGGCAAAATCTTCCCGGGTCGTCCTACGACAGGGTCCTGGATTAGCTATGCTCTGGGCACAGAGAACCAGAATCTTCCCGCGTACGTTGTGCTGCGAGATGCCGAAGGCTACAACACCAATGGCGCCCTCGTATGGGATAACGGCTGGCTTCCGGCTCTTTATCGCGGTACTGAATTCAGTACGAAGGGCACACCTGTTCTGAATCTCAAACCTGCAGTACCGGCGCCGAAAGGCTCGCAGGATGATCAGCTGGACGCGCTAGCGGCTTTGAACCAACGGCATCGATCGCGATATCCGGAGGACACCTCGCTCGATGCCCGAATTCGTAATTACGAATTGGCTGCGCGCATGCAGCTTGCGGCCGGGGATGTGCTCGATCTGAAGAAGGAGAGCGAGGAGACGAAGAAGCTATACGGCCTCGACAATCCAGTTACCGCCAATTATGGGATCCGCTGCCTGATGGCCCGCCGACTCGTCGAGGCTGGCGTGCGCTTCGTGCAGGTCTTTCCACCCGTTCGGCCATCGATTCAGCCCTGGGACAATCACAGCAATCTGACGGATGAACTTCCAAAGATCTGCTCCTACACCGACCTGGGCGGCGCGGCGTTGATCAAGGATCTTAAACAGCGTGGGCTACTGGACGAGACTGCGGTCATGTGGGCCGGCGAGTTTGGCCGGCTGCCGATCTCGCAGAAAGGTACAGGGCGAGATCACAACCGCTTCGGCTTTTCGCTCTGGATGGCAGGAGGTGGTTTCAAGAAAGGCTATATGCACGGCGCCACAGACGAGATCGGTTATCGCGCTGTTGAAAATCGGGTCAGCGTGCCGGAACTCCATGCCACTCTCTTCCATGTCTTGGGACTCGATCACAAACGTGTCACATACAGGCACCACGGCCGCGACGAGAGCTTGACGGATCCGCCAGTCACGCACGCCGAGGTCGTTCCAGCTCTGCTTTCATGAAGGCAGTCCTGCTCGCTGTTCTCGCCGCTAATCTGTTCGCAGAATCGTGGTCGGTCAAGATTCCGATGCGGGACGGAGTGTTGTTGGCTGCTGACGTCTACGGCGCAGATCCCGCACATCCCAAGCCTGTCCTCTTATCGCGCACTCCTTATGACAAGAAAGGCGGCGCTAAATCTGCAATCGAGTATGCGCGCCACGGATATGCCGTTGTCATACAGGACTGTCGGGGGCGGTATGCGTCGGGCGGCGACTACACTCCTTATAACGACGACCGGCAAGACGGTTTCGACACCATTGAGTGGATCAATCGGCAACCTTGGTCAAACGGGCGTCTCGGAATGTTTGGAGGTTCTCATCTCGGTGTGGTGCAGTGGCTTGCAATGGCGGAGAAAGCTCCTGGTCTGGTGACCATAGCTCCTGCCTTCGCGCCGAGCAGTTTGTATCGTGTGGCGTATCGCGACGGCGCTTTACGCTTGGCATTGATTGGTTCAGCGGGAACGCGGACTCATCCTCCACCTCCTCCTCGCAAGCTCCCGGCTGAAATCAATTTTATTCATAACCATCTGCCCGTAATGCATTTGCCGCTAGCCCGACTCGAAGAGGCGTATGGCTGGAGTCTGCCGTGGATGTCATCGCTACTTGCGCATCCCGCATTCGATGGTTTTTGGCGGCAGACGAGCGGCGAACAGGAAATCCAATCAAGCGATTTGCCGGTCCAAATTGTGACCGGCTATTACGATTTTTATCATCATGAAGCGGTACAAGATTTTTTCCGGCTTCGCAACCGAAACTCGAAAGCTCAAGCACAGTTGATCATGGGTCCTTGGATGCACGGGGGCACGAATCAATCGAAGACACAAGATGTCGACTTCGGACCCGACGCGCGCATCGACTTGCAGGCAACGAATTTGCGCTGGTTTGATCGTCAGCTGAAAGGGCAAGCACCTGAGCGCCCAGAACCAGTCGTTCGCTATTTTGTGCTTGGCGCCAACACGTGGCGAGAGTCTCAAGCTTGGCCTCCCGAGGAAGCCAAGGAAACTTCGCTGTACTTGCGGGCCGGAGGCGTCGCCGGGTTTGCTCAGCCCGAGGCAGACGAACGCTTTAGCGAATTCGAGTCGGACCCGGACAAGCCGGTTCCCGCGGTCCCATCGATTAAGTCGGGTGTTTCGCGCGCGGCGCTGTGGAGTCCGATGGACTACACGGAGATTTCGTCGCGGAAAGATGTGTTGACGTGGACGACACCCGTACTCGATAAGCCGGTCGTCTTCGCTGGCCCATTGAAAGCCGATCTGTGGGTGGAAACCGATACGCCCGACGCTGATTGGGTCGTGAGGTTGTTCGCTGTTCCGCCCAAGGGAATCGCTCTTCCGATCGGCCACGGCATTACACGCGCAGCGTTCCGCGACTCCGCCGCCCGATCCTCCCCAATTACGCCGGGAAAGAAGTATGCCTTATCGGTCGATTTGGGAAGCGGCGCTGCATCGTTGCCTGCCGGATATTGCCTTCGGATCGTTATCGCGGGGAGTTCGTTTCCGATGTATGACCGGAACTTGCATACCGCTGAAGGGCCTTTTTCTGCCCGTTCGATTCGGGCACACCAGAAGGTACATCATCGGAGAGGCCTCGCCTCGAAGATTGTGCTGCCTGTGCTCCCTAAATAAGTTAGCGCTTCTCGTCACGACCTTCGTGTAGCGTCAGCATCTTCGTGATTGAATCCTTTCGATTTGCATGGTTCACCTGCCGCGCTTTGCCGGCGATAAGGGTTATGCGGGCGCCGAGACTCTGTCTGTTCGATTGAGCGCCGACAAGCTGCACATCCAACCAATTATTCGCGGCGGACGACACGTTCCGTAAAAGCAGCGGGGTGTCATTCAGGCGAGTGACAACGACATCGACGCGGCCGTCGCGGTCGAAGTCAGCAAACCCGGGATTGGAGATTTCGCTCGCAGACCACTTGCCCGCCCTGTTCCAGAGCATGAGGTCCCGTTGCCTGGATTTTCCACTCGAGTATTGCTCGGTATTTTCGTGAACATCGCCGTTGGCGGTGAAGATGTCTTTCCGTCCGCCATTATCGAGGTCGACTATACCAGCGCCCCATCCGCTGAATGACGTGTGCAGCGTTCCGATGCCGCTCGGATAAGTGCGATCCGGGAACAGCCGGCCGTTTACATTTCGAAAAAACGGGAACGTTTCATTCGCCAGGGCTGTTACGAAGATATCTTCTTTGCCGTAATTGTCAAGGTCGCCTAAGTCAACTCCCATTGAGGAAAGCGCCTTTCCATCATCGTTCAGCGCGACTCCTGCCTCCGAACCTACTTCTCGAAAGCGGCACGGGGGCCTTCGTCATTTCGGCGAATTGTTCTCTTCGGAGCGTGTCGCGGCATTTCCTCCTGAGGCCTGGAAACTATTTCAGGTCATGGTGATGGATCACACGACGGGCATCCAACGTGAGATCGGTTCTTTGAATCTGCCATACAAACCGTCGGTAAATCAGCCTTACACAGTTCGCGGCTGGCGAGAATCTGCATCAACGTTGTACGACAAACTCCGGCTCGTGGACGAGTTGGTGGCGGACGACCTCGCTGCCGATGCGGGAGAATTTGGGACCGACGTCGGAGCTGAACTCTCTAGTATTCTGGCCGATTTCTCGGCAGAGCGAGAGTCCGGGCGTCGGTTATCACAGACGGGGAGTCGGTGATCAGTGAATTCGGACTCTAGTGAAAGGCCTGAACGAATAGATTGTAGCTGGTATTCGGCGGATAAAAATAGCCCATCGACACGAGAGCGACATCGTTGCGGTAAAGGGGATCCTGCATCAGATTGACGTGCCGGCTGGTTGCCGGGACCGTGGTCGTAACGATGCGAAGCGCCCCACTATCCGCCAATATCAACTCTTCTCGCCAATCCCCATACACATCGGCGATCGCGATCAATCGACCGGGAAATTCTCCAAGCTTCGTGGGCCCCATGTACTTCTGGAAAGCAAAAGTGTTGCTTCGATAGGTCGGTCGATGTTCTCGGCTGGCGCGTTGTGATTGTGTAAATACACATAGGCAGTCATGTTATTCTGTGGGTCAACCTCTTGCCTCCGCATGGAGCACACCTCGAGTGAGACGGTGAGAACGTGCCTTGAGAAGCCCTGGAATGCATTGTCAAATGATGAAACCCGGCGGCAGACATTCGGGAATCGGACTTAACCGGCCAATCTGTGCCATCTTCAGGGTGTGGAGTTTGCGCGTCTATCGGCAAAGGCGTTATGGGCAAACAACTGTTAGATAAGGAAGCGGCACATTCTGAGGAACAGTATCTGGCACGTCTGTACCGGTTGCAGGTGCAGGAGCTTGAGGACTATGCGTTGTTCCTTTCCGATCTTGAGGGCCGGATAATCACCTGGAACAAGGGTGTCGAAGTGGCCTTTGGGTATAAAGAGGAAGAATTCCTTGGGCAGAACATAGGGATTATCTTTACGGAAGAAGACCGGGCGGCCCGCATCCATGAAACCGAGATGACGATTGCCGCTGAAAATGGCAGGTCGGTCGATATACGCTGGCATCAGCGCAAGGATGGCAGCCGTGCTTACATGACAGGCGTACTTAAGGCGCTCCGTGACCAAGAAGGTGAGCTGATTGGTTATTCCAAAATCTGCTTGGACGATACCGCTCGGAAGCACCTTGAGGATGCGCTTACAAAATCAAATGCAGATCTTCAGCAGTTCGCGTTTGTAGCCAGTCACGACCTTCAAGAACCACTTCGGACCGCCATTAGTTTCACCCAGTTGCTTGAGCGCCGCCATGGTTCAGCGCTTGACGAAGACGCAAGACAGCTTCTCGGCACTGTATTGAATGCAGGCCAGCGCATGAACGCAATGATTCAGGACCTGCTTGTCTACTCGCAGCTATCGAATGAGGAGAACGCTGTCACGTCAGTTCACCTTGATGAAGATCTTGAGACAGCGGTAACTCTCTTACAGAGCAGCATTCAGGATAATGGTGCCGTAATTACCCATGATCCACTTCCGGTCGTGCGAGTTGATCGTGGCCAGACAGTCCGTCTGTTTCAAAACCTAATCGGGAATGCCTTAAAGTTTCGCAAACAAGATGAGTTGCCTCGCATTCACGTCTCTGCCGAACTGCAGGAGAACGAGTGGGTCATTCGGGTGCAGGACAACGGGATAGGCTTTGACCCTCAATACGTAGAGCGTATCTTTCAGCCCTTCAAGCGGCTTCACGGAAAGGAATATCCGGGGTCAGGAATAGGCCTTGCAGCATGCAAGCGGATTGTCGAACGGTTCGGCGGACGAATCGGAGCTGATTCAAAGCCGGGTCATGGTGCCAGCTTCTGGTTTACAATTCCCGCGGAGAAAACAATAGATCGGCTTGGGAATGAAGAGTCACGTGCTGCATCCGAATAGTGCCCACCGCTGATGCCTTACGACGCGAGCATATCGAAACGCCGTTCGGCCAATCGATCTGGTTACACACGTACAAGTCGGTTTGTTTGGTGACCATGCGCTGGGCGAGATCGCTCATTTCAACATAGTCACCCGCCGCTTACAATTCAGCGAGGGTTCGGGGCATTGCCATCTTCGGCGTAGAGCCCGTGCCCGTCCAGGAACCGACGGTTTTAGTTTAGTTTGTTAACCAAAAGAGCACGCCGCGGGTGAGACGGTGAGAACGTGTCCTGAGAAGACCTGGAATGCGTCCACGTTGGCGGGCGAACAGCCGAAATAGGAATGCCGGAGAGAAAGCGCCTGCGCGAATACTGGCCGTTTCGCGAACATTTTGGTATTTCCCGTTAACCGTCGGCAGGGACGCTCGCAGTGAAAGAGTTTGGCTCCTCAGGTAGGATTCGAACCTACAACCCTTCGGTTAACAGCCGTGAGAGTGGCCTATTAAAGCATTGCTACCCTTTGCTATGTACTACTTTAAATGCTACGTTTACAACAATTTGTGGCGGTTAACGGGCAAGGAACGCCAAAATGGTTACTACAGACTGATACGGATTGCGGCCCAGTGTCCCCAAAGTAGTCCCCAAAGTCAAACGCCTGCGCCCTGCGTAACAGTCGCGGATAGCGTGGCCGACGCAAACACCGTTGCGACGGAAGTACACACCTTGCTATATATCTGTTCCTCGTCGTATTTCTACTGGCCGGGCCACCGGGAGTTGAACCCGAACCATCGTATCCTTGGCTATGTCGGCTTATCTCAAGGTATTGATTCTGCACGGCCGCCTATCGCGCCTATCACGGACTATCTGCCCGTGTTTCTCTGGCATGTTAGCGCCATGTTAGCGCGGGACCGCATCTTCGGGCCGGTCATTCGCGCTCCCTCTGCAAAAGGGCCCGGAATGTAAGGAACCACATGCCGCCAGTAGTACTCGATGAATTTCTCGGCGATGGCTTTGGTTGAGACTGTCAGCGCGGCTCCGGAATCGTCTCCAACCTCCACTGCCAAATCAGCGATCGCCATCAGGAGTGCGAACTTGTACGTGGCTGTGAACTGGCCTTCCGACAGGATGCGTTGAATGCCGGCGAGGACTGCGATCTGGTCTTCGGCGGAGGGCTCGGGCATCACTCTTTCCACTTCACGGTTTTTGCAGGAATAAGCAAGCAGTGCTTAATCGTTACATCCAACAGAGTTGCCAGAGCCCTTATCAGACCGCGGCGGTGGCGACTTTGGATAAAGATTATCGAATTCAACAGGTGATTCCGGTTCGGGGTGTACGGCAGCGGCACCGGATTTCCCCTTCGGCCCTTTTGGAGCAGGCCGGCGAACCAAAACGCCTAGAGCATCGTCGTTCCAGTCCTCCTCGTCCCACAACCCAAGATCGATTTAGATCCAGAATCTCGCGAATCAGCCTTTCCCGCTGCTGCGGAGATAAAGATTTATCTGCATTGATGATTTCGATAGCCCCCACTTCGAGGGTGAGTTTGCGTTCGATATGGTCTAGGCTATCTCCGGGAAATTCATCACGGCCTGGCATTCGTCCATTCTTCCAGAATCAATACGCCGCGAGTTGTAGCCTACCGGTATGCGCAGCCTCCACCGCTCGCACACGATAGCCTTTGTCTATGCCCTTTCGTCGCCAACACCCGGAGCCCGAACCGCGGAACGGACGACTTTATTCTCAAGTGCGACTTCCCGAATCCGGTAAGCTCATCAAGTTCCGCTTGCTGCCTTCCTCGAGCGGTCTAGGCCACGATGCCAAAAGCTAATTCCGGACGTGCGTTGGCGGGCGGCACAGAGAGAGCAAGGATGGTATGAAGGATGGCAGCATCACAAGATGTCATCGCGAGAGAAGCCGAGCGTAATCGTCGGACACGCAGAGGCCGGCAACCTAGACTGCTGCGGGCTAATCCTGCCCGAGATCTATGGCGACGTGGCACATCTCACATGCAACGAATGCGGCACGATTTTTTGCGCAGTTCCGAAGGCTGAGGCGTGGACAACGTAATCTCAGATTGCGGTACGCGAGATCACTAGCGCAACCTGCTCTCGTTGCGGCGCGTACAACGTATCCCAGGATTCTCCTCCATCAGCGCTTACCTCCGTCAGCACTGCCGTGAGGATGCGCTCGTTATATTACCTAGGCAATAGCTTAAGCCGGTAGTCCACACGATGGCACGCATGAACACAAAAAACCGTTTCGCCTGAAGCATCAGGGTGATCGAACGTGCCGAGACACCTGTCGCACTCCTCGTGCATGCACTCCTGCGAGATTGACGTCAGTATGCGAGCCTGGTCGTCGGAAAACTCCGTCCATTCGATCTCTTCGTCGTCATTCCGCATCGAATTGCCTCAGGTTTGCAGTGTGGAGGTTCGATGACCAATTGATAAGGCGCTGCGCAAACCGTGGATGAACGGTTCCGACGGCGTGCATCTGGCCCAACTGAAGTGACGCAGTGTCGAACCCACGAAAGACGCGAAAGGCGTTGAGGCTAAAGGGATAGTCCGGTTCTAGCAGTCACCGGCAACGGTATTTCTCGCGGCTGCCAATGCGCCAGTTGAACAACAATCAGAAAGCCCGTAGCTTCGTTAGATCCAGTGAACGAGCGCAAACTGTAAGTGACAATTCCCCGCAAAAGAAGATTTCGTCACCCTCGTCATAGTGCGTGCGACCTTTTGTTTCTATACGTCTTCAGAACAGTACGGATCGTTCTAGCGTTCTTCACGCGATTGTACTGTGTTGCTCAAAATGAATATTTCGAATCACCCTCCGTCAACTTTTGCCAGAACATCAGCGCTAATGTTGCAGCGCCTTTCTTTTATTTCAATGCTTATCGCCGGTGGGTACGCGCAAGCGGCACCGGTCGTGGGCGGCGTTGTGAACGCTGCGACCTTTAAAAGCGGCGCAATTGCACCAGGAACATTGATCACAATCTTCGGCAGTGGTCTGTCAACTTCCACAGGGACGGCGTCTAGCGTGCCATTGCCGACTACACTAGCTGGGACGGTCGTCCTTCTAAACGAACAGCCGATTCCACTCAGCTTCGTGTCGCCCGGCCAGATAAATGCTCAACTTCCTTTTAGAGTTCCCAATGGTTCGGGGAGGCTGACTATTCGTGATGCCAATGGCGGTACGGCGTCCACATATATACCCATTGCGGACTCGTCTCCTGGGATTTTTACCATTACGGCTGACGGCAAGGGTGACGCGATCGCAACGCACTCAGATTCATCGTTGATCAAGCGCGCGAGCGGTAAATACGCACGTAGTGGCGAGACCGTAGTTTTGTACTGCACAGGGTTGGGTGACGTAGATGGTACTCCGTTCGCCGGACAACCTGCTCCTGTGTCGCCACTGCCGCGCGCCATTCAAAAAGTAGAAGTGGTCATGAATGGAAAGCCGGCAAACATCGTCTATGCCGGACTCACGCCGGGCTCTGTCGGCCTTTATCAAATTAATGTTATTGTGCCCGATCAGCTCGGCGGCGACGTATCTACTCGCATTCGCATCGGCGCATCAACGAGCAACGAGACAACCATCAATGTGAGCGGTACGTTTACTCTTGGGGCGCGATACACCGGCGTGCTGCAACCCCGCGACTCTTCAGAGAAGTTGCAGCTTGAGTTCAGCGGGCTGTCAGCGACTGGCAACGTTTTGACGAGTGCATACACGATTACTCGTGAAGGCGTGAATATAGACCGAGGAACAATCGCCTTTCAACGCACAGAATCGATCTTTGTTGTACAGGGAAAATCGACCGCGGGAGAATCATTCTACGGAACGATGGATACTTTCGATGCGGGTCAAAGTTTCGTAGGCCTACTCTTGCAGGATCCGCAGAACCTAAACAGTTGGTATGCAGAGTTCACAATTGCCATAAGTACCTCAACCACACCAGTGCCACCGACAACTCTGCCCGGCGGGCCGCTGTCTTGTGCGGCTGTGGAAGGGGCGTCGGTCTTCGGTCAAGATGGAAAGTATCTCGGAAAGATTACCTGGAACAGTTTCGAGCATGAATCCATCGGTAATACATTCGGACCACATGGCAGCGAATACTCTGCGACGAGCGTATTCAATTCGTTTAGCCAGTACGGAAGCGAGTTTTCGGCACTCAGCGCATTCAACGAACTTGCCGGACGTCCTCCCATCGTTTACGTGAATGGTCAACCAAGGTGGTATCTAAGCACAAACGCCATCAAGACACCAAGGATCGCGCCATCGCAATTGTATCCGTGCATTGGGAGATCTAGGTAGAAATATTCCAGCGTTTTCCACTTTTCCCGCGCCGGCGCGCTCGGCTTAATCGGCGTGGTGGGGCGGGATATGGGGCTAGGCACGCAAGATCGCGATTGCGATCATTTACATAGCCGCAGTCAAATTGGGAGAAACTTTGCCTTTTACGAGGACACTCGTGCAGTCGTGTTGTGTCTTGATCTGGACCACGCTGTCTATGACAGCGCAAGCGCAGTCCAGCATAGTCATTAGCCAAGTATACGGAGGCGGCGGGAAACACAGGCGCGACGCTCAGAAACGATTTTGTTGAGCTGTTCAATCGCGGCAATGCCGCTGTAAGCATCAACGGCTGGACCGTGCAATACGCATCGGCATCCGGATCCAGCTGGGATCGAGCAATGCTCGCTGGTTCTATTCAACCGGGCCAGTACTATTTAATTCAGCTGGCGCAAGGTAATGGCGGATCTACCGCGCTGCCATCTGCGGACGCAAGTGGCGGCCTTGCTCTGAGCGCGACATCCGGCAAGATTGCCTTGGTTAGCAACTCGACGGTGTTGACCGGAACATCTCCGGGAGGTTCGCAAACTGTTGATTTCATCGGCTATGGAGAAGCAAATGCCTCGGAGAACCAGCCGGCTCCTGCTCTCACTAACACCACCGCAGCGGTGCGACGCTCGGGTGGTTGTGTCGACACAAACAATAATCAGGCCGACTTCACGACGGCACAGCCGTCGCCCCGAAATAGCCGGTCTGCAATCGCGCCGTGCTTCGTACCTCCCACACCGCAGATCTCATCAGCGGGAGTGACAAACGCCGCAACTTTCCTGCCGGGAGCCATCGCTCCGGGCGAAATAATAACAATCTTCGGCTCATCCCTCGGCCCGGAGGCACTGGCAGGATTGCAACTCAGTCCAGATGCGCAGTTCATTACGAAATCAGTGTCTGGAACTCGCGTCCTGTTCGATGGCACGCCAGCGCCGATTGTGTACACCTCAGCCGGCCAAGTGAGTGCGATTGTGCCGTATGGCGTAAGCTCCCGCGCTACAACAGATTTGCAGGTCGAGTACAACGGCCGCATTTCCAATCGAATTACGCTTGATGTCGTGCCATCTCGGCCCGGGATCTTCACGATCGACTCTTCAGGCCGCGGCCTTGGCGCAGTGCTCAATCAGGACTACGCAGTCAACGGTTCCGCAACCCCCGCCGTTAAGGGCTCCGTCGTGATTGCATATGCAACCGGTGGCGGGCAGACTGTTCCCTTGGCGGAGGATGGAAGGATAGCAACTACGGGTGCGGCTCAGGCCCATCACGTTTCGGTGCAAATTGCCGGCATGCCTGCTGAGGTACTTTACGCGGGCGCAGCACCCGGTCTGGTCAGCGGTGTTATGCAGGTCAATGTTCGTGTTCCCGAATCCGCAGCAAGCGGCCTGCAATCGATCGAGATAACCGTTGGAGGTGCGACAAGCCCGTCTGGGGTTGTTATCGCCATCGCTGGCGCACAGCAAGCGGCCGGAACTGGACCGCAGATTGACGCGCGCTTGCAGCAACTCCGTCGAGAACGCATCCCGGCGTTTCTGCCCGACATTCCGACCGACCGCGATCCGATACCACCGAACTGGCTGGCGATCATCTCGTGGAATATCCAGGTCGGTGGCACTTCACCAACACCGGGGAGTGCTCGACCGCCTATGGTCAAGGCGGCACTTGGCAGCATGTTCGGCGGCTCTTACCAAATCATGGCCGCGCAGGAGATTTCCAATAACGAATCGGCAGAGTTCTTGCGCACGCTACTGCCCGGCGGACCGTCGGTTTGGGATTCGGCGTTCACGGATACAACAGACTCAATGGACAACAGCTTTTGGTATAAGAGTTCAGCGTTCTTGCGAGATTCTTTCCTGCTGCTGACTACGGATCGTCGGGATTCAGCAGGAAGAGTGATAACGGACGAGACGCGTGCATTGCATCCGCCACAGGTCGCGCGCTTTGAAGTCGGTGATTTCGATTTCACTCTGATTACTCTGCACCTTACGTTTGCGGACGGCGATACGGCCGAATCCGTCCGTGAGTTTCGTGCCATTCTCGACTATTTGGATTGGTACTTCAGCCAGCCAGATCACGATCCTGACGTGATAGTGTGCGGCGACTTCAATACCCCCTCAGTTCTGAGTGGGCAGACGGGGCGCAATGGCATAACTCTTGACGAAGTAATTGATCGTGACCCACGCTTTCAGGCGGGGGAGCGCCGGTTCGTGGTTACAGTGCATGATCCAACATCACGCAGTCCTGTTGGAAGCGGTGGCGGTCCCGCTAGGAACTATGACCATTGCGTCGTATCTGCCGATACTCTGGAAGAGTTTGTTCAGGCACGTCGTGTTTCTACCAATATCTTGACCGATCACGCAGAAGATCCGGAAGCGCGACTCACGTCCGATCACTTTCCGGTTGTCGCATTCTTTAAGACTCGTGGAGAAGGAATCGCGTTGGACTTGCGGCGACGAATCCGGCCGTGACCGAGCGCTGATCAAGTCTCAGGTGATCGATCCCTGAGTATCGGCATTAGCCGCTGAAACGCTTAGTAGCAAGTCGGTTGACTCCCGCGGTATCGGCGACGCAGGCAGACGTCGCCATGTGCCTGCCCCAGATTGGGCTATATCAGTTCGGATGGAACGAGCCTTCGATGCCTGAGCCGTTGCATACCGGGCAATCACACGGCTGTGTAAATGGCTGCACATCGCCATAGCCGTATGAGCAGCCCGTGTAGTTGCCGTCACCGATCGGGATTCCTCGACACCGCGGCGGTTGCGGTAGCGGCCGGATAATTCGGGGTTCGTCGTCAAAGTCTGGGAAGTCGTCCGAATCCGGTTTCATGGCTTATTCTCTACTGCCTTCCATGATTGCTCGTGAACGCCCAGACCGCAGCTAAGCGAACTTCGGCCCACGGGGCGGCCGCGGCGGCTTTTCGAACTTCACGGTTGAAGCGGGTCAGCGCTTTCGCAGCTTGTCGCTTTCCGGCGGAATCGCCACACCGCCGGGACCAGCTCGCCAATTGTCCTGTGGCTGATCCTTGGGGTCGGGATGCTGTCGATGAATGGCCATTAGAAATGCCTACGTTTCGCTCGTTTCTTGTCGGGGAAGGAACTTTTTGGTTGCCTCCGACGGCGTGTATATCTCGCCATCAATTAGCATCCGGCCGGTATAGGCTCCACCAGGCGCCGCGAACTCCCACGCGATCTGGTGGCCTTTCCTCGCCAGCTTCGCCCATTTCGAGGCTTTATCCGGATTCTGCTCAAGCCAGAACCTGCCTTCCTGGTCCGTGAATGATCGCAGCTTAGAGTGGCCCAGCCGGTCGGTCCAAGTTTTCATGTTGCTCAGCTCAGGCATTCCTGCACTTCCCGTCTCGGTCGACGTTAGTGGCGCCAACCATCCTTATCGATGATCGTCTTGTAACCCTCCGGCATCTTCGGCGGATGCTCGCTGTCGCTCGGATTGCAGGTTAGGCATGGCATGCCAGCGCCGCCACAATGACAGGCATCCGCCCGATTGCTTGCTCCTCCCCACGGTTTATCCGCATGGGCCTCACATACCCACAGCGCCCCGCGCATACGGCGCACTCCGATTCCTCGTTCATATCAGCGCGTCCTCTTTACTGTTGTAGCCGAGCCGTGCTGCCGCAGGCATTTTGCGCTAAAGGGCAAGTTGAAAATCAATCTTGGCGGCCAGGGCAAGCGGCTGACGGAGTGGCAGGCTCGTCGCCGCTCAACTCTGTATGCAGAAAGGGGACCGTTGCAGATCCGCCTCAAATCATAGCGACACTGCATTAGTGCTTGTCATAAGCAGATTGTTGTTTCGTTGTCGCCTCCTGCTCCCGCAATAGTTCTTCAAGCTCAGGCAGCGTCAATCCCCTACGCTCTTGCTTCTCCGGCTGCTTCGGCGCGGATCGAACCCGCACTCATGAACTCGCGAAGGTGTTTCGTCGCCGCGAGACGAGCGTAGTGTTCCGGTCCACCATAGATAATCTACCCTTCCTTCGTCATGTACTCGCGCTTGGCGTTGAGCGCTTGCTCGATCGTGCGGAGTATCGATAAAACAACGCCAGCATCTCGTCGCTTTCGTCGCTTACGAATTCGGCAACGAGTTGCCGGCACTCGGGCGAGTTAGCCTCGCGTAAAGCGAGGGTGCGGCTAATGCCTTCGGCGATCTCGGTTACTGTGGCGCCGGAGACGAGTGCCTTCTGGAGGACCGATTTGCTTCACCGATGTGATCGCAGAACAACCGAGCTGCTAACTACCCCACGCTCTGGCCCACGATGTCGCCTCGACAAAATTCTGAAATGCGACGACCTTGCCGTTGCGCATTCGATTGACATGTACGAATGGAGCGTCCAGGGTTGCGCCGCTCGATGCTTTTCCGCGAAACCGCCCTACAACAACGATGTGCTCACCAGCGTCGATAAACTGCTCAGGCTCAGCACGAAAATCATCAAAGTTTTGGGGCACGGTTGCAAATACGTCATTTGCGACGCTTTGGGGTCCATGGAAGGTCCCAGCGGGCGAGCGTCCGCCACCAGCCTCGATCCACTCGATCTGCGGGTCATATAAGGCAAGAACCGCAGAAATGTCCTTCCGATTGAACGCATCGTAAGCACTGCGAACTGTTTGTACGTCCTGCTGTGACATAAACCCTCCCCTTGTATGCGGTTAACCAGATCTTCCAAGCGAACACATCTCAAGCGGCTCGGGATGCACCGAGACAGTACGAATCCGTCGATAGACCATCTATCGTCCGCTTCGCCGGGACACCGGCTGGACCTTCTCCTCTCCATAGACATGCCACTGACCGCCAACTTGGCGCAATTCGAGCCGGTACGATCCAACAACATCACTAGCGACAGCATCGGATTCGATCCGAAACTCGGCAGCACTGAGCCACCACGCGAAGGCAACAGCCGAACATCATATATCTCAAACCGACGCACACCTGCAAGCCGGGATAACAGGCTCTGTTTAGACGCCCTGACGGTCTCCCTCGCGACGTTGGATGACGCGTTGAACCAGTCTAACGTGGGGCATACAGACTCATGTGAGATGGAAGATCGCCAGTAAGCAGAGTGTCGGCCCAACGGCGAATCAAGTCCCGAATGGGCTTCGTGGATGCGGGGATCTGAGGCTCGGGCATACGGCTAGTACGTTCTCCCGGATCGCCAACGCTTGATCCCGGCGGCTGGTAGTGAAGAAACCGTTCCGCAGCCGGTTCTCGCCTACGGTTCAACGCCACGTCAACTCCACCATCACCGACGCGCCGTTCGCCCGGATCCTTTACTGAGGGTTGTTCGGACGGGTCGGCACGAGACTTAGGGGAGACCGGCTTCACGCTTCGTGCACGCTCCTGCAATTTATCGGCGTCGATTGTCCGCTCCGGGCTGGTCTTCGAAGTTTGAGGTCGTTTTGCGGAAGAGACTGTCGGGCGCGCTGCCAAACACCGCCCGCTGCTGCAGGTCTTGCGCTTCCGTTTTGACCGATTCGGCTCGGTCGTTCTTACACGATGGCAGCACCAGAAGAGTAGGCACTTGCAATCCAATCACGACAAGCCAACGAGTTACGGGCCGATTAATACTTCGCGCCCTCATGCAATGCTTCGTAGCAGGTTCAGGACCAACACGGCGGGGGACTTACATTACGTTCAACTCTTGCTTCTTCGCTTCTTGCTCTCTCAGCAACTCCTCAAGCTCAGGCAGCGTCAATCTCCTACGCTCTTGCTTCTCCGGCTGCTTCGGCGCTGGTCGACCCGCACTCAAGAAATCGCGGAAGTGTTTTGTTGCCGCGAGACGAGCGTAGTGGTCCGGCCCGCCATGGATAATCTGCCCTTCCTTCGTCATGTACTCGCGCCTGGCGCTGAGCGCCGTGCTCGATCGCGCAAAGCGATCGGTAAAATAACGCTCACATCTCGTCGCGTTCGTCGCTTTACGTGCGGGCCGTTCCGGCGCTGTGACCATGAGAAACGGGTCTGGTTGCTCGACGCGACAATCGCTCACGTAGTAGCCCACGCGATCACGGAATTCAAGCTCGATCGCGGTGATCGTGTGAACCACCGGCTTAGGACGGTTCGAGGCCAGCCACCGATGAGGCGCAATGTAGCCTTCACACGGGGTGGACTCCGTGCTCCTGCAACACCTTGCCCGGAGGTATTTTCCTTTGGTTGTTCTCGGTGACTTCTTCCTCGGCGGCATGACCCTCAGACGTGCGCATCCACCAGATGTCCAGTAGGGCGATCGTAATGGCGAGGATCAGCGGACCCAAGATAAGTCCCACGGGACCGAATAAGGTAATTCCTCCCAATATCGAAAAGAATGTCGGAACAGTGTGAAGCCTCAACTTGTCCCCGACCAGAAAAGGATAAAGCAGGTTGTCGATCATGCCGACCGCCAGCATGCCCCAGCCAACAAGGAACATTGCTTTAATCCAGCTACCAGTTAAGAGCAGGTACAGAGCAACTGGTCCCCATATCAGCACGGTTCCGAAGACTGGAACAAGAGCTGCGATAAAAGTCACGGCGCCCCAAAGAACAGCACCGGGTACTCCGAGCGCGGCATACATGATTCCTGCCAGGAGAGATTGAACAAAAGCCACGGTCAGGGAACCATTCACGGTTGCCCGGATCGTACTCGAAAGCCTGGCAAAAAGGTGGTTTGCTTCGGTCTGCGAAAGCGGAACCAAATGGCAGAGGGAGTTCAAAGCGATTTTGCGGTCGCGGAATAGGAAGAACAATACGAACAGAGTAATGACCAGCTGCGTGATCACTGTAACCGAACCCCTCAGAAAGCCGGTCGCTTGGCTCGCCAGCGCCTCTCCTACGCTTTGGAGCTGTGCCGCCAAATCGAGGTTTTGCTCGCTCCAAATCAGCATCGGGCCGAGAATCGGCTGACGTTCTACTGCTGCATGCCAGCCTGTCCATGCTCCGGAACGCAATTCATTTACGTTCTCGATGCCTTTTTGCACGATGTAGGTGCCGAGAAAGGCGGCCGGACCAAGTATGAGCAGAGTTATCAGCAGCACAGCCAGGAGGGCGGCCGATGTGTCGCTCTTAGCTCTGGCGCGGAGCCAGTTATATGGTCCTTGTGTTGCCACCGCTAGAGCGATAGCGAACGCGATGGCCGGAACAAAAGTTTCAATCAGGCGAAAACTGAGATAGAGAAATAAAAATGTTGAGGACGCCAGCGTGAACGTTAGGATACGCTCTCGAGTAAACCAGCCTTCTTCCCCTGACCTTATCATTTCAGTGTGACGCTGGAATAGCTACTTTCATATCTTCGGCGCCTTTTCTCTTCCGGCGACTCGACGTTTCCAAGGCGCGCGAAGTGCTGCCTTGTTCAAACGACAAAGACTTGCCTAGCCGCCCCAAGAGTTAAAGCCACCAGGTCTGGATCTATGTAGTCGCTCGCACCGATACGCTGACTCCAGGCAGTAATAAGCAGTGCAAGCGTTCACATCCCTCGTGACGCTAGGGAAGATTCGAAGCGGGAGAGAACACATACGGACCGATTCCACCCCCCCTCAAAAGTGTCAAATAGTGTAACGCTCACTCTGTCCTTGCAATGACTTAGAAAGAAACAAATCAAACTGCAACAATAGCGATCTTCGGTACTTTTCACGTCACGCGTTTGAGCTGAAGGATTTCTCATGCGCCCGCCATATCATGTCTTTCGCTTGGCACAGGGAGGCGCGAAGTGTGCGCATGTGTTTTCGATAGCGGATGAGCGTTGAATCAGCCATCGCCAATCCACAGAAGCAGGCGTGCGCTGCGCAAAAAGTGAGCTCGCGCGCGTAGGACGCGAAATGCGCGCTGGAGATGAAAGAGCGCCGTTGTTGACTGGTGAGGAGATCGGGAATTGGCGACTACAGCACAACCGGAATTGTCGTGCCGATTGGCTTTGTGATGACGAGTACCACCCGGCCTCCCTCGAAACCTACGACCGCGATCAGCGTGCTGCTGACGTCCGATCAGATTGCCAAGCTCGACCAAGTCGCAATAGCGATCCGGCACAGGAACGGCCCAGCAATCAGTAGATCTGCGATGATTCGCGCCATTATCAATCCGGTCCTTGCCTATCATCAGCACTGGTTGACTTGCGAATCCGAACAACAGCTGCGCCAGACCGTTACTAACCAATTGATGCGAGGGAACCAATGAGGCTTCCCCGACCACCGCAATTGTCTGGTGGACAGCCACGCTCACAATCCGGCTCTGTATATCATTGGACGGGCCGTTGCCGTCCACCCAGTCAAAAAGCATTTGAATGGACCCGGCCAGCAGTTTGCCTTCGATGTAGCCGAAGAGGGTAGCGGCTTCGTGAAAAGCGGGTTTCATCATCGCACTGCTCCCGGTGCGCACTCCCTCGTTATATCGGTTCATTACCTTAACGATGGCGTCGTAGTCCTGTACGTCTGACTGGCTAGCAGTCCCGCGCACCGCGATAGCTGAACTACTCATTGTTGTTTAACCTATTTCTGCGTCCGTTGGGCGCACCTAAGTGCAGTTGAAATGCTGTTTCTCTGCTCAAAGGCCGCTGGGCTTCTTCAGGCTGCATGATTGTCTGACAGGCATGGTTTGAAGGAGACTAGGTATTAGCTTCGGACCACCGGCGCTTCCCTGCCTGTAGCACTCCAACCGTCTTCCCCATTCTGTTTAAAGAACTGCTCCTCGTCTGCTTACGCTGCGCGACTATCTGTAACTGGTCGATGTGCCGTCTTTTCGTGTACGCCCCTTTTGTTCTGCGGCGCCACCCGACCCGGCCTGTCCCTTCCAGTACAATCGGCCATGCACATTCCTCGCACGCTGAGCCGTCGTACTTTCTTGTCAGGCAGCGTCGCTGCTTTGCCGTTGGCCGCCGTCTCCTCGCGCTTAGAAACACTGAGCGAGTGGTTGCAAGCCGACGACAAGGCCCGAGCCTCCGCTTTGCAATCCTCCGTCGAGCGTATTCAGGTTGAAGACGTCACGATTCACGCGTGGGTTCAGGTGTTTCCTCAAAATCCGACGGGGGTTGGCGAACTCTCCGGCATTCCGTTCGGCGTGAAGGACGTGATTGAAACGCGAGGCTTGGCTACGGAGTTCGGATCGCCCGTCTACAAGGGCCGAACTGGGACCGCCGACGCCGCAATCGTCCGGCAGTTGCGCAGTCGAGGTGCGGTCCTGCTGGGCAAAACGCATACCGCTGCGTTTGCCATGCGCGACCCACCACCGACTCGAAACCCGCGCAATCCAAACCACACGCCAGGCGGTAGCTCGAGTGGGTCGGCGGCTGCGGTCGCGGCGGGTATGGTCCCCTTCGCCATTGGCACTCAAACAATAGGTTCCACGCTAAAGCCCGCCTCCTATTGTGGGGTGACCGGATTTAAAACGAGCTTCGGGGCTTTTTCTCTGGACGGCGTGCTGCCCTATGCCAAAAGTTTGGACACACTCGGATTCTTTACCCATACGCCCGCAGACATGCTCCTTTTATGGAAGGCTCTGGGCCGCTCTGCGGCACGTCATAAGAACGTTGTGCTCGGCATACCGGACCCGATGCCGGAAGTCGAGCCAGAAATGTCGGCAGCACTTCGGAAGGCCCTACATTCGTTGCGCACTGCTGGGATCGACGTTCAGCCGATCAATATTTCAGCGATGCTGACTGGCCTCATCGCTGCCCAACGTACCATTTCATACTATGAAGGTGCCCGCTTTCATGTGCAGAGGGTAAATCAATACGGCGACCGTCTGGGCCATCTTGCGAAACTCGTCCGCGAAGGGTTACAAATGTCGGCTGCGCAATATGACGCAGCGATGCGGTTCGTGGCCGACTTAGGGACCGCATTAAGAAGATCTATAAGGTGACGCCTGTCATCCTAGTACCCGCTGCAACGGGACCAGCCCCCTTCGGACTTGCATCCACTGGTGATTCAGGGATCAACGCGCCGTGGAGCGCGCTGGGTACGCCGGCCATCTCGATTCCGATGCCGGTCACGGATGGCTTGCCGCTCGGTCTGCAACTCACCGCCGCTCCAGGCGAGGATGCGCGACTATTGCAAACGGCGGTTCAGGTGCATCGCCTTGTAAACCGCAATTAGCCGAACGGCGACCTCTGTTGGTTTCGGCGAGACCCGATAACCTTGCAATCAAGAAAAGGCAGGGCATGCCAAAACAAACATTCCGCGATTCGGAGCGCCTCGCTATAACCCACTGGAGCGAACCACGTTCCTCCCGGAGCATCCCGGAAATGCAACCAAGCTAAACGGAGGTACATCACGGACTAACACGAGTTCATCAACGAAGTGCCAAGAACTTACTTATTTCAGCATTTAGGAGTTGCGCATCCCTAGGGTTGCTTCCACGACCCGCTGTATGTCCCCAAAGCGAAGGAATGGGCTTAAAGGTTACGCCTTGAATGAATGTCGCTTCATAGCGCCCGTCACCCACCGGAAAGTAAAGGTCCGTCTGCGAGGGCATGTAAAGAACGGGAACCTTGATCGACTTCAGCGCCCTTTCCACATCGCCATCAAACCCAGGTGTTGTGCCGACGTTATGTTGCTGCCATGTCCGGCATTGCAGAATGAGGTCGTTCACATCGGCGTCAAAGCGCGTCCGGAAGCTCTCAAGAGTCTGTGCGAAGGTAGTTCCAGGCGGACTCGACGTGCGCCATAGTTCCTTCCGCCACCATTCCTGAGAATAGAGCCAACCCGCCCAGACTAACCCGAAAGCCGCGATTCCTTTTTCGGGGCGCGTCATGTAATCGCCGCCGGCGAATACCGGGTCGGCCGTGATCGCGGCAATCTGTCCTTCCAACCTCACAAAACCGTGCGGATAACATTTGGCGGTGCCAGCGGTGGCAACGATGCGGTCCGCGAAATTAGGGTGGCTCACTGCCCATTGAAACGCTTGCTCCGCGCCCATGGAGTAGCCGACAATCGCTCGCAAATGAAGGATTTTCAGTTCCTCTACTAAGAGGCGATGGACCGCATTGACGTTATCGCGGATTGTCATCACCGGAAAACGGGGGCCATGAAAAGGCTCCGGCGTGTTGCTCGGGGAGGAAGAACGGCCATTGCCGAACAGCTCGGTGGATACCAGAAACAGTTTATTGGGATCGAGTGCCTTACCCGGACCGATGAGCCATTCATAGCCGTGGTAGTTGGTTCTGTAGTACGAAGGCAAGAGAACCGCATTGTCTTTGGCTGCGTTGAGGTGTCCGTAAGTCCCGTAGACAACCAGCGCTTCCGGAAGCGTGACTCCGCTCTCGGTCTTGAAATTGCGGAGACGGAACTCATGCTGCTCGGACGGAGGACCCGGGGCCGACTGAGCAGTGAGTACCCGCAACCCCACGAACATGCAGAACCAGGCACGCATAAATTGCCAGTTTACGTCCTGGAGAAAAGATCCTCTCTGTCCTCGTGTGCCGAACAGAGTTCCCCAATCTGTTCACGAATCGGCACGGATCCGAGCATCCTCAGTCACAGCCACCGGGTCCCGCTCTTGACGAGCTTACGTCTGAACGGCGAGTGCCTGTTTCACTTCCAGCGCTTTTGTGACAGATTCTGAGTTCGAAACCCACCCGAATAATGTCTGCACGAGAACCAGGGTTGCATCGTAGTTTGCACCTCCGCTCGAGGCTGCAGAGCCGGGAACCCCGATATAGCCCTTTGCGCCTTGGCCGATGGGCTCGGCCGTACAGTCCTCTAGGAGGATGCAGCAGTAACCGCGCGCATGCGCTTCACGGATAGCCGTTTCCACGCAAACGCTGGTCGTGCATCCAGTCACGATCAAGTACTTCACACCAAGCCCTCGCAGGACAAGATCAAGCTCGGTTTCGTGGAAGGCGCTGTAGCCGTGTTTATATACCGTCGGGTCACCGGGCTCGGGGGTGAGTTCGTTGATGATGTCTGTGTTCCACGTATGGCGGACGGCAATCCTGCCCTCGCGGCCGTCAGCACCTTGCGTGGACGCGCCGACCCCGTAGCTTAGGAAGCGGTCTCGAAGCGGTGAGTCCGGCTCGAAAAGATCCAAGAGATCCGGGCGCAAACCATACTTGACGTAGACTACGGGTATGCCCGCCAATCGAGCGCCTGCCAACACTCGTGCCGTTGACGGAACAATGGCGCCAATGCCCGAAATGTTGATTCCGGCGAGATCGAACAGGCCGCCTTTGGATCCGAAGTCATTTTGCATGTCAATGACGAGAACAGCCGCTTGTGATAACGGGAAGTGAATCGGCTTCGGCCGCGCGTCCAGAGTAACGGTCAGTTCGCCGTTAGAGGGATTTTCGGTCATCGTGTCACAACTCCTTGTTCCACCGCGGGACGTTCCCGCCCCGGCGCAACAGCCAGTATAGTCCGTCTAAAATCCGTGGAATAGTCGCAAGAAGTCCGCACTGCTGCTCCGGGCTGGTGCGACCGAAGTTCCGGTTGCGGAAGCGAGGTTAACAAGTGGTACAAGCGTTCACTGGCTCCCGCTGAACGAATCTACCGCCATTCTGTTAACTTCCCTGCCCCGCGAAGTGAACGCAATGGCCCCGTTGTTCAATCCTTGCGCATCTGCATAAAAATGGATGGTTTGCCCATGGTTCATCGCAGAAGAGCCGGCACTGAAGCGCCTGTACCGGCAATCTTACTGCCGATCGAACACTTCGACGTTGTCGAACTTCCGTCCCTTCGGGTCTTCTCCCTTAAACGTGGCGGTCATGGTCTTCCCGTCCTTTGACACATCCACATGGCCGGATGAGACAACCTTGCCATCCGCACCCTTGACCGTAACGTTGATCCGGCGGGCATTGACAGACTTGACGGCAACCATAACGGGTGGTCGATTCGGCGTCTCGACTTTATGTTCCTTTCCGTCCCACGCGATCGTGGCGGACATGTTTAGTGGCTCCCCATCAGGGTCGACCCCGGTAACGGTGCGCTTGATTTGATCTCCAACCGCCTCGAAGACGACCGTCTCTTCTTTGTTTAGGGTACCGGGAGTCCCCTTGGACTTCGCGGTGTTCAACTTCCAGGTGCCAACAAATGGATTATCCGCCGCGATCAACGCGACTGAGAATACGCAAACTGCTGCGACGCAAGATGAGGTTCGCATGTCAATCCTCCTTGATGGTGGCGAGCAGTATATCGTAGGTACGATCCACTCGAGTAGCCCGGCCGCAGGCCCGGCTGCTCACCCCAGTCGCGTTAGCGTTCCCACATGGACTCATTTCTGAAGAAAACCGGACTTGAACTGGTGAACCGACTTCCACGTCCTGTTAAAAAACCCGCAGCTTGGGGAAAGAACAGGGCTAGTGATTCGCTTTGCTGGTTTGCTCATTGAAACGCTACTTGTGCTTCGTTAGCAGGAGAATTGTGCGCACGGCATCTACGATCACTTCGGGCTTTTCCAGCGGGATCAGGTGGCCGGATTCAACCCGTACGTGCGTCCCCCTCCGAGAGAACCGAGACATCTCGGCCTGCAGTTCATCCTCAATCCGCGACGCTTCAATGTCGCGGCGTTCCGGCTTCGCGGGAAGAACCCATTTCTCGCTCAGCACTATGAGAGGTATGTCACCAAAATCCCGGGCTTTTCGCAGTTCGGCCTCCGTCGCGCGCGTGGCGCGAATTTCGTCCGCCATGGCCCGAGCATGTTTCGATTGCGCGAGAAACGTGATCTCCGATTCGGCCGCACGTCGCGGCAGATACTTGCGTAGATCGGCCGCATAATCCGCCGCCATCGAAGGCCGAAACAGCACTCCGATGATGCGAGGCAGACCGGTCGGCGACAGGGCAGCGATAACCTGAATTAGCCGATCCATTGCTTCGTCCTCAGAACCCGCAGACGGGTTCCGCGTCCGCCAGTCTTCGTTTCCCGACGCGACGATAACCAGACCTGCAACGTCCTTTGGATACCGGCTCGCAAACAGTCGCACCTGTCCTCCCCCCATCGAGTGGCCGACAAGAACGTATGGCCCGGGTATGCCGGCGTTCGCGAGCATCCGGTACAGATCCTCCACCGCATGAGTGCCAGTCCTCGGATCTGGTGCTTCATCACTCCACCCGTAGCCAGGCCGATCGTACGAGCAGGCTCGTGTTAAACGGGCAACCGCAGGTTGAACGAGAGCCCAAGCGTTCGAGCTCATTCCGAAACCGCTCTCGAACACTACAGTGGGGCTATCCGCTCCCATACAGTAAACATGTAACCGGTAGCCACCTGCATCGACGAGGCGGCCTAGGAGCGGAAAGAGCCGACGCTCGCGTGCGGTCGCGACAGCTTGGTAGATGGATCCAGCAATCGCGATTAGCAGGACTGATGCTGCGAGAACAACTGCAGCACGTCGAAGTCTCCCTAGGCTGACTCTTAGCTTCCCTAGTGCCATCACACGCTCATGTGCTGTTCAAGCTCTGATCAAGAATGGCGAGCTGTGCCGGGCTGGCCACAGAAGTATTGTGCAACGGGTGCGACCCGAATTTCAGCGAGAGGATGCTTATTTTAGTCGGAAAGCGTGGTGAACCCACTTCCGCCATTCTGTTCACACACGCGCAACTGAGTCGGTAGGGTGCGTGGCGGTCAACTCCGATCTCGGGCCGGAACACCATTGGACGGAGTCGGGCGAGACGCCAACGCTCGACGTGCAAGTCGTGTATGATGTCTGACACCCCCGGAGAAAGTGGTATGAACTTCAACGCGCTAATGCTCTCGTCTTTCCTTTCGCTTGTGCTGGTTCCTATGCTGGCGCAGGAAACACCTTCCGACGTAGATCTGGTGCAAGCGATTCAGCGGTCTGACCTCGGCAACGTGAGACGGAGTATCGCTGGTGGCGCGGACGTAAACGGGAAAGACAAAGTCGGCACCACTGCTCTTATGTACGCCGCTGCGTACTCGACTGTGGAGTGTATGCAACTGCTTCTTGATAGCGGTGCCACCCCGAACGTTGCGAACAACGCCGGAGCAACGGCTTTGATGTGGAGTGCCGGGGACTTACGTAAAGTACGTTTGCTACTCGCCAAGGGAGCTGACGTAAACACAAAGGCGAACAGTGGCCGCACGCCGCTGATGATTGCGGCTTCTTACGCCGGTAACGTCGAAACCGTGAAGCTGCTCCTTTCAAAGGGTGCGCACGTAAAGGGCAAGGCTTCGATGGGAGGACCTGTGTTCGCTGCGGCAAATGCAGGCGATGAAGCAATCTTACAAGTCCTTCTCGCCCTTTTACAGACACTGCTTGCCGGTTCCCCGGCGGTTCGGGCCGAGTTGCCCGAAATCGGCAAAACGGATAACCGCGACGCGTAGCAACAACAGGCGACTGATTCTCCGCGGATTCGCAATAGAGGTACCGTTTGGTACCACTCGACCTGCCAGGGTGAGGCGATTATTTTATGTACCTAGCGGGAACCTGTGGTGTCAAAGAGGAGGAGAAAAGTGGGGAGCGCATCCATACGATAGGGGTGACTTCATGAATGAGGCTAGCAGGCAGGTCAGGCGGGTTCCGACGGCGGAGGAGGAACACTGGACACTTACGCGGCATGTGGTCGATTCCCTCTCCTCGGGTGTTGCCATACTCGACCGCGATGGCAACTTTGTCCTGACCAATAAGGCGTGGAGCCGGTTTGCGCCGGAGAATGCGGCAGACGATGCTGAGAATTGCGGTGTTGGTCTGAATTATCTCGAAGTCTGCTCGTCATCATCCGGTGTTGGTTCAGAGATCGCTAAGGACATTCAGGTTGGGTTAGCGGAGGTATTGAGCGGCATTAGGGAACGTTTCTCTTTCGAGTATCCCCGCCATTCTCCTACGGATTCGCGCTGGTTCTTGCTGCAGGCCAACAGACTGGACAGTGCGACCGGTGGAGCCGTGGTGCTTCACAATGACATCACTGCTCGCAAGCTCCTGGAAAGTCGTCTACACGAACAGGAAGAGCGGTTCCGCGTCCCATTGCAGCACTCCCCTGTGGTTGTTTTCAATCACGACCGCGACCTGCGTTACACCTGGATCAACTCTCCGGTTTTGGCCTGGGCTGACCAGGACTATTTGGGGCGGACTGATACAGAGATTATCGGTGCACCAGAGGGTGAGGAACTGATGGCCATCAAGCAAGGGGTGTTGGATAGCGGAGTCGGAAGACGTGTGGAAGTGGTCGTAATGAAGTGGACCCCTGGGCTGAGACACAAAGTTAAGGAGGCTATCGCCGTTCGCTGGAAAAGCATTGGCGGCGAGGTTGTTGTTGGTCCACTGTGGACATAGCTGAGCGGAGGATAGAGCGCTCCAGGGATGGAACTCGAGCGCCGACTCAGTTGCCGGAATGACCGGGGCGGTGGAACCGCCCCGAGTCCGCTTAGCCATTCTGGCTGGAAAGCGATAAATCCCCGGGTCGCAGGGGCAGAGCCCCCGATCTGCTAAATGGATTCTCATGGCGCATCGCCTGCTTGGCGTTCGAACTCGGACGGTGTTAAATAACCAAGAGCCGAGTGAAGCCGATGTCGATTGTAGACGCGCTCTAGAAACTCTCCGATACAGGCGCTCGCTTCCCGAAAGTCCCGATACTCATTGCGGTAAACCTCCTCATACTTCAACGTCTTCATGAACGACTCGCAAGCCGCATTGTCGTACGGATTCGCTTTGCGACTCATGCTGATCTCAGCTTGGTGTTGTCTCAGGATGCCCGTATATTGCTGGGAGGCGTATTGCACGCCGCGATCGGAGTGATGGACGAAGCCTGGCGGCGGTTTTCTCTCCAGCAACGCCATTTGCAGCGCGGTGGTCGCCAATCCAGCTTCCAGCGTTCGCCCCAGAGCCCAACCAATGACACGACGTGAGAACGCGTCGAGTATCACTGCCAGATATATAAATTCGACTTGCAGACGGATGTAGGTGATATCTGCAACCCAGAGTTGGTTCACGGCTGTCGGCTTCAGTTGGCCTGCCAGATTGGGATAGACCGGCAGTTGATGTCGAGAGTCGGTGGTCACCGCAAATTTACGCCGCCTAACGCACAACAGATTGTCTTCCCGCATCATCCGCAGCACGCGCTTGTGGTTGACGTTGAAGCCACGCTGCTGCAAAGCGGCAGTGATTCTACGGTGGCCGTATGCCGGCGATTCCACTGCGATTTTCTGCATCTCGTCTCGGAGCTCCATCTCCACTGGAGAGGCCTGTCGCGGCTTCCGAAACCGATAAAACCCAGCCCGGCTTAGGCCAGTCATTTGGCACAGTGCATTCACGGCTTTGCCTTCCGCCGCGGCTTGCTGGATTTCTTCAAACAGGCATCCTCGCCACTGACGACGGCTGGAGGGTGATACTCCTTGAAATGCTGCAAGGCCCTTTTTAAAAAATCGTTCTCCATTGTGAGTTGGCCGATCTTGCGCTCCAGCTCACCGATCCGCCGGGCCTCCTCCACCACTGGCAGCAACATTCCTCGTCGCCCAACGCCAGGAAATGCAAGATCACCCTTGGCCCGCCATTCTCCTCGCCAGCGGTCCACTAAATGAGGACTCACTTGATACTTACGTGCGATCTCACCAATCGTCGCCCCAGCGTCGATGGCACGCATCGCGGCAACCTTCAGATCACGGCTGTAGATACTTCGGGACAAATCCATTGCCTCAACTCCATTCAATGTATTTCGTCCCTTAACTCCCTGTCTCAGTTTTGGGGTTCACTCCAAACGTCATCCCCGGTCCCCAAGGACGAATCGGACGCAGGGGGAGTGTTCGGTGGGTCACCGGACCTTGTCCGACGCGTCCTAGGGATACTTAAGATGCGGTTTCTGACCATTTGGAGAGATGAAATGGACGATAACGAAGATCTCCTGGACCGCGAACTGGGGGACCTGATCCGGTCGATGCTGAAGGACCTGAACCCGGACGTTCCCCTGGAGCAGCGAATCGCCACATACGGGAAAGTGATCAGCGGGCTGCTGCAGCGTCACGGGGACCGGATCTACGCGCTCGAAACGCAGGTCAAGCAGCTCGCGGACAAGCTGAACCAGCTCGAGTCGCAGCGGGATTAGCGCGTCGCGGTCTGCTTCCGGTCACAGCCGGCTGCATTGCGTCTGCGGATCTCCGCTGCGATTGCTTCCCGCAACCAAGCGGGTTCGAGCAGCGGTCCCTGACGTTGCAGCGCATGCAGGTGGTCGTCGGTCGGGTCGGTAATCTTGCGTCCGATGCCGAACGGCATGACGGTCTGATCGAGCGGATCATCGGAAACTATTTCCGATTTGATCGGGGTATTCCGGGACACCATAAAAAAAGAGCAGGCCACTTTAGCGAGATGCCAAACGCTAAAGGGGCCCGTTTCACGATTGACCAAAGTGCTGAACAGGTCCGACGACCCAACGACGACGGACCCCTCCTATCTTCGCGGATTTCGCGCGCTCTAGGTGTCCGCCTGCAACTCCTCCGGGATTCTTGAGCAATGCGCCCGCCTGGAAGACGACCAGCGCAGCGCGCATCTCCCCGAGCAGGGTCAGCATGTTGTGAATGAAATCGTCTTGCTCGAATAGGGAGTCAGGGGACCACGCGCTTACCAGCTCGCGCGGGACAACGACCCCCGCGCCCATTCGCGGTCGGTGGCTTTGCGCTCAGGAGCGGAACGCGGAATTCGCGCGAGGCGATCTCCTCCGCACTGTCCTCGATCGCTTCGGCCAGCCACTTGTCATAGGCGACCTGCTCCATCCGCTGCCTGAGTCCACGGTTTAGCCTGACCTTCTTTCCCTCGAGCAGCGCGTAGGCCACAACGGCCTGGCCGGCGTCGTAATCGGACTCGTAGAAAACCACATACGTCAAAACAGTCACCGGGTCGTCAAGACTACCCAGTCCGGCATCTCGTATCGGGACACAGTCGAAATCAAGCACCCCTGACGCTCATACGTGGAACCAGCCTCACCGCCACGCGGGAATGCCTGGAGTCAGCCGCCACCTCAATCCAGCCGACGGGACCATTACGATTCTTAATGCAAGCTTTAAGGTTGCTTGACGACTAGGTCCCACCGACTCATCTACCGTAGTTACGGAGATCTGCTCGATGGTTCAATTCGGAGGGGTTTCTTCGAGTGGTACCCGACACATTCGATCTACCGGGCCTGAAAAGCCGATCTCCTCATTAAGCGGTCACGCCGCCGACTTCCTCCCTGCCGGGGCCTCCAAGCTACAACTCCACCAGCGCCGTGATACCCCACACACATAGGCCGTTGTAGCAGCCGCAGTACCCGAATCGCCCCAAACAGTGGGACAAGCACAAGAACAAGCGTTGCCTGCTGCTTGCCCCAGTGTGATTATTCAAGGATTGAGTAAGCAATCTGAGATGGGAAAAGCTGGATACCCGATACCGCAGTTGTATTAGGGTACCAATTCCGTTGTGCATCAAGATCACTCTCAGCGCGAAACCAGTCTACTTCTGGAGACCCGAACGGTCTGCCACGTCGCTCCCAGTACTCATACGCAAGTTGCGCGATGGCTTTCTCCTTCATCGGCTCGTACTGACGGCGGACGGGACTTCGCTTGTCAGGATGCTCTCGATGTTCATACAACATGATCTGCACCTTTGCCCTGCGGATGTGACGCTGATTAGAACTTTCGATTACCAGCCCAACTTTCGGTTGAATTCAAATGACGGCTTCACAGCGGGCGCGGCCCGATTTACATCGATGCATTTGCTGCTAACACGAGAACGACACAAGCGAGTTTTCCCGTGAGCGCGGCTCACCTTTGGTACCGCTCACAGCTGGTCAAACATCCGAAGTGGTATTAACGTCGCGGCCTCGAAAACCTGAAGGGCACGGTGCTTTTTGACAAGGATCTAGATCGCTTCCCAACTTAGACGGATGACGGCCGAGTGATAGAGCACGTCGTTACTCTGCGGCAGTCTGATCCGATTCATTGAAATAGAACGGTGGCGCGATTATGACCACAGCGCTCAAGCTCCAATTGGCCTTCATCTTACGGCGCGAACGCAAGGCTCGTGCTCCCCGTAGGATTCGCGATTGGATACAAAGTTCCCATGCCGTAACGCGTCAAACTCGGAAATCAGGCGACATCGCTTTCATCGTGATTACCCACGACTAGTCACTTCCGTTAGCGAAACCGCTGCCGAGAAACGGCCAGCGCTCCTGAGTTCTGCATGACCACTTTCAGCCTAGCTTTGTAGCCGAACGCGAAGGATGGCATAGTGGGTCCAACCGATGCTGCACCTCCATAGCAAACTAAACGAAGTCCGGATGGCGTTTCCGGACAAAATTGTAGAGTGCGGCCTCACGGACATCACACCTGCGCATGTTGAGGCCAGCCACTTCGAGCTTTTACAGAACGTCGACGATCTCTGTGAGCGAGGGCTGAGCGTCCACACCGTACGTAACCGCACGGAGACAGAGCTGACCCACGTTCGTGAACCAAGACGGGATTGTAGCTTGATTAGTTTCGGTACGGGCGCAGTGGACGGGCTCAAGCGCCAACAAATTTGGAAGGCAGCACGTCCTCTGCTGTGCTTGGTGGCGCTCTTTTCGGTGGTTGTCAGTCTCGCGGGCTGCGAACGTAAACCGCTCACGGAGCGCAACGCCAGTGAGCCAGATGGCCCAACCGCCGGGCACGTCCAGCCGCATGCTTCTTCTATCTCCAGTGTCCGTGCGATTGTCGATGCAGGTGAAGCGATGCTGTTCGGTGCAGTGGCCGACGGCGGCTGGGTTCCTGTCGGGAGAGCGGCGCCCCTGATCCGGGAAGGGATGACGTACGGGCTCTACACCCTGACGCGCCGCCTGGGCGAGCGCCAGGGTGGAAAGGCCAGGTCGCCGTCCGAACGCTGCTCGAACCCGAGCGTGGACATCATCGACGTCCCGCACGTCGAAGCGGATGTGATCGCAGTCGGCGGCAGTTGGAATGCTCTACCGCGGGCGCCTTCGTTTCATAGCACCCAACAACGGGTCTATCGTGATCTCGTTGCCAAGTGGCTTCGGGCACAGGGGATTGCCGATCCATTGGTTCATATCACGCAAATCTTGCGAGTTGACTTGGAGGGAGACAACATCGACGAAGTCCTCATTGCGGCCAATCTCTCCCGCGGCACCGGCACATCTACTCCGTCTGGTGACTACTCTGTGGTATTGCTGCGCAAGATCGTAATGGGGGAAGTGCGGAGCATCCCGCTCGTTGAGGAATACTATCAAACGGGCTGCAGCGGCGAATGCGCACCTGCAACTCACCGGGTTGCGCTGCTGCTCGACTTGAGCGGCGATGGGGTGATGGAGGTCGTGCTTGCCTGGCGTGGTTATCAGGCGCGAGGCAAAATGATTTATCAGGTGAAAGGTACCGAAGTCAGCAAGGTATTCTCTTGGGCATGTGCCCCGTAATTCTCGGGGAAACGTGTCTGGCGGTAGAGGCCGCTACCAGAGGGTTGCGTTTCGCGGATGGCTTGGGTAACTAGTAGTTTCTCGCCCGAATCAGGAGCAGCGTTGCAGTCGCGACTTGGAAACATATAAAAAACGGAGTTGGTTCGAAACGTCTGACTGGTCAAAGAACCGCGTATGGGACAAGCGAGCGACGCGAGTTAGCTTACGGTGCAGTCGTATACGGAGGGGGTCCAACCCCCGGGGAACGCGCATGACGGTGTTGAGTACGCCGCATTGCCTCCGGAGAAGAGAAGGTCTTAATTGATTTATCGGTGATTCCGGAAACAGTGCAGCGCGAGAACTGTCATATAAGTGCAGGTGCCCTCACCCGCACGTCTACGAAGGAGTTCCATGATGCCCTCTGCAATCCAAACAGTTGTTGCAGTTTTCGATAATTACGCGACCGCCGAACGCGCGGTTGGCTGAACTGGTGAACGACGGTTTCAGCCGCGATCAGATCCATGTGACTGCTAAAGACAGCTACACGTCAGATCCCGCGGTTGGCCAACACCGGTCTCACGGGGCAGCACCCGCGTGACACAAGTGGAGGCGGCATCGCCGGTTTTTTCCGACGTCTGTTCGGCACAGACGACGACTACTCCTACCTTTACGAGGAAGCGGTGCGCCGCGGCGGAGCAGTGGTGTCGGTCACTACTGATCAGGAAGGCCGGGCCTCCGAGATCCTAGTCCGCAACGGAGCAATCGACATCGACGAACGCGCCGCGTCCTGGCGCGCGGAAGGATCTGATCCGTCGCGTCTTCGCGGCAATCAGGCGGGGGACGACCGCAGCATTCCGGTGATTCGCGAGGAATTGCACATTGGGAAGCGTGCCGTCCACAAAGGCGGCATACGTGTTTTCAACCGCGTAGAAGAACAACCGGTCGAGGAAAAGGTTCGCCTTCGCGAGGAACACGTGCGCGTTGACAGGCGTCCAGCCGACCGGCCCGCAACGGAGGCAGATTTCCGCTCTCGAGATCAGGTCGTCGAAGTCACTGAGATGGCGGAAGAGCCGGTTGTCCAGAAAACGGCTCGTGTCGTTGAAGAAGTAGTAATCGCAAAAGAAGCGACCGAGCGGACCGAGACGATTCGGGATACTGTCCGCCGTAGTGACGTAAATGTCGAGCAGATCGGCGCGCGCGACCGCGCGTATGACGAGTACGACGACGATTCGTCGCGATTTCCAGACGCGGTACGGTTCTCTACGAGGCGCGAAGTACGAGAGTTACGCTCCGGCATACCAGTATGGATACCGCATGGCTTCGGACCAACGGTATCGCGGCCGCCGCTGGGAGGAAGTCGAACCGTCTCTCCGGACCGAATACGAGCGCAACTATCCCGGAAGCAAGTGGGAGCAGTTCAAAGACTCGATTCGTTACGGCTGGGAACGTCTAACACACCGTCGATAATAATGCAGGCGCGGAACGGCGTCGCCGATGCCATGTCGTTCCGCGCTCGGGGGCATACTTATGCGCGAATCGAATGATGTAATTGGGAAGAACGGCATTACAGCGGTCCTGCTTGACCCTTTGCCTCCACGGCCCGGTCGGGATGAAAGGGTCAGGATTCGGCTTAGCGACGGGCGTATCGAGTCTGTACCGGCCGACAGCCTAGTTGCCGCTTCGGGCGGAACATATCTCATGCCCTTCGGCTCTGACGATTTCGGTCCGCAGCACCGAACCACTCGTTCGGCAGAGTCCGAGGAGATCGTCCCGGTCCTTTCAGAAGAACTGGCCGTAGGCAAAAAGCCAGTGCCGACCGGAGGTGTCCGCGTAACCAGAAAAGTGCTTGAGCACGAGGAAACGGTGGAACTGCCGGTGCTCAAAGAGCGCGTGGATGTCAGGCGTGTGGTCGTGGATCGCGAAGTGGATGGTCCTCTGCCCGTTCGCCGTGAGGGCGACACGATGATTATTCCCATAGTTGAAGAAGAGATTGCGGTGATGAAGCGCTACCGGCTGCGGGAAGAAGTCCATGTCACGCGTTTGGTCCGCGAGGAACTGCATCGCGAACGCGTGACCGTCAAGCGCCAGGAACCAGTGATCGAGCACCTTGATGCGAACGGTCGGGCATATCCGATGCGATCAGAGGAACGAGAGCCGGCCGTGAAAGCTGGCAGACGGCCGCGAAAGAGCATTCTGGGTAAGGACTGACCACAGCAAAGACGCCCATTATCACCCAAGTGGTCGAAGAGTCAAAATATTCAGCAGATCCACCTGCGATGATGGACAGCCGGGATGAAGGACAACAGTTGGGCACGCGTATTGGCCTATGTCACTGGGCTCATCAATCAAGAGTTGCTTTGCGGAATGAATACCTGGCTGCGGAGAATCGCATACTTCGAGCGCATCTATCGCCGCGGTTGCGACTCACCGATCCGGAGAGGTCCACACTCGCCGAGATCGGCAAACGACTCGGCCGCAAGGCACTGAAAGACGTCGCTTGTGTGGCAAAGCCCGACACGATCCTGACTTGGTATCGCCGGCTCATAGCCAAGAAGTTTGACGGCTCAAGATTCCGTTCTTACCCGGGTCGGCCGCGGATCCGCCGGGAAGTCACCGACCTGATTCTCCAGATGGCAAAAGAGAATTCCGGCTGGGGTTATGATCGCATCGTTGGAGCATTGGCGAATCTCGGCCATGTTGTTTCCGACCAGACTGTAGGCAACGTTCTTCGGCGCTACGGCATTGCACCGGCGCCGAAACGAAGCCAAGGCACGACGTGGAAGGATTTCATTGCCGCGCATATGGCCGTTCTCGCAGGCATCGATTTCTTCACAGTTGAAGTGCTCACTTGGCGCGGCCTCGCCACATACTACGTCTTATTCTTCATCCATCTGGAGACACGGCGTGTGACCATCGGCGGCATCACGAAACATCCAACCGAAGAGTGGATATTGCAGATCGGCCGCAATGCAACCTATGCGAGCTCCGGATGTCTGAAGCAATGTCGTTACGTTCTGCACGACCGAGACTCGAAGTTCACGGCATCCTTCCGCGACACTGCAGTCGGCTGGTGCCAAGCCCTTGCGGCTTCCGCCGCAGAGTCCGAATCTCAACGCGTTTGCGGAACGTTGGGTGAGATCTGTTAAAGACGAATGCTTAGGGAAGCTAATCCTTTTCGGCGAAGGCTCGTTGAAGCGTGCAATGACCGAATTCACGGAGCACTATCACAGCGAACGTCCGCACCAAGGAAAGGGTAACGTCCTTCTCTTCCCCACACGAGATCAGCCGCTAGTTGATGGACCCGTCCGTTGCAATGCGAGGCTCGGCGGCTTGCTCCGATACTATTCCCGCACCGCCTGAGTAATTTGACCAAACGGCCATGGCCATTATGCGTGAGGCAAAGGCGGCCGGGTACCGTAGCGCCGTCGTATACGTCGGCCTCGACGATCCGGAACTGCACATTGAACGCGTCCGCCTGAGGGTCTCCCGCGGTGGAATGACATTTCCGGATCACGACATACGCCGCCGCTAGGCCCGCAGTCTGGATTGCGCTCCTGACGCCATCAAACTTGTACCAGGCAGTTCTTCTCGACAATTCCGGTCTTTACCGCGTTCGAAAGCTGCTGACTCGGAACGGGATCGTTATCTGGTAGGATCCGGTCCTTCCAGGCTGGGGGAACAGATCAGGGTGCAGTTGGAATTGTCTGCATAGCTGCGATTGCCCGACCGGGCGATACTATCAACGCGGTTCCATCCTCGGCGAACCGGACCGGACAATCAGGCCAGTATAGCCGGACGAGCCTCAACCACTCCCGAAGCCGCTTCCGGAAGTTGCGATCTCGCGAGTATTCGGTTACTCCAAGCTGTGAAGCCAGACCGAAGTCGCCGAATAGAGGAATCATTTCAGTTCGTTTCGCCTGATGGCATCTCCAGCACAACCACATATAGAGGTCGAGGCAACCGGGGATGCTGGTTAGCTCCCGGACGACCCGAACGTCAACCGGAATGGGGTGCGCCTGAATCTCTTGCCAGAACGAGTCGCTGAGATTAACGATGTTCGCGGCTCGGTTCGAATCTTCCTCCCCAGACCTATTGCACCAGATTTGCAGCCGGTCAAAGAAGTGGAACCGCCGGCAATCCCAGAGTTCCTGTCGACCGGCGGCGGAGTCAGTTCCGAAGTAGATCGTGCTGGTAAAGATTCGCTGGAAACCCTCGACCAAGCGTCGATAATGCGGTCCGTCTTTTCGGCAGATCAAACTCCTCGAGGATGTCGGCGGCGGACCGGAACAGGACCGTCTTGCTCTTCTGGCGGACGGCGAGCGTCGCGATCCACAGCGGGATAAGGCGGTCTTGGCCGAACGGCAGGCCGTAATCGGGATGCCCGAGAACCTCAAGGCAAAAGCGTCCGTTCCGACGTGTATGGCGCAGGGTCCCGCGAGTGGGACGCCGGATGGGAAGGCCGCAAAGGACAAACGGGCGGGAATTGTATGCCAGTTCCTGCCGCTGCTGCTCGCGGCTTTCCCGGACCAGTTCGATGGACTCGACCCGTTTCTGCTGCTGCTTGGAGGGATACAAGTCCAGGTGGTGGTCCCGCGCCAGCTTACGAACCAGTGGGGCAACGTGTTGCACAGGCGGATTTCGCCGGAATCTGCTACCCTGAGCGGGCGGTCAGACGAAGACCGGCGCCTCCCGTGGAACCCGAATGGACTCGCGGGAAATCGGGTCCGCGTGCCACAGACGTGCCAGACTACGTCCGTTCTGGCCTGTTATTCCCGTCTGGCAGGACGTAGTTTCAGTAACTTCCAGTGATAAGTAGGAGGCAAGAAGTTCGAATCCCTCCCTCTCCGCCATCCCAATTTCCCCACCTATTGTTTCATCGTTCGCTTCAAACCATCCAGCGCTTCGCGCAGTTTACTGAGTTGGCTCTGTAGTTCCCGGCGTTTTTCGCCATGTTCCACATCGGGCAGAAATCGCCAAATGGCGGAGTATCCGTTTTCTGCTTTGTTGAACGCCTGTTCCGCGGCGCCCAATTCACCGACTTGACGCTCCGTCTCCGCGATCCTGACGAGGGAGAAGCACAGATCGAGGTCAGTTTGAAGGAACTCGATCCGAGATTGCTGAGTTCTGGCGTGGAGATCGGCCATGCGCTGGGCGAGATCGCTCATTTCAATATTGTCGCCCGCCGCGAATATCTACCTTTAGCCCGGAAACAGCGTTAGTCTGCCGCGGGAAGTTGAAGCCTTTTCCATAAACGCATCATCGATACGCTGGTGGTCGATGAGAGCAGGCGCACGCCGGCCCAATGCGGAAGAACGCCGGAGAACGACATCGCGACCGACTGGACCAATTCGTCTCGAATTAACCAAGCGCGGTTGAAGTAATTCCCTGCAAAAAGTTACGATCGGCCGATTTCGCCAGTTCAGTTCGCGCACGATTGCGGCCAGGTTATTTAGCAAGGCGAGTCGTTTGGTGGCCTGCAAGCATCCACTTGCCCTTAGACTTGACCCACACGTGGATCATCATCAACTTGTCGTCAAACGGACCCTGCGCATTCGTTCCGTGCATGCGAACGATCGAATGCGCTATGGCGGAGTCGCCGTGCATACGCACAGTAGTGGAAGCGTGGTCGATCCCGGCATAGTTTTGCTTGCCCGTCTTCATTTTCGAGATGTACTGGGTTTTATCGTCGATGATGCCCGTCGAATGAGCGTAAATCAGATCGGATGTGAGCATCGCTTCCAGTTTGGCGAAATCTTTCGACTTCACCGCTGCAGCCCAATCCTTCTCAGCTTGTTGGACCTGGCTCTCATCAGCGGAAGCAGCGAAGGAGGTGAAGGCCGTGCTCAACAATATCAGCGCCACTTGTAGGATTCGCATGTTTGTAACACATAATCATGCCACATTTAGTCCTTGGCATGAAGCGTGATGACAGGTGCGGAAGTACTAAGAAAGAGGGGAAGCGCACGTAACTGCCCCTCTCGTTTGAGTGGAATTAGGGTACGACTTCGAATCCAACCATGCCAACAAATTCACGGGACTGCGTCACAAGCCAGGCTTCGGCGACATAGCGGCCGACCGGAAGGTTCGCCACATTCGCAACGAACGCAAAGGTGCGTTCACCAGGCCCAACCTGTTCCCTTGTTAGCACTTGAACAAACAACTTATCTGCCGACCACGTGTATACGACCTCCCCTTTGTCATTCCAAATTCGCATGTCGTTTCGCTGACTGCTAGGAAAGGTCAGAGTGACAGGCTCTATGGAACGTAGGGTGAGACGCCCAAGAATGTCGATACTCTCTGCCGCTTTGTACGTTGGCGCGTCGAGGCCGACTGTGAATGCAGTCTGCGGCGCCTCGGCAGCCGTTGAACCGGCGCGGCTGTAAGTCAGTTCATAACGAACCGGACCAGCGAAGCTCGTGGTCTCATACATCACAATCCCAAGTCCGGGAACCAGATACATTTGCGTGAGTCCCGCGTCGGCGCAGCTCTGCTCGAAGGTGAGATGAAGGGCGTTGTGCCACTCACCAGCGGGAGTCTTGATTTTGGCCGCTCGCGACTCAATTTTTGCCGCTCGTGTGCACTGTTCAATGTCCACAGGGAAACTGCTCCCTTGTTCGCCATCGAATGCCAGCCATGTGCTTTCTGTCCCGGCGGTGGTATTGAACACGTTGATGCCGGTATCCGTGCTTCGTAAATAAGCCGTTCGGCCGAGGAATCCGACCCGGAAATACTCGCGATCGCGAAACGTTTCCTTGCCTTCGATATCGATCGTTTGAGGCATTGACGTCGGTATCCTCGAAGTGCTTCGGTATGCCCAGGAATTTCCGGCCTGAAGGGGAAAGTAATCGGGCTGCGCGGCGAAAGAAAACGCCGCGGTTGCAAAGAACAGGTTAAGAGTAGAAGTTTTTATTCCAAGCATGTTTTTTTAGTTTTTGTACGACGGCCTCCTCCAACGGCCCCGTTTCGGAGACGCGGCAGTTCGATTCAACGTTCCGAACCTGACGCATCCCAGGAATCACTGTGGTGACGGCAGGATGCGTGATACAGAAACGAAGCGCAATCTCTGGTAGCGAGCCCGGGACGTCCTTAAGATCGGCCTGAAGAGCCGAAACGCGCTCGACGACTTGTTTCTTGCGACCGTCTCTGAAGTAGAACGCGCGAAATTCATCACTTTCGAACTCAGTGCTCTCCGTGATCGTCCCCGTCAGACTTCCTTCATCGAAGGGAACACGAGCGAGAACACCGACGTTGTGCCGCATTACCGCCGGGAAGAGGTTCTTCTCCGGCGATTGGTCGAAAACGTTATAAATCACTTGCACAGTATCGATAAGGCCACTGGCAACCACACCGAGCGCCGAATCGGGCTGATGATCATTGATCGAAACGCCTGTGAATCGAATCTTTCCGTCGCGCTTGAGATCTTCAAACGCGCGCTTCCACTCCTCACGATCTAGCCAGCCCGGATCCCAAACGTGGAGTTGCTGCAGATCGATCGTCTCGACGTTCAGATTTCGCAAACTCTCTTCCGTGCTTCGCACAATATAGTCGTAAGGAAATACATCCTGAATCTCAGAGCCAGGAGCAGCCGGCCAAACGCGATTCATCGGCGGAACCTTTGTCGCTACGAAGACCCGGTGAGGGGCGTCTTTGACGACAGATCCCACAAGTTTTTCGCTGTGCCCGTCGCCATAGGCTAGAGCGGTGTCGATAAAGTTCAGTCCCAGCTCGAACGCGCGGCGCAGGGCACGGACGGATTCGTCGTCGGCTCCGCCTTTCCATTGCTTTCCGCCGATTCCCCAGGCGCCATAGCCAATCTCGCTGATTTCGAGTCCAGTTCTCCCGAGCTTCCGATTTCTCATAAGCCTATGGTAAATCTGGGTCGCAACCAGCGCCGTTCCCCGGGAGTCAAAATAGAAGAGATGTTCCGCGCCATCAGCATTCTCGTCTTCTTCGCCGGCTTGGTCGGCGCGGCCACGATACGGCTCTATCTCAAAGACGGGACCTATCATTCGGTGAAGGAATACGAGGCGAAAGCCGACCGAGTCCGCTATTACAGTACCGAGCGCAGCGAATGGGAGGAGATTCCGCTCGACTTGGTAGACCTGAAGAAAACGGAATCGGAAAAGAACGAGAATGAAGCTGCGCGCAAGGCGGACGCGGCTGCTATGGACGCCGAGGAAAAAGCTGAGCGAGCCCAGCGCCGGGAAATTGAACGGATCCCAGTTGATCCCGGTGTTTATATGACGAAGGGTGAAGATCTCGTCGTCGTAAAGCAAGCCGAAGTCAAGATGGTAAATAATAAACGGCGCTCCGTTCTGAAGGCCATTTCTCCAATTCCAATTGTGGCCGGCAAATCGACCGTTGAATTGGACGGTCTGAAGTCAGCGTTTGTTTTAGAATCGGAGCGCCCGGAGTTTTATTTTCGCCTCGTAAAAGCGGAGCGGTTCGCAATCGTGCGAACGAAGCCGGGTAAATCCTCGCGGATCGTTCAGACCCTGAACAGTATTCCCGTGTCTAAAGAGATCATTGAAGATACGGATATTGTCGAAACCTTTAAACAGCAGATAGCCGAAGGTCTCTATAAGATCTGGCCGACGAAGCCGCTGGAGAACGGCGAATACGCGGTTGTGGAGTACACAGAAGGCGAAGCCAACATACAAGTATGGGACTTCGCTATAGCAACTAGACTTGTTCGTTAAAGTCCTTTCTTTTCTTAAGAATCTGATTTACACTTTGACGAAGTCTTCGTTCACTGTTGGGGGGAACGATGAAACAAGTCTTGTTCTGGGCGCTATGCGTAGCGCTGTCCGCGATTATTCTCGTGCCCGCATCCCGGGCGCAAATCACTGGAGATTTACAGATCAATGTTCAGGACGCCACCGGCGCTCAGGTTCCGAATGCGACGATTACGGTTCGGAATGTGGACACGGGAGCAACACGAACTGGAGTGAGCTCTGCCGATAGCGGAGGTGTGCGCGTCACACAACTCGGCATCGGAGAGTACGAAATCACTGTTGCGGCGGTTGGTTTCACGAAGGCTCAGTCCCACGCGACAGTGAATAGCGGTGGCGTGACCACGGTACCGATTGCGCTCGAAGTACAAGGGACTTCGCAGGAGGTGATCGTTACGGATTCAGCGCTCACCATCAACACGGTGAATGCGCAGCTGCAGACAACTTCGACATCGAAGCAGGTATTGAACCTTCCAATTCCGATCACTTCCGGTGTACTCGGGTTGGCCGCGACCGCCCCAGGCGTAACCCCGGTATCTCTACGAAATCCCTTTCTTGGGCAAGGCAGTTTCAATTCAAACGGCGGACGCGGTCGCGCTAATAACATTACGCTGGACAACTCCACGGCGACCGATGTTTCGACAACCGGATCCGCGGGATTAGGGACTGTGCCACTCGAGGGCATACGAGAGTTCAATATCATTACGAATCAGTTCACAGCCGAATATGGGCGAAATGCAAGCGCTCAAGTTCAAATCCTGACCAAGAGCGGCACGAACGCGTTCCGGGGCACGCTGTTCGAATATTTCCGCAATGATAAGCTCAATGCGCGCGATTACTTCGATCGAACAGGAAAAGCGGCCGTTCTACGCGACAACAAGTGGGGCGCTGTACTCGGCGGTCCGATCGTGAAGAACAAATTGCTCTGGTCTGCAACCTATGAGCAGCAAAAGACGCGTGGCGCAGGAGCAACTCGCGTCGCTACGGTTCCGCGGCCCGAGCAAGTGGCCAACGCCGTTCCGACATCTCAGCAACTCCTGACACAGTTGCAGGTACCGACCGATCCAAGTGGGACGGTAACCAACGCAGCAGGCCTTGGGACAGATACCTGGGCCTTCTCGGGGAAGGGCGATTGGATCATTAACGATAAGGATCAGATCTTTATTCGCTATGGCAATCTGGACTCCAAGCAAAATAGTCCCGGCAACACATTCATCAACAACAATCTTCCGAATGGAGCGAGTTCAGTTAATAGTCCTCACAATGCGACAGCTTCTTACACAAGAGCGTTCAGCCCATCAACGGTGAACGTCCTTCTGGCATCCTTTGGTCGCAGTGCTCCGCTATTTCCCCCATTGTTCGACTTCGGTGGACCGGAGATCCTCTTCAGCGACGGCAACACAGCAAACTTCGGGATTGCGAACATCCTGCCCCAGGGACGCGTTCAGAACACCTATCAACTTTCAGATACCGTCACGCACATTGCGGGCTCACATCAGCTGAAATTCGGCGGCGACATTAACCGGATTCACGCAAATAGTTTTTTCGATTCCAACGTTCGAGGAACTTTGACGTTTACAACGCTCGCAGAGTTCACTGCCGGACGCCCGGCAGTCTATTCGCAGCGCTTTGGCAATTCTGTCCGCGGAAACCGTGTCTGGAATGAATTCTTCTTCATTCAGGACGATTGGAAAGTATCGCCAACGTTCACGTTGAACCTTGGCATGCGATTGGAGGTTGCGCATGGCGCTACGGAAGTGAACGGAATACAGTCCAATCTGAATTTAGACAAGCAAGAGGCGTTGGGCGGAGCCGGGACGGGTCCTCTCGGAGGGTTTGATGTTGACGAGCCGTATCATGATACGAACTTCAATTGGGGTCCCCGATTCGGGTTCGCATGGAATCCGGGCAGGTCGAAAATGTCGATTCGCGGCGGATACGGGATTGCCTACGACTTCATCTTCCTCAATCCCATCACGAACGGCCGTTTTCTACCGCCCTATATGTACAACTTCAGCCTACCGGGAGCCGAAATGGTCGGCGCCAATTCCTATGAGCGCATTGTCGCCGGCACGTCTCAGTTCCAAACGGACGGCGCGGCAACTGTAGGGACATTCGGCACGACCATTCGCAATTTCGGATCTCTCGGGCCGATCGATCAGGGGCTCAAGAATCCTCAAACGCAACAATGGAGTCTGTCTGTTGAACGCGAACTTCGACAGGACATCATCGGCCGGATATCGTATTCGGGCACCAAATCCAATTTCCTACAACGGACACGGCCGATCAACCTTATTGCTCCCGGCGTGTTCACGCCTCCGCAGACGCTTGCGGAAGAAATTCAGATGCGAGATGCAGGCGTTTTCACGCGCGTTGTTTCAGGACTGAATGCCGGACTGACGACTCCGACGAATCGGCTCGATCCGAGATTCACGACCGTAGGTCTCGTTGAGTCGTCGGCGAATTCGAACTACCACTCGCTTCAGTTGTATCTGGCGAAGCGATTCACATCGGGCGTGAGTTTCAGCGCGGCATATACATTTTCAAAGTCGATCGACGATGCGTCCGACGCGCTTGGAGTGCTGGTGAACGACACAGCGCTTCAGCAGGATCCACGCAACAACCTAGACAATCGAGCCGTCTCCCAGTTCGACATACCGCAAAGATTGGTCCTGACCCACCTCTGGGAACCGCAGTGGTTTTCATCGGGCGGCGGACTTGCCCGAGCAATCCTTGGAGGATGGCAATTTAACGGAATCTTTCAAGTTCAGTCCGGCGCACCGGTGAATTTTCAGAGCGGCACCCGACACAACCTGAATGACCCGTCTCTTCTGGGCCTGCAGACTACCCAGCCTGGGATTACACGGCCGAACCTTATAGGGCCGCTTAACGTGCAGTTTGAGCCGAACCCCGGTCTTGGCGCTGCCAATCCTAACAAGGTCACCAATTCGGGATTAGGACAACCTCTAGTTGGACATTTAGGAAACGCCGGTCGTAATATCGCTCGCGTTAATAGATTCCTAAACTACGATTGGACGTTTGGCAAAGAATTCGCGATAACGGAAAGAGTTCGCACCCAGATCCAGGCTCAGATTTTCAATCTGTTTAATAACACGACTTTTAGCCGCCCGGGTCTGACATGGTCGGCTCCCGCGACCTTCGGTTATTACGCGGATACGGACACAAATTCGCGAAACATAACACTCGTAATGCGATTGACCTGGTAGCAGCCGCCATTCCAGAACGAATTTTGCTAGAGTGGTAACACTTTTTTTGTTGGGGAACCAGTAGCCGTAAAGATCCAGATCGGGGCCGCATGTCCTTTGCCCCTACCGGCCCGTTTGTGTTCCGGTCCGCGTTGGCCCTCGTCTCGACCGTCTGTTTCTGTTGCAACCAGGCGCCCCTCCGTAGCAGACAGCAATTCAGATGGGAAAGGCTATCGACGATGCAAACGCCAGGTGGGGCTAATAAGCCTGCTCTCCTAATTGGCCTTTTTTTATTCTCGACCGGCGCCTTTGGGCAAGTGGCAGGCCGGCTTGTCGGAGCAGTTGCAGACGTAAGCGGAAGTCCGGTTCCCGGAGCCAAAGTCGGAGTGATGCTGCGAGGCGGCAAGATTGCCGTTCTTACAAGCGCCACGAACGAAGACGGACTTTTCGCCATTCCAGGCGTTCGCCCGGAATTCTACGACTTGACGATCGAAGCAGCGGGCTTCACGCCCGTAACACTACGCGCAGTGAAAGTCGATCCGGCTCGCGAAACCAATCTCAACACTATCAACCTTGAAGTTGCCGCAGTAGCGCAGACCGTAGAAGTATCTGCTCAAATTCAGGGGGTCCAGACCGGTAGCGCAGAGATCTCGACAACTGTCACCAACCAGCAAATCCGCGACCTGCCGGTGCTCGACCGACAAGTGATCAGCCTGCTGACCACTCAGGCTGGTGTCAGCGACGGACGCGGAGCCACAGTAATCAATGGCATGCGTACATCGTTCGCGACGGTCACCATGGATGGGATCAACATTCAGGACAACTTCATCCGTTCCAATGCTCTCAGTTTCATCCCGAACCGCATCACTGTCGATCAAGTGTCAGAAGTGACGATTTCGACATCGAACGCAAACTCGACGCTCGGAGGAGGAGCGGCTCAGGTTAGCTTTGTTTCCCCATCAGGGACGAATAGTTATCACGGCAATGCCTACTGGTACAACCGGAACAGCGTCTTTGCGGCAAATGACTGGTACAACAACAAGGACGGCATCGAGAAACCGTTTCTAAACCAAAATCAGTTTGGCGGCTCGCTTGGCGGACCTATAGTTAAAGACAAACTATTATTTTACGGGAACTACGAAGTACTCAGGCTCCGCCAGCAGGAATTGGCAAATCGAACGATTCTGACGGCAGATGCGCGTCGTGGCTTCTATACGTATCGCGACAGCGCGGGACAGGTTCGAAGCGTCAATATTCTCCAGACCAAGGGCGTTCAAATCGACCCGCAAATCGCGGACCTGCTTACAAAGGTTCCGGGCCCGGAGAGCGGCAACAACTTCCGTCGGGGAGATAGCCGCGAAGACTTGCTTCGCAACTCGATAGGTTATTCCTACAACATTCGCAATAATCTCGAACGAGATAACCTCACCGGCAAGGTCGACTACCTCCTATCGACGAAACACACATTCTCAGGTACGTACTCCATGAACCGCGAGCTTGTCGATCGTCCTGATCTTGAAAACAGTTTCGCAACCATTCCGAGAGTTTCCAATGATGGCCGTCGCCATTTGTTATCGGTTGGATGGAGGTGGAACCCAACGCCGGCGTTGACCAATGAACTTCGGGGGGGCTTCAATCTGTCGCCGTCTCTTTTCAATAATTCCGAAGAGTTTCCGGCGTTTCTTCTAGATCGAACGACGACATATTTCGACTACCCGATCAATACGAACACCTTGCCGCAAGGGCGGGACACAAACACGTACGCGTTTATGGATAACGCAAGTTGGATGCATGGTCGTCACAACATTCAGTTTGGATTTCAGAACCAACGTATCCGCACCAGCCCGTTCAACGATGCTGGGATTTACCCCGTGTACGCGCTAGGAATCAGCGCAAACAACACGAACGGTCTGACACAGACTGATCTACCAGGAATCAGCGGAAACGATCTCACTCAGGCGAACCTTCTTCTCGCAACACTGGCAGGATATGTAACGAGCGCGACGCAGAGTTTCAACGTTACGAGCCGCGATTCCGGATACGTGCCCGGCGCTACGGAACTGCGGAATTTCAGATACGACAACTATGCCTGGTACGTGCAGGACACGTGGAAAATGAGCCCGAAGCTCACGGTCACATTCGGACTGCGTTACGAATACTTTACTCCGCTGGACGAACGCGATTCACTCACCATTCTCCCGCGAATCGAAGGAGGGAACTTCATTAACACGCTCCTCTCGAATGCGACTCTCGACTTCGCGGGGAATGCTGTCGGAAGGCCGTATTACAAGAAAGACTGGAATAACTTCGCGCCCAACGTGGGTGTTGCCTATGACCTTTTTGGAAACGGCAAATCGGCGATTCGCGCGGGGTATGGCGTCAGCTATGTGAACGATGACACTATCGTGGCTATTCGCAACACCCTACAGACAAACTCGGGCCTAAACACGACGGCTAGCATTGTGGGACAGACCGGCCGTGTATCGACGAATCGGCCAATCATAGCAACTCCCACTTTCACGATGCCGCGTACATTCATGGATAACAACTTGCTTGACCCGGCTGCTGCTTTCGGATTGCCCGATCCTAACCTCGTCACACCGTATGTTCAGCAATGGAACTTCGGACTGCAGCAGGAAATCTCGGGCTTCGTATTTGAAGGCCGTTACGTCGGCAATAAGCTGACCAAGGGCTTACGTTCTTTCGACTACAACCAAGTGAATATCAATGCCGGTGGTTTTCTGGATGACTTCCGGCGAGCGCAACAGAACGGATTTCTGGCTCGCAATGCAGGGCGCGGGTTCGATCCCGCTTATAACCCGGCAGTCGCAGGCAGCCAGCCGCTCACTGTCTTCCCGTTACTGGGCAGCCAGGGATTGCTAACCAATGCCACGATCCGCGGACAGATCGAACGCGGCGAAGTCGGAACTCTCGCCCAGACCTACGTGACTAATCGCCTGAATGGTCCGATCAATTTCTTCGCGAATCCGCTTGCTTTGGGCGCGAATACAATGACGAACTATAGCAACTCGACTTACAATTCGCTGCAGGTCGAGGTCCGGCGTCGCACAAATTTCGGCGCTCAGTTTCAGGCAAACTATACGTGGTCGAAAGTCTTGAGCGACGCGCTCGGCGATCAGCAGACCCGGTTTGAAGCATTCCTCGATATGAACAACGCAGCGCTCGAGCGCGCCCGGGCGCCTTTCGATATCACCCACGCCATTAAAAGCAACTTTGTATACGAATTGCCCTTCGGGACCGGCCGGCGTCTGAATTACAGCCCGCTGAGTCGCGTACTGTCCGGCTGGATCCTAGGCGGCAACATGATATGGCAGTCAGGCAGCCCCTTTTCCGTCCTGTCAACGCGAGGAACGTTCAACCGAGGCGCTCGCTCGGCGACGAATACAGCGGGTTCGACTCTAGGAGGGGATCAACTGGATGAAAAAGTCGGTTTCTTCATGACTGGGAATGGGCCGATGTTCATTCATCCGTCGGCGATTGGCTCCGATGGTCGAGGCGTCGGAGCCGACGGCGCCGCTCCGTTCAACGGTCAGATCTTCGTCAATCCTTCGGCCGGAGAGATAGGAGCTCTTCAACGGCGGTCATTCAATGGGCCCTGGACTTTCAATCTCGATTTTTCCATTGTGAAGCGAACGCAAATCACCGAACGGCAATCGCTCGAGCTTCGGATGGAGGCGTTCAATTTCCTAAATCACGCCACATTCTATGTCGGGGATGAAGCGGCGACAAACACGCGTTTCAATATCAATCAGCCCACGTTCGGCACAATTATTTCAAATGCCTTCGATTCCCGGAAGATCCAATTCGGTCTGTACTATCGGTTCTAATTCTTTCGGTTCGGGACGTCCCTTACGGGCGTCCTGAACGGTAAATAATTCGTTAAATTTTCAGTTCTCGCGACTACCCATATTTGCGGGGAACGCCTATCCCTCCAATTCATCACTGCTAAGCTCGTAGTTACACGTTATCTTGTTGGGAAAGCAATATGTACAGAATGAAACTCGCAGGCAATACGCTTGCAGCGCTAATATTTTTTGCGTCTCTGATATTTGGTCAGACGAGCCGTGGCACTATAACGGGAATCGTTACCGATGCGTCCGCCGCGGCCGCGCCGAACGCTTCCGTCGAACTCACAAGTAGAGAGACTGGAATTACTCGTACAACTACTACAAATGAAGGCGGAGTATACCGCTTCGACGCAGTTGACCTCGGTGAATATGATGTAACGGTCAAGAGCGTCGGCTTCAAAACCATAACCAATCGCTCCGTCAATATTCAAGCAGCCCAAACCGTTAGCATTGATGTTCGCCTGGAGATTGGCGACAACGTCAGCGTAGTCGAAGTATCAGCCGAAGCGGTGCAACTTCAAACCGAAGCGCCCGTGCGTGGCGGCAATGTCTCCCAGAATCAAGCGATCAAATTGCCATATTCGAGCCGCAATCCCAATATGCTCGCAATCAATCTTCCTGGTGTCAATGAACAACGGCAAGCCGCCGCTGGCACGAGCACTTTTTCAGTGAACGGCGCGCGAGGCCGTTCTAATAACTTCCTGCTCAACGGAACTGAAAACAATGACATTTCGGTTGCGGGCCAGGCCTTCCAGATAAAGAACCCGGAAGTCGTCGCTGAGGTATCCATACAAACCTCGAACTTTGACGCAGAATTCGGACGGGCCGGCGGCGCGGTGATCAACGTGATCACAAAGTCCGGCACGAACAATTTTCATGGTTCCGCCAGCTATTTGGTGGACGTCACGAATGACGACGCGATCACAAACACTCAGGCGCTCGATCCAGTCATCACCTCCCGAGGCAAGATGCTGCCTGGAACTGAGCAGTATTTTTCAGGAACACTAGGCGGTCCAATCGTTAAGGATCGAACGTTCTTTTTCGCGGCATGGCAGGAGCAGCGCCAGCGTTCGACCAGCCAGGTGACTTTGACGACTCTGTCACAGGCGGGAAGGGACAGACTCCGCGAGTTATTCCCACAAGGCGCAAACCCGCGCGCCGATTTGTATTTGAACCTTACCGCTGGCGCAATCGCTACCGGGCAGTTGTCGCAGACGGAACTCGGCGGAGGCCGAGGGAGTGTGCAAACAGGTACTGCGCTGTATGCATTTCCTCAGAAGCTCGATGCCCGCCAGTTCTCGGCGAAGATCGATCACAAGCTGAGCGATGCCGATATGTTGGCGGTCAGCTACAATCACGATCGAAGCGATCGGCCTCGGTATACGCAGAACTTGCCGGGCATGCAGACGAGCACGATGTCGCGCTTTCACAACGTCGTGCTATCGGAAACACACGTGTTTTCGCCATCGTTCACGAACGAACTGCGGTTGCCGTTCAATCGAATCGACTTTGATTCACCAGCCGACACGGAGAATCCTCTCGGCTCAACGATGCCGCTTTATACGCTGACTCCGCTCTCGAATTTGGGGGTCCCGACGACTGTCCCGCAGGGCCGAATCGCAAACAACTTCGCCTTGCAGGATACGCTCAACTACATTCGTGGAAGGCACTCGTTTCGCTTCGGAGTCGACTTGTTGAATCAGCGATCTCGCCAGTCCGCTCCGATGGTCACTCGCGGCAATATCATTTACAGTGTCGGCGGCGGCTATCAAACCTTCGCCAATTTCCTCGACGATTTCGGCGGATCGGCCGGAAGCGCTAATCGCGACTTTGGCAGTCCGGTCTACTATCCCGAGTTGTTCCGACAAGCTTACTTCTTCCAGGACAGATGGCAGATGACTCCCGGCCTGACAGTCACTCTCGGCCTGCGCTATGAGAACTTCGGCACGCCGATGAATTCTTTGCCCACTCCGGCGTACACCGGTCTGTTCAATATCGACCCACGAACAGGGACGGGCCCATTCAACCAACCGAACGAAGTACCTGCCGACAACAACAACTTCGGTCCGGCGGTTGGAATTACGTATTCTCCGTCGTTCGATGATGGGATTCTCGGGAAGCTGTTCGGCAATCGCAAAACGGTGTTCCGCACAGGGTATAACATTACCTACGATTCGTTCTTCAACAACATTGCGTCGAACATCGCATCATCGGCACCGAACTTGATCGCGACGCAATTGTTATCGAGATCGGTGACTGGAGCAGAGCGGGGAGTTCCCAATTTCTCCGAGAAACTACCGATTACTGCCCGGGCGTTGACACCAAAGGATTCTCAAACCCTCGTTTCGGGAGATCTCGTAAATCCCTACTATCAGCGCTGGTCCTTTGGCATCCAACGCGAATTGCCCGGCAACACAGTTTTCGAAACCGCCTATGTTGGCTCAAACGGCGTAAAGTTGTATATCCAGGAAGACCTCAATCCTATTGTTCCTCTATCGCTGCAAGTGTTGCCGGCCGGCTTTAACTCCCTCGAACAGTTGCAGCAGACGCTGAGCGCCAGCGCCAATCCGTACGCACTCGAAGCCCGTCTCGATCCAATGCAGGGAGCGCGCAACATTCGAACGAACGGTGGACATTCCAGCTACCATTCGCTGCAGACAGAAGTGCGCAAACGATTCACGAATCGGCTTGGTTTCAGCGCTGCCTGGACATGGGCCAAGCTGATGGACAACGCCAGTGAGATTTTCCAGTACAACAACACGAGTCACGTCGCTAGTTATCCGTCCCCGTTCGGCGGTCAACAACTGGAACGTGCCGTATCCTTATACGATCGAACTCATCGGCTCGTGCTGACTTACCTATACGAGTTACCGTTCTTTCAATCGCAACGTGGCGTGCTAGGACGAGTGCTCGGAGGCTGGCAAGCTGCGGGTGTAACGACGTTCGAATCAGGAGTTCCTTACAGCGCGACCAACGGAGTCGATTCTGATGGGATCGGTGGCGCCAACCGCTCCGACCTCAATCCGGCGGGACAGCCTGGAGTTCGCGCTCAGTTTGTCGGCGTGTCTGCCAGCAATCCGTTTGGTTATGTCAACCCGGACGTTTTCAACCCGTCGACCGGCGGTTATGTCTCAGTGCCGATCGATCCAAAGGAAGCTCGTTATATCGGTCTCCCGACGACCGCCGGACGCACCGGAAATGCCGGCCGCAACCTGGAGCGCATTCCTGGCCTCAAGAATTGGAACGTCAACCTGATCAAGAATGTTCGCATCAGCGAACGCTTCAGCACTGAGTTCCGGACGGAGTTCTATAACATCTGGAACACACCGCAGTACGGTTACTTCAGTGCCAGCCCATTCACACCTGGGGAAGGCACAATCGCCTCAAACGTCAGCGGATCCCTGGCGGGCCGCTTCCTGAATCCGACGTTCCTCGAGGCGGGTGGTCGGGTTATCCGCTATCAACTGACTCTTCGCTTCTAGCCCAAGCGTGTGAAGAACTCGGCGGAACGCTCCGCCGAGTTCTTCCACGTATACTTCCTCGCCAGTTCCCTTCCCTTCATACCAAGACTTTCCCGTAAGGTCCGCGACGTCAGAAGGCGATCCAGAGCTGAGCTTAACTCCCCAGCGCTTCGCGGATCGACAAGAACGCCGCCATCGCCGACAACCTCCGGCATTGAGGAAATATTCGATGTGACCACAGGCACACCGGCCGCCATCGCCTGCGCGATCGGGAAGCCGAAGCCCTCATAAAATGATGGATAAGCAAAGACACTGGCTGCAGCAGTGATCGAAGGCAAGTCGGCTTCGGGTACATAGCCTAACACTCTTACTCCGTGAATTCCCGATCGAAGTCGATTGACAGTGGCATTTCCTGCCCAACCGATCGGACCGACAAAGACAAGCTCGTGGGCATCGCGAGTGGAGGCGGGCAATTGCAGCCAGGCGTCAAGCAGGGTATCGACGTTCTTCCTCGGTTCGACAGTCCCGACGAAGAGCACGAACGGTTTGTCTAGTTTGTATGTTTTCCCCACCGACTGCGCTGCAAAATACGTATCCGGTATTCCAGGATAGATAACTTCGATCCGATTGGCATTGAGGTTTAGCAGGCGAATTGCATCTTCCTTGGCGCTCTGCGAAATTGCGATCAGACCACTGGCCCGCTTGAACACGCGATCAAAATGTTTCGATTCGGCGCGCACGTTTGCCGCGGTATGGAATTGCGGCATCACCAGGCAGGTCATGTCGTATATTGTGCCGGTCAATTTCACGCCGTGTGGGACAGCGTGAACTTGATTGGACGCATGAAATATGTCCACATTTCGCACGGCGGCATTGATTGCGGGTGGAAAAACTTTGTTGATGAACTGCAACACTCCAATCCGCGGATATGTCTGGATCGGCGTGAGCACGGAACGATCGTGATCGAGCGAATCGATAGAACCAAGTAGTGGAAACGCTGTGATGTGGTGCTGCGGCGCATATTCGCGCAGCGCGCGCATCCAGTAGTACAAGTAATTTTTGATCCCTGCCGATCGCAACAGCAGAGCGGTTGCGTCAATGCAAATTCGCATGATTGGTGAACAGATACTTCCCGCCAGATTCTTTAACGTTGATCAGCGTCGACTTGCCAACGAGTCCTTCAAACCGCCCTAACGATGGCTTCTCAACGAGTACATAGTATCGTTCGGGAGACTGCCAGCGCCGAGCGAACTCAATGTCGTCGATGAAGACATCGGGAGCGCCCGGCGCGTACGAGCCGTATTCCAGGTTCATGATACGGCCGTTTAACAAAAGCGCACGTCGATTCGTGTAAAAGAAGATGGATGAAAACGTGTAGTACTGATTGTCCGCGATGAGCTGTCCTGGGGGGGCGTTCACTAATGCTTGTCCAAGCGCGCGAGACGACAGGTACGGATCGAACACAACCAGGGCAAGACGAGCCGCGTTGAGAAACAGCGCCATCATCACGCCTATCGCCAGAAAGCGCACTCGCCAAGCGCCGACCGCGCCGACCAGGAAGGCAACACCCGCAACAATCAGCGGAATCCTCAAGTAGGCAAACGATTCAAGCGTAAGATCACCCATGTGCCCAAGCGACAGAGTGTACGCCTCCGGGTTCTGCGTGAGAGCGCTGGAAATGTCACCCGGCGTTGGCAGCCCTCGAACATGCCAAAGAATGACGGCTATCGCGATAGCCGCAGTCCCCGCTACAACCGCGAGAAGCTTGGAACCGATGCGAGTCCACACGTTGTCCGTTGCCATCGCGCATCCCAGCAACAACGCCATCGCAGGATAGATCGGCATCGAATAGTATTCCTGCGTAGTCGAAAATGTGAAGAACACGAGTACGAATCCCGCCCAACACAGCGCCAAGAGCCTCGTTCGTCCCGCGCGATCCACCGGTTTATAAGATAGCCGCGCAATCCCGGGCAGGTATACGCTCCAGGGAAAAAGCCAAAGTAGATGGAACAGCCAGAACAAAATCCGCGGTACGGTATTGTAATCGCGCGGATGACGCATGTTCAGGAACCGGAACACATGCTCGTTCAGGAAATAGAACCAGAAGAAGCCATGATATTGGCCGGGTTCACTCTTCAGTGTTAAATCGAAGTAAGGCGGGTTGCGGAGCGTCGCCAGTACGTGCCAAGGCGCGGCAATAACCAACGCAATTGCCATCCCCTCGACAGGTCGAAGACGCCAAATTGAATCAAGTTGCTTCGTGAACAACAGATAAAGGCAAGCCGAGGCAATCGGAAACACGGCCGCGATCAGTCCCTTCAGCAACAGACCAGTGGCGATCGCCGCCCAGAACGTGTAGGCCCAAAGCTTCGGACGCCGCTCCTCTTCCTCGAGAGCCCGCAGGAAGGCCCACATCGCCAGCGCGATAGTCGTCGTTAGAATCACGTCTGGGATGAGAATGCGGGTAAACAAGAACAGCCCTATGCACGTTGCTAGACACAGTCCTGCATAGAATCCCGTGCGGGCGTCGAAAGCCCAACGTCCGATACGATTGGTAAGCCAGGCCAGAATAATCACGCTGAGTGCGATCGGTATTCGGGCCGCCCAATCCTGAACACCGAAGATGGCGAATGAAATCGCCATCAGCCAATACACGAGCGGCGATTTTTCGAGATAGGCGACACCGTTTAGACGCGCAGTCACCCAATCACCGGATTCGAGCATGTTGCGGGCGATCTGCGCCTGCACGGCATCGACATCGTCCATCAATGCGGGTGGGCTGATACAGGCTACAAGGTAGATGGCCGCTGCGAACAAGCACACGAGAAGGTCATAACGTCGGGTAGTTCGTTGATCCAATGATCCATTATCAAGTACAGGCGAAAATCGGAACATGGACCGATCCAAGGTGGATTACAACCAGATCGCGAAAACCTTTCATGCGCGATACGCCAGTGGAGGACTGGAAGGGATTGGCACGGCTCTTGTAGAACTGGTCCGGGAAAGTCCCGCCCAAAAGATTCTGGAGGCCGGGTGCGGGACAGGCCACTGGATTGAGTGGCTACGGAAGAGGACGGCTGCCGAGGTATTCGGTCTGGACGCTTCGACGGGAATGCTCGGACAAGCGGCACAACGCATCGGTTCTGAAGGGCTGATTGCGGCCAACGCGAATAGTCTTCCTGTGCGGGAAGGGGCCTTCGGTTTTGTTTTTTGTGTGAATGCCTTTCATCATTTTGACGACCCATCTGATTTCCTCGCACAGGCGCCCAAGATGCTCATCCCTGGAGGAAAGCTGGCGATCATCGGCATCGATCCTCGCACGAGCCGACGCTACCAATATGAGTACTTCGAAGGCACGCTCGACCTGGACCTAAATCGTTACCCTTCTTTCGGGCAAATCGTAGACGGTATGGGACGGGCTGGGTTGGGCAATGTCGAAATGCGTGTCGTCGACGCTTACGACGTTTCTTTCGTCGGCGAAGAAATCTACCGGGATCCCTTTCTGGAGAAACCGAGTAACTCCCTTATGGCGCTTCTAACCGACGAAGTTTACGCGAAAGGCTTAAAGAACATCGCCGAAGCGATTGCCGCCGACCCTCTTGTTCGCTTCCGTTCTAAAGTTGATTTCGCAATGATCACAGGCGTGCGATAGACCATCGCTTGCGCCAGAGAAATAACATCAGCAGTCCCCAGAGATGGTATCCGTAATTCGCTTTTCGATCGAGATGATCGCTGATGACTCGGTGGACCCCAGGCCAATTGAAAATGCCCGTCGCTTCAACTGATTCGCGATTGAGCGTGTCAAGTAGTAGCGGCTTGAGAATCGTACGAAACCAATGATGAGTCGGGATATCGAATCCCTGCTTTGATCTCGTCAAGACCGATTCGGGCAGCTTGTCGCGCATCAGTTCGCGAAGAATCCATTTTAGTTTCGAGCCTCGGATCTTGAAGTTCCTGGGTAGCCTCGCAGCGAACTCAACAATTCGATGATCGAGGAATGGAGGACGTACCTCCAAAGAGTGCGCCATACTCATACGATCGGTCTTATAGAGAATGTCGTCTGGTAAATAGTTGAGTTGATCGAGATACAAAAAGTCATCGGAGTTGGGGAACGGCACACTCCGATATGCGGAAGGCAACAACAAATGACGGCGCTGCGAAGAGGACCATGTCCCATTCCAGAAGAAATGCGCTTCATTGGGCGGCCAGAAGCGAGCCTTCGAGCATACGTTTGGCCTTATACTCGAGGCTGATCTTATCGTCTGAAACAGGCAATAGCCGCGTCGCTCCGAGCCCCGCTTTCAGCAGCGGCTTAGGCAACGCGCGCAATATGCGAGCATAGTCATCCGCCAAATACGTCTGATAGCCACCAAATAATTCATCTGCTCCCTCGCCGCTAAGAGCTACGGTTACGTGCTTTCGCGTCATCTTCGAGAGAAACCATACCGGTACCGCGCCCGCATCGGAACTCGGCTCATCTGAATAATAGGGAAGCTGATCGATTACTTCTCCCAACTCGACTTCCGGATGAAGATCGAATTCGTGATGATCTGTTCCATACTTTGTGGCGATCTCACGGAACCAAGGACTCTCGTCGAAACTGCGGCCCTGAAAGGATACTGAGAACGTCTTAAGCTGCCGGCCGGCCTCTTGGCAGGCATAGTGAACTACAGTCGAGGAATCGAGTCCTCCACTGGACCACACGCCGAGCGGGACGTCCGAAACCAAGTGCTCACGAATAGAGGATCGCAGTAGTGCATCTAGCTCTTCCTTTGCAGCGCCCAGACTCATTGGCCGCGGGTCGAATTGCAGACGCCAGTAAGCATCTTGGGTTATGTGGCCATCGCGCCATTCGAGCCAGTGGCCGGGCGGAAGTTTCTCGATACCCTCCACCATCGTGTGTTCCCCAGGGATGTAGTTGAGGGATAAATAGAGATTTAATCCGGTCAGGTTGAAACGGCGTTCTATTTCGGGGTGCTCGAAAAGATTCTTCAGCTCCGACCCGAAATAGATGTCATTGCCGCGGTGATGGAAATACAGCGGCTTGATTCCCAGCCGGTCACGGACAAGCACGAGACGGCGTTCCGACTCGATCCAGATAGCAAACGCAAACATTCCGCGGAAGCGCGCAAAGGACTGTTTGCCCCATTGAGCGTACGCGCGAAGCACAACCTCGGTATCACAGTGCGACCGGAATCTAACGCCCAGAGATTCGAGTTCAGCACGGATCTCGGCATGGTTATAGACCTCACCATTGAAGACAATTACCGTGTCACCATCATCCGTACGCATCGGTTGATCTCCACCTGTCAGGTCGATGATCTTCAAGCGAACGGCGCCCAAGGACACTTGACGCGCCTCAAATGATCCGGATTGATCGGGACCCCGATGATGAATACAGCGAGACGCCTCTTTAATACGCGCCGGGTCCGGCAAGAAATCCCGGTGCGTGAAGCCTGCGATACCGCACATTTACTTCAGGGTACCGAGCATCGCTAGTTCGATCAGATTTAGGTTATTGGTGCGCCCGGCATGACTCGAACATGCGACCTTCTGGTTCGTAGCCAGACGCATTCCCGCAAGTCCATGATTACACAATGAATATTTTTGCAAGAAAGTTCAATTTAGGTACCAAAAACACGCCTGTGGGTGGGCGACTGGGTGGGCTGTTTTCCCAAGACCAATCATTTGCCGCTTCTTGAATCGGGGCCGAACGAGTCCACTAGCGTGGGCCTGAAATTCTCATCGCTATCGCTGCTACGACCTGTTGTCGCTCGGCCTGTCCATGGCGAATTACCATTGGCTCAATTTGCTGGATTTGGTGTGCAATATACGACTGCCGGGATGCACGACTTCCCATATAAACAAATATTTCATCGGGAGACAGCGAACCGTTCGCGAACCTCTGTAACATTCTTATTTCTGGCGAATGCGCGTAGACTTCTTCATTTCCGCATCTCGTTGGATTGTGAGAAGCTTCGAGTTTTTGGACTATACGCGGTCCAACTCTTCTATCAATTTCTGCTTGCGGCCATGGTTAAGTTGCTCGAACAGTTTTCCTACAAACTCCTGATACTGTTCCTGCGTGGCGAAATCGCGGCTGCCACGCAATAGCAATGCTTGATCTAACGCCCGCTTGAAGCGGTGATGGCGTTGCTCGATGTCGCCATTTTCGTTGGGCTGCCCAGTTTGAATCCGCTGCCCTTCGATCCTGTAATACCGCAGCAGTGCCTGATAGCCTTTTTGAAACTGTCCCGACTCCGTTAGATTGTTGACTGCGGCAGTCATCCGGTCCGTGCGGTGGAAAGCAGGAACTCCGCCTAATTCCCAAAATGCATTCTGCAGCCCTTCGCTCAGGCTGGCGAAGCTTTCGGTCTGACAAATGGTTCCTGTTTCCCAATTGGAATACGTCAACACAAAGTGATACAGCATGTGTGGAAAGCTTTGCCCATCGATGGTAATGTCGAGTTCCCGTAGATGCGTGAAGTCGGATGCGCACACTTCGCCAGGATGATGTTGCTGGGCAAAGTAGATTTCCTGCGGCGGCCCTTCCGTTGCTCTCCAATGCTTAATCTTGCGTTGCAACGTGCGCAGTTGCCCGTCCGCGAAACGCTCTGGTTGCTCCCGCTGCAGCGCAGAGAAAATCGTTTTCGCTTCTAATCCCGGGTTGGCGCGCAATTGCTCCTGAATCCCCGGCCATACCGATTCAAACCTGTCAGGCCTGGTTCGCCAATGCCGCTCTTTCTTCAGCTCACTCGGCAGGCGCTGCATCTTTGTATACTTCCGCGCCGTCTTTACATCCATCCCCGCCTTTGCGGCGGCGATCTGCTGCGTCGATTCCGTCTTCAGCAATTGATATAGCCTCCTTATCTGTTGGTCTGTGACCATCCGCGGAAGCGTTCTCCTACACGCTTCCGCATCGTCTCAGCTCGATTTCAGATGGGGAATAATAATCGTCGCCAGCAAGATTTTACGATTGTCGCTGATCAATCGTCAGTGATCACTCGCCCCTTGTCGACCACCGGCGGGAAGCTCGATGGCGTATCCCTTCCGCCACATACGGACTCAGCAGTCAAGCGATAGAATGAATTTTCTGCTTGCAGAACGTTTCGATGGATCGCATGAATTGGCTGAATTGGGACGCTAAAAACTCGCGTGCCTACTCGAGGTAGTCCCGTTTGTTGATTCCCAGGGCCTTAAGACGAGAAGCTAGGGTACCTGGATTGATGCCGAGAAGTTCGGCCGCGCCTCCTTTGCCAGAGACCCGGAAGCCCGCCTGGCGTAACCCGGCCAAAACATTTGCCCGCTCACGATTACGCCATTCCTTCTCCGGAATCACTGCTTCCGGAATTACCATTGTGGACACGGCGGATCGCTCATGCGGACCAGTGGGGAACTTCTCTAACTGCGGCAAATCGAGCGTGAGCTTTCCCAGGCGTGACACAATGACTGCGCGCTCGACAACGTTCTGAAGCTCACGAACGTTGCCGGGCCACTCGTAACGTTGTGCGCGTTCAATTTCGCGCTGCGGCACACGCGCCGAGGGCAGGTGAAAACGGAGGCAAGCCTGGCGTACAAAATGGGCAATCAGATCCGGAACGTCCTCGCGCCGGTCTCGCAAGGGCGGTACTTCCATGGGAAACACGCCCAGGCGGTAATAGAGGTCGAGACGGAAGCGCCCCTCGTTGACCTCTTTCCGCAAATCGCGATTGGTCGCGGCGATGACGCGCACATTGACTCTGCGCGTGACTTCGTCCCCGACACGCTCAAACTCGCCTTCCTGCAACACCCGCAGCAGCTTGGACTGCAGTTCAAGCGGGATCTCGCCAACTTCATCCAGGAACAGAGTGCCGCCGTCGGCAAGCTGAAACCGTCCGACGCGATCGCGTACAGCCCCGGTGAAAGAGCCTCGCATATGGCCGAAAAACTCGCTCTCGAAAAGCTCGCGAGGAATGGACCCGCAATTCACCTTCACTAACGGTTTACGCGCGCGCGGACTACGCTGATGAATCGCCCGTGCGATGAGCTCTTTGCCCGTGCCGCTTTCTCCCAAGACCAGGACATTCGCTTCAGTGGCAGCCACCACGTCAACCTGGCGCAGCACGCGTTCAAGGGCGGGGCTACGGCCCAGAATTTCACCGAACGAACCGCTGCTTTCTATTTCTTCACGAAGATAGTCGCGTTCTTGCTCTAATTCGTACCGAAGCGATTCGTTCTCTTCGAATGAGCGAGCGTTCGCAATCGCTACTGCGGCGGCGCTGGCCATGGTTTGCAGCCAGGAGAAGCAATCGTCATCCGCCTCTGATCGCCGGAAGACTCCGAGGACTCCCAACACTTCGCCACGGAAAACCAAGGCGTGACCCGCGAAGCTCGCCAGTCCTTCTTCATCTGCCCAAGTCGGAGACCGGACCCATTGCCGGTTCGACCAACTTCGGAATGCGGATCGACTCTCCCGTGGTCGCAATGTGCGCGATCTTCAGTTCGCTGCTCGATAGAGCAATGCGATGAAATGTCCCACTCAAGCGAGACCAATCCGCCCTAGAAGAGAGCGGCGTGCCCGCGCTCGCACGTAGGTGGAGACTTGGTTCCGGCGTGAGCTCGCCCAAGGAACAGATAGGGCAGGATTCATCGCCTTCCCGCAACCAGAGCCGCGCGAGGGCCACATCGGGTTGACGGGCAACTGTATCGATGATTGTCTTGAGTACCGCGCTCAGGGAACGCTGCTCCGCAATAGCCAGAATGATAGGCGGAAGCGATTCAAGTTTCACACATCGATCATAACGTGAGAAATCGTAAGGACATCATGAGATTTCATGCTTTTCTTAGATTTCATGACCTCAAGGTAAGGGCAGATACACGTATCTATTCATGCGCTTACAAGCATTCATCACCAGGCCATTCAGTTGCTTCCCTCAAGGTTGTCGCGATTGGCGACAGGAAAGTGAGAGCAAGGAAAATGCAAAGAATCGCAGCGGTCAATCCCGCCGAAGCAACGGGCAAGGCGAATCGACTCCTCGATGGCGTTCAAGCCAAACTCGGGATGACACCCAATCTGACGAAGACTCTTGCGGTCGCCCCGGCCGCTCTGGAGGCGTACTTGAATTTCGGCGCGATTCTAGGAACTGGCAATCTGGATGCTAAGTTTCGCGAGCAAATCGCGCTAGCTGTGGCGCAGGCAAACTCGTGCGAATACTGCCTGTCTGCCCATTCAGCCATCGGCAAGATGGTGGGTCTGAAACCGGAAGAAATCGCACTGAGCCGGGAAGCGCATTCCCAGGACGCGAAGCACGAAGCCGGTTTGCAATTTGCTCAGGCACTGGTAGTTCAGCGCGGCGAGGTCTCCGACCAAACACTTGGCCAAGTGAAAGCCGCCGGCTACACGGACGGCGATGTCGCGGAGATCGTAGCCAACGTAGCCATCAATATCTTCACAAACTACTTCAACCACGTCGCCCGGACCGATATCGATTTCCCACTTGTGGTGCTCGGCGTGGAATCGACTTCGGTGGCATGAACGAAGAACCACTACACCACTCAGCCCATGACACCCACGACACAGTTCTTCAGGCGAATCGTCCCGCCTTTCACCCTTGAGACGGCGACCGGGGAAGGTCCAAATGGCGGAAGATGCGTGGAATTCGCGGGATCCGGACCGCGTAGTGCTCGCATACGCACCGGACTCCGAGGGACGCAACCGCACTGAGTTCCTTCGCGGACGAGAAGAAATCAAAGCATTCCTCCGACGCAAATGGTCGAAGGAGCTTGACTATTGTCTGAAGAAGACGCTTTGGGGCTTTCATGAAAATCGTATCGCCGTCAGCTTTGAATACGAGTGGCACGACGCGGGCGGTCAGTGGTATCGCTCCTACGGCAACGAATTGTGGGAGTTCGATGATGAGGGTCTGATGCGCCGGCGCGTCGCGAGCATTAACGACGCGCCGATTACACCGGAAGTGCGCCGAGTTTTTCTGAAGAAGGCCTACGATGTACCTAAAGGAGATCTGGCGATATCCAGTAAAGTCCATGGCCGGCGAACAATTGCAGACCGCCCGACTGACTCCTTTGGGCCTCGATGGCGACCGCATCGTTCAAGTTAAGAACAAACTGGGCCGTACGGTGACCGCCCGGACCCATCCCAGTCTATTGGGACTCAAAGCTACACTCGGCAAGAGCGCAGATCCGCTAGTCAATGGCAGGCCTTGGACCGATCCGAGGGTTCTCGAGGCCGTGCAGAATATCGTGGGTCCGGGCGCTCGCCTGGTTCGTGACGAGAGCCTGGATCGTTTCGACATACTCCCGCTGCTGGTCGCGACGGATGGCGCGATTGCAGAGTTTGGGCGCGACCGACGACGACTTCGACCCAATCTTGTTATTGGAGATGTTGTCGGCTTGGCGGAGCGGGAATGGCAAGAGAGTCAGCTTCTCATCGACGAGGTGGTGATCGTCATCCACGACCTTCGGGGCCGGTGCGTTATGACGACCTTCGACCCCGATACACTTGCTCACGACCCGAATGTCCTGCGCGACATCGTCAAGCGCTTCGGGGGAAGACTTGCATTGAACGGCGAAGTCGTCAGGGGCGGCGAAATTCAACTGAATCAGGAAATCAAGATCGTCGAAAGCGGACCAGCAGCGCATGCCCCGGGTTAGTACTGCAGAAGAGCGCGTCGGAAGCGGCTGAGACGCACTCCTCGGCTCGCACATTTACGGTTGTGAAATCGCCTCCCAGTTCCGGAAGGTTCTTCTACCGCGGTGATTCGGGGTTTATCGGGCAATGCGCGACACGTTCCGTATCGTCAATCTTCAATCAACGATGAAAGATGTGTTTCAGGCATCGGGTTGCCATTTAGTTGATGTATGTCCGGAGCCCTGTAGACCATCTGGAATTGACGTTGCGGCAGCGGGTTTGCCGATCTAACGCCGAACTTCTTCGAAGACTATTTCAGCTTCAGCCGGTCGAGATGTTACTGTGCTCTGCTCAGATCGGCGAACCAGATCCTTAGTCGGTCTCGATGCCGAAAGCCAACGCGATCTGCTGAGCATGCGAGGACAGCCCCTTGAGATAGCGCCGTTTCATTGCAATGGCGGCGGCGATGAGGTCCTTTGCGGCCCTTTCGGGCTAGGCCGACGTCGCCGCTGGGACGAAAACATCCGTGCTACTTTCGCTTCCTCAGCAGGTCGTGGAGATGCAGCAGCGTCGAACCCCTACGCGAGGGCCTCTGCCTCAGACGAAGTGGCGTTGACGTTGTAGCCGAGTCTACGAAGTTCGCGAATGAGGCGTCAGGCGCGGTCTTTGATCGCTTTTCGGTTCGGTTGGGAGGCGCGCTCCTCATACCGAACGCCTGAGTGGAGCATCTTCCAGACGATCCGGCACAGACGATTTGCTACCGCCCATATGGCCAGATTTTTGCTTCTTTTTGTCGCTTCCGCGAATGCGACGGTACAAGGCCTGAAAAAGGGAGCCCTTTGTCTTCACCGCCGCATTTGAGGCCTGATCAAGGGATACGGCGGAGGGAACGATTGCTCTTGGACTGCTCGGCCGACTCCTCTCTGCCGGGGCAAGTGCCCACCCGGAGCACGGTTGGGCGGCAGACGGCCGTGGGTCCGATCTCGGCAACGATCCGTTGCGCCGAGTCGACACCCAGACCGGGTACATGGACAACCGCACCACCGCCGCCTCGTGCTCTTTCAGGCACGCTTGCCAGTTGCTGGTCGAGTTCATCGATATGGCGATCATTCAAACGAATCCGCTCCAGATACTGCTTGAGCAGGTAACGGTGCGTTGGATGAAGGGAGGAAGCCGCTCGCAAGGCGTCGCACAATTGTTCCGGTGTGGCGCGCACCTCTGGTTCGGCCCATCGCGGCCAGTTGTAAGGGGTCCGTTTCGCCCTCGTCCAAAGCGTTCAGAATCCGCTTACCGCTTACCCCCAAGGTGTCGCTGATCACGCTGGAGAGCTTGATCCGCATCTCTTCAAGCAACGTTTCCAGCCGATTCTGTAGCCGCACGTTATCGCGCGCCACGTTCTGTTTCGCGCGCGCCACCGTTCGCCAGAGTCGGCTTCCGGATCGGGTACATAGCTGAAATGAGTTCGCCGGCAACGTACCGTCGTACCAAACGCTCGGCGTCCTGATAGTGCGATTTGCGGCCGCGAGGACCGCGATTGGACTGCACCTGCGCCAGTTCCAGGTGACACGTTACCTCCAACTCGTGCCACACCGGCCTCCAATATTGTGCGGTCGATTCCATTACCGCTTCCTTGACTTGGAAAATGCCAAGCCACTCTCTTAGCTGCCGTAATCCTTCGGCTCCTGCTGGAAACTTCTTTCTTTCAAAGTGGAATTCGCTGTTGGCTTCGGCTACGTCTGTGACGACTACAGCCAGCATCCTTTTGTGAACGTCAATTCCCGCTATCCTATGCGTCATAGTCGACTCCTCGTCGCGGAAGCGGAGAGCGCGCGAAAAGTCTCACAGACAAGCAGCGTCGCGCGTTGTGGCCACTTCCCTACGGGTGGTAACCACTCGCAATTATCGGTACGCTCGCGCGCCCCCGGATTAGACAGAGTGACGGTCTCAAACATCCCCACTGCTGCAACGATCTCGCCCTCCCGCGACCTGCACATCATACGGCTACTTTGCCCCGACACTCAAGCTGGTTTTCACGAGATTTGGTGGGGCCGCAGGCCCATGACCGACAGAGCGGAAGGCTTCGGAACGATGGCGCAACGGAGAATGCGTGTCGGCCGCATGAAAAAGGTGCACAAACCGGCGATGATGGGATCGGCGACGCACAGGTTGGGAGCACGCTTGCGGCCGCGTTGAGGATCAGCGACTGATGACGGATTAGCGCGGATTCGGCAAAGCAGATGGAGTCCTTCTGGTCGTGCAAGCCGGATCAGGGTGACGGTCAAAAATGAACGATTAGGATGATGAAGTCGCGCATCTCGGTAATCGTATCAGCGCCTGAAATCACTACATTCAGGCCAATTTGATAATTCGCCATGGACAGGGAGTTCGTCAGCGGGGATGCGGCCGAATGCCCCAAACTGCAGGGCATCGACAAATAGCACGGCCGTCATGCTGATCGGCGAACACGGACTCCGCCTTGAGAGTCCGAGAAGACTTTGCGCTGAGGCTGTCCGGCGGAAAGCACCACACCTGTCGAGGCTCGCTTCCCCGCAAAATCCTCTCTGCGAATTAGATAGATAACAACCACTTGATGGCGGGAGTTACTATACCGGTTCATCGTCCCGCCGGAGTCGCATTCGCGTTCGCGTTCGCCGGTACGACCGTCCGCGACAAACGATTTTAAGAGTAGGTAACGAACGTTGTGCAAAGAGAGGAAGAGCCGTCGCCGATGAGATGAGATCACGACATGAGATTTACACTCGAGAATTTTACCTGATGCCCACCGAATCGTCAGCGATTAACAAAGACGGTCCAGCGCGAACTGGTCGATCGCAAACGGCAGTGACCGATCGGTCCCAACGCCGGTTCACAACTCACACCGTAATAAAAAAACATTATTCGCACCGTAACTCTGCCTCTTGCTGCGACGAATAGCAAGTCGGAGGTTACAGAATGTCTATTTCAACAATTTCGCGCCTTATGGTGGGCGCTACTACTGTGTTGGCGAATGCGTTATTTCTCACGGCGGCGCCAAGGGCTGTGTACACATCAACGAATGCCGTTGACGGAAATGAAATGCGAGTATTCGAACGTGCCGCCGACGGTTCGCTCACCCAAACTCACTCATTTCCGACAGGAGGCGCCGGAACGGGAGCCGGATTGGGATCGCAAGGCGCGATCGCCATCTATGAAGACTGGCTGCTCGTCGTCAATGCCGCAAGCAACGATGTGACCGTATTCTCAGAAACGGACCGTCGGCTGGTGCGGCGAAGTCGCACGCCGTCAGGAGGCTCGATGCCGATTAGCGTAACTATCTCCGACGACGTCGTCTACGTGCTCAATGCGGGTGCTGTTCCGAACATCTCAGGCTTTCGGCTGACTGATGAGGGCCAGCTTGTGCCGATACCCGGTTCGCAAAATAACCTTAGCGGCACTGCGCCGGCGCAGGTCTCGTTTAACAAAGACGGCAGCCTGCTTGCGGTCACCGAAAAGGGCTCGAACATGGTTGAAACATTTATTGTCAACGATGGTGTTGCAAAACACGGCTACACGGCAGTCTCAAGCGGACAGACACCTTTCGGATTCAGTTTTACGAGGAAAAACCGAATCGTCGTTTCCGAAGCCTCAGGCGGAGCCGCGGGCCAAACCACAGTTTCATCCTATTCTCTTGGGGAAACCGGTATTGTGACGCCCCTCACGAGTGCTCTGGCAACTACACAAACTTCGGCGTGTTGGGTGGCCATTACCCGCAACGGCAAGTACGCGTTCACGGCGAATACAGGGAGTGGCACCATCAGCAGCCTGTCGGTGGAGGACGACGGCTCTTTGAAACTCATAGCAGCCTCGGCTGCCAGCACAGGCGCCGGTTCCAGTCCGGCCGATCTGGCTTTCAGCAAAGGAGATGTTTATCTGTATTCCTTAAACGGCGGCGCCGGTACAATAACCGGGTTCTCGGTGCGTAACGGAGGAGCATTGCGGACGTCAAGTACGGTCTCCGGACTGCCTCGCGGCGCAGCCGGATTAGCGGCGCGATAGGATCGAGTTGGGCGGCGATTGTCGGAGACTGCACCGCAGGTACTTTCGCAAAACGAGAACGTCGATGAGTTGTTGCTCGCTTACCAGCGCGGTGACATGTCGGCAACCACGACACTTGTACGTGTGGTCTCTCCCGTTCTTCTCCGATATTTCATCAGTCAGGGCGATCCGTACGATCACGCAGAAGACATCCTTCAGGAGGCATGGCTACGTATTCACAAAGCACGCGCGACATACCGCGCCGGAGAATCGGCTTTGCCGTGGTTGATCGCAATCGCAAGACATACCCGGGTTGATCTCTATCGAAAGCGCGCCCGCCTTGCCCGGAGGGAACTCCAACTCGAGCAAGTGCCGGAACCCGCGCAGACCGAGCGCGAATTGGGTTCTCCTAGAACTTCCGCGCTTTTTGCGGCTCTACCGGAAAGAGAACGGGAAATACTCACGATGACAAAGGGGCTCGGTATGACTTTAGAGGAGGCTGCTCGTGCGACGGCGACGACGGTTGGAGCTGTCAAGCAGCTTTCTCATCGTGCGTACGTTCGGCTCCGGTCGATGCTACAGGCAGATGCCTCGGGGCGTCCGAAATGAAGTGCGAAGAAGCTAGAGCCTTGCTGGTAAATTCACCGACAGCGGAAGCCCACAGCCACATGGACACTTGTCCTGACTGTCAGATGTGGCTGATGTGGAGCAGCTCAAATCAAAACGTGATTCTGAGCGCAGAGACGGAGGGAGAGATCGTCCGGGTATTGACAACCGATCTCAAACCCACCAGAGCCATTCGTCCGAAACAATTAACTTCCGCCTTTTTGTTTCTTGGCAGCACAGGTGTCATTCTTGTGGGTTTCATCGCTCTTGGGATTCGGGGTTGGTTGGCGAGCGGTATGGCCTTGCGATCCTACTTGGGCGCCACGATCACTCTCGGTCTCGGCATGGGAGCCTATTTGATTCCGCGACTATTCATTCCGGGAGAGTTGTTGAAAATCAACCCGCCTCTCGCCATAACAGCGATCACGGTTGCGGTAGTGCTCCCAACGTTCTTTCGCCCGCTAGGGATGTACCCGGGATTCACTCGCGCGGCGCTTGCGTGTGTATCGATTGGCTTGGTGATTGCTGCTGCGGCGGCATGGGTAGCGTATCGAGTCCTGCGCCGAGGTTTCGTTGTATCTCGCGCTTGGACGTACGCAATGATTGGGAATTTCTGCGGTCTTAGCGGCTTTGCCGTCCTCTTCATATTCTGTCCGCACTCAGACCTTGCTCATCATCTGCTTGGGCACGCAGGTATGCTGTTGGTGAGCATGTGTCTGGGACTCTGGTTTGTGGCCATTTCGCGACGAATGGTCGCACGTAACGATTGAGTCAGGCTCCTCTCCCTTAAAAGAGATCGACTACGTCAATAAATAACATAATGACCATTGCGAATCTCCGGGCGCGACAGTCACATACTACCGCCCATCCAGCAGATATGTCTGTGGCGAGTTCGGAATGTTACTGATTCGCGCATGCCATACCGGTTTGCCCATTGCGGCGTGGTGTGCAACGAAGTTGCCGCACTGTCGCCTGGTAACAGCACGTTTCCGGCGGTAGCCAAGAGCCCGCTGCTTCCTCCGTTGCCGTAGTACGAATGCCTCCCCACCACCTTGGCCCCTTCGATAGTCGATCGCGGAAACGTGATTCCCACCTGTGCCGACACCTGCCTCCTCCTTCCGCCAAGTCCCATCGAGTTCCGCGGATCCAATTCAGTCAGGTAGAAGATAGAGTAGCCGTTGTCTTCCGGAACACGAAACAAACCGATCTTGGGCGAATGTGCTGCAGGCTGCCAGTTCACCGTGCCGCCATCCGAAAGTGGGGAATTGAGAGACCCACCCACCGTCGCGTCTTTAGCTAAGTCGTGCGCAGGGGCGCCGAATTTGTTCAATCCCTTTGCCCAGTTGGTCAGCAGACCGTATTGCTCGTGGCTAGTCTCTCACCGTTAACACGTCCAGCGTGAAGAAGTACCCATTGCAAACCGCCGTCAACACCAACTTCCGCGGCTTACCGTTGAATATCCCGTCCACAAGTACGGGCGTCTGGGCGGAATCGTAGTTATGCATGTCGTGCGGAGAGTTTGGAAATACCACGCCATCTTGCCTATATCTACATTTACGGCCACCACCGCACACGTGAACAAATTGTCCTCTTCGCCGCGGTGGCCAGTCGTGGAGGCAGGTGTGGAATTACCGGTTCCGAAGACGAATAGTTCCGTCTCAGGATCGTAGGCACCGGGGATCCCAGGTCTGCGCGCCTCCATGGCTCGCCGCATCCAGACTTGCCGATGTCTCGAGCCCCGAGTCGCTCTTTTTCATTGGCACGGTGTAAACTTCCACTGGAGATCGCCGGTCTCGGGATTCAGAGACTGCAGGCCCCCCAGTGTTGCAACGTTCAGACGACGAAACACACACAAATGACGATGATCGCGGGTTCAAAATGTCGTCATTTGAACAGCGCCGGTCGCTCTCTTCGTACGTGTCGCAAGCCTACCATGCTGACTTCGGAAGTCCTGCGACACAGCTCGACAAGCTTCAGCTTAAGAAAGAGGTCCAACGCAAATCGGTCCGTTGCCCCGCTCTCTTCACGCGCTCACCGCAGTTCACGCCGTCGGGGCGTGTGCCTGTTTCGTAATGGCAATCGGGAGCGCCGCATCTCGCAATTTTCGAGTGGCGCTTGCAGTCTCCGGTGGCAGCGCAAATATGGTGGCATTGTTTTGGAAGAAAAATATGGTGGCATTGTTTTGGAAGAATACGTGGGGGGCGCTGTCACATTAGGGATGCGGGAATGAAGCTGCAGGGGGAAGCGAAGATTCGCTCGAGATGCACGCGTGTGTGGAATCAACTCAGGCCGCCGCAGCCGACTGCGTAACGCTCTGCCAGAGGTTAAACCTTCTGTCTCGTTCCGCTCGATACTGGTCCGCTTTGAGTAGATGTCGCTTGGGTCGGAAGTGCTCTGCCACGATGCCCTGCACCTCGAGGAACCGTCGGGCATGCTCGGGTGATTTGAAGCGCTTCATGCGGTGCTCGCGTTGCCTCGTAGGTTGGTGCGAGTTCTCGGCGCGGTTATTCAAATAGCGACTTTATCGATGGATGGCTCGCGGCAGAACGAGTTTCTTGGCTGCTCCATAGCTTCGGAGCCTGTCGGTGATAATCACGCGAGGACGTCGTCCACATGTACGTAACAGCTACGAAAGAACCGCATGACGGCGAAGCGGTCCCGTTTCGGTTGCACCAAGATGTCGATCACGGCCCCGTGCTGATCCACCGCCCGCCAGAGATAATGTTGCACCCCGTTGATCTTGAGAAACATTTCATCTAGATGCCACTTGTCACCAGCTTCGCCCTCTTCCGCCTGAGCTTCTCGGCATATAGGTGGCCGAACGTGTCGCACCAGCGGCATCGTCTCGTGGCTGAGTTGCACTCCACGATGGACCATCATAACCTCGACTTTCCGTGGACTCAATGTGAAGTTGAAGTAAAAGCCACACGCACTGCGAGATGATCTCTTTCGTGAATCGATAGCCACGGTACAGGTCGGCAGTCACGGAATCAGCATCTCATTTGCCTCGACGTGACAATGCGCATGCGACGGTAGGGGCCGTGAAGCGCACTGTCGGTCAAAAGTGTGGCATCATGGCCCGGTTAAAGTGCAAAGGGAGATCAGCGCTGATTCAGCGGAATGGCTATGTCAATAACCACATCTTCCGAACGGAAGTTGCCACGCGAGGTCGCTTTGCCGGTGAAAAGCTTGATGGAGTATAATCCGACGCGACCGTTGACTGTCAGTGACGCCAAACCCTCCACGTCGACGGTGATTCCGTTTTTTACTGTGCTGTAAATGTCGAAGCCGATTGCCTGGTTGGTGTCGACCGAAAGCTTGCCAGTGGCAACGAGGAGGCCTGCGTTGGCCGGTGATTGTATTGCCACCTGATCCATACCCGTATCGATGTCGTAGAGCGTCGTGGCCGTATTCGGATCGGCATCGTTGTTCGTGTAAGCCACCCCGGTCACACCGGCCGCAGCAACCACCGGTGTGGCTGGCGGCACTGTGTAGGTGAGCGTTCCGTCCAAAAGGGTCGTTCCGTCATCCACGTTGGTACGGAGGTTTTGACCTGTGTCGCTGATAATGCGCAGCCGGTCAACCACAGGATTAAAGTCTACGCCGAACGCGCTTCCGGACAGGGGCATGTTCAGCCTCGATCGCAAGGTTGCACGAGCATTCGTTACATCGATTGTATAAACTCCGCCGGCATTGCCGAGTCCGTATAGAGCCCCGTTTGCGGGGCGATAATCGATTCCCACGAGTCGAACATCACCTCCGCTGAATCCACTCACGAATCCGATAATGTTCGCGTCGTCGGGATCATGTTCGGTGAAACAGATGAGCCGCTGGTCGGACGTCAATCCAATGACCCGAAGGCGGTCGGATTTCCCATAACCTCGATCCCAGTCCGATTTCGTACCGCATCGATCACGATCGCCGCCTACACGAAGCGGCTCCTGCGCCCATGCCGGTATGATGGAAACGCTCGCTAGTAGGCCTAATGCAACTGCAAATTTTCTAAACTGCATATCTATTTCCTTTCTGTGATAGTTAGTTCGGTCTTCGTCTCTCGTAAGAGCAATAACGAGGCATTCTCGAGGAATGCTGCTCAAGGTGTCATGCCGGTTGATCGATCAACTTACACCCCATGTTCAAATTGGTTACGCTGCGCTCGCGCAAGTCGGATTTCAATCTCGGGAGGTTTCACGGCTATTTCGAGGAGGCTCTGCCGCTGTGTAATCACGTAGAGAAACCCGGATGAATCGATTAAACTGGCCGAAATGATAGGACGTGGGCGATTGTCCGGCAAATAACTCCGAGTGCCGACGATCGTCCTATTTTGTGTGGTGTAGCAGGACCACGCCATGTCAAACGCCGAACGTGGCGGCCGAAAGGCTACGGTTCGCTGTGGACAGCATGGCGGACGTTGCGCGCAATCGAGGAAATGGACATGGTCAGAAAGGCAGAGCAAGGTGGATAGCCAAGGGGGATCCTGTTTGGCCAAGCGAAGTTCATCGGCAAGTTGTTCGCTGCCTAGTCGCGCTGTCGATCAGGATATCTTTGCGCCGGCCGATTTCGCAATGAATCCCGCAAAGCTGTCGAGCGGCCTAGCCGTAGACGTGTGAGCTGTAAAGACGCACTCAATACGCAGTTCCTGCAGCATCACATCGTGAGGCGTGCCGGACCGCTGCGGTTGAGAAGAAGTTAAATGCGCGCTGACTGCGAAGCGCACCGGAGTAACGGGCACCGACGGGGCGATCACATCCGGTGTACGCCATTCCCGGGCACGCAGGAACAGCTCAAAATCTTCTTGAGCATGGCAACTCCCTCGTCGCACACTCCGCCGAGCGACTCGCGATGCATGCGGCGCACCAGTGTTGCAGTGCGAATAATGTGCAAACTGACACGCCCCCCACAGAAAATCTGCTAGCTTGCGGAATAAATATGAGCTCCTACGGCCTTGAATATCGCGTTTAGTATGCGGCGCCTTGCTGAGCGACCGTTTGTCTGATTTTACAAAAATGGACGAATCGAAATGGGCTGAGCACGATGATGGACCGCTGATGGGCTGCGCTACGCTAACGACGCCGCAACTCCTCCAGGCCTCGGCCTGGGCTGAGGATTTGCGAGCGATTGCCGGGGGAGACCAATCGGCATTCGGGCGTCTCTATGACCAAACGAGTCCGATCATCTATGGCCTTGTGCTAAGGATTGTTGGCGATCCGGCCGATGCTGAGGAGGTGACACTGGACGTGTACGGCCAAGTCTGGCGAAGTGCACGGCATTTCGATTCGCGCCGGGGGACAGTCATGGCTTGGCTTGTGATGGTCGCGCGGAGCCGTGCAATCGACCGGATCCGGTCGGGAGCGGCGCGGCGGCGGCGTGAACAGGGATCGCCCGCAATGCCGACCTTGCCCGATACCTCACCGAACCCGGAAGCAGCAGCCGAAATCGGCCAGCAGCGGCGCATCATTACGCGTGCCTTGAACGCGCTGGATGTAGTGGACAGGCGGCTGATAGAGATGGCTTTCTTTGAGGGCCTCTCGCACTCGGAACTGTCCCAGCGTACCGGACTGCCGCTCGGAACAGTGAAGTCGCGCATTCGCCGGGGAATGATAAATTTAAGGGAGCAGCTCAGCGTGTGGGAATCGGGAACATGACACACACACAGGACTTGATGGATCGAGCGCCCTTTTACGTGCTGGGTCAGTTGAACAAGACCGAGAACGCGGAATTTGAGGCACACATGCGCGAGTGCCCGCTGTGTGACTTCCAGGTGCAGGCTTTGACTGAAGCAGCATCCATGCTGGCCTTTGAGATCCCTCTCTCTGCCCCTCCCAGCCATGTCCGTGAGCGGGTGCTGGCGGCCGCCACCGTTCCCGCGTTACACATTGTGCGTGCCGGACACGGCGAATGGCAGGACGTCGGCAATCGCGTGCATGCCAAGCAGTTGTTTTTTGATCCGGTGCAGCACATGGAGACAAAGCTGGTTCGAATGGAACCCGGCGCCAGCTATGCGGCTCACCGGCACGCCGCACACGAGCAGTGTCTTGTGCTCGAGGGCGGGATCCAGTTCGGAGAGCTGGAGTTTGGCGCAGGCGACTACCTGTGTGCTTTTGAGGGCAGTTCGCACGAAGCTGCTCTCAGTCCACAGGGATGCCTCCTCCTAATCGTCGCGTCGTGTTACGACGAAGTAATTTCCTAACCTATTCGTAGCTTTTTGATATTCAAGCAGGGCGTATCAGCAACGCTTGAGCCGATTACTGACGAGTTACTAACTTCAAGCCACTCACCAGAGGATATCGGACGGCTGAGGCGTCGGCCAGCAGGCGCAGGCGTGCCGACGTTCTTAAACTGGAGCCGAAGAGCCACGCTTCTGGAGAGTGACAGGGCATTGCACAATAATCGCGTTCCATCCAACCGGTCATACATCTCAGCGACTTCCTCAGCGACTTCCTCAGTGACTTCCTCAGCGAGCATGCGTGCCGACGCACTTTGACCCTCGGCAGACAGACCTACATCCAACACTCCGCATTTCATACTCACTCGTGGCAGACAATGCCGGAGCAAACCATGAAGCGTGGCGCCGCGCGACCGTATACATTTCACAGGCACATCTGGCACTCCGACATTTTTCACGAGGCAACCAATGTGATGAACCGACGCAAGCGCTTCGGACGCCTGGTTACGGCAATACACCTCGTTGCACTGCGGCGCGTCGATTTCCGCTGGTCGTAAAACGGCATTTGCTGAGATTGCCCAAACGATGGATCCTCAGGCCAAGCGGAACCCAGCGTGCTCCCATCTGATAGCCAAGTCATCGCTGCAAGCGAAACCCTACCGAAACCCAGGTGATCCTGATGAAGGCTTCATCCAAGTTCCAGTGGTCGCCGACCCTGCCCTCTCGTCGCTTCAATTGCCGAACATAGTCAGGACCAAAACTTCTGACACCAGCGGCGGATCGCCGGATCGCTCATAGGACACGATGATTCCTCGCTCGGCGGAAGATCCTCCACATCTCAGGAGCTCAGGCAGAAGTGATGATAAGCGCAGACCGCATAGCTGAGGAAAACGATAGCCGGAATAGCGAGACCTATTCGCTCGTCATAGGACATCTTGCGCGACGCGAGCGGACGATCGCGAGGTAACGGGCAACAACCAGTACGGCATTCGTGGAGTCCGCGATCAATCAAGTGGTCAGCAGACGATTTGTGAGGAAGCAGCAGAGGCAGTGACGCTACGTGGAGGCCATCCTTTGTTGCAGACCCGAACGAAGGCCCTTAACAAGGATCTGGAGGATGTGTTCCGCCAATGGTACTCGAATTTCCGACCGCAACCACAAACCCAGCAATCAGAACGAAGGGCGACATGACCCCGACCTTCTAACGCCTTCCTCAATGGAAAAGTAATTTGCCACGGTTTCAATCCAAATTCCGCGCCACTCCCGTAATATCTGTGAACGCGCCGATGAGGAATCTCAGAAACTTTCCCGTGCTCGCTGTGCTAGGTATCGTGGCTTTCGGACAAACTACCCCCAAATGGCTAACAACTGACTACGACACACAACGTAGCCGCGCGGCAAACTTTCTCAAAGGGAAGAGGTTTTCCGAGGCTAAGGCGCTCGCCGCCGAATTAAACCGTCGTGCCCCGGACGATGTCGAAGGCTACGGGATTCTGGCCGAAGCACAAATCGAGCTGGGTGAATATGAAGCTGCCGAGAAGAATGTCAACTGGATGTTCCGTCTTCGGCCACCATCCGTCGAAAGCCTGTCGCTCGGCGCGCGGCTTCGAGAAAAGTTCGGTGATGTTCCGGGCGCCCTCGAATTCTACGGCACCGCCTTCGGTATGACCTTGCCCGCAGACACCGACGCGCGGGAACGCCTGATGCTGTTGACGGCGAGCATAGAGTCCCGCGCCGGAATGCACAAACAGGCTCAACAACACCTGGACCAATTGAAGGCCAGTAAACAAAACCGGAGGAATCCATGATTCGAATCCTGATCCCGCTCATGGCGCTCGCTCTGCCGGCTCTTGCCACGCCCGTCGCCGATTGCACGGACGGAACACTTGACAGCTACATTGCTCTTGGCTCGAATGGTTGCCAGCTTGGCGCATATCGCGTGTTCGGCTTCCAGGAGATCTCGCCATCGTTTGGCGCCGATCCGATTGCGTCATCCGCGGTGAGCATTATGGCAGCAAACGGGGCCAATTTCGGCTCCCTAGCATTTTCAGCGTCGGTCCAGAGCAGGACAACGGCGCTCGAGTCGGCGTTTCTCTATTCGATCGCCGGTCCGACCTTTCTCGGGGGCCTGACTCTCGATCAAGCGACCGCCAGCGGCTCCGGCGTAGCTCTGGTCACACAGGAATTCTGCGTTGGCGGCAGCTTCTCAGACGGCATATGCACGGGCACGAACATCCCGCAAACTGTTTTCCAGGTCGATGGCGACCAGGAACTCTCCGCGCAGGCGCTCCTGAGTACGCAGCTCGCGAATATCCGACAGAGCATTGTTGTCGACGCCGGAGGCGCGGGCTCCGCGACATTCGGTCAGGCCACCGTCACTTTCGCAACACCCGAACCTGGCGCTGGCCTGCTTATCGCCAGCGCTTTGGCCAGTTTGATCTTCTTCAAATGGCGTCGCTCGTCCTAATTCATTTTCTAATTTCACCTTGGAGGTCGGTATGAACACCAGGCAAACCCTGGCCACTCTTTGTGTCCTCCTCGTGGCGGCCCCGGCACCTATTCCGGCGGCCAATCACCGCGAGGCTCCTATCACTGCAATCGATCGTTTAGCGGATATCTGTGACTGGTTCGCTTTTGTCAGCTATGACGACCCGAGCAAAGTCACCATGATCCTGACGGTCGATCCGTTACTCGAACCGTCTAACGGACCGAATTACTTCCCGTTCGACCCGGAAATTCTGTACGAGATGCACGTGGACAACAACCGCGATGCTATTCCCGATGTTACATTCCAGTTTCGCTTCCGCACGGAGATTCGAATACCCAGCGTATTTACCGCCTTGGTCGGAGCTGGAGGCGGAGTCCCGTCACCTGCAAATGCGCCAAACCCGAAACCACCGGCTGGCACGCTGATTATTCCCCCAGCTATCACGGCGCTGGACGGCGCAGGATCGCGGGGCTTAAGCCTTCGCCAGAACTACACTGTCACGATGATTAAGGATGGCAAACGCACGGATCTCACCGAGTCGCGCCTCCTCTTTGCTGTGCCGACGAACGTTGGTCCGCGCACGATGCCCGACTACGAGCTGCTCGCCCGGCAAGGTATTTATAACCTGCCAATGGGTATTCGATCTTTTGCGGGCACCGTAGACGATCCGTTCTACATCGATCTCGGCGCTACGTTTGATTCGTTGAACTTCCGCGACACGGGCACAGGGGTACCCGCCCTGTTGACACAGGCGCAGGAGAACGACGATACACAGAACTTCGCCCCGGACCATGTGAAGGGCTTTAACGTAAACAGCATCGCGATCGAAGTCCCGATCAGCCTGCTTACCCGCAGCGGCAAAGTGGAGCCCGCCACGAGCCCCGACGCCGTTATCGGAACGTACGGCCAGACGTCGCGCGCCCGCGTTACGGTTCGGCGGTCGCCCGATCCGATGTCGAGCTCAGGTGGATTCCAGCCCGTACAGCGCATGGGTAATGCGCTCTTCAATGAGCTGATTATCGGCACCGGCTCGAAGGATCGGTTCAGCATGGATGTTCCGGCGAACGATGCCCAGTTCGCGAACTTCGCTCTCGATCCTGTGCTGGCCCGGGCGCTAAACGCCGTCTACACGTCGGTGCTCAAGGTGCCGCTGCCGGTTCCGGACGCGCAGCGTAGGGATCTGCTGCTGCTAGTGCAGTATCTTCCGCCGATCGCCCCGGATACGGCCAGACCCGGCCCAATCGCCGATTTACTGCGATTGAATACGGGCGTTGGCCCGACAGCGAGGGCAATGCGGAAACGGAATGGCTTCATTGTCGGTGATCGGGCTGGTTACCCCAACGGCCGTAGAGTCAGCGATGATGTCACCGACATCAGTACGCGCGCGGTCCTGGGCGTTCTCGCTGGTCCGCCGTTCAATGGCGCTCCTTACACCCTGATTGGCGATGGTGTCAACGCGAACGATGTTCCCTACCAGGAAACGTTCCCGTATGTCGCCTTCGCCCAGAACGGAAGGGATCGGGTTCACTGATGGGTTGGTGATCCTGATCTGCCTTTCACTCGCGAGTACCGCTGATAGGATTCAGCGGTACCGCGAGAAAGAAGGACGGCTCTTACCTTCAGAAGGCGCCGAAGATCCGGCAAGCAGCGAGCGATTCACTGGTATAGCGGTCAATGAAATCACTTTCCTAGCGCGCGCTCGTGAAGTGACCTGGCCGGGGGCCTGGGGCCAAATGGCTCAGGCAAATCCACGACGATGAAGATGACCACGGTGTTCTGAAGACGACTTCCGGTGGGCCGTTGTTCCGACAATAAGCGGGATTTTCATGTGCGGGGATGGCCAGCAGAGCGGCCATCCGTTTGCGTTGCGAAATCTCGAAAAGATGACAAGAGGGTTGGTTGGCTGTATCAGTTAAGGGACGATACCGAACATTTTGCCAATGAACTTCATCTGCCCGACCATATCATCCTGTGCCAACCACTTGACCCGGCCCTTTGTTGATCGTGTGCATGGCTTCAATTCCCAGGCAGCGTCTTCCATGCGGTTTGGAAGGAACCGTGTCCCATCGCCAGGCGGCTCCTTCCCTTTATGGGCAGTGATCTTGTTCCACCACATTATTGAGGTAGCGGCATTGCCATGATCGCGCTGCGGCGCGCCGTCAATGAGTTTATTGAGCATTCTCTTGCCGAAAGAAATTACTAAGATTAAGGAGACATTCTGTTGCTTTTCATCGAGCAACGAGCAGCGATCAATGGGGGTGCACGCATACAGGGTAGGAGTTTGCGCTGATTGCGGTTCTGGTTACACTGCGCGGCCGTATCGAGTTGCGATGACTCGTTTCAGCGAAGGCATGTCCAGAAGCGGACTGTGGATGCGCAAAGACAGGTCGCTGACCGACGGTCGTCAGCCCGGAGCCAGTTGAATGTCAAAGAAATGGAGAATGACATTGGGAATAATTGGCTCGGTGCTTGTGATCGCACCCATAGCGGTCGCATGGGCACAGCCACAGGCAGCCGTGTGCGCCTTAATCAACTACCGCGGGCTCGATGCGGTGGCCCCTGGAATCTTCGCGGCGAGCGATGTGAGTATTGGTCAAAGACTGGATTTTGTCCGTCTCCACACCGCGGCAAAACTCCGAATAGCAGACACGTTCGGCACCACGCGTGCCTCGCCTGTGATCGTAATAGGTAGTACTGACGCGCTACGAGATCTCTTTCCTGGTTCGAGTTCGTATGCGAGCACAATCTATGTCCCCTCCCGTTCGTGTATAGTAGTTGGCCCAAACGGCCATGACGTCGATATCCTCGCGCACGAGGAATTGCACGCTGAGATACATCATCGCGTGGGGCACTGGCAGCGATTAACTCAAATTCCAACTTGGTTTGACGAAGGCCTTGCGATGCAGGTTGACTATCGCGAGCGCTACCTGTGGTCGCGACAATCGGGTGCCGTCGACCATGGCACGGTTGAGCAATGGACATCGAGGTCGCAATTTTTTCATGGCAATGACGAAGAACTGACTCACCACTACGCTGTGGCCAAAGAAGAGGTCAGGCTTTGGTTGGCGAGATTGGGACGCAAACACCTGTACGACTTCCTCGAGCGTGTTCGTCAGGGCGACGGGTTTGGCGCAATTTATGAAGAGTGAACGACAATCGAGTTAATAGACTCATTAAGTCCGTTGGCATCGGCCTTCTAACGATGACAATGGCGTGGAGCGGTTATCGGTCGTGTCCGCGCTCCTTCGAAATGGTGTCAAGTTCGTCCATTGGGAATACGGGCACTCTGTGGCGCACGAGGCGGCGCTTTCGGGCGAAGGAGGCTTTCCGAGCTGGGTTTGGGGGAACTGCGACCATTTGTGATTCTCGGAAACTTCATCGGCAGATCCCCGCGGCCAAGCGAGCCGCACGAGTGGAGTCAGTGGCGCTCGTCATCAAGCGTCATCGCTGTTATCGATCTTGATTTGGTCAGTTGCCTATTGAGGCATCGTACGTTGTGAGGCCTGGTGCCAGAGGTAATCCACGTTGATCATGCGCGGACCTAACTATCGACATGCCAGCGTGGTGGGCGGATGCTCCTGTTCAGGCGGCCCTGCGGTTCGTAGCGATGGTGAAGGCCACCGACCTCCGGAATGGAGATGATGTGGCCGACGTCGGGTGTTTGGACACCTGTCCTTCGCCAATAATGCGTAGCCAGCACCTGGTCATGCGGCAACGCGTTCATAACGATGATGCAGCCCACCGAGTTGGGGAATCTTGATGATCTTTCCGATACTTGCCACCGGGCGTGAAATTGGGCATTGCTTGTCCAGCCCCAAATGGGTCCTGGATGCGTGGTAGTAAACGAAATACGATACGAGCGTTCGCTTGAGATGCCGGGCGTTAAAGATCACGAAATGGTTCAAGCAGTCTCTCCGTATCGAGCCGATCAGGCGTTCGACGTACGGATTCTGCCACGGACTCTGAGGCGCGGTGAGTACCTCCTCCATGTCCAGCGAAGAGATCCGCAGACGAACCTCGTTGCCGTATACGCCATCCCGATCGCGAATGATATACCGCGGCGCATTTCGCTCGGCGAAAGCCTCAACAATCTGTTGCGAAGTCCAGGCTGCGGTGGGGTGTTCGGTCACATTAAAGTGCAACACCTGGCGACGTCGATGTTCCAGCACGATGAACACGAACAGCACCTTCATGGTGATCGTCGGCACGGTAAAGAAATCGATGGACACCATTTGACCGAGATGGTTGTGAAGAAAGGTCTTCCACGTCTGACTCGGTGGGCGGCGAAGCCTTCGCAGCATTCGGGAGACGGCGTACCGTCCAAATATCCGATCGAACCGCGTGAGTGGCGCTAATTAACACTCCAAAACGACGGACTTGCATGCACAAGAGCACGTTCTGCTGGCGAGACAAACGACATCTCATATCCACGGTGATCGCTTCCGCGGATACAAGCCTCTCTCACGCGTACGGGAATCCGAGCGCACTCAACACATTCGTGCAGAGCAAAGGGGAGCCACTGAACTCTACGCGGCGTCACGATAGTAGTAGTTGAGCATCCCGCCGAGCCGCTCGCGTCGCCGAATCTCGCCGTTGCTTTCGACGTGCGCCGAATCGCGCAGGATCAGGCGGTTGCCGAGTCCTTGGTGATGGCGTTCAAAATGATAATGCGCCGTAAATTCTTGGATGCATTTTCGCAATGCATCTTCACCGAACAGGATCATTCTGTCCAGACACGACTCCTTTATCGTCCGAACAAATCGCTCCGCGTACGCGTTCAGATTAGGAGACCGGGCGGTAATTTCACCGATTTCACGCCCGAGTCCGCAAGGATACTCAGGAACTCGGCGGTAAACAACGGGTCTCGATCATGGATGAGGTAGCGCTTTCCTTTGACAAGTCCATCGACAGTGTCGCTGATGTTCCGTGCAATTTGGCTCATCCAGAGGCCATTCGCCACATTGGCAATCCCGGCCATCTCGACCTGGCGTGTTGACAGCTCGATGAAGAACAGCGCGATGTACCGCTGCAAGCCTCGTGAAGTCCACACCTCGACCGTGAAGAAATCGGCGGCGACAATCAGTTCCCAATGCCGGCTCAAGAACTCTTTCCAAGTAGTTTTCCGAAGCCGATCTGGCGCTGGTTCGATCCCGTGCTTCTTCAAAATGTTGGCGATTGTGCCGCGAGCGAGGCTGTAACCAAGGTTGGTCATTGCACCGAGAATCCTCCGGTATCCCCAATCGCGATTCTCTTGAGCCATGCGGACAACGAAGTCCTCGATTTCGTTGGCGGTGCGTGGCCGACCCGGTCCACGCTTGGCACTGCCGTCATACTTCTCGGCAATCAGCTTGCGGTGCCAAGCCAGCAGTGTGTCCGGCGTCACGAGGTCGGCAATCTCGTTCAGCACCCGACGGCCGACAAGTTTGGCTTTGGCTGCCAGGCGGCGACGCTGATCATTGGTAAAACGAAGCCGACGATTGCCAAGCTGCTCTTTCAAGACTCGATTCTCTTCGCGTAGGTAGTCGATCGCATGCTGTTGCTTCTGGTTCATCCATCCGGCGACCGCAATCACTACGAACCGGAAAGGATTGAGAACGTTTCGCATCTCCGGAGGTCATTATCTCCTCAGGTCCGTCACGGACGGATTCGTCAACGTTGCTGTGGTTTCTATCAGATCGAGTTTTTGGACACAACGCGGTCGGAAGGTGAAGCATCGCTGTAGCGCTTACGCCAACCGGCGGATCGAGCGAGATCACCGAGGAGTAAAGCAGCGATACTACCCGATGCTGGGCTTTGGCGCGCTGCCGTCGGCCGAGCGATTCTGTCGAGCGTTCGAGGAGGTTCGACAGTATTTCCGACCTCGCCGCGAACAGAACGAAGTTATCTCACTCTCCCAAGCCAGACGCCAGTTTCTGTGCAGAGCACTGAAACTGGAATCGCTGTTCATCGAAGCGTAGTCCGCCACAACTGCCTATTCTGCGAATCGTTGGCTCTGTACGTTTGAGGCGTCAGTTCTGACAGTCTCTCGATGAGTAGCTCGTTCGAGCGCGTGATTCTCCGCAGCAGCCGCCGGAGTCGTAGGTTCTCCGGATCAGTCTCCAGCAGACTCTTCGTGAGCGTCCGTGCCTGAGCAAGGCGGTCGCCTGCGCGATCAGGATGCCCTTTGTCGGTCGCCATACGGGCAAGCTGCAGATGCGTCCGCGCCAGGTGCAGCCTTTCCCTATACGCTTCGGGATCCATCACCAGCCGCTTCTCCAGAACTGCCGCTTGATGGGTGAGGACTGCTTCGCGTGATGTCCCGCCGCTAGTCTGCGCGTCATCCCGGCACACTCTACGAAGCCGCTCTGTGCCGACCTCGAGGGATCGTGCTTCCGTGCACAGGGCAGCGGCGCGCCCCGGTTGCTTTACGGTACGTTCGAAGCGCACCAAGTCTAGCGTACACCGAAGTTGCACGCTTTTCCCCATCGTCCGTCCAAGCGCCAGCGCTCTATTCAGCAGCGCGCGTCCTCCATCGATATCACCGGTGGCCGCCCGTCGTCGGCCGGCTGACACCAGCGATCGGACAAACTGAAAGCTCTTCTCGATGGCCGTTCGGTTCGCGGCCGGTAACGTTTCCGCCAGTTGAACCGCTTCGAGCGCTGCAGGTCCTGCGTGAGCGACGTCTCTGCCGCGTTGATACAGAATCGCTGCGTAAAGAAGGCTCTCAATCAACTGGCAGCGAGCCTCGGCAGTGTCTCTCTTCTGAATCAGCTCTCGTGCCCACCAGATGGACCGCTCAATACTCTTGATGCTCTCCGGCGTCTGACCCCTAAAGGCCTGCGAGTAGGCGGCGCGACGCCACGCGCCGATCAGATCCGTAACTGGAGGAGTGTCCATCCGTTCCATTTGCGCGATGGAATCTGCCACGCCTGCAGCGTATGCGGTTCGCGCTTGCGCGTCCGGGCTACGCGACGCCGGGTCCTCGCGCACGAGGCGAGCAATTGCAGATCGGCGCTGCTCCGCAGATTGCCGTGCGCGCACCGCGCTGTTGCGGGAAACAAACAACAGAGTCAGCAGCGAGAGAAGAACCAACCCTGAAAGCCCACATGCGATACCGTTGCGTCGGAGGAACTTGCCCCCAGCGTACATCGGCGAGGTGGCGCGCGCACGTATCGGATAGTGATGAAGGAAGCGGCCCACGTCCAATCCGATTTCTCGTGGTGACGAATAGCGTGCTCGGGCCGGCCGCGCCAGGCATTTATCGAGAATGGCCGAAAGATCGCTGCACAGCTTCTCACCGTCGAGCAGCTCTCGCAGGATGCACCCGAGTGAGTAGACGTCGCCGAAGGCGGACGGCCCGAGACCCGCCAATTGTTCCGGGCTCGCGTAAGCCGGCGTCATCATCAAGCCCGTAAGATCCGCACGCCCGTCGGCGCCGTTGAGGAAACATGCCGTCCCGAAATCCAACAGCTTCGGCATACCTTCATCCGTCACCAATATGTTCGAGGGCTTCAAATCCCCGTGAACGATGCCGTTGTCGTGAAGGTACGTGATCGCCTGGCAGATTCTGTCGAACAGCTCCAGCCGGTCGCGCAGCGAAGGTTTACGCTGCTCCAGGTACTCGTCCAAATCTGATCCTGCGATGAACTCCATGGCCAGGAATGACGTTCCGGGCGGATCGACGCCCACATCGATCAGACGCGCGATGTAGGGATGATTCAGACCAGCCAAGATGATGCGCTCTTGCACGAAGCGTTGGTGCAGATGCACGCCCAGCTGCCGGCGCGGGATCTTCACCGCGGCCTGAATCGTCACGCCGTCGGCTTCGCACGTCGCGCGATAAACGATCCCGGCCCCACCGACCCCGATCGGTTCCAGCAGTTTCCAGCGCCCGACGGATCGTTTTGGTTCAGCCGCGCTTGCGTCATCAGAAGCGCCTGTGTCAATGACGCTGCTTGCCTTCGAATCCGCCTGAATCATGCGCTCCAGTTGCAATCGGAGCGCGGACCGTTCCGCGCATGCCTGGTCCAGGAACGTCTCCCGTTCTTGCTCTGGGAGCGCCACGGCTCGGTGGAAGATCTTCTCCAGTGTGCGGAAGGTCGGGCCGATCATTCTGCCCACCTCACTGCAATTCGCTGGACAGCCAGGCTCGGCAAAACTGCCAGTCGCGCTTCACCGTCATCACTGAAATGTTCAACTCTCGCGCAATCTCGGCAAAGTCCAGGCCCTCGAAGAAGCGCATCTCCACAACCCTCGCTTTGCGTGGATCCGCTGCTGCAAGGCGCTTCAGAAGACTCTTGATATCCACTACATCGTCCAGGCCGCGACACGGAACGGCATGGCTGCCCTCGTCAAGTGGGACGTGGGCGTACACACCTTCTCTTTTCTGGGCATTTTTTGCGCGCAGGTAATCCAGTAAAAAATGGCGCATTGCCCGGCTCGCAAACGCGACATAATGCGTCGGGCTCCGGCAAGCGCGTCCCGACAGCCGAAGCCATGCCTCGTGGACCAGCATGGTTGGCTGAAGTGTCGCATTCGCTGCCAGCCTGCGCATGTGCAGCGCGGCTATGCGATGCAGCTGCCTGTAAACGTTTCGCTCTTCACCGTAATCAGCCGGACGGATTGAAATACCAGCCAAGACGTCCTCCCAATGGCCCGTGGGCGCTGAGCATTGCCACTAGCACATAGTGAACGTATGGCGAGGAACGTATCATGGAAGAACCGAAAAAAGAAGAACCAAAAAAAAAGGCAGGCAATCAGCCTGCCCGATTCCCCATGATGTCGAGAACTGCTACTTTGTTTCTAGCTCCGTCACCCCCGCGCTCGCTGTTTTGAGGAAGGGATGCCGCAGCCACTCTCCTGCGCCGAACCTGCCTTCGACATGGAAGTCGAGAAACGCGAGTACGCTGGCGCGGAGCCACGAAGCAAACGCATTGCAGCTTCCGACTGGCACGTTCTTGTCTGCGCATTCGCCGGTTTTCAGAGCGAACAGATTGTGAAATGATCTCGCATCCTTGATGTACATCATGTACTTGTCAGGCCCGTGCATTCTGTCAAAGGTAATACGCCTCAGCGATGACGTGTCCTCGCAGCCGTCGCGTGCGCCGCCGTCGCAACGAGCGTCTCCGTCTCCAGTCGCAGTCAGCATCGGTCGGCTGACGCCGTCCCAGGACACTTCCGTTCTGCGAAAGTCGGTGTCAAAAAATCCCAGGCGCCCAGGACCCTGGGGGGATAAGCCAACAAAGGAGATGGGCCGCGGGTCCGTCAGCGCCAGCGGAGTCGCTCCGGGAAACAGGATCCGTCGCGCACCCGCAAGACTCATGGTGGCGGCGCTGCCGGCCGAATGTCCGCCCACCACGATCCGGCTCAGATCAATCTGACCTCGCAGCGGTCCTGCCGCGTTCATTCGAGCCAATTCATCCAGGATGGCGCTCACGTCCTTGGGACGATCCCAGTGGAGCGGCTGCCAGTGCGGGCACTCCGCCGTCGGCACTCCGACCGCGGCGCACAGGCGTTGGCGCTCGGAGGTATCTCGCAGGCTGTGCGCGCCCGTGATGCTGAGATAGCCGGCCTGCGCCGTAACGGTGCTCCATTCATTCATCGTCGTCAACGGATTGGTAAGCCCCTCACCGCCCCCGTGAACCCAAACGACCACTGGAATTGGGCCGGGTTTGCCGACAGGCCGCCGAATGGAAACCGGCACACGGCGCTCCAGTCCCGCGACGTCGATGTACGCAACCATGGTTGTTGTCAGCGTCACAGCGTACGTCGTGAGAGGTGTATATAAGCAGCCCGGATAGGGAGCGCAAGAAGGCGTCTGCGCCATACCCACTGTTGCAAATGCGAAGAGATTCACGAGCGACCACGCCCGTATCCGAATTGTCCCGGTTATCATTTGATCCTCCATTCCACGACGTCGTTGCTCGCGGCCCGTATGAAGCCGCTCCGCAGCCACGTGATCGCCTGACTCCGTTGCCGTACATGCGTGTCCAGAAACGCGAGGGCCGCGGAACGCAGCCATTGCGGAAACGCCTGACACTTGGCCGCTGATATGCCTTTGGCGACACAGCCGGTGTCAAGCCCGAAAAGGCCGTGGTAGGCATCCGAGTCGTGTATGTAGAGCAAATACTTCCCGCCGCCAGGCATTCGCTCGAAGGCAGTGCGGCGACCGAATGGAGTCTCACCTCCGGGAGTACACTCTCCCGGAGGATCGCACGATGCATCTCCATCCCCCGTGCCGATCAGCACAGGCCGGCTGAGCGCATCCCAGGACGTGTCGGGCTTCGCGAATTCTGTATCGAAAAAGCCTTCCGATGACGGCCCCTGGGGAGAGAACGCGAGAAACGCAACGGGCCGTGAGTCCGCGAACGAATGAAGAGCCCGGTTGAAGACACGGACCGCGCCGGCGACAGAGAGTGTCCCACCGCTGCCTGCCGAGTGTCCTCCAAGGGCAATACGGCTGAGATCAAGGCGACCTCGTAATGGGCCTTGTGCGTTTCGTAGGGTCAGATCGTCCAGAACACGGCGAATGTCATTCGGACGGTCCCAGTTCAGGTGTTTGAAGGTCTCGCAGTCATTCGGAACCGCGATGCCGAGTGCGGAGCAGAGCCTTGACCGCTCCGCTATCTGCCGGGGCGCATGAGCGATGCTGACAGTCAGATAACCGCTCCTGGCAGTCGCCTCGCTCCACTCGCGCATCGCGTCCGCGGCGTTCGTCTTGCCTTCTGCTCCACCATGGGACCAGACCACGACGGGCAGAGGGCCCGGCATAGTGTTTGGTTGTCGTATGTGTATCTGGATCGTTCGCAACGATCCGGCAATGTCGGTATAGGCGACGGAACCCTGGGTTTCGGAAAAACTGAGCTGCGGCGGCTCATACAGGCATCCTGGAAATCCGGGGCACTGCGTCGCCGCAGTGGCCGCGGAGGCGATCGCGCCCGTTAACGCGAATCGGTACAACCTTCGAATGTTTATCATGGGTTTTCTCCTGCACGCAGTTTCATTTCGCAAACCAGAGAGTCTCGTGACGAGCCGCCCGTAGCGATCCGTCCCTCCACTCCCGATTGCGAGCCGGGGAGACCGGCCGGCAGTCTCCCCGTGATCTCGTGGCTCAATCGATCACCTCCCAAGCAAGCTTCTGCGTTGGTACGCAGGACATATCGGCGTAGCTCGTTTTGACCTGGAGGTCGCCAAACTGATTGCGAATATTGGCTACTCGCGTAAACGGCACGCGGCTCATGCTGTAGCACGTTAGGTGATCATTCGGGTTTGCGATTGGCGTAACGACGCCGGAGTGCCACTTCCGGACGGGATTGCAGAACAAGACCGGTCTACCCATCGTGTGGTTCGACGCGAAGAATTGATCTTGCAGAGCCACGGGCTTACTTACCAGTGGTCCTTCCGCCGCATAGCAATTGAAGTGACTTAGTCCGATAGCCGGCCCGTGAGGCGCCTTTTGTGTGGGAACAGCGAGGATGCGTGCATCGTGCGTGATCAGTTGCTGCTCGCCAAACTGGTTCCGGATCTTGACGCGGCGATGCACAAGAGGCTGCGGAGCCATCTGGTGCAGGGTCAGGTGATTGTCCGGTCTTTGGATAGGCGTTATGCGGTCATCGTGGACCTTCCTTGTCGGGTTACAGAAACGAAAGATGTTTCCGACGATGGTATTTTCCGCGCCAAACTGGTCCAACAATTGAACCGGCGCAGGGGTGACGTCCGTCGCGTTAGAAGGCAGGTAACACTTGAAGTGGTCCACCTGGAATGGAAGGACTTGTGCTCGGACAGCCGGGATCGACAATGCGAGAACCGCGGCTGCGCAGAAATATGTGTTCATGGATTTAACTCCTCTCTTAAAGGAAGCCAGATCGCCGGCATTCCGATGTTTGCGAGCAGTGACGCTTCGCTGCTCAATCGGAGCCGCGAAAAGTCACTCTGCCTGGAACACGTAAAAGCGGGGCCAAAACGAACATCGGTGAATCCCATCGGACGCATTTCTGTGGACGGCATTGTCACGTTGACGGGTTCGCAGGTGAAATGAGTATCTGGCAACCCGTATCGCGGCTACCGGTCCCCAGGAAGGAGATCATCTTGTATTGCGTTTGGCTGTACTTTCGGTTTGGCGTAAGCTTCCGGGACGTGGAAGAGATGATGGCCTTACGCGGCGAGCAGGTCAGTTACGAAACGGTCGGACGTTGGTGCGATAGATTCTCTGAAATGATCTCACCTCGAGTGCGAAACCCGATACGAATCAGATCCCGAAGCACCGCCAATACGATAACGATCAGGGTACGCAAACAGATCTCCTACGCCGTTGTGTCCAAAAACTCGATCTGATAGAAACCACAGCAACGTTGACGAATCCGTCGGTGACGGACCTGAGGAGATAATGACCTCCGGAGATGCGAAACGTTCTCAATCCTTTCCGGTTCGTAGTGATTGCGGTCGCCGGATGGATGAACCAGAAGCAACAGCATGCGATCGACTACCTACGCGAAGAGAATCGAGTCTTGAAAGAGCAGCTTGGCAATCGTCGGCTTCGTTTTACCAATGATCAGCGTCGCCGCCTGGCAGCCAAAGCCAAACTTGTCGGCCGTCGGGTGCTGAACGAGATTGCCGACCTCGTGACGCCGGACACACTGCTGGCTTGGCACCGCAAGCTGATTGCCGAGAAGTATGACGGCAGTGCCAAGCGTGGACCGGGTCGGCCACGCACCGCCAACGAAATCGAGGACTTCGTTGTCCGCATGGCTCAAGAGAATCGCGATTGGGGATACCGGAGGATTCTCGGTGCAATGACCAACCTTGGTTACAGCCTCGCTCGCGGCACAATCGCCAACATTTTGAAGAAGCACGGGATCGAACCAGCGCCGGATCGGCTTCGGAAAACTACTTGGAAAGAGTTCTTGAGCCGGCATTGGGAACTGATTGTCGCCGCCGATTTCTTCACGGTCGAGGTGTGGACTTCACGAGGCTTGCAGCGGTACATCGCGCTGTTCTTCATCGAGCTGTCAACACGCCGGGTCGAGATGGCCGGGATTGCCAATGTGGCGAATGGCCTCTGGATGAGCCAAATTGCACGGAACATCAGCGACACTGTCGATGGACTTGTCAAAGGAAAGCGCTACCTCATCCATGATCGAGACCCGTTGTTTACCGCCGAGTTCCTGAGTATCCTTGCGGACTCGGGCGTGAAATCGGTGAAATTACCGCCCGGTCTCCTAATCTGAACGCGTACGCGGAGCGATTTGTTCGGACGATAAAGGAGTCGTGTCTGGACAGAATGATCCTGTTCGGTGAAGATGCATTGCGAAAATGCATCCAAGAATTTACGGCGCATTATCATTTTGAACGCCATCACCAAGGACTCGGCAACCGCCTGATCCTGCGCGATTCGGCGCACGTCGAAAGCAACGGCGAGATTCGGCGACGCGAGCGGCTCGGCGGGATGCTCAACTACTACTATCGTGACGCCGCGTAGAGTTCAGTGGCTCCCCTTTGCTCTGCACGAATGTGTTGAGTGCGCTCGGATTCCCGTACGCGTGAGAGAGGCTTGTATCCGCGGAAGCGATCACCGTGGATAGTCCGAAAACTCGAAGCTTCTCAGAATCCAACAAGATGCGGAAATGAAGAGGTCTACTCGCATTCGCCAGAAATAAGAATGTTACAGAGGTTCGCGAACGGTTCGCTGTCTCCCGATGAAATATGTTTTTATATGGGAAGTCGTGCATCCGGCAGTCGTATGTGCACCACCAAATCCAGCAAATTGAGCCAATTGGTAATTCGCCATGGACAGGTCGGAGGTTCGTCACGGCCCGTAGTTAGCCCCAATCCAAACTAGCTGTAAAGAGAGATGAACCAGGACTAAAGCGCGCTGTTGTAGCGATACGCGCCAACAGGACAGTGACCAGTAGATGAAGACCGCCTATTCCGTGAGCGTGCCGCCTCCGAAACGAACTGCAAGTGGGGCGGGCTTCATCGACGCGTTGAGTGTGCGCTATTTAACTTGGATAAGCAACAACTAAGATGGCTTGAGACCAACACAACCTCGGGCAGATCCGCGCTGCAGTAGCCTATTCGCGTTCGCAATATTACCGGCTCTCTCCCTTTTCCTTCGTAACACGCTCTCTATCCGCTCGATCTTCCTCGTCAATGTCGATCGCGCCGTGCTGGTTTAAGATATCGATTGCGCGATTGACCTGCGCCTCATTTGTCTTGACCGTGATTACCGTGCCGTCTCGTTGAAGCACGTCAATGTAGTATCCAGATTCCTCGTTATTGACACTAAACATTGAGCGGAACCCACCACCCAAGGTGCCACTGGTCGACTGCATCGTGTGGTCAACCGTTCCCGTGAGCGCAGAGTTTCCAGAGCCGGCATTGCTTGTAAAGCTGCCGGTAGAGATGAATTGGATATCGTGTTGATCAAAGCCGTGGCTGAGGAGTTCTTGCTTGGCGCTCTCGGCACTGGCGACATCCGGAAAAAGCGCAAACAAGGTGGTCGTTGAGTTCGGCATGCGGCAACTCCGTACGGGAGGGACTTCCTGGCCTATGATAAGTCGGGTCCTGCCAAGAAAGCTGTTTACACGGTGAACGTCGCGACGCCTATCGAACTTGTCTGACGTATCCAATCGGCAGCGTTTATAAATCGGAGTTCTGTGTGAGGGGAATCCTCGTCCAGCACGGACAACGTACGATTCGTCCGGGTGTGATCTGAGTCATTCTCACCGCGCGAGATGCTACCCGACTTCAAAGTCCCAGTTTCGCGGCTGGGTTTTCTCGGAAAAGAGACCCGTCGCAGATGTAACGGCGGACCATTTCGAGCGAGCGGTGGCCGGTCTGGCGCATAATGGCGAGCTCGCCGGCGCCGTTTAAATAGGCCTGGGTCGCCAGGCCAGCGCGCAAGGAATGACCGGCATACTGTTTCGCATCGAGGCCGGCCGCTTCGGCGGCTCGCTTGACCACGAGGCCCACGGAATCTACATGCGGACCAGGTCACGTAGGCTGAGCTTAAATAGGAGACGAAAGACGACGACCTGGAACACGATATCGGTTGAGAACTCAAGACGATTGAAGGGTGTCCCGGTGCGTTCATTGAATCGGTGCCCACATTGACGACAGCGGAAGCGGGAATAGCCCAGATCCGTTGCAGTATTTAGCGTTTGAGTGTCATCAGTCGCAATGCGGACAGTTCATAGCGGCCTAATAACGATACCAGCCCGCCTCGTTCTGACCGGACGTGAATACTGACACTTTCCGATGTTGGGGCTGAAAAGCTTTGAGACGGCGGCTAGGGTGATTGGCGGTATCGAACTGGCGCAGAAGATCAAGAAGGGGCAATTCAAAATAGGCAAGTTGGGTGGGCACCGAGCGATGCTTCAGGAGATCTTGCAGGCTGCGTTGGCCGCCTGATCAGTATCGGGATCGACACAGCGAACGCGGCCGAAATGGCCGCAACTCCGAATTTGCACCAGAGCCCTACGTAGGTACACTACGCTTACGTCAAATCAGCAATACCGTTTCAATGAACCGATACCGACCCCAAAATCGCCGGTAGCCAGTGTAGATGATGGGCCTGGTGAGCTTACTACACTCGGCCTTGCTTTGTTGGAATGCAACATGCACATTCTCCGTGACAGGTAAACCGATATGTCACACGCAGCGCTACTCTGGTTGCTAGCAACTATAGTTCTGGTGCGCCCCAGTTACACTCAAGGTGTTACTCGGGAACCGAATGAGCCCCGTGATCGTAAGCCTGAGTTTGTTCTTGACGTGCGGCCTCGGATAATCGGAGCGGGAGAAACGGCCGTACTGTACTGGTCCATCAAAGGAGCCACAAAGGTGGTAATAGAAGAATCATCTATATCCAGCCCTAGACTCCGCCAGATCGGCACGTTTGGCGCGAACGGGAGTTTTGAGGTTCGTCCAAGCGAAGATACGACCTACGTTGTCAGCTGTGAGGGTTCAACAACGTATTCCTGCGCTTCTATCTCCGTGCGCGTTCGAGTGAAGCGTCGGTAGCGGGGGAATGCACTATTAGGCGATTTCGTGTTTCGAAAACGGCCTCGGGCAAATGTCATCGATGATAACGACCGCCTGCTGCGATCAACTGGTTCACTCCAGATTCAGCTCATCAATGATGCCAAGGGCCTCGTGACCGAAGATCGCAGTTGGTCTGATTCCCGGATACTCGCACTTTTTGATATAAGTGTCCGTGCCGCACTTGGTTGTGAGGCATAGCTTATGACCGCTGCACCCCATCGGCGAATGGAGAGCGGCTCCGTCTTTGTTGAATCGTCCGCGACCGGTGCAACACGTTGGCCTTCATGAGTCGGCGTGTCGTGGTGAACGGTTCACGTTGTTCTATGGATCATCTTCTTTCTTCTGTCGTGTGTCCTTCGTGAGAGTTGTCTGCAATCGCGCTCCCTATGTGATTCGGCTCGAGTATCAAACAAATGGTTTGTGTGAAAGCCGAGCTATCTGCGCGATATAACGCAGGACCGTGTCTTTTTCCGCAACGCAGAGGGCTTGAACATGAACTAATGGGACGGTTTCATGTGGTTGCTCCTCAGAAACACTCGACGGGGTCGTCGAACCATGTACCAGTGAACACTCCAGATCGGCCTACGCTGCGTCACATTCTGCAACTACGCTCTGTTTGAAACGCTGTGTATTCAGATCACGATCAAGCCCGCCGGATGAACGTGCGTATGAATCCAGTGCTTCACACAGGTGATTATCTATGATCAACAGCACTGCACGAATGCGGAGGAGAAGCACAGAAGGTCTGGATCTATACGCCTATTCTTTGCCAACTGGGTGGTCTGGTGTCGGAGTAAAAACGAGACCAGAAAGGGCGAACCATCACGGCGTCCTGAGAACCCTTGATGAACGTAGTGTCTTACGAAAGCGCCGAACTCTGTCGCCGCATCCAGGATGTGTTGGTCCTTCTGGCGCGTGACTGCTTTCCGATCGGGACCCTCGCTCCGGACAACAACGATCCCTTCAATCCAGTATGAACTGCTTGCAGCAGATCCTTCTAAGGAAATACCTTTACGAAAAGCCTATTTGTCCGGTTTCATAAAACCATCCGGCAACCTCCGGATGATTGTCCTGCTCGGCCCAACCATTTAGATTGTCCGCAATCTCTTCTCGAGCACAATCGACGGAGCTAGCACTGCCCTCGCCGAGGAGTAAATGCTTCGCGACATGGATGGGATGTGCGGCACTCTTGCGTCCATACCGCCAACATGGTCCGCCCCTGCTCTGCCTAAGCAATTGATATGGCCAACGGCCTCGGTGAAGGATAGTGCAGGTCCTCGCACCATTCACTCCGCCTTTGGGGTCGCTGAGTAGATAAGCACCTCTAAAGCACAAGGCACACGTGTACGCCCAGTTAGCAGATCTAGTTGGGTATGCTTTGGGAAGCCTTGTTTTTGCTAATCAGATGCGCCGCGTCCAGTGAGTAAAGGAGCCGTTCACGACGGCCCATATGGTTGCTTCTGGCGCAACGCGGCACATACACCCGGGTGTATATGCTCGATCAGGCAGACTCGAGGACCATATCGATGGCTCCGCAGGGGCACTCCTCCGCACATAAGCCGCAGCCTTTGCAAAAGTCGTAATTGAACCGGAACCGCAATCCGGGACCGAGCTTGATCACCGCATTATCCGGGCAAACTCCGTAGCAGTTGTCACACTCGAAGCAGTTGCCACACGAAAGACACCTACGGGCTTCGAACAAGGCATTGTTTTCGTCCAGACCTCCGGCAACCTCTTCGAATGTCGACTGCCGCCGGATCAGATCCAGCACCGGCTGAACCGTAGGCGGCGCGTCCGAGTAGTACCACGTGTTCAGCTTGTCGAATGAGGCTAGTTCATGCTTTGACAGAACCGGATGCTGTGTTTTGCGCAGATATGTGTCAATGCACGCAGCCGCTTTGCGTCCGTGACCAGCCGCTACCGTAACTGTGCGCTCGCAAGGCACCATGTCCCCACCCGCAAATACGCCAGGATGACCGGTCATCATCATCGCGTTGACTTTGACTTCACCATCTTCAAACTCCAGCCCACTTACATTTCGCAGAAACGACAGATCGACGTCCTGTCCGAGCGCGAGAATGAGCGAGTCGGCCTCTATGGTCTCCACTTCTCCTGTCGGTTGGGGGAAGCCGGAATCGTCGAGTCGCATCTTCTCGACAACGAAGGTTTTCTCACCTGCCTCGCGGATCGTGGATAGCCATTTCATTTGGACGCCCTCTTCAAGCGCCTCACGCACTTCAAAATCGTGCGCGCTCATCGTCTGGCGAGTACGCCTGTAGATGAGGAGCGTATCCGTCGCGCCAAGGCGCTTGGCCGTCCTTGCGACATCGATTGCCGTATTGCCGCCGCCGTAAACGATCACACGCCGTCCGATCTGCGGAGGATTTTCACTTTCCATTCCACGCAACACAGACACGGCGTCCAGGATGCGACCGGCATCTCCCGCTGGAATCGAAACGCGGCGGGCGATGTGGGCTCCCACCGCCAGAAACACAGCGTCGAATCTCCCTTCCGCCATCACGAGAGCCAAGTCGTCAACCTTTCGGTTCAGCACGATCTCGACGCCGATCGCCTGGATGCGGGCGATCTCCGCGTCCAGGATGTTGCGCGGTAGGCGGTACTTCGGGATGCCAAAGCGCATCATCCCACCTGCAGCAGGACCAGCGTCGTAAATCGTGGCTTGGTGGCCCATTCGCGCCAGGTGATAGGCAGCACACAAGCCCGAAGGACCAGCTCCAATCACCAAGACCCGTTTTCCTGTGCTCTGTGCGTTAGCCTCGAATTTCCACCCCAAGCGGAGGGCCTCATCGCCGAGAAATCGCTCAACCGCGTGAATATTCACGGGCTGATCGAGGCTCCCGCGGTTGCAGCTCGACTCGCACGCGTGGTAGCAAACCCGACCCATGATCGCCGGAAACGGGTTCGTCTCGACGAGCAATCTCCATGCAGCCTCGTATTCCCCTGCCTCTGCTTGGTACAGCCACGCCTGAATGTTTTCGCCGGCGGGACAGGCCTGATTACATGGTGGCAGGCGGTCCACGTAGACCGGCTTCTTCACACGCCACGAGCCAGTATGGTTCGCTAAGCTTGATCCCGGATCCAGAGTGATTGCAAATGGTTTTCGCATCGTCTCACCTCTCCACCGGCAACCGGAACTTCAGAATGTTGCGATCCGCGATGGCCTGAATCCGCGCGATGCGATCCCTGTCAAGCGCAGGCGAGAACAGGTGAGCAAAGCGCTTCTGCAGGCGCAGGTACTTTTCCACCGGTTCCTTTACGCGGATCGCCGTGCTGTCCACGATTTCGCCGAACTCGGCTTCGAAAAGCGGGAAGAGTCCTGTCAGAATCGCCAGCCGCGCGAGCTTAATCGTGTCGTGCGGCTCGGCGCCCCAGCCGAGTGGACAGGGAACGTGGATGTGGACGTACCTCGCGCCCTGGATCAGTACCGCCTTCTCGATCTTCCGCTCCAAATCACGGAGATCAGCGACCGATGCGGTTGCAGCATAAGGAATGTGGTGCGCCATTGCAATGAGCGGCACGCTCTTACCCTGTCCGAACGAGGCGCCCTTCTCAGGTCCAACTGCGGGAGTGGTAGCCGTTCGCGCGGCTGGAGGCGTGGCGCTCGACCGCTGAACGCCCGTGTTCATGTAGGCCTCGTTGTCATAGCATATGTAAAGGACATCGTCGTTGCGCTCGAACATTCCCGAAAGGCAGCCCAGTCCAATGTCGGTTGTGCCGCCGTCTCCACCCTGTGCGACTACGCGAACCTCGTTCCGCCTCTTCACCTTGAGCGCAGCCGCCACGCCCGTAGCCACCGCCGCAGCGTTACCGAAGAGCGAGTGCATCCACGGCAGTTGCCAGGAGGTTTCCGGAAACGGTGTCGAAAAAACCTCTAGGCACCCAGTCGCGTTCACGACGATGATCTTACCGTCCGTGGCGCGCATGGCAGCGTCGATCGCATATCGCGCCCCGAGCGCTTCCCCACACCCCTGACACGCACGATGCCCGCAGTTCAGCGCATTCGCCCGGTGCAAGTCCGACTGTACCGATCGATCAGATTCGTCGAGCAGACGATTGCCGATCGTAAAGGTCCCCGTTTGATAGAACTTGATTGGCTGCGAGTTCATAAAATCATCCGATTTCTGCTGCTACGAAGCGAAGATCGCGCAGGAGATTCTCCGCTGTGGGTCCGCTTCTTCTGACCCGCATTTCGCGCTCCAGATGCCGCTCAATCAGCTCGCAGTTCAGGTCGAGGAAAACCGGCTCGGGTGAAACCTCGCCCCTGCTTTCGAAGCAGCGCCGCAACGATGCTTTGGTTATCGCCCGGCCACCCAATCCTGCGATGAAAGTCTGCACCTGGATGTTCAGGCCGGACACTGACAGCTGCACATCGTTTGACAAAATTCCGCCGAGTCCGACGGCAAGGGATTTTTCAATCACGATTACTCGTGTTGCGCCTTGCAGCGCGGCTCGCAGAGACGCCAACGGAAACGGCCGGAATGAAGAGATGCTGACGCTTCCAATTCGCATCCCGGTCTCACGCAGGTCGTCCACAACATCCTGAATCGTGCCGTTTACCGATCCGAGAGCAACGACGACGCATTCAGCGCCATCGGTTCTGTATGTTCTCAGCAACCCGCCCGAGTGTCTGCCGAACTGTGTAAAGAATTCAGCGCTCAGTTCCGGAATTCGATCGAGTGCCCGCAATTGTTTGTGGTGCGCAAGATACCGTACCTCCATGAAGGCTTCCGGCCCTACCATGGCGCCGATGGAGACTGGCTCTCCGGGATCGAGCACTTGTCTCGGCTCGAAGGGCGGCAGATACGTGTCGACCTGCTCCTGGCTCGGGAGGTCCACACGCTCGTATGCGTGTGTGAGGATAAAGCCGTCCATGCAGACCATGACTGGACAAGAAAGCTCCTCGGCGAGCCTGAAGGCCTGAAGGTGAAGATCGGTGGCCTCCTGGTTTGACTCGGCGTAGAGTTGGATCCAGCCCGCATCGCGCATTGACATCGCATCGGAGTGGTCGTTCCAGATATTGATTGGGGCGCCGATTGCTCGGTTGCCGATGGTCATCACAATCGGCAGCCCGAGGCCGGACGCGTTGTACACGGCTTCGGCCATGAATAGCAGCCCTTGGCTTGCGGTCGCCGTGTAGGAGCGAGCCCCCGCTCCGGATGCCCCGATCGCAACCGACAGCGCTGCGAATTCGGATTCGACATTGATGAACTCGCAGCCGGATAGTTGCCCGGTTCGCACCATCTCGCTCAATGCCTCCACAATGTGGGTCTGTGGGGTGATGGGATAGGCGCAGATTACTTCGGGCCGGCACATCGCCACGGCTTCCGCCACCGCGCGCGATCCTTCGATTTGCCTCAACATGCGATGACCTCCCGTGACTCAGTTGCGGACCGGAGAACAGTTTCATAGGCAGCCTTCGCCGCGGCCGCGTTCTTCTCTCCGATACTGCCTGGGAACTTGGCCCGAATCGATTCGAGGACGGAATCGAGGTCAAGAAGACCGGAGAGAGCAACGAATGCCCCGAGCAGCGCGGCATTCGGCGCCGGCCGGCCCAAATGGCAAGTGGCTATCTCGCTGGCCGGCACTGCACAGCAATGCCGCGACGGCAGTTTGCGAGTTAGTTCATCCAATCCAACGGCCTGGAAATCGCGCGCCGAGTTCAGCAGGACGTAGCCGTCGTGGGCCAAGCCCTCGAACAGATTGGTTGCATGCAACAGCGTTGGATCCTGGATGATTAGCGCATCCGGCTTGCTGATGGGTTCCCTGGACCGGATTGGCTTGTCGTCAATACGGCAGAATGAGATCACCGGCGCTCCCATTCGCTCGGAGCCGAAGCTTGGAAATGCCTGCGCGTGTTTACCACGAAGGAAAGCCGCCACCGACAGCATTTCCGCAGCTGATACTACGCCTTGACCGCCTCGGCCGTGAAATCGTATTTCGAACATAGCTACGCAGAGATGGGCACTTGAGGGGCCATTCGGTATCTGGGTTGAGAAAATGACGCGATACACGGACCGTCGTCGTCAAACACGAATTCGCTCAAGTACTTCGGAGGAATGCCCGCGGTTCAGTTGTGCTATTTGACGCTAACTTGGGTCAATTCACTCGATGGTCCCGTTGCGAGTTCGCCATCAACTGGCGTGATAATGTCCAGTTCGATCGCCGGCGGATTGAGCAGGGTGTTGTGAATCAGGCACGAGTGGATGGCGCGAACGACACCTTCGCGACGGTGGTTATCAATTGCGGCGGGAAGACGAACCTCGACCCTAAATGAACCGAGCCTGGCAGGAGACTTTGCTTTCTCTGCGGTCACCTTAATTCGCATTCCGGAAGCGGGTAACTGTCGCTTGTTCAGATACTCGGCTGCGTAGTAGCCGGCGCAGGTTCCAAGCGAGGCGAGCATCAGTTCAGGCGGTGTGATGCCTTCGTCGAAACCGCCATTCTCTTCGGGCTGATCGCATAGAATCGCGTGGTTTCGCGCGCGAACCTCGAATTGCACGGCCCCCAGATACTCGACTGTGACTTCCATAATTGATCTCCAACGGATAGAAGCACTGCATGTGGAACGCCAATGGTCGCCGGGCGGCCGCATCGGATCTTTGAATATGCGCGGGCAGGCTTCCGCGAAGTTAACGCATCCCTTCCCACATAGTCCGCTCTGCGGATCGTGGATCGAACACGACCTGTGACGTTGTGTCAAAGCGGATAGTTGCCCTGCGGCTCAGGTCATATGTAAGATTCGAGATTTGACCGTGCGCATTCGCGTGTCCGATGACTCACCACCGCAGATCAAATCCGCCGTACTTTCCTGTTATCGCCACCCTCAGGCCCTACCCTCGGACATCTCATCAGTCGCCGTTACACCCTCAAATGCCTCAGGTCGGTTTCAAAAGTGCACGGGAGGGCAGTATTTCGGGGCACTATTGTTCTAAGGTGGATAAGCAGTATAGGAACTGCTGTGTCGTTCCAAACGGTGTATCGTGCAATTGCTTTGAACTCTCGACTAAGCGGAAGCGCTATGATGCCGAATTCTCCATGGAGAGATTCGGCATCCTAGCGCATCACATCGAGGCCGCTGCACTTAGTTGGACCCTCGGGGCCGAAGGTGCTGACGATCACATGACCGCCGGTTTCATCGCCGATGCGACATTGCGAACATACGCAAGCCAGCATCTCGGCAAAGTTCGACAAGGGCGTTGGGTTCTCGTAAGGATGAGCCGAGTTCACGTTGAAGAAGCCTCCGCCATTGGTCCCCAGTTGCTTGATGGCGATCTGCGATGCGGCCAGGCCCATCGGCAGCAACGTCTTGGCGCCGGCGACTGACTTGTATGAATCGAGGTTCTGAATCACACCCTGTGAAACCAGTAGTACGGTGAGCAGGATGGCGAGGGGCGCAAGAATGTAAACGGTGCTTCGCACCATGTCTACCCAGAAGTTACTAACCCGTGTGCGGCGCAAAAAGAGATCCATGGCGAAAGTATTGTGCTGCAGAACGTTCGCGAACGGTTCGCGAACCTACCTCCGAGATTCGGATTGAATTTCTGCGCACGACAGCCCTGAGCCACTGCTCAACGCGGCGTTTCATCACACACAACCCCCTGTACGCACAGTAGTGACGGGATCGCCCCGGCTGCTATCCCAGGCTGAGAGCAGCGAAATAATCTTCAAGACTGAAGCGCTGGCATAAGATGAACTCAGTCACTTTATACTCGATTTCGACTGAGTTCGGGAGACGCTCCTGATCTCGCACGGAGGGTGCATGCCAGGAACAGGTGCTGAGCCGAAACGACAGGTTTCAGAACGTGTGTCGATCGACGACAATCGGCGCACCGACGGAATGACCAAAGGTCATCAGCGTCGGTTGCGCGGTCCCATGCTCATCGAGTTCACCATTGAGCGAGAAATCCTGCAGAGCGAGAAACGGCGCGTGATGCTGATGATTGCTGTGCTCTCGCTGCTCCTTCTGTTTACGCTCACGATCTTCCTGGCACCACAGCTTTACACGCCTGACTCTCGTTCCCGGCTGAGATCCGTCTACTGGCCCCTCAGTCTCATAGTGATGTCGTACCTGGTGTATGAGGGTGTGATCCTACTCTGGCTTGGACGGCTGCTCGCAACAAATCGGACGCCCCACAAAGCATACCGGTATGCAAACGTTCTGATTGAAGTCAGCCTTCCTACGGCCGGAATGCTGGTTGGCGGGTTGATCTCCGACCCTCTGTCCACCCTCGCCGGGTCATCACCGTTTGTCTATTTCCTCTTCATCGTACTCGTGTCCCTGAATCTCGACTTTCACTTGTGCCTGTTTGCCGGAGCCACAGCATGTATCGAATTTCTCACGATCAGCCTGTTCCTCGTCTCAAAGAGCACCGGCATCCCGAATTCGGGGATTCCGGTCCTCTCAATGCTCGTCTCGCCACATCAGTATGTCTTCAAAGGCACTCTGCTGCTTACCGCTGGCCTGATTACGGGCTTTGTAGCTAGTCAGATCCGGCGACAACTGGGGCGTGTCGTCCATACGCTCCAGGAGCGCGACAAAGCAATCAGCATATTCGGTCAGCACGTTTCTCCGCAAGTTGCGGAGTTGCTTTTGAGACAACCTGTCGACTACACCGGCCAGGAACGTTACGTGTGTGTGATGTTTCTCGACATACGGGACTTCAGCAAACTGTCGAGTGAGCGAACGGCACCAGAGGTCGTCGAGTTTCTAAACACCCTTTTCGGACCCATGATTCCAATCATCAACAAACATTCCGGCGTGGTGAACAAATTTCTCGGCGACGGTTTTATGGCGGTTTTTGGCGCACCCTTGGATGATGGACAGCAGTGCAGACACGCGATCGACGCTGCTCTCGAGATCCTCCGCGAACTGGAAACGCTGAACGACGAAGGAAAAATCCCTCACACGCGGGTCGGCATGGGTCTTCACTTCGGTCAGGCAGTCACCGGCAATGTCGGCACGGTCGACCGCAAGGAATACACGATCATAGGCGACGTAGTCAACCTGGCCTCCCGGATCGAGCAGGCCAACAAACCGCTCGCGTCTCAGTTGCTGGTGTCCGAGGCTGTTGCAAATGCCATTCGCAACGACGGTTTCACATCGACCGACATGGGGCTGGTTGAGTTGAAAGGTCAACCCCAGCCGGTCCGCCTGTACAAGATCGCCTGACCGTCAACGCTGGCGGCGCAGGTCGGGCAGGTGAATAACCCAGAATTACTTCGCGTCGCAGCGGTCCTGATTAGTCCGCATCGCCAACAACGGCAGCAAGCGCTCTTCTGCATGGACCATTTCGACTTCCGCAGTCTGGACCGGCACGGCAAAAGAGCTTTATTCGGCTGCGAACGCCGCGGCAGCTTTCTGCTCGAGATTGAAGTACTCTTCCTTGCCCACATCCACGCCAACGCCGAGGATTCTGCCGCCTTTAAATTCGCCCGGCGATTTATAATCCTCGCTCACATTGTCACCGCTGTCTCGCCCGATGCAAAGGCCATCGCCGGATAGAGTGAACTTGCCCACCTGCGCTCGCATCGGACCTTCTGCAACAACTTTCTCGTTAACATAGAGTTTGGTCTGGCCAAGCGACTCGTGATATTGGCCTGCGCCCTCCCTGGTGAACTCCATGCCGAGAGTGTACTTGCCAGGCTTGAGTTCGGATGATACGAATTTCTGCTCCGGTTTAATTCCGAGGAAATTATACACGTGATGGAGTTTTTTGTCTTTTATAAAGAGAACGTGTCCCCCGAAGCGCGAGCCGTGTGCAAAAATAGCGCCTGAGCAATTTGTGTCGGTTATTTCAACATCGGCAAGGATTTTATACGAACGACCCCGTATGCTTACTGCAACGCCCCTAGGGAACGGGAGCAGTATCCGGATAGTAGATGTAAGTGTCGCGCGGGGGCTCGGCGATTGGCCGCTCGGTTGTGAGCAAATCGGTTGCGCTGCGGTCATCCAGTGGCAGCACCAGGTTCTTCTCTGCCTCGTCGAACCAGGACTCAATCAGCGCCTTCACTTTCTCCGGGTGCTTTTGTGCCAAGTCCGTCGATTCGGAGCGGTCGGCATCAACGTTGTAGAGTTGCCACGGATCTTTATCGAATTGGCCTTTGCCCGTTAATGGAGCGTGAACCGCGACAGCCTTCCAGCCATCCTCCAACATCCCTCGCGTGCCGAGCATTGCATAGTACTGACGCTTTTTCTGCGTTGGGCCATCAGCAGGAGCATCGAAGCTGTATCGCATGGATACCCCCGCAAGCGGTTCTTGCTCCACGCCGCGAAACACCTTCGGCATTTCCAATCCGCAAAGATCGAGGACAGTCGGAACGATATCCGTAGAGTGGTGGTACTGGTGGCGCACCTCTCCCTTGGCTCCGATACCTTTGGGCCAGTGAATGACCATCAGGTTCGCAGGTGCCGCCCGCGTAGTTCGAGTATCTCTTGAACATCTGGAACGGAGTCGAGAAGGCGACGGCCCATCCAGTCGGGTAGTGGATGTAGGTATCCGGCCCACCGAGGACGTACAAATAACTTCAGGTTCTCCCACAATTCGTCGGGATAGCCGTTGAAGAACTTGTTCTCGTTCACCGAACCGTTCGGGCTGCCCTCCCCGGAAGCGCCGTTGTCCGCGCAGTAGAAGACTATGGTGTTGTCTAACTGGCCTGTTTTTTCAAGGTAGTCAATAATCCGCCCCACTTGAACATCGGTGTATTCTGAAAACCGCAAAAACTTCAGCCATTCGCGAGAACAGTCTCTTCTCTTCGGCGCTGAGCGTATTCCAAGGACGCACGGCGTCTCCCGCAGGCAACACATCCTCCGGTAGCGGGTTGATGGGCGTTAACTTAGTTCCCTTGGGTAAAATGCCCATGGCGATCATTCGCGGAAGCACCCACTCTCGGTAAGCCTCGTAGCCCTCATCGAACATACCTTTATATTTGTCCACGTATTCTTTCGGGGAGTGGTGCGGCGCGTGATTCGCGCCAGGGCAGAACCACATGAACCAGGGCTTCGATGGGTTACTGGCCTTCTGATCCCGAATCAATGAGATGGCCTTATCCGCCAAGTCTTTGAAAAGATGGTATCCCTCCTCAGGGGAGTACGGCTGGTCGATGAAGCTGTTATCTTCGACGAGGTCGGGGTACCAGTTATTCGTCTCTCCGCCGAGGAAGCCATAAAATCGGTCAAAGCCTTTCTGAAGCGGCCATTCCTTTCGGCTCGCGCCCGGAGCGATGTCTTCCTCTGGGACGTTATGGTTTTTCCCAAGCCAGAAGGTACTAAAGCCGTTCTCCTGGAGAACCTGGCCAATCGTGGCGCAAGACTCCGGCAATCGGCCGTGGCGCCTGGGAAGCCGTTCGAGGCTTCTGTGATACAGGCGCACCCGTTGACGTGATGATTGCGCCCAGTAAGGAAGGTGGAGCGGGTTGGCGAGCAAAGCGCCGTCGTGTGCCACTGTGAATACCGCAGACCGTTGTCGGCTAGCCTTTGAAGCGTTGGCATGTTGATCTTGCCGCCGAATGGCGACCAACTTGCCAGCCCGGTGTCATCATACAAAACGATGAGAACGTTCGGGGCGCGCGCCGGCGCTTTCGGCTGTTCATAGGGCGTCCAATCCGCTTTCGAATCGCGGATATCCAGCTTAATCACTCCGTTGAATTGCCTTCTCGCAATGCTCATATGTGCTCCCTCTTCGCTGAGTCGGAGCCCTGCTGGCATACCGAGCTAGGCACGCTTAGAACATCATCATCGGATGTGTGCGCAACGATCCTAACGCGCATTTTGATTGGAAAGGCTTGATGCCGATTTAGAATATTAATGCGCGGCCATTCTTATCGCCTTTTCGGTATCAAGCGATGCCGCATCCGCGACACGTACCCGCTCATCATCGAACATCGGGGAGCCTTGACGTCACATTCGCTCTATGCGGGAATGGCCGGATTCGCGCATCGAGCTGCCGCAAAGGAAAGTGTCAGGATTTACGTCCGGTCAGAATGAGACGGGCTGGATCGTTATTAGGCCGCTATGGACTATCCGCATTGCGCGACGATGACACTCAAACGCTAAATACTGCAACGGATCTGGGCTATTCCCGCTTCCGCTGTCGTCAATGTGCGCGCCGATTCAATGAACGCACCGGAACACCCGTCAATCGTCTCGAGTACCCAACCGATATCCGGGCAAACTCCGTAGCAATTGTCACACTAAGCAGTTGCCACACGAAAGACATCTAAGAGCCTCGAACAAGGCATTGTTGTCGTCCAGACCTCCGGCAACCTCTTTAAGTGTCGACTGCTGTCGGATCAGATCCAGCGCCGACTGAACCGTGGGCGGCGCGTCCGCGTAGTACTAGGTGTTCAGCTTGTCAAATGGGGCTAGTTCATGCTTTGACCGAACAAGATACTGTGTTTTGCGCAGATATGTGTCAATGCGCGCAGCTGAAGGAACTTTGGACCCAGACGACTACGGCACAAGGACTTTGATGGTCGTCCCATTGCACTCGGAAGGCGGAATGGGTATGAAGCATACGCTTAAAGAGGGAATGTTGATGGCAGAGTTCCATCAGATGTCGGCGCATGAAGCGGTGGCGAAATTGCGTTCAGACCATGACCATGGTCTGAGTGACGCCGAAGCACGCGCGCGCCTGCAGCAACACGGACCGAACCAACTTCGACAGCAAAAGCCGACATCAGCCTGGCGACGCCTTCTCGCGCAGCTGCAAGATACGTTGGTGGTTCTCCTTCTCGTGGCCGCCGCAATCTCTGCGGTTGTTTGGTACATAGAGGGCGACGAGGCAGCGCCATACGAAAGTGTTGTGATCCTCTCTATTGTTCTGCTGAACGCATTACTTGGTTTCATTCAGGAGGACCGTGCCGAGAAGGCCCTGGCAGCGTTGCGAGAGATGTCCGCGCCAGAGGCGACGGTGGTCCGAGACGGCGAAGCGAGAAGAATACCGGCGCACGCAGTCGTCCCCGGAGACCTGCTGTTGATCGAAGAAGGTGACACGATACCTGCGGACGCGCGGCTCATTGAAACCATAGAGCTGAAGACTCTCGAGGCATCTCTCACAGGCGAAAGTGTTCCGGTCCGCAAAGACACTGGGCCAATTGCCAGTGCCGCTGCGCTCGGCGATAGGCGCAATATCGTGTTCTCTGGTACAGCAGTGGCCTACGGCCACGGTCGAGCAGTGGTGTTCGGAACAGGAATGAACACCGAGTTGGGGAGGATAGCAGGCCTGCTGGAAGCAGCCAAGACCGAACCGACTCCACTGCAGCGGGAACTTGACCGTACGGGTAAGCGCCTGGGCATTGCGGTAATCGTTATTGCATTGCTAGTCGTCACTACTCTGCTGGTGGCAGAGGGCGTTTTCGATGCGCGCACCGTCGTGGACGCGCTGTTGTTCGGTGTTGCACTGGCGGTGGCGGCGGTTCCGGAGGGCTTAGCGGCTATCGTTACGCTGGTACTTGCGATTGGCGTGCAACGGATGGCGCGCCGCGGGGCTATTGTGCGAAGGCTTCCTGCGGTAGAAACGCTGGGCTCCGCAACCGTCATTGCCTCCGACAAGACCGGCACGCTCACTCGTAACGAAATGACGGTGCGGGTAGTGGTTACGCGCGCCGGGCGAGTAGATGTCGGGGGCACGGGTTATATCCCTGAAGGAGAGTTTCATAGCAGCGGCGTCCCGGTTGCGGACACTCATCGGAAAGAAATTAACTGCCTGCTCGAGGGCGCGGCCCTTGATAACAATGCCAGCCTGACGAACCGCGACAAGAGCTGGTCCATCGTTGGGGACCCTACGGAAGGAGCCCTGATTGTTGTCGCCAGAAAAGCAGGTTTCGAGAAACAACACTTGGAGCAGCGCTTCCGGCGGGTGCGTGAGATTCCTTTCTCATCTGAGCGCAAAATGATGAGCACGATCCACGAAGACCCGGATCAAGCCGGTAGCTACTTGCTTTGGGCGAAGGGCGCGCCGGACGTTTTGCTCGACCGGTGCACTTTTGAACTCGACAAGGATCGAAAGCAATCGTTGACAGACGATCGCCGCACCGAACTTCGACGTATCAACGGCGCCCTTACCCTGGAAGCACTGCGAACACTAGCCGTCGCATATCGGAACATTCCTGCAGAGCTCGATGAACAGCATTGTGAGGACGACAAGCTGGAGCGAGAACTCGTATTTGCCGGTTTCCTGGGAATGATTGATCCTCCCCGGCCGGAAGTCTTTGAAGCAGTGAAGCGAGCCAAACAGGCCGGTATCCGACCCATCGTTATTACCGGAGATCATCCGGGCACGGCGCTCGCAATTGCCAGCGAACTGGGCATCGGTTCAGACGGACGGGTGGTGACCGGTCCGGAGCTGGAACAGATGAGCGGTTCCCAGTTGTCGTCGACAGTTGCGGAAGTTTCCGTTTACGCGAGGGTCAACCCGAGCCACAAAATACACATCGTTGATGCTCTGCAAGCTAGGGGATCCATTGTGGCTATGACAGGTGACGGAGTGAACGACGCGCCCGCGCTGAAAGCGGCCGACATCGGAGTCGCAATGGGGCTCACTGGTACCGACGTCGCCAAAGAAGCCGCCGATATCATTCTGACTGATGATAACTTCGCAACCATCGTTGCAGCTGTCGAAGAAGGCCGGGCCGTTTTCACGAACATTCGGAAGTTTCTCAGGTATTTACTGTCGTCAAATTTTGGCGAGGTGCTGACGATCTTTTTCGGCGTGGTTTTGGCTGGCCTGCTCGGGCTTCGAGATCGAGACGGGCTGATTCTACCTCTGCTCGCAACGCAAGTCCTGTGGATAAATCTGATCACCGACGGTCCGCCAGCCCTTGCGCTCGGAGTTGACCCTCCGGAGCGCCATCTGATGGAGCTTCCGCCACGTCCACCAGCCGAGCATGTGATCACACTTGAGATGTGGATCACAGTCGGGCTAGTGGGTGTTGTTATGTCGATTGCAACACTTCTCGTGTTGGATGCTTCGCTGCCGGGAGGATTGATTCCGGGGACGGCTGGGATTCGGCATGGCAGAACCATGGCGTTTACGACGCTCGTTTTGTGTCAGTTGTTCAACGCGTTCAACTCCCGCTCGAATCAAGAGAGCGTGTTCGTGGGCAGCCGACGAAACCCCTATCTGATTGGGGCCGTGCTGCTCTCGCTGGCACTACATTTGATCGCGATTCACCACACTTTTTTCCAGCAGGCGTTTAAAACAACCTCCTTGAGCATCCGAGACTGGGTCACGTGCCTACTTGTTTCCAGCTCCGTTCTATGGGTTATCGAGGCCTACAAGTTTGTCATTCGGCACCGTCAGCCAGCAATAGACGTCACTACCCAAAAGTAGATGATGATCGACAACAGATCCTGAACGACAGTCGCTAGCGGACCGCTTCCGAATGCGGGATCGACGCCCAACCGATTGAAGAGCCACGGTAGAGCCATAGCAGCTATCGTTGCGGTCGAGCATGCCGCAGCAAGCGAAATCGAAACAGCCACGGAGATCCGCCAATCACCCCACCGGAAGAAGAGAAAAGGCAGAGCGATACCTGCCAAGACTATCCCAATGGCGAGCCCTGTCAGAAGTTCGCGACTGAGCACCCGGCGTATTGAAACACCGACGGACAGTCCACGGACTACAACGGTCTCGGTCTGGGTCCCGACCGCATCAGCCAAGTACACAACCCCTGCGACGAAGAAGGCGAGTGTCACGTTTTTCTGTAGATCCTCTTCGAAAGCGCGTACGATGTCAGTCGCGACCATGGCGCCTCCAAGCCCCAGAAGCAGCCACGGCATGCGATGAAGAAAACGTCGAGATATTGACTCTTCACTCGCTACCCTGGCAATCGAAGTCTGGCGCAGGAAACCACCAAGCCGCGCCAGATCTTCCTCGTGCTCGGCCAGCAGAATCCTGAGCATTTGATGCGGCGGAATGAGCCCCATGAACTGGCCAGCGTCACTAACGACGGCGAGGGCCGATTCGCCATGCTGCGTAGCCTTCCACGCTGCAACCTCTCGATCCGTATCGGGGCCAACACGCGGCGCATCCGAGTCCATGAGTTTTGACACAACCTGATCGCCTGCCGCCCTGAGAACATCTTCAATGCGAAGGATGCCCACAAACTTGTCAGCTGTGCACACGACGATGTGGGAGACGCTTTCATAAGCGCCGTTCCACAGCAGGGTTTTGACCTCGGTGATAGTGTTTGCTGGATCGACGACCGGAACGTTGCGGCAGGCGTGCTGTATGGCAGTTTCAAAGGTAATCGGCTCAGGAGTGGTTTCCGTCAGCTGACTGGTCTGTGCTAGACGGCGTTGGTTCGCCATAAGATTGCCTGCACTACGTTTGGCAATCGAAGTGCCGAAATGTAGAAGCATGAAACCCTTTCTCGTACTCTATGCAACTCGCGAAGGTCACACGCATCAAATCGCCGAGCACGTTGCAGAAACGCTACGTGCACGAGGGCTCTCAGCGGACCTCATTGACGCGGCCCGGTTACCTGCCGATCTACCGCTTGGGAACTACTGCGGGGCGGTGCTTGCGGCTTCGGTTCACTTACAGAAACATGAGCCCGAAATGACACGATTCGTAAAGCGCCAGGTTAGGGATCTAGAGCGCATTCCTACGGCTTTTCTGTCTGTGAGCCTCTCGGAGGCAGGAGCTGAGAATATAGAGGCTCCGCCCGAGCGCCGCGCACAAGCTGCAAAGGATGCTCAGAGAATGATCGACACGTTCCTAGGCGACACCGGCTGGCATCCGTGCAGGACCCAAGCTGTCGCAGGCGCCCTGGTCTACTCGAAATACAATTTCGTCGTGCGCTACATCATGAAACGCATCGCTCGTCAGGCGGGCGGCGATACGGACACTTCAAAGGACTACGTGTATACAGACTGGAAGCGCCTCGATGAGTTCGTGGATGAGCTGACGTCGTTTGTGATGTCATCCGTAACATCAATTGGCCGGTGAAGTCGTCCCGTTACTCTGTTTATCTCGACCTTGTGGCTACTCCGTCAATTAAGTTCGCCTGAATGATCAGCCTTCGCGGCGCCGGTCCAATATGATCGAACGGAAAGCAGGTAATCAGTGTGCATTGCGGCCGATTCGTCAGTAAGGTCTTTTTGCCCCAAGTGTTGGCAGACGGGTTCAACCCCGGAAATGCGCCGCATGCAAGCGCGGCGATATATCGAACCCGCATAAATGTCTCCTTTCTTGAGCTGCATTTTTCAAAGCGCACTTAGATGGCGATCTTGGGCGCTGGACCCGGACCGCAATGTCGGACAGGTCCTGCCAACGTGGATCGGACAATGATTTAGTGTCGCCGGCAGCGCGCAGCGGCGGTCAGGTCTAACTTGTGGGGCCTTATTCGACGAGAGCCAGCTGTTCCGCCAGTGTCTTGATCGTCATCATCATCTTTGGTTCCATGATGAAATGCGCGGGCTTCCAAAAGACGTGATTCCATAGCACGCGCTGAAGTTGCGCTTCGGTCCACTGCGTCCTCGAAGTATCAGGCGCGTCTTTGTTGCATTCACCGGATCGAGAATGAACGCCCACGTGCCCTCCGCGGTCTGGTTTCGATTGAGGAATCCGGATTTTTCTGGCGAAACGAAGACCAGCGCACTCCCGAGTCCAGACGTGCAACGACCATCCTGGCTTGGCCTCGGTACTTGTGCTTCGGCTCCATCCACACATCGTCACCTGCGCTGCGAATCTGGAACTCTGGAACAATCCTTGAGATGTTATGAATTTCGGCTCCCAACAATTGTCCAGCCACGAATAGCTGTTGTAACCGGTGCGATTCTGTCCAATCTGAAGAATCCACAGCCACACTGAGCCTGCTGGCGCGTTTGATTGGTGATCGCATGTGCTACCGTCTTGAACGGCCTCGGGAACCATTTCGTCGGCCGGCCAACCACGCCGAAGCTCATCGACAGTTGCTCCCGACCGAGGTACCAGGGCCTCATCCAGAGTTCATATGTCGTCCAAACTGATCAGGGCAGATATGCCGCCCACATCAGTAGCCGTCAGGGAATGCTTCGACATGTTTCACAACGCTGATCGCGCCCGATCCGACCCCGGGTGAGTCGAGACCAAGAGCCGCGAGTGAAGCCCGGCGAGGGCACGTCCCTGAAGCAGCCCTAACGCAGATCCGAGAATCAGTCCCGCAAATGCTGCGAGTCCAACGTGAATAAGCGGACTTACCGTCCGATCCGGCCAGAATGCGGCGAAGTACAGACAGATAAAGCTGATTATCCATGACATTGTGCTCGCTACAATCCAGGAACCCGCTCGATGAGCGTGGAGCCGTAGGACGGCATATTGGGAAACACCCCAGACGAGCCCGACCAAGGCTCCTGTCACTAAGCAAACCCTGATAACTACACCTGGTCCTGGCGTAAGGTCACCAATTCTAGCCGCGATAGCAGCTGTCAGCACAAACGATGTGGGTAGCCAGCTGAGTACACATCCGGATGCGGCGGCGATCATCGTAGCGGCAACCCAGGGTCCACTCGTCATTGTTGGAAACAACCGCCGAAGTACCCGCCATTGAAAGTAACCGATGAGCCCGCCCTCTAGCGCGGCAGTCATAGCCACGAGCTCGACAGCGGGGACTTCATAGATGCGGGATCGGTCCTGAGCCAAAGCAACGCTGACCACGACCAACACCAATGCAGAAATCGTCGTGGCGACTACGCAACCAACGATACAGGACCACATCCAGGCGGGCCGTACCCACCCACGGTAAGTTCGAACGTAATCGAGCTGCCGAGGCCGCAGCGCACTCGGTCTCTCGAGACTGTGAACTCTCATAGCGGACCTCCTTACATATGGTCTTCCGTGCAATTTCAGGCCCTTAAACAAACGCCTCATAGGGCATACCCAGCGCTGAAGCGCGGTTTCGCTGGAGATTGCGGCTGCTGTAGCGAAGAACGTGTATGGCGTTGTGAGAACCCGATCGCCGGGACCGACGTTATGAGCCATGACTTTGGTCATTGGGTGATTTCACGCTGTCCTGTGCGGTATGACGCAAGCTACATGGAGCCATAAGCGGTCTATTCATACACATTCGCTCATTCACTCGTGGGTCGCCCAGTTGCAGGTTACGGTTGATGCGGTTGTTAGAACCACCTGTTGCTTGCGCTCTTACACAGGTACCGCCGCACTTCCAACACGACTGGATTCGAGGAGTCTTCGTCCACATCGATTGCGTGGACCACGTACATGCGGGCGTGCTGGTGGGATGCAAACTGATACGCCCATCGAATCGTGTTCTCGCTACGCTCTGACAGATCGAGAGCGCATGCTGCGGTCTGTATGGATATCGGGCCTCAGCCGGCATGTTCGTGTGACTACTCGTCCATACAGGACATGGGGTGTCGTGAAGTGCCTTAAGGTAACAGAACCCAATAGCATTCTGCGGAAGACGTCAACCGTGCGTCGGCATTGCAATAATGCTCACTTGTTCTCCCTTCGCATACTGGACGGTCTCTGTTCGTTGGGCTACCATGCGATAGAAGACGCAGCGGGGCGAGATCCTGCGATCCTGCAAGCGATGCCCAAGATACGAATTCAGCTACGCCTGTCGGTGTTCTTTCATGAGTGCGACATCCACTAGCGATGACAGCAGAGTGGCGTCTACGTCGGAGTACCACGGCGGCGGGCACTCCGGCAAGTGCAGGTGGGTTAGACTGACTCCCGTTCCGCGAGCCATGGCCCCGACGTAAGCAGCAAACGCCGTGCAGTGCTCAGAAGAATCTATCAGGAAGCAATATATGTTTCAGTTCCATGTCCACTTTATTGCTGAGGAGGCTGCATGTGAGCGACCATGATGTCGGAATAGACCCGTTCGCAACTTGTGCCCTAATTGTGGTCGCCGGTAATGCAACTTCAAAGTGCGACTCGTGCGAACACGCAGTTACTGCGGGATGTTGCGCACCGACGCAGGATCCAAAAAGGCAGGCCATAAGAAAACAGCGCAGAATCACCGCTCTATTCCTCGCGATTTGGTGAGGCGATTGCTTTTGCATGCAACAAAGAAGATGCGCTATGAAGACGATCCTGTTCCCCGTGGATTTCTCACCGATATCGGCATCAGCCGCCAAGTATGTGGCTGCGCTTGCCTGTCGTTTTCAAGCAGAACTTACCGTACTTCACGTTGCACCGGGGCATGTCCCGTACAATGAGAGAAATGACACTTGCTTGCCTCCTACCTATGCGCTAGAAGTCGCGTGGAACGAGACGCGACTCAAGGACGCTAAGGACGCGATGGCGGAATTTGTCAGTAATCATCTGCGCGGGATTCCTGCTACACAATCTGTGCTGTCCGGAGATGCGGCCAAGATTATCGTTGAGCAGGCCCATAAAGCGACTGATCTGATCGCTATGGGTACGCATGGATTCGGGGGGTTCCGTCGCATGTTACTGGGCTCGATCACAGCGAAAGTCCTTCACGATGCACGATGCCCCGTCTTCACCATTGCGCACGCAGAGTCAACGCCAGCCACACTGCCGCCGTTACGTACCATCGTATGTGCAGTAGATTACGGCGCCCATAGCGAAGCTGTAGTTCGCTGGGCGGACGAGTTCGCACGCTCCGTAGGCGCTCAGCTTGTCGTATCGCATGTGTTGCCAATGATCCCAATGGGTCAGTGGGGTTACTGTGATGAAAACATCAGCATGGCGATGCAGAACGACGCAGAGGACAAGGCACAGAGGCTGCTCGAATCAACAGGTGTCGACGCAAAAATGGTCGTCGAATCCGGTCCTCTGGTTCGAACGCTTAGCGCGATTGCGAAAAACGAGCACGCCGATCTCCTGGTGATCGGAAGACATCATGAGTCCGGCATACTCGGCCGATTGCGAGACGCCGCATACGCAATCATTAGAGAGTCGCCATGTCCGGTTGTGAGTGTTTAACGCCCTCTATCCGCCACGCTGGACAGATCACCCAATCGTTAGCACTGCAGCGCCGCGAACATTCTCATTTTTGAGAGATTGAAGTGCGCGATTCGCATCCGCTAACAGTAGACTTCAACCTTCGTCCGAACCGGAATACTAGCGGCCAGTTTGAGAAAATCTTTTCCGTCCTCGCGGGTGTTGTTAACCACGCTTCGGATCACCCGTTCATGGTAGAGCAGATCATACGGAAAAGATGGGATGTCACTCATGTGAACTCCACCCAGCACTAGAGTGGCGGCCTTGTCCAAAGCGCGGAAGGCAGGTGGAATCAGTTCGCCCGCAGGATCTGGCAGTGCCGAATGGTGGACGTCTAGGAATTTACGGGTTCGGTGCGGCCGGCCATGTCGCGATCCAGGTCGCCCTATATTGGGGGAATGTCGGTCTATGTTTGTACCGCGCGACGCGCGCCATCAAAAGCTTGCGGCTAAACTGGGTGCAACGTGGGGAGACCGCGATTCGCGGCCGGGGTGGATGGAGTCGGTGAGGGCGAGCCACCGAGCCAGGGGTGCTGTGGGAAACTTCGGCTTTGGAAGACCGGTCAGGTGCGCTCCTCACAAGCCTCGTGAGCGCCGCCGCAGGAGCAGCAGTGCAGTGCAGCCGAAAGCGGCAGGCAGCATCGTTGCCGGTTCGGGGGCGGGCAAGAATTCATACTGGAATTGATCTATCGCCCAGCCTCGCTTGCCCCCTGCGGAAACAAATGTCACGTCCATCGTCACTACACCTGAACCCCATAAACAAAAACTGCCCGGCGCCGCGGCATTGTAAATACATTGGTACTCGTGTGGGATGTTGACTCGATCAAACATGACGAAGGAGTAGAACCGGACCGTTAGCCGGGAATTCAACGGCTCAGTCGGATCCGTTACGGGCAGCGAGGGGAAACTCACATCATCGTAGAGTTGAAAAGATTGATGAGCAGACGGCGGTGACGGATAGAAATCGAACGAAATCCCGTCGAGAATTCCAGTGCCATGCAGGTCAGTTGCATTGACGCCAATTGGGCGTTTATCCGGCACGCAGAGGCCATCTTCGGAGTTAGGAAAGCCAAAAAACCCATGGACACTCCCGTTGTTCCCCTCAATCTCAAATCCCGGACCAGCGATGGCAAATCCCGACCTGGACACTTATCCACTTTCTATCCGCGTGTATCCCACCGGCGCTGCCGACACGCTTTCGGGCGCGAGCAGCGTCAGAAGCCCAACGATTGTCCATCTAATCAACAATGTTCACCCCCAAATCACGTGTTAGTGCTGGCCTGAGCCGTCAATGCCCTTCGGGAAACCGGTACCGACTGGTCGGCATAGCGTCTCCGTTGCTCCCAGAAAAGGCAGGATGATGATATTTACTTGAATTTCAAGGGGATTACCCGCCCGACAACATGATGACCTGGAATGATTGCTTTTGCGCTGTGGGCGTTCCCCGCGACGACGTGGAGATCAGTTCGGCAAATACCGCATGCGCGAACTCGAATGAGCACCTAATTCCCGACTGGCTGAGGACTGGCATCTTCGCCGTACCCCAGTAGAGATGTTTTCTATCGGGCTTGGCTGCTTCAGTCATTATGGAGCGACCAACCGCCGATTCGCAGTAGCGCGGGTTACGCTGCGAAGAGGTAAATCCAGCGGCGCAGAGCCGCATACGAAAGGAGTTGGTCGCCAATGTCTAAAATACGCTTTGTTGGTCTGGATGTCCATGCGGACACGATTGCAGTCGCGGTGGCGGAACCAGGTGGAGAAGTCCGTTCCCATGGGTGTGATTCCGAACCGAATCGAGTCGGTTCGAAAGCTGATTGGCAAACTCGGTCCAGCCAAGCAGCTAAAGGCTTGTTACGAGGCTGGCCCGACTGGATACGTGCTGTACTGGCAACTCACGCAACTGGGGGTGGCGTGCGAAGTGATCGCTCCGAGCCTGGTGCCGACCAAGGCGGGGGATCGAGTTAAGACGGATCGGCGCGATGCGGAGAAACTGGCGCGATGCTATCGAGCGGGCGAACTTACAGCCGTGTGGGTGCCGGATGCAGCGCATGAAGCATTACGGGATCTGGTCAGGGCTCGTGAGGCCGCCAAGAAGGATCAGTTGAAGGCACGTCACCGGCTCGGGAAGTTTCTGCTGCGGCACGGTCGTCGGCCGGAAGGCATGAAGGCTTGGACCAAGCAGCATCTGGAGTGGATCAAAACACATGTGCACTTTGACCAGCCCGCGCTGGAGGCCACGCTGCTGGATTACCTGCATGAAGTGGAACACGTTGCCACGCGAATCGTGAAACTGGAGAAGGCCATTGACGAGGCTGTCCAGACGGCGCCCATGGAAATCCGAACCGTGATCGAAGCTTTGCAGGCATTGCGCGGAGTGGCTCAGACCACCGCCGCCACGATCGTCTCGGAACTTGGGTCACTCTCACGATTTCAGAGTCCAAGGCAGTTGATGGGCTATAGCGGCTTGGTGGCCCGAGAGCATTCCAGTGGCAATCGAGTCCAACGCGGTTCCATCACAAAGACAGGCAATGCCCATTTACGAAGGGTTCTGGTAGAGGCGGCGTGGGCTTACCAGCATCGGCCCAACGTCACGGGGTTCCTGCTGAGAAGACAGAAGTCGCTGGCGTTAAGCGACGAAGTGAAACAAATCGCATGGAAGGCGCAGCATCGATTACACAAACGGTATAAGACATTCGCGGCACGCGGCAAGAACAAGAACCAGATCGTTACGGCATTAGGGCGGGAACTGCTCGGCTTCATTTGGGCGATTGCGTTGAACACGGAAGAAAAGCAGAAGCTCGCAACTGCGGCATAAAACAACAACCAGATGTTTTCCTGGACAGCAAAGCCGATGACAGCGCAGGGCCCACGAAAAGGAGAACCCTCCTTACGTTCTATGCGGAACGGGCTCCGGCCCCAACCCGCGCGTTTAGTCCGAGGCAGCTCCCGACGGATCATGTCCATGCGGTTCCGACCCGCGAATATCAGAGTGATCAATCGTCGCGATAGCTACTCCGCTGTTATCGGCTCTGCTGTCCAAACCAGAAACGCTCAAAGCCCACCAACGGGAACGTGTTCCCGCTACGCCGCCCGTCGAAGATTGCTCGAATGCCAGAACGGTGCTCGCCGGGCAAGGGTTCGCTTCGCCGCGCCAAAGGCGGGCGCGCCCTTGCCGGCTGCGCGCCGTTCCGGCCAGCAACTTATGCGACGGGCGGCTTCCATGAGATGGCCCGGCGTGTCAACCCCTTTCGCGCTGCTCCCTTCGCCTTCTTCCCAGGATTTTGGGCATTGGATCGGAGACGGTCAAGGCCGCGCCGAAGGCGCGCTCGTATCAGCCTTGACGGGCTCCGGCCAATGCCTTACGTAAAATCGAGGAAGGCGAAGGGAGATCTCCTCTTGAGACATCCTTCAACCTCGTGTGTTATCGCACTATCAGCTCCTGACCCTTTCTAAGTGATTCGCTGCTGTCGCTTCATCAAGTAGTTATTCAGCAACGATCATCGTTCCTAGTCTTGGCCGTTTCGCTCGTAGCCGCCGTATCGCCCTGCTTCCATCCGCACTCTGGTTTGCCCGGTGCCTTTTGGGGTCCTCGATTTGTCGGGTGCTGCCATCTCCAGGCTCGAGCTCATTGTCTGAATATCAGAGCAATGGCTCCGCCGCCACGTCCGCAGTCACCCGAACTCGGCGATCTGCAATAGAAACAAACCTGATCTTCTATGCAGCAACGGGATGCGTGTTGCTATTCCGCAGCGGCTCGTAGACCTCGCCCGTCGTCCACAGTCGATGCAACAATACCGCCAGCTTCCGCGCTACCGCGACAATTGCTCGTTTCTTCGCATTCTTCCCTCCGCCGCCAGCGATTCGCGTACCCCATCGCTTCAGGTCCGTGTCCGGCCCTTGCCGGCTCAAAATACAGTGTGCCCCCTGGACGAGAAGCGCGCGCAAGTACACATCACCTTCTTTGGTGATTGGCAGTTGCGGCCGGTGTTCGCCGGAGTCAGCACGCCGCGGCCGTAGTCCAAGAAAGCAACCTACATCCCTACTCTTGCGGAATCTGGTATTGTCCTCCACTGTCAGCACAAACGTCAGAGCGATCAAGGTTCCCACTCCGCTGACCTGCATCAGCAGTTTGGTTTCCGGATAACGAGTCCGGGCGATCTGCTCGAGTTCTTTGTCGGCCGCTTTAATCTTGACCGTCAATTGCTCTATGCTTTGCAAGATCGGCTTGAGCACCTCGCGCAAGGCATCCGGCAGTGCTTTCGCATCTTCTATATCGAGAGCCTCGGCGTCGACTTTGGGCAGTCGCTCGCCCACGGACTTCGCGAGTCCTCGCACAGTATTAACCAGCGATGTTCTCGCCACCACTAATGCAGCGCGAGCTCGAATTACCATCAGGTCCATCTGCGCATGTTCGCTTCGATGACGAATGGGCCGAAGCAGCACCGGATCCACTCGCGCCAATCGCGCTAGCGTCTCTGCATCGACAGGGTCGCACTTTCGGCTGCTTTCAGTGATCAGCTTTAACTGACGGGGATTGGCGACGATTACCTCGTGCCCAGATTCTGCTAGCAGGCGACTCACCCAGGGGGAGTGCGGCCCTACTTCCAATGCAATCCGGCAATGCTCCAACCCACTGAACTTCTCGCGCATAGCTGTACGGGTCGTGGCCACCCCACCTTGGCTCACTATTTGACCATTGCTGTCAATTGCGCAGTAGCGGCTGGTCTTGTCGCCGAGATCCAATCCGATCGTTATCCCTCTCATGCCCCGGACTGACTTCTGCTTCAGGCTATGGCGAGTGTCTTTCTTCTTCAATCCTGGCCTCCTTTGCACTGCGGTGCGTAATCAACATTGCCGAGATTACTGCACTTCGATGCGACCAGGCCATCTCATCCCATCTCCGACGGGAACACTTCAGGATCCGCGAGGTCCCCAGGAAAGAGGAAAGGCCGGCTCCCCTCCTTGCGGAGGAAAGCCGGCCTGACTTCCGGAATAAACTGTCAGTCTCGTTCAGGGGTTGACAGGTCGCTCCATATCAGAACGCATGCTTTCATAGGCCTTGCTTCTCCGAGTCACTCAAAGGAGAAAGCCTCGCCGGAGCAACCCGTGGGCGAGGCTCGGAACAACTTAGGCCTTGACGGTGGCGCCATAGGTACCTGTTCCAGACCGACCTTGCGCAGCCGCGGATCTGTCTTTTTGCACCTGGGATTTGAGCGGCTTGATTTTGAGCGGCTTGGATTCGACCTCATCCGCTGACGGCTTCTCGGCGGCCGATTCAGTCTTTCCGGCGACAATTTCGAGCACTCCAGCTTCAAGCCTGGCAGTCACGGATCCAGTGTTTATTTGCGCTGGTAATTGATATCGCCCGTACAGGGTCCGCTCGGTTACAGTACGGCTCGGCGAATCCTCGGTCCCGTCTGTTTGGATCGCAGACCCTTCCACCGTGATCGCCTGGGGCTCGGCGTGGACTTGAAACTGGTCAGCGCTGAACTCCGAACGCTCAATGCGTATCCGTATTTCAGTTTCGGTCTCCTCGATGCTTGCTGGTTGCAGAACGCCCAGATCGGCCTCGGCCCGGAACCAGTCGTCAAGATCGTACCCGTCGTACTTGCCTCGCCTCTCGAAGAGTTCGTAGGCTCGAGTGCGCACATTGTTTAGCAAGCACGCCATTTTCTCTGCCAGGATCGGAGATGTCGTCTGCTTGCTTGGGATCTGATTGATTGCTATTTGTGTCGGTTTCATGAGCCACCTCCGCTTTGCTGGCTGCAAGTGTAGGGCCAGTGTTTCCGCTAGAACTTCCGCAGCACCCTGCGTCATTTAGCGCAAATATGTGTGTAGTTGAGCCTGTTGCCGCAGCCACTTCAATCACGGTTCAAGAACAGACCGCTGTCATGTTCGACTCCCAGAATCCTCTGCACGTCAGTAATTCGAATTCAGAACTTGTTGAACACTCGTGGAGTCGCTTTGGATCGCTCGTTTTTAGTACCCGGCGAAACGCTCAAAGCGTCCAGTTCGGTTAGGACCACAGATGTCGTGATGCCGCCGAAGTCAGGCGCGGCCACGTTCACTGATACCGCTCACGGGCCTACGATGCCGGCCATAACCGATCCACAGTGAACGCCGGCCCGGACCCGCCAGCCCTGCCCGCATCATCTCTGAAATTGACCTAGCAAGAGTGCCGGCCGGAGGGGTTGATGGAAGGATGACAGCGGCGGCAATTCTTCTGATGGTCTCGCTCGTGTCTGCTCGGGCACAAGATGCATGTCACTCCAGGAATTGGTTCGCCTAGAGCTGGCCAAACAAGTCCCTCCAGCATCTATTCAGCTACTGTTTCTCCAGCAAGACTTTACACTTACATCGCCCAGCCTGGAACTAGCTCTTGTGTCTGCTGTACGTAGCTGCGGTTATGGCTTTAAGTTCATACGTAGGCAATGCGACTGCAATAGTTAGAGCTTCCAGTCCATAACAATCAGGAATAGATGATGATCGACTCACAATCACGATGCGATCCGTCTGGCACTAAGATAGCTGGCCTGTCGACTCCCTCTGATGTCGCGGCAGTTCATGTGGGATGTCGGGTTCGTGGTGCTCTAGTTGCATGGAAGGTGGCAAGCGACAAGGTTCTTATGCCGACGACAACTCCCTTTCGAAGCATTCTTTTCCCGACGGATTTTTCAAAGTCAAGCGAAGCCATCACCGACCATGTGGTTGGACTGGCCAAAGCAGCGGGCGTAAAAGTGTGGATCTTGAACGTAGTCCCCCGAGTGGAAGAGTGGCACGGGGTTTCGGAAACCTACTTTGGTCCGTTTAGCACCGCAGCTATAGTTGCCTTTGAGAAGAATCGGCAGAGTATAGAGGCGGAACGGCTCAAGATGTTAGAGCATTTTCAGGCGAAGCATTTTGCCTCCGTGGAGAGCGAAGTTTCGGTGAGATCGGGCGGCGTGGAAGAGGTGATTATCGATTTGGCCGAAGAGAAGGACATTGGGTTGATTATGATGCCGACTCGCGCTCTAGGACGCCGACGACAATTTCTCATCGGCTCAATAACCGCAAAAGTTCTTCACGACGCCCCTTGTCCGGTTTGGACTAGCCCTCATCCAAGAGAACTAAGTCCGTTTCGTCCATATCGTCGGATCGCTCTCGCTCTCGACTATCGATCCTTGTCCATTCCATTGCTAATCCGCGCTTCCGAGTTCGCCGTGCTTTTCGGCGCCAGTCTAAGTGTATTGAGTGCGATTCCGAGCTCGCCTGTCGGCGGTCCGCAACTGGTGCAAACACTGAAGAAGGATCTGGAGGCTGCGTTGGAAAAGCAGCTCGGGGAAAGCAAAATCAAGGCCTCGATTCGCTTGCTGGAAGGCAATCCTGGCGACGTTATCTGCGAAGCGGCCGAAGATATTGAAGGAGCCGATCTGATTATTACAGGTCGTGGCAGGCTCGACGAGGCGGCAGGGCACGTACACAGTCACAATTACGAGATCATCTGGAACGCACCGTGTCCGGTGATAACACTTTAGGTGTGCTCCGGAAATATTCGATGCATGCCGACACTAAACATGTTACGCAGCAGCGAACTCCCTGACCGGAGGTCTCGAGGTGCATTGAAGGAGTAAGAGATGAACGTCGGTATTGTTGGGTGTGGTCTTGTCGGCGGTAGCGCGGCGTATGCGCTCACATTGGGCGGCATAGTCACGGAAATCGTGCTCGTCGATCTCAACGCCAACCTCGCTCGGGCGCAGGCAGAGGATCTTCTTCATGCCACACCGTTTTCCGCGCCGGTGCGAATCATGGCCGGCGACTACGCGGACCTTGAAGGGTTCGGACTAGTTATCCTGGCGTGTGGTGTTGGGCAACGGCCCGGGGAAACGCGTCTCGAGCTCCTGAAACGCAACGCCCGCGTGTTCGAAACGGTTGTTCAGAAAGTGATGAGTTATGCGCCCGACGCTATCCTGTTGATCGCCTCGAATCCTGTAGATGTGATCACGCAGATAGTGACCGACATAGCCGGGATTCCGTCGCAACGAGTGATCGGCTCGGGTACGATTCTGGACACTGCGCGGTTTCGGGCTTTGATCGCAGAAGCCCTCGGTGTATCACCCAAATCCGTCCACGCCTATGTGATTGGCGAGCACGGCGACTCGGAGGTGCTGCTGTGGTCTAGCGCCAGAGTTGGCGGTATAAGCCTCACCGATTTTGCTGGTCAAATCGGAGTCCAGGTGAATCGCGACACCGGGATGCGTATCGATGATGGTGTTCGACGGGCGGCTTACCGGATCATCGAGGGCAAGGGCGCCACCTACTATGGCATCGGTGCAGGCTTGGCGAGAATCGTGCGGGCGGTGCGGAACGATGAGCGTGTGGTACTGACCGTTTCTACCCGCACGGTGGGCGTCGCTGATTTGCCGGAAGTCTGTTTTTCCCTTCCAAGGATTGTTGGCGGCGCTGGGGTTCTGGACACTCTGCGGCCGACACTATCGGAGGAAGAATACGAGGCTCTCATGAAAAGCGTGGGCGTCATTCAAGGTGCCGCGGCGGGCTTGGTTTCCTAATAGGCTCCATAACCACCCGATCATTTTACTGTCGACCATGGCTCTGGGAGCGACGCTAGGCCGCCTCCACACTTTTTGCAGATATGTCGTCGCCATCGCTACAGTGACCACCTCCAGCCGGCAATCTCTAGGTCGTAGATACCGTCGTAAGCGTGATTGCGGCAGTCGGCCTGCCGGTCGCGATACTTCTCCTTCGCGTGGGTGCCGATGCGCTGCAGTTTCGGGGCACAGTGGATCATATCGATCGGCAGGCTGAGGGAGATTGCGCGATCGATGGCGTTCTGGCGGACCTCGGCCTTGTTTTCGAATGAGGGCGCTATGAATATGGGCGCATCAGTGGCAATTAGGAACTTGTTATAAGTAAGAACATTCATGATGAACACTCTGCCAGGATCGGGGATGTCATTTGCTTGCTTGGATCTGATTGATCGGCATTTGTATCGGTTTCATGAACGCCTCCCTTTGCAGGCTGCAGGTGTAGGGCCAGTATTTCCGATAGAACTTCCGCATCACCTCTGCGTCATTTAGCGCAAATATATGTGTAGTTGAGCCGGTTGCCGCAGCCACTTCAATTACGGGCTCAAGAACCGGCCGCTGTCCATCCGCTGACTAAGCTACCAACGAAAAAGGCTAGTGTCGCGGCGACGCCGCCGACGCCCAGCATCTCCAGTCCGTTGATCCACCACGAACCGCTGGCTAGCAGAGTTCTCGAAGCCCCGATCACGAACAATGAGAGCGCGCCGAATATGGCGGTGACAGTAAAACGCCCTTGCTCGACTACCGGCAGAAGATACGCCAGAAGCGGTAAGGAGCCAGCCGTCACGAAAGCTGCGAAGGTAACTATCCCGTGTCGAACCGCAAACGGCTCTGAGATTGAGCCCGAAACCTGCAGTTCCGCAGAACTTCTTGAGCGGATTGCCAGGTAGTTGCTGGCGCCCATCGAGAAGCCATCTGCGAGCAGGTTTGAAATTCCCAGGATCAGCACGATCCGGGGTGAAAGATCGGCGCCGGCAACTCCCGCCACAACGGCGAAGGTCGTGACGATTCCGTCATTCGCACCGTAGATCAAATCTCCCAGGTAGTGCTGAAGAACCTCGCGGTGGGAGCGGAGGACCGGATGCGAAGTTCGACCAATGGGTAAGGACATCACCCCGGCGACCGCACGCAGACGACCACCATGGTGAGGGACAATGCAAGGACGGTACAGTAGCGTGCGATGCTCCACGGCGGAGCATGCCTTGGTGATACGGCTTTTCCGAGCGCGTGCGCATTGGCCTGCGAGGGAATTCAAACATGGTCTGGAGCCAAGCGACACAGGAAGCGATGCGAGGATGGAGCGCCGTTTCAGGCACCTATTGGAGGCCGCATCTGACGCCATTCTCGAAATAGACCGCGACGGTAGCATTGTCCTGATGAATGCGGCAACGGAGCGACTCTTTGGCTACAGCAGGGAAGAGTTGTCCGGCAAGAACGTGGACATTCTAGTGCCGGATGAGGTACGATCTCGCCACGCTCAGCACCGCACCAACTACGTCGCTCACCCGCTACCCCGTCCCATGGGCATCGGTTTAATGTTGCAGGGCCAACGCAAGGACGGTACACGATTTCCAGTTGAAATTAGTCTCAGTCCCTTTGAATCTGAAGAGGGGTTTCGGATCGGAGCAATTATCAGAGATGTCACGGACCGGGTAAAGGCGGAAGAACAGATTCGCGCTCTCCAGACGAGGTACACGGGAGAGTTGACCGCCGCCAATCGCCAATTGGAGCTTCGGAACCGCGAAGTGGAAGCAGCAAACCAGCTCAAGAGCGAATTCCTTGCAAGCATGAGTCACGAGCTTCGAACACCCCTGCATACAATCATCGGGTTTGCCGAGCTGCTTAGCGAGGGGCTCGAGGGGCCTCTCAGTGATAAGCAACTTAGATTCGTCAACCACATTCTTCGAGATGGGCGGCATCTGCTGGACTTGATAAACGACATCCTGGACTTGAGCAAGATCGAAGCCGGTCGTCTTGAGTTAAGAATGGAAGAGTTTGATTGGACCGAAGCTCTGAAGGAGGTGGTCGGAGTCACTTCAGCCCCAGGCCAAGACTAAGGACGTAGTCCTGAGTTCGCCTAACGAAATGCCACGCCATCGGCTTTGCGCAGATCGAGTACGAATCAAGGCGATTCTGTACAATCTGCTCAGCAACGCGGTGAAGTTCACCCCTTCAGGTGGAAAGGTGTGGGTTGAAGCGGCGATAGAGCAAGAAGTGCTCGCGATATCCGTCCACGATACCGGCATCGGAATTCCGGTTGAGCAGCAGACCCGTATTTTCGACAAATTTTATCAAACCGGTATGACGACGAAAGGAGTTCGCGAGGGCACAGGCCTTGGGTTGGCAATTACGAAGCATCTTGTGGAGCGTCATGGCGGGAAGATAAACGTCGAGAGCAACCCAGGGAGTGGCAGCTCGTTCACTTTTACAATTCCGCTCGAAGCCCGTGATGTTGAGCCCGTGGTGACGCAGCGGCATGACGACGGTACGAAGCCGCTTCTACTGATTGTTCAGGCTGATGCCGCGGCGCGAGAGGCGTTGGTAGATTATCTAGAACCTCAAGGCTATCGGACAGAAGTGGCGACCACTGCAGATGAGGCGCTGGTCAAGGCGAAAGATCTCCATCCTGACGCGATCACCTTAGACCTGCTGATTCCAGGAGCTGAAGGCTGGAACACGTTACGCGATTTGCGCCAGACACCGGAGACGGCCAGAATCCCTGTGCTCGTCGTCTCCGTGATAGATGAGACTCAAGGTAATCTTACGGCCGGGGCCGCCGCTTACTTAGTAAAGCCGGTCGACCGGGAAGTTCTTCTTGGGGTTCTCCGCCAGCACGTCCGTACTCATCCGGGCAATCCATCAAAAATATTAGTCGTTGACGATGAACAGTCGTCGCTCCAGTTGCTACAAGAGGTGCTGGGAGGAGCAGGCTACCTTCCGATCCTGAACAGCAGCGGACGGCAAGCTCTCGAGACGCTGGCGCAGACGCAAGTGTCGGCCGTAATTGTCGACTTAATGATGCCGGAAATGAACGGATTTGAGTTCATCGTTCGCGTTAGAGAGCAACCCCGTTTTCAGAATCTGCCCTTGTTCGTGCTCACCGCGAAGGAGCTTTCGGGTCACGATTTCGAAGCGCTACGTCAGAGTACGAAAGCCGTTTTCTTGAAGACTGCGACTTGGCGAGAGGATCTCGTTTCACAGTTGCGTACAATTACGCCAATGCCCTCGATTGCGAGTGGGAAATGAAAAGAGTACTGGTTGCTGACGACAAGGAGAGTAGTCGTGAGTTCGTCCGAACTGTGCTGGAGCATTCTGGATGTGTTGTGGATGAGGCTATAGACGGCCGCGAAGCTCTTGCAAAGGTAAGGGAGAATCCACCTGATCTGGTCGTGCTCGATCTGCATATGCCCGGCTTAGATGGATTTGCTGTGATGGAAGAGCTTCGACAAGATGCCCGGTACCGTTCTCTCCCTGTTGTCGCGTTGACTGCGAGCGCGATGCAGGGTGATCGAGAACGTGCGTTAGCGGCCGGCTTTGTGGACTACATGACGAAGCCTATATCCTTAAGCGTCCTTCGAAATCGTGTGTTGGGATTGATTGCTGATAAGGGAGTGGCAGATGAGCCCCTGTCCTAAGTCCGACGTGCGCATCGTCATAATTGATGACAACGCCGGCAGCGTCGAACTGATGGCCAGCGCGTTGGCCGGGGAGGGTGTGGATATTGTTACATCGACAGACCCGGAAGACGGCCTCGACCTTATTTTTCAGAGGCATCCCCAGATCGTTCTCACAGATCTCGTAATGCCCAAGCTGACGGGCATGCAGGTTCTGGAACGAATCATGGAGTTCGATCCGGCCATTGACGTCATCCTAATGACGGCGCACTACTCCACTGAGTCCGCAGTCGAGGCGATAAAGAAAGGCGCTACGGATTACCTGAATAAACCGGTGTCGGTTTCGACGATTCGGGAGCGAACAAAGGCTCTTATTGCACAGGCTCGGCAAACTCTACGAGCGTCGGAACTCGAGCGAGAGTTGTTGGAGGCAAGCCGATTCCAAGGTCTGATTGGACGCAGCCCAAAGATGCTCGACATGTTTTCGACGGTGAGGCGAGTGGCTCCTCACTATCGCTCTCTGCTCATTACCGGACAGACTGGGACGGGTAAGGATTTGGTCGCGCGTGCCGTCCACCAACTCAGTCCGGTCTGCTTCTGGCAACTTTGTAGTCGTGAACTGCTCTGCTGTCGTTGAGACGCTTTTCGAAAGCGAGTTATTCGGTCATGTGAAGGGTTCGTTTACCGGTGCGGATCGGGATAAAGTTGGCCTTGTGGAGCACGCAAGCGGAGGTACGCTGTTTCTTGACGAGATCGGGGATATGCCCCTCTCGACGCAAGCTAAACTGCTGCGCGTTCTTCAGAATCAGGAAGTCCAGCGTGTTGGATCTTTAACTCCGCGCAAGGTAGACGTTCGTGTAGTTGCGGCGACCAACAAGAACTTGCGTTCCGCTATTGCAGAACGAGCTTTTCGGGAGGATCTCTACTATCGGCTGACCATGGTCGAAGTTCATATCCCGTCGCTGGCCGAACGACACGAAGATCTCCCATTGTTGACGCAGCACTTTCTAGAGAGGTTTTCGCACCAGTTCGGTAAGCCCTTGTGCTCGGTCACTCGCCGTGCCCAAATCGTGCTATCTCGTCACGCGTGGCCGGGTAACATTCGCGAACTTGAGAATGTAATCGGACACGCCTGCATGGTTGCTATGGGCGATACTATCGATGTCACGGATTTACCCGAGTATCTGAGAACTGATGGCCATGCGGATTCTGCGCCCGCACACGCGGCTGTGAACGATGCGAGTCCCACCAGCAGTTCACTCGAAGAGAACGAACGACTGCTCGTTATCGGCGCACTTGAACGCGCAAAAGGTAATCAGTCGGAGGCAGCCCGTCTTTTGAGAATCGGACGGGATGCGTTGCGCTACAAGATGAAGAAGTACGATCTCTCTTAGGTTTTCCTGACATCAGATGCATAACACTGGGCACGGCGCACGTCGGACAATAGCATAGCCATGGCTGCCTAGACGGCCGGGCAACTCTGGCGCGCCGCCTTTGCCGATTACAATGAGATCCACGTTGTGCTCCTTAGCGGCGCAGGCCACTCGACGCGAGGCTTCCCCCACCAGAACATGGACTTGCGCAGGAACTCCAGTTCGATCGAGCGCGTCTTGCATGGCCTTTTGAACCGACTCGGTGGATATTGGAGGACCGCCTGGGTCCACGAGCGGGAGCAATCCTTCTTCTACGGGCGTGATTACATGCGTAGCGAGAAGTTGCGTTCCAAGCTGATCCGCGAGCTCGGCAGACTGTCTCAAGACTTCGTCTGTCTCCCAATCCAGTCCAACAGCACACATGATTCGCTGTAGCTTCAACCACTGCTTGGGATGGATAGCTTTATCGAGGTGAGGACCCGTCAAAACAGGACAGTGCGCGTCGTGTAATACTTTCGCAGTTACCGACCCTAGGAGCATCTGTCGAAACGGCCCAAAGCCACGAGTCGGCATTACAATCATCCGTCCTTTGCTCTCACCGCCATACACCACGATGCACGCCGCCGGATCACCCACAAGCACGCAGAGGTCTGATGGAACATGCGGTATGTACTGTTGCTGGAACGCAGACAACGCGTCATTTGCAATTTGTTTTCGTTGCGCCAGCTCGGCCTCGTCTCCGGTGTAGAGACGATCCAACGGACTACTACCGCGCGGCAAACTCTCAACGACGTGAAGCAAGGTCAGCTTCGCCCGAAGACGTCGCGTCAAAGCCGCCACATAGGGACACGCGTCGATGCTTCGGTCGGAGAAATCAATTGGGAAAACAACTTCCTTGATATTCATTTTGTGCTCCTTACCGCTTCTGTCCAATCGCCCGTCCGAACTTTCTTCTGGGATCCACGCAGCTTCAGGTCCAATTGCGTGTGCTGTCCACGGAAGAGCAGAACATTAAATACCCACGTGCATCCGTGACCTTCTGCTTTTGCGAACACCGAGTAGCGCCCCTGCCGCAACGCTGTTAGTCTGTAGAATCCAGTGGCATCGCTTTGCGCAACCTGAACCTCCCGAGAGAACACGTTCGTGGCAGAAACAGTCGCTCCAGCTATAGCCCTTTGATTTTCGTCGGTGATGTGGCCGCCCAGCGAGGCCACGTCAGGATCATCGATTCGAGGAAGTGAGAGAACGAGTAGAGCAGCGCGTAAGCCCGAATACTTTGATCATGGATCACCTCCATTCCCATCGATCCAAAGGCATGAGCCAACGCTAGCGAACCTGGATGGCGACCTTCAACACCTCGTCTTTTCGTCGAGCGAAGAGATCATAGGCCTCGGCTATTTGATCCAAGGTGAATGTATGGGTCAATAGCGGAACCAGGTTTAGCCGGTGGGCCTGAACCAGCCGCATCAGACGGGCCATGCGCTCCTTCCCGCCCGGGCACAGCGTTGTGACGATTGTCTGGTCGGCAAGTCCTGCGCCAAATGCCTCAAGCGGTATACGCAAATGGCCGGAGTAAACGCCTACACTCGACAAGGTTCCGCCAGGTCGAAGAACGCGTAGCGCGTTCTCGAAGGTTTCCTGAAGGCCAAGTGCTTCGATAGCCACGTCAACGCCACGCCCGTGTGTTTGTGCCAGAATCATCTCCATCGGATGAGCCGAGGACAGAAACGTGTGAGTTGCGCCGAAGAGCTTGGCGGTCTGTAGCCGGTGAGGTTCAGAATCGACCGCAAATATCTGCGCCGCTCCGCGCAGTTTTGCGCCCAGAGTGGCGCAGAGCCCGATAGGTCCTTGAGCAAACACAGCCACCGTATCGCCAAGCTGTATGTTGCCGTTCTCCGCAGCGGCGAAACCGGTCGAGGCTATATCGGCAAGCAGCAGCACTTCTTCATCTCTGAGATCGTCAGGCACGAGGGTCAGGTTCGCCTGGGCGTACGGAATAAGCACATACTCGGCTTGAGTGCCGTCGATTGTGTTGCCGAGTCGCCAGCCCCCCAGCGCACCGCCACACTGAGATGTATGACCGCCAAGGCAGGGTTCGCATTGTCCGCACGGCGTGATCGCGCCTACAAGAACTCTTTGACCGACTTCATAGCCCGTCACGCCAGGTCCGAGCTCATGAATGACTCCGACAGCTTCATGACCGATGGTCAAGCCCGGATTACCGGATACTCGCCTTTGATGATGTGGATGTCTGTTCCGCAGATCGTTGTGAGATGCACCTTTATAACGGCCTCTCCATATCTGGGACTTGGAATCGGTTTTTCTTCCAGTGCGAAGTGCCCGGGACTGTGGAACACATTTGCTTTCATGAATCCAGGCGCTGTTGTAATACGTGCACATTGCTCGACTGCGTTTGTCATCCTTTTCTTCGTCCTTGCCTTTCCGCAAGGACTGAGTGCAATCGCAAGGCCCAGTTGTGACGCATGAAATGGCCGCAGATTTAGGTAGGAATCGTGGGCATTTGCGCCCTTTGACACAGTACTTGGGTTTGGTGACGCAACAAGAATGGAACGGTCGGCAGTCGTTAGGGATGAGTTCGATTCAACTGTTTATCCAACGCTGCGTCATGCCCGTAGATGTCATCGAAGAACCGAACTTCGCCGCCCTGAAGGACAACTGCTGTTGCATACACGATCAGAACG
>CAWJQP010000017.1:0-84044 GCA_963844855.1 Bryobacteraceae bacterium
GGACATACGACGAGCCGACCAGCTGCGGGTAATTGATGTTGGTGGCTCGAAACAGTTGCAGCCCGCGCGTGCCGATATAAGACGCTGCGAGCAACAGACCGCTTCGCACCTCGCGCTGGATACCGAAGTTCCATTGCTGCACGTAGTCCATGCGCGTGTTCTTTTCGATTGGGCGTATCGATAGAGTGCCACCGGAAACGGTTTCGGTAGGACGCGACAGTCGATCGGAGCGGGAAAGACGTAGCCTCGGACCGGATCGGTCGGTCGTAAGACGACGGCCTGGTTCGCCGAATACGGAGGTTCGAACAGCTTCTGTTGCGTCACTTGCCCGGAGCGTGAATCGTAGAAGATTCCGTATCCGCCGCGCAGCACGGTACGCGATTCCGCACCGAGAGCATAGGCGAAGCCGAATCGCGGGCCGAAGTTGTTGCCGTCGCCATAGACCGTGGACTCCGGCACACCGGGCGTTACGCCGCCGATGACCAAGCCGGACTCATTGCCGGCACCCCGATAAAATTCCGGATAGAAGTTCAGGAGTTGGCCCAGGGCGACATCGGTGGGCGGCGTGTCGTATTCGTAGCGCAAGCCGAGATTGAGCGTGAGACGGCGGTTCACCTTCCAGTCGTCCTGGACGAAAAAGTTGTAGTTGGACGCGCGCATGTCGATCATCGCTGGACCGTTCGCGACGATAATCTGGTTGGGCGCCGCGAGCAGGAAGTCGGCGAAAGCGTTCGAGGTGTATTGTCCGTTGAACAAGAAACGGCCCTGAAACGGGACACCGGACGACATCATCATGTTGTATCGGTATTCAGCGCCGAACTTCATCGAGTGTGTTCCGTGAACCCAGGTGAGCGTGTCGGCGAACTGGTAGTTGTTCTGTTCGTCGGCATAGTCGTTGCCGGTGTAGCCGTATCCCAGAAAGCCCGTGACCAGGATGCCCGGTAATCCCGGCACGTCGTCATCGGCGTGATGCCCACGCTGCGAGGATCGATTCGCTCGTGTCGGTCGCTGGCGCGGGAACTGGTAGTACCCGAACCGAGCCTCGTTCAGCAGATTCGGGCGGAAAAGATGCGTGTAGGAAGCGGCTGCCTGGTGATAGTCGTAGTCCATAACTCGACCAAAGCCGGGGAGCCGGTTCGATGCGCTAAAGGAACTTGTCCCAGTAGAGAAGTAGCGCGCCATGAAGCGATCGCTCGGGCCGAACTCGTGATCGACGCGAATGGCGTATTGGTTGCTGTCGAAGGGAGTTCCGAACTGCTGAAGGAAATTGTCCGCGGCGTTGACGTTTGGCAGAGGGACGTAGTTCTCGAGAAGGAGCGCCGAAGTCGCATTGATGCGCGACGAAGGCACCATGTTCCGGGGAACGGCTGTCCTGTAAGGGGATCGCGAATCGGAACTGGAAACTGGCCGCGGCGCTCGTCAGGTGTCGGTACTCGTCCGGTTACAATGGCAGCGTTCGAATTTGTGTTGCGCTGCCGCAGGGATTCCCAGCCAAAGAAGAAGAACGTGCGGTCTCGTCCTTTGTACACACTGGGGATCCAGACAGGTCCGCCGAAGGTACCGCCAAACTGATTCTGGATATTCTGGCCGCGTTTGGTGGCAAAGAAAGGCCGCGCCACTAACTTGTCGTTTCTCAGAAACTCGAACAGGCTGCCATGAAACTGATTGGTGCCCGCCCGTGTGACCACGTTGACGGTGGAACCGGCGTTCCGTCCATACTCGGCGCTGGCCATGCTGGTGATGACTTTGAACTCCTGAATGAAGTCGACACTCGGGATGCCTACGCCCGCGACATCGTTGTTCATGGGGTTGTTATTGACGTTTCCGTCGAGCAGATAATTATTGCTGCCGCGCCGCGAACCGTTAACGCTTGGATTCTGTGTGCCGAATCCGATCTGCTCGGCGTTGGGCGGATCGGTGACGACGCCTGCTGTGAGGCCCAGCAACTGCGTGAAGTTTCGAGTTGCTAGTGGAAGCGCACTGATCGTCTGCTGCTCGATGACACGTCCCTCGCCCGATGTTTCCCCTTGGATAAGTGACACTGAAGCGGCAACGGTTACAGACTCAGTGACAGAGCCTAGCTGGACACTGAAATCCAGGGATTCGGTCTCGGTGATTCGAACAAGGACGTTATTTCGAACCGCCTTTGCGAACCCGGTACTCTCTGCCGACACGGTGTACACGCCTGGCGGAAGCAACGGGATCACGTAGGCGCCGCCAGCATTGGTTTTAGTGGTTTGCGTGATGCGCGTCTGGTCGTTTGTGGCCGAAATGGAGACACCGGAAATCGCGGCACCCGTGGGGTCGGTGACGACGCCGCGGATAGCACCAGTTGTCTGTTGGGCCGAGAGACGAGCGATCACGAAGAGGAGAGCAAGAAATCCTGCTCGCGAGCAGGACAATTTCGCATCCATATCCGATCTCCCTTACTTTCGTTTCGAGTGAACACGAAAGGTGTGCAACTGACCGGGTTGCGGAAATTGAGTTAGCCCGAGTCTATCACGTGGTGCGTTGGACAAACCACATAACGCCGGCAGTCGCGATACCTGCCGAGGCGTAGCGCGTCACCGCGTTGCTGAGCACAGGATTGAATTTCGCGAGCACGCTGAGCAACGGAACCGCTACTAAGACAATGCACGCCTGTCCGATCTCGACACCAATGTTGAAAGAGGCGAGTGACCAGCCAATCGCTTGACGAGGCAACCCAGCTTCGGCGAGCGCGCCTGCAAAACCGAACCCATGGAAGAAGCCGAATCCAAACGCAAACCAGACCCGTCGTTCAAAATCGATCGTTCGATGGAGTAAGTTTTCAACCCCCACGGCGATGATCGAGAGAGCGATAACCGGTTCGACAAAACGAGGCGGCAGGCTACCGATTTGAAGGGCGGTGATGCTCAGAGTAATGCTGTGAGCGAGCGTAAAAGCTGTCACCATCCCCAGCAATCCGCGGAGTGTTCCTCGAACCAACAGTAAGCCTAAAACAAATAAGACGTGGTCGAGACCGGAGAGAATGTGGTGTATTCCCATCTGGACGAAGCGCTGGAACACGGCGCGATTGGTCTCAGCCAAAATCGCACTCGGAGAGTCGCGATCGACCACTGTTGTGTCGACGATCTGGCCATTGCGGTAGACCAGGACGACCGTAGCATCGCCCGGATAGTCCGAGAACATTGGAGCGTCGATCGAAACGCTGGACACAGGTGTCGCTGTTTGCGCTTGCCAGGTGATCATCTCGCCGGATGGGTCGAACGTGACTGAAGGCTCGGTGGGGCGAAAGAGCATGCCATCCAGCCGCAGACGCAATCGCGCAGGAATGGCCGCGGTGGGATTGGCCCCGGCGAATTGTGCAAGGTGAACCAGAGCCACTACTCGTGTCGTCCTTTCTTCGATGTTCACCGTGATCGTGGTCACCTGCAGCGGGTGAGCGTTACTCTGCGGCGAAAGAAGGCACAATAGCGAACACAGCGAAAGGCACAGTTCCGTATATGGGACAGAGCGCACACGTTTCAGAAGCTCACGGCCGGGATGTTTGCGCATCATCGTCTTAATCGTTCTAATTCAGACTTGATCTTATAGTCGATTCGAGGCGGATGTCTTCTATTTGCAGAACTCTTGAAGCTTAACCGGGGTCAATTCTCGTGCGCGCCGAAGGTATACGTGAGAGTGAGAAACGAAATACTGGCTCGCCGGCATGATTCGAACTTCGATGCACCTGGGAATGTTTGCCTTCCCTCTGGGTGCGCGATCTGCAAACCGATTCATTGCGCCGGCTGGAGTCGGCCGGCCAACCACCCGCCATCCCCTTCTGGTCTCCGGATAGCGAGTACTTGGCTATGTCATTTACACCCTGAGGTCACTTCGGCTGTTGATGAAAATTCACCACACCGGTGGCTCCCCTCAAACTCTGGCCGAGAACCACTTTGTGGGGACGGGGACTTGGGCCTCGGACGGCTCCATTCTCATCGGAGTGCGGCGACAGGGGATTGTGCGCATTTTCCCTGAGAGGGATCGCGCACCCCTCCAACTCACCAAATCGCAAGAGGTGCAGCAGGGTGAGGTGTGAGGTTTATGGAGTGAACCCCAAAACTGAGACAGGGAGTTAAGGGACGAAATACATTGAATGGAGTTGAGGCAATGGATTTGTCCCGAAGTATCTACAGCCGTGATCTGAAGGTTGCCGCGATGCGTGCCATCGACGCTGGGGCGACGATTGGTGAGATCGCACGTAAGTATCAAGTGAGTCCTCATTTAGTGGACCGCTGGCGAGGAGAATGGCGGGCCAAGGGTGATCTTGCATTTCCTGGCGTTGGGCGACGAGGAATGTTGCTGCCAGTGGTGGAGGAGGCCCGGCGGATCGGTGAGCTGGAGCGCAAGATCGGCCAACTCACAATGGAGAACGATTTTTTAAAAAGGGCCTTGCAGCATTTCAAGGAGTATCACCCTCCAGCCGTCGTCAGTGGCGAGGATGCCTGTTTGAAGAAATCCAGCAAGCCGCGGCGGAAGGCAAAGCCGTGAATGCACTGTGCCAAATGACTGGCCTAAGCCGGGCTGGGTTTTATCGGTTTCGGAAGCCGCGACAGGCCTCTCCAGTGGAGATGGAGCTCCGAGACGAGATGCAGAAAATCGCAGTGGAATCGCCGGCATACGGCCACCGTAGAATCACTGCCGCTTTGCAGCAGCGTGGCTTCAACGTCAACCACAAGCGCGTGCTGCGGATGATGCGGGAAGACAATCTGTTGTGCGTTAGGCGGCGTAAATTTGCGGTGACCACCGACTCTCGACATCAACTGCCGGTCTATCCCAATCTGGCAGGCCAACTGAAGCCGACAGCCGTGAACCAACTCTGGGTTGCAGATATCACCTACATCCGTCTGCAAGTCGAATTTATATATCTGGCAGTGATACTCGACGCGTTCTCACGTCGTGTCATTGGTTGGGCTCTGGGGCGAACGCTGGAAGCTGGATTGGCGACCACCGCGCTGCAAATGGCGTTGCTGGAGAGAAAACCGCCGCCAGGCTTCGTCCATCACTCCGATCGCGGCGTGCAATACGCCTCCCAGCAATATACGGGCATCCTGAGACAACACCAAGCTGAGATCAGCATGAGTCGCAAAGCGAATCCGTACGACAATGCGGCTTGCGAGTCGTTCATGAAGACGTTGAAGTATGAGGAGGTTTACCGCAATGAGTATCGGGACTTTCGGGAAGCGAGCGCCTGTATCGGAGAGTTTCTAGAGCGCGTCTACAATCGACATCGGCTTCACTCGGCTCTTGGTTATTTAACACCGTCCGAGTTCGAACGCCAAGCAGGCGATGCGCCATGAGAATCCATTTAGCAGATCGGGGGCTCTGCCCCTGCGACCCGGGGATTTATCGCTTTCCAGCCAGAATGGCTAAGCGGACTCGGGGCGGTTCCACCGCCCCGGTCATTCCGGCAACTGAGTCGGCGCTCGAGTTCCATCCCTGGAGCGCTCTATCCTCCGCTCAGCTATGTCCACAGTGGACCAACAACAACCTCGCCGCCAATGCTTTTCCAGCGAACGGCGATAGCCTCCTTAACTTTGTGTCTCAGCCCAGGGGTCCACTTCAAACTACGCTGTTTCAGCTACCCATGAGCCGAGATCAAGAAGGATCTAGCCGCATTGTGGAAGCGCTCCAGCGTCTCTAGCGACACAGGCGCCCGCGTCAGGAACCGTGCTCCATCCAGTGCGGTTCGCAAAACACGTCCTGTTGGGAGTTTTCGCCATGAGATCGCCAGTAGAGGGGTAGATGCACTTTACGAACGCGGCCCCAGGAAGGGAGGTGACGTGTCAGAACAATATCGTTGGTTTGTAGGCATTGACTGGGCAACGGAGATCCGTTCCTGCACGGTCGGCTCGACGTCTCAAAGCAGCTTCTCCACAGTAAAGCCTTCCCGGATTTCCGCTCCCGCTTCGACGGTCGCATCCAGGAGCAGCTTGTCCAGGACAGTGCGGCGCGGGCAGAACCCACCGCGGCCCCCACTCGTATTCACGCCACCGCTCAGAGCGAATGGGCCGACGTCGAAGATCATGTGATGCGCAACAGGGGGACAGCCGGTCGCCGCTAATCGATCCAGTAGACCCCGAGTGATCCGGGCTCCGCGCCGTGCGGTCAGACGATGTGCGTCGATGTTGTGTCGCCGCGAAAACTGGCCTTGTCAACCAGCAGTACCCGATACCCCCTACGCGCCAGAAGCATCGCGCTCGGGGCACCGGCGCATCGCGCGCCGACGATGATTGGGTCGTACATACGCCTTTTTGCTCCTCGTTCCTACCGGAGGCTATCGCGACTGGAAACACAGTCATCGCCGGGAAGAAGGTAGCTCGTGCCTTACCTCACGACCTGACGCTCCTGCCTTGCACGAAGCCGTCTGCGACGGCGTGGAGGAAATGGATGCCGCCGAATACCCTCGACAAACCAGCTTCGAGAGCCGCGTGTCTGAAGCTCCTGAAGCGTCGCGTGACCCCTGGCAGCGTGGGGCTCGATGCTTCGAAGTCTGCGTGATCTCCAATGAATTCGGTTAGGACCTCGGCAGCCGCCGCTGACGCCGCCGCCGCCACTGACGGATAGTCAGGAATCGGCGGGATAAAGAAGGTTGGCGGTATATCTGGCGACGTTGGCCAGAGAAGCGGCAGCCGGCAGGATCGGCCTCCGTATAATCGTTGCCGTCTTCCGCGGCTCGACGAATCGCCGTGTAAGGCCGCCAGAACCGAAAGTGATACTTGGCTTCGAAGGCGGCTATGGTGCTGTCGGTAAGCACGAAATTCAACAAGGCGAGGAGGCGGGCAGCATCCCATGGATCGAGGCGGCGTTCGAGGATCACGGTGCGGGCGATTTGATTCCAAATGGGCTGCTCTTCAAACCAGAAGAAGGCTGTCGCAGTCTGGTCGGGCGTGCGCGTGGCGCTCTTAAGGCTTCCGACTGACTTCACCAAGTTAACGTCGCGTGCGTACATGGTGCTTTTGAGCGGATCCGGCCCCTTTAGACGATGCCGCTCAAGGTCGATCGCAAACGGCGTGAGCCGGCCAGATCCTGGGAAGAGGGCCACCGGTCCGAGCGGGGGCGCATCGAGAGGCGGCGTGAAGTCGTAGTCACCCGGAGCGCGTGTGGGCACATACACGGGCTGCTGTGATCGGCCCCGTCTGAGGAGGCCACGGGCCAGGAACAAGTCCGTCGCCAGATCGCCGGTCAAGGTTGGCATGCGCGGTTATGTCGCCGAGGTTCAGCCCCGCGTTCTTGGATGGACCGTTGGGGACAGCGCTCAGGGCAGCCGTAAACTCGCGATCGATTCGTTCGCGATGGCTTGGCGCGAGTGCGATCATAACATCGCGAGCCGCGCGTGCCACAGCCGCCTCGACGGAAGCGCCTAGATATGGCCGATCGCTCGTGTAGGGCTCGTAGCGACGGTCGATGTTGTTGAGGGCGTCGTGAATCGCGGCGTGCAGAATGCAGAGGGCGAGAGAGTCTAGCAGTGGACCTGGCTCGCTTGTGAAGATTTCTGCTGCAATGCGATTCCAATGCACGACCACGTTGACGCTCTGTAGTCTTTCCGGAAGCCCCCCGCCGATCGTCTGCCCCTGAAGGGCGCGGTCTTTGTTACAGCACCCGATAATCATCGCCGCCATCACGATCGTCCGCCGCTTGGGTACATAAGTCGGATTTGTGGTCGAAATCATAGTCCTTCCTCCGGTTTCTTCTCGGTTCCGAGCGCTTTGTTCAGCGCCCCTAGAAACGCTTCCGGCTGCTCGAGCGCCGGGTCGTCGGCGGCGTCGTCGACAACGCGAAAATTCCAGCGAAAGCGCTTGGCTGGCTTCTTCGTGCTATTGAAAGTGGCGTCGCTCGATCGTGGCGGCCCCAGATGAGCGTCGTCGGCACTGCGATGCGTTCAAGGATGTCGGAGCGGAATCGCGGGCAACCCGAACTGTCCCATCAGGTTTCGCAACGCCGCGAGTCGCTCTGGTGCGATCCGAGGCGATCCAGGTTGTACGCCCTGATGAGGTCCAATTTCTCCCCCACTCGATTCCGCAACGCCGTGAGATCAAATGCACAAACGGTTCCAGAGGCGGTCGTGCGTGAGTTCACCGGGAGCCGAGAGGTAATCATTCAGCGCGGCGCCGAACTCGGGGTGGGTCGGAACTCCGTCAAGCCGAGTGCGTCGACGAGAACGAGCGCGGCGAGCCGCTCGCCACGCTCCGCTGCGAAGCGTGCCGCAATCGCGCCGCCGAGCGTAGATCCAACCAACACTGGCGGGGCCGCGCAAGTGCAATCGATAAGATCTTCGACCCATCCGGCTAGGAGATCGTGATTCAGCGGGCTGGCGAACATCCCTGACTCGCCGTGTCCTGGCAAGTCAGGCGCGATGACGCGATGAGATGCTCGCAAGACATGGAATGATGCTTAGCCAGTGAGCAGCGTAGGCTCCGGGGCCATGCAGCAGCACGACCGGCGCGCCCTCGCCGCCCTCCAACACGGCGGTCGAAACACCGTTGAGTGAAAGTCGCCGCTCTGTGACCGGAAGGCCTGCAAGCAGTCGTTCGCGAAGGCTATTGGTTGTTCTGCCGTGATCTCTGGGCGGCGCGGGGGTGTGAACTCGAGGAGTAGTGCTCGGTTGGCCATGGCCGTCCTCCTGTTCGATTTGCGGATTCTGTCCCGCAAGTCAAATATGCGGGAGGAGCCACGGCCGGCGCTTCGGCGAAACCACCCAATTTGCGAGATTCGCGATGTGGGTAATTCCCGCCAGGCGATGCAGGTTCAAATAAACTTGTGGTCGTAAGCGTACGCGGTGGCGGCGGCCCGGGAGGGTACATCGAGCTTGTTGAGGATATTGCTCACGTGCCGGTCGATTGTGCGCTCGCTCAGGCACAACTCGGCGGCGATGGCCTTATTCGTGTGACCGGCGGCAATCAAGCGAAGCACCTGGAGTTCACGCGCGGTAAGGGGACCGGGTGGGGGCGTCGCGGCTCGCGTCGCGTCAAGACGTTCGAGGTCGGGCTGCGCCTCAAGCTGAGCGAACACGAATCGCGCCGCTTCGAACTCGAGGTCGGCCGTCTCATCATCACCGAGCAGCTGACACGCCCGCCCCAGGAGTACTCGCACGCGTGCAGCGTCGTAGGGCGCCTCGAGCCGTTGCCACAGCTCGAACGCCCGACGCAACGGACCCATCGCCGCCCCAGCATCGCCGCCGCAGAGAGCGACGGCACCGTGACCCTGCGCAGCTAAGGCTCGCAGAACGTCAGTGTCGAACGCCTCGGCGAACTCCTGAAGTTCGTGGCAGGCGCTGCGTGCGTTCTCGAGGTCATCCACCGCCAGCATGATCTCGACGTAGGCCGGCAGCAGCCTGGCGCGTTTCAACCGATCGGTAGTCGCGATCAAAAGCCGCCGGATTGCCGCTACCGCGGCGTCGGTACGTCCTTGCGCGAGCCGCAGCAGGGCCAGTCCGGGTTGGGGCTCACATCCCAGCCGGCTTGCGTCCCGATAAGCCTCGTCGGCTTTCGCGCATTCGCCTCGCAGGCGGTAGATCTCAGCCTGCTGATAGAGCGCCGCGCCCGGTGGCTTGCGAGCCGATTGCTGGTATCGCTCGCACGCTCGGGCGGCCTCGGCGAGCGCTTCAGGCCACGCCCCGAGGAACTGCATGATCTCCGCGCGATGTACCAGGCACACGCCGGTAAATGCCACCATTCCGGACTGCTGTTCGCACCATCGCGACAACGCGAACGTCCACTCGCGCGCGCGAGGAATCTCATAGACATCACGACAGGCTTCGATCACTGCGCAGTACATCAATCCCGTCATGATGGGCGAGAGTTCGCCACCGACGGCTGCGAGCATCGTTTCGTCAAGGAGCTTCAGGCCGGGCGCCACATGACCCTGGTGGATAAAGGCGCGGCCCTGCAGGTGACGGGCAGCAGCCGTCAGATCGATGTCCTGGCAGCGCTCGCCTATTGCCACGGCTTGGCTCGCCGTCCCCTGGGCATCCTCGGCATAACCATCGTCCAACTGCCGTGTGGCAGTGGCCAGCAGCATGTAGCCGCACTCCACGCAGTCGCGGTCCTGAACAAGCCTGTACCCGCGTGCGAGCCAGGCGTTCGACTGGCCCACGTCTCCGCGGAACAAGAAGCTGATGGCTAACCAGAACGCACAACGGGCTGCAGGCTCTCAATCATCTGCCTCGAGATGAAGCCGATGGAGGCGCTCAGTGAACTGTTGAAACTCCAACTCCCGGCCAATCAGGTACGCCGCTGTCGCCAGTTGTTCGAGATCATCGGCTTCCAGGGGAGTCGCTTCATCTGCGCGCAGAAAGGCCTGGTAGGCCTCATGCCACGCGCGACGCGCGTAAGCTTCGCCGCCTTCACGAAGATGGTCGAACACCTCGTTCGGTATGACGGTCGGCTCATGCACCCGGTCGTCACCTCATCTGGAGAAATTCGCCTGCCCCTAATTAATAGCTTAGATTGGATCCGGTGATGGCAGCAAATCATGCAAGCTTGGAGGCATCATGGGTTCATGATTGTTTGCGAGTAAGTCCTCGAGGGGTTGAATCACTCTCTCGCGAGCGTAAGCTCGTGTGCTGGAATTCACATGCCGCAGATGTAACGGAAGGCGGCGATATCGCCGTTGGCTTCGCTGGAAGCCTTCCCTCCCAAGCAACTAATGGGGGGTTTGTTCATGAGGTCGGCCAGCATCTGGCAATCGCATGAGGTTCGCGCCGATACGATCGGCATGCTGGATCGTGCCGAGCGGCGCTCTGACAATGAAGCCAACTCTGACGAGAGTGATACGTAAACGCCAGAGCGGGTCCGGATCCGTCACAGCCGGGCCGCTGTGTTTTGTTGACATTAAGGTCTTTGTGGTTTCGGGTTGCTGCCTCTACATTGATTTAACCTCGGTTGTTGAAACTCAACTTCCTTTAGATTGCTCGCAATGATTGTTTCTATGAAGCGGGAGATGGGTTCGAAGCCAGCTACGTCCGAGCTTGACTCTGATATCGACGCCAAACGATACTATAGCCTGTGTGCAAGCTAGCCTGTGCGACACGAGTGTTGAACGCGACCGTGCAAGATGTCACCAAATCTGTCACCAATTTGATGGGGAACCCAGGGGAACCGGGGCAACTGTCACCAATTCTGTGACCAAACTGAGGGGAATCCAGGGGAATGAAATCAATACTTTTGGGGAACTCAGGGGAACGGAAGGCAACTAAGGGCAAGGTTTTGATTGGGCTCATAACCCAAAGGTCGAAGGTTCAAATCCTTCCCCCGCAACCAACTGCTTCTAGGGCAAGTTATCTCTGATTTTAGGGCTTCGATATCCGGCGCAACTTGCTACAGTCTTCTCGTAAGCCATTGATTTGAAAGAGCGGACTTGGTGACAGCACGTCGGGCGTTAGCAGTCTTGGAGATAACTTGGAAATCGTTACTATCTTAGCCACTTAACGATTGGTGCTGCAATCCATCACCAAAGTCTCACCTAATTATGTGATTGCGAGCCGATTTCAGTGGCGGCCGTGCCACAGGGGGGCGACCGGCTGTGTTGTCCTTTGTTCGGCTGTTCGCAAGCGGTTGACCGGGCGAAGGTACCCGTCCGTGGAGTTCACTGAGCCTTTGGCTTGGGACGGCTAGACGATCCACTGTAGCTCGCTTGCGAGCCAGGAAATTGTCGGGCAGCGGCCGGCCGGGAGCCGACGGATCCTCATTTCGGGAGCGAACCCTGTGCCGTAAGGCACAGGGTTCAGATCGCGATTCTGCAGCCTCTCGGAGTAGGAACTCCTCAATAAACCGTAATATTTTCCTCCAACGAGAACGGCAAATGCGCCGATTCAAATCCGCCAGGCCCGCGCAACGGTATCTCTCGCTCCATGATGCCGTGCAGAATTTATTTTCGAGCGGGCCGACACTGAGTGAGACCCAGCAATCACTGGCTTCTGCGATCGCGATCATTCGCGGTCTGGAGCGGACTGACCGCTGCCTGAGCAAGGCACAAAACCCGTAGCGTTTCCGGTCACAATCTGCCTCAACGGCTTGACAACAGACAATGCCGTTTTCATGCTTCACGGCAGGATTAGAGTTGTAAACAATCCAGGTTATTTGGAAGAACGTTGTGTCCGCAGGGGCCCGAAGGCGGCCGGGGGTACACGATGGTGGGTCGCAGCCTCGTAAGCTGACGCGACCTTGATGACGTCGCTGTCGCTGCCCGGGCCGGACCATACCATTAAACTAACCGGCATCGGGTGCGGCATTTCGGTCTTAACGCTTCCAGTCACTGCGATGTAGGACTTCTTGTCAGCGCTCAGTACATACTTCGGGTCATAGGCGATTTTCGAGTAGCCGGCCGGAATTTCGGCTTCCGGCGCACCGAGAAGCGCCGTGAAGGCTCCGCAACAACTGAGTGAGGGACGATTATTTACCTCCGGCTCCGGCGCACCCCCAAGGAGATAGGGCGCTGTGGTTTGCTCAGGATTCACGAAAACATCGATATTGTTTTCGTACATCACTTTTAGAATGACCATCCGCATCACCGATTGCATCTTCAGGTAGCTGATACCGTTTGGATCGGAGCGTGGATCCTGATCGGTCACGGCATTGGTGGCGCGCGTGAAATCTTCATCCGTTTTGAACTTGGCGTTGGCGACCCAACTCGCCCAATCCTTTACTCGCGCGTCCCCGCGCTGCCGCAGATAGCGGTTGATCATGAACGGGCTGGATGGGTTCGACAACCGCGCGCTGATTCGACGGAGATTGATCTTCTCCGAGAGTGGGGCTTTGTGGAGCGACACCGCGACGGCATAGTCAACCGTTCGCACATCCCAGCCAGGTACCGCAAACTCCAAGTCACCCGACGCCGTCTTCTGCCAGAAGTATTCCGGGGCGTTATGCGGCAGGATCTCCGCCAATGCGTCCTGGAACGTGTACTTCATGTTCGGCACATCCGCATCGTCGGGATAGAGAGGATCGACCGACTCCACCAACTCAGCGCCTAGCTTGTCTCGCAGTATGGATTTGATTTCTTTATCGATTTGGTCGCTGATGGCTTCGTCGTTCTTGGTGTGCTTCACCATGAACTCGCGCGCAATCGCGACTCGGACGCCCTTCAGGGGCTTCGAGGAAACAGCAGCGTCCTTCACCACGAAACTCGCATAGGGCTCCTTCGGGATCAGGCCCTTCGCTAAAGCAGTGAACATATCGCCCGATTCATAGCCTTTGATGCTATCGAGGACGAGCGCGGCATCGTCAACACTCTTACAATGAATGCCAGCACGGTCGCCAGGATTGCCATATCCGACACCGCCATCCATAATCACGCCTTTAGTGGTCAGCAGATTGACAACGTTGTTACGCGAGGCCGGCCCTTTGCAGGACGCGAAGCTCTGTTCGCAAATGGAGCAGGTGGCCAAGTTCGCTGCCACGGAAACACCTGATCCACCGCTGGTTCCACGGGGGACTCGCGCCGTGTCATACGGGTTACAGGGCTGACCACCCCACAGGCCGTATTGCAGGTTGCTTGCCGGTGTAACTGACTTCGCCTTTGCCGCACCTTGAGCGCTAGCGCCCACGATGCTGTTGGCCGTTGCGATCGCATAGATGATCGCGCCTTTCTTGCGGAGTTCGGCGACATCGGGCGAGTCCTCTTTCGGCGCGTCCATCGCAAAGTTCACATCGTTGCCGCCTGTTCCACGCATGTCCTTCGCGTCATACCAATTCTTGATGGAAAACACTGCGCAGTACATTGGCATTTGGGTGAGGTTGGGATTTCGCCCATATTTCTTATCGAGCTCGGCCGCGCTTTCGACCGCATCCGGCTGCTTGCGGAACTCTTCACAAACCGCGGGCGCGCCCGGAGGCAGCGGTCCTGCAGAGGGTTTACGATCGAAGTCGCCACGGCAGGTTACCGAGCGCTCGCCACGAATGTTTAGCGCTTCGAGCGCGTTCACTTGGCCAGCTTCGGGGATGCCCACGCGCATGCCAATCTGAATCTGCACGTTGGGATCGGTGACGGAAGCTTCCATCCGGCCGAATTCGAGCGGCGGTCCGGAGTAGTCATTCAAGTCGGGAAATAAGGTCGACGCGGCAACGGTTTTGGTGGGATATGTGATGGCTTCCCCGGCTCGAACCATACCGGTGGCGGCGGGAACTGACGCCCCGTCCTTAGTGACCAGTGCGGTGCACGCGCCGTTGTAGGCTTTCGCGCGTTCAATGTAAGCCTGCACGACACCCTGGCAGGTTGTCCGACCGCCTCTAATGGCGTTCTGGATATCTCGGATAGATGCTTCTTCGACCTGAAAAGGGCCCGACTGCGCCCAGACCGCACTTGACGTCAAGACCGCATAGCAGAGGATTCGCATAATGGCTCCTAAATGAATTAGCGGCGGGTACGCTGCGTTCTCACCGGCCCAAATGCGGGCGGTGGAACGCGATGATGGGTTGCGGATTCATAAGCAGATGCGGCCTTGATGACGTCTGCGTCGCTTCCCGGTCCGGACCACACCATCAAGCTGACCGGCATAGGATGCGGCATCTCAGATCGTACTGTTCCAGTAACGGGGATGTAGGACTTCTTATCCGCGCTGAGGACATACTGCGGGTCGTAGGCGATGGTTGTGTATCCTGCCGGCACCTCAATTTCAGGAGCGCCTAGCAGCGCGGTGAACGCCCCACAGCAGCTCAGCGAAGGCCTGTTATTGACTTCCGGTTCGGGCGCTCCACCCAGCAAATAGGGAGCAGTGGTCTGCTCGGGGTTCACGAACACATCAATCTTGTTCTCATACATCACCTTGAGAATCACCATGCGCAGAACCGATTGCATCTTCAAATAGCTGATCCCGGCAGGATCGGCGCGAGGATCATTGTCGGCGATGGCATTCTTTGCGCGAGCCAGATCCGAGCCAGTCTTGAACTTTGCGTTCGCCACCCAGCTTGCCCAGTCCCTGACACGCGGGTCGCCCCGCTCACGGAGGTATCGATTCATCACCATCGGGCTGGATGGATTGGATAACTGCGCGCTGATGCGCCGGATGTTGATCTTTGGCGAGAGCGGCGCTTGATGAAGCGAGAGAGCGACGGCGTAATCGACCGTTGTTACATCCCAGCCTGGGACCGCGAATTCGAGTTCACCCGAGGGAAGCTTCTGCCAAAAGTACTCGGGCGCGTTATGCGGAAGAATTTCGGCGAAAGCATCCTGGAACGTGTACTTGATGTTGGGTACCGTCGGATCATCGGCATGCATCGGGTCCACTGATTCGACTAGTTCCGCGCCGAGCTTGTCGCGCAAGATCTTCTTGATCTCCTTATCCACCTGATCACTGATGGCTTCATCGTTCTTGGTGTGCTTCACCATGAACTCGCGGGCGATCGCTACACGCACGCCTTTGAGGGGCTTGCTGTTTACCGCGTTATCCTTTATCAACGAGCTGGCATAGGGCTCCTTCGGGATGAGCCCTTTCGGGATCGCAGTGAACATGTCGTCCGATTCATATCCCTTGATGGCATCCAGCACGAGAGTCGCGTCGCCGACAGTTTTGCAATGAATCCCGGCGCGATCTCCCGGATTTTTCCCGGTGATGCCGCCGTCCATCATCACGCCCTTCGTGGTCAAGATATTGACGATATTGTTGCGGGATGCGGGACCCTTGCACGAGGCGAAGCCCTGTTCGCAGATGGAACAGGTAGCAAGATTGGCCGCCACTGATACACCGGACCCTCCGCTGGTGCCTCGTGGCACTCGCGTCGTGTCATACGGGTTGCAAGGCTGGCCTCCCCAGAGGCCGTATTGAAGATTGTTGTCCGGCATCGCGGTCGCCGGCCTGTTCGGCCCATTCGCCGCAGGTCCTCCGACGCTATTTGCAGTGGCAACGGCATAGATGATGGCGCCTTTTCTGCGCAACTCGGCGATGTCCGGTGAATCCTTCTTTGGCACATCCATGGCGAAGTTCACATCGTTGCCGCCAGTGCCCCGCATATCCTTGGCGTCATACCAGTCCTTCAGACTGAAGACCGCACAGTACATCGGCAATTCGGTGAGATTTGGATTTCGTCCGTATTGCTTATCCAGTTCTGCTGCGCGTTCCAACGCATCCGGCTGCTTTCGAAATTCTTCACATGCTGCGGGAGCTCCGGCCGGCAATGGACCGTCGGAAGGCTTGCGATCGAAGTCGCCGCGGCAAGTCACGGAACGTTCGCCGCGAATGTTTAACGTCTCGAGCGCGTTCACCTGGCCGGCATCAGGAATACCGGCCCGCATGCCGACTTGAGTCATGGCATTCGGGTCTGAAACTGACACCTCCATCCGGCCGAACTCAAGGGGAGGTCCTGAGTATTGATTCAAGTCTGGAAAGAATGTGGAAGCAGGAATGGTCTTGGTGGGATAGGTCAACATCTCACCGGCTCGCACCATGCCGGTTGCCGGAGGGATCGAAGCGCCGTCATTGGTGATAAGCGCCGTGCACGCGCCGTTATAAGCTTTCGCGCGCTCCAGGTAAGCTTGCACAACACCCTGACAGGTCGCCCGGCCCGATTTGATTGCGCTCTGGATATCAGTAATCGAAGCTTCTTCTACCTGGAAGGGTCGCGGCTGCGCCCACGCTGCCGCCGACCCGGCCAGGAGTAACCCCAGCAATCTTTGATTCGTGGTCATGATCCAGCTCCTTATCTGCGTGAAGTCTGCTTCGGGGAAGTGGGCCGAAGTTGGGCGGGGGAACCCTATGATGAGTGGCCGCTTCATACGCGGACGCGGCTTTGATGACGTCGCTATCCATGCCGGGGCCGGCCCAGAACATCATGCTGATGGGCATCGGATGCGGTAACTGCGATTTCACTGTACCGGTGACTTCCACATACGCTTCTTGTCCTCGGCAAGGACGAATTTCGCGTCGTAAGTGGTCCGGACGAATCCGGCCGGAACATCGGCCTCAGGGCTCCCAAGCAGAGCGGTGAACGCGGCGCAGCAACTATGGGACGGACGATTGTTGACTTCGGGCTCCCGCGTCACCCAGCAGATATGGAGGAGTCGTTTGCTCAGGATTCACGAACAGGTCGATGTTGTTTTCCTACATCACCTTGAGAATCACCATCCGCATAACGGCCTGCATCTTGAGATAGCTCACGCCGTTGGGGTCAGCGCGGGGATCTTTGACGGTCACTGCGTTCTCGCCTCGCGCCCGCTCGTCGCCGTTCTTGAATTCGCGTTCGCGACCCAACTTGCCCAGTCCTTCACCCGATCGTCGCCACGCTCCTCCAGATAGCGATTAATGATGTATGCGCTGCGTGGATTAGCGAGTCTCGCGCTGATGCGTCGCAGATTAATGTGGTCCGAGAGAGGAGCTTGATGCAGCGATAACGCTACCGCGTAGTCTACCGTTCGCACATCCCAACCCGGAACGGCAAACTCGAGTTCACCAGAAGGTGTCTTTGCCAGAAGTACTCCGGCGCATTGTGCGGCAGGATCTCGGCCAAAGCATCCTGAAACGTGTACTTCATATTCGGAACTCACGGGTCGTCCTCATATAGCGGATCCACTGACTCCACCAGTTCCGCGCCCAGTTTGTCGCGCAGGACCGTCTTGATCTCTTTGTCGATTTGATCGCTGATGGCTACATCGTTCTTGGTGTGCTTCACCATGAACTCGCGCACAATGCCGACACGCATGCCCTTCAGCGGCTTCGACGTTGACGCGCTGAATCCGGCACGACGAAGCTGGTGTAGGGTTCCGGTGGGATCAAGCTCTTGGGTATGGCGGTGAACATATCGGCGGTTTCGTAGCCCTTAATGGCGTCAAGCACAAGCGCGGCATCGCGACCGGCTGGCAGTGGATGCCCGCTCGGTCGCCGGCATGTTTACTGCCCATCACCGCCGTCCATCAGGATTCCTTTCGTGGTCAGGAAATTGACGATGTTGTTTCGCGATGCCGGACCTTTGCAGGAAGCAGAGCCTTGCTCGCAAATGGAACAGGTCGCTAGGTTCGCGGATACGGAAACACCGGAGCCGTTGCTGGTGCCTCGCGGGACCGCGCGGTGTCATAGGGATTGCAGGCCTGCCCGCCCCACTGTCCGTATTGCAGTTGTCGTCTGGCATTACGCTGTGGCTTGTCCGCCCCGTTGGCCTGGCTCCGCTGACGTTGCTCGCGGTGGCAACGGCATAGATGATGGCGCCCTTCCTCCGCAGTTCTGCGATGTCGGGCGAATCCTACCTTAGGCACGTCCATGGCGAAGTTCACATCATTGCCGCCAGTTCCTCGCATATCTTTGGCGTCGTACCAATTCTTCAGCGAGAAGACGGTGCAGTACATCGGCAACTGGGCGAGGTCCGGATTGCGGCCATATTGTCGTCCAACTCTGCGGCCCGTTCCAGAGCGTCCGGTTGTTTTCGGAATTCTTCGCAGACCGCCGGCGCTCCAGCCGGAAGGGGTCCCGCGGAGGGAGCCTTGTCGAAGTCTCCTTTGCAGGTGATGGATCGCTCGCCACGAATGTTCAGGGTCTCTAACGCATTGAGTTGGCCGGCATCAGGGATGCCAACGCGCAGACCAACTTGCAGTTGCACCGATGGATCAGAGATCGACGGCTCCATTCGACCGAGTTCGATCGGCGGGCCAGTGTACTGCCACAGATCGGGAAACAGAGTAGAGGCGCTCACAGTGACGGTCGGATACGAGAGGGGCGCGCCGGCGCGCATCATTCCGGTCGACGGCGGGATGGGAGCGCCATCCTTAGTCACCAGAGCCGTGCAGGCGCCGTTGTAGGCTTTCGCTCTTTCGACATAAGCCTGAACGACGCCTTGACAGGTTGTGCGGCCGGCCCGAATCGCATCGTGGATATCTTTAATCGAAGCTTCTTCCACACGAAACTGGCCCTGCTGCGCAAAGGCGGGCGCCATCGCTATGGCGGAGAGCATCAAACAGTACGGCAGTCCTGCAGACAAGTTATCCATGGTCACTAGTCACCTTCTGTTGTCTTTAACGACTGGTGCGTTGCGTGGGAGAAGAGACGGGGCCGAAATCCGGCGGTGGAACACGATGATGTGTCGCGGACTCATAAGCCGATGCCGCCTTGATCACGTCGCGATCGCGTGCCTGGCCCCCCCCAAAACATCATGCTGATAGGCATCGGATACGGGAGCTTGTAGCCACTTTGCCGGTAACGGCCAGGTATTCCTTCTTGTCGGCACTGAAAACGTATTGCGGATCGTAGGCAGTCCGCACATAGCCCGCCGGAACGTCTGCTTCGGGGGTCCCGATCAGTGCGGTGAACGCTGCGCAGCAGCTATGTGCAGGCCGATCATTGACATCGGTTCAGGGCGCCGCCCAGCAAGTAGGGAGCCGTGGTTTGCTCCGGATTGACAAACACGTCGATCTTGTTTTCGTACATCACCTTGATGATCACCATGCGCATCACTGACTGCATCTTGAGGTAACTGATGCGGTCCGCTCGGGCGCGCGGATCCTGATCGCCTATCGCGCTCTTCGCTCGCACGAGCTCTTCTTCGGTCTTGAACTTCGCATTCGCCACCCAGCTTGCCCAATCCTTGACACGAGCATCGCCGCGCTCGGCGCAGATACTTGTTCATGTAAAACGGACTCGATGGATTTGTCAGGCGCGCGCTGATGCGGCGGAGATTGATCTTGTCAGATATCGGGGCCTGATGCAGCGACAGAGCCACCGCGTAGTCAACTGTGCGAACGTCCCAGCCCGGAACTTCAAACTCGAGTTTGCCCGAAGCAGTCTTTTGCCAGAAGTATTCCGGCGCATTATGAGGCAGAATTTCCGCCAGCGCGTCCTGGAAGGTGTACTTCATGTTGGGTACGTTCGGATCGTCGGCGTACAGCGGGTCGACGGACTCGACTAGTTCGGCTCCGAGCTTGTCGCGTAGGACGGCCTTGATCTCCTTATCGATCTGATCGCTAATGGCTTCGTCGTTCTTGGTGTGCTTCACCATGAATTCGCGTACAATGCCCACGCGAACGCCTTTGAGCGGCTTCGACGACACCGCGCCGTCTTTCACCAGAAACGTTGTGTAGGGCTCCTTAGGAATGATTCCCTTCGGAAGCGCGGTGAACATGTCAGCGGATTCGTAGCCTTTAATTGCATCGAGCACTAGCGTGGCGTCCGTCACGGACTTGCAATGAATGCCCGCGCGATCACCCGAGTTCTTGCCCGTAATGCCGCCATCCATCATCACGCCCTTGGTCGTCAGAAGAGCGACGATGTTGTTCCGGGATGCAGGGCCCTTGCACGACGCGGAGCTTTGCTCGCAAATCGAACAGGTAGCCAGGTTTGCGGCGACCGAAACACCTGAGCCATTGCTTGTTCCTCGCGGCACTCGAGTGGTGTCGTACGGGTTGCAAGCTTGTCCACCCCAAGGACCGTACTGCAGGTTGTTCGGAGGGAAAACTTTCTCCGTCTTGGCGGCTCGCTCGCGACCGCCGGGTCCGCCGATGCTGCTCGCGGTGGCGACAGCATAGATGATGGCGCCCTTTTTCCGTAGCTCTGCGATATCCGGCGAGTCTTCCTTGGGTACATCCATGGCGAAGTTGACATCGTTGCCGCCAGTGCCTCGCATGTCTTTCGCGTCGTACCAGTTTTTCAGCGAGAATACGGCGCAATACATCGGCATCTGTGTCAGATTGGGATTCCGGCCGTATTGCCGATCAAGCGCGGCAGCCCGTTCTAAAGCGTCGGGCTGTTTTCGAAACTCCTCGCAAACAGCCGGCGCTCCCGATGGGAGTGGTCCATCCGAAGGCTTACGATCGAACTCGCCTTTGCAGGTGATTGAGCGTTCTCCGCGGATGTTCAGGGTTTCGAGCGCGTTCACCTGTCCCGCATTTGGGATGCCCGTCCGCATACCGACCTGGAGTTTAACGCTGGGATCCGAGATGGATGGTTCCATGTATCCGAACTCTAGCGGCGGTCCGGTGTATTGATCCATATCTGGAAACAGAGTCGACGCCGCAACGGTTTGCGTGGGATAGACGATGGGTGTTCTTGCGCGTACCATCCCCGTAGAAGCAGGAGCCGGCGCGCCATCTTGGGTGATAAGCGCCGTGCAAGCGCCGTTGTACGCTTTCGCTCTTTCGAGATACGCCTGCACGACACCCTGGCAGGTCGTGCGGCCGGTTTTGATCGCGTTCTGGATGTCCGCAATCGAGGCTTCTTCGATTCGGAACTGTCCCGACTGTGTCCAAGCCGGAATAGCAGCAGCCATGAAGGCCGCCAGACTCAACGCGCGTTGTTTGTTATATGCCATCACGATGCGTGGTGTCCTTTAGTTAGTAGTTCAGCTTCAGCCCGAACTGGATTCTGCGTGGATCTGTTGCCGTCGAAGTAATCAATCCCGCGTTGGCCGGAACACGTCCCTGGCGATCGAAAACCACACTAGCGGGAGTTCCAAAGTTGGCATGATTGAGCGAGTTGAATAACTCTGCGCGGAACTGCGCGCTGAATCTCTCATGAACGCGGAAATTCTTGAAGACCGAGAAGTCGAGGTTGGACAGCCCGGGTTTGGTGAGTGTATTGCGGCCTAGGTTGCCAAGATAATACTGGTCCGGGAAGCCGAAGCATTCCGTTTTGACATAGCCGTTCGGATTCCCTGGATTGGTTAACGTTTCGCAGCCCGGCAGAGCGAGCAGGTTCGGACGCTGGCCCAACGCAGCGCCCGTTGTATCCGTGCGGCTTCCTGCTCGGTCACTGCCCAGGGCGACGGAAAAGGGATTGCCGGTATTGGCTCGGTAGATGGAGCCGAGTTGCCAGCCACTGAGGGCTTGCTTCGCTATGCCTTTGTAGCTGCGGGCGAAGGGCATCTCCCAAACCATGCTGACGCTAACGTTGTGTCGCAGATCGAACTCGGATAAGCCCCAATTGAGGCTGGGGATCAGCGGCGTGACAGCCGCCGAGGCGCCACTATAGCCGGAGTTTGCCGAGGTTGACCCTGTAGATGACGCGGTATCGAGACTCTTACTCCATGCGTACGAGCCGACGACCTGCAGTCCGCCAGGCAAGTTTCCTTTCAAGCTGGTCTGAAGCGCGTGATAGGTGGAATCCGAGTTCCAGGTGTTGGTCGTGTTGATGCTCGCGAAGTTCGGATTCAGTACAGACGCGTTGGGATCGAAATACCAGCCGCGCGGAGTCTCCACCGGTACTACCGTGTTCATGTTGCGCTCTACTAGCGGCAGATGAAGACCGCGCGAGCCCGTGTATCCGACTTCCGCCACCATTCTTCCGACTTCACGCTGGACGCTAAAATTCCACTTCATGCTGTAGGCGCGAGGCGGCCGCACATCAACGTAAGCCGTCCGTAGCGGCCCGGTTTGGATCAGCTGGTAGGCGGCGCCGGGGAAAGATCCTTGCGGGATGGTAGTGGAAACGCCCTGTACAAAGTACGGAGTGGAGCGGGTAAGTGGCGTGTCATAGAGCCATAGCAATGGAAGGGAATCGAAGATTCCGAAGCTCGATCGAATCGAAGTCTTCCCGTCTTTGAAAGGATCCCAGACCAGACCGATTCGGGGTGCGAAGTTCTTCCACGTCGGATTGCGATCATGCACCGGACCGCCGACTCGAACAGTTGGCGACTTCAAGTCCGGCAGCAGCGCGAGCTTACCATTCACCTCAGTCGGTATGGTGAGGAACTCGTACCGCATGCCTATATTAATCGAGAAGTTGGGCTTCAGCCGAAGGTCATCCTGGATGTAACCGGCAAGCAGTGTTTGGCGCAGGCCGCGGCGTACGTCGGAGCCCGGGAAAAGCGCCGCAAAGCTGGTGGGACGGTTAGTGACAAAGTCCGGAATCGAGCCAAATTGAAAGTCACCGCCGTTCCGATTCGGGCTCGACAGGTTATACTGCATCCTCTCGAGCGTGAACCCGAATTTGAGCGAGTGGGTTCGCTTGCTCACGTAGAAGTTCTGGTGCACCTGATATGAGTTGAAGAAAAGCTCGTTGACGTTGGTGGACCCCGGTCCCGAGCCTGGCACGGTGATACCGGTAACGGTGGTCGCTCCGATGTTGTAGCCCGGCAGGAAGCCGAGCGATGGATCTTCCAAGAGAGGGTTATAGATATCGACGATCTGCTCGCTTACGTTGCCGGTGCGAGCGAAACCTAAACGGCTGACACTGATGACGGTAGGGCCGAAGAGCCTTGTGAGTTCCAACATCGCGCCATGACGGCGAGATGTGTTTCCGGTGCTCTTGGTGTGAAAAACATCCGGAGCGCTGCTATCCGCATCGTCGATGAAGTAGCTGCCGTTCATGCTGGTGAGCTCGGTGAATTTATGGTCGATCTTGCCCATCAGATAGCGGCCTTGGGATGTTTTGGGAACTTGAGCGATGTACTGGCCGGTATCGCCACTGCCGAGAAGCGGACCATTCGGCAGCGGTAGAAGAGGAAAGATGCGGGCGATGTTGGGATCCACCGTCACGGTACCGGTGGAGAGCCGGCCTACTCGCGCATTGGCGCTTAACGTGTTCGCAATAGATGTCTCTGCCAACAATTCGCGCAGTTCCTCATAGTTGGCGAACCAAAAGGTGCGGTTCTTGACAATCGGCCCGCCTGCGGCAGCTCCGAATTGATGCCGCCGGAATGACGGCTTGGTGGCGCCATCAAAGAAGTTGCGAGCATCCAGCGCGCTGTTTCGATGGAAATAAAACAGGGTACCGTGCATGTCATTCGTACCTGAGCGGGTGACGGCGTTAATCACGGCGCCCGTCGCGCGTCCATACTCGGCTGAGTAGTTGTTGGAGACCACCGAAAATTCGCGGACGGATTCGACGCCAAGGTTAACGCCGAGCGTATTACCGGGCGTGCTATTGGAGTTGTCATTGAGACTAACCCCGTCCAGGCGGAAGTTGTTTTCCGACGGACGCGCGCCCGAAACCGACAATTTCATCCCGTTGCCACCTCGGGAACTGCCGCCTGCGCTGCCGATGGTAGATATTCCTGGCTCGAGGGCGGCGAGTTGTGTCCAATCGCGGCCGTTCAAGGGTAGCTCGCGAATCGTGCTGCCTTCCACCGTTCGGTTGACGGTGGCGCTGACAAGATCCACTTCGGCGGTTTGCGCCACGACCTCAACCGTCTCCACAACAGCTCCCGGACGCAACTCGAAATCGAGGACGAGTTCGCTGCCGACACTAAGAGAGATGCCGCTGCGGACATGCTTCGAGAATCCTTGCGCCGTTACAGTGATTTCGTATGCGCCTGGCTGCAGGTTGGGCGCCCGATACCCGCCCGTCTCAATCGAGAGCACAGTTCGCGTCACACCGGTGTCTACATTTCTGATGTTGACGAGTGTGTTAGGTATTGCGGAGCTGCTCGTGTCAGTAACAACCCCCAGGATTGTACCGCCTGCCGTTTGCGCCGATGCGCTGTCCGTCAATGCAATGCCGGCAAGCAACAGCAATATCACTGAACACAGAACTACCGTCTCGTATCTCATAGAATTAACACTTCTCCTGCAACGCCGGTTAGGCGGTATTGTTCTCGCCAGCCCTAATGGGTCATGGCCGAATCAGCGAATCGGGCGCTACGGGGCGTGAACTAGCTTGTGGAAGTTGACTTGGAATGTTAGCGGGCAGCGGCTCGCTTGACAGGTAAAGGCGGCACACTTTTGGGCGGAACACGATGATGTGTCGCCTGCTCGTAGGCGTAGGCGAACTTGATCAGTGTCGGTTCGCTATAAGGTCTACCGAAGAACGTGATCCCCGCGGGCAGGCCCTCCGTAGTAAAGCCTGCCGGCACCGCGATAGAGGCCGCATAGATCAGGAAGGTATTCAGGTGCGGGGCCCCCTTGTGATTGATATAGGGAGGATTGATGCCGTCCTTGATGAGCGTCGGCGTATGTTCCACCGATTTATGAACAATGGCATCGAGTTTATAGTCGGCCATTACCTTCATGACATTCAGCATCAGTTCCTCGCGCGCTTGTGCCTCCGTCAAACCAGTCTTAGGGCGTTCGTGCGCGTCTGTTGCCGAGCCTCGGCGGCGGACCTTGCCGTAATCGGGATGATTTCGCACATCCTGCATGTTCCTCATGGGTGAACTGGGATTGCGGCCGAAATATACGGCCGCTGGGTCTCCTGCGCTACCGTCTCCACCCGTGCCACGCATGGCGAGAAGTTCATTCAGCCGCGGAATCGTGACAGAATCGACCACTTCCGCGCCCGCCGCTTTCAGGTCTGAAACGGCCTTGTCGAAGATGACCGTTATTTTCTTGAAGTCCTCCGAATTGGGTTCGCTGGAGCTTCCGAATGTCTCCCGAAGAATCCCGATCCGCGCGCCTTTCAAGCCGTTACGATCAAGAAACTTGGTGTACGTTGACGGGACATGTCCCACGCCAAGAGCTGTCACCGGATCGTCAGGATCATAGCCGACCATAACATCGAGAAGATTGGCGAGATCAGTTACAGTTCGCGTCATCGGTCCTAGCGAACCATTCTTTGAAGGCCAGCCGGCCCAGACACCAGATCGGCTTACCAAACCGGCTGTCGGCCGCATACCGACGATGCTATTCCAGGTGGACGGCCTGCGGATGGAAGCGAAACCTTCCTGGCCCACGCCAATAGTGGCGAAATTTGCGCTGACGGCTGCTCCCGAACCACCGGACGATCCGCCGACCGTGCGTTCGAGATCGTAAGGATTTCGGGTTTCGCCGAATAGCGAGCCGAATGTATCACCACCACCCATCTCCCCTAACGTCACTTTCGCCAGCATGATGGCGCCGGCCTTTTTGAGTTTCTCGACGACGAAGGAGTCACGCACTGGCACGTTGTTCTTCATCACCACGGAGCCAAGTGTCGTGGGTATGCCGGCCACATCCATCTGATCCTTGAGAATAATTGGGATGCCATGCAGTGGCCCCACCGGCCCTGAGGCCTTATAGGCGGCATCCAACTTGTCCGCTTCCTCTAACGCTTTAGGATTGACGGTAATGACGCAGTTGATCTTTGGGCCATTCTTGTCATAAGCCTCAACGCGATCGAGGTACATCTGCGTCAACTGCCGGGCTGTCAGTTTTCCGGATTTGTAAGCCTTATGCACGTCAGCAACAGTGGTCTCCACCAGTTGGAACGACTGGGCCGACGCGTGACACACAACGAGCACACATAGGGCGAAAGTGCTGAAACACAATCTCATCTGGGCGTCTCCTTTACCTGGCTGCTGAAGCGGTCCGGACAGCAAGAGGCGGCACGCTCTTCGGCGGAATACGATGTTTAGTCGCCTGCTCGTAGGCATAGGCGAACTTGATCATGGTGGGTTCGCTGTAAGGCCTGCCGAAGAAGGTGATGCCCACAGGCAGCCCTTCTGCGGTGAATCCGGCCGGCACTGCAATTGAAGCGGCGTAAATCAGAAACGTGTTGATATGCGGGGAGCCCTTCATGTTTACGTAAGGCGGATTGATCCCGTCTTTGATGAGCGTTGGCGGATGCTCGTTCGACTTGTGCACGATGGCGTCGAGCTTATAGTCTGCCATCACTTTCATCACGTTGATCATCAGCTCTTCGCGCGCCTGCTCGGCCGTCATTCCGGCCGGCGGCGAGAACTTGGTTCTAGGCTCCAGACTGTTGCGACGTCGAACTTGCGAGTAGCTCGGGTCTTTGCGCATCTCCTCGGCGGACTTGAATTTCGAATTCGGATTGCGGCTGAAATAGAGCGCAGCGCCATCGCCGCCACCTCCTTCACCTCCCATCCATCTGGCGGCAAGCAGCTCGTTCAGCCTGGGAATCGCGATGGAATCCACGACTTCGGCGCCTGCCGCTTTCAGTTCGCTGACAGACTTGTCGAATATCGCCGTCACTTTCTTGAAATCTTCCGAGTCGGGATCGCTCGCGTTACCCATCGGTTCGCGGAGGATGCCGATACGGGCGCCTTTCAATCCGTTTTTATCAAGTGATTTCGTGTAAGTATCAGGAACGTGGCCTACACCCATGGCGGTCACCGGGTCTTCCGGATCGTAGCCGACGATGACGTCGAGCAGCTTAGCCATGTCTGCGACGGTGCGGGCCATGGGTCCGAGGGAGCCGACTCTGGAAGGCCAGCCGCCCCACACTCCGGAGCGGCTCACCAGACCTGCAGTAGGCCGCATTCCGACGATGCTGTTCCATGTTGCGGGCCTACGGATGGATGCAAAGCCTTCCTGTCCGATGCCAAGCGTGGCGAAGTTCGACGATACACCTGCCCCAGTGCCACCTGATGATCCACCGACTGTACGCAGCAAGTCGTAAGGGTTGCGAGTTTCACCGTAAAGGGAGCCATAAGAATCACCGGCTCCTAGTTCCCCTAGAGTGACTTTGGCAAGAATTATCGCTCCAGCTTTTCGCAATTTTCCGACAACATAGGAATCCTTTGTGGGAACGTAGTCCTTCATAACTACCGACCCAAGCGTGGTTGGAATTCCGGTAACATCCATCTGATCCTTCAGCAAAATAGGAATTCCGTGGAGTGGTCCAACCGGACCGCCACTCTTGTAGGCCGCGTCGAGATTTGCAGCGTCGCTCAATGCCTGAGGATTGATCGTGATGACACAATTGATCTTGGGGCCTTCTTTGTCATAGGCCTGAATGCGGTCCAGGTACATCTGGGTCAGTTGGAGAGCCGTCAGATTTCCGGACTTAAACGCAGTGTGTATATCACCGACGGTCGTTTCCACCACGTTGAATCCTGCTACCTCCGCATTCAACGTCCGGTTGAGGTTCACTACTGAAACGGCGGAAATTAAAGCAAATGTGGCTAAGAAATGTTTTGCCAAGGCGCGAGTTCCCCTTTTTGTCGGATGTACAAGGCACAACCGGTACAAAATTGAACAGTTTTGCCTGGGCGGTCTCCACGCCAAGACAATTTAGGGCAAACGGCTTTGTGAGGCCGAGTACGAGCGTTATTTGAGATGATTATGTAGGCGACGTTCGCCAGGACTCTTCTTAGAGGTAGGCGTTCACGGTGGTGCTAACAAGCGCCGTGAACTAACATGACAAGCTTGCTCCAAAGAATATCGTAGTAATTTGTGACTGTCAACGCCAAATTCGTTTCGTTTCTTCCAAAATACACACAAAGCTGTTGAGGATCGGCGTCCAATGGTATGGATTCCGGGCGCAGAGTCATCTGGTTGGCGTTCAGGGCATTGTCAACTTGAGCCACGGTCACTTCGCTCCAGACCGCGAATGATCGCAGAAGCCGGTGATTGCTGGATCTCATTTAGTGTCTGCCCACTCGAAATAGATTCTGCACGGCATCATGGAGCGAGAGAAACCGTTGCGCGTGCCTGGCGGATTTGAATCGGCGGATTTGCCGTTCTCTTGGGCGGGTAGAGCGATGTGAGCCTTCAGCTCGATTGTTGGTGTACACCACAATGTGAGTCACATTGGGGAAGATGTTTCGCGTGGCAGCTGAGTAGCTTGTCAGTTTGTCGGTGATGATCCGTCGTGCCAGTGGTCGCCCAGCCTTCCCTCCATTTCCGAGCATCGGAACCGAATTTCTCACACCACTGCCGGATCGTCTCATAGGACACGATGACTCGGCGCTCGTCCAGAAAATCCTCGACATCCCGGAAGCTCAGGCAGAAGCGATGATAAGCCTAGGCCGCATCGCGGATGATCCCGGGAGGGAAACGATAGCCGGCGATTGCTCTTCATGGCGCCAGTGTTTCAGTTCGTGCTGAAGTTGAAGTTGACAAAGCCGATCTTTGCTTTGCAAACTTCACGGCTTTCATCACATCCCGCCGTACAATGGCCTGATGCTCCTCTACTTGCTGCAACTCGCCGACTCGGCGTTGCCGGTCGGAGCGATGGCACATTCCTTCGGCCTTGAGACGCTGGTGGAAGAGGGCATTATCAGCCCGACCAATCTCGAATCATTTCTTTGTGACTATCTTCAGGAAGCTGGTGTGCTCGAGGTGACGTTTCTCCGTAGGGCGTGGCGAGGAGAAAATCTTAAAGCGCTTAGTATTGAGTTCAGCGCGCGCCGACTAACACGCGAATCTCGTGAAGCGTCGTTGAAAATTGGCCGGAGGTTTGCGGAGCTGTTGAATGCCTTGACAGACTCCGATTTGCCGCCGGGTTTGCACTACCCTATCGCTTTTGGCGCAGCGGCTGCGGCTATCAATATCGCAGAGGAATCCGCGGCATTGGCCTATCTGCAACAATCCTTAGCCGGCCTCATCTCGGCGTGCCAGCGGTTAATGCCCTTAGGACAATTAGCGGCGAGTCGCATTCTCTGGAATCTGAAACCGGCGATAACCGAAGCAGTATTCAATTCACAACAACTGGAGGCCTCGTGCTTCACTCCCCTTCCGGAACTTGGCTCGATGCGGCACACATTCCTCGAGACACGCCTGTTCATCAGTTGAACGCCCGCCTCGAGCTTCGCTTCGAAGCATCTCTCCAGGGAACGAGGATGCGAGTCGGAACTCAGAATCCTCCATGGCGAGTCATTCGCGCATTCCCAGTGGCGGGTGGCGCGTCGCTTGTTCACCTCCATAATGTTTCCGGCGGAGTACTGGGTGGCGATTGCCTTTCCCTTGATGTCAAAGTTGAGTCGGCCGCCCAAGCGCAGATTACAACCACGGGAGCGACACGAATCTATCGCCATCGGACAGATGCAAGATCGTCGGAGCAGCATACGTCCATCGCAGTCGCGCCGGAAGGTCTATTGGAGTATCTGCCCGACGCTCTGATTCCCTATGCAGAATCGCGTCATCGGCAGCGTACGGTCGTCACACTCGGAGACAGAGCGACATTCATCTGGTGGGAAGTGCTAGCTCCCGGCCGGCAAGCTATGGGCGAGGAGTTCGCTTTCGATAACTTGCATGTGGAGACGCAGGTTCGCACTCATGACCATCCGATCCTGCTCGAGAATTTCAATCTTGATCCGCGCTCAAGATCATTGCGATCCGTGGTCAGGCTAGGCGATTACGCGTATACTGCGAGTTTCTACGCATTCCAGGTCGGCCGACCCTTAATTGAACTTCGTGAGCTCGAGTCACAACTATCGGAAATAGCTCGCGTCGAGTCTCATGCGGGTACGATATGGGGAGCGAGTGCGCTTGCCTCGGACGGCGTGATCGTACGAGGTCTGAGCGCCACGTCTCGCAATCTTGCCGGCCACGCTCGTCCGGTTTTGGGATACGGCGCGGCGTTTCCTCACCGGCGAGGAAGCCGTTCCCCCAAGAAAACTCAAGTAGGAGAACCATGCACCTTACGCCTCGGGAGCAGGAGCGGCTTTTGATCTATGTGGCGGCCGATGTCGCGCGCAAGAGACGCGAGCGAGGTCTGCTGTTGAACTACCCTGAGGCCATCGCGATACTTTACCGCGGACATTCTCGAATGGGCCCGCGACGGAAAAACTGTGGCGGAGATCATGACGCTCGGAGCCACGGATCCTCACCGCGGCCGATGTCATGCCCGGCATCGCCGAGATGATCCACGAGGTTCAGGTCGAGGCGACATTTCCCGACGGCACGAAGCTGGTGACCGTGCACGATCCCATTCAGTGAGGACCGACATGAAACCCGGCGAATATCTTCTTGCGAAGACGGCCGCATCGAGGCCAACATCGGCCGCCGGACGGCAAAAATCGTCGTGCGGCATACGGGCGATCGTCCGGTCCAGATCGGCAGCCACTATCACTTCTTCGAGGTCAACAACGCGCTTGCAGTTCGATCGCGCCGCCGCGCGAGGCATGCGGCTCAATATCGCCGCCGGAACGTCCGTGCGATTCGAGCCGGGCGAAGAGAAGGAAGTCAGCTGGTTGAATTCGCCGGCGCGCGCCTCGTGCTCGGTCATCAGGGCAAGGGTAACCAATGAGTCTGTAAATCCCGCGGCGCGTTTACGCCGATCTTTACGGCCCCACCACCGGCGACCGTGTCCGCCTGGCCGATACGGAACTGATCGTCGAGGTGGAAAAGGACTTCACGTCCTATGGCGACGAAATCACGTTCGGCGGAGGCAAAGTCATCCGCGATGGCATGGGCCAAACGGCCCGCGCGACACGCGCCGAAGGCGCGCTCGATCTGGTCATCACCAATGCGCTGATCATCGACCACTGGGGCATCGTCAAGGGCGATATCGGCGTCACGGATGGCCGCATCGTCAAGGTCGGCAAGGCGGGCAATCCGGACACCATGGCAGGAGTCGACCCCGAGCTGGTGGTGGGCGCCTCCACCGAGGTGATCGCCGGCGAAAACCTGATCGTGACGGCCGGCGGCATCGATAGCCACATCCACTTCATCTCGCCGCAGCAGATCTATGAGGCGCTTTCGAACGGCATCACGACGATGATCGGCGGCGGCACGGGCCCGGCGACGGGCACCAACGCCACCACCTGCACCCCAGGAGCGTGGAACATCGCCCGCATGCTGGAAGCGGCCGAAGCCTGGCCGATGAATTTCGGCTTTCTCGGCAAAGGCAATGCGTCTACCGAAGCGCCGCTGGAAGAGCGGTGCGGGCCGGCGCCTGCGGACTCAAACTGCACGAGGATTGGGGCACGACGCCTGCCGCGATCGACACCTGTCTGCGGGTCGCCGACCAGTTACGACGTGCAGGTGGCGATCCACACCGACACGCATCAACGAGGCCGGTTTTGTCGAAGATACGATCGCGGCGATCGCCGGGCGCACGATCCACACCTATCACACCGAAGGCGCCGGCGGCGGACATGCGCCGGACATCATCCGCATCGCCGCGCTGCCGCATATCCTGCCCTCTTCCACCAATCCGACGCGTCCTTATACGGTCAACACGATCGCCGAGCATCTGGACATGCTGATGGTCTGCCACCATCTCAACCCGCTGGTGCCGGAAGACGTGGCCTTTGCCGAAAGCCGCATCCGGCCCGAGACGATCGCCGCCGAAGATATTCTGCACGACCTGGGCGTCTTCAGCATGATCTCCAGCGACTCGCAGGCGATGGGCCGGATCGGCGAAGTGGTGACACGGACCTGGCAAACGGCGCACAAGATGAAGGTGCAGCGCGGCGCGCTTGCCGGCAGGATTCCGCGCGCAACGACAACTTTCCGCGTCAAACGTTACGTCGCGAAGTACACCATCAATCCGGCGCTCACGCACGGGATCGCGAGCGAGGTCGGCTCGATCGAGCCGGGCAAACTCGCGGACCTGGTGCTTTGGAAGCCGGCCTTGTTCGGCGTCAAGCCGGAGATCATCGTCAAAGGCGGCTTTATCGCCTGGAGCGTGATGGGTGACGCCAATGCGTCCATCCCGACGCCGCAGCCCGTCCTCTACCGCCCGATGTTCGGCTCATTCGGCGGGGCGACGGCGGCCACGTCGCTCACATTCGTCTCGCGCAAGCTCCGCTCGAGTGCGGGCATCCAGAAGCTGCATTCGGAAGACAAGCAGTGGCTGTGCGCAATTGCCGCGACCATCGGCAAGAGGGACATGGTTCACAACGCCGCGACGCCGCGCATCGAGGTCGATCCCGAGACTTACGAGGTTCGCGCGGATGGCGAGTTGCTGACGTGCGAGCCGGCCAGGGAACTGCCCCTCGCACAACGATACTTCCTTTTCTGAGGCGAGACGTAGAACATATGAGAGCATATCGCGTCGGCATCGCGGGTCCCGTAGGCAGCGGCAAGACCGCTTTGGTGGACCAACTGAGCAGACAGCTGTGGCCACGGGTGAATCTCGCCGTCGTAACCAACGACATCTACACCAAAGAGGATGCGGAGTTCCTGATGCGTCAAGGCACGCTTCCACTGGATCGAATCCGAGGCGTCGAAACCGGCGGATGCCCGCACGCCGCCATCCGCGAAGATGCTTCGATGAATATCGAGGCCATCGAGGACTTGGAAGCGGCGCATCCCGGCATCGAACTGATCTTCGTCGAAAGCGGCGGCGACAACCTTGCGGCCGCTTTCAGCCCGGAACTCGTGGACACTTCGATTTATGTGATCGACGTGTCCGGAGGCGACAAGATCCCGCGGAAGGGCGGGCCTGGAATCCGTCGCAGCGGATTGCTGGTGATCAACAAGATCGATCTGGCGCCCATGTCGGCGCTTCCCTCGAAGTGATGGATCGGGATGCGCGCACGCATGCGCGGCGACCGGCCATTCGTGTTCACCAATATGAAGACCGGGCGAGGGTGTGCAGGAAGTCGTGGAATGGCTGAATCGAAAGCGGGCCAAGGGCCTCACCGCATCCGGGACGCCGCCAATCATCCCTCACTCGCACAGCCACGACGAGACGATGAGCACACATCACGCAGCGGCCAATCGCTGAGCCAGGCATGGCCAGCTCCGCACTAGGCGCGGCCGATTAGACGCTGAGGTGAGCGCGAACAACGTCGTCCGTCAGATCGCCGATGGCGCCCGCAGCCACGCGCCGGCCCTTGTCGAGGATGCAGAACTCGCTCGCAACCCTTCGCGCAAAGGGGAGCTTCTGCTCTACCAAAAGGACCGTGAGGCCCGCCTCCTTGTTCAGCCGCAGCACGATATCTCCGATCTCGTGCACGATGTTGGGCTGAATGCCCTCCGTAGGCTCGTCGAGAATCAGTAGCTTCGGCTCCAGCACCAAGGCGCGACCGATCGCGAGTTGCTGCTGTTGGCCGCCGGATAAGTCGCCGCCGCGCCGGTTCAGCATTTTCTTCAGCACCGGAAACAAATCGAAATGTGGTCCGGGAACCGACTTGGGCCCGCCCTCCCGGATCCCGAGACCGATCCGCAGATTCTCCTCGACAGTGAGCTGCGGAAAGATTCCCGGCCCTGCGGCACATAACCGATGCCGATCCTGGCGCGTTGCTCGGCCGGGCGTTTCGCCAGATCGATGCCATCGAACTCGATGCTCCCGAGTGCGTGGGCTGAAGACCCATGACGCATTTCAGCAGCGTGGTCTTGCCCATCCCGTTCCGGCCCATCAGGCACATGCGCGAACCCGGCGGAACATCGAGATCGATGTCCCACAACGTGTGGCTGCTGCCGTAAAACTGATTCAGAGCCTTGAATTGCCAGCACGTTCACTCTCCCAGATAGACTTCTGAGACGCGCGGATCGCTCTGAACCTTGTCCAAGTTCCCTCCGCGAGAACGCTGCCTTCATGGAGCACGATTACCCGCCTGGCGATCGAACGGACGAAGGCCATGTCATGTTCCACGACTACAACCGAATGCTCTCCCGCGAGCGATTACAGCAGCTCCGCGGTGCGCTCGATCTCCTGCGGCGTCATGCCCGCGACAGGCTCATCGACCAGAAGCAGTTCGGGATCCTGCATCAGCAGCATGCCGATTTCGAGCCATTGCTTCTGGCCGTGAGCGAGAATTCGCGCCAGCGAGTTCTCTTGCTCGGTCAGACCGATGATGCTGGAGCACCTGCGTCGATTCGCTCCTGCTGCAGCACCGGAGATGCGCGCCCGCAACGTCGCCAAGAAACGATCGCTTGCCCGCCAGCGCCAGTTCCAGGTTTTCGAAGACAGTCAACTGCTCGAACACAGTCGGCTTCTGGAATTTGCGGCCGATGCCGGCGGCGACGATCTCCGCTTCAGAGAGCTTCAGCAAGATCGATGTATGCTGCCGAAGCAAGCTGTTCCTGAATCGGGTCGCGTCTTGCCGGTAATGACATCCATCATGGTGGTTTTCCCGGCGCCGTTCGGCCCGATGATGCAGAGCAACTCCCCTGGATCGACGTAGCAGCGAGAGCTCGTTCAGAGCCTTGAAACCATCGAAGCTGACCGTCACGTCTTCCAGATAAAGGCGCTTGTTATCGTCAGGTTTCTTCATTCGCGCCCTTGCTTTACGTCGCGGAATCTCAAGTCCGGACAATCACCGCCGCGGCAAGAAACAGCGTCACAAGCACGAACAGCGCGCCCAGGCGAACAGCCAGATCTCAGGGAAGGCGCCCGTCAGGTAGGTCTTCGCATAGTTCACGAGCACCGCGCCCAGAATCGCGCCATAGAGCGTGCCTCGTCCTCCGACGGCGACCCAGATCACGGCTTCGATGGAATTGATCGGCGCGAACTCACTCGGGTTGATAATGCCGACTTGTGGCACGTAAAGCGCGCCTGCGATACCCGCAATTGCGGCGGAAAACACAAACGCCCACAGCTTGAACGACTCCACAGGATATCCAAGAAACCGCGTCCGGCTTTCCGCATCTCGAATCGCGCGCAGCACCCGCCCCGCCCGCGATTGCACAAGAGCCCGGCAAGCGAGGTAACTCCATGCCAGCGCAACGATTGTGGACATCAGCAATAGCGCCACCCGCGTGCTGTCCGCTTGCAGGTCGAAGCCCAGAATGTCTTTGAAATCAGTGAAGCCGTTGTTGCCGCCGAATCCCATATCATTGCGGAAGAACGCGAGCATCAGCGCCTGCGTAAGCGCCTGCGTAATGATCGAAAAATAAACGCCGGTAACACGGGACCGAAATGCGAGCCATCCGAACACAAACGCCAGAGGCGACGGGACCGATCAACCATCATCGAAAAGCGCAAACGCGAAGTTATCGAATCCATACCAGAACCAGGGCAGCGACTTCCAGTTCAAGAAAGACCATGAAGTCCGGCAGAATCGGATCGCCATACACTCCCCGCTCGACCGATTTGGCGCATCAGGTACATACCCATCGCGTAGCCGCCGAACGAGAAGAAAGCGGCGTGGCCCAGGCTGAGAATTCCGCAGTAACCCCAGATCAAGTCGACCGCCAACGCCAGCATCCCGTAACAGAGATACTTGCCGATCAGGGTCATTCCATAGCTCGAGAGACAAATGTAGCGGCGAGGTTCGGGCACCAGCTAGATTGAGAAGGGACCGATACACGCGAAGGCGAGAACCGCCATCAGAATGAGCAGGGCAGTGTGGGCCTGGTCGATCGCTCGATGGATTGCCTTCCAGCCAAAGGGAAACAGCATCATTTGTCCTCCGCCGCGCGCCCGGTCTGGCGGGAACAGGCCGCGTGGCCGGCCTGAATGAAGAGAATCAGCGCCAGCGAGCACCAGAATCTTAGCCAGGACCGCTCCTGCCCATGGCTCCAGCAGATTGTTGACGATTCCCATCGACATGCCACCAATCAGTGAGCCCCAAAGATTCCCGACACCGCCGAACACTACCACCATGAACGAGTCGATGATGTAGGCTTGGCCGAGGTTCGGCCCTACGTTAGTCAACTGGCTCAGCGCAACGCCGGCCACACCGGCGATGCCGGACCCGAGGCCGAAGGTCATCGCATCTACCCACTCGGTTCGAATTCCCATCGCCTTCGCCATGGACCGGTTCTGCGAAACCGCGCGGATGTCGAGGCCGAGCGTGTGCGCTTGATCACCAGCAGACGAGTGCGAAACACGATCAGTGAAAAGATAACGATGTAGAGGCGGTTGTAAGTGATCGCCAACGCGTCGTTGACTCGCAACGACCCACTCATCCAATCCGGCGTGACAACGGACCGGTTCAATGCCGAAAAGATCGAGCGCACCGACTGTTGCAGGATCGAGACTGACGCCGAAAGTCGCAAGCAGCGTCTCGAGCGGTCGACCGTACAGGAAGCGGATGATCGTCCGCTCCATCACACGCCCGTGGCCCGGCGACAAGAAAAGCCGCCGGAATAGCCACTAGAATGGACATTCCGATGTGCTCCGGGCATCGCGGTCTGCACCGCATAGGTTGTATATGCGCCGAGCATCATCAACTCCCCATGCGCCATGTTGATGACACCGACACTCCAAACGTGATCGCCAGGCCAATGGCGACCAGGACCAGCACAGAACCCAGACTCAGGCCGAAGAACAACGTTTCGATGGCCGGAATAGAACGTACGCCAGCTGTCTATAGTTGAGACCGCCGCTGCCGCTGCCTTGCGAATTTCTTCATCTGCTTCAGCAAAGCTTCCATCCTCAGTGCGTTCGGTCAACGACGCGAGCCTGTTCCGCACATCTTGGCTGACGCTCGTGCTGAGTGTTCGGATGGCCTCAAGACGCGCGCTTCTATCGGACCCGTCAAGAGCCGCAACTGCCAACGCCGTCGCAATTTCTTTTTTGACGTTCTTGTCAGACTCAACACTGCTTCGCTCGCGCAGCAAAGCGAGAGTCGAATCGTCAAGCGACTTCGCCAACGAGCGGACAGGCTTCGAGACGCACCGCTGGGTCTGGACTCGACAAAGCGAATCGCGCTACGGTCGTCCGGAGCACACTCCTCAGACTGTTATTGGTACCGATTGCTGTGAGATGATTCCGAGGGCGCCGATCCTGCTTCCTTCAATGAAATCGGATCCAGCAGAAAGCGTGGATCGTCATCTGTGTTTCTTTACAAGGAAAACCTTCTCGTCGGCGTTCCGGTAGCAAAGGCGATCTTCAAGGAATGCCATCAATACTGCGCGAAGACTACGATGACCAGCCTCCCCAAGTCGCTCAACGATACTTCCCTTGTCCGCATATGTCGCGTTGCGCAACTCGCCCAGGGCTGAGAGGAAACTCGCGTCATCCTGACCTGAGCGGGTTGCTGCTGGGCGTGCAAAAGAGCAGCGCCCCAAAGGGTGAGAAGCAGCGGTAGCCTCCTCCCACACCATTGGATAGTTTCTCATTATTTGTAGTTTTGTCCTGAGCACTTTTTGGTCGTCTTATTGTAGTTTCCGCAGTTCAGCGTCACCCAATCCGCCTCAATGTTCTTGCTGCCCGGCAGAAAATCGGACCATGCGTCGCCGGGAACGGGCCCTGCGGATTTCCAGACGACATTGAACTGGCCATCCGCCTTGACTTCGCCAATCAGTACAGGTTTAGTGATGTGATGGTTGGGCAGCATCTTGGCGACACCGCCTGTCAGGTTGGGCGTTTCCAGACCGGGAAGGGCGGCGATGACCTTGTTCACATCTGTGGTCTTGGCTTTCTCGACGGCCTTCACCCAAAGATTGAAGCCGACATAGTGGGCTTCCATCGGGTCGTTGGTGGTGCGTTTGTTGTTCTTGATGAACGCGCGCCATTGTGTGATGAACGCCTTATTCGCGGGAGTGTTGACGCTCTGGAAGTAGTTCCACGCAGCCAAGGTGACCGACCAGCGGCTTGGTATCGACGCCGGACAGCTCTTCCTCGCCCACAGAAAAGGCGATCACCGGGATGTCTTCCGCGGAGACTTTCTGGTTGCCAAGTTCCTTGTAAAACGGCACGTTGGCATCGCCATTGATAGTGGACACAACGGCCGTCTTCTTGCCAGCCGAGCCGAACCGCTTGATGGCGGCAACGCGCGTCTGCCAATCGGAATGACCGAATGGCGTGTAGTTGATCGAGATATCCGCCGCTGCTACACCCTTAGACAGCAGGTACGCCTCGAGGATCTTGTTCGTGGTGCGTGGATAGACGTAATCGGTGCCTTCCAAGACCCACCGCTTCACGCCAACTTCTTTCATCAGGTAATCCACTGCAGGGATCGCCTGCTGGTTGGGAGCGGCCCCGGTGTAGATAACGTTCTTCGACGACTCTTCACCTTCGTACTGAACCGGGTAGAAGAGTAGGCCATTGTTCTTCTCAAAGACCGGCAGCACAGACTTGCGCGAGACAGAGGTCCAGCAGCCGAACACGACGGAGACCTTGTCTTTCTCGAGCAGCTGCGCCGCCTTCTCCGCAAATCGCGGCCAGTCTGACGCCGGATCTACCACGACGGCCTGCAGCTTCTTGCCGAGCAGTCCGCCCTTTTTGTTCTGGGCGTCGATCATCATCAGGATGGTGTCCTTCAGCGTGGTTTCGCTGATGGCCATCGTGCCTGAAAGCGAATGCAGCACGCCCACTTTGATCGTGTCCTGGGCTGCGGCGGGTCGGGAAAAGACACCGCCCGCGACCAGGAGACTAGCAGACAAACAGAAGTTTCTACGTTTCATGATCGGGATCCTTTATATGAGTTGAAGTGCCGTTGAGCCGATATGCTCTTACATCTGGATCTGAAGGCCGACTCCCGCCTGCCAGAAATCGGTTCTGCCTCGGTTGAAATCTGTGTTTCGATAGAACGTCATCACGCGCGCGTTGAACTCCTTGATCAGGTAGTTGACATTGAATTCGGTGGTTTTCTGGTTGTAGCTCGGGGCAGTGCCGTGCGTGAAATCCGCTTTCGCGTACTTGCCGAGAAGTTGGATCCTGCCCGGCGCCGACTGCATTCGGCAGAATGTAGGCCGCCAGACCATAGGCGCCCTGGCTCTTGCCGATACGCCGGGTCGTAACCGCCGAGCCCGTTGTAGTTGGCGTACTCAGCTTCAAGCGTGATCACTCCGGCGTTTGCGCAGTTTCCGCTCCATCAGGAAATCGACTGTCGTTGCCGTATTGCCGGATTGAACCTGAGTTGCGCCGGCGATGGCGAGCAGGTTCTTCGCGCCGTAGTAGGTGCTGTTCAGGTAGTAGCCTTCCTCCGCATCCCAGAAATCGATCTGCACACGCGCGGCGCCAATCACCTCGGGCCTGCCGGTTGCGGTCTGGCCATCGAAAGCGCCTACAGAGACCTTGATCTTCTTCGCAAAGTCGCCCCAATAAACAACGCCGTTGTCGCGGCCCTGGAAAATAAACGGATGTCCGTTCTGGATGCCGTCCTGGTAAACACCCCAATGATTGTTGTAATAGGGGCCGGCCAAGTTAGCGCGATCGCTTGGTGGCAGAAAGCGGCCTGCCCAGATATTGAATTTGGGGTTTAGTTCGATGCGCGCCACGGCGTCCAGAACGTTCACATTATTTGATTGCTGTTGTACTCCGTGTTGAACATGAACTTGATCTTTTCGGTGACGGGTCCGTTCACATACAGCCGGACACTTTCGAGAGGAAAACGGTCGGAAGCTTCCCCTTCGTCCGGTTGATTGTGTACGTAGGCGGTTCTGAGTCCAGCCCCAACAGTTACTGGGCCAAGGTTAAGTTGCGCCTCTGCAGGCAGAGTGAGAGCAAGCACGCACAGGAAGAGGGGCGTGCCGGAGATCAAGTATCCGCCGACTCGCTTACGCGCTCGGACGTCCACATCCGCAAACCGTCTCAGTTGATGAAAGCTGTTGTCATCGAAGTTCCTCGTCACGTTCATCGTCTCCAAAAGAGGCCGTAATGCGGCCGCGGGAAGCAAGCCGACGCCGGAAAATGGTTTTTGAAGCGTAAAACTGAGGCGACTGGGCCGGAACTCACCTGGAATGAAAGGGAGTTGATGCCGCTTAGCAAGGAGCGGCAGATAATAAAGCGAACGCAAGCTGCGCTAATTACTGCGACTAATAGCCGTTATGTTGTTGAAGTCTATCACGCCATTCTTCTGACCTGAATCACAATTTCTGATAGCCTGCCAAAAGGAACATTTATGCTCGGTAGAATAACGACAAAAAAGCATCGGCTTGTTCCGAAAATACTCACTCCCGGGCCGGCACGGGCGCGTGGTGAACGATGTAACCCAGCTTCGCGAGAGCCTTCAAATGGTGACGAACGTATCGCTGTCTGCTGGGCTCGCACTCGATTTCTTCAGCAGCTTTTCGGTATGGTGTTTTTGTGCGAAGGATCTCATAGATTAATGTGAGCAGCGAGTGAGCAACTGCCACGATCGCGCGTTTTTTGCCTGTGCGGGGAGTCAGTCTTGATAGCGAGCACGGAAGTATGAGCCGAGTTTCAGCGAAGCCGACCACGCGCACTCCACCATCAGAGTTCGCAACCACACGTTCCCCTTGGTCGTCCGTCCTGCCTTCTCGATATCGGCACTCTTGTTGTTACCAGGACAGAGTCCCACCCAGGAGCTGAAGTGCTTCGCGGATGGAAACTGTTCCATCCGTACGCCGGATTCTGCGATGATACAGGCCGCCGCATCTTCACGAATACCGGGAATCGTCTGGAGTAAGCTCGACGCCTCTCTGTACTCAGGAACGGCCAGAATGCGGCGTCGGATCTCCGCTTCCAACTCGGTGATGCATGACGCAAGGAAGTCGAGTTGACAGAACGACTGCCGGATCAGGAGGCGTTGTGCCTCGGTCAAACGATGATTCTCCAGAGATGCCGTGAGTGAGGGAATCTTCAGCTTGGCCTTTTTCTTCGCTAGATGAGCCATCTCTGAGGCCGTCAATTTGCCTTCAAGCAGGGCGAGCAGGATCATTCTGCCAGTTACACCGAAGATGTCCGTGAGAACGCTCCCGAGCTTCACGTTGGCCTCTTCGAGCACCTTTGAAATCCGGTTTTTTACTCGGGTAGCCTCGTGCGTGAGTTGTTTGCGTCGCCGAGTCAGGTCGCGCAAGTCTCGGATACCGCGCTCAGGAATGAAGCTTGGTCGTATCATTCCATGTCGCAGCAGGTGAGCTAGCCAGCGGCTATCCTTCCAATCGGTTTTGTGTCCCTTGCGTCCTTTCACATCATGAGCGTTCGTTAGGATGACCTCAACGCTCTCTTCGAGAATGTTGAAGATTGGCTTCCAGTACGAGCCCGTACTCTCCATGACAGCATGCGTGCAACCTTCGCTCACAAGCCATAGGCGGAGGTGGTCCAGTTCCCCGTTGAAGGTTCCAAAACGTCGGGTCTCGACTCGAGGTTCCGCTTCCGCCGCTCCGGTCATCACGCATACAACGACGAAAGTCTTGCCAACATCAATGCCGGCACATTTCTCAATGACTGCCTGAATCATGCGTTTCCTCCTTGTGCCCAGGAGAAGCCGATGCTTCATGTCGTAGGTTGTTCCACGGGCTCGATGGCTCCAATCGGTGGTGCTCTTGCATCGGCCAGATCAATTTCACTCGTCGGGGTTCACCCGCCAATGCCAATCACGATCTTTTCTCCTCGGCTTCTTATAGTCTGCTACTCGGCTGCATTTTCATGCTCGGCGGCGGCCGCTCGCGGCCATGGAATTTCACTGGCAATGACGCCGAAGCTCACTACATTCCCAACGGCACACTGGTCGTAACCCTTTCAGTTGCCACCAAAGAATCATGGAAGGACGCTGATGGCAACTGGCAGAGCCGCACAGACTGGCACCGCGTTGTTCCTTCGGCAAACTGGCCGAGTACGCGCGGACGTTAACGAAGGGTTCGTACGTGATGGTGCAAGGATCAGTGCGCACCCGAGAGTACGAACGCGACGGCATCAAGCACCGCGTTGCAGAGGTACGTGCCGACTCGATCGGAAAGCTCGACCAGATCCGATGAACAACTACGTCAACAAAGCGGCGTTCGCGGATGCCGTTGTGTCCAAAGGTTTGTAGTCATCGCGGTCGCCGGTTGGATAAATCAAAAGCAACATCATGCCATTGAATACTTACGCGAAGAGAATCGAGTCTTACGAGAGCAGCTTGGTACTCGTCGGCTTCGGTTTACTGATGATCAACGACGCCGTCTGGCAACGAGAGCCAAACTTGTCGGCCGTCGGCTACTAAATGATGTTGCCAACATCGTTACACCGGACACATTGCTGAGGTGGCATCGAAAGCTGATCGCAGAAAAGTATGATGGCACTGCCAAGCGGACACCCGGACGGCCACGCACCGCCAGCGAACTTGAAGACCTGGTGGTCCGTCTGGCTCAGGAGAATCGGGATTGGGGCTACCGCCGAATTCTGGGCGCTATGTCCAATCTCGGTCACAGTCTGGCCCGCGGAACCATCGCCAACATATTAAAGAAGGATGGCGTCGGAGATTGTCCGGGGTCCCGTTGAAAAGCGACCAACCAGATATTACGCCGCGCCAACTGTGACTACTTGGTTAGCGGGGCGGGAGTGACGGTCCATTTTGGACGACGAGCTGAGAAAGGTATTTGTATCCTCTGAGGCGGTTCCACCGAGACTCAGCGTAAACCATAGCCGAACCCACCCACCTTGACGCTGGTCGCCAGTTCCCCAGTTTTTAACGTTCCGGCAGATCGATTCTACCAACGAAAACAAAGACTCGATGCCGTTCGTGGATCGAAGCGCTGGCCGTAGCTTTTCAGGAACCTGGAGTCGGTGGAGCGTTAAAGTCTCTTCCATTCCCTCCTCCAAACTTCGGGCCGCACTCGGATTCAGGTACATTAATTCCCGATGTGCGCGCTGCAACGCTCTTTTGGCTTCACCGTAGCCGATCATCTTATACGCGGCCTCCATCTTAAATCGGTAGGCAGGTTTGTGTTCTTCCGGCAGGTGATCCAAAACATTTCTCACCTTATGCACTTGGCAACGCTGAATGAACGCGGTCTCGCCAGCGATTCGCTTGATCGCGGCACTGAGGGCTTTGCTGCCATCGACTAGATAAAGCCGGGGACTGGAAAAGTCGATCCCCCGCTCCTGAAGATCGGAAAGCAGACTGCCCACCACACCTGCGTTTTCCGAAGCCCCTGACGCAATCCGAGCACTCGCTTCTGCCCGTCCACGCAGATTCCAATCGCCACGATCATGTTTTGCGACTTGAAGATCGTCCCATCGATTACCACTGCCACCAGTACCAGACCGTGCAACGGCCGCTGCATCAAGCGTTCCAGTTTGGCCCGGCTCGCCTCAATGAAATGCTCACTCACGCTGGACTTTTCGATGCCATAGGCGTCCGTAAATTGCTGAATCACCTCCGAGTACTTTCGCATTGTGAGCCCAGCCATAATCCGGCTCCAGACGGTCTCTTCCACCAAGGATCCGCGCTGGAACATCTCGTAACTGCCAAGCGGAACTTCCAGTTTCGTGCGTTTGTTGCGTAGCCTGGGGCGAGGAATCGGCACCTTCTGGCCGTCGATGATGCAGTAGCCTTGCTCGGTACCCCAGCGATACAGTTCGCCACCGTCACGCCGATGGCGGTCACCGGCGCGTGACCGGACTTCCTCTTCCATCACGGAGGTCACCAGTTCGCGCATTACTTTTATCAGCAATTGACTCATGCCTTGCTGTGCCCACTCGATCACCTCAGGCATGGGCAAAACCAGTTGGACGGCTTCGACGGCTTCCTTGGCCTTACTCACGAACTCCAGAAGCGCCTTCTCTTTATCGATCTGATAGTGTGTAGACAAAACGACTCTCCTTCTTTGCCAAAAGTGCCAGAGCGTATCACGCTCTGGGTGAGAGTCGCTTTTCAACGATTTGCCGGACAATCTCTGGCGTCGAACCGGCGCCTGAACGAATTCGGAAAACCACGTGGAAGGAGTTCCTGAGCCAGCACTGGGAGTTGATGGTCTCTGCCGATTTCTTCACGGTAGAGGTCTGGAATCGGCGTGGACTGCAGCGCTGCATCGTGCTGTTCTTTATCGAATTGTCGACGCGCCGGGTCGAGGTAGCCGGAATTGCCACGGTGGCGAATGGTCTCTGGATGAGCCTAATCGCACGCAACATCAGCGACAGCGTCGACGGGCTCCTCACCGGGAAAACCTACCTTATCCATGATCGGGATCCGCTGTTCACCGCCGAGTTTCTTCCGATCCTTGCAGATTCGGGGGTGAAATCGGTGAAATTACCACCGCGATCGCCTAATTTGAATGCCTACGCCGAGCGGTTCGTGCGGACCATCAAGGAATCGTGCCTGGACCGAATGATTTTGTTCGGCGAAGATGCATTGCGAAAATCTGTTCAAAAATTCATTGCACATCATCACGTTGAACGCAATCACCAAGGGCTTGGCAACCGACTCATCCTGCCGGATTCGGCACATGTGGGAACCACTGGTGAGGTCCGGCGGCGCGAGCGACTCGGTGGACTGCTCAACTACTATTTTCGTGTGGCCGCGTAGAGTTGAAGTACGTGACTGCATTTGAAGTACCTGTGGTGACAACCGGATCAAATACGCGCTGCTTAAGGACATCGGATCTGCTACAGACCATTGGCTGGTATCTGTGATGCGTTGTCTTACCCAACGTGAACGGCGATTTCTGCGATCTGGCCGGTTGAGCACGTCAACAATCTCGAAGCCAGAAAACCGACGCCTGAGGTGGTTCGACCAGTAATTGGACACAACGGGATCGTGCCGAGCGACGCTCTGACACGGAAGCCAACTCTGACGGGTTCTGGCACAACTTCGAACCCGGAATCATACATCATCCTTGTCGGGAACGCGCAGGAACTGCTTGCCCGACAGATGTGAACTTGCCTTCGCCCTCCTTTATCTTCAAGAAGCGATTTACTGGCACGTCAGAGAGACGCTCCAGTTGCCCACTTGGCCAGCGTATTTCGAGGCTATCGATGCGGGTCGCCTTGCCTAAGCCGAAGTGAATCCTGAGATCGTTGTGTGAGTAGAAACTGCCTCCACTGCGCACTTCATCGACCTGCTGATGATCACCGGTTACACAACGCACCCGCGCTCCTATGGCGCTGCGGTTTGATTTCGTTCCAATGAGCTTGATCGAAACGAAGTTATGCTTCGTCTGGCTTGTGCAGCGGAGGAGTTCCGGACTGTCGTTGATCGGGTTGATTAGTACGTCCAGGCAGCCGTCGTTGTTGAAGTCTCCAAAGGCGCAGCCCCGACCGCTGGATGGAGACATGATCCCCGAACCTGCCAATGGAGAGACGTTGCGAAATTTGCCATTGCGCTGATTTTGGTACAGGACTTTCTGCTGCTTGTAACGGTCCGCCGATTTGAGTTGGTCGATCTCTGGGTATACGTGGCCGTTCACGTATAAAATGTCTGGCCAACCGTCGTTGTCGCAATCGAAGAAGCCGCATCCCCATCCAAGAAGTCTCGTGTAGGAGACGAGGGCTGCCGATTGAGTCTCCTCGTCGAAAGAGCGCTTGCCATGATTGCGATAAAGATTCGGCAAATCATCAGCGAAGTTTGTCTTAAAAATATCCAGAAGCCCGTCGCGGTTGTAGTCTCCAGCGGCGACTCCCATGCCGGATTGATTCCGCCCATCGCGGTTGGTCGCGACACCTGACTCGAGGCCAGCTTCACTAAACGTTCCGTCCCCGTTGTTCCAGAAAAGGTAGCTTGGCTCGCTGTCATTAGCGACGTAGATATCAGGGCGACCGTCATTATCGAAATCGCTCACAAGAACGCTCATCCCAAAACTCGGCCGCGCCCTTGCTATACCGGACCTTTGTGTGACGTCGGAGAATGTCCCATTTCCGTTGTTGCGATACAGCCAATTCCGTCCCGGCTGAAGGCCTTGTGGCCCACAGTTGACGGGCATACCTTGATACTTGCAGGCTCCGCTTCCCTTGGCGGGAGCTGTCTTCGGGTCGAAGTCGATGTAATTCGTAACGAACAGGTCCAGGTGTCCATCGCCATCGTAGTCTAGAAAAGCGCACCCTGCGCCCCACAGCCTTGCCTGTGATTTCAGGCCTGCGGCTTCGGTGACATCGGTAAAGGTGCCATCTCCGTTGTTACGATATAAAACGTTCTGACCCCAGTATGTTACGAATAAATCGTCAAAACCGTCGTTGTTGAAATCCCCGACACAGACCCCTTGCCCCCAACCGGACCGTATCAGGCCCGCCTGACGGGTAACATCCGTGAAAGTGCCATCTCGATTATTCTTGAAGAGACGATTAGATGGCTCGCTTCCCTTCGGGTTCAGCACGGTCCCGTTAACCAAGAAGATATCCAACCAACCATCCTGGTCGTAGTCGAAGAATGCTGCGCCACAACCCGTAGTCTCCAGAATGAAGAGATTTTCCGTCCGGCCACCATACACAGTTGGGACTTTCAATCCCGCGGCGACCCCCACATTCTCGAAACGGACGGGGAAGTCGACCTCTTTAGTGAATCCTGCATGAACTCCCGAACTTAGCGCAGCGAATTGCCACAACAGCTCCCTTCGCGTCAGTAAGGATCTTTCCCAATCGAACGGCATCATCAAGAGTCTATATTGTTGACACTAAGGTCGACAGAAGATATCCTCGTGACAACCTCGATCTTCGCTTCTCATGTTTGTTTCTCTGCTGCGAATAGCTTCGATTTGCCTCATCTGTATTGCAATTCCCGGCGTCGCCCAATCCGACGTGCAAGCCGGTATCGAGCTCGTGCATCAAGGCAAGTTCCCAGACGCGCTAAAGATGCTGCGACAGGCATTGAAGCAAAACCCGAATTCTGCGGAAGCTCACAACTATCTTGGATTTGTGCTCGGAAGAGGTGGTGATCTCAGCGGAGCAATTGCCGAATTCGAGACGGCGCTCAATCTGGATCCCAAGTATGCCGAGGCGTTCTACAATCTTGGCTGCGCTCTGCGCCTGACTGGACAAACGAGCGAGGCGGCTGTCAAGTTGCGACAGGCGCTGGAACTGCGTCCTGGTTTTTTTGAGGTGGAACTGGAACTTGGCATCACACTTGCGCGTTCAGGAGATCCTCTTGGCGCCGTGCCCGTTCTTCGAAAAGCAGTTCAAGATCGTCCCAGCGCTGTGTCCGCGCGAAACGAACTCGGGCTCGTGTACGAGCAACTCGGAGACTCTGAGAATGCCCTGCGTCAATTCCGCCAAGCTGTCCAGATCGAGCCGCGTTCTCCGGAATCCCTTAACAATCTAGGGGTCGCTCTTCATAAAACTGGCGATCTAGACGGAGCTATCGATTATTTCCGTAAAGCAACTGTGGCGCGGTCAGATTTCGCAGAAGCCTGGAAGAACCTCGCTCAAGGACTGCGAGACAAAGGCGATCTGTCTGGCGCCACGGAGGCTTATCGCAAGCTGATAGGGCTTGATCCGAAATCTGCGGCTGCACACGCCGACTTCGGCTCGGCCTTAAGAAGAGGTGACCGCATCGACGAAGCTATGCAGGAACTACAGCTTGCAGTGAAGTTGGACCCAAGCCTCGCTCGGGCGCACTTTCAGCTTGCCGAGACGCTTGCACAGGCCGGAAAGATGGAGCAGGCAGCAGCCGAGTACGGTGCAGCGTCCCAACTGAGCCCACGGAATGCGGAATACAAACTCCAATACGGGGTTGCCTTGGCAAAGTTAGATTCTCCCAAAGCGGGGCAGGTGCTGCGGGAAGCAGTAGATTTGAATCCGACTCCGTCAGCACTTACCGCCCTTGGAGCAGCCCAGCGCAGGTCCGGGGACGCAAGCGGCGCCTCCGAGACGTTTGGCCGTTCGCGCGAAATCTCGGCTCTTAACGAGCGACGATCCCGCGCAATTTTCGAGACGAACCGAGCAATCGATTTTCTACAAAAGGGACAAGTAGCGCCTGCCATCGAGGCGCTCCATTCGGCTCTGGCAGCAGATCCCGAAATGGCGGAAGCCAATCACTACCTGGGTATTGCCATGGCTGCCCAGTCCAGCTATGCTGAGTCGAACAAAGCATTCGAAAAAGCGCTGTCGAAGAATCCGCAGAATCCCGAGATTCACTATAACTTCGGCATCGCATTGCAACGGCAGAAGCGATGGGCCGAAGCCGCAGAGCAGTTCGAAGCAGGACTAAAACTGGCGCCAACCGCTATGAAATCTCGATGTGCCTTGATCGGCGTTTTTGAAAGAGTCGGCAACAAAGACCGGGCTGCTCAAGAGCGCGCCGAAGCGGCGCATTTCGGCTCGTGTTCCACGGACAGCAGGTAGTTGCTCAGAGAGTAGAGTCGCCGCATCCTGTCTAGTAGAAAGAGGTTAACTTTATCGTTGACAATCGTAAGCTGGTTTGATAGCATCCGCTCAGCCTCAGATTGTCTTCTAAATTGTTAACAATCAACTGACTGAATGTGGTGGGAACAACGATGATGATGAATCCTAGTAATCATTTCAAGCTCCAACTTTTGGCTGTACTGTTAGTCGCTGTACACATATTTGCGGACAGCGCCAACGGACAAGCAGTATCCGGAACCATTTCCGGTTCGGTAGCCGACCCGGGCGGGGCGATTGTGCCTGGGGCCACAATCGCCGTTACCAATATATTGACGGGCGTTGAATATACCGCAGCGACCAATGAGGCCGGATTGTACTCAGTACCAAACCTGCTCTCGGGCACTTACCGGGTATCCGTTAGTAGGGAAGGCTTTCGTACAGCGGTGCGTAACGATGTCGTCGTAGCCATCGGATCGATTGTGCGCATAGACCTTGCGCTGGCAGTCGGTGAAGTGCGCGAGAGTATCTCAGTCGAAGCAACCGCTGAGCTTCTGAAGAGCGATAAGGTAACACTCGGTGGCACTGTCTCTCAAGTGGAACTGCATGCGCTCCCCAGTCTCGGACGCAATCCATTGTCTTTGGTGAGGCTGCAACCCGGCGTTATCCAGGGGCCAGGGCAGGAAGGAAATCCCACTGCTTCACGATCCGGGAACTTCAGTGTGACCGTAAATGGCAATCCCGGCGCAACCAACGGGCATCTGTTGGATGGTGTTCTCGAGACCGAAGGCGTGGGTGGCTCAGCGCCGATTGTGCCTGCGGTCGACGCGATGCAGGAATTGTCGGTCAATACGAACAGCTATGACGTCGAGTTTGGCCAGGCGTCCGGCGCCGTCATGATAATGACCACGAAATCGGGTACCAACGATTGGCATGGAACCGGGTATTCCTATCTCCGCAATAGTGCTCTTTTTGCGCGAAATCCCTTCACCGAACCGAGAGGTCCTGGTCACTTTGTCTATAACCAGTACGGCGGTACCATCGGCGGACCAATCATTGAGAACAAATTCTTTCTCTTCGGGCACTATCAGGGAGTCAAAATACGCTCTGGAGGAAACATCTTAACGACCGTCCCGATTCAGCCTTTTCGTGAAGGTAACTTTGGCAGCCTCGCCAACAACCCTGTCTTCGATCCTGCCACTGGAGGGCCCGCGGGAGTCGGGCGCACGCAATTCCCTGGAAACATCGTTCCTCAATCGAGGATTAGCCCGGTCTCGCAGAAGCTACTTGCGCTTCTACCCGCTCCAACCCAGGCGGGAACCGACAATAACTTCATCGCGCCTCAAACCGTCCAGGTCAACCAGGACGTAGGCGCCATTCGGGCGGACTACAACCTGAATGAGAACAATCGCTTCTTTGCCCGGTATACACGGCAACAGGGGAACTCACTGACTACGGTGCCTGCGTTCGGTAAGGCGATATACACCGGCTCCCAAGTGGAGGATGGAAACCAAAACAGCTTGGCGGCCGATTATACGAAGGTGATTCGCGCGAATCTCTTATTCGAAATGAGATTTGGCTGGACGATGATTGAATGGTTTCGGAATGCTGTCGATGGCGACTCGCAGCCTTCGGCAGAGGTAGGAATTCCAGGGCTTAACGACGCATGCGCCGATTGCGGTGGTTTAGCAGGATTCTCGATTGCCGGTCCCGTTGGGGCTTTTGGCTTCGGGAATAGTTACCACGCTCATTCCGTCGACAACTATGGCGCCTATAATTTTGTCCCCATTGTGACTTGGTCTACAGGCAGCCACAATTTCAAGTTTGGTTCGGATCTCAATCTGACGTGGCGCGACCGTCTCGATACGGCCTCCCAAGGGAATTTCGGGGGTGCCGGCGGCATCACGGCCTCCGGGTTTCCACAGAGTATTACTTCGAGCCCAAGCGTCGCCGGTTCCGGTCTGTCCACCGCGACGTTTCTTTTGGGTCTTCCTGGTGGATTCACACGCAATATCTACTCAAGGAACCTTCCCTTGGCGACGCAGAATCGCTTTGCCGCCTACGCCCAGGACACTTGGCGCGTCACGCGTAAGTTGACGTTGAATCTCGGGCTGCGGTGGGACTTTATTGGTTACCCTACCTCTCGGGATCCCGGCGGCATCGCGAACCTCAATTTCGACAATGTATACACGATTATCAGCAACTACGGAGATACGACTGCAACAGCAAACGTCAAAAATAACTTTGCAAATTTCGGACCACGAGTCGGAATCGCCTATCAACTTGACTCGAAGACCGTCATAAGGGCAGGATTCGCGCGGACCTTTACGGTCGGCTACTCTGGCGCGAACTTTGGCGCGATCACAAATGATTGGCCGAACGCGACACGTCAGACCATCGTTCAGAACGATCCTTATACACCGATCTTCACGCTTTCCCAGGGCCCACCGGCATTTGTGTCCGGATTCGACATTCTGGAAGCCGCGGGCAATCCCGGTCAGTATCCTACGCCCCTGGATTCGACAGGCTTTGGAACGGACAGCTACAATCCCGATAATTCCGTTGACCAGTGGAACTTCGCTATTCAGCGCCAACTCACTGGTTCTTCCAGCGTTACGGTTGCTTATGTCGGTAACGCGGCGCGGCATCTTTTCTATCGTCGCGACTACAATGCCGCTCTTCCTGGTCCTGGTTCGTTTCAGTCCCGTCGCCGTTACGGCGCCTTGGGCTATAACGTTCAGGAGTTGAACCAGAGTAATCAGGGCAGTTCCGGCTATCAGGGCCTCCAGGTAACTGGGGAGAAGCGTTACTCAAAGGGATACTCTTTCACCACGGCGCTCACATGGAGCCGTGCTTATGACTTCGGCGGTCATAATGCGATGTATCCATGGAATACCAATCTCGACCGGTCGCCACAGGATAGCGATCGCGCTCTGATCTTTACTGTTGGTCACGTCTGGGACCTACCGCTCGGACCCGGCAAGGCGTTTCTCAAGAGTAAAAGCGCAGTGCGCTATCTCACAGCGGGCTGGCAGTTTGCCGGTGTCACGTCCTTCATGTCGGGCACGCCCTTCACACCAACTGTGTCCAACACGGCATCGTTGAACTCCGATTGCTGCACGCTCCGCCCCGACAGACTCGGAGTGGGAACGCGTTCGGATGCTAATCGTGACGGATGGTTTGATAAAGCTGCGTTCGCAGTTCCCGGGTTGTATCAGTTCGGTACGTCGGGACGGAACATACTTCGCGGTCCGGGATTCATGACTGCCGATTGGGCGCTGTCAAAGTCCATCTTCTTTACAGAGACAAAGAAGCTGGAACTACGTTGGGAAGCGTTCAATGCGCTGAATCGTACGAACCTCGGGAATCCGAACACTGGGATTGACACATCAGTGGTCGGTCTGATTCGAGGTCTTTCAAACCCAATGAGACGCCAGCAATTGGGCGCCCACTTTACGTTCTAGCGGTCAATCAAGCAGAGTCGCCGACGGCCTCGTCGCTATCCTGTCCATCCAGCATGCGAACGAAGGGCATCGGTTTGTGGAACACGATCTTATTGAGGTCACGGTAGATTCCGCTGAAGTATTTTTCGACTTCGCGATCAACCCGTGATATCGGAACCGTCAAAATGGTTTGAACGTACTTCGCATGGCTTGCATATGCCACGTCAACTGCGTTCAACTTCGTGGAGTATGCTCGCGCGATCATGAAGAACAATGGGTTCATCACGAAGTTGAGCGTCTGATACAGCTGCTGTTTTCCCGAAAACTTCCATATCGCTCGATGGAGCTTTAGATCAGACTGCAAAAACCGTTCTTCGTCTCCGGCATCGGCAGCTTCCTTCATTGCGTGTAGCGCCTTCTCCAGGGTGTGTTGCTTCTCTGGTGTCATTTGTTCACGCATGTACCGGACGCACAAACCCTCGAGCTTGCCCCTCATGCTGAACAGCACTTCCACATCTTCCGGCGAGATATCACGAATGAAGGTGCCTCGACGAGGCGTGATCACAATCAGTCCATCGCGCTCAAGACGCAGCACCGCCTCTCGTAATGGCCCCCGGCTGCATCCCAATTGCCTTGCGATGTCATCCTCGATGAGTCGTTCACGCGGTTTCAGCCGCCCTTCGTAGATCGCACTTCGAATGAAATTTTCTACTTTCTGGCTGGTTGAAACCGGACTGGCTTTTCGAGAGGGAGTCTTCATCTTGTCAACAACAATGTCCTCATTATACGAGGCAGTGGGATGAAGATAGCTAAAAGAGTTCACAACCCTCGAATGTGTAGTGGTTCGCCCTGCAAGGATTTCACAGCAACGTTCCACCTGGATTTTCAAGTAAATTGCGGATCTGATCCAGAAACTCCGCCGCGTCCACGCCATCCAGAACACGATGGTCTGCGGCAAGCGTCAAATGAACTGTGGACCGCGCCTGAACATCATCATTGATAACCACTGGTCGCTTTGCTATGCGACCCGTTGCGAGGATAATGCTCTGGGGAGGGTTGAGAATCGGATGAAACTCATCAATCCCGTATGCGCCCAGATTGGACAACGTAGCGCTGCCACCCTCCATTTCACTCAAGGTCAATTTTCGAGCCCGAGCTTTATCCGTCAAGGAAGATCGTTGTTTCGCCAGTTCTGGGACTGATAATTTGTCTGCATCTCTTATCACAGGCGTGATCAGGCCGTTTGAGGTTTGGACTGCCAGGGAAATGTCGATAGAAGGGAACTGTTCCACCTGATTCGATCGCCAGAAGGAGTTCACGCCGGGCTTCTCGCGGAGTCCTAGGGCAAGAGCGCGAACGAAGAAGTCAGTGTAGGTGATCTTTACACCATGCGATTCCTGGATAGCACCGACGGTCGCATCCCGTAGCTTCACCAGATTCGTCACGTCCACATGAGCAGTGAGATAGAAATGGGGAGCTGATTGAAAGCTCGATGTCATCCGCTGCGCTATAACTGTGCGATTCGGCGCAGAGGCTCCCTTCTCGTGGAAACTCCGGACATCGTCTTCAGTTATCCGATCGCCTTTGGAGGGCTTGAGGAGAGAAAAGTCAATACCCAGCGAAGTGGCCAGTTTTCGTGCTCTGGGACTAATCGGCGCTTCAGTTTGGAGCGCGCTTTTTGTCGAGCCTACCAGCGCCTCCCGCAAAGGCTGCGCCGGCAATGTCGCGGCTTGCTGAACTGCCGGCGGGGGAGCGCTAATCGTCGCTTGCCGGCCATCCTCCACCGTTGCGATCACGGTTCCTACCTTCACAACGACTTCCGGGTCCACCAAGATACTGTCGACCATTCCCGTCACGAAAGATTCCACTTCCATCTCGACCTTGTCGGTTTGAACGAGGAAGAGAATCTCACCCCGCTGGACTTTCTCGCCGGGCTTCTTTAGCCAGCTGGAGACAGAGCCTTCGGTCATCGTGAGACCGAGCTGAGGCATGACGATTTCCTGCAACATCCGTTATGCTCCGAAAAATCCGCTGCGAATCTCGGAGACAATCCGGTCCACACTCGGGATCATTTGATCTTCGAGCACGGGGCTAAAAGGGTTGGGCGCAGGCAGGGAACATATGCGCAGAGGTGGTCCATCCAAATCGTCGAAGCAATCCTCGCAGGCAATGGCAAAGACCTCGGCCGAAAAACCGCAATTCGCGGGGGCCTCGTCCACCACTGCAACCCGTCCCGTTTTTCGAATCGACTTTGTAATTGCGTTTCGATCTAAGGGAACGATCGTTCGCGGATCGATCACTTCGGCCGAGATACCTTGTTGCTGCAAAACTTCCGCCGCGTCCAATGCGAGCTGGACCATTTTTCCTACGGCGATCAGGGTCAGATCCGTTCCTTCGCGCCGAATTCTCGCTTCACCGAAAGGAATCATGTAATCTTCTGTCGGAATCTCACCTTTTGTGTTGTACAGCGCCTTGTGTTCGATAAAGAGCACGGGTCCGTCATCGCGAATGGCAGTCTTGAGCAATCCCTTTACGTCGTATGGCGTTGAGGGAACAACCACTTTCAATCCGGGAGTTTGGGCAAACCAGGCATAAAAGGCATGGGAATGATGGGATCCTGCGTTCCTCACTGCTCCCATAGCTCCCCGAATCACCACAGGAACCTTAATCTTTCCGTTTGAAGAGTAGTGAACATTGGCTGCTTGCTGAATTACCTGCGTCATGGCCTCCAAGATGAAATCGAGGAAGACTTCGTCGACAATGGGTCTGCTGCCTGCCATTGCCGCTCCGATCGCAATTCCGGTCGCGCCGAGTTCGCAAATTCCCGTATCGCGCAATCGATGATCGCCGAATTCCTTCCAGAGCCCGCGCGTCTGAGCGAAGTTTCCCCCGCGCGGCCCAATGCCTTGACCGATGTAGAACACGGTCTCGTCACGAGCCATCTCCTCTCGCAAAGCTTCTACACCAGCTTCAACATAAGTTGTCTTCTTCAACTCGGTGGCTATCACCGTTCCTCCTCGGTGCAGAACACGTGGTCCATCACCGTCGATGGGTCCGGGTTCGGGCTGACTTGAGAGAACTCGACAGCGTCCATAAGCCAAGCATCCACGTCCTGCGCGATCTTTTCAAAATCGCCTACCGTCGCCCATTGCGATTCCAGGGCTCGCTGTCGCAGGAAGGCGAGAGGGCATTTCTTCTTCCAGGTTTCTACTTCTTCTCGTGTCCGATAGTCAGTGCCGGGGTCGCCTTCATGGTGACCGACAATGCGATAAGTCTTGCACTCGAGCAGTGTCGGTCCGCCGCCGGATCGCGCCTGCGCAATCGCAGTTCCCGCTGCTTCATGAACTGCCAAGACATCATTGCCGTCTACTGCAGCGGCAGGCATTCCATAAGCGTCGCCGCGGCTGGCGACACTCGTATTCTTGGTGGCGCGCGAAAAAGCCATTTCTGTAGCAAACGAGTTGTTCTCGCAAACGTAGACGACCGGGAGATTCCAAACCGCCCCGAAGTTCAGGCTTTCATGGAACGACCCGCTGTTGACAGCGCCATCGCCGAAATAACAGACTGTCACTTGCCCACTCTTGCGAAGCTGTGCGCTCAGTCCTGCGCCGGTCGCAAGCGGTATGCCGCCGCCGACAACACCGTTCGTGCCCATGAAGCCATACTCAGGGGCATACATGTGCATGCTTCCACCTCTGCCGCCCGAGCATCCCGTTACCTTGCCATAAAGTTCCGCCATCACCTCGCGACCCGTAACGCCCTTCGCGAGGGCGTGTCCATGACCGCGATGCGTGCTGAAAACGATGTCGTCTTCTTTCAAATGGGCGGAAACACCAACGGCTACGGCTTCCTCGCCGACATACAAGTGCACGAATCCCGGAAGCTTCGCGTTGCGGTAGAGTTCCTGGACTTTCAGCTCAAACTCTCGCAGTTCGAGCATTTCCTTATAAAGGTCTAAAACAAGCTTGACGTCCGCATTTACGGTCGCTGCTTTTTGCATGTCTCCTCCAGCGCCATTCGAGCAGCCTACACGGCTGTGTCCGGAATGGACGTTCCGTCACAGCCGGGCGCTTTTTGGCGCAGTTCAATCAGAAAGCCTACAAGGTCGAAAGTGTCGAGCAGAACCCAACGGGTGCCGGGCCGAATCCCGGTGCCTGCCTGAAGCACGCTTACTCCTTGAGGCTTGAGCCCAGTGATGATGGAATCCATATCATCGACCTCGAAGAGCACATGATGGATGCCTCCCCCATGTTCATTGAGAAATTGACGATAAGCATTCTGCTCGCCTTCAACCGGCTGAATTAATTCCAGTTCCAGATCGCCTGCCTGAACAAATCCCTGCCGGATCTTGATGTTCTCTTCGCGATCGCGAAACCAGTATTTGGAGTCAGGACGATTGGGCCATTCGATAAACTTGAATGGACCCATACCGAAGAGTTCAGTCAAAAGGCGAGTGGATTGCTCCAGGTTTGGTACGACAATTCCGATTTGAACGGCCTTCTTGAGCGCTACACCGAGTCCGGTCATCGAGCCAGGTATCCTCCATCGACATTCAGCACCGTTCCCGTAACCATCGAGGACGCATCTGATGCCAGAAACAAAACCGCGCCAAAAATCTCTTCCGGTTGGCCGACTCGTCCAAGCGGAATATTAGTGATCCACGTTTGCATCAATCGTTCCGGATCGAACTGCGGATTCGCCATCACTTCCTTCAGGCCCGGGGTCATGAATTGGCAAGGCGCAATTGCGTTCACACGTATGCCGCGCGTCGCCCATTCAAGCGCCAATTGTTTTGTGAGAGTATCGACACCGCCCTTGCTCGCGCAGTATGCGTTCGCTCCACGTCCCATGCCAACAGATCCTGCAATGGAAGAAAAGTTGATGATCACGCCCCTTTTATTCTTGAGCATTATTTGTGCCGCGGCCTGACACGCCAGGAAGGTGCCTCGCAGATTGATGTCGAGGACGCGGTCCCAAGTCTCCAGAGGAGTTAGTTCCGCAGGATCATGTTGTGAAACCCCTGCGCAATTTATCAGAATATCGACTGTACCGAATTCCGCGACGGTCGTCGCCACCATTTGTTTCACATCATCAGGCTTACTAACGTCGACTGCGATTCCGAGCGCACGCCGACCCGTCGAGGCGACTTCGGATGCGACAGCTCGGGCATTTTCAATGCTCAAGTCTGCCACCGCGACGCTACATCCGTACTCAGCAAGCCCTGAAGAGATCACCTTGCCGAAACCTACCGAGCCTCCAGTTATCAGCGCGACACGATCGGTCAGATCGAAGATTTTACTGAATTTCCCGTTGATCGGCGGCATCGTCTACGAACCATCAGTATAGGAGAGTTTTGTGTTACTGTCATCAATATTGTTAACAAGCCTGACGATTCAACACTAGGAAATTAAAAGCGTGAACTCTGCCATCTCCCAGGCTATCCAATTGCTATTAATCGCTGCCGTCATTAACGCCGTTTACACGCTGCCGATGAAATGGAATAAACGATGGGATTGGGAACATTCCTGGCTGGTCTTTACTGTGCTGGGCGTCTCTGTGGTTCCCACTGTTCTATCGGCCTTCACAATTCCACAGTTGACAGAGGCATACCGCGGCGTGCCATTATCACTGCTCTTGGGTATGGCGCTCTGTGGAGCCCTTTGGGGAGTCTCGTTAGTGTTCTTCGGACGCGCCGTCGATACAGTAGGGGTCGCCATCACTTTCGCCGTTTCGCTGGGAACGTCAGCCGCATCGGGTGCGCTGATTCCCCTGGTGAGTCAGCACTCCGGCGAACTCGCCACTAGTCGTGGCCTGATGATCCTCTCAGGTATTTCGATCATATTGGTCGGAGTCGGCATCTGTGGAATTGCGGGGCGCCAACGGGAAAAGGAACAAGCTACCGGCGCCGTACGGGCGCCTTCACGATTTTTGAGGGGAGCCGTTCTGGCGTTCTTGTCCGGGATATTGGGCTCCATGTTGAACTCGGGCCTGGCGCTTGGAGCCCCGATTCAGCGAAATGCGCAGAGCCTGGGCGCAAGCGAAGCCATGATGTCCAACGCAGTCTGGCTGCCCTGCCTGTACGCCGGCGCGATTCCCGGCGTCATCTACTGCCTCTTTCTCATGAGAAAGAAAGGTACATCTGCGGAATTGATTCGGGCGGCCCGGTGGTATTACTGGCTCACGCCGGCGCTAATGGGTCTATTGTGGTTCGGAAGTATCATGTGCTACAGCCTTGCCTCCGTAAAACTCGGAGACCTGGGGCCCGTAATTGCATGGCCGCTGTTCCTTTCCGCCGTGGTGATTGCAAGCACCATCGCCGGAGTTGCCACCGGCGAATGGAAGCGCAGTAGCCGTAGAGCCATGACATGGATGTGGGCCGGCGTAGCATGCCTCGTCGTTGCGATGGGATTACTTGCTTCGATTAACGCCTGATGGAGCAGGATCGGCAATTTTCAAAGCAAATGTCAACACAGCAGCGCCGATAAAGCCTGCAGCCATCAACTGAGCCGCCAGAGAATACGAATATCCCCGCGTCAAAAGGAATCCGATCAAGTACGGTCCGATGAATCCGCCCAGATTCCCGACCATATTGATCATGCCGATCGAAGCCGCAGCAGCAGAAGCGTCGAGCGTTGTCGAAGGGAGGACCCAAAATGACGGCGTCCATCCCCACAGCATGGAGCCCGTTAGATACAGCCACAAGAGCGTCAGGAGTGGACCTTGTCCGCTTATCGTGGAAAGCGCAAAGAAGACTCCTGCCAGAGCCAGCGGAACCGCGGTATGGAAACGGCGCTCCTGCTTGCGGTCCGAAGACCTCCCTGCATACCAGACCACGCCCATCGCCGCGACGAAAGCCGGAATCACAAGAAGGTTCGAGACAGAATTGTCCACGTGAAATAACTTCTGAATCGTCTGCGGAAGCCACAGGATGAAGCCGTAACTAGCCATCACAACCGCGCACAGGAGCAGCGATAGAATCAACACGTTCCGTTGCCGGAAGACTTGCAGAATGCTCGTCTTGCCAAGCGATGCTTTCCACTCCTTCTCCTCCTTCAATTGGCTCAGTAGCCACTCGCGTTCGTCGTCCGGCATCCAATGAGCATCTTTCGGATGGTCCGTAACATAGCGGAGCGTAATGAATCCTGCCACGATCGCAGGGATTCCTTCCAGGATGAACATCCAACGCCAGCCTTCCAATCCGAACCAGTTAAGTTTCAGAAATAGCGCCGACAAGGGAGCGCTTATGACGAACGAAACGGGAACCGCAAGAATGAATGCTCCCATTGCCCGGGCTCTTTCTTTCCACGGGAACCATCGGCTCAGATAGACAATCAGTCCGGGAAAGAAGCCTGCCTCCGCAAAGCCTAGAAGCAGCCGAAGCAGGTAGAACTCTCGAGCGGTATGAATGAACCCGAGCAGAACAGTGACTATACCCCAACTCACGAGGATGCGGGCAATCCAGATACGGGCGCTCCAACGCTCCATAATCAACGCTCCGGGGATCTCCAGGACGAGATAGCCGATGAAGAATATTCCCGCTCCTAAGCCGAATACTTCCTCCGAGAACTTAAGGTCGGCGGACATGGAAAGCTTGGCGAAGGCGACGTTTGCGCGATCAATGTAAGCAATGATGTAAAGAACGCAGAAGAAGGGAAGAACGCGCGCCCGGACGCGGCCGAATGGCTCGCGCCCCAATTGCGTCTTTCTCGAAGACTGTGTTCGTCATTCCGGAATAGCGGGGATCGGAGGAAGCTGCGAGAAATTGATCGGCAAACCTTTGCCGCGTGGCTCCATATCGGTGACGGAGTTCCCTCGCCAGGAGATCGTCAGCTTAAGCTCAGGACGCGATGGCCAATTGCCCCACGTCTGCCGGAAATCGACAAGCGGGTACGAGAGAGTCAAAACCTCTCCCCGCCTGACGTTCGCAAACCGCAGGTAGGCTAAACCCTCGCCCGACCAATCCGCCTTCGCCTCAATCGCGGAGCGTGCAACTCGAACCGCGTCCCGAGGCGCCCACGCGGGTGGCCGAAGGTAATAAGTTCCTGCCTTTCGCGCGATTACATCCATTCGGCCCTGATCCGGCAAACTGGAAATGACTTCAGCCGCGGAGCTCTTCCGATTCAAGGTCATGTTCACGTAAACCTGACCAGGTTTCTCCTTCACGATTCCGGACCACACCGTATGCAAAGCGCGCATGCCTTCCGGTGCACAACACCCGAACATCGACATGCAACCGTATGGCGTAGCATACGGGCCGCATTGTTTTTCGGATGCGATCCAGTTTATCCAATCGTTTGGGCCTGGTCCGCCAAGTACGGCTCCTTGCAGTTCGCGCATTCTCGATAAGCCTGCCTCGATTTCCTTTGCCGGCTTATCCGCATTGATTTTGCGATAGAGGGCCTCGTACTCCGCGGTTACGAAAAACTGTTGCGGCCGAAGGTAATTGCGAAGCGCTCGTTCGACATGGTCCCAGTATTCCGGGAATCCTCCCTGAGCAATCCAGGAAGCGACCGATACCATGTCGGAGGTTGCGCAGGTTTCGGAAAGCTCGCGGACCGGCTCATTCCAGAGCGCTGCTTGTATCCATCCTGTTCCGGGCCCGAAACCACTCGCATAATCGTACACGCGTTTCGCCCACGCGGTATATCGCGTCTCTTGCAAAACAGCGCCTAGATGGGCAACTCCCCAAACGCCGTGCATCGTAGAGTGCATGTGACCGTGAAATTCGCCCGATGGCAGAATGCGCGAGTTGGCGGGTGGAAGCAACTCCGCGTCTGCCAGTAAGCCCTCGGCGACAGCGCGCGCAAACTGCAGCGCTTCACCGTCCTTCGTCGCTTCCCAGTAACTGACCACTGGTTCAAGCACCGCTGTCGGCAACTGCGGCTTGACCCACTTTCCGTCGAGCCATGCTCCCGAGCCTGCGGGATAATAGGCCCGGCCGCTATCCCAATCAGCAAGCTTCCGTAAAGCGACAAAAATGCTTCGAGCCTTTACGCGGTCTTCGTTGCGAGGTGTGCGCTTATAACGTTCCGATAGACTTCGCAGAATCTTACAGCTTGCCCAGGTGCTGGCGACAGCTTTCGGATCTACCTTCTTGCCGGCGTAAACATCGCCCTCCATATAGTGCCCAGGAGGAACCCAGGCAAGTCCATCGTTCCTTAAATAGCCAAGTACACGAGCGTGCAAGCCTTTCTCCACGCTGCCGGGCTGATTCAGTCCCAGGATCTCCCGCATATTCGGATACTCCCAATCCATTCGCGCGTCCGTGTCTCCGGGCACGATAGCGTCGTGTCCTGTGGGAGCAACCGGAGAGTGAAGTGGTCGTATAAAGAAGACCGGCTCATAGTTCAGCTCCGGCCGCGGATTCAGGTTCAGATGGCGTAACGACCATGCGCTCATGTCTCGCAGGTTGATGTCGGGAGAGCGAAACGATGAAGGCAGACGCGCCGTACCGCTCGCCGGTTGAACGCGAACGTCTGCAATCGATCCGGAAAGCCCGGACGGTTGAAAGTAATTCAGCTTTTCTGCCGGGGCGCCTAGTAGAAGAACGGGTACGAGAAGGCCGGGACGAAAAACCATACTTTGCCTGACTGAAACACTATCGTCCGCGCAGTCGATCTTTGTCAACTGTTCGTCATCAATATTGTTGACAATTTCGTCAGAACGCTATAACGTATCCTTGGCCTCATTTGATGCAGGGGAGACTTGTATGAGATCCATGAAGATTGTCGCCGCTCTCGTCTTCGTCGGGTTAGCGGCTCAGATTGCACATGCTCAGGCCGTGTCGGGCTCAATTACAGGTTTGGTCACTGACGGATCTGGTTCAAGCGTCGCTGGCGCAAACGTCACAATTACAAACCAGGGAACGAGTGTTTCGACGCAGGTCACGACAACAGAAACCGGCTACTACTCCGTTCCGAACCTAATTCCGGGCACATACTCGGTTGTCGCGGAGGCGAAGGGATTCAAACAATTCCGAGTGCAACAGGTCACTGTCAATCTCAACTCGATCGTTCGTATCGATTGTCAACTCGAACTCGGAAGCATCTCCGAGTCCGTCACTGTCTCCGCCGATGCGGCATTGCTGAAAACTGAGAAGGCGGACGTGAGTGGCGTCATCGACGGGAGAACGCTGAACCAGCTTCCTGTGTTGAATCGAAACGTCAGTCAGTTGGTTGCCACGCTGCCCGGCGCAGTCCGAGGCGGAGCAGCCTTTATCGGCGAGAATCCGAGCGGCGATACGAACGGCTTCGTCAACGGAATGGGTGGAGGAAACAACTACCATCAGTTGGATGGCATCGACAATCAGGAGACCATTCAAGGCGTCGCAATGGTTAATCCCGCAATCGATTCGCTCCAGGAGATGAAGATAACTACCAACAGCTATGACGCCGAATTCGGTCAGGTAGCGGGAGCGCTCTTTCAGGCATCGACGAAGTCGGGGACCAATAGCTTTCACGGATCCGCCTTCGAGTACATGCAGAATGACAAGTTCTTCGCCAGAAACCCTTGGACACAATCCACTTCGAACGTTGCTCCATGGCGGTGGAATCAGTTCGGCGGAAGCTTCGGTGGTCCTATCGTCAGAGACAAGCTGTTCTTTTTCGGCGACTATCAGGGACTACGCTCGCGCAACGGATCAACGATTGTGATGGGGCTTCCAACGCCTGAGATGAAGCGCGGCGACTTCAGTTCCGTGGCATCAATCTATCCGATCTTCGATCCTCTCACCGGCGACGCAGACGGGCGTGGACGAACACAGTTTGCAAACAACGTAATCCCGCCCGGGCGAATGGATCCCGTAACCCAAAAACTCGTGGCGATGCTACCCGATCCGAATACGCCCGATCCAACGCTCTTCTCCCGCAACTACACCAAGTCCGGTTCGTTCATCTCCGATACGGATGCGGCGGATGGACGTATCGACTACAACATCAACGAGAAGACGCGCTTGTTCGGCCGGTACACATTTTTGCGTTCCGTTTACAATGCGCCCCCGATTTTCGGTAACGTTTTGGGTGGCACTGGATTTGGACCGCAGGCGGAAGTTGGGGGAACTCGCACTCAGAACCTTTCCGTCACCTTCACCCGTATAATCAAACCGAACCTGATCGCCGAAGGGCGATTCGGGTTTTCTCGATTTCGGAGTAATCTTGCCCAGACCGACGTCGGACTCAGCACGGCAACGGACATCGGAATACCTGGTATCAACAAAGGCAACGATCCGTTCACCGACGGTTTGCCACAGATGAACTTCGACGGGCCCGATCACAAGCTTCTACATTGGAAATCCCTTCGCTAACTTCTATCAGTTGGAGCAAACGTTCCAATACGCGACTAACTGGTCTTACACGAGTGGATCGCACACGATGAAGTGGGGCGCCGACCTGCGCCCGCGCGCCAGCCTGCGGCGAATTGACAAGTCTTTCCGAGGTTCATTCAATTTCAGCCGTTTCGGTACTGCAAGCGCTGATGTTCCGGGTGTTAACGGGATTGGATTCGCTTCGTTCTTGCTCGGTCATTCCAACAGCTACACTCGTGGAACCTACATCGAACTGCCTATCGAGTATCAGGATCGGCATGGGCTGTATTTTCAGGATCAATGGCGTGTCAATTCGAGACTGTCTCTGAACCTCGGTATGCGATGGGAGTACTATTCTCCAACCTATTCGGCCGACCAGGGACGGGAAGCCAACTTCGACTTTGCAACAGGCAACATGGTTCTGGCAAGCTTGGGGGATATCAACAAGTACGCAGGTGTCGAACCCCGATTCAACAACTTCGCGCCTCGTTTTGGCTTGGCATTCACGATTGATCCGAAGACCGTTTTACGCGCTGGCTATGGACGAAGCTATGCGATAAACGCCGGCGGGGCGAACTTTGGCACCTATTGCTGTCAGTGGCCGATCGGCAACAATCAGGCGATCAATTCAACGACGAACTACGCCAGGATTTTCTCGCTGTCTCAGGGACCTCCTCCGGTCCAGAATGTGTCAGATTCCAAGCAATGGCATTCTTCCCGTTCCTCCGGGTCAGATGATCTTTGGAAGGCCCTTCGACGACAAAGTCACGTCGCAAGATGCTTACAACGTAACCCTGCAGCGGCAGTTGGGTTCGACATGGAGCGCTGAAGTCGGATGGGTCGGCGGTCTCGGCCGGCATCTGTTCCGCGCCCATGAAGTCAACCCCGCCCTCCCAGGTCCAGGAGCATTGACTCCCCGCAAGCCTTACGGCGCTCGCTACGGGTTCAATCAGAGCATCAATATGCGAGCAAACGAAGGGAACTCGAGCTTTAACTCCCTGCAAGCGCGTCTCGAGAAACGCTTCTCGTCGGGGTATCAATTGATGACCTCGTTCACCTGGCAGAAAACAATAGTGGACACCTACCAAAATCCCTTTGATCGCGGCATGTATCCAAACCTGAGCGGACCGTCGAAATGGTTGACAATCAGCCACGTTTGGGAACTGCCCTTCGGACCAGGGAAAGCGCTTGCAAAGAATGCGACCGGAGTGGTGCGCGCTTTAGTCGCTGGTTGGCAGTTCAATGGCATCACACAGATTCAGGACGGAGTTCCTCTGAGCCCAACCATGATTGCCAACACGTTAAACGTCGACAACTACAGCCAGGTGCCGGACCGGATCGGCAGCGGCGCTATCGACAATCCGTCGACTCAGGCATGGTTCGACGTGAAAGCGTTCGCAATTCCGCCGGCATATCGATTCGGCAACTCCGGGCTTGGCGTACTCACCGGGCCAGGATGGTGGGTCGCCGACCTGTCGTTGGATAAGAGCTTCCAGTTCACAGAACAGGTCCGCCTCTTCCTGCGCTGGCAGGTCTTCAATGCGTTCAATCACAACAATCCCGGGAATCCGAACACACAGATTGACGCGCCGGCAAGTGTGGCGGCTCACATCACCAGCGTTCAGCAGAACATGCGGCGTCAGCAGATTGGGTTGCACCTGTATTTTTGATGCGGACAAGGCGTCGTGAATTTGTTCTGGGCGCTTGCGGAATTGCTGGAATCGGAAAAATAGAGGCAGCCGGCGCCACACGCAAACTGAATCTTGGCAACGCCGGCATTGAACTCTCTGTCCAAGCGCGAACCGGGGAGCAACTGCAGTTTACGTCGCTTCGAAACCGTGGCGCCGGATTCAACTGGGTGGCGGCCGGCAAGCCGGGCGCTGCCGATCAGAAGGTCGCAGCCTCGAAGCAGATAAGTCGCGGCGAATTCCAGATTGATTACGATGCCGGCTCCGGACTTTCCCAAAGTCAGCGCTTTCGACTCTCGGCGGATCTGCCGGTCTTCGAGTGCTTTGGGGAGTTTCGCAACGCAACCGCACAGCCGGTGGCGAAGGTAACGGAACTCAATTGCGTTCAGATTCCGTTGCGCTCCGATCTCGGACCACTCCAAGTCCATTGCGTAAGCCGGGACAGCTACATGGTCCAACGTGTGCCCGTTGGCGACACGTTGGTCTTGGAGGGCGGCGGCTGGAACTCTCCCAAGTACTGTGGTCTGCTCGTACTCGAGGCAATGGACTCCAAGGAACTGCTCCTTACCGGGATTCAATGGGAGCGTGGCTGGCGTTACCAATTGAAGAGGACCGGAGGAGTCACGCTGCTCGAAATCGTGCTGGGCGATTTCGAGAGCACAGTTGCTGCCGGAGAGTCGTTGCGCGGCGCCTCATGTTTTCTTCGGTGTCGAGCGCAGGAGATCCGGACAATGCGTTTCGATTGGGACAGCGCTATCTAAAGACACTTGCTCCGAAGACGCTGGCGAACTGGCCGTGGGTTGCCTACGATATCTGGGGGACCGAAAGTAGCGGCGTTGAACAAGCCATCTTGTCGGAGATTGAAGCCGCTCACGATCTGGGCGTTGAGCTGTTTTACATCGACGCTTCCTGGTACAAAGGCTCTTCGAAGAAGGGAACCGGCGATTGGGGATGCGGATTAGGCAACTACGAAGAGGATCGCGAGAAGTTTCCTCGTGGATTGGCGGCTATCTCTGATGCCGTCCACGCCAAAGGCATGAAATTCGGGTTGTGGATCGGCCCGAACATCGTCGATAGCCGCCTTCTCGGCAAGACAGTTCCGCGTGAATGGGTCGCGCAACTCGATGGGAAGGATCGCATCCTCACGATCCGAGAATGGGAGAGTCCCTGTCATCAGGTTTGCCTGGGCTGTACGGCTTACGTCAGTTTCTTGAAAGAGACGCTTCCGAAACTCGTTCGAGAGTTCCGCCTGGATTGGCTGAAGTGGGACAACTCCGGTATCCCGGGTATCCCCGGCAAATGCAACCGGCCCGATCACGGACACCAGGCAGGGGATGGCAGCTATAAAGCGCTTCTCGGCCAGTACGAGGTCTATCGCCATCTCCATCGGGAATTTCCGGATCTCGTATTGGAGCAGTGCGGATACGGCAGCCGCATGGACTACGGACTCATCGACACGATCCGCGCGAACTGGTTGAGCGATGCGAGTTTTCCATCAAAGCACGTCCGTCAGAACGCGTTGGCGGGCAGCTACGTTTTCCCGAATGCATACAACGGCGCGTGGATCGTAAAGGATCCCGAAATCGACAAGACGACCGATCCGGATGTTCTCGATTCGATCTATCGAAGCCGGATGATGGGGCTGTTCGGATTCGGAACGCTCACTGGCAAGCTGTCGGAACGAGTGTCGCTGTATTCAAAGCCGGTGTTGGAAGCGGCAAAGCGAAACATTCCGGTTTACAAGAAGTACCGTCATCTTTTGCAGGAAGATGTGTATCATCTCTTTCCTGCCAGCGGGCTCTCCGGAAGGATGGCAGGCTGTGCAGTTCGCGAACCGGGACGGTTCGGAATCCGTCATTCTCTGTTTTCGGAGCGGCAGTCCGCAGTCCTCCATCCGGCTGCCGGTGAATGCGGTCCGACCATCGAGTCAATACACGATCACGAACGCAAAGAATGAAGTGACGACCGTGCAGGGAAGTCAGCTTCTTCGAGAAGGTCTGATTGTCAGTCTTAGCAAGCCGGAGATGTCGGACGTGATCTTCGTTAAGACAGCAACAGGCGGGCAGCCTGCTGGACGCGCGAAGTCGGCCCACGAAACGCCCATATCTGGCTGACATCCTCGCAGTAGTCGAGTCCGGTTTGTCCGCCAATCGCAGGCACGTGATATTCAAGTTCACTGAATGCGCCGAGCCGGCTGTTGACGTTGCACGCTTGCACGGCATATCCGAAATCTTCTGTCGTTTGCCAAGGAACGTCGACATATTCACCCGATGGGTTCACGAAGAAGTTCCGGACAATCAGAGAGGCTTCCTCGTCGCGCTCGTAGAGATACCCAACTCGGCCTGTCATCGCCGCTGCGCGTAATCCTATCTTGTGCTCGCCTTTCGCGCGCATGCGATAGCGGAAGAGACCGTCCGCGATCGAAAGGTCCTCTTCTCCGATTTCTCCCATATAAACCTTGAGTTCGGCGCGACCGAATGTCGGAACTTGCAAGTTCGCCACCGTGAGGCATCTGGACCAGATTCCAGAGCCCGATCATCGATTCGGTTGGCCGTAACGCTCGAAGCGCAGTGTGCTGCGTGTATCCCGCGTATTGAAGAGTGTTGTCGCCACGCCACTCCTTCTCATACCGGAGCGGGTTCGGCGCCGGTCCAACCCATTTCGAAATCTCCAAGTGCGCTTGCCGCTTGGAGCGCGAGAATGTCAGAGACAAGGCGTTGACCATGCGGTTCGATTGCAGGGCGTAGGTGCCGGGATCAAGTTCTCGCGGCTGCCAGTACGTCGACAGATCGAGATTCGGATACTTCGGAAAGAAGATATCAACCTCCGGCGACAACCATGTTCGGTCGCCACCAGAGTTGTGCCAATCATTGCCCGCGTAGAAGTCGTGAGCGGACGTCGAAGATTCGAGCGCTGGATGGGTCCAATAGAAGTTTCGATCGTCACCGCCACCGAAGAGGCCAAGAATACGTCCGCCGTGGAGAAGCTGCAAGACTCGCGATCCATCCGGCGATTCGTAGAGTATCGTCTCCTTACCCACGCTCGGCGAGGACAGACTGAAGTTGCGACAGCCTGCTTTCAGGCTCCATTGACATAGCCCAATCCGCATCGGGCGGATGATTCATTCCGGAAGTCCGAGATCAGTGACATGAGCGATGTCGTTCCACCATCCGCCACGATCGTTTGTCCGACGATGAAAGCGGCGTCATCGGAACAGAGGAACGTGACGAGCTTTGCGATATCGTTCGGGAAACCCGGGCGGCCGAGGGGAACCTTGTTCTTCGCATCCTCCAACGCGCCTTCCTCCGTGTAGCCCGGAAAGATCTTCTTGTGACCCTCAACCATAACCCAACCCGGCGCGACAGCGTTGACGCGAACTCCCTTGTGGGCGAGCTCGACGCCGACGGTGCGGGTGAAGGCGATGACAGCGCCTTTCGTCGCCGCATAGATCGTGTGCTCGGGAGCGGCCTGCAATCCATGAATCGAGGCGAGGTTCACAACAGCGCCGCCGCCGTGATCGATCATGTGGGCCGCTGCGCGTTGGGTCAGGAAGAACTGCGCCCGAAGGTTCACGTGAAAGAGCGTCTCGTATTGGTCCGGCGTCACTTTCAAGAACGGTTTGTTGAACGTAATGCCGGCATTGTTCACGAGGCAGTCGAGACCGTCCAAGAACGTCATCGCCTGATCCGCGAGTGCGTGAACTTGGCTCAGGTCTTCGAAATTCGCTTTGAAGGTCGCTGCCTTTCGACCCATCGATTGAATCTCATGGAGGGCTGAACGTCCATCATCGTCATCGTGGGAATAGTGAAGCGCAACGTCGGCGCCTTGCCGGCGCGAACTCGAGTGCGATCTCACGACCGATTCCCGTTCCGGCTCCTGTCACCAGGACTCGTTTGCCCTTGAACCTTTCCATGTCGCTACTTCAGCCTCCAGCGTACATGGCCTTCACCGGTAACGCGTTCGACTTCGCCATTCGACTCCATCAGGCTGAGGTGTCCATGAAAAGGATACATGAGCAGCCAGCGATTGTTCTCCGGCCAATCGCCGAGTCGAGGACCGCACTCGGCAATACATTCGCCGAGCGTCAGACCGTTCTTACTCCGGTTGAGAGCAAGGCGAACCTGATCCTCCGCCATTCGTACGAACCGGCGGCACTCTCCGAGAAAGACCTTCGTGTCTCCCAAGTGATACGCAGGCCAGTGTCCTGAATAGATCCAGTCGATGTCCAGGGATTCGATCAACTGAATCGTGGCGAGATAGGCGAGCACGGAAAAGTACGCCGGCGGTAGCGAAGGCTTACCCGTCGCGGATGGACAATTCATCCCGTGCAGCGCATCCCCCACGTAGACGGCGCGATTCAGCGAATCATAGAAGGCAAGGTGCCCATTGCTGTGACCCGGCACATGCAGCACGCGCACGGCGTGCTTGTCCGAGACTGCCAGGGACTCGCCGCCTTGCAGCGTGAGATCGATGCGTCGCGGTTCTCCGGTCATCCGGCGGACCCAGGTTGCCGCTTCGGGAAACATCCCGAGTCCGTAACCATGCTCGGGAATCCACTGGTTGTAGCGAGCGGCAAAGAGCCGGTCGGGATTCTCGATCACTTCGCGGTCGGCGTCACCGCACGCCAATAGGGCTTGAGGCGCAAGTTTGCTGAGCGTGCCGTTGCCACCGTGATGATCGGCATCTGCGTGCGTGTTCACCGCCATCGTCAGACGATCCAAAGAGAGGTTGTGCTCCTTGAAATAAGGAGCGATCACCGCCTCGGGCGTGTCCGATTCCCCGGTGTCCAGCAGGAGAATGTTATCTCCTACGAAGACATATTGGAACAGGTTGCGATCGGAGATGCCGGACCTGATTTGATAAACGTTCGGGAAAATCTGAATGTTCAGGCCCGCCTTGTTAGTCGATGTAGAGAAACTCGTTGGAACTCAGCAGCGCCTGGCTGAGTGTATCGAAGGCTTTTCGATCCGCCTCGTTCGGATTGAGGTTCGCTCGTGTAAAGAGATCGTGCTGCTTCTTCAGATGATCTTCGCACGCAACGATCTCGACATCGGTCGGCTTGCGAAGCAAGGCGATCGAATAAAGAGCTTCAATCTTTTGGCTGGCCGGCGCGCTCTCTCCGGCAAGCTTTACGGCACGCTCGGCCATCTGTTCGGCGCTCTTCACGACGAATCCGTCGTTCATCAGCGTCAGCGCTTGCAGCGGAGTCGAGGATGGCACGCGGCGAGTGCAGTTGGTGTCGATGATGGGAAAATCAAACAGTCCCAACATCGTGAGCGGATACGTGCGCCGCGCGAGCAGGTAGACACTGCGGCGGTTCTGATTCGATGAGGTCTCCTTGGGAGACACCGTTTCCAAGCCATCAGGCCGCATCTGCAAGAGAACGGGAGGGCCGCCCATCGTCAAGTCCAATTTGCCGGACGCGCCGAGTATAGAGTCTCGAAGCGCTTCCGCCTCGAGCCGCCGGAGGTTCATTCGCCACAGCAACTTGTTCTCGGGATCGGTCTTTCTCGCCGCTGCGAACTGGTCGCCTTGTTGCTGCGAAGATTGCCGGTAGACCGACGACATCATGATCATCTTGTGGAGCCGCTTGGCCTTCCACCCGTTGTCCATGAAGTCCACCGCGAGCCAATCGAGCAGTTCCTGGTTCGAAGGCGCGGCTCCCATCTTGCCGAAGTTATCGGGAGTCTCGACAATGCCTTTGCCGAAGTGGTGCTGCCAGATCCGGTTGACAATAACTCTAGCCGTCAGCGGATTATCACGGCTCGCCAGCCAATCACCGAAGGCTAAGCGCATGCCGCTGGTTTTGCCCTGCGTTTCAGCGGGGCGAATTGCATTTAGCTTGTCCGGAGCAGTGGTAACAGTCAGGAATCCGGGCTGCACTTTGGGTCCGGGCGATTCGGCGCTGCCGCGCTGCAGCAGCCGCATCGAAGGTGGTTCGCCGACATCCCAGACAGCCTGCACAACGTCGAGCTTTTTCTTATAGCCGGTCCAAGTCTTGATCTGAGTCTCCAAGCGGTCGACTGCCGGGACGTCACTTTCTTTCAGAACCTTTCGGACTTCCGCATCGTCAATGGCAAGCTGCTTGGCAAACTTACGCGCAAGGTATTTCTGCACTTCGTCGCGTTTGTCTTCCGCAGTCGCCAAAGTGATTCGTACGTCCTCTCGAATCCCTTCCGGGAGCGCTTTGAGCTTCTCGTCGAGAATCTGCTGTTCGTAGGGTCCGCGGACCTTGGCTAATTGCTCCTTCAGGTCTGCGAGAGCGCGGTCGACTTCCTTGTTATGACGCTCGATCTCTTCCTGCTCCGACTTGCTGACGGTGGGTTGGATACGATTCTTCGGCGGAATCCAACTCGTGGGATTCAGGGCGTTCGTGAATAGCGCCAACATCCGGTAATAGTCACGCTGCGGTATGGGATCGAACTTATGCGTGTGGCAGCGCGCGCATGCCATCGTCAGTCCCATCGTGCTGCTGGAGACCTTCTCCATCATTTTGAAGAGCGCTTCGTAGCGTTCCACGGGCAGGTTGGTGATGTCGTCGTCGGTGATATCGAGGACGTTGCGGAGATAGCCTGTGGCCGTCAGCAGCTCGACTGTTTCCGGCGTGTACTTTGTCGGCGTTTCGCCAATCTACCAACTCATCGCCGGCGACTTGTTCCGTGAGAAAGCGGTTCCAAGGCTTATCGTCGTTGGTCGATTTAATGACGTAGTCGCGGTAGTGCCACATCCCCTGCGCGATATCGGGCTTGATCGCTTCGAAGTCCTTCGCCTGAGTGTCGACGTAACCAGCGGCATCCAGCCAATGCCGTCCCCAGCGCTCGCCATACTGCGGCGATGCGAGAAGACGATCAATCAGCCGTTCGTACGCTCCCGGCTTCGTATCGTTGAGGAAGGCGGCGGCTTCCTCCGGTGTCGGCGGTATCCCGATGAAGGTCAAAGTATGCGCGACGCAGGAGCGTTTTCGCCGATGCGTCCGGCGCCATTGTCAGTTCTTTGGATTCGAGCTTGCTCAGCACGAATGCGTCGATCGGGGTTCGGACGCGCTTTGCCGCTTTCACTCGCGGAACCGGTGCGGCGACCGGTTTGCGGAAAGACCAGAACTCGCGGTCTTTGGCGCTGATGTCCGGCGCCTCTGCTTTTGTGAACTCGCGCTCTGTGGATTCGTGAGACTCGGCGTGATCGACGAATTGTCCTTTGTCGACCCATTTCCGAATCGCCTGGATTTGGTCTTCGCTGAGTGGTTCACCCGCGCCTGCAGGCGGCATATTCCTGCTGGCGACTTTGCGAACGAGAAGGCTCTTCTCCGAAAAGCCTTCGAGTACGACGGCGCCATTGACGCCACCCTTGAGGAGCGCCGACAAGGAGCGCAGATCCAATCCACCCATTGGCTTTCCAGCGCCATGACACTGGACGCAGCGGGCGGTGAATAGCGGCATGATTTCCTTGTCGAAGGCCGCTCGTTGTACGAGAACTTCCTTGCTCGCGCCCGTTGGCTTGTCGGACGGCGCGCCTTCGGCGATCCACCGCTTGATGATCTCGATCTGCGGCTCCGGCATGGTCTGCTTAAAGGCCGGAGGCGGCATCGCCTTGGTCGAGATCTTTTGATAGAGGAGACTCTTTTCCGGATCGCCTTTGACGATCACGGGACCATTGTGGCTGCCGCGCAGAGTCGACGCAGCGGTCCGAAGATCCAAGCCTAGCTGGGGCGAACTTTGCCCGTGGCACGTGAAGCAATACTGGGTAACGACGGGAAGGATATCCTTCTCAAACGTCAGCGTCGTTTGCGCAACCGCAGGAAGCGCCAGGGCACATAAAAGGAACGCGCGCATAGAGCCTACGATGCCTTGGGCGGATTGTCCAAGATGCCGGCGACGATCTTGGCGCCGGTCACCGTCACGTCCGAGGGCGTCTCCATACGTCCACCATTCGGATACTGGACACGCTTGTGATCGATGCCCATCTGGTGAAGTATGGTGGCGGTCAGATCCGGAACGCCGACACGATCGACTACGGACTTATATCCGAAATCGTCCGTCTGTCCGTAGATGAGACCTTTCTTGAAGCCTCCTCCGGCAAACCAGATTGTGAACGCGTTGCGGTTGTGGTCGCGGCCGTCGCCATTCTGCGTCGTTGGAAGCCGTCCAAACTCGCCAGCCCACATGACGATCGTGGTGTCGAGTAATCCGCGGCTCTTCAGGTCCTTCACCAAAGCCGCAGCGCCTTGATCCGTTTCCATCGCGATCTTCTGGATTCCCGGCTTGCTCTTGTTGTGAGTGTCCCAAGGCTGGCCCGGGCTGGTCGTGACCTGGACGAAGCGGACACCCGCCTCGACGAGCCGCCTCGCCATGAGACATCGCGTACCGTAGCTTGCCGTCAGCGGATTATCGAGACCATAGAGCTTCCTGGTCGCTTCGGTTTCCTTGCTCATGTCCAGAACGTCGGTTGCGGCAAGCTGCATTCTTGCCGCGAGTTCGAAGTTCTGAATTCGAGCATCGAGGTCGGATTCGAACGGATGCTCCTGCATGTGCTGCTTGTTGAGCTTTGCGAGCAGATCCAGCGTTTGCCGCTGGACTCCGGGAGGCAAGGGCCGTTCCGGATTCAGATGATGCACCGGAGCGCCTTTCGTGCTGAATTCGACACCCTGATACAAGCGCCGGAAGATAGCCGTTGGCCCAGAGCTGCTTGCCGCCGATGGTGTAGCCTTCCGGATCACGCAGCACCACATACGCCGGCAGGCTTTGATTCTCCGTCCCGAGAGCATAGGTAATCCATGCGCCCATGACGGGTCGTCCCGGGAAGATCTTGCATGTCAGCAGCATGTTCAGACCTTCCAGGTGATTGTTGTGCTCGGTGTACATGGACCGCACCCAACAAGCGTCATCGACGATCGTGGCCGTATGCGGCAGCACTTCGGAGATGTCCATGCCGCACTGTCCGTACTTGCGGAACTCGAATGCGGGAGCGAGCAGTTTGTTCTCGTTGTTCGGCTGATGGATCTCGACTCCATCGGGGTGAGGCTGCCCGGCGCGCTTGGTGAGTTCCGGCTTCGGGTCGAAGAGGTCCATCTGGCTCGGGCCGCCGTTCTGCACGAGTTGAATAATGGACTTTGCCTGCGCGGGGAAATGGACTGGCCTCGAGGTCGCAGATCGTTGTAAATCGGCGTCGCGGGAGATTCTGCGGCGGACAAAAGGCCGCGCAACGCTATGGTTCCGAAGCCGAGGCACGAGGTCTCGAGAAACCGGCGCCGTAAGAGTTTTGGCATTTCGTTCATAGAGTTGCTGCGATTCCTTCTGTCGTCCTTAGAATATCAAAAGAACTGTCAACATTCGTGTTGACATGACTTTCATTAGGGAGACGTTCGAGCGGCGGCAAAGGATACCGGCCTGCAGCCCTCGAAATCCATAAAACGCAACGTACGCATAACAGATTGCCGGCACGATGAATGAAGGATGAACGCCCATTGCATCCGCGAATGCGCCCTGAGCAACCGGGATGATGGCGCCACCGACAGCGGCAGACATTAACACGCCCGAGCCTTTCCCGGTAAGCGGACCGAGGTTCGCGATTCCCAACGTGAAGATAGTGGGAAACATGATCGAGTTGAACAAGCCGACCAACAGGATGCTCCACATCGCGAACAAGCCGCTCGATAGAACGGTTGTGAGCAAAAGCGAGACTACGATGACTCCCGCGGTTCCCAAAACCTTTGGGGCGGGAAAGAGCCGCATCACGACAGACCCGAGAAATCGTCCCGCCATCGATCCGCCCCAATAGAGAGAAACGTAGAACGACGCTGTCTTCGGGCTCAAGGCGCCGATATCGGGCTGCGTCAGATAATTTACGAGAAAGCTGCCGATGGCGACTTCGCCGCCGACCGCGAGAAAGATCGCGCCCACACCAAAACAAAGATGTCGGTATTTCCAGACACTACCCAATTTGCCGGATGCGGCAGCGGACGCCTGCGTCAGCGATGGGAGGCGGCTTTTCGCAACGACGAGCGCGAGTATGAAGAGCGCAATGGCGATGCCAACATAGGGCGCTTTGACTTGAGCCGCCTGGTCCAATCGATACGCATGCAACGCTTCTGCCGACTGGGGCACTACGGAAGCAGAATCCAAAAGGAGCAAACCGCCGAACGTCGGCGCAATTGTCGAACCAAGAGAGTTACATGCCTGCGTTAGTGTCAACCGGCTCGAAGCAGTGCGCGCCGGACCGAGGACGGCGACGTACGGATTTCCAGAAACTTGAAGCGCCGTGATCCCTCCCGCCAAAATCACCAGAGCGCACATGAAAAACCCGAATGAAGGAACGTTGGCCGCTGGAACAAAAAGAAACGCTCCCGCACTCATCGTGAGCAAGCCGGCGACCATGGTCCTCTGATAGCCCACGCGCGCGATCAGCATTGCAGAAGGCGCGGCAAACAGAAGAAAGGCCGAGAAGAAGCTGAACTGAATCAGCATGACCTGCGCATAGTTCAGTTCGAAGATCGGCTTCAAATGCGGAATCAGGATGTCATTCAGAGCAGCCAAAAAGCCCGAGAGAAAAAAGAGCGTCGTCAGAACCGCCAAGGCATGGCGATTTGACGACGCATTTAGAGATTCGTTCGGGGCAAGCTCCGAATGCGCTTCAGCGGATGAATGCATGATCGGATCAGGCAATAATGCCCTGGATAACCGTTCCGGAGACGTCGGTCAACCGGAAATCGCGGCCGCTGAATCGATATGTCAGTTTTGTGTGATCGAACCCGAATAGATGCAGGATGGTGGCATGCAAGTCGTGTACGTGGACAGGCTTGTCGACCGCTCTTCTCCCTAACTCATCGGTTGCTCCATAGATCGTCCCGCCCTTCACGCCGCCACCGGCAAGAAGCATCGTAAAACCGGTCGTGTTGTGGTCTCGTCCGTTTTGGACGGCGGCGCCTTTCGCCTCGACGGCCGGCGTTCTCCCGAACTCGCCACCGATGATCACGAGGGTATCCTCGAGTAGCCCTCTGGCTTTGAGGTCGGCGAGCAGGGCGGCAATCGGCTGATCCGCTTTCAAGGCGAGATCCTTATGATCCATGATGTCGGTGTGGCTGTCCCACGGTTGGACGGCTCCGAAATAGACCTGAACCATCCGCACACCGCGTTCGATCAATCGTCGAGACATCAGGCAACCGCGCGCGAACTCTCCCGGGCCGTACGCTTGCCGGGTCGCTTCGCTTTCCTTGGTTATGTCGAACGCATCCACCGCTTCGGTTTGCATATGGAACGCCGTTTCCATTCCCTGAATGGTCGCTTCCAGTTCCGGCGACGGTCCCTGCTTTTTGAGATGGGCTTGATTCAAAGATGCAAGCAACTCCGCCTGCTGCCGCTGGCGGCCCAGATCGATACGATCGTTCTTGATGTACGGTATGAGCTGCTTGGGATCGGCCTTTTCGGTGTTGACCCACGTGCCTTGATAGCTTGCCGGAAGAAACGCAGAATTCCAGATCTGGGGCGCCATGATCGGCAATCCGGGAGACAACACGACGAAACCGGGAAGATTCTGGTTGACGGTACCCAGTCCATAGAGCAGCCACGATCCGAGCGCCGGACGCCCCGCGCCGATTGTTCCGCAATTCATCATGAACAGGCCCTGCGGATGATTGGGAATGTCGCTATACATGGATCGGACGACGCAGACATCGTCGATGCATTCTCCAACCTTGGGAAAAAGACTGCTTACTTCGATGCCACTCTGCCCGTACTTTTTGAAGGGGAACGGCGACTTCATTAAAGTCCCGGCCTGGTGAATTCTGCCCGGAGCGAGTATGCCATTTTCCCAGCCTGGTTCGGCCGTGCCGTGGAACTTTTCGAGAGCCGGCTTGGGGTCGAACGTGTCAACTTGCGATGGTCCGCCGTTGAGAAAGAGAAAGATGACACGCTTGGTTTTGGGAGCAAAGTGCGTTCCGACGGGTTGCGCCGTCCCGGCGGACAGCGCAGTAGAACCCAACATTTGGGCGAAAGCCATCATCCCAAATCCGCTGCCCATACTCTTCAATGCGTCGCGACGGTTCATTACGATTCCTTCAGTCAGTTTACGTAGAGAAATTCATTTGCGCTGAGCAACACCTGCAGGTAGTTTGGCCAGGAGTTTCCTTGCGCGGAAAGAAAGGCGGCGCCCTTTTCGATTTCTTGCGGTGTGGGAGGCCGGTTGAAGAGCAGCGAGTATGCCTGCTTGATCTTCTGCTGGTCGGATGTGTAGTCGTTTAACCGTTGCGCCAGCATTTCCGCCTGCTGTTGCATGAGCGGGCTATTCAGGAAGAAGAGCTGCTGCAGTGGCACGTTTGTCGACGATGCGTCGTTCGCTGGTCTCATTCGGATCAGGGAAATCGAATAAGCGCAGGAACTGGTCCGGTTTGGCGCGGCTGATGGCGCCATAGAGCGTGCGACGAAAGTTTTTCTCATCGTGCAAGGGGACAGCCGGACCGCCCATCGTCTTGTCCAATTTTCCCGAGACGAACAACATCGAATCACGCATCGATTCGACATCGAGGCGGCGAATATTGGCGCGCCACAACAGCTTATTTTCGGGATCGATCTGGGTGTTGGCAGCGGAGTACTCGGAACTCAGGGCGTAGACGCTCGAGAGCATAATCTCCCTATGCATTTTCTTGATCGACCAGCCATTTTGGATAAATCTGCCGGCCAGATAGTCAAGAAGCTCCGGATTGACCGGCGGTTCCCCGAGTTTCCCGAAATTGCTTGCAGTAGGCACGATGCCGGCGCCGAAATGATGCATCCAAATCCGGTTCACCATGACACGCGCCGTTAACGGATTCTGCGGCGTAGCGATAGCTTCGGCCAATTCCAAGCGTCCGCTGCCCTGCTTGAAGGGGATCTGTTCGCGGGGACTGAGAATAGCAAGAAACTGGCGCGGAGCTTCTTCTCCCGGGTCGTCCTGGTTGCCACGCACGTAGACGTGAAGGTTCTCAGGTTTCGCCTTGTCCTTAAGTATGGTGTAGGCAGGGTATTCGGCGGGTAACGCTTTCGTCAACCGCTCGATGTTCGCGCGCAACGTGTCGAAATGCTCTTTCCACACGCTGGTCATGTAACTGCCGAGCTGATCGTCGGAGAAGTAGAAAGGTCCGGCATCTCTCTTCCGTGGCTCGGTTCTGGCTTTTGCCCGGAGGTCCGCGAGGAGGTAGAACTTTTCGCGATCGAGCGCGATGGCTTTTGAAATAGCTCCTTCTTTTTCCTGCGCTTTGATTTTTGCGTTCTTCTCGCGCAGCTCATCTTCGTCCTTGCGGACAGCGAGAACCTGATTTTGAAATTTTGCCGCGAACTGTTCGGCTTTGACCTTACCGTGCGGATCCTGGAGCAGGGGAACCCACTCGGAAAGGTATTCGTATTTGCGTTCTCGCCCAGGTTCGAGGAAGCGAATCCAGCCCTCGAGCACGATCTTGTCGAGATTACTCGCGGCGCTTACTTCGACAGCGGATTTCTTCTCCGGACCGAGAATTTTCCACGATGCCATGACGTAGGCTGACGTCCTGAGTGCAAAGATATCGAACAACTGCTCCCGCTGGTTATCGAGGAATTTGTTCAGGGCCTCTTTCTCGTCGTCGAGAGCCTTCTTCTGCTTGTCGTATGCCGCGACGATATCTGCTGGCGCGAGAGGAAATTTACCCTCTTCGGTCGATTCGAGTACTCCGAGCAATGAGTAATAGTCACGCGTAGGGATGGGATCGAACTTATGATCGTGGCATTGCGCGCACGCCACCGTCAGGCCCAGGAATCCGCGCGTGGCCGCGTCGACACGCTCGTCGCGAAATTCAGGTTTCGGACTCAAGGAGAAGAATCCGACGCCACCGGCATATTTCGCCCGCGCAGCTTCGGGCAGGAGGTCACCGGCAATCTGAGCTTTGACGAACTGGTCGTACGGCATGTCTTCGTTGAAGGCGCGGACAACCCAATCGCGGTACTGGAACGCGTTGGGCAGAGGGCCGTCGCCTTCGGCGGTTAACTGCTTGTCCGAATAGCGAGCGACATCGAGCCAGAGCCGCCCCCAACGTTCGCCGTACTGGGGCGAAGCCAGGAGGCGATCGACTACTTTCTCGAAAGCGCGCGGCGAGGAGTCCTTCTCGAACGCTTCGACTTCGTCGGGCGTTGGAGGCAGCCCGATCAAGTCGAGGGTGGCGCGGCGGATCAGGGTTCTTCGATCGGCGGGACGCGCAGGCTTCAACCCGGCGTTCTCGAGTTTCGCCAATACGAAACGAATCGATCGGCGCTTTGACCCAAGAGCGGTCTTTGACTGCAGGGACTGGCGGCTGTTTCACCGGCTGAAATGACCAAAAAGCCCGAGCCTCCGGAGTAATGACGTAGGGCGTCGATTTGGCCTTGGAGCGAGGGGCGGGATGGCCCCAGGCGGCGCCACTGCGGACCCACGACTCGAGCGTTGCGATGTCGTCATCGGCGAGTTTGCCGGCCGGCGGCATTTTGACTCGATCCTTATAACGGATGGCCTGGATGAGCTTGCTTTCGTCAGGCTTTCCGGGAACCAGGACAGGCCCATCTTTGCTGCCGCGCATTAAGGCATCCTGGGTGTCCATTTGCAGACCACCTGCACGCGCTTCGGTGTGGCATGTGTAGCAATTCTTTGCGAGTAAAGGGCGGACCTTCGTTTCGAAGAATTCGCGATCGGATTCCGATTCCGCGTAGACCGGGCGCGCAAGCCCGAGAATCAGGCTTCCTATGCAGACACAAAGGGTCACGCGGCAGGGTGACACACCATAATTACGGCACAGGGGATATCGATTGTCAACAATTTTGTCGTCAGGATTTTGCTACGCTGAGGCAAAAGGCCCCGCTAACCCATGACGCGAATCGCCGGTGTCGTTGTCCTGCTGCCTTGTCTGCTCTGCGCAGCCTCAAACGAGCTTTGACGTAGCTTTCGATTTTTCTCTTGAGAAGAATCCCAATGGAGCATGGCAGTATGGCTATTCGGCCACGAAATCGCTCGACCCTGGGGAGTTTCGGCTCGACACACAAACTGAGACCGTCGACGCGACGGGATTTTGGCATCCATCCGAGAACAAAGGACCGGGGCCCGGCTATTATCCTTACATCGCCTACAACATTACGAAGCAGACCCAATTCGGATCACGCAAAGGTTGGGCCGTACGGGCCGGCCAAGTTGCAATGGAGGCCAGCAACTCGGGCCAGTATAGCCTGATCCGTTTCGTTGCGCCAAAGCGAGGCACGTATCGCATAACAGCGCGATTCGAGGGAATTCATTTCGGACTTTCGTCGACGGATGTTCACGTGTTGCATAATACGGCGTTACTCTTCAGCGCCAATATTAATGGGTACGGCGGAGACCCTAGCTTCCACAAGGTTGAAGGCGCAAACCCGGCAGCCGAATACTCGGGGCAGATTGTCATGCAGGAAAACGACACCATCACCTTTGCGTGCGGATACGGCGCCAACAAGACGCACTTCAGCGATACTACAGGTCTCCAGGCGCGAATAGCCGCGCTTCCGAGAACTGGCGCGGGCCAATAGTTGAATCCATTCGATCTACGTTGTCGTCCAAGTTCGCGATCGATCCAACTGACGAGCGCGTTCCGTTTGATCGGCATGCATTCACGATAGAACTCGCGAAGCACGTGGCCAAAAAACTTGAGAGCCGTTGTGAATTTGGCCCCAGATAATACGAGCATCCAAACGGGAGTACTCGAGCATAACCGTGTCATGCCCCTACGCCCCCAAACGGCATTGTCAAACTCCAGCAGGAAGCTGAAAGACAGTTGCCATGAAGAGCGTGCGCTCGCGTTACTCCGGCTATCGATTCCCTCCCGAGATCGTCAGCTATGCGGTCCCTGAGGTTGGCGGCCTGCATCCTCGATGTGAGCGACACGCCGCCTGAACAGGTCACTTCCGTTGGAATCAGCTGCCGCAATCGACTGCTCCCATGTCGGCTGCGCGCTCGATGTCGAACCGAATCTGCAAAGCTACAGGACCGCTGTGCAATTTTCACGCCTATTCATTTACCGGATCAGGATCGATGATCCCATCAGCTTTCCCCTCACGTTTTGGAAATGGTTTCGGGACCTCCCCGTTCGTCATCCACTCTTACCGCCGTATCCTTGCCGGTCACTGCAAACAGTCGATGGTTGCCGAAGGGATCATACGTAATGGTGCAAGGTGCGGTCCGCACTCGCGAGTACGAACGAGATGGAGCAAAGCATCGCATCGTCGAAGTTCGCGCCGATACCATCGGCAAGCTGGATCGTGCCGAGCGACGCTCTGACACTGAAGTCAACTCTGACGAGAGTGATACGTAAACGCCAGAGCGGGTCCGGCTCCGTGAGAACCGGGCCCGCTATGTTTTGTTGACATTCACGTCTTTATCGTTTCGTGGTTCGTGTCTCTACATTGCTTGCGTCAATGCGGATGTCGAACTCAACTTCCCTTTAGATTGCTCGCAACCTATTGTTTCTCTGAAGTGGAAGATGGGGTCGAACCCAGCTACGTCGCAGCCTGACTCTGATACTGACATAAATAATACTAGAGCTTGCATGCAAGCTAGCCTGCGCAACTCGGGCGTTGACCGCGATCGTGCAAAACGTCACCAAATCTGTCACCAATTTGATGGGGAACCCAGGGGAATCCGGGGCAACTGTCACCAATATTGTGACCAAACTGAGGGGAATCCAGGGGAATGAAATCAATACTTTTGGGGAACTCAGGGGAACGGAAGGGCAACTGACGGGCAACGTTTTAATTGGGCTCATAACCCAAGGGTCGAAGGTTCAAATCCTTCCCCCGCAACCAACTGATTGCAAACGGCTACCGCCACTTGGGCACCTCCAAAACTCCTCGAGATTAAGGTATCACTCCGTAAGTTACTCATTTATAAGAGCCAATTTCGTGACAGCTCGTTGGGTGTTCGCAACGCCCGGGCGACCGTGGAGCTTGTAACCAATTTCTGTCACCAATTTGCGCCTTTGATGAGGGAATGATGCAGCGACCGAAGCCTCGCATCAGCCGACTCCATCGACAGTTTGGCTTCGAGCGGACGAGTAGAGCTAAGGCCAGGTGACAACGGTCATTTGTTTTTGATCTGATGTTTCATGTATGGCGGCGGCCAAGAGTGGACAAAGAGCCTCGGTGTCTGATCCCTCGCATAGAAGACGGCGAACGTGATCGATATTCTGGTTCAGCCGAATCGCGATCAGCGCGCTGCGGAAGATCCTTTTCGACGGCTGTTGCGCGGCCAGGATTACCGAACCAACGCGAATCATAACCGACAAACGAGGGCTACTCCGAGGCTATCCGAAGCGTCTTCGGCAGCGTGACTCAAGTTGTGGAACGTGCTACGCCAACTATCGAGCCGAAGCCTCACATCAACCGGCGCAGCGTGAACAGCAAACGCGTAGATTCAAATCTGCAAAAACGCGCAACGATTTCTCTCACTCCACGACGCCGTTCGGAATTGGTTCAGAGGCGGCTGGCACTTACTGAGATCTCGCAATCACCAGCTGTTGCGATCGCGATCCTTCGCGGCGTAGCGGGGAGTGACGACGGCTTGAGCCACTCGCCACAAACCGCAGCATTCCAGGTTTTAGAATGTCGCTCAACCTCGCAAGTTGACAATGCCCAGCCGATGGAACAATGCCCAAGTTCGCACCGTTGCAACAACCCACTTGAGCCGAATTGACTATACAAGTGGAACGCATATATAGTTTACGCCAGCCCTGGTGGGAGGAACCTATGTCACGTCTGTTCGTTGTCGGCGCAGTTTTGGCTGCGCTCGCGTGGGCCCAATCGCCCAGAGGAAGCATCATCGGCCGTGTTACTGACGCCAGCACTTCCTCGCTCGGGGGTGCGAGTGTGATTATCGAGAACACCCGAACCGGTTCGTCGTCGTCCGTCGCGACGGCGCCAGAAGGCGAATACACGGTTCCTTCCCTTGACCCGGGTGTTTATCGCGTCACCGTCTCGGCATCCGGATTCAAGACAAAGATAATGAATGAGGTTGTTCTGAACGTCAGCCAGACCGTGCGCGTAGATGTAGTGCTGGATGTCGGAGAAATCACCACGAAAGTCGAGGTGACCGCTTCCGTTCCAGTGGTCCAAACGGACTCTTCCGCCGTTGCCAATGTGGTGGACGGGCGGCAGGTGAATGCGATGCCGCTCAATGGCCGGCAGAATCTCTACGGTCTGCTCGCGCTGTCCCCCGGTGTGCAAGGGGCCGGTCAGAATCCCCTCATAGCCGGCAGTGGTGGATTCGGCGCAGTGGACCTTCGGATTGACGGTGTGTCGGGAAACGATCACGGCAACGAGCGGAATCTGCAGACCGTGCCATCGCTCGAATCCATCGCCGAATTTAAGGTGCTGGCCAATGGCGGTTCTGCGGAGTTCGGCCGCGGCGGCGCCCAGATCATCGTGGCCACCAAGGGTGGAACCAATGAGTTTCACGGCAGCCTGATCTACTTCAATCGCAACCGCGTCACAGCTGCAAATAACTTCTTCTCCAACCGGGCTGGCCTGCCACGCCCGAAGTTCAATCGGAACGAGTATGGCGGATCCCTGGGAGGCCCAATCAGGAAGAACAAACTTTTCTTCTTCGGGAACTTTGAAGGCTTTCGCCAGACTGCCAGCGCGACAATCACCACGCAGATGCCCACTGTCGCGCTCCGCAACGGGGACTTCACCGGCCTGGCGCGGATTCGTGACCCCTTTAATGGTGGTGTCCCATTTCCCGACAACCGCATCCCACCGAATCGCATTAGCTCCGTACCGAAAGGCTTGATCGATTCTTCTCCAACCCCAATACCGTTACGACGGCTGCCGCGGGGCTCGGCAATAATTTCACGACCAACGTCCAGGCGCTGGAACCATTTGATCGGTATACCGGGCGCATCGATTACAACATTAGCCAGCAGGATCGAATCACGGGCCGCTATTTCCGGTCCGCCAATGGGCCCTTCAACCAGACCGGCGGCTCATCCGATAAGTTCGGGAACTGGGGCGGGTGGGGAAATGACACTCACAATGTGCTCGCGTCTTACACGCGTGTCATCAATCCGTCCGTGATCAATGAAATACGTTTCGGGATGCAGAATAACCGCTGGTTTCGCACCCCGCAAAACTCCGATTTCGATCCGAGCACTCTAATCCCCGGTCTGATTACACCGGCGGAGGGACTGGGTGGGCTGCCGACCGTCACTATTCTGGGTTTCCGTGGATTTCTCGATCAGCCGGGCTCCGGCGACCGGCCAGCTACATACGAGTTCACAAATTTGGCGACGTGGATTTACAATAAGTACAGCA
>CAWJQP010000018.1:0-143828 GCA_963844855.1 Bryobacteraceae bacterium
AACGCTAGCGAACCTGGATGGCGACCTTTAACACTTCGTCTTTTCGTCGAGCGAAGAGGTCATAGGCTTCGCTTATTTGATCCAAGGTGAATGTATGGGTCAATAGCGGAACCAGATTTAGCCGGTGGGCCTGCACCAACCGCATCAGACGGGCCATGCGCTCCTTCCCGCCCGGACAAAGCGTTGTTACGATCGTCTGGTCAGCAAGTCCTGCGCCAAATGCCTCCAGCGGTATACGCAAGTGGCCGGAGTAAACCCCTACACTCGACAAGGTTCCGCCTGGTCGAAGAACGCGTAGCGCGTTCTCGAAGGTTTCCTGAAGGCCAAGCGCCTCGATGGCCACGTCAACACCGCGCCCGTGCGTTTTTGCCAGAATCATCCCCACCGGCTGAGCCGAGGAGAGAAACGTGTGAGTTGCGCCGAAGAGCTTGGCGGTCTGTAGCCGGTGAGGTTCAGAATCGACCGCAAATATTTGGGCCGCTCCGCGCAATTTGGCTCCGAGCGTGGCGCAGAGTCCGATCGGTCCTTGCGCAAAGACGGCTACCGTGTCGCCAAGCTGTATGTTGCCGTTCTCCGCCGCAGCGAAGCCAGTCGAGGCTATATCCGCAAGCAACAGACACCTCTTCATCTCTGAGATCGTCCGGCACGAGGGTCAGGTTAGCCTGGGCGTAAGGAATAAGCACATACTCGGCTTGAGTGCCGTCGATTGTGTTGCCGAGCCGCCAGCCCCCCAGCCCGCCACCACACTGAGATGTATGACCACCGAGGCAGGGTTCGCATTGTCCGCACGGAGTGATCGCGCCTACAAGAACTCTTTGACCGACTTCATAGCCTATCAAACCGGGTCCTAGTTCATGAATGACTCCGACAGCCTCATGACCGATGGTCAACCCAGGTATTACTGGATATTCGCCTTTGATGATGTGGATGTCTGTCCCACAGATTGTTGTGAGATGTACCTTTATGACGGCCTCTCCATATCCGGGACTTGGAATCGGTTTTTCTTCCAGAGTGAAGTTCCCAGGACCGTGAAACACATTTGCTTTCATAAATCCGGGGCCGCTGTAATACGCTCAACTTGCTGTACTGCGGGTGTCATCATTTTCTTCGTCCTTGCCTTTCCGCAAGGACTAGTGCAATCGCAAGGCCCAGCTGTGACGCATGAAATGGCCGCAGATTTAGGTAGGAATCGTGGGCATTTGCGCCCTTTGACACAGTACTTGGGTTTGGTGACGCAACAAGAATGGAACGGTCGGCAGTCGTTAGGGATGAGTTCGATTCAACTGTTTATCCAACGCTGCGTCATGCCCGTAGATGTCATCGAAGAACCGAACTTCGCCGCCTTGAAGGACAACTGCTGTTGCATACACGATCAGAACGGGGATGGCAGGGTTCACGTCAACCTGGACTGTTCCGGCGCCGTTCATCGACGCCGCAATCCGTTCAGAGTTCCATTCCGGGTTGTTTCGTAATACCCATTCTGCGAGCGCCTGCGGCCGCTCTACTCGGATACATCCATGGCTGAAATCTCGCCGCATTTTTGAGAACAGATGCTGAGCCGGAGTATCGTGCAGGTACACATCGTTATCGTTCGGAAAGATGAATTTGACGAGTCCTAAAGCGTTCTCGGGTCCCGGTAGCTGGCGAATCCGCCATTTGCCGTTGCGCAGCAGGGATAGAGTTCTGTCGCTTACTGCGTGCTCTCTCGTGACCGTACCATCGGGTGTAACAATCTGGAAATCCCGATAAGCCTCGCTTGAGCCCGTTCGTTGTAGCGCGGGCAGAATCTCACTCCGAACGATGCTTAACGGGACGTTCCAGTACGGCCTGAAGATCACATGCTTCAGTTCAGCCGCAAATACCGGAGTCCTATGCCGGTAAGCCTTGCCGACAACTACTTTCATATCGAGTTCAGTTAAATACGCGTTATTCAGCCCGCGTAGACGGAACTCGGGAATGTTCACGACGATGGGCGGTCGAGGGAAATCGTGCGGAACCCAACGCCAGCGTTCCAGCGTGAGCTGTAGTTGGCGCACGCGGCGTGTCAACGGCGTATTCAGTTCGTGCAACGTTCTGGCGTCGATCCGACCGTCAGGGTCTAGGCCGTGACGGATCTGGAAGCGTTTCACAGCGTCGACAAGCGGGCTTTGGTAAACTTGCATTTCCCCGGAAACAACCGCATCATCGGGCAAGTCGCCCAAGAGACGAAGCAGTTCTGTCAACCTCTTGATGCCGCTGTATGTGCCGCCGGGTTTGAGCGGTTCGGTCTGCGGTGGCAAAGGTTCGCTGTTGGCTCTTCGAGCGAGTCCAAGGTACGATTGCAGAGCCTTTTGCGTTCGCCGATAGCCGTCAAATGGGGGCTCTACACTCTCAAGAACGCCTCGCGCATCAAGGGCGTTTAGTAGACACTCTCGTAGCACACTTGCAGGATCGTGGTGATTGCGCGTAGTCCTAAAATCGGGGTGGACCGACTTGGGATTCACTTTGCCCGCAGTAATATCGGAGATATAGCGCATCGCACTAATTGTGAGAGCTAAGTCGAAGCGAGCGAGATCGCGCGCTGAGGCGCCCGATTTCTGAAGCCCACGTAGACGCGATGACCAGCGCGGACCATCGTAATCCTCTGGGTCTAGACCTTTCCAGTCGGCGGTGATTAGAGCCTCGATGATGGCGCCAGCTGCAACGGTAGGCAAACTATCCCGAGTCCAGGCCAAAGAGTAGTTCGCTGTGCTATAAAACTCCGTAACTTGTGGCCTGTAGGCCGAAAACTCCGGCCACCGCAGGTCAGGAAGCAAGCTACTAATCAAAAGTTCGCGTAGTTCCGTTGCGGCATCGGGACGGGAGTCCGTCAGCGTCGGATTCCCGCGGGGCGGAGCCGCCAACATCCAAACAACCGCAGCGATGCTTGTAATCCAATGAGTCACGACTCAGTTCCCAGTTGCTCATATCCTGAGGACCGGACAGGGCGATTCGCAAACGATTGCATGACCGTTAGTGCGAAGGCTGCCGAAAGACTTTTGCCCTCTCCCGCGTCCGATCACAACCAAGTCGACATTGTGCTGCAAGGCCGCGCCGCGCACGACGCTGGCGGGGCTGCCCCCTTCAAGACACACTTCCAGGGTGGTTCCGGCCTGGCGCTGCAACACACTAAGTCGCTCGCGAGCCCATTCCAAAAGGTACCGCCTGAATTCTGCATCGCGACTACCGGCCGAACTCACTTCAGGTGCGCCTACCGAATGAACAAGCCGGAGCTTGGCATTGTACGCGGTTGCGAGATCAGCGGCGCAGCGGATCAAGTCAGCGCCTTCGGGCACGAGGTCGATAGCGCATAGCATGTTGCGGCAATCCAGATGGTCGGCCGTCTCCGGATCCTCCGTGTGTGCAGCAGTCCAAACAGCGCAGTCGGCGTCATGAAGTACCTTTGCAGTAACGGAGCCGACGAGCAGGCTGCGGAATTTTCCGTAGCCGTGAGTCGGCATCATGATCAAATCGACATCGTGCTGCTCTGCAAATGCAGTGATCTGCACGGCAGGGTCGCCATGAAGGACGACCCTGCTAACCTGGGGCGCCTCCAGAGTTACTAGGTAGGAGGCAATCTGTTTTTCGCCTGATTGCAGCATCGCCGGAATGTCGAACATGACTGGATATGGCGCATCAATGCTTCCATACCAGCCGGCCGGGATGTTGACCACGTGTAAGACTGTGATCTTTGACTGAAACTGGCGCGCCATCGACATTACGAACGGCTCGGCAGCGCGGCACCGACCCGAAAAATCGACCGGAAACAGTATGTGTTTGAAGTGTGGCATAACTAACTCCGCGCTAATGCGCTAGCCGTGGGCATCAGCTTATCTGGATGCGCAAATTGATTGACAACGGGATCGGCCAAGCGTACATAGTCCGCGACGCTCATGTGGATCGCGTCACGATGAGTGCCCGCATTGAAGAAGATGTAGGTTTCGTCGGCCAGTCGTGTGTCCATATACACCGGCAGTCCGAATAACGGTCCAAATGGTGGGAAGGCTCCTATCTCGCTATCGGGGAATCTTTCGCGAACTTCTTCTTCAGTTGCCAGGCGGACAGAATGCAAATTGACGGCTTCTGCGAGTTCGTCGAGATTCACCTTGCAGTCGGCTGGAAGTACCGCCATCGCGTAACCGTAAAGGCCGCGGACAATCACGGTTTTTGCGAGCATATACGCCGGCAGGTGTTCAGCGTCGGCTACTTCTCGAGCACGGTACGCATTCGCATGGCTGGTATGCACGTGAGGGATTCCGAAGCGTTCAAGCATGTCAAGACAGCGTCGGAGAGTATTCATGACAGCCTCCTTCTTTCTGTTCAACCAAGAGCAACTAGAGAACCAGCTTTTCGTAGCGGAGACTCGGCGAATCGCGATGAGTTTTCGCGTAAAGGCGAGCATTCAGAAGTTAAGGCCTGAGGGTTTGCACGCAGACTGCGCGAAAGTACGCATGTTGCAGCGCCGACAGCAGACACGTTAGTAACAGTTCAGACCAACGGTGTTTTGGAGAGCATGCGCCGCATCGCAATCACATCACCGCGATGAGAAGCTTCTCGCCGGGTTTCCGCGAGCGCCCCCCATGAGGAGCTATCGCGAACGCGAGCAGGATGAAACTGAGGACTGCACCGATGGCGCCGAGGCGGATACGATGGCCAGTGCGCAACCGACCCGCGATGCCCCGCTGTCACGTGCAGAAACACGATCAGAGCCAGCGGACATCTACCAGGGCGGTCCCGGAGGTTGGGGGCGTCTTTTCCACTCCTTCATGGAACTGGTTAGACGGTTCCGATCCGGATGTAGATGAATCCCCGACAGAACAAGCCGGGCGCAATCATGGACCGCACCCAAGCTTTCATGAGACCCAGCCCTGTTGTGTAAGCACGCTGCGTTCAGCGGCCACCTTGACCGATCGGAGCATCATTCGTCGAATCAGGAGAATTCCCAGAGACAGAAGGGACCAATACATTCGGAACTTCTCACGCGCGCAGGCGTTGGTTGCTATAGCGCGGGTCTCAGTTCGAAACACGGAGCTTGTCGCTCCCATCTCATCCGAGCGGAGTGTCCAGACGATCTTGACGTAATCCGGCTCGGTGAATGCCGCGAACTCCTCGGACGGCAGTGAGCGAAATATGACATTGGCTTCCCACGGCTTGGTAACGGCGCCAACAACGATCTCCTTTCCCGGCGATTCCGCCAAGACCACCCATCCGAGGGACTGCATGTCCGTGAGCAATCTGTGGACCTGCGTCAAGCTGTCGGGAGGAGTGGCGCCGAGAATCAGTTCGCGGCCCCTGAACACCGCGCGAACCAAGTAGCTTGTACAGGTCTATGTCCCGAGCCACCGCGAGCGTCACAGCGGCGGGCGCCGTCACGTGTACGTGATGACGCTCCGCAATTTCGCACACTGGCGTGAACCGGTCGAGCGACTCGTCATGTTCGTCCGGATTCGGACGCGGTGGATGTCCGTACCGGGACCAAGTCACGCCCACATACGTCACGTACGTGCCGACCGCGAGCCCAACTCCGGCCGCCGCCCATCGAAGACCTGAACGGAAAATGGATTGCGCAGCCATGCTAATCGACTCGCAGAGCAGTCGTAGGGCCTTCCGTAACCAAGCTTCAGGTAGACCAAGCGGAACACCACTCTAAGTCCTTCTCTGCACCCAGCTGATGTAGATGGCGATCCGTAACGTTCGAATTGCTTGTCTCTCGATCGGGTCAATTGAGCCACGCCCGAGCCGGCGACCAGTATCACACTTTAATCGCGTCGAGATCGGTAGCGATCACTCGAAATTCCACTGTGGAGCTCCCACGTTGGATATTCATCTTGTTGGCTCCAGAATACCGGCAACAGACAACGCAGTCAAAAGAGGCCCCACTGATTCCGGATCCAGCGCCCTCGTGAGGTCGTCGGCGGTAATGATTCCGACCAATGTATCGTTTCTATCGATGATCGGCACGCGACGGATGTGATGTTCCGTCATGGCTTTGAGCACCAGCGGTATGTCGTCGCTATCATGGCAGCACACGACAGGGGAGTGCATTATCTCGCGCACGCGCTTATAGAAGCTATTCTCGCCGTCGGCACAGATGTGGATGGCAAGATCCCTGTCAGTAAAAATGCCAACTGGACATTTATTCCGCCCAACCACCGGTAGCGCGCCAACGTTTCGGTCGCGCATGATTATCGCTGCTAGATCCACACGATCGTCCGGCGAGCAGAATGCGACATGCTGTGTCATTATCTCTGCACAAGTCATAAAAAGCCTCCCAGTCGCTTATCCAGTAGAGGTTAGTGCAATTGAACTGCCGGTCCTTGAGCACGCGACGGAAAGAGTTGCCTCAATGAGTTCTTCTGCTCGGTTGAAGTGAACGTCAAACCCCAGCTTGCGGCTGAGGTTTTGCATGGCAACGTTTGACGGCGCGATCCAGCCTTGGATGGTGTCCAGCCTCTCTTCGCGACCTATCTCAATGAGGCGGCGCAGCAGTTCTGCTCCAAGCCCGCGTCGTTGAAAGTTATCGGAAACAATAAGGGCGAACTCGCCCGAGTTCATCTCGGTGTCTCGAATAAGGCGGCCCACACCAACGATTTCACCCCTACCATCGTCGTTTTCCAGCCGTTCCGCCACTAAAGCCATCTCCAAATCGTAGTCAATCGCGCACACGTGCGAAAGACGGTCGTGTGCTGTTCTCTGCTGATAAGAGATTCCGGCAAGATAACGCATGTGCACGGTTTGATCAGACAGTTTTCCATGAAAAACTACCATCTTTGGTTCGTCCTCAGGACGTATCGGTCGGATGCGCAAATGGTCGCCGCCGCGTGTAACCCACTCTCCGGAGTACTGCGTAGGGTACGGACGAATGGCTGAGCGCGGAAGTTGCTCATCACGCACGGACGCGGGGTGCAGGATCATACGAGCGTCGAGCGCGCAGATGTAGTGTTCTGAAGCAGACAACGGATTGATATCTATCTCTCGGATGCGCGGCTGCTCGACTACCAGTCGGCTGAATCGGACCAGGATTCGTTCGAGTAGTCCTAGATCGACGGACGAACGGCCCCGAACTCCATTCAACGCGGTAAAAACTTTCGTCTGCTCCATCAGGCGGCGCGCCAGGATCGTGTTGAGTGGTGGTAATCCTAAAGCTCTATCTCGAAAAACTTCCACGAGCTCACCACCGAGTCCGAACAAGATCACAGGTCCAAATTGTGGGTCCTGGCTGCTACCGAGAATTAGTTCATAACCTGACCGCCGCATGGGCTGAACGGATACGCCCTTGAAGTGTCCCGGCCCGGCTTTTTTGGCCACAGACTGTCGAATTGACCTGAATGCCTCGCGAACGGCTCCTTCCGTTGTGATGTTCAATACGACGCCGCCAACATCTGTTTTATGGGTAATCGTTTCGGAGTGCAGCTTTAGTACGATCGGGAAGCCAAGACGAACAGCGGCGCCCACCGCTTCTTCCTCATCGTCAGCAACCACGGTCTCGACGACAGGAATGCCATAGCTCGTTAGTATCTGCTTGGATTCAACCTCAGATAATACAGTCCTGCCGCTCTGCATCGCCGTTTCTATAATTGTGGAGGCCGAAGTTGATGTTGGGCCCAGCCCCTCTTCATCGAGGACCGGAGTCTCATACAACGAATGAAGGTTTCGGCTGTATTGCCACATGTACTCGAAAACACGGGCCGCGGAATCTGGGTAAGGAAACGATGGGATGCCACCGGAATTCAGAATGCTCTCCGCCTCCTGCATGCTTCTTCCACCCATGAAACTAGCGAGGACCGGCTTTCGCGACTTACAATTCTTCACCAAGGAGTTGGCGATATCTGAGGGCGAGGTCATGCCCTGAGGGGTCACTATCGCGAGCAGACCATCTGTGCTGGGATCAGCTAAGGCCACTCTAGTCGCATTGCAATATGTCTCCGCGGACGCATCCCCGAGCACATCTATCGGGTTCGAATGGCTCCAATGAGCGGGTAACAAGGAATTAAGTTCTTCGATCGTGGAGGAGGATAGTTCGGCCAAAGACCCTTCATATTCGACCAAAGTATCGGTAGCCAGCACACCCGGCCCGCCTGCATTTGTCACAATCGTCAGCTTCGGTCCCGAGGGTCGCGGTTGCTTACCCAGGACGTCTGCCATATAGAAGACGTCCGCCATCGTTTTGACCCGAAGGATGCCGCACCTTCGGAACGCCGCGTCCAATACAGCATCGCTTCCAGCAAGCGAACCGGTATGCGACACGGTTGCCCTGGCTGCAGCCTCGCTACGTCCCGCCTTTATCACAACGATTGGCTTCTTTAGCGCCACTTCACGTGCCGCGGTTACAAAACTACGTGCATCGCCGACGGTCTCCATATAGATGACGATACATTTCGTGGCCGGATCATGGCCGAAGTGCCGTATCACGTCCGCCCATCCAACATCCACCATCGATCCCAGCGAAATCAGAGCACTAAAGCCAACATTCTCTGTAAGACTCCAGTCGAGTACGGCCGTACAGAGGGCGCCACTCTGGCTCAAAAACGCCACATGTCCCGGCAGCGCCATAGACGCAGCAAAGGTGGCATTGAGATGGCCCGCCGGGCTCATTATGCCGAGGCAGTTTGGCCCAATCACTCTCATACCCGAGCGTTGGGCCTGGCTCCGCAGTTCTTGCTCCAGCTTTTCGCCGGCTGGTCCCGTTTCTCTAAAGCCCGCCGAAATGATCAACGCAGCAGGGATCTGTTTGGAGGCGCACTCTTCGATGATCCCGGGAACCGTCCGAGCAGGCGTGACAATTACAGCCAAATCGGGTGTTTCCGAAAGCGAAGAAACGTTGGGATAGGCTTTCAGACCCATAACCCGATCTCGGGCAGTGTTGACCGGGTAAACCTCACCCGGGAAAGAAGCGGCGAGCAGGTTATGCATCACGGTATGACCAACCTTGCCCGCCGCATCGGTAGCACCGACTACGGCGATCGACCTTGGATACAAGAACGGGTGAAGGGAAGCCGCCCTTTTTCTACCCGGCGCCGACTGAACAGTACTCATCGGACTACCTCAGAGGCTGAGAACCGGACATTCACAGTGCCGCATGATCGCATAATCGTGAGTACGCAATCGGCCAAGTACGCCGTTGCCACCGCGCCCGATGATCACGAGGCCAGCATTGTGTGATTCAGCAGCGTGGCTTACGAATCGCGCAATGTCTCCCGAACCGACACACACGGCTGCTTCGCACTCTGCTAGTTCCTTCATTTCGGCGAGCCGCCCGCGAGCCGCTTCGATGAGATCGGCCCGTAGCTCTGCATCCATATAGACTTCAGGACGTGTTTCTACCGCCGGGACGGCATGGGCAATCGTGAGTTGAACTCCAAGGCGGTGCGTGAAATTCCCAGCATATCGAAGAGTGTGGACACCAGTATCATCCAGGTCTACAGCGCACAGGACGTTGGTCAGGTTGGGCGGTGCGGGAGGGCGGTCCACGTCGAGGTGAGCCGATGTCCAAACAGGACATGGTGTGTCATGAAGAACCTTGGCTGTGACGGAGCCAAGTACAAACCGACGAAACGGCCCGCGGCCGTGCGTCGGCATCATGATTAGATCAGCCTTTTCATTGTTGGCATAGCGCACGATCTCTTGGGCTGGATCGCCAATCGCGACATGCCGGTGTACCTTAACTCCGGCGAACTCGTCGACGAGAAACTGATCAAGCATTTGATTCAAGCGATCGGTCCGAGGTTCCCAAACGTATGGCTCGAACGGCAGCATTTCAACGTGAAGAAGGATGACTTCCGCTTCAAACTGACGCGCGTACGACGCGACGTGCCGCGCGGCGATCTTGCATTGGGGCGTGAACTCGACTGGAAAGAGAATGCGTTTGAAGTTAACCATTGTGAGGCTCCTTTACTTGGACCCTTGCACGATCAGAGCCATCTGTGCTGCCCTGGACTTTCATCAAGCCCCGCCATTTCTACGCTTCCCACTTGCGCCATTTCGCGCACATGGGCCACTCAGCCCAATGTTTCTTAGCAGGGCGGCCTAAAACAGCCCATTTCGAGTGTTTAGGAGACCGATTTTGTGGCTTGTCGCGTGCACCCGTCGAAGCGAGGCCGCACATGAATCAGGAAACTGCAACTAAACCTGGCGACGACGCTCACCACAATATCTTCATACTCGCGGTTGTCACACCCAAGCACTCCGCTGAAGTCGAACGTATCCTTTCCCACACGCGGTGGCAAATGCATGCCGTTCCCTCCATTCATGAAGCAATGCAAGCTCTCCAGTCGTTACCGATTTCGGTGGTGCTCTGTGAGGACACCGTCTGTGATGGCAAGTGGCTGGATCTCGTCCGGGAAACAGAGCGCCTAAGTCCGCGCCCACAGACAATCGTTCTCTCCCCGTGCGCAGATGCAACCCTGTGGGCCGAAGTTCTCAATTGCGGTGGATACGACCTGCTCGCGATGCCCCTTGAGCCCAGTGAGCTGTATGCGGTCGTCCCGATGGCTTGGCGTCAACGGGCTAGTACTGCCAAGACGAGTAATACTTACGCAGCCGCAGGGAGCTTGACGCGGGAACTCACTAATGTGAGCTAAGGATGCGGTGGCTTTGATCGCACACACCCGGGCAGGTCTTATGATCGCGCTTGCCATCGGCTCCGGATTGATTACAGTGACATGCTCACGCGCTCATTGAAACCACGGACTGATTCTCAAGCCGGTTAGGCCAATTCTCGCCATCATCACAGGTCATTGGCTAGCCTATTCAGCGCATTGTCAACTTGAGTGGTCAAGGCGCATTTGCGGTTTGGAATGCTGGCTTTTTGGGGAATGGCTCAGGCCACTGTAACGGTCCGCCAGACTGCGAAGGATCGCGATCGCAAGAACCGATGATTGCTAGACCCTCAATAAGTGCCGGTCCACGCGGAATAGATTCTGGACGGCATTTTGGAGCGAGAGATACCGCTGGGCTGCCGTGCGGATTTGAAACGTCGCATTTGTCGTTCCCGTTGGCGCGTCGGCTGATGCGAGACTTCAGCTCGATGGCTCTGGTGCAAAACGTGAAGGCCGGTCGTCGATCATGGACAGATGTCACGATTGATATCGGTGGAGGAGCTATTCAAGGGACGACACTTTGACCAGGAGATCGTGATTCTCTGCGTCCGTTGGTACTTGAGTTACAAATTGAGCTTTCGAGATTTGGTAGCCATGATGGGTGAGCGCGGACTGGGCATTGCCCATACAACCATTCTTCGATGGGTACAGCATTATGCTCCAGAGTTCACAAAGCGATGGAACCGCTTTGCTCGCGCGGTGGGTGGATCTTGGAGGATGGATGAAACCTATGTCAAGGTTCGAGGCGAGTGGACGTATTTGTATCGAGCTGTCGACAAGGCCGGGAAGACGGTCGAGTTCCATCTAAGTCGGAAGCGTGACGTGAATGCAGCCAAAGCGTTCCTGCGCAAGGCAATGAGGAACGAACGAATTCCTGTCAAGATCACGCTAGACGCTTATGCCGCCTCACACCGCGCCGTTGCCGACTTGAAAGACAGTGGCGAGTTGCCGAAGCGGGCACAGGTTCGGACGAGCAAGTACTTGAATAACAGGATTGAACAGGACCACCGGCGAATCAAACAGCGACTGCTTCCAATGCTGGGTTTGAAGAGCTTCCAAACTGCGGCAGTTGTCCTCGGCGGCATCGAACTTGCAGAGAAGATTAAGAAGGGCCAGTTCAAGATCGGCAAGCTCGGCGGACATGCGGCGACGATGCCGGCCCTCTGGCGAGCCGCTCTGGCCGCATGAGCAGGATCGATCCTTGCTCAATCGACGGAACAGGACCAGAAGGTAGCTGTCTCTGAATTTGCACCAGAGCCATTCCTCTCAAGTTGGCTCTTCGCGCGCCTGAATCCAGACAGAACGCAGTTCTGCCGAAGGTTACCGATCAGGCGGAATGGCAAGTTCTGGTCTTTATTTGCCTACTGCTCACCCTTGTAAAAATTAGCCAGCCGGTTAGGTTCGTGACAGCTATTGCAGGCGATCTTCGTCGTTTTCATCGACTCCGGCCGCTGCAACATGTCGCGCGCGAATGCGGCATATGGCGTTCCCTCAAGAGTCGCGACTATGCGTGTCAGGTAGGACCGCGCCAATTCGTCCTGCCCGGAACGAGCTGCGCCTTGAGCTACTCCTGCAAGCACTTCACCACGGTGATGGACAGGCATCTTTTCAAACTGTGCTTTCTGTAACTCCTCGAGTTGGAGAAACAGCTCCGTGGACCGCTTATTCGCGGACGCATGCAACTTCGCCGGCAGTCTATGGCCGAGCGTCGATATCGATCCACCATAGATCGCAAGAACACCAACGTCCTTCGGCGCCTGCTGCACCAGTGACTCGAACGTATCCACTGCCTCTTTGTAGGCGCGGTCGAACGACGCCGTGTTTCCGCCTTCATAAGCGCGGATGGCGCGGAAGTATTGGGCGCTCGACTTCCAAGCCCTCAGCCCGGGTGATTTCGAATTACTGGCAAGCAACTCGTCTACCTTGCGCTCGCCGCGGGCGAAGGTTTCCATGTCTCCGTGGAGGTAACCGGCGAAGAGATCCTCACGCACCCAGATGCTCGGAGAAACATTGTCCGGCTTACTCGCGCCCGACGCGCATAGCGCCACTACCGTAAACAGCAATGCACGCGCCTTCATAAAGCACCCTCCTTTTGTTGGACCGTCTGAAAGTCTAGCGCAAAAAGCGCCGCTGGTGAAAGACATGCATACAGTCGTGCAGCGCGATTCAATCAGGCCCGGGCGAGATCAACGTCTCCCATTAACCTTGATACTTCAGCCTCATTTACTCACAGAGCATCTGATGAGGCCGTGAACCCGGAGGCGTTTAAGCAGCCGAGAGACCTGGCCGCTGTTGTCGGGTAGGCATCGACGTAGGCTTTTGTCTGCATGCCATTGATGTTGAACTCGCCGCGCGATGGATCTGAGACAGCACTCACTTTGACGTTATCGCAGATCTTCCGCAGTTTGCTGCTCGCATCTTTGTAGATGTCGCGGGGATCTTCACGGTAACTTCGATCGCCGGCTTCATTCCGGCCTTCCTCGCGGCTGGCGTCGCGGAACGGTAGGCTTGCCCTTTGTAGAGGCGGGGCCGCGATATATTACAACAACCATGGAGGTTCCTGTGCAAAACCCAGGCTCCCAGGAGAGCTTCATCGAAGAGATGAAGCGCTACCTTCATTTCACCGATTCCGACGCGAGTCTATTAAAAACTTTAGCTCCACGAATGACTCGCTATCTGCCGGAGATGGCGGAACGTTTCTACGCGCAGATCCCTCTTCATCCGGCGGCAAGCCGAGTCTTTACGGGTGGAGAAGAGCAGGTCAACCGGTTAAAGCGAACGTTACAGGTCTGGGGCCATGCCCTTTTCAATGGCGTTTACGACGAAAAGTACGCCGAGGATCGCTACCGGATCGGATTCCATCACGTACGCATCGGTCTGGATCAAAAGTACGTGATCAGCGCGATGAGTGTCGTACGCTCGTTCCTGCTCGACTGTCTTTCTGAGGAGGTTCCCGATCGCGAGGAGAGACTGGTCTACTCTCAAGCGCTCGGCAAGCTGCTTGATCTCGACTTGAATTTGATGTGCGACTCCTATTTTCGAGCCACAGCGATACAGTCATGGGTCACGGGCGAGGTTGCCGGGACTCTCATGCGGCTTCAGGGTGCAGACGATTTCGCCTCCTTTTCATCCAATCTTCTGTCGCGCATCTCTGAATCCATTCCTCTCTTGTATGCGGGTTTCTATATTGCCGACGATTCCGGTTCACGGCTGAGTCGTGTGGGCGCTTATGCCCTTCATGGCCCCTGACGCGCCCGCGGAGTTCGCGTTTGGAGAAGGAATGGTTGGCCAAGCAGCCCTCGAGCGCCGCACTCTTGAACTGTGCTCGACCGTGGATCAGCCGCTTCGGGTTTCTACCGGCATGGGCACTGTAGTCCCCGAAAAACTTCTATTCATTCCTGTTCTCCACCTAAACACATCGGTCGCTGTGCTGGAGCTAGCGACCGTGTCGCCTCTCTCCGAGCGCCAGCAGGCTTTGCTCGATGCCCTGCTCCCTTCGGTTGCCATGAACGCGGAGGTCCTTTCCGCCAATCTCAAGACCAAGAAGCTTCTCGAGCAAACGAGATTACAGGCAGAGACTTTGGCTTCGGTGGAGGAACGTTCTCGTCTTATCTTGTCTTCCGTCGAAGAAGGTATCTGCGGTCTCAACACCGAAGGATTGATGGGATTTGTGAATACCGCGGGCGCCAGGATGTTGGGTTATACGCCGGAGGAACTCATCGACAAACCGATGCACGCATTAATCCACTACGCCTACCCCGACGGTTCTCCATTTCCGAGCGAGGACTGCAGCATGTACAAGACCGGCCGGGATGGACAGCATCGCCTCGTATCGAACGAAGTACTCTGGCGCAAAGACGGCTCAAGCGTTCCTATCGAATACTCCACTACACCCATCCTCAAGAACAACGTCGCCGTCGGGACCGTTGTTGCATTCCGTGACATCACACAGCGAATTCGGGCCGAATCGGAACTCCAGGTCGCGAAGGTGAAAGCCGAAGAGGCTACCGCGGCTAAGTCGATGTTTCTGGCTAACATGAGTCACGAGATTCGCACTCCGATGAATGCCATCATTGGAATGACTCACCTGGCCCTCAAGACCGACCTCACGCCGAAGCAGCGTGATTACTTAACAAAAGTGCGCTCGGCGGCCGGCACACTTCTGGGAATCATCAACGACATTCTCGACTTCTCGAAGATCGAGGCGGGCAAACTCGACATCGAAAGTGCTGAATTCCGTCTGGATGACGTTCTCGAAAACCTGTCCACAGTCGTCGGCCAGAAGGCGCAGGAGAAAGGTCTCGAGTTTCTCATTTCCTCTCAGCCGGGTATTCCATCGAACCTCGTAGGAGATCCACTGCGGTTAGGGCAGATCCTAATCAATCTTGTCAGTAATGCGGTGCAGTTCACCAATCGAGGAGAGGTGATTGTCACTGTCGCCGTGGAAGAGCGGCTTCCTGAACGCGTGAAACTGAGCTTTTCGGTTCGTGATACAGGGATCGGAATGACCTCAGAACAGGTGGCCCGGCTTTTCGAGGCCTTCACGCAAGCCGACACGTCGACGACTCGCAAGTTTGGCGGTACGGGGCTGGGACTCTCCATCAGCAAACGTCTGGTGGAGATGATGGGCGGAAACATTCGAGCGGAGAGCGAGACCGGCGTGGGCAGCGTTTTCCGGTTCACCGCCTGGTTTGGCGCCGTACAGGCCGATCAGGAACGGAAGCGGTTTGTTCCGGATCTGGCAGGGATCCGCGCTCTAGTCGTTGACGACAACGCGCAGGCGCGCGAGATCCTCTGCGACGCGCTGCGAGGTTTTGCGCTGCGCGCGGACGCCGTGTCCTCAGGACCGGAGGCAATCGAGGCGCTGACCGCCGCCGATTCGAAGGACCCGTATCATCTCGTCCTGATGGATTGGCATATGCCGGCAATGGATGGATTGCAGGCCAGCGCAATCATTCGGCGTACTCCGCTAAACAACATGCCGCGCATCATCATGGTAACGGCATTTGGCCGTGAGGATGTTCGCGCTCAAGCCGAACAGATCGGCATGGACGCATACCTCACGAAACCGGTTAATGCATCAGTGCTCTATGACACCTTGATGGAATTCTTCGGCGCCGCGAACCTGGATGCGTCCTACCCATCCGCGCGCAAAGCGGGCTCCTTGCAGCAATACGACGCTCACGGCGTCCGCATTCTGCTTGTGGAGGACAACGAGATGAATCAACAGGTGGCTACCGAACTACTGGAAAGCGCGGGGGCAGCCGTTACGGTTGCCGAACATGGCGGCATTTGTTTGAAACTCCTTCGGGAAGGCCCGCAGCCGCCGCCGTTCGACATCATGCTGATGGATCTGCAGATGCCGGACATGGACGGCTTAACGGCAACACGGCTGTTGCGGGCTGATCCGCGGTACGAGAAGCTTCCCATCGTAGCGATGACAGCACACGCCTTGGTGGAAGAACGCGAACGATGTCTGCAGGCGGGAATGAACGACCACATCACAAAACCTATCGATCCGGATGCTTTGTTCGCTACACTGGCACGCTGGACCAGCCGACGCGAGGCGCCTACGACCGTCGCGCGATCCGAGGCGGCTACGGCCGATGCGACGCTTCCGGAGATCGAGGGTATCGATGTAACGGCCGGCCTGAGGCGGGTGGCGGGAAACACGAAACTCTACGAAAGCCTGCTGGAGCAGTTCGTGATGAAACAAAGCGATACGGACACGAAAATCCTCGACGCGCTCGGCAAAGGAGATCGGGAGTCCGCTGAAAGGCTGGCACATCCTTTGAGGAGCATCGCCGGCAACATCGGCATAAATGGGGTGCAGTCAGCCGCGACAAAGCTCGAGAAGGCGATTGCGCAGAATGATCCTTCTGTGTCCGCACTCCTCACAGAGTTGAGATTGGCCCTGGAGCTGCAGTTGGCTGCGATTCGGGCGGCGATCCACAAGCCCACCGCTATGGCGACATCACATTCTGTTGACGCCAATTCTTTTGACGCCAAGGCTGCGAACATCGCGGTAACGCGGTTAATGTCGTTGATCGATGCGAACGACGGCGATGCCGCTGATGCCGTCCAGAAAGTGGTAGACACCCTCGCTGGAAGGGTCGATCAGAGCAGTCTGGACGATCTTCGCACGGCCTCCAATAGTTTTTATTTCGACAGCGCCTGGACTAAATTAAGTCAGATCGCCAATACATGTCATCTGACCATTGGTTAGCAGAATGGAAGAGAAGAAGCTCCTACTACTCGTCGACGATGCTCCGGAGAACATTCAGGTCGCGCGGGAGATCCTGAAGGACACATTCAAAACCCGGGTCGCAACGAGCGGGGCAAAGGCTCTCGAGCTTGTCAAGGTCGTACCTTCACCCGACCTGATCCTGTTGGATGTCATGATGCCGGAGATGGATGGCTACGAAGTATGCCGCGCGCTCAAGGCCGATCCCTTGACACGCGAGATTCCCGTTATATTTCTCACCGCTAAAACCGAAGCAACAGATGAGACCAGGGGCTTTGAGGTCGGGGCCGTTGATTATATTCATAAGCCGTTCTCGCCGCCAGTCGTGATGGCTCGAGTGCAAACTCATCTGAATCTGCGTGAAACGCGAGAGCAGTTGGCGCGCGAAAAGCACCTTGTGGATCAATTGCTGGACAACATGCTGCCGAACGCGGCCGTCAACGAACTCAAGCTAACCGGCAAGGTGGCGCCAAAGCGGTTCGAGAACGTAGCAGTGCTCTTCGTCGACCTGGTCAGTTTCACCGCCTTCTGCGATCGGCATACACCGGAAGAGGTGGTGGACAGTCTCGGCGACCTGTTCGTGCTGTTTGAAAAATGCGCAAAGGAGAATGGGCTCGAGAAGATTAAGACTGTCGGTGATGCATTCCTCGCGACGGCAGGACTACTGCAACCAGTTCCGGACCCGCTTGGGTCGGCTGTCAATTGCGCCCTTGAGATTGCTTCGTCAACTCCCGGCATCTCCGATGGCTGGGCGGTTCGCGCAGGCGTGCATTGCGGAGCGGTGATGGCCGGCATAGTGGGTCGCGAGCGTTATCAATTCGATATCTGGGGTGATACGGTAAACGTGGCGGCGCGTCTCTGTTCGGCGGCGTCACCGCACTCTCTCGCAATGGTGGAAGCCCAAGCTGTAAAGCTTGAGAACAGGCGTGTGTGTTCACGCGGTGTCGTTGAGCTAAAAGGTAAGGGCGCCGTTCCACTCGTGGAAATATCCGCGCTACTGTCGACACAGAGTGGCGGCACTGGAACGGATGAGTTCAAGCCCGAGCAGCTACGATGATGTTGCCCTGCGCTTCCAACACGCGTCCGAGCAGTAACACTAGAAGAGCACCCTGTCGCTGCGAATCGCAGCATGCATCGTCCAGAAAGCTCTCGGGCCCATCTCTTCGTAGACTCCACCGATCATCGTGGCATTCGCTTTTGCCGGCGCGACACGTGATACCAGAGCTAACAGCATAGGCCACTAGTAGATAAAGGCAATTCCCGATCCATTGCAATATAGAACCGGCCACATCGGGTGAATCGGCGCGGGTCCGGAGATAACAATCGCGGGTACAAGAATCGCTTGCCACGATGAGTTAGGCGCCAATTCCGATCTTGCTGAGATCACCTGATTCGGTTGGTGCGAACCTCGATACAATATCGGATCTCGGAAAGGCTCTTTGGAACGATGAACCTGCTGGTTCCTACTTCTCTACAGAGATGTTGAGCGGCAAAGTCGTCGTAGTGACGGGCCAGTGGAATTGCAGTGACACTCGGCAAAGTAGGCGCCACTGTTTGCATAACTGGACAGATTGTAAAAGGTCAAGCGAATACCGAGAGTACGCCCGGCGACTTTAATAAGGCAGGTGAAATGGTGACGGCGCGGGCGGTACAGTCGTAACCGTCCGCGCACCCGTCAGAGGGCGAACAGCAGCCGCAGGAACGGCAGGAAACGGAGCAGCCGCCTTAGCCGTACGATGCAAAGTAGCAACAGGAATCGCATGGTGGTGAGAGCGCCTCCGGCCAGCGAGTGTCCGTGCGGCCCTCTGTGTCTATAGTGTATTTCTGGGGTTTACCTGATCGCCGTGCGTCGGACAAAGCGGCCAGGCGATCCTTAACAAAACGTTGTCGCCCCTCCCAAACCCACGCTGATCGAGTACCCAGTCGCTGCGCGATGTTCTCCACTGTTAGGCCTTCATGCGAGAGCCGAATGATGCGCGCCCGCTCCACAGTCCGTTGTTCAGACGGTCTCTTCCGGCGCCATTCCCCAATGTCGTTTCCTCAGCCTCCGTCAGTTTGATGCGAGCTGGTGATCTAGCCATGTCATTGGGTATGACTATCAAAGGCTACGTACGCACGTAGATCCTAGTTTCCGAAGGTCGCGCGAACCGCGCCGAAAGCGGAGGTTGCCAGATAATGAATTGAAATTTGTTTGTCGCATGCCACCAGTAAGGCATCGAACTCAGAAAGGCTCTTCGCAACCATGAACCCATCAGTTACCACAGGAATGTTGAGCGGCAAAGTCGCCGTGGTTACAGGCGCCAGTCGCGGCGCCGGTCGAGGAATTGCGGTGACACTCGGCGCGGCAGGCGCGACCGTCTACGTAACTGGACGTAGCGTAAGAGGTCTAGCGACGACCGAGAGTCTGCCAGGCACCATTGATGAAACGGCTGAAATGGTAACGGCGCGGGGCGGTACCGGCGTAGCCGTCCGCTGCGATCATACAGTCGACTCAGATGTCGAAGGGTTGTTCGAACGCGTACAGCGCGAGCAGGGACGACTTGATCTGATTGTGAATAACGCCTGGGGCGGTTATGAGCATCACGACCATCAGAAATTCGCAGCTCCATTCCAAGAACAGCCAATGCGCCACTGGGACGGAATGTTCACAGCGGGTGTTCGCGCCGCCCTTGGCGCCGGTCGACTCGCCGTGTCGATGATGCTACCTCGGAAGCACGGGTTAATCGTGAACATCACGGCCTGGGATCGCGAGAAATTCCTTGTGAATGTGTTTTATGACGTTGCCAAAGCGGCCATCAACCGGATGGCTTATGGAATGGCGAGCGAACTCAAACCGCACAATATAGCCGTCATCGCGCTGGCTCCTGGATTTATGCGAACAGAGCGCGTGGCAGCGGCCTTCGAGGCGGCAGGCAACAAGGACTATCTGAATTTTACAGAATCCCCCGAATACGCTGGGCGGGCCGTTGTCGCCCTCACCTCGGACCCGAACATTATGAACAAGTCAGGCAGCGTTTTGGCTGTGGGTGATCTGGCAGATGAATACGGGTTTGACGACATTGACGGCCGACGGATTCCGGCATTCCGAATGCCGGACCATGCGTGAGACTATGTGGCCGGTTGGTCCGGAATCCAGAACGGCTCGGTGGCTGGCACGAAGTCGATTGGGACTTCTTCGATAAAGCTCTTGAGCCACTCGGCACAGAGTTCCATGCCGGATTGTTCCGACAATACGTGGCCGATTACGATCAGCGCCTTCTTTTTTCCCGACGTGATCATGTCCTGGATGTATTCGACGAGTTCCCACTCGCGGGTCTCTCCGACCACTAATCATCCACATCGGGTCGAGCGATGAAGTTAATCCCGGGAAACTGGCTGACGTAGCCCCAACTCGTATAGACGCGGCTGACGGGCAATCGAGGATTACCGAGGACGCGCATAGTGCGCGACTTCAGCTTCCGCTCGATACCTTTGGCAAAGTCAACCAGCGGCGCGGGCTCGAAGGTGTAGAGGCGTGGGTTCTCAGGACTGGCCTTCTTCTCCCAGCCGAGTTCGCGCGCCATACCGGCATTGATGCCGTCGGGCCTACGCGCATGCCAGTGGTCGTGAAAGTGGAAGACGACCATCTTGTTTCGATTGATGAAGTCGAGCTTGGCGAGATAAGTCTCATCCGCCTTCAACTGATCGACTTTGTCCTGGTGCGAATAGAAAGTGGATTCGTGTGTGATAACTAAGTTCCGTCCCGCCGCTGATGCGCGCTTCAGCACGTCCAAGGTAGCCATCATCGTGGTCGCGATGCCTCTCACGGGCGTGTCGGGAGCACCGGCAATGATGTTGTCGACCGTTTGCTGCCGCCAAGTTACGCCGACGTTTGTTTTAATGCGCTCGATGAGCTGTCCGGCGGTGAGAGACGGCGCGGCGGCTTGGAAGGCGTAGGCTGCGCCGGCGGTAATTAGTGGTGTGGCGACTACGGTCCGCCTAGAGATAGGCCTGTCTGGCACGTTCTCATTATGCATTGGGAGCGGAGGCAAATCGCCGGTGTAAGTGAGTCGGGGTAGTAACGCGTGCGATGCAGATCGAGTCGTGGCCGACGCTTAACGTGAAGCTTGCGCAGTGCCATGTTCGCCATCTCCCGCACGCCGTCTAACGCGCCCGGCTAGAGCGTCCTGGCGTAGAACGCTGTCAGTTTGTCCATTGCGGCGTCCACATACTTCGGAACCCAGTAGGTTTCGATATGCGTGGCCCCGTCGATCTTGAACAGCTCCTTGTCCTTCGTGCCGGTGGCCTTGGCGAACGCATCCTCGGTCATGTAGAGGCTGTCGGCCTTGCTTCCGGCAATCATCAGCAGTGGCTGGTTGATGAGTTCGATCTGGTCGGTGGCATCCCAACGCATCAGGTCCAGCAAGCTGCTCATTGTGTACTTGAAGGTCGAGCCGGGGTGCGCGTGGGTCTTCCAATAGTAGTGGTAACCCTGCCGATAGAGATCAAACGGCAGTTTGGCGATCTGCTCGTCTGTCAGATTCGCATCTCCCGCATAGAGAACATTCCCGCCGGTCATCTCGTGGGTGCGGGCGCGAATATCCCCACCGCTCACCTCTTGTGCGCGGGCAGCCGAAGCCTGCCGCAGGCGTTCCTGGATGGTGTCCAGTTGCGAATCCACATAGCCATTGCGACGAACCCGTCCGGAGTTGAACATGCTCACCGTCGCAATCGACTTGAATCGCTTGTCAGTTTGCGCCGCAGCCAACGAGTACCCGCCGCCGCCGCAGATGCCGAGCAGGCCCAGACGCGCGACATCGACACCCGGATAGCGGGTGATGAAGTCCGCCATGCCATGGATGTCCTCGATGCGGTATGCGGGTTTGTCCACATTGCGCGGCTTGCCGCCGCTGGCGCCCTGATATGCGGCATCCGCGGCGATCGTGATGTAGCCCTTTTCCGCCAGGCGTTGGGCATACAAGCCCGCGACCTGTTCCTTCACGCCGCCGTTCGGGTGTGCCACGACGATTGCAGGGTATTTCTTCTTCGGATCGTAGTTCGCCGGGGTGTATACGTTGGCGGAAATATCCAGGCCGTTGAGCTTGTACGTGACCGGGTGAATATTGACCTTGCCCGGCTCATTCTTCGTAATCGCGCCGCCGTAGGTCAACGTGAACGGATTTTTCTTGTAGTCCTCCGCCCCGGCTTCGCCTGCCTGAGCCGAGATCATTGCGGCCAGAACGGTGGCCTTTATCGCTTTTCGCTTCATGACTTTTGTTTGATTCCTGTTTTCGCAATCTTCATTTCTTCGGCGGGGCCTCTACGCCCGAGAACGCCAGCACCGGCGCCGGCAGCCGCTCCCCGCGGATCTCGATCGCCCGCACAGCCGAATTCAATTCAGAAATTTCGGTGGGTGTGAATCGAACCGCAGCCGCGCCGCTGTTCTCCAGCATGTGCGCCATCACCGTCGTCCCCGGGATGGGCACGATCCACGGCTTCTGGGCGAGCAGCCAGGCGAGCGCGATCTGAGCGGGCGTCGCCTGCTTCCGCTCGGCCCACCGCTTCACCAGCGCGACGAGCTGCAGGTTGTGCGGTAGATTCTCCGGCGAGAAGCGCGACTCAACGCCGCGGATGTCGCCGGGCGCGAAGCGCGTGTTCGCGTCGATCCAGCCGGTGAGGAACTGCACGCCGAGCGGGCTCCAGGGGACGAAGCCGATGCCGAGCTCCTCGCAGGTTGGGATCACTTCCTTTTCAGGTCCGCGCCACAGCATCGAGTATTCGTTCTGCACCGCGGTTACGGGCAACGCGGCGTGCGCGCGGCGCAGCGTATTGAGCCCCATCTCCGACAGCCCCCAATGCCGGACCTTGCCTTGGTCCATCAGGTCCTTCACCGCTCCGGCAACGTCTTCGATCGGGACTTCAGGGTCCACGCGATGCTGATAGAGCAGATCAATCCTGTCAGTGCGGAGCCGCTTGAGCATCCCGTCAACGACGCGCTTGACATGATCGGGCTTGCTGTTGAGCCCCGGCCGGCGCTGACCGGTCTCCTGGTCGATGTTCCAGCCGAACTTGGACGTGATGACGACACGGTTCCGGAACGGCTGGATCGCCTCGCCTAGGATGCGCTCGCACTCGTGCGGGCCGTAGGCTTCCGCCGTATCGAAGAAGGTGACCCCGCGGTCGTAGGCTGCCCGGATGAGCGCGATCTGCTCCGGCCGATAGGGGACCGTCGTCTCGTACTTGCGGCTGTTGTTCTGGACGCCCAGCCCGACGCTGGAGACCTCCAGGTTGCCCAGTTTGCGGCGGCCAATCGTCCCGGTTGCGGGAGGGCTGCCCGTTGCCGCGCCTGCCCGCCAAGTTGTGCGGCTCCCGCGGATGCCGCGAAAGGCGCCGCCACGAGCCCCTTCATCAGTGTGCGTCGTTTGTTCATCATCTACTTCTTCTCGAAAATCTCTCTGGCAACCCCGATGGCGGTTACCGCGTTTGGCCAGCCCGAGTAGAACGCAAGGTGAGTAATGGTCTCGATCAGCTCTTCCTGCGTCACGCCGTTTTGGCGCGCTCTGCCGAGGTGAGATCGAAGCTGGTCGGGACGGTTCATCGCAATCAACGCGGCCACGGTAATCAGGCTGCGGTCCCGCTTCGACAGATCCGGACGTTCCCAGACGTCGCCGTACAGTACGTCATCAGTGATCTCGGCCAACTTGGGAGCGAAGTTGCCCATGGCCGCCTGTGACGGTCGCGGCTTCGGGGCGCTGGCTGCAGCCGCCGATTGCCCGCGGAGCGGGGCGCCGAACTGCGCATCGCTGACTTTCTCCATCCAATCAACGGTCTTGCCGTCGAGCTGTTCCGTGATGGCAATGTGCGTCATCGAGCTCTTCGGCGCCGCTCCGTGCCAGTGCTTCTGACCGGGTGGGATCCAGACACGTCTCCCGGACGGATTTCGTCTACTGCATCGCCCCAGCGCTGCACACGGCCTGTTCCCGCTGTAACGATCAGAGTTTGCCCCAGCGGATGCGTATGCCACGCGGTTCTTGCGTCTGGCTGAAATGTTACTCGCGCCCCGGATATCCTTGCCGGCGCAGTGCCCGTGAAGGGAGCATCGACTCGCGCCGAACCCGTGAAGTGGTCAGCCGGGGCTTCCCGCGAGGGCTGCGAACCGGCCCGAGTGATTCTGATCGCCGGCGAATCCTGGGCTGATGCGGAGGCGATGAAGGCCAGCGATAGGGTGGTGAGAGCAAGCAGTCTCATGTCTAGAAGTCCTCAGCGATCGATCATGTTCAAGGCCGCCTGAGGGAGCCGTTCTCCCTGCATCGCTATTCCGGCGGCGGCGTCTTCAATTTCCCGCAAATCGTCTGCGGTCAGCTCGACGCTCGCAGCGCCGATGTTCTCTTCGAGCCTGTGCACCTTCGTCGTGCCCGGAATTGGCACGATCCACGGCTTCTGCGCGAGCAGCCAGGCAATCGCAATTTGCGCCGGTGTGGCTTTCTTCCGGGCTGCGAGGTTACGCAGCAGGTCCACAAAGGCCAGATTAGCCTTGCGCGCCTCCGGCGAGAAACGCGGAACGAAGCTGCGGAAGTCAGAGCCTTCGAATTTCGTGTTCTCGTCGATCTTTCCGGTGAGGAACCCCGCGCCGAGCGGACTGAACGGGACAAAGCCGATGCCGAGTTCCTCGCACGTGGGCGGCACATCCTGCTCGGGCTCGCGCCACCAGAGTGAGTATTCGCTTTGAACGGCAGCCACGGGTTGAACGGCATGCGCGCGGCGGATCGTCTTTGCTGACGCTTCCGACAGCCCAAAGTGCCTGACCTTGCCTTTTTCGATAAGCTGCTTCACCGCGCCCGCGACCTCTTCGATCGGCACGGCGGGATCGACGCGGTGTTGGTACAAGAGGTCGATTACGTCGGTCTTCAAACGGCGTAGCGAGGCTTCCGCGACTTCGCGGATGTGCTCCGGGCGGCTGTTCGTGCCCCTTGCCCCGAGTTCCGTCAGCGGCGATTTCGAAGCCGAATTTGGTGGCGATTACGACCTGCTCGCGGACCGGAGCGAGCGCCTCGCCGACGAGTTCCTCATTGGCGAACGGACCGTACGATTCCGCTGTGTCGAAGAAGGTGATTCCGCGGTCGACGGCACTGCGCAGCAAAGTGATCATGTCCCGTCGATCAACCGCTGAAGTGTAGACGCCGGTCATGCCCATGCAGCCGAGCCCCATCGCCGAGACTTCCAAATTGCTGATTCCCAGCCGTCGCTTCTGCATTTGAGCTCCGCTCCTCTACCTCATGATGGACAAGATTGGGGAAACAGGCATCACGTTCTGGGCGAACAGCAACGGACGGGCGGCGAACGACACATTCAGTCAGGTAAAGCCGTGACGCGGACCGAGACGACTTGGCAGGTTATCTCCCGGCTTTACCATGTGCCTGCTAGCGATTTCCCATAACCAGACCGCGTCAGACACCCGGTCCTCGGCACTCATGTGGGCCTGTTCGCCGAGCTCGAAAGAGAGATGCTCAAAGAGCGTACTAAGGTTGAGTAGATACCGCTCTCAAAGTGAGGTTGGATCAGCCAAAAACCGATCCGACGCACGCTTTTGCGCCGCTTCCGGGAGTCCCGCCAGTTGGTCCGTTCTGAAAGTGACAGTTTGCGCCAAGCGGCATGGCTCAACTTTCTTGGTGCGACAAGTAAGCCGGTGCGACTAAAGCTTTGCGATCCGCAGCGCCCTAAGGACACGCGATCACGTACGCGTGAACATTACTCGACGCGGATCTGCGCTTCGTCAGAAGCAATTTCGTTCCTCACAATGATGGTTACATCGCCGGTGAGCGTTTCCGGCAGGACGAAGTTGACCTGATTCTCGCCGGCAAACAGCGTTTCGAGAGCGAGCCCATTGCCGAAAATCTGAAACCGCGCGACATCATTTGCCAGGCGAAGCCCGTAGAGGCTATAAACGTTGTCGACCACTTTGACTATGCCGCCCTGATTAATTCGCGGGCCTTTATGCTCAACACGATAGATATTGCCGGTAGAGTCATCCGAAACGTAGACCGCGCCGTCCGGGCCCGTGATGGCCTGCACCGGCCGGCCGGAGCGAGTGCGGGAAACGGGATCGAGGAAGCCCCAGAGCAAATCTTCGACGACTCCAGTGGCCCGTCCGCCCGCAGTCCGCACACGGACCACTTTGTAACCGGTCGGAGCCGCGCGATTCCAGCTTCCGTGGAAGGCGACGAGCGCGTCATTCCAAAAAGAGACAGGGAACTGATCGCCCGTGTAAAACGAAATGCCGAGCGGCGCGGAGTGCGCCTGCATCTCTACTTCTGGCGCGCGAGTGCTCCCGCAGCGCTCCGGACGGGCTTGCGTTCCCCAGCGGGCTCCCCGTTGATTGGCCACGCAATCGGGCCATCCATAGTCGCCTCCTGCTGTGATGATGTTCACTTCCTCGGGTGGTTCATCGTCGCCGAGGCCATCGCCGCCGTTGTCGGTGGCCCAGATCTCTCCGGTGAGTGGATGGAAGGCAATCCCGACAGCGTTGCGAACCCCCGAGGCGAAAGTCTGCTGATTCGATCCATCGGCATCGAATTGCAGAATGGAAGCGCGCCGTGAGTCGGCCTCAATACAAAAATTACACGACGATCCGATCGCGACATAGATCTTGCCGTCAGGGCCGAAGCCCACAGTGCGGGTTGTGTGGCCCGCTCCCGCCGGCACGGCGAGCACACTCTGGGGCTGGCTCGAAATGATGAAGCTCTCCGTGATCGCATCCCGCAGGCGCACCACGCCGTCGTTCACGGATACATAAAGGTCACTATCGCGGAACACCAGCGAGTGCGGTCCGTTCAGGCCGCGCACAGCCGTGACGACAAGTCCCTTCGATGGAACCGCGACTACGCTGCCATTGTTTCGCGCTGCCACATACAGCACACCGTTCGGTCCAAAGGCCATGTGACGAGGTCCGCCGCTCACGGTGGCATAGACAGAAACCTCAAAGCCAGGGGGAGTCCGAAGTTCCTCAATGCTGAACTGCCGTGAATTTGCCGCCTGCGGACAGGCTGCCGGAGCGAACAAGGCCAGCAGAATCGGCCACCGCATATTTAAAGTCAATTTGGACATTTTTCCAATTCCAGTTGTTGATCCACAGGGCTCTGCATCTCTTAATTCCGCGGGTTTGATGATGCCCGTTTTTCCGAACGGAAGCATCCCGCTTCCGGCAAAACCGTAATGGGCGAGCTGCGAACAACATCTGTCGTTGGGCGAATGTATGCCCGCCGCGTCGGTGGGTATGCTGTAGACGCGGGTCATGCCCATGCAGCCGAGTCCGATGGCCGAGACTTCCAAATCACTCTTGCCGAGTTGTCGTTTTTGCATTGGATTGCTCCTCCCAGAACCGAATGGCTTCGAACACCCAACCCTCGGCGCTGGTGCCCTTGCCGAGTCCGAAACCATGACCGAGATTCTTGTACTTGCGATACTCGACCGTTGCACCGGATTTGCGCAACGCTTCGACTCTCTTTTCCATGCTGGCCGGCGGGGCAATCCCGTCCTGCTCACCCACAACAACAAACGTCGGCGGCTCGGCGGACGAGTAATCCGAATGCGCTGTGTACAGCATTACAACGGCTGACGGTTTGGGGAACTCGCCGCCGCCGTACTTCGCGACGCCGTGCGAACCGATAGCGGCAGCCATCCTCGCTCCAGCCGAACTGCCCCAGAGAGAGTAGCCGGTCGTGCTGACGCCAAGGGTCGTCGCGTTACGAATAATCCAGGACACAGCAGCAGCCAGATCCTCGGTAGCAACTGTTTGACCTTGCCCTGCGCGATACTTCAGCACGAACGCGTTGTATCCCTTACTGCTGATCGCCTCTGCATACGGAAATCCTTCATGAACGGAACCGACGTAGGAGAACCCGCCTCCCGGGGCGATGACCGCGAAAGGCGCGCCAGGTTTTCCGCGATAGAAGAACAGCCCCGTATTCCTTAGCGCTGGCTGCTGCGTCTGCGATTCGGTGTAGAAGCGGTAGAACACGGTCTTGCCGCTCGCTACATCGTCGATCATGCGATTCAGCGCGCTTGGTTACCGTCTCCGGATCCACGTGAGTGTGATACGGAAGGAGTGAACCGACACGCGTCAACGGCAGCTTCTCGTCGTAGGCGCGGTCGTCCCACGGCAGTAACAGACGACTGAATCCCGCGAATGCCGGATGACGCAGGATGTCTCCTATCGTGCTCTGAGGCGTCAGGTGACCGCCCTGACTTCCGGTCTGCGCGTGTGCGCTCAGGAGATTCATCGAGCAGCGAGAGAAGCAAAGCGGTCGCGCGCGTAATCATCGCAATCGGGTTCAGCTATTGGCCGAGCGAGCCTGCTGAACGATAGCTGGACTAACTTCCAGGCCCCGCCTTGCTGCAGATACACCTCAGTGACCATGAACGGATTCGTGACCTCGTTGCCGCCAACCACGGCCAGCAGACGAATCCTGCTCAAGACGATTGCCGTTGTGCCAATGATCCGCGCCGACACATCCTGGATATCCGCCTGCTTGTAGTGGATTTTTCCGCTCTTGATGACGTCGAGTTCCACGCTTCTCGACATGTTTCCGCCCATGTGGACGAAGACGGCTTGTTCATGGAACAGAGGTTCCAGAGCATCTACATTGCGCTCTGCCATCCAGAGCCACTTTTGCTTTGAGAGATCAACGATCTCCTGTTCCGCCTTCGTGCGGCTGGGAGCGGGTGATGCTGCCTGTTTGTCTTGTGCGGACGACGCCTGCACACTCCCTATCAACAAGAACAGTCCGAGAAGAAATAGTTTCATTCGATTAGCGCCTCTTTACGTGTTGTCGATTTGGTCCAGCCCGGTTGCGGCAGGCGCGACCTTCACTGCGCCACTTGCAGAACCTTCAGTTCCTTTTGTCCCCGCACGAACAGCTTGCCGTCAACCAGCGCAAGGGGCGCCCAGTTGTCGCCGGCGTCGAGAATCACGGCGCTTGCGAGCGGCTTGAACGCAGTGGGGTTCGGCTCCACCAGATACAGCTTCGTGTTACCGTCCGTCATCAGCAGCAGCCCCTCTGCCAGAATCGAACCGCCGCGGACGAAGGGCGGCTGCTGGTCCGTTTTCCATTTGACCTGGCCGTCCATGCTCATCGCGACGAGCCCATCGCTTCGTTCGTTGATGGTGTAGTGAGAGTAGAAGTGCCCTTCGTGCAGCACTGGCGGCTGAGTGTGGGCGCCGAAGTCCGGATTCTTGAACAGTTCGGAGACGCCGTAAGTGCCGTCCTCCTTCTTGTCCACTTTGATCATCGCGCTGCCGGCGCCGTACGCCCCCGCGATGAGAATCCGGCCCTGACCGGCATCCACAGGCTGCGCCACCGGAATGATGTTCTGAAAGTTGGTGTAGGTCCACAGCACCTTGCCGCTGCGTGGATCAAGACCATTGACGCTGCCGCCCTTGGCCGTGCGGCCCCGACCAGCGGCGCCGGTGACCATGACGAGTTGGTCCTCTCCTCCGACCTTCACAATGGAAGGCGTCACATATCCCGGCAATGCCCGACAAGGCCGCTGACTTCCATTTGAGCGCTCCGCTGACTTTGTCGTATGCCACAACACCGGCCTCCGAAGTCTGCGGCGCCACGATCAGCAGATCGCCGTAAATCAAGGGATTCTGCACGATTCCCCAGCGTGGCAGTTCGGCCCCGCCGCCGAAGTCCTTCCAGATGTTCTTCGTCCAAGCGGGCTTGCGGGTCTTGATGCTGATCGCGTGTAGATCACCCATGGGTCCCACGGTGTACACGTGCCCGCCGTCCACGGTCGGGGTGGTGCGGGAACCCGCAAACATGAATCTGCCTGGTGCGTTGTAGGCGTACGTCCAGAGTTCTTTGCCACTCGCCACATCCAGCACGCGCAGCTTGTCGCCCACGGCCTCGTCACGGTCCAGCAGATAGACGTTTCCGCCACTGACAGCAGGTCCGCCGAAACCGGCGCCCATCGGTATGGTCCAGAGCACCTTCGGACCTTCTTCCGGCCAGGTCCGCAGCAGACGCTTCTGCTGCGAGGTGTGGTCCCTGCGCGGCCCATAGATGCCGGGCCAGTCCTCGCCAACGAGCGAGGCGCCCGATAACGTCAGCACGATCGCAACGACCTTCGCTGTGTTCTTCATTTGATCTGACTCCTTCTGCTCGGCTGCGACAAGTCGCGACAGGAAGGCCGATAAGCGATGCATATATCGCGCGCGCTCCTACTGCATCGTCGCCCGGATCCGGTACTACCGGCATCACGCTCTTGGCGAACTGCTTGCCCACGCTTGCGAACGACACCGCGGGCCGGGTCAAATGCACGCGCTCGGTTCGGATTCGGAATCGATTAACTGCCAGCTTTGAGCAGCTTGCGGATGCGGTCGCTGTATTGCCGCCCTGTCCCGACCCGCGCCCCGCCCTGCAACTCAAGTTCGTAGACACCGCCGGCAATGGCATTTACGCCTGTGACCCGCGCCAGGTTCACCATATGGGAACGATGCACGCGAACGAATTTCTCGGGATCGAGCAACCGCTCCAACGCCGTCATGGTCTCACCATACAGGTAGTCCTTCGAACGGCAGTGCAGCATGGTGTAGTTATTGGCCGATTCGATCCAGTCAATCGAGTCCACCGGCACGAAATCGAAACGGTCACCCGTTCGGACAACCAATCGCTGCGCCCACTTGTCCCCGCGTGCCTCAAGCAGAGCTTCCAGGTGCCGCATCAGGTCTGACGGCCGTGACATCCGCTCGCGAGCACGCTCGATGCTCTCCCTCAATCTGAGGTCGTCGAACGGCTTGAGGAGATAGTCCACCGCGTTCACCTCGAATGCCTGGATCGCGTACTTGTCGTAGGCGGTCACGAACACCACGGCCGGCATCTGCTGCGGTCCGACTTCCCGGATCACATCGAAACCGGTGCCGTCCGGCATCTGCACGTCCAGCAGAACGAGATCGAAATGCCCGGAGCGAATCGCATCGACAGCTTCAGCGACAGACCCGCATTCGCCCGCGACATCTACCCCTTGCATGCCGGACAAGTCATGCCGTATGCCGCTCCGGATCAGCGGCTCGTCGTCAACGATCAGCAATCGCAGGCTGTTCATCGTGAGTAGACGGACGTTCATCGTCCGCGAAACGAAGTGGAATGGCGATCCGAACTTCGGTGCCGCCCTCAGCGGGTCGTCGCATCGAGAATGTCTGGCGTTCCGGGTACATGGTCGCGAGGCGCTCGAGCGTCGATCCGAGTCCGACTCCCATCTTTCTGCCTGTCAGAGCCTCTTCGGGCGCGCCGATACCGTTATCGGTGATCGTCATCACCAGGTCGCGGCCGTCTCTGGCCGCACATACCGCAATGATGCCCGTCTTACCGGCTCCGCGGAGTCCGTGAATGATGGCGTTCTCGATCAGAGGCTGCAACAGAAAACATGGCACCATGGCTTGCTGCACCTCCGGTGCGATGGCGAAGCGTACGTCAAGACGGTCGCCAAACCGCATCTGCTCGAGTGCTGCGTAAGCTCGGGTGAGTTCGATCTCTTCGTACAGGGTGCTCTCCGGTTCCGAATCCTGCCGAAGCACGGCGCGCAGGAGGTCTCCGAGACGAGCCAGCATCCGACTTGCGGTCTGGGGATCCTGCTTGGTCATCACCGAGATGTTCTGCAGGCTGTTGAACAGAAAATGCGGGTTCAGACGCGCTCGCAGAACGTCGAGCTGCGCCTGCTTCAGGCCGGCTTCGAGCTGCGATTTCTCCAGCGCCAATCGAGCAGCTCGCTGCTCCTGTACTCTCAACTGAAACTGGCTTCGGACGAAATACCCGCCGGCCACGCTGCACCAATACAGAACCTCTGCCATCGGGAAGTGGCCGCAGCCAAAGTCGCCTTACCGGCAGCGTAATGGCCGGCTGCACTACGGAAAGAACACCGATGAATATACCGGACATCAATGGCGACGCCAGCAAACAGATCGGCACGCTGAGAATTGCGAGCAAACCGAAATTCCGCAACCAGTTCGCACCGCCTAATGGGAACCTCTTCTCAAGCCGGAAAACAAAGGGTGTGAGAGCAATCCACGGGTAGTACAAGGCTGTGAATGCCGCTATGAACGCCACCTCCCCGATCTCCGAGTTGAAGGGCCGTTGCAACTGGTACCGCAAGGACGTCAAAACGCCGATCGCAGTCCAGATCAGGAAGATCTTCCCGACGCCGGGGTAACGCAAGGCGATCCTGTCGTCGAACTCCTTCGCGGCCGGCGGTTTAGGCGACGTTTGTAGATCGCTCACGCGTCTTCTCATAGTCATTCTCACATTTGCGTCGCCTGGCGATTGCCGGCAATGGCGCTCCACGACGCCATTTGTCGGCGCCGAGCCAACACTGCGCATCCGGCCGTGAAGAGGGCGCGTTTACGTTCCATCGGAGACGTGTCAGCAGCACTGTCAATGGCAGCAAGGTCTTGCGCTTCATATGAGCCTGAACCGATCATGCCTTTTCAGGTACGCGCAGTTCACCAAGGTTCTGGCGAACTGCGCGTCCAAGCTGGCGAACGACACTGAGGCATCCGAGAAGGAGCGCGGGTCATCGCTAGTGCGTTAGCCATCGCCCTGCCCGATTCGGAACAGGAAGTCTCAGGTCACCGGAACGTTCGCCCTAGCACCTGCCCATATAACGCCCAACCGCCGATGTGGTTCCACCGAGCCTGAGTACTGACACATTCCGTTTCGCTGCTATTAACTGCGGATACTATGGATGTAACGACGTCCTCTATGTGGCTCGGAGAAGAACGGATTCCATCTACGACTGCACTCGCGACTATTTGAACGCTTCCGCAAGTTGGAAACAAACGACCTCCGTGTGAGGTCGCCTACCAGAACACCGGCCGCGGAGTCATGAGCCTCTTGCGCTCCGCTGATTTCGCATCGCATACCAGAGCCGTGATTCGCATCTGGATTCCTCGCTCTCAGGTGTGTCGAATCCCGGTTCTGCGTTGAACGCAAATCCATATCAGCAATTCAGGGGATTTCTTAGCTCCGCCGCATTCGTACAAAAACCCGCCCGATGTCTCGTAAACTATTGAAGGTAAGTGGCTCCCCGGCATGGATTCGAACCACGATTCACGGCTCCAAAGGCCGCTGTCCTACCATTAGACGACCGGGGAATAACGCAGAGGGCGCGTCAAGATCTAGTTTACAACGGTCCTACGGTCGAATGATCAAACTGGACTCCCCGTGGGTGGGGCCTGCTCGGGATTGATCGATGCTCGAGACGATTTGAACCTGGGACCTTACGCGGTCGCAGGGGTGAGATCCGTAAAGTTGCGCATACGCCCGCGTGAATTCAGCGCCAAGGAAGAAAATTTGTGCGGAATAATATACCCAGATCAGCACCACCACAAGCGATCCTGCTGCTCCATAGGTAGACGCGATACCAGCGGTTCCCAAATAAAGACCGATCAAGGTCTTACCCAATCCAAACAGTAGCGAAGTCAGCAGAGCGCCAAGTACGACGTCTCGCCACTCGATATCCACGTTCGGAACAAGTTTATAGATCAAGGCAAACAGAACTGCGATGACCACATATGTAATGAGGAAATCGATCGCCTTAAACAGCCACGGAGGCAACGGTAACGATGTTGCGAAATGATCACCAATCGCGGAAAGCGCGGCGTTAATGGCAAGAGAAATCAAGAGCAAAAAGCCAATTCCTAGTACGAACGCTGCGGCCACGGTTCGATCCAGGACAATCGACAGTATTGTCTTTAGTCCCTTTGTCTGTGCGGGAGGGGCACACCAGACGATATTCAATGCGTCGCGGAGTTCGGCGACTACTGTTCCGGCGCCGTAAAACAGCGTTAGAAGACCGAATAACGTTGCCCACGTTCCCGCAGCGGGCTTGTTTGCTCCCTTTAACAGAGTTTGGACCGTTTGAGCGCCATCCCGTCCGATCAAGTCCTGAATCTGCCACACTAAATGGCCTTCGGCAGCTTCTCTGCCAAAAACAGCTCCGGCGATGGCAATTACGATGATCAATAAGGGCGCCAACGACAACAATGTATAAAAAGCAACAGAGGCGCTCAGCCGGGGAACATTGTGTTCCACCCAATTTGTTGTAGCTTCTCCAATAAGAGTGGAGATCTCCTTCAAACTCAGGAGCGCAATGCGGCGCAATTTAACGCGAAAACTGGGATCTACGTCGATTCCGGGCGTCGAAAGCGGAGCAGAACTCATACTTCACCGTTCGTTAGACGCGAATAATATGGCGCAGCTACGCTCTATTTCTTACGAACGTCGCACCCAAGCCAATTGAAACCTTCCCTACGTTTTTGAGTCTCATTAGCGGACTACAGAAAGCGCGAAAGCGTCCGACTGTGCAAGTAGTGGGAAACCTACGCCCCGTTATAGAACTCTCTCCGAGGGCCGAAACATTGTCTGTGCGCCGGTAAAACCTCTGTGGGCAGAGGTGTGTCTGTACGTACCGGCAGGATGGAGTTGTCGATTTGATAAGGCGTTGCGGTTTTAATAGTTTTTTTCTCGGCGGATTTGAAAGTTCTGCGCACGTTCTTCCGAGCGGCAAGCGCCTGGATATGATCAGCGCGACTTGTCATGACACTTACGCCAGAGAAGATTATCAACGACTGAAAAGTGTGGGAATCAAGGTCGCTCGCGACGCGATCCGGTGGCACTTGATCGAACGCCGACCGTACACATACGAGTGGTCATCCGTCCTGCCGATGGTGCGCGCTGCGCGGGACACCGGCGCCCAGATCATTTGGGATCTTTGCCACTACGGCTGGCCTGACGATGTGGATATATTTCGCCCTGAGTTCGTTCAACGTTTCAGTGCATTCGCAAGGGCGTTCGCAGTGCTGATTTTCAATGAAACGGACGACACGCCCTATTTTGCGCCGATGAACGAAATATCGTTCCTAGCCTGGGGCGGCGGCGATCACGGATTTATAAATCCTTTTGCCGTCAATCGTGGCCTCGAATTGAAGTGTCAGCTCGTTCGTGCGACGATCGCCGCAATCGAAGCGATTCGTGATGTTGCGCCTCACGCGCGATTTGTACAAGTGGATCCTGTCATTAACGTGGTGACCGGAGACACAGCGAATGAAGCGAAGAAGAAGGCAGCGGCGGATTACACGCGAGCGCAGTTCGAGGCCCACGACATGATTGCCGGTAGAGTGTGGCCACAACTTGGGGGCCACCCGGACTATCTGGACATCGTCGGCGCCAATTACTATGTCCACAATCAATGGGAACTCGATGGTACGTTCATCGAACGCACAGATCGTCGCTACCGCCCTCTAAGTAAACTTCTCGCTGATCTTTACTATCGTTACGAGCGACCTCTATTTTTAGCCGAGACCGGAATCGAAGACGATCTTCGCCCAGAGTGGCTTGCTTACATCGCAGACGAGGTCATCGAGGCGATAGATCAAGGAATTCCAATCGAAGGAATTTGTCTTTATCCAGTTGCAAATCATCCCGGGTGGGACGACGAACGCCACTGCCATAACGGGTTGTGGGATTACTGTAACGAATCAGGCCATCGCGAAATCTATAAACCGCTAGCGGATGAGCTTCGGATTCAGACAGTACGAATCGAGCAGGCTCTCAATCGAGCGGAAGCCAGGCGTTATCGCAATGAGGTCTCTGCGCAGGATTTTCGCGAAGAGACAAGCGCAGGTGCTTCTCGTTGAATTCATGAGCGCTTGTTATCTAAGGAGGACGAATCATGACGTTTAACGGAAAGAAGGGAACAATGCCCGCAGATATGGTGTGCCTATCTCATCTCAGATGGGGATTCGTTTATCAGAGACCTCAACATCTCCTTAGCCGGTTCGCGAAAGAGCAGAGAGTTTTCTTTATTGAGGAGCCGGTTGTAGCAGTTGGCGCTCCTCGGATCGAAGTCAACAAATGCGCGGACAGCGGAGTATACATCTGTGTCCCTCAACTGCCGGATGGGCTAAGTTCCGCGTCGCAGGATACGATTCTCAAACTGCTGCTCAATAACTTCCTGGTCGATCGACAGATACAAGACTATCTGCTTTGGTACTACACGCCGATGGCGTTGTCGTTCTCCATGCACTTGCGACCGCAGATGACAATTTTTGACTGCATGGATGAGCTCTCGGCCTTCAAGAATGCGCCGCAAGAGATGAAGGATCGTGAGGCTGAACTGTTGCGGCGCGCCGATCTTGTGTTTACAGGCGGCCAAAGTCTTTTCGAGGCGAAGTCCGGTCGTCACTCCGATCTACATGTATTTCCGAGCAGTATAGAGTTCGAACACTTTGCACAGGCCCGTACCCATCGCAGTGAGCCGGCCGACCAGGCCCACATTGCTCATCCTAGAATAGGGTACTGCGGCGTGATCGATGAACGCATGGATATTCGTCTCCTCGCTGATATGGCGACGCTGCGTCCGGACTATCAGTTCATCATGATCGGGCCCGTTGTTAAGATCGATTCGGCCGACCTACCGCAACATGCGAATATCCACTATCTCGGCGGGAAAAGCTACAAAGAGTTGCCTTCCTACATGGCAGGTTGGGATGTAGCGATGCTGCCCTTTGCGCACAACGAATCAACCCGTTTTATCAGTCCTACCAAGACTCCCGAGTACCTCGCTGCCGGTAAACCAGTAGTGTCCACTTCCATCACCGATGTAGTCCGTCCCTACGGAATTCAGCGAATGGTCCGCATCGCAGACAATGCTCAGGACTTTGTACAGCAGATCGAGCTTGCACTTGTTCGGGATGCGCGCGACGCCGATTGGAAGGAGCGCGTCGATAAAGCACTGGCGCAGAACTCTTGGGACCTCACCTATAAGCGAATGAGAGATCTCATTGAGCGCCGGATCAGTGGCAAAGCATTCGAGCCCGCGTATTCTGCTGATTGCAAGACTTGCAAAGCCCATGTCTAGTACCGCTCTCGGCGATTAATCAGGAAAGGACAGGCAGTAAAATGTTTGACTATCTCGTGGTAGGAGCCGGCTTTGCCGGTAGCGTCATCGCGGAGCGACTGGCTCGCAAGTTCAATAAACGGGTGCTGATATGTGATCGACGAAACCATATAGGTGGGAATGCGTACGATCACTACAACGAGGCAGGTATTCTGGTCCATAAGTACGGGCCACATATTTTTCATACCAACTCCGCCGATGTATTTCAGTACCTTTCGCAATTCACGAAGTGGCGTAACTACGAGCATCGAGTGCTCGCTCAAGTGGATGGCAGACTCGTCCCAATTCCAATTAATCTCGACACTGTCAACAAACTTTACGATCTCAATCTCGATGAGGATCAGCTAGAGGGCTTCTTCAGCGAACGCTCCGAGAAAAAAGCGCAGATACGCACATCGGAAGACGTCGTCGTAGCTCGCGTCGGTCGCGAACTATACGAGAAGATGTTCCGTGGATATACGCGCAAACAATGGGGGCTGGACCCTTCAGAACTCGATGCCTCGGTGACTGCCCGAATCCCAGTTCGAACGAATCGGGATGACCGATATTTCACGGATACGTTCCAGGCGATGCCGCTTCACGGCTACACGCGGATGTTTGAGAGCATGCTCGACCATCCGAACATCAAGATCATGTTGAACGCCGATTATCGAGATATCGAGCGGGAGTTCTCATTCAAGGAAATGGTCTATACGGGGCCGGTGGATGAGTATTTCGGTTACCGATTCGGAAAATTGCCCTATCGCTCGCTTGAGTTCAAACACGAAATACACGACACGGAAACCTTTCAGCTGGCCCCCGTAGTCAATTATCCGCAAGATCACGCGTATACACGGATAACGGAGTTCAAGTATTTAACCGGGCAACAACATGCGAAGACAGCGGTTGTCTACGAGTTCCCTCGCGCTGAAGGGGACCCGTACTATCCGGTTCCGCGGCCGGAAAATTCACTCCTCTACAAGCAGTATGAGGTTTTGGCGCAAGCCACTCCCAAGGTACATTTCGTAGGCAGGCTCGCTACTTATAAGTACTACAACATGGATCAGGTGGTAGCCCAGGCCCTCACTGTTGTCGCCAAACTTCATGGAGAGCGGCGACTAGAAGTATCCCAGGAATCTACCACGGCCCCGACACAGATCATCATGCCCACGATGAATGGCGCCCCTACGATCACGACTTAAGGGCTCGTCGGCCGGCCCGAAAGTATGATCGCATCGCGCCGGCCAACAGCGATTCAGTGATCGCCTTCGCTTCGAGATTACCGACGCCAGCCGCTTGAAACGACTCCAGTGCCTCAGCGATGTAGGGCAAGACGCTCTTCGTGGCGGCCAAAGCTCCAGCTAGATACGTTGCTTTGGCCCCTTTTTTAATCTCGATCACACGCCGTGATCGAGGATCCTCGACAAGCCGCCGCAATACGCGGACCGCTTCGGAATCGCCCTCCACGATGTATCGTGATTCCTCACTGTCAATTGGAGTGAACGTCGCTGCAAACCCGCCTTGTTTTTGAAACCAGGCGGCGGCGTCACTTTCCGCTTCAGAGTCAAAGATCAGCAGAATCTGGTTGCGCCACTCGATCTCGGCCGTTTGGAGCTCTTCCAACGAGGTGTTCAATTCGGATCTAGGCACGCTGATTACCCAGATTCCTGCGCGTTTCATTTCACTTAGTTCTGTCACAGCGGAACCCGCGCCAAGAGCATTCACGGCGCGGCTGGCGACGCGGTACGAGCTTGATTTTACCCACGTGAGGTTACGCCGAAGAACCGGCAAACGAGTTAATGGGGATCGGCTAATCGGCCCCGAGCACAGGAGCGCTACTGGTCGCAGTTTGTTCATGAATTGCTCGCGCTTTGATGGCTTTAAGCCTATCTCGAATCTGCGCAGCTTTTTCGAACTCGAATTTTCGCGCGGCTTCCTTCATACTCTCCTCGAGTTCCTTCAGTAGCCTGTCGCGCTGATCTGAGGTGAGCTCGTCTATAGGACTCTCAGGTTCTAACGGGACAGTGACGTAATCGGCTTCTGCAATGGCAACCAACGCCATGTCCAGCGGCTTAATGATGGACTGTGGAGTGATATCGTTCTCAACGTTATACGCCACCTGAACAGCGCGGCGGCGAGTAGTCTCATCAATTGCGCGGCGCATACTATCGGTCATCACATCCGCATAGAGGATCGCCCTGCCGTTCAGATTTCGCGCGGCTCGGCCAATCGTCTGAATAAGGGAGCCCGTAGAGCGAAGAAACCCTTCCTTGTCAGCATCGAGAATCGCGACAAGTGAGACCTCGGGCAAATCCAAACCCTCACGAAGGAGATTGACCCCGATGAGAGCATCGTAAGTTCCGCGCCGAAGGTCGCGCAGAATCTTAACCCGGTCAAGTGTGCTTACTTCCGAGTGCATGTAGGCGCATCGAACCCCGACTTCGGCGTAGTATTCCGCCAGATCCTCCGACATACGTTTCGTGAGCGTCGTCACCAATACTCGTTCGTTCTTCTCGGCCCGGACGCGAATCTCATGCAGAAGATTGTCAACTTGTCCTTTGATCGGCCTGATTTCAAGTTCAGGGTCCGTCAATCCAGTCGGCCGGATAATCTGTTCGACCACTACGCCAGCCGATTTCGTCAGCTCGTATGGGCCGGGAGTAGCCGATAGGTAGATGACTTGATTAACGCGATTCTCGAACTCCTCGAACGTCAGCGGCCGATTGTCCCGCGCGCTCGGCAGCCTGAACCCGTAGTTGACAAGGACATCCTTGCGCGATCGGTCGCCGTGATACATGGCTCGCAGTTGCGGCACGGTCTGATGGCTTTCGTCGATGAACATGATGGCATCGTGCGGCAAATAGTCCAGCAGGGTCGGAGGAGCTTCTCCCTGCATTCGACCCGAGAAGTGGCGCGAATAGTTCTCGATTCCGTGACAATATCCGATCTGCTTGATCATCTCCAGATCGAACATCGTCCGCTGCCAGAGACGCTGCGCTTCGATGAGCTTATTCTCTTTGAGCAGTTCGGCATGCCACCAGCGCAGTTCATCCTCAATGGATTTCATTGCCTGCTGCCGTGTCTCACCGCTCATGACATAGTGAGTCTTCGGATAAATAGGAAGACGCAGGTATGTCTGGCGCACCTGCCCAAGCAACGGATCGATTTGCGAAAGGCTCTCGATCTCATCGCCCCAGAACTCAATCCGGTACGCATAGTCATCGTACGTAGGAAAAAGCTCGACTACATCGCCGCGCACTCGGAACGTGCCCCGACGAAAGTCGCCGTCATTTCGCTCGTAGAGAATCTCTACCAGACGGCCGAGCAATTCCTTTCGGGTGATCTTCTGACCCTTCTCGAGCATCACGAGCATGCCATAGTAGGCTTCGGGTGAACCTAAGCCGTATATACAGCTAACGCTCGCAATGATGACGGTGTCGCGCCGTTCGAACAGGCTCTTCGTGGCGGCAAGACGTAGTTTATCGAGCTCATCATTGACTGTAGCCTCTTTTTCAACATACACATCGCCGGATGGAATGTATGCTTCGGGCTGATAGTAGTCGTAGTAGCTGACAAAATACTCAACCGCGTTATGAGGGAAGAAAGTCTTAAACTCTTGGTAAAGCTGGGCGGCTAACAGTTTGTTGTGCGCGAGAACGAGCGAGGGTCTGCCTGTGGCTTCGATGATCTTCGCCATCGTGAAGGTCTTGCCGGACCCGGTAACACCCAGAAGAACCTGCTGCTGATCGCCGTCGCGAAGGCCCTGCTTCAACTGGTCGATGGCCGTTTCCTGGTCACCTCGCGGTTGATAATCGACACCCAGCTGAAACCCCATGAGGCCATTTTCTCATGTGGCCTAAATAGCAGCATTCCTGCCATTGCGAAGACGATCGAGGACAGCATTGAACTCGCATCCGAACAGCGCAATGATCGAGAGTATGTACATCCAGACGAGTAACGCGATCACAGCGCCGACGCTTCCGTAGAGCACGTTGTAGTTCGCAATGTTGCGAACATACCAACCAAACAACGTAGTCGCCAGCCACCAGAGAATTGTCGCTAGAATTGCCCCCGGATAAACGCTGCGCAGCCGGCTCGGTTGATTGGGGCCGAGATAGTACAGGAACGATGTAGCCATCGTAATGGCTGCGAGCGCAACAAGAAGCCGAACGGCTTCCGTGATCAGCGATAACCATCCCAACAGCCGCTCACCTTGCTCGACAACCCCGGTTCGAGTCAGAATCCAAAGTTCCACACGGGTTCCAAAGACAATCAGCGCTGATGCCAAAACCAAGGGAAAGACAGCAATCACAACGAGGAGCGCCGCCATCCCACGTTGCTGCCAAAAAGTTCTTCCCTTTGGAATCTTGTACGCTGCGCGAAAGCCCTCCATCAGGCTCATGATGACGCCCGAAGCTGCCCATATCGACACAAGGATGGCGAATACCAGCAGCGTCAATGGTCGTTGACCACGCGCAGTGAAGTTGTACTGAACGATTTCCTCCGTCCCAGGAGGCACGACGCTGAATACCAATGCCGAAAGGTTACGCGATACGGCAAGCGCATTAGCCTGAACAAGTATCGCGGTGAGAGACGTTAGAACCGGAAAAAAGGAGAGTAGCGAAGAGTAGGCGGCGCCTTTGGCGATTCCAAGAATATTGTCTTGATAGCTGGAGACCAACGTCAGACGGAGCAGGCGCCCATATGTCCCCATCAGCCTCTATTCTTCCACAACATCCCAAGCGCTCCGGCCCAAGTCAGCAGGCTAAGGAACGCAAAGCCCCTCTGCTCCGGCGTCCCCCGGTATTCGAGGTCAACTGGTCCAGTAGCCCGAAGCTTAATAAAGCCGAGTGTGTCCTTCTCGATTGTGAGTGGTTTACCGCCACTTGTGGCCTGCCAACCAGGATCGTAAGAGACCTGCAGAGAAATAAGCATACCTGCCGGAACGTCTCCATCGATTCTTAAGCGGCTCGTATCAATCCATGTGACTGTCAGCTTCGGGCGAGCAATGTCGTCAATCGCGACTACATACTTCTCCAGGGAGTCACGAAACGCAAACTGCGGTTCTTCCTCCGGACGAATGGGATGCGCGAGGCTGCGAAAGGGGACACGATAAATAACGTCATCTGTGTCGCCGTACACCCGTTGCAGGACACCCTCAAACTTTTCGGGGTTCTTGTAGTCGCGGTAGTGCTCTGACGACCCGCGCCTGTGAATGACCAAGTATTCCACTCCGAGCGCCTTGAGCTCTCGCACTGAATCGACTACATCCATTTCAGGCTTGCTGCCGATACCCGTCCGTATGTGGTAGGCAAAGTGGACTGGAGTCCGATTGCGGAGTCCCGATTCGAATGTACCGCCCGCCTGCGAAACGTCGAACCACGAATTCAGGCGGAAACGCAGACCGCCTGAGACGAGCGCGCGGCCTTCCGGCTTCTGATCAGCCAGCCACTTCGCGGCCTTAAACTCGGTGGTCTGTTCAGCAGCGATTGGCAGGAATGTCGACCGCGGTTGGGTCAGATAGCTTCGGATCTGCGCCGCTCCCCCGGCAAGGAAAGCGATGATCGCGACCATCGCACAGACATGCCGGACGCGGTTCGTTCCAGTCGTTGTAAATCGAAGAAACGCTCCGAGCGCCGATACTAGGAATAGCTCAAACTCGATAGCGTACCGTCGCGACTCGGGAATCATGTCGATTCCGAACGAGTAATGCATCATCACCGGATAACTGAAGGCGGCGAGAGCTAATGTCAAGAACGTCTCCCAGACCGGCCACCTCAACCAGCGAAGTTGCAGACACAGACCAACAAGTCCCCCGATGTACCAACTCATCAACACGTATTGCGTGTTCTGAAGTTTGTAGTTAAACGCGTCGGCAGGCCAGTTGAAGGCTATCGTGTGAATAAATGTAGGCGTTAGCCAGAAGCATGCAAATCCATACGCAAGAAGGCCGGCCAGAAAGATTCTGGACAGCCTGAACGCAGGTGTACGGACTCCCGCCGCCATCAGAAGAACCATCGTGATCGCGAGCGCGAGGCCGGCGATCCAGTTGGTCATGGTGATCGCGGCCATCAAGATAGCGAGAATGAAAATCTGCCTATAACGTCCGATCGTTGCAGTTCTCCAGGCTGCGATCCAGGCAAGGGGCATGAGAGTGAGGCCAGCATTGTGCGGACCCTCCCCGTATTTCGCATACACATGCAGCCGCCATGGAAGGTAAGTCAATCCTCGGTCTTTGTCCGCTGCCTGAATCAATCCATAGACCGGCGAATAAAACGTATAGCCGATCGCGGTGACGAACGCCCATAGCCGGCTGCCCGTGAAATAAAGGAAACAGAAGTAAAGCGTCACTGGACCGAGGCAAGCCAGCGTAGCCGTCAATAGTTTGTACGTGTAGACAGGATCGCCCGGCAGCAGCCAAACGGCATAGAGAAGGCCGGGGACATACAGAAACTGAGTGGGAAGTCCGCAGTACTGCAACGGATTCCAGCCCCACGGGCTTGGATACGAGTTTACGAACCGCGCCATTCCCGCATACCCGCCTTCAATCGAGTCCCGATAGGGAGTGTCGCCAGGCAAGAACAATGGATATGTAAGGGCGACGTTTAAGGCGAACAGGATCAGCGCAAGAAGAACGTCGGTTCGCCGAAAGCGCGTCATCTTCCGCCTGAAATGGCGAGCCGCCTGGTTCTGCCCATAATGACGAGGCCCACGACCATCAAGATCGTCAATAAAGTCACTGTCCTGCCGACCTGATTCGAGAACGGAGTTGGGAAGTGCAAACGGATCTCTTCCGTGCCTGCAGGCGCGTCGATCGTCATGAATCCGAGCTTGTTCCGCCGGATGGGAACTCGCTTTCCATTCACGTAGCCGCGCCAGTTCGAATCGAAGCTCACCTGTACTACAACTGACTGCCCTTCCTTAACCGGCGCCTTGACGCGAAGCTCATCGGTGCCGAGCCACTGTGTCTCGGTCGGCGCCTCGGGTCCGCGCTCGATCACATCGACCCATGCAGTTAGACTTGGTTCGTCACCGTTGCCAGGGATATCGGGGAGCCCGTCCAGACGAGCGCGATCGACAACTCTAGCGAGACTGGGATAGCGCCGCGGCACTTTATAGACAATGTTCCCGCCGCCGTCGTCATACAGAACATCCATCTTGCCCTTGAATTTCATAGGGAACTGAAAATCATGGTAATGTTCGCGCGATTGGGGTTCGTTCACCAACACGACGTCAGCGCCGAATAATTGCAACCACCAGAGCGAGAGGTCGTAACTATCTCCCAACAGAATTTCCCACTGCGACGGCATCACCATCGGATTCAGCAGCCCTTGTTCCGATCCGCCACCGACATGCGGAAGATCATGCCACGCGTCGTACCAGAACCGCACTGCGCCGGTTGCGAGAGCGCGCGACTGAGGCATGTTCTTATACATCCAGTCCTGCATCTGGTATTCGATTTGATCTGTTGGATCGGGATCGGACACGAAGATCTCCCGGGACCTCGGTAGATATCGATAGCTTGTGCTCAATGCCGCAATTACGATCACCGCTGCGATTGCTTTGCGCCACGTGCTCCCGATCCAAACACGGCGCAGGATGTCCGCCGCAATCAGAATCATGAGCAGGTCCAACTCGGGAAACAACCTTGAAGGCTCCCCGATAATTCGGAAGCCCATATAGTAATGACCAAGCACATTCGTAGTGAATACGGCCACGGCCCCGCTTAGAAAGACGATGTAGGCGTGCTCTTTGCGTCCTCGACCGAAGTGGTCGGAAAAAACTAAGAATCCGAGGATAACAGCGAGAATCACCCAGGCCGACCAGAGATTGCCTTGCGTCGAGACATAACGCATGTTCGACAGCGTGATCTGCAAGTAGGAAGGTACCAGCCAGAAAGCTGTCAAGCCGTAAGCAATCGCCGCGATCGCAGCAGCCCGCACCCAGATCCAGAGATCGATATGGGTAATGTAAACGGCCCACGTAAGAATGGGAAACAGGATGGCCAACGATGTTGCCCCGTAGAAGTTGTTCGACACGACCATCGCACAGCAGAAACCCGCGATGGCCAGTGATGCCGGTCTCCAGCGCTGCAAGGCGCGAAATGAAAACAACACCGCCAGCGGGATCCACGCCAGCGCCGTCATATGAGGCCCTTCACCGTAACGCATGAGTACGTTGAGCCGGTAAGGAATTTGAAAAGGCGCGTCGAACCGAATCTCCGGATTAAACAAATAGGAGGGAGAAACTAGCGCGGTCGCTGCGGCCGCAAGTAAGCCTACCGCCCGCGATTGGCTTCCGTAACGCGCCAACATATACACAGCAGCAATACCGAAGCAATAGAAAAACGCCGTGTAGATGTGATAAGCGCGGACCGGCAGTACTTTCGGAACAACCTTCGAAATAACAGCGGTTCCATAACGCAGCGCGGGAGGATAAATGTAATCCGTTCGTGTTCCGCAATACCAGTTCGGCTGCCAGTTGGGATGCGGCCAATTGTCATGCAGGAAGCGGGCGTCGGCAATGAAAGTACTCTCAATCGACCCCCACAACTCCAGATACTTCACGCGAAACAGCGGTCGAATCAGGATCGCCACCAGCAGGAAAACAACTAGAAAATCAATGAGGTAACTCAGTCGCCGATTCACGGACGTGCCGGTTCATCCTCGCGGCGCGGCGCCCCGGAATAGCGGCGGTGCAGGCTCTGAAACTGACACTGCCGGACTACGCCGAGCCTGTGAAGCTCAAAGCGCAGGAGCAGCCAAAGGATGGAAAGACCATGGATAGAGCTCTGCACGAAAGACGCGGACGAAGATTGCGGAAAGTAGCGTGTGGGAACCGGCGCCTCAGCAACCCGGAGTCGCAGCTCAATGAATTGCGCCATGATCTCCTGGTCAAAGGTGAAGTTGTCGGAATTCGTTTCGAGGTTTACCGATTCCAACGCTTCCCTTCGATAAGCGCGATAACCGGTAAGATACTCCGGTAAGCTCAATCCAAAGGCCCTATTTTCCAGCCCCGTCAGGAAGCCGTTGGACACAAACTTCCCAAGGCATACCTTGACGCATCGCGTTTCCACCATGCGACCGGGGCCCCAAAACAACATCGGCGTCAGGCAACTCTGCATACGTCATATGTACCGTCTGAGCGGCATTATAGGCTGCCATGACGACGACTTTGTGTTTATCCGGCATGAGCGGTGACAAACAAACTGGTAAGCGAACAGCGTCTTGCGAATCTTCGCCAAACCGTAGCATACACGTTCGGCAAGCAGTACTGGACGGGAGTTCTCGCAATTGGGTGGAACGACATGACCGATTGGAATCGAGCTGGACTCCGTTTTGTCGATCGTCCACCCGGAATCTCGGAGCAGACTTGCCCATCCGTTCCACATGAAGAAGCGAACATGTGTTCTGTCAAGAGGCCCTTGTCGTCTTGCGGAAAACGGCCCGTGGTCCGCTTCGATCAGGCGAACAGATGAGGGAAAAGATTCCTTGATAACCGCCTTTCCGTTCGATTCTGTCACAACTGTCACAACGTACCCACGCTCCCCCAGCAACGGCGCCAAATAGCCATTTCCACAACCAACATCAAGAACTATACGGCCCTAGCCCTTTCGTGATTATGGCAGCAGTTTGTTTGTACGCCCTCATATACTATTAGGGTCGATCACATTTCAGAAACGTGGTCATCCCTTCCAAGGAGCAAAGAAGATGAGTGATTCTCCCATCAGCGGAGCGGACTTTAAGAATCAATTGCGTAGCGGTACGCCCAAGATGGGGCTGTTCGTTAATTCGCACAGCACCACCGTAGCCGAGCAACTCGCCCACAGCGGGTACGATTGGCTTCTCGTGGATACGCAGCACGGGCCGATGAGTTCGGAAACGCTTTCGACGATGTTGTGCGCCATAGCGAGCGGTGGAGCAAAGTCGATGGTACGCGTGGCCGGTTACCACGACCGGGGCGGCATTCAGCAGGCGCTCGATCTCGGCGCCGATGGGGTTTTGGTGCCCTACATTAACACTGCGGAGGAGGCCGAACAGGCGGTTAGCTGTGCGCGTTACCCCACCCAGGGAACCCGCTCCGTCTACTTCCCGCAACGAAGCACAAACAAAGCGGGCCTGTTAGGATACGTCGGTAACGCGAATAAAAACATCATCGTCGCGTTGCAGGTTGAGACGGCCTCATGTATCGAGAACATCGAGGCGATCGCGGCAGTACCAGGTGTCGACATCCTTTTCCTTGGTCAGAACGACCTCTGTATGTCAATGGGCTTGTATGAAAAGTACGAGTTTCCACACATGTACACGAGTCCCGAGTTGGGGGCTGCGACAGACAACTTGGTGGCGCAAGCTGGCAAAAACAATGTGATTCTCGGCGTATTCCTTTTCGGCACGGCGCGAGTGGGCGAATTCCTGGACAAAGGATTTACTTTCATCAGCGTCGGCAATGACCTGCACCACGTATTGACACAAGCCACGACGTACGTAAAGGAAATCGAAGCGATCGCCCAAGGAAAGCGGAAGACCTGGGCTCGGGCCGCTACCTCTCTGATCTAACCAGCCTCCAATGGACCGGCGTCCTGCAAAAGGGCGCCTGTTCATCGGTTCCCAATGACAAAATCGACCTTAAACGCAATTGCGGGATTCATCGCGGTTGCGTTAATCGGCATGTATTTTTTCTACATGTCGCGCGTGAGTCTGCATACGGGCTTCTCGCATGATGATCTGATGAACACCTACCTTGCATGGCGTGAGCCATGGAGTGATGTTCTGCTTTCGAACCTCTTCGTCCCGACAAAAGTAATCCGTCCCTTCGGAGCGCTGTTTTACGTCACGCTATTCGATCGATTTGGCTTCGATCCAGTCCCGTTTCGTTTGGTCTGCTATGCAGCTCTTTGGTTCAATATTTTCCTAATGTTCACCGTCGCGCGTTACCTGACACAGCGATATGAGGCGGCGCTGCTTGTCACATTCCTGCATTGTCATCGATCTGAGTATTTTTCGTTCTATTACGGCTCCGGTTACTGCTACGACATATTCGCATTCACGTTTTACTTTTCTGCGATCGCGATCTATCTGCGTGTTCGATCGACAGGAAGGATTCTTCGAGGCTACGAATTGGTCGCCGTCGCGGTTCTTTATGCGTGCGCAGTGAATGCAAAGGAAGCCGCCGCTTCGTTGCCGGCGATCTTGCTTGCCTATGAGTTAACCATTCGTCCCCACGGATCGTTCGGGCCTGTCGCTACATGGCTCAAGCAGGAAGGTCGAGGAATCATCGCTACCGGACTTGTGGGTATCGCCTTCGTTTGGGCGCGCTTCACAGGTCCGAATAATCTGCTCAACCATCCTGCTTACACACCGCTCTTTACACTAGGCAGATATCTCGAATCGACAGCAACCTACTTGAATGACCTGGTAGTCAGGCCGGCGTTTTTTAACCCAGCGTCGGCTGGTTATCTTCTTCTAGCCCTGCTCGTGATTGCAGCTTTGATCCGGAACCGGACCCTTCTCTTCGCGTGGATATTAATCGTTGTTGGTTCCGCCCCGATAGCCTTTGTTCAGCCGCGCGGGCTCGCGAGTTATTACATTCCTACTATTGGGTACAGTTTCTATGCCGGGATCCTACTCGTACAGTTAGGCGATCTCCTAACCCGTGCATTTCGCCAGATTCCTGCGCTTGTTTGGCACTCAGCCATCTTCCTCGCCGTATTTCTAATAGTCGTCCCGTTCGAACGTAACCACGCTGCTGTTTACCGCAAATCTTACTGGGACGAGTGGAAGCGTATTCAGCTGACCGCCGATTACTATAAGGCCCATCCCGAGTGGTTCGGTCCTGAAAAGAGTCTGCTCATCGTTAACGATCCGCTACAAGGGGGAAACTGGGACAGTACATTTATCGCCTACTTGATCGGTGGACATAAATCAATGCGTGTGCAGAAGCTTTCCGAGATGAATCCCAAACCTACTCAGGAAGAGATCGCAACTTATTCGACGATCATCGCCTTTCGTGATGGCCGCTACGTCTCGCTCAAGCCCGAAGAAGTAGCTGATCCGGAGCACATCAGTCGTTGATTCGCTACGAAAAACTTCGTGTCGCCGCAATCGCCGGAGCCGTCGTTGGGCTCATCATCTACTTTTGGAAATTCACTCACGTCAGCCTTCGAACAGGTCTGGGCCACGACGACCTGATGAACATTTTCTTCGCCTGGAGAGAACCCTTTGCTGACGTAGTGAAAGCCAATCTCTTCTTTCGCACGAATGTCATCCGCCCTTTCGGAGCGCTATTCTATGCGCTGTTCTTCGACTGGTTCGGACTGGACGGGTTCCCGTACCGGGTGTTTATTTACGCGGTGCTGTGGATGAATGTAGGTTTGACGTACCTATTCGTGCGTCGTTTGACGAACTCCCCCGAGGTCGGTCTCCTCGCGACGCTTCTTCATTGCTATCACGCGCATTTCTTTCCGATGTACTACGGGTCGGGCTATTGCTACGACGTGTTGGCATTTTTCTTTTATTACTCGGCGATGACGTTAGCCTTATGGACGCGTCGAAATGGCGATTATCCGGGAATAGCTTCTTGTGTACTACTGATAGCCCTGACGGCATGCGGCATGAATTCTAAAGAAGCAGCCGCATCGCTTCCGGCACTGCTCTTGATCTACGAGCTGATTTATCACCCGCCGAAATCCATCTCGTGGCTTTGGCGGGAAGCGCGAGCAGTCGTTGTGACGGGCGGCGTAAGTCTTTTGTATCTCTGGGCTCGTTTTACGGGCCCGAATAATCTTCTGGATCATCCGGCTTATAAACCGGTTTTCACGATCTCGCGTTTTCTCGAGTCGACGGCTTCCTACATGAGTGACCTGACGTATCGGTCACTGATTTTCACTCCAACCTCCACAGTCGCGGTGCTGGCATGCATGTTAGCGCTTGCTTTAGTGACCCGCAACCGGAATCTGTTATTTGCTTGGATGCTCATCCTCGTGGCATCGGCGCCCATTGTTTTCATTGAGCCCCGGGGGCTCTCGGCGTACTACATTGCGCTGGTAGGCTTTGCGATCTTCATAGCCGTTGTCGTTGCTCGCGCGCGCGAATTCCTCATGCGAGAAATGTCCCCCGCAGCAGCGCTGATTTCGAAGGCGGCAATCTTCATACTGTTACTCATCTCCTTGTGGCGTTGGAACGTTAGGCATATGCCCAACCCTGGCGATCACTGGGATCAGCTTGCACTGATCAATAGAGCCGTATCGGAATTCGGCGGCCATCCGGAGTGGTTCCAAGCCGGCTCCAGTATGCTCATCATCAATGACCCCTTTCCCGAATACGAATGGGCCACAAGCTTCATCGCCTTACTTTCGGGAAAGGACAAGGCTATGCGCGTTAACACTTTGGTGAAACTTGACCCGAAACCAGACAAAGATGCGATCGCTTCCTATCGGTGGGTCATCGGCTACAGGAATGGAAAGTACGTCGAACTCGACCGCGCAGCCCTGCTTCTCCCCCGTGTTCTTCCCCGGCCTCAGTAACGCGACTGTGATATAAATATGGCCGGCTAAAGGAGGCCAACCCTCTTGAAAGTTTACGAAGGCAAGGATATACGCAATGTCGGTGTCGTGGGCCACGGACATTGCGGCAAAACGATGCTCACGTCCGCCCTTCTCTATACAGCCGGAGCAGTGAACCGTCTGACCCGGCCGGATGAGGGGAACACGGTAACCGACTTCGACGAAGAAGAGATTCAACGGAAATTCACGATCTCCACATCACTCGCAGTAGCCGAGTGGAAGAAAACGAAAATCAATATCCTCGATACTCCTGGCTTCAATCTATTCATTCAAGACACGCGGTCATCGCTGGTCGCAGCCGACGCCGTGCTCATCGTAGTCGATGGAGTCGCGGGTGTGGAAGTGCAAACCGAAAAGGTCTACTCTTTCGCGGAAGAATTTCATCTCCCGCATGCGTTTTTCATCAATCGGCTCGACCGCGACCGCGCAGACTTCCAGCGTTGTGTCGACAACATTCATGAGATCTTTGGCCGCCCCTGCGTTCCGATCCAACTCCCAATCGGCAGTGAAAAGAACTTCAAGGGTGTGGTCGACCTCCTCTCCATGAAGGCTTACACGTACGAATCGGGCGGGGACGGCAAGGGAAAAGAAGGTCCTATTCCCGCTGACATGGAGCAGGCAGCAAAAGACGCGCACGAAGCGCTCGTCGAGATCATTGCAGAAGGCAATGACGCCCTGATGGAAGAGTTTTTCAACGAAGGTACTCTCCCCGAAGAGCATATGGTTGCCGGGTTGCGCGAGGCTACCGCCAAGGACAAACTATTCCCCATTCTATGTGGCTCGGCGCTCGGCAATATGGGAATAGATCTGCTGCTGAATTTCCTCGTTGACTACTTCCCATCGGCTGTCGAACACGACCCCGTACACGCCACCGCCGGCGACCAGCGTGTTGATCGCACCATTGCCGACGGGGAACCACAGTCTGCATTCGTGTTCAAAACCATGGCTGACCCCTTCGCCGGCCGTGTCACGTACTTCAAGGTCTACTCCGGCATCATCAAGAATGATGATCACCTGTTGAACATGCGGACAAGTACGGATGAGCGCCTTGCGCACGTCGGCGTTCCTATGGGGAAACAGATCGTCAGTGTACCCGAACTGCACGCGGGCGACATCGGGGTGGTCGCCAAGCTCCGAGATACTGTTACCGGCGATACGCTTGCTCCGAAAAGCTCCCCAGTCGTCTATGACGGCATCAAGGTTCCGGAACCATCGATCGCTTACGCCATCTCGGCAAAATCGCGGAATGACGAGGACCGAATGGGTAACGCGATTCACAAGATCCTCGAAGAGGATCAGACCCTTCGTTTCTATCGGGATCCGCAAACACACGAATTTCTGCTGGCCGGCGCTGGGCAGCAGCATATTGAGGTAATCGTCAGCCGCCTGAAGAAACGCTATAACGTCGACGTAGCGTTGCATGCGCCCAAAATTCCGTACCGGGAGACGATACGCGGCAAGGCCGATGTTCAGGGCCGTCATAAGAAACAGACCGGCGGTCACGGTCAGTTCGGTGATTGCTGGATCAGGATGGAGCCTCTAGAACGGGGGGCTGGATTTCAATTTGGGAACGAAGTATTTGGAGGCGCGATACCTCGGAACTTTATTCCCGCAATTGAGAAAGGGATCATCGAAACGAGTGCCAACGGGTACTTGGCTGGATTTCCGGTCGTCGACTTCAAAGTAACCGTCTATGACGGCTCCTACCACGATGTTGACTCGTCGGAAATGGCGTTCAAACTCGCCGCGAGGAAAGCCTTCAAAGCTGCTATGGCTGTCTGCAAGCCGGCGATGCTGGAACCGGTCATGAACGTCGAGATCCAGGCTCCGGTAGAGTACGCCGGCGACTTGATGGGCGACATGAACGGTCGTCGTGGCCGAATTTCCGGTATGGATACCAAGGGCGGGACCCAGATCATTAAGGCCCAGGTACCCATGGCCGAGATGTTGAATTATCAGAACGACCTGATTTCCATGACACAAGGACGAGCCTCGTTCTCAATGGAATTCGACCACTACGACTACGTCCCGGCTCTGCAGGCGGAGAAGATCATCGCCGCCGCCAAGGCCGCCAAGGCTGGCATAGAGGAAGAAGACGAATAGAACATGCTTGGAAGGGTGGCGCTCAGCGCCATCCTTTCAACGCGCCAAGTGCTTGACGACAGCGACTCAAGTTTGTAGACTCAGTCGCGATGCCGCCTCAGCAAGCCCTTCTTCATAACCGCCGAAAATTTCTTAGCTATCTTGCCGGAAGTCCGCTTCTGCTCGGACAGCAGATCAGCGACGTGATTACAGACCCAAGCGAGGCGCTCAACGTTTTTGATTTTGAGGCTGCTGCGCGCAAAGTTTTACCTCCCGCTCATTTCGGATACATGGCAACCGGAGTCGAGGATGACCTTACCCTAAAAGCGAACCGGGACGGGTTCGGCCGTATCTATCTCCGGCCTCGCCGACTGATCGACATCACTCGAGCCGACATGAAAACCGAGATCTTCGGCGCGACGTGGGATTGTCCGATCGGCTTGGCGCCGGTTGGAAACGCCAAAGCATTCCATCCGGAGGGCGAAATCCCGACCACCCGCGCCGCCAAGGCAAAGAAGTGTTTGCAGATTCTTTCTACCGCGACCAATTCTTCCTTCGAAGATGTAGCTCAGGTTTTGGGCCGTCCACCTTGGTATCAGCTCTACGTCACATCTCGTTTCGACTTCACCGAGAGACTCGTAAAGCGTGTCGAATCGGCGGGCTGCCAGATCATTGCAGTCACGGTTGATACCCAGGCCGGACGCCGCATCGAGACCTTCGAGCGCTCGCGCCGGCTCGACAAGAGGGAATGCGTGTCGTGCCATGGCACTACACGGGAGGATTTTTATCGTCGAAAGCCCATGTTTCAAGGGCTTGATGTGACCGGCCTGACGACCCAGAACCCCGCGCTCACGTGGGAGCACCTCCGCCGAATTAAGAAAATGACCTCAATGAAGGTTTTGCTCAAGGGAGTGGAAACGGCGGAAGACACCAAGCTATGCATTGAAAGCGGAATTGATGGTGTTATCGTTTCGAACCACGGCGGGCGAGCCGGGGAAACTGGCCGAGGCACGATCGAATGTTTGCCAGAGGTCGTTGAGGCCGCAGGTGGCAAAATTCCGGTAATGATCGATGGCGGCTTTCGTCGCGGTACCGATGTATTCAAGGCCCTGGCGCTCGGAGCCAAGGGAGTGTGTATCGGTCGTCCTTATATCTGGGCGCTTTCGGCGTTCGGACAAGCAGGTGTAGAGCGGGTCATCGACATGTTGCGACTCGAACTTGAATTAGTCATGAAGCAGTGTGGCGCCCGGTCGATCAGCGAGATCACCCGCGCTTCGGTTGGATTCAGGGATCAGAGGCTCGGATAGCCGTTCACCCCTCATTTGTGTCTGTTTGACCCAACGCCATAGCATCTTGACCCAAGGCGTCAGGATGGGATAAAGTCCAGGAATAGTGTAATCAAATCTTAAAACGCCAAAGGGGAAGAATGATCCAAACCCGTAAGCGGCTCTCGTTCTGGCTTTGTTCAGTAAGTGTTTTATTTCTCAGTGGTTGTGCAGCAGGTCCTAGTTCTCAACATTTCACAGTGTCACTTATGCCACCGGCTCCACAGCAGGTGGTAGCTTCGACAGTTGCAGACAGTCCGGAAGTCAGAAGCCCTCAAAAAATCTCTGAAACACCAGTTTTTCTGAACGCCAGCCTACAAGTGCCACCGAGGCCATCTCAGACTGATGTTCGAATTCTCCGCGCGGAGGAACGCTTCGCAACTGGTAAAAAGGCATATCACGATGGGGACATCTTCACCGCCCGAGCTGAGTTCGACAAGGCAATCGACCTCCTCCTCACTACCCCGGAAAGCCTTCCGGATCGCTCCAAAGTGGAACGTAAGCTCGAACAACTGGTGACAGCTATTCACAAGTACGACGTGAACGGCCTCGGAGCGGGCGATTTTTCCGGCGAGACTGCCTACGATAAGGCTCCCCTCGAGGATATCCTCGAGATGACCTTTCCGGTTGATCCGGAACTGAAGCCTCGCGTGAAAGAGCAGTTGACGGCAACTGTCTCGCAGCTTCCACTGCAAATGACCGATGCGGTTCTCAGCTACATCAACTATTTCAATTCTGATCGTGGGCGAAAGACTCTGATTGCGGGCCTCCGACGCGCTGGTCGTTACAAGCCGCTAATTCAGCGCATCCTTGCAGAAGAAAGAGTCCCACAAGAACTCATTTACTTGGCGCAAGCCGAATCAGGGTTCCTCCCTCGAGCTGTCAGCCATAAAGCCGCCGTTGGCATGTGGCAGTTTGTGCAGTGGCGAGGGCGCCAATACGGCCTAAATCAGACCGCGTATACGGATGATCGTCTCGACCCTGAAAAAGCCACCCGTTCCGCCGCCCGACATCTCCGCGATCTCTACGAACACTTTGGTGATTGGTATCTCGCCATCGCGGGATATAACTGCGGTGACGGATGCGTCGAGAAGGCGGTTCAACGTACCGGTTATGCCGATTTTTGGGATCTTCGCGCTCGCAATGCGATTCCAAAGGAAACGACGAACTACGTCCCGATTATCGTCGCAATGACGATCATGCACAAGAATGCGAAGGATTACGGCCTTGAGGGTATCGAGATCGATCCTCCGCTGACCTACGAAACGATCGAACTCGAAGCGCCTACGCACCTCGCGCTGGTCGCTGATATCGCCGACCGCTCGGCTTCAGACATTCGGGAATTGAATCCCTCTCTGCTCCGAAGCGTGGCGCCTGCGGGATTTGAGCTTCATGTCCCGGAAGCTTCCAAAGAAACCGTGATCGCCGGCCTGAAAACCATCCCTGCCGAGCGCCGAGCGTCCTGGCGAATCCACCGCGTGGGCCCCGGAGACACACTCGAATCGATCGCTCGCCGGTACAATATGCCGGTCAACAGCATCGCCGCAATCAACAATCAATCCGATGCCGAAGTGGGAGATGCCCTAATCATTCCTACCGCATCCCAAGTGGAACGCCTCAGTAGGGCGTCATCGAAGAATTCGGCCAAGCGTCCGGCCAGCAGGAGATCCTCCGGCAAAGTAACAGCCAAGGCGGATCCCAAGCGTTCCGAGAAGCCCTCTGTAAAGAACGTCAAGGCCTCGAAAAGCGCCGCAGCGCGCCGGATGGCCTCCACGTATGTCAATTCGAGCGGCCTGAACTAAAATAGTCCGTCACATAATCGGTAGCCCCGCGCATCCAACAATGTGCGGGGTTTTTGTTTTTTCTGGGGCAAACGCTTGCCTCGCATGCAAAACGAGTTATTCTATGTTGTGTTGTAACGCTGGATAGGAGGCATTTTCGAATGACTGATGTCCGCCTGCTCCCTCGCGAGGCTGATAACGATGACTTCGAGTACGAAGACGAGCATGTTGAACTCGAATCCGAACTAGGCGAGTACGGAGAAGACGACGGCGGCGAAGACAACGGGCGGCCCTCCCGCAAATCTTCGGCCGATGCAGATGACGACGATGACGACCTTGACGACGAGGACGACGGGGATGACGATGAGGACTCGGACGTAGCCGCCGCGCCTGTCCCGCCTCCAAGCGCTAGCATTCCAGTTGCCGAGGCTGATGATGACGAAGAAGCTGTCGCTGTCATTCCGAGTCCCGTCGTAGACAGGGAACCCGCCATCGACACACCAGAGCCACCGGCTCGCAAACCGGCTCGGAAGGCCTCAAAACGGGGTGGAACTTCCGGCGGAGGCAAGAAGGCTGTTGCCAAGAAAACCGTAGCCAAGAAAGCTGCGAAGAAAGCAGCCAAGAAGGTAGCGGCAAAAAAGGCCGTCGCTAAAAAAGCTGTTAAGAAAGCCGTCGCTAAAAAAGCTGTGAAGAAGGCGGCGGCAAAGAAAGCTGTGAAGAAGGCGGCGGCAAAGAAAGCTGTGAAGAAGGCAGTTAAGAAAGCGGTCGCGAAAAAAGCGGCAAAGAAAGCGGCAAAGAAAGCGGTCGCGAAAAAAGCTGCCAAGAAAACAGCGGCCAAAAAGGGCCCTGCCAAGAAAGCGGCGGTAAAGAAGACGGCTGTGAAAAAAACTGCGGCCAAGAAGGGCGCCAAAAAAGCCGCCCAAAAGACGGCTTCTCGCCGGCGCTAGTTGGATTATGGGTATGGGCAGGCCGTTCGCCTGCCCAATTCTCTAACGGTTCACAACGGTCCGGCAGCGTTCAAACAGTTCAAGCAAGGCATCGGCATGCTCTTCCGCCGTTCGCGCGTTCTTAGCTCCATAGCCTGCGCTGCTTGGCCCTTTTCCATAGCCGGTCGTGACGGCAATAAACTTCATTAGTTCCAAGGCAACCTCATTGCTCGTGCGCGCCGGCCCTGTCGGGCTTGGAGTTTCTTCTGGCATTCGTTAGCTCCTCTCGGATAGGTTACTACCTCGCTCATGCCTGTTAACGCCAGGCGTTTCATTCGCAAAATGCGAGGCGGAGCCCAAGCGCATCTGCTGGAGGCGGACGACGGGCATTTCTACATCGTTAAATTTCGGAACAACCCCCAGCACAGACGAGTTCTAATAAACGAGTGGATCGCGTCCACATTCCTTCAATATCTACAAGTTGCAGCCCCGGAAACCGCGATAGTCCACCTCACGCCGGAGTTTCTCGAAAACACTCCCGAAGTTTCAATATCTCTGGGAAACGAGAGGCGGAAGGTCGAACCGGGCTGGCACTTCGGATCGAGATTTCCTGGAGATCCGAATCGTGTCGCCGTTTATGACTTCATACCGGACAGCCTGCTCGATCGGTTGGAGAACCGGAACGAATTCCTGGGCGTGCTCGTGTTCGATAAGTGGACGGGTAACGCGGATGCCCGCCAGTCGATCTTTCTCCGGGCGCGGCTGCGCGAATACGTTCCGACCTTCCAAGGGCATGCGCTGCGCGTGGGCTTTTTGGCCATGATGGTGGATCACGGTTATATCTTCAACGGCCCGCACTGGACCTACGCAGATTCACCGCTCACGGGCATGTACTTCCGACCTAGCGTCTATTCGAGCGTCCGAGGGCTGGATGATTTTCAACCGTGGCTGGATCGTGTCATCAACTTCCCTGAAGAAGTCGTGGACGACGCTCTCGGAAAATTGCCGGTGGAATGGCTGAATGGTGATCGGGATGAGTTGCACGCGCTTCTCGAGAAACTCATGGCTCGCCGCCGGCGCGTACCGTATCTGATTGAGGAGTGCCGCCGCGCAAGCCTCCAGCCTTTCCCTAAATGGCTGTAAATCCAGCGCTACAATAAGCAGTGCCATGCTACATGGGTTCGTTTTGCACAACGACGAGATAGTCGGCGCGTCCGAGCCCCTGTTGAGCGCCGGTCAGGTCGGTAGCTTGATGGGTTGGGGAGTATTTAGCACCCTACGTGTATCGAAGGGCTGTCTGTTTGCCTTTGAGCGCCACTGGATGCGAATGAAGCGCGATGCCCAACTTCTTCGCGTGCCGTTCCCGTCTGATCCCGAGTGGCTCCAGGAGCGTCTCTTGTGGCTCGTGAAGGCCAACGATTGTCCGGAAGCTACTTTGCGCGTGTGCATCGTCAGAAACACCGGTACGGTGTTCACCGGGCCAGGAATTAGGCGTGAGTTCGACCTTGTCGCAATGACGACAGGCTTGGCAAATTGGGGCGACGCAATCCGACTGGCGGTGGCTCCGAACGGACGATTTGCCGCTTCCCCGTATTCCGGCGCCAAGGTCCTATCCTGGGCGTTCAACCTCAATTGGTACACCGAGGCTCATGAGCGCGGCTTCGATGAGGTAATTTTGCAAAACGAACTCGGGGATGTGGCCGAGTGCACGTCGGCGAACATCTTCGCGGTTTCGGGGAATGAAGTGTACACGCCACCGCTAGCGTCCGGCTGCCTTCCGGGAATCACGCGTGATCTGCTTCTCAATGAAATAAAAGTAAGCGGTATAACAATCAGCGAGCGCCGTCTAAAATTGGAAGACCTCTCCGCTACGGATTGTGTTTTCATAACTTCCACAACGCGCGATGTATTGCCTGTATCTGAGATCGAGGGCATTACAATCAATCGAAATGATAGCGTCCGCGCACGCCTCAATGCAGCATTTCGCGCCTACATCGAAGACTATTCCACTTCTAAGGTAATTGCCTGACGTTTATTGAATAGCAGCTACGATACACTCAATATCTGCCGGTGGGACTTTCGTGCACCCATTCAGATGTCCAGCATGCAACTCTAAAAACGTTCGAACCTCACTCGCGAAGGGTTTTTGGGAATCTACGAAAAAGCTCCTTGGATTCCAACCCGCCCGATGCCGCGATTGCGACGAGCGGTGGACGCAGCCGATCTGGGATCTTCTAAACGTAATTTATGCGCGTTGCCCGCGCTGTTACGGCGTTGAACTCGGCCTCTGGGCTCCGAGTTACTATCGACCGCCCTTTACCTGGAAATTAATGATGTTATTTGGCGCTAAGCCGCGCAGGTGCGAGTTTTGCCGGAAGAATTTCGTGAGTTTCCGTCCGTGCAAGATCCGTTATCTGCGTCGACGACCGAAGAGCGGAGTTGTCGCGAGCGGATCAATTCCGGGTTAGTTTCAAAATCATCCCTGTATCAGTCGCTGCCCATACCTGTCCTTGCGATTCCGCCAGCGAAACTCGAGTCGCTACAGCCCGATAGTCAACTGCATCCTCCGTCCAATCGACGAGATTATTTGAGCGTAAGATCCGCACCTTACCCGGCACTGGACTGCGGAGGCGACCTGGTGGCAGGAAGCCGGCCGCGAATGACACCGGGCCAGCAAGGATGTCGGTAAAAGCGAGGTCCTTCCGTCTCGCCACTCTTCCCTGCCCGCCTGAGCGGACGTCTAGCTTATACAACTCGGACGGAAACTCGAAGTAGTCGTCAAACTCGATCAACCCGATACCGGAGCCATCCTTGCGCAACTTCACGCGAGAGAGGTGGCCGAAAATCGAGACTTTGTTGGTTAACCAGGTACTACCGCCGTCGCGCGTTTCCAGGGTAAAAGCCAATTGGGGCTGTTCCTTCCGTGATTCCGGACGGGGATCCAGCCACAAGGGCAGTTTCGAGTCTCGTGTCCGCCGGAGACGGCCGACAACGAGGCCGATTTTAGGATTCATGAAGTCAATCGCTTCGAGACTCAGCCGGTCGGGATTGTCGCTTAGTTTTTCGATTGCCTTAACGCGTGTCCATGTCTTTCCGCCGTCGCTTGTTTCGAGGAACGTCATTTGGGCGCCGATAGCCCAGCCACGATCGCGCGAAACGAACCTGACGTCGGTTAAGCCACGCCGTTTGAGGATTCTACGCCAACTGCGACCGCATTCGTCGGTGTGCCAGATACCCGATTCGGTCACCATCCAACCGCTGGTTTCATCGAGGAAGTAGATCCTGTGAGCCGATTCTTCAGCTTCTGTCAGAGTCCAAGTTTTGCCGCCGTTTGACGTCACCACCGCCGCAGCCTTTTCGCCTTGAGGTCCTTCCAGAACTCCAGAAGCGATGCCCCGTGTGGGCGAACAGAAGGCGATGGCGTCGATTCGCAATTGCTCCTTGTCTACATCGTGGAAGAACTGTAATTCCCAACGATCTGCTGCGCAAAGCGAACTACCGAGCAGCCACAGAAGGACTGAATAGCGCATATCGACTATCTATCTGTGTGTCGACGATTCCAGTATTAGGTCAGCGAGACGATTCACGGAATCGGTTCCGGAAATCTGACTCAGCATCAGCATGCAGCCGATCTGCTCACCCACGGTTGTGATCATCTCCAGCTCGCCTCCGCTGTGCGAATGGGCCGCTCTGTGCTGTACGTTGATGACGCCAACTACGCGGTTGCGCCAGATGATTGGCGCCGAGAGGAACGATTCAAACGTATCTTGGGGAAGGTCCTTGAAATACTTGAATCGGGCATCGCTGTAGGCCTCGCGCGAGATCGCCAGCAACCGGCGCTCCCGAGCCACCCAGCCTGTCAGCCCTTCATCAAGCTTCAAGCTGACTTGGCCAACTGCTTTCGAATGTTCATCATTCGATGCGCAGAGGACCAAGCGATCGTCGTGCACGAGATACAGGAGGCAGGAATCGCAGCGCATGAACTCCACTATCAGCGCCACGGCGTTCTTAAGCGCGGCGTGTGTATTCACGTCCCGAACCATAGACCGGCTGATCCGCTGGAACAATCGCAATTGCTTCTCGGCGCTTTCGAGGTGCTGCTCGAGTTCCCGAATTCGGCTGGACACGAACTTTATTATGGCTCAGTTCATCTTTGTTGTCGTCCAAGTCGAACGCTACTGCGTCATCATTGGGTATATCTGTAACAGAAGTCTGCTTAAGCGAACGCGGAGCGAAAAAGAATTGTAATGCAATCAACTTTTCGCGTTGCCTTCTCCCCGGATGGTTTATAGTATGAGTTTCAAGGGATTCTTCCGGCGAAGTAGACATTTGGCCCTTGAAGAAGTTCGTCCCCGAAGGAGTTCGCCCCATAATGTGGAATCGCAAAAAAGACGACGACTATCCTCAGAAGTCGGCCAACGTGCCGCAATCGCCGGCTGCAACTCCGGCCCAGACGACCAGGGAGGTTCCTACTCAAAATATGTCCGCCGCGCCTGTTCGCACTTATGATCCGCCGGCTCCCGCCGGTTCCGCTACGATTGGTAAAGCCGTAATGATCAAGGGCCAGATCTTCAGCCGCGAGGATCTGATCATCGACGGAGAAGTTGAAGGCACTGTAGAAGCGCAAGAGCACCGCGTCACCGTTGGACCGAATGGCAAAGTCCAGGCGAGCGTTAAGGCCCGCGAAATCGTGGTTCTTGGCTCGATTCAAGGTAACGTCGAAGCCACAGACAAGATCGACATCCGTAAGGACGCGCGGCTGGTCGGTGATATCAAGACCGCTCGCATCGTGATCGAGGACGGCGCCTACTTCAAGGGCAGTATCGATATCACTAAGGTCGACAACAAGAACAAGCCGAAGGAAGTCTCACAGCCTTCCCAACAACCCTCCAATCCGCAGGTCCAGGCCGCTGGAAAGTAAGGTAACAAGTCATTGCTTGGCCGGTTGAGGTCGCTTCTTGGCGGCTCCCTGGGGGCCGCTGGTGGCGGTGCGTCCTTCGCGACCGGCCACAGGCGACCTCTGCCGCCGGAGCAGACTCGTCAAAGCAACGGCCTCGATCAGTTTTTCAATTCTGTCCGCGACCGCACAGGACTGAATCTCCTGGACTTTGCGGGCGCTAACCAGTCCAACGTCAGTTACATCACGAGCATGGGTCACCGGCTTTCGTCCGAAGATTTCGTACGATCATTGGAGTTGTCGTTCGGTCAGGAGACTCTGCTCGAAAACCAGGCAAACCCACAACTCGTCGACCAGTTTCTTCAGGACAATCTTGCATTCCCGTACGATTCTTTCGACGGAGCTCTAATCTGGGACGCGCTACAGTTTCTGTCTCCCCATCTGCTGCAGATCACGGTGGACAGGCTATTCGACACGTTGCGCCCGGATTCCTACCTGCTGGCTTTCTTCCACTCGGATGAAAAGGTCAAGCAGATTCCCCTGTATAACTACCGCATCGCAGACCAGAAGCACCTGCTTCTGCAGCCGCGTGGCTGGGCCGATTGCGGCCAGTACTTCAACAACCGCGCTCTTGAGAAGCTATTCCATCGGTACAAATCGGTGAAGTTTTTTCTTACGCGCGACAGCCTGCGGGAAATCATCGTAAAGCGCTAGCTAATCGCGATACTTCCCCTGGAGTTGGAAGAATCGCACCCGGATGGGATCGAGGAACGAATCGAGTCCATTCATCAGGCTCACCTTTGTGCCTTCCACGTTATTCCACCGGACAGGCACCTCCACAACTTTCACACCGAGCAGTTTCGCGATAAACAGATCTTCGACATCGAAACCAAAGCCATCAAGTTGCTGATTGGAGAAGATTCTGCGGGCGGCGGTGGATTCGTAAAGTTTGAAACCGCACTGAGTATCGACAAACGGAAGCCCCGTGATCAACCGCATCACAAAATTGAAAACACGTCCCGCGTACTCGCGGCCCGCAGGTTGATGTACTCCAATGAGGGATCGGTCCAGCGCCCGCGAACCGATGGCGACCTGGGCTCCTTCGCGACTGGCCGCTTCGAAAAGGCGATCGAGTTCCGATATCGGAGACGAAAGGTCTGCGTCTGTGGATAGAATCCATTCGCCTTTCGCCTCCAACATTCCGTGTCGCACGGCATAACCTTTGCCGCGATTTCCCGGATTCTGAAGCAGGCGTACAGGAGGGTGAGTCTGCGCGTACTGGCGGACACACTCCGCCGTGCCGTCTTTGGAGCCGTCATCCACCACCAGCACTTCGATAAACTCGTACCGGCCAAGGACGTACGAAAGAACCAGATCGAGGGATGATGGCAGACGCTTTTCCTCGTTGTAGGCGGGAATAACGATCGAAAGCGAGTGCAACTTCAAATCATAACGTGACCGTAATGATGGGATTCGGGTTATGATCTGTGATATGGCAGATTGGGAACAACCCAGTACCGCGATGGCGGCGGCAGCAGCAGCAGAGACGAGTGGCTCAGGCAGCGGCGGAGATCTCGTAGCGTTGCGAGAAGAATTAGCAGCAGCATTCGAGCGCATCATCTCGCTCGAGAAGCGCGTGCAGGACCTAGAGAACGAGGTTCGCGCTCAGCGCGGACGCGCATCCGGCGCCTGATCCCTGAAAGCCGACCCTTATAATTAGGGTTTCAGGGAGAACCTTTTGTCGCTCGAGCGAGAGCTAATTCAGCAAAGAACACAACGTATCCGCGACATTGAAGCACTGGGATTCAGGCCCTATGGCCAGCGCTTCGATGCTTCTCATTCCATTCCGTCGATTCTGACCGAGTACGGGTCGAAATCGACCGAGGAACTCGAAGCGAATCGCATCAACGTGAAGATTTCGGGTCGCGTTATGACCGTTCGGAGAATGGGCAAAGCGGGCTTCGCCCATTTGATGCAGAATGGCGAGAAGCTGCAGATCTACGTGAAGAAAGATGCAGTCCCGGAGACCGATTACCAGCTTTGGGGGTTGATCGATCTCGGTGACATCGTCGGCGCGGAGGGATATCTTTTCCGTACGCGTACCGGTGAGTTGAGCATTCATGCTGAGAAGCTTTACTTCCTATCGAAGATTCTCCTCGCTATGCCGGAAAAATGGCATGGACTCGAGGATGTGGAAACACGGTACCGGCAGCGTTATCTTGATCTCATCGCGAACCCGGACGTCCGGCGGTCGTTTATCACTCGCTCCAAAGTGATTTCGTCATTCCGGCGGCAACTCGAGGAACGCGACTTCATCGAAGTGGAAACTCCGATGATGCAGCCGCTTTACGGCGGCGCCGGGGCGAGTCCATTCGTGACCCATCACAACACCCTCGATATCGATCTCTACCTGCGGATCGCGCCCGAGTTGTATCTCAAACGCCTCGTCGTAGGTGGTCTGGAGCGCGTTTACGAGATCAACCGCAATTTCCGAAACGAAGGGATCTCGACTCATCACAACCCGGAATTTACGATGCTCGAGTTCTATCAGGCGTACACGGACTATCGCGGCCTGATGGATCTTTCAGGGGAAATGCTGCGCCAGGTGGCGATTGACGCGACAGGATCCGCACAAGTCGAATACGACGGGCGGGTCATTGACTTCGACAACATACAGCGTCTGTCTATGCGCGAAGCCGTCACGGAGTTTTGGGAAGCCGCCGAAAAACCAACGCTTGATAACGTGTGTGATCCCGATTGGCTATCGCGGCACTCCCGTGAGCACACTGCCGGTGAGCAACTCGTCGATATCTTCGAACGGGTTTGCGAAGAACACTTGTTCCAGCCGACTATCATCTATGACTATCCCGTAGAAACATCACCGCTCGTCCAAGAACAAGCCGGACGATCCGCATTTCGTTGAACGCTTCGAGATCTATGTCGCGGGCATGGAAATCGGTAATGCCTATACAGAGCTGAATGATCCTCAGGAGCAGCGACGCCGCTTCGAAATGCAACTCGGGATGGCGGAGCGTGGCGACGTAGAGGCGCACCGCATGGACGAAGATTATCTGCGTGCTCTCTCGTACGGAATGCCGCCCGCCGGTGGGGAAGGAATTGGAATCGATCGCCTCGCGATGATTATGACCGGATCGAAGTCGATTCGCGACGTGATATTGTTCCCGCTGCTTCGGCCGGAAGGCGAGATCGGCATTGCTGAAGATCTGCGCGCCGCCGAAAGCGGCGTGAAAGATATTGCGTGAAAGACTTCGAGCTTTTCGTAGCGATCCGTTATCTGCGGGCCAAGCGCAAGCAGGCCGTAATTTCGATCATTACGATCATCTCGATTCTTGGAGTCGCGGCGGGCGTGATGGCTTTGGTGGTCGCGCTCGCGATCAACAACGGATTTCGTAGCACCCTTCAACGAAACCTGCTCGGGGCAACAGCGCACGTTAGCATCCTCGAGAAAGAACCTGGCTATGGCATCGAGAACTGGCGTGAAATAGTCGACAGAGTCCGCAAGCTGCCCGGGGTCACAGGAGCTTCGCCGTCGCTCTATGGCCAGGTCATGCTGATCGGACCAAAGCAGTCGATGGGAGCCACGCTGAAAGGCGTCGACCCAGTCTTAGCTGCGCAACAGAATGAGATGCTCACACGGCTGAAAGAAGGTTCACTCAAGGGTATCGACCAACACGAGGGCATCCCAGGCATCATTCTCGGTTCAAAGCTTGCGCAGAGCACAGGAATGGTGCTGGGAAGTGTCGTTCGCATCTTATCGCCACAGGGGGAAATGACTCCTGTCGGAATGCGCGTGACCGAGCACAGATTTCGCGTGGTTGGGATCTTCGAATCGGGCTTCTTCGAACTCGACGCGCTCTGGGCGTTCACCAGTATCCGATCCGCACAGGTTGTGATGAATGTGGAAGACGTCATCAATTCGGTGGAACTGCGTGTAGCCGACATCTATAGCGCGCCGGAAATCGCCGCAGAGCTGAACCGAACAGTTGGCCCTAAGCTGGCCGCTACGCACTGGATGGAGCAAAACAAGCCGATACTGAGCGCCCTTCGTATGGAGAAGGTTGTGACGGTCATCACGATCGGATTGATCCAGCTCGTCAGCGCGCTGAACATTCTGATCGCGCTTGTAATGATGGTGATGGAAAAGCATAAGGACATCGCGATCCTGATGTCCATGGGCGCGCGTCACCAGCAGATTCGGCGTATCTTCATGCTTCAGGGAATTGTTATCGGCGTGGTTGGTTCGATTATCGGGTTGATCGCCGGCTACACGCTCTCCTGGATGGCGAATCGCTATCAGTGGGTCCGTCTCGATCAGGAAGTCTACTCGCTCGCATTCGTTCCGTTCGAGCCGCGCGGCATTGATGCTCTGTGGATCGCTGCGGTTGCGATCGGTGTCAGTTTTGTCGCGACGATCTACCCAGCCCGGAACGCAACTCGGATTGTTCCCGTCGAAGCGCTCAGATACGAGTAAGGTGGGTATCGAAGAATGACCGGACTGGAGTGAACCCCAAAACTGAGACAGGGAGTTAAGGGACGAAATACATTGAATGGAGTTGAGGCAATGGATTTGTCCCGAAGTATCTACAGCCGTGATCTGAAGGTTGCCGCGATGCGTGCCATCGACGCTGGGGCGACGATTGGTGAGATCGCACGTAAGTATCAAGTGAGTCCTCATTTAGTGGACCGCTGGCGAGGAGAATGGCGGGCCAAGGGTGATCTTGCATTTCCTGGCGTTGGGCGACGAGGAATGTTGCTGCCAGTGGTGGAGGAGGCCCGGCGGATCGGTGAGCTGGAGCGCAAGATCGGCCAACTCACAATGGAGAACGATTTTTTAAAAAGGGCCTTGCAGCATTTCAAGGAGTATCACCCTCCAGCCGTCGTCAGTGGCGAGGATGCCTGTTTGAAGAAATCCAGCAAGCCGCGGCGGAAGGCAAAGCCGTGAATGCACTGTGCCAAATGACTGGCCTAAGCCGGGCTGGGTTTTATCGGTTTCGGAAGCCGCGACAGGCCTCTCCAGTGGAGATGGAGCTCCGAGACGAGATGCAGAAAATCGCAGTGGAATCGCCGGCATACGGCCACCGTAGAATCACTGCCGCTTTGCAGCAGCGTGGCTTCAACGTCAACCACAAGCGCGTGCTGCGGATGATGCGGGAAGACAATCTGTTGTGCGTTAGGCGGCGTAAATTTGCGGTGACCACCGACTCTCGACATCAACTGCCGGTCTATCCCAATCTGGCAGGCCAACTGAAGCCGACAGCCGTGAACCAACTCTGGGTTGCAGATATCACCTACATCCGTCTGCAAGTCGAATTTATATATCTGGCAGTGATACTCGACGCGTTCTCACGTCGTGTCATTGGTTGGGCTCTGGGGCGAACGCTGGAAGCTGGATTGGCGACCACCGCGCTGCAAATGGCGTTGCTGGAGAGAAAACCGCCGCCAGGCTTCGTCCATCACTCCGATCGCGGCGTGCAATACGCCTCCCAGCAATATACGGGCATCCTGAGACAACACCAAGCTGAGATCAGCATGAGTCGCAAAGCGAATCCGTACGACAATGCGGCTTGCGAGTCGTTCATGAAGACGTTGAAGTATGAGGAGGTTTACCGCAATGAGTATCGGGACTTTCGGGAAGCGAGCGCCTGTATCGGAGAGTTTCTAGAGCGCGTCTACAATCGACATCGGCTTCACTCGGCTCTTGGTTATTTAACACCGTCCGAGTTCGAACGCCAAGCAGGCGATGCGCCATGAGAATCCATTTAGCAGATCGGGGGCTCTGCCCCTGCGACCCGGGGATTTATCGCTTTCCAGCCAGAATGGCTAAGCGGACTCGGGGCGGTTCCACCGCCCCGGTCATTCCGGCAACTGAGTCGGCGCTCGAGTTCCATCCCTGGAGCGCTCTATCCTCCGCTCAGCTATGTCCACAGTGGACCAACAACAACCTCGCCGCCAATGCTTTTCCAGCGAACGGCGATAGCCTCCTTAACTTTGTGTCTCAGCCCAGGGGTCCACTTCAGACAGCCACTACAAGATGATCGTAGCCCTCTCTGACCTCCGCGGCAAGATCCCCGCTGTACACCCGAGCCAACGAACCATGGAGGAGGAAGTCGCCGTGTTTGAAGTGGCGAATGGAGACGTCCTCGCGATTTGGCAAATAGCGATCCCAAGTTGTGAATCTGGGACTTCTATCGGCGGAGGCGGCAACGAGAACGGGCACGCTTACGGGCTTTAGGGTTTCCATTCGGGTTCGTAAGGATCTGTGTCCCTCGAAATCTTCGCGCGTATATTCCAGAGTTGTGTCCAGACTGATCACCGCGCTCAGTGTAGGAGACGGCTGCTGACCGAGCCATTCCAACAAGTACTGTGCTCCCATACTGTGGCCAATGGCGCCGGCTTTTGACGTGTCTACAAACGGCAAACTGTGCGCGTGCTTTAGAAGGAACGCCAGATCACTCCAGGAAGTTTCGGGGCCGCCATAGTTGTTGCTTACGTGCTGGCCATCTGCTGACTGGAAAGCGCTGGTGATGACGACATACCCGTGACTTGCCAGGTACTCGCACATGACAGAATTTTCCTCCAATGATCCCGCAGCTCCGGCGTGATACAAGATGATCGGAAATTTCCCCTTGGCCGGATTGGGCGCGCGATATGCCATGGTCTGCTTCGAGAGCAGGGCTTTGGCAAATCGACGCGCATCTGGGCTCACTTTTGTCCATTTCTTGCGGAATAGATCCTCGCTCAGCGCATCGCGGCTAAATCGCTCAAGCTGAGAGACGAAGGTTGGATATTGCGGAAGCGGCGGTATTTTCAAGTACTCGCGATATCGCAGCAGATCCGACCCAACAGCCTCAGCCGGATACCACATATTGACGAGAATCGGCCTGACACTTCCAGAGACGCCGAAACTTCTACTTGGATCGAATTCGAAATAGGAGCGATAGCCAATCGGGTACGGACCGCGTTTCAATCCGCCCCAAAGCAGCGGGTCCGGATTCTGTGCATATGCTGCGATTGCCAACAGGTAGGCAACCCAAAGACTTCGCATTGATAACTCCAAATCAGAATACAATCTTGGGTGACTCCCATGTTTCGCAGATCGTTTCTGAAATCCCTGGCCGCGGCTCCGGCTGCCGCAATTCTTCGCCCGCAGATCGCCGAGGCGGCGCTTCCAAAGATGAAGATCACGAAGGTGACCATCTATCGCCCGCCGAATCTGAACGAACTCTTCAACCAAAGCAACATGGTTGTGACCGTTGAGACTGACGCAGGAATCACCGGTGTCGGAGAAGGTGGAGCGAAGGACACCCTGGAACAGTGCGCTGGAACTCTGATCGGCAAGAACCCGTTTCGAATCGAAGCCCTGTGGCAGGAGATGTACATCGCATGGTTCTATCCTCCGGGCCGCGAAAAGATTCACGCGCTCGGAGCGCTCGACCTGGCGTTGTGGGATATCAAGGGTAAGGCGCTAGGCCTGCCGATCCACGAACTGCTCGGCGGGATGGTTCGCAATCACTGCGAATGCTACGCGACGGGGGGCGGACGTCCCGCCAACACACCTCCCGGCACTCCCCCGGCCCGGCTCAGCCTGAAAGAGCGAGCGCGAGCAACCATGGAGGCCGGATATCGGGCGTTTCGAATGGGGGCGGGAGATACACGTGTTGGAGAAGTCTTCAACACGCATGAGCGTGTCCGCAAGGTCGCGCAAGATTGTAAGGAGGTCCGTGAGGGTGTCGGCCCGGATGGCGATTGGTGCATCGATTTCCACCAGCGTTTCGACTATTCAGACGCCGTGCGCGCATGCCGCTTGATCGAAGAATATGAACCGTATTTCGTCGAAGATCCGGTTCGCGATGAGCATGCCCATCAGGATCTTCCCAAGCTCCGTCAAATGACGACGGTGCCGCTGACGCATGGCGAGGAGTGGGGTCAGCGATACGACTTCAACAAGCTTGTCGAGAATCACGACATCGACTACATCCGCGCAACCCTGCCGAATGTCGGCGGCATCACCGAAATGATGAAGATCGCCGCTATCTGCGAAACGCATGCCGTCGGCATCATTCCTCACTTCACCGGACCGATCGCGACGGCTGCTTTGGTGAATTGTCTCTCGACCTTTCCCGGTCCGGTCATCATGGAGTACAACTACGGCGGCCGCCCGATCGACTATTTACCACAATGTCTCGATTTCAAGGATGGGAAGGCGCTGCCTAATCAACGGCCCGGATTGGGAACGACTCTCGAGATGAAATTGCTCACCAAGATCGGCGAAGTAACTCAGCCCGGTCGCAGCAACGTCTTCATCCGGCCTGATGGATCTTTGACACACTGGTAGGTCTCTATGGTGAAAAAGATCCTGCTCGCGTTACTCGCTATCGTTGTGCTTTTGGCCGTGGTTATAGCAATGCGTCCGGCGCAATTTCGCATCGTTCGATCCACGACCATCGCCGCCCCGATGTCGACAGTCTTTCCTCTGATAAACGACTTCCAGAAATGGGATGCGTGGTCACCTTGGGCCAAGCTCGATCCGACGATGAAAAAATCTATCGAGGGCCCTTCTGCGGGCGTCGGCTCGATCTATACATGGTCAGGCAATAACGACGTCGGAGAGGGACGTATGACCATTCTCGAAAGCGAGCCCGATCAACGAGTGCGCATCCGGCTGGAGTTCATCAAACCGTTCGCGGCCACAAACCTGACTGACTTTACGCTTAAGCCGGAGGGCTCTGGCACGTTGGTCAATTGGGAAATGACGGGCGAGAACAACTTCCTGTCCAAGGCTTTCGATCTTTTCATGAATATGGACAAGACGGTCGGGGCCGATTTCGAAAAAGGTCTGGCCCAAATGAAGGCTCTCGCCGAGCAACCGTAGTGACTGCGCCTAGTCAGCGCGCAGGATCGACACAATATCGAGCCCGGCAATGCGGCGGGAGGCTACCCAGACACTCGTAGCTGCTACGGCCGCCAAGAACAGAATCAGGCAAGCGGATGTCGGCGGATCGATTGGTTTCGCTCCTGCTATCAGGTTCTCAATGAACCGGCCTGCCAAGATGCACCCGGCTATTCCGGGGATGGCTGCGGTCGCGACAAGCATCAGTCCACGCAACACCAGCGTTCCTCTGAGCCGAGAGGAAGTAGTGCCGAGAGCCATACGAACCCCCATTTCCTGCGTTCGGTGAACAACCGCATACGAAATGATGCCGTAAATGCCAATGATTGCGAGGATTAGGGCGAAAGCGGCGAACATCCAAACGGCAGTCCTATAGAACTTGGGGCGGGCGTAGTTTTCGGCCAGGCGCTGTTCCATTGTCTTCACACCGAATATAGGAACTTGTGGGTCCACCGATCGAATCGCATCACGAACCGCGGCGAGATGATCTTCAGGTCGGCCATCGACACGCGCGACAAATGTCGAGAAGAAGCCACCCGGCGTTTCGGATGGAATGAAGACCTGATTGCGATTGGCTTGAGTAGGATCCGTCTCGTAGTTCATCCCTGCCACTACTCCGACAATCTGTAGCGGAGGCTTGCCCTGCGTGAGTTGACGTCCCACAGCGTTCTGCGGCGCGCCGAATTCAGAGGCGAATCGCTCATTGACCACAGCGACCCTTGCGCCGGAACTTACTTCGTTAGCGGTGAATTCACGGCCGTATCGAATCTCACCGCCCATGGTTCGGAAGTAGTCCGACAAGATCGGAATCATCATGGAGTTTCTTTTGGCTCGACGCCCGTCCATACCGAACGGCCCACCGACAAACGCATTGGCGTATAGAGGCAAGAAATCGGTCGCGCTAGCGCTCCGGACAAAGGGAAGCTTACGTATCCGCGCAAGAGCTTCCTCAAAGTACGGAAGCTGTCGCTTGTCGAGTTGATGCGTTGTGCCGTCGAGCGACACGCTCACCGTCACTACTCCTTTCACGTCATAGCCGCGGTCATTCGCAAGCAGATGAAAAAATGCGCGGCCCACCGAAATCGAAACGGCGAGCAGAACGATCGTGAGAGTCACCTGCGCGGCGACAAGTGTTTCGCTAAACAGTCGAGAAGTACGTGTCTTATTACCCCCTCGGCTTCCAAATACGTGAACGCGAACGGCGAAGAAGGACGGCAAGATTCCGAAAAGAAGGCCGCTGATAACCGCAACTGCCACTGCGAAACCGAGAACACGGCCATCGAGAATGCCATAAGACTGCGTAGCAAGCGCTGGCGGCACGAGCTTTTCCGCTATCGACACCGTCCAGTATGCGATCAATAATCCTGCCAGAGTAGCGATGAGGGACAGAAGCAAGCACTCGGTGATCAGTTGTTGCGTGAGCCTTCCGCGACTTGCTCCCAGGGCGGAACGTATCGAGAGTTCCATTGCCCGGTCTGTCGTGCTTGCCATGAACAGGTTCGCGACGTTCGTGCAGGCGATCAGCAATATCAGCGCTACACCAGCCATCAACATCAGGGACGCGTTCTTCGCTGGGCCGGCTAATGCGTCCTGAAGTGACCTAAGCTGCGGAGGCGGGTCCAAGGCGTCTGTTCGGGGTAGGATTCAGCGACAGCCGGTCCACGTCGGCGGCAAACGCGGCTCGCGCTTGCGGCCACTCGACGCCAGATTTCAGCCGGACAATAGTCGCCCAGCCATTGTTGCCAGGGGAAAACTCGGCGGGCTTCCAAAGAACGGATTGATTCGGATAGTCGAAACCCTGGCGGCGCAACACCGATGATCGTAAGCGGCTGGCCATCGACTCGAATCAGTGAGCCTAGAACTCTCGGTTCTCCGGCGAAGAGTTGCTGCCAGAGTCCATACCCGATGAGCACTTCGCCGTTGCGTCCTGCAGTATCCTGGTCTGGCAAGAAGGCTCGACCTAGTACCGGCCGCGTGCCGAACGTCTCAAAGAAATTCCAGGATGTGTGCGCAAGATGCGCGCGTCCTGGATCGTGGACCCCACCGAGGTTGACGTCGTTTTCCTCGACAAGCGCGGCATCCGCTGCGTATGTGCTCTGCCTGTGCCATTCATGAAACTGCTTCGCGCTGTCATGCGGCGGAATGAATTCCTGGGGACTCAGCGACGCCAGGCGGTGTGGCTCCTGAAAGGGCAACGAGCGTAACAGCAGCGCGTTGACGACACTGAAGACCCCGGTATTGGCGCCGATTCCGATCGCGAGAGCAACGATGGCGAATCCGATTTGCCACGGACGGTTGGCCCAAACTCGAAGCGCGTGCCGGACATCCTGCGACACTTCGCGCGAAACCTGCGCGGGAATCGAAATCGCCAGGTCGACGAGCAGTCGATACCAAAGGCAAGCACGAGCCCATAGTCCCTGTGATTGGGATAGCTCGTCACGAAACTCCCGCTCCAGCGGTCCAGCGTAATTCTCACGGAACCCGGCCGGGTAAAGTTTGATCAGCCACCGATAGAGCTTAAGTGAGAAGGGCTCGTCAGGCATGATCGGGCATTCCGAATGTCTCTAGAGCGATTTGCGCCAACTCGCGCATCCTGGCCGCCTCTGCCTGAGCTGCCGCACGACCCAAATCGGAAATCCGGTAATAGCGCCGTCGTTCGTCATCAAGGTGTGGGTCCGGACGATCTTCCGCCTCCTCGATGAGACCCAACTCCAGCATCTTATTAAGAGCTCCGTATAACACGCCGGGCCCAAGGTTCAGTTTGCCCGCCGTGCGAGCAGAGATCTCTCTTTTGATGGCGTAGCCGTGCCGTTCTCCGGCACCGAGCGAGAGGAGGATGTGGAAGAAGGCAGGCGAAAGCGGACTGCCTTCTCGGTTTTCATCTGACATACTAGTACAAAACCAGATATACTCTGACAACTTCGTACTAGATTGTCAAGAAACTTTTATCGCACGAGCTTCGCCGTGATCTCGGCTACATGCTTGCCTTGAAAACGTGCGACGTCCAACTCGTTCTGCGTGGGCTGACGCGACCCGTCTCCTCCAGCCATTGTGGTCGCGCCGTAGGGTGTGCCGCCGGAGACCTCGCCCATAAAGGTCAGACCAGCGCAAGTGTACGGCACACCGACGATAATCATCCCGTGATGGAGCAACGTTGTGTGGAAGCTTGTAATCGTCGTCTCCTGGCCACCGTGCTGGGTCGCAGTGGAGGCAAAGACGCTCGCGACTTTACCGACCAAAGTGCCTTTAGCCCACATCTGACCGGTCTGATCAAGAAAATTCCGCATTTGCGCGGCCATATTGCCGAATCTGGTAGGGGTACCGAAAATGATCGCGTCCGCGTCGGCCATGACCGCGGGATCGACCGTTGGAATATGTGCAAATGCCGCTCTCGCGGCTTTAGCCCCGATCCGTTCGAGCGCTTCGGCAGGAACTAGTTCAGCGACTTGAAAAATCGAGACATCGGCGCCAGGAACCTGACGAGCTCCCTCGGCAACCGCTTCCGCCATCTTGTATACGTGGCCGTACATGCTGTAAAAGATGATCTGGATCTTCATGCATCGTCAGGATAGCTCACCCGGCGCGCCGGCATGTATACTGCTTCGAAGTGCAGGAACCGCTGCTTGAATTTTTCCGGGCTGCAAAGGCAAAAGGAGCATCCGATCAGGCGCTGATTGACCTGTTTAAGCGGCAAGGCTGGGCAGAGCCGCAGATATTCGCCGCGCTGCAGACCTATTATCAGGAGGAAACCGGACTCGTCCTGCCGGATCGTCCCTCGTCTTGGGAGGGGGCGCGGGACGCCTTCGTATACCTGCTGAGCTTTATCGCTCTATGTTCCTGGGTTTGGTCGCTCGGTTCGCTGTGGTTCCTGTTTATCGAGATCGCGTTTCCCGATCCGTTGGCTTCCGGCTCATACGATTCCTTCCGCAACACACTTGCTTCCGCGCTTTCGGGACTGATTGTCGGACTGCCCGTGTACCTCTTTTGTCTTCGCATGCTGGGACGTGAGGTCGCGCGGAACACGGACAAGCTCAACTCAGGGATCCGCAAATGGCTTACGTACATGGCGATGCTGATCGCGGCAGGGGTCATTTTGGGCGACCTGATCTATTTCCTCAACCACTTTCTGCGCGGCGAATTGACCATGCGCTTTGTATTGAAATCTCTGGCTGTCTTTTTGTTAGCCGGTTGTGTTCTCTGGTATCACCTGGGGGCGGTTGGCCAGTCGGTCGACTTAGGCAAACTTGCGGTGCGAGATCGTGTTTATTCGACCGTCCTCCTCGGGTCCGCTCTCGTGTCGATCGGTTTTGGTTTTTGGCAATTGGGTTCGCCGGTGACGTCGCGACTCATTGAGGCCGATTCGCAGCGCTCCACAGATTTGCAGTCGATTGCCTCCCGGCTTCAAGCAAGCTGGACGACCAGAAAGAGCCTTCCTGCGACCCTAGATGATCTTTCGCCGGGCGTGCGAGTTCGGGATCCGATCACGAGACAACCCTACGAATACAGGAAAAAGAATGAGCCGTCGTATGAGCTATGCGCCGAGTTTTCCACGGAACGACAGGCCAACGAACGCGATTGGAACCTGTTCTTTGGCCATTCAAAAGGGAGACAGTGCTTCACTGGAGACGCGTCGGCGCCAAGGTGGTAATTTGCTGCCGCTGTACCCGACTTGCAAGGGTCGTACGTCCAAAGGCCAACATGCGGGGGTAATAGGGTCTGCACAGAACGCTTTCATTGACTCACCCCCCTGATTTGGCGGTACACTTAAAGTGGTTCCGCGTGTCATTTCCAGTTGTGATCGAGGACCGGTGGTCGTCATGAAAGCAAAATCTCTCTTCGTCGTGATTCCGGTTGCCGGAACGCTTATGTTCAGCGGTTTGTACGCAGCCGACAAAAAGGCTGCCCCTCAGCAAGCCCGCGAAACGGTCGCTAAACCACTAACCGACAAGCAGAAGCGGAAGCAAGAAGAAAAGCTCCGCAAGGAGCTCGAAGGTCCATATCGCAAGTGGCTGAACGAAGATGTCGGATACATCATCACCGACGAAGAGCGACAAACGCTTAAGCGCCTCGCAACTGACGACGAAAAGCAGAGTTTTATCGAATCATTCTGGCTTCGGCGCGACCCGACTCCAGATTCCGCCGAGAACGAGTACAAGGAAGAGCACTATCGCCGCATCGCATACGCGAACGAGCGGTACGCGTCCGGTATCCCGGGATGGAAGACCGATCGCGGCCGTATCTATATAACGTTCGGCCCTCCGGCCGAAATCGAATCGCATCCATCGGGCGGATCGTATCAGCGTCCGATTGAAGAAGGCGGCGGCACGACATCCACCTTCCCGTTCGAAATCTGGCGGTATCGCTGGCTTGAAGGCATCGGAAACGACGTCATGATCGAGTTTGTCGATCCGACGATGACCGGCGAGTACCGGATGACGATGGATCCGTCGGAGAAGGACGCTCTCTTGATGGTCCCCGGCGCCGGTCTGACCATGATGGAGCAGATGGGTATGGCCAACAAGGCCGACCGTTTCACTCGCACTGACGGAACCCGGCTCGGAACGGGCAATGCGCCGCTTCCCATGCGTATGAACCAGTTCGAGAGACTGAACCAGTACGCAATGCTGCAGAAGCCGCCGAATATTAAGTTCAAGGATCTCGAAGCGGCTGTAAACTCCACCATTAAGTTCAATTTGCTCCCGATGCAGGCGCGTGCAGACTTCATGCGCGTCACGAACTCCAGCGTCATGACGAACATCACGCTGCAGTTCGACCGCCGAGAGTTGCAGTTCCAGGACAAAGAGGGCGTGTCCAAGGCGGTCGTAAATATTTACGCCCGCATCACGTCGATGTCCCGCCGCCCCATCAACATCTTCGAGGATGTAGTCAGTGTCGAAGTGCCAACCGCCCAGCTTGGCGAATCGGTAAAAGGCGTCAGCGTATATCAAAAGTCGGTTCCACTGCCCCCGGGAATGTTCCGGTTGAACGTGGTAGCCAAGGATATCGTCTCGGGCAACATGAACAACTACGAGATGGCGTTGAACGTTCCCCACTTCGACGATGAAAAACTGGCCTCGAGCACACTGGTTGTGGCCGATTTGATCGAAAAAGTGCCGACGAAGAGCATCGGAACAGGTCCCTTCGTTATTGGAAGTTCCAAAGTTCGGCCACGTCTATCTGAGCAATTCAAGCGCGAAGAGAAAATGGGGATCTACGTGCAACTTTATAACTTCGAGCCCGACGAGAAAACTCAGAAGCCGGACGGTATGGTCGAGTACGAAGTGACGAAGAACGGCAATAACGAAAAGGTGTTCGAGTTCACTGAAGAGATAAGCAAGATGGAGAACGCTTCAGCAAATCAGGTCACCATCGAAAAAGTGCTTCCACTGAAGACTCTCGAGCCGGGTAAATATACGATCCGCATGAAGGTTACGGATCGTAAGCGCAACCAAACTGTGAACCCCACAGCCACGTTCACGGTGCTGTAAACTAATGGGTGGTGGTTTGCCGGACGCGCCAACTGCCTATGGGAGGGCCTAAAAAGGTGCACGCCCAGTTTAGTGATGCCATTCGCATTGCTACCGTTGTCACTCTCGGTTCGGTGATGACCCCCTGCGTTTCCTTTGCCGCGTCCCCGAAGCTGTTCGGCGCTCTCACAGGTTCAGTTCGCGATAACGCCGGCATCCCACAGATGGGCGCCGTCGTTCAGCTGTTTAATCGTTACGATAAGCCGATCGAACGAGTGCTCACGGGCAATACGGGTGAGTTCGGCTTTGAATCTCTTCTCCCTGACATTTACTCCGTTCGAGTAACTCTGAGCAGTTTCATGCCAGCGTTGCGGCGCAACATTGCAATTCAACCCGGCGCGACCAGCGTGCTCGCGATCAATCTCGCATCGGTTCTGAGTTCGATCGAGCTTGTATACTCTTCTCCAACAGCGGGACCGCTCATGAGCGACGACTGGAAATGGGTACTGCGGAGTTCCATGAGTACTCGACCCGTACTGCGCATGGTCGACATGAGCGCACCGGGATCGAAGACTCATCCAGGTGGCGGATTTTCGATGTTCACCGACACGCGCGGCATCGTCAAAGTCTCTTCTGGGGAAGGCTCCCCATTCTCTAACAGCGCAAATGAGCCGGACCTAGGGACAACATTCGCCTTGGCGACTTCGCTCTTTGGTGGGAATCAGCTCCAAGTGACGGGAAACATCGGCTACGGAATGGAATCGGCCCTTCCCGCCACCGGCTTCCGTACGACATTCAGCCGTGGCGACCTCGGCGGACCGTCGGTCAAGCTCACCATGCAGCAGGTCTCTCTTCCGAATCGGGCCTCGGGCGCTTTAATCGGTGGAGGGCACGGAAATGCCCCTGCGCTTCGGACCATGTCGCTCACGTTCATCGAACGAACGGAAGTGGCCGATAGTATTCATCTTGAATACGGGGCTTCGCTTGATTCGGTGACCTTCATGGATCGGCTGAACTATATCAGCCCTTTCGCGCGGTTGACCTATGGATTGGGCGATAAAGGCAAGCTGCAGATGGGCTACAGTTCTGGAGCTCCTCCCGTCGAACTGCTCAATGGCGCGTCCATTGATGACGAACTGCAGAGGGATATTATGGCGCTCGCCGTTCTTCCGCGTGTTTCTTTGCGAGGAGGAAGAGCGCTGGTTCAGCGATCTCAGAACTTAGAGATCGGATACGAAGTTGAGATAGGAGACCGCACATACAGTGTTGCCGCCTATCATGAATCGGTCGGAAATGGCGCGTTGACGATGAGTACGCCGGACGGCTTCTACCTGCCCGGTGATCTGTTGCCCGAGTTGTCTTCGAGTAGTTCGGTCTTCAATATCGGTCGGTACAGCCGGACGGGCTTCACGGCAACGGTTGCGCAGCAACTTGGTGAAAACTTCAACGCGGCTCTTTCCTACGGTAGTGGAGGCGTGTTAACCACTGATTCGGACGCTCCCGTCGAAGTCGCGAACGCGGATGATTTGCGCGGCATGATCATTCGTTCGCGGCGGCACTGGATACGGAGCAGAGTTTCCGGCGTCGCGCCATGGACGGCTACTCGATTCGTCGCGAGCTATGAATGGACTGGCGCCCGATCAATCACACCTGGCCATGTTTATCTGACTCAGCGCTTGTATCCTGAAACTGGTTTGAACTTCCGCGTGCGGCAGCCGCTGCCGGTTTGGAACGGAATTCCGGGGCGAATCGAAGCAACGGCAGAGTTGCGTAACATGCTGGCCCAGGGATATCTACCCATTTCGTTGGCTGATTCCCGGCGCTTGATACTTGCTCACTCTCCTCGTGCGGTTCGCGGCGGATTCAGCTTCATCTTCTAACTTCGATCCTCTAGTATTTCTCATTCCGAAGCAGACTTGGACCAGGGAGGAACGACTCCCATCATCCTGGCGTACCCAATGAGTTGACCCATGTGCTCGTGATTGTGGACAAGCATTCTGAGAAAGACTGCGTCCGACGTTGTGGGCCTGCCAAGAAATTTCACCGTCTTACTCCGATTTGTGCGTGGATAAGCTCCCTTAACGGCATTGAGTGAATTGCTGAGCCAGCGGATTACTTCAGCCTTGGCAGTCACCTTCTTTTCCAAGTCCGGCGGAACGTCCGGAGTGTCGTCGGGAATCTTGCCTCCGGCCTGATCGAGCAACCAATAGTTCCCATAGGCGATGTGCATGAGAACTTCACTTGTCGATCGCACACCGGGTTCCGGTCGCCATTTGAACTTTTCCTCTGGAATGGCTTCTGCCAGCGCAACCAGTTGTCGCGCGGCGAGACTGTACTCAGCCATCCAGCCTTGGCCCAACTCCGGCGGCGTCTGCGCCAAGGCGAATTGGCCACACATCCAAAGAGCGACCAGAACAGATACGCGGCGTTTCATGACCTTCTGCTAAGCAAGAGACCGGCCGGAGAACGGATAGCTGGTTTTCCTGCACGTGCGGCAGCCGAAGCTGTGTATTTCCGCACTCAAGTGTGACCCACGGGCAACCGATATCACATTTCGCTCAGAACGTTGTCGTCGATGCTTGCGAACTGCCGGTTGCGTTAGTGAGGGTAACAGTCACCGAGTTGACGGTGGTTGTGTCTCCCTGAATCGTGAACGGGATCGTAAGTGAGAACTGCCCCCCAAACGAGTTGGAGGCAGCGCTCTGGAACCACGAGTTAAACACTGTGCTGAGAGGCACGGTGAGATCGGTTGTCTGAAGAGCGGTTGCCCCGGCAAATCGGAATATTCCCTGCGTAACTTCCCTGCTCGTCGAGTAGCCCGTGACCAGCACGTTGAAGCCGGTGGCTGTTCGGGTAACTCTCAGCGAGGTGATCACCGGAGCCGTTCTCGGGATGATGATCGTCTGAGTCAATTGACAGTTGCAGTTGACGGGCGATCCGGCAGCAGTCATCGTAGTCGTTAGCGTGATCGTTCCTGCTGTTGTACCGGTCTGAATCATCAGATTAGGTACCTGGAAAACGGCCTGGGTTTGACCGGCCGGAATCGTGAATGGCGCTGAGCGGCCTCCGGTCGAGAACTGAATTGCCGGGTCGTCAGCGTTGTTAGCCGCGTTCGGAGCGAACGTCAGGACGAGCGTCCCAGTGAGGCCGACTGGATACGGCGAACTGATCTGTAGCGAAACTGGCGGTTGCTGCGCTGGGTGCGGATTCGCGGGTACCGTGATGGTGATGCCAGAAACGTCCGGCAAAGCGACCAGCATCGTGAACGGCCGCCGGGCAACGAATTGCAGTAAGGAGGAATCACCTACCTGGACTGTGAAAGTAAATGTTCCACCGACCGTGGGTGTTCCTGTGATCGCGCCGGCGCTGCTGAGTTGCAGACCTCCAGGAAGGTTCCCACTGGCGACAGACCACTGATAGGGGGGAGCTCCACCGGCCGCTGAAAGACTCGCCGAGTACGCAACGCCGAACGAAGCAGAGGGCAAAGTCTCCGTCGTGATGACGAGCGGAGCAACTACGCGCACCGAGAAAGCCTTCGATGTCGTTATCCCATTCGCATCTGCGACCTGTACCGTGAAATTCGAATCGCCCTGAACGGTGGGCGTTCCGGAGATGACCCCATCGGCGCTGAGCCCAACACCATTCGGCAGCGAACCACTCAGGAGACTCCACGAGTACGGTAATCTGCCGCCTGTCGCTGCCAGAGTCATCGAGACCGGCGTGTCGACGACCATGTTGACAACCGATGTCGTGGTGATAACGAGCACTGTTGTGACTTCGATGCTGTAGCTCCGGGACGCATTGTCATTGCTCTGATCGGTGACGGTTGCTGTGACCGCGAACGTTCCATTCTTCGTTGGGATGCCCGTGATCGCTCCGGTGTTTTGATCGACACCCAGCCCATCGGGCAGCCCGCTTGCACCCCATCGGTAGGGCGGTGTACCACCGGTGGCCGCGAGTGAAGTACTAAAGGCACTGCCGACAGTGCCGTTCCCCAAACTAGAGGTCGTGATCGTCAATGGGGGAGGTTTGATGAGAACACTGTATCCGCGAGTGCCTCTTTCGCCGAGACTATCGACAGCCTGAATCGAGAATTGATACGATCCCGCCTCGCCTGGAATGCCGGTTAGAAGCCCATTGGCGCTGAGTGCAAGGCCCGAGGGTAGCGAACCGGAAGAGACAGAGAAACGATAGGGCGGCAGACCGCCAGTCGCCGTGAAGCCTGTGGAATACGACTCGTTCACACGACCATCCGGCGCCCTCTCCGTCGTGATCACAACCGCGGATGGCTGGATTACGAGGTTGAACAGGCCGGTCGCCTGAGTCCGGCCATCGTCCTGTACAGTCACCTGCACGCCAAACGTTCCGGAGCGGCGAGGTGTACCGAAGAGATCGCCGTCAGCTCCTCCTTCGATTCCCTCAGGAAGTCCGGAGAAGGTCCAGCGATATGGCGGACTTCCGTTCCTGGCGGCGAACTGCATGCCATAGATCTTTCCGACCGTGCCGTCAGCCAGTGAAAGAGTTGCAATCTCGAGCCTTGAACCGATCGGCTCCTCTCGAGTACCAACGACAAGCGTGAAGGGTTTGGTGCTCGACCGGCCACGACTGTCGTTAACTCGGGCAACGAAGTTTGCGCTCGACGCGTCACCGCCGGTTCCCAACACTTGTCCGCTGGTCGTAAGTGTAAAGCCGGACGGCAGTGAACCGCTCGCAATCGCCCAGGTGTACGGAGGAGTTCCGCCGACCGCCGTCATTTGGAAAGAATAGATCTGCAGCGCTTGACCCGCAGGCAGGGCAGCCGTCGTAATGATCGGGAACCCGGCGTCAACAGGAAGAGTGAACGTTTTGTCCACCTGCGTGAGAAGCGCATCACGCACACGAACAGTAAATGTAAACGGTCCCGATTGCGTCGGTGTGCCCGACAGCACTCCGGCAGCACTAAATGTGATGCCTGGCGGGAGCGTGCCGCTCACAAGCTGCCACGTGTATGGCGCCAAGCCCCCGCTCGCCAAAATAACTTGAGAGTACGGAGTATTGACGGTCGCAACTGACAGAGGCGAAGACGTCGCAATCGCGAGGGGAATGAGCTGAATCTGAAGCGTGAACGTTTTCGTACTGAACTGTTGCGATACCGAGCCTCGCACTTCCAAGTCGAATGTGTACAATCCGACAGTCGTCGGAATTCCACTTATCACTCCGGCGGCTGTGAGCGTCAATCCTGGCGGTAGGGAACTCGTTTCGCCAAGCGACCACGAGTACGGAGCAGTGCCACCTGTCGCGGCGAATGTCAGACTGTAAGGCAGGGCTACAGTGCCCTGCGGCAGCGGAGACGCTGTCGTTATGGTGATGGCCGCGCCTATCGTCAACCGGAAGTGCTTATAGGCCGAAAATTCCTCGACATCCGTAACACGAATTACGAAGTCGAACGTTCCTGGCTGTGTGGGAGTCCCCGAAAGCAAGCCTGACGATGTTAGCGTCAGGCCCATCGGAAGGGAGCCTGTTTGGACAGTCCAGGAATACGGCGACGATCCGCCAGTCGCGGCAAAGACCTGGGAATAGACTGCATTGGCCGTGCCGTTCGGTAGCGGGCTCGCCGTTGTGATAACCAGAGCGAACGGATTGATCGTCAGCGAGTACGTCTTTGTATCACTGAGATTCGAGGCGTCAGTGACCCGCACGCCAAAAGTGAAGTTGCCGGACTGTGTGGCCGTGCCGGAAAGCACGCCGGCTGAATTGAGGGCCATTCCGGAAGGCAGGGTTCCGGTAGCAATGCTCCATGTAAACGGAGAGGTTCCGCCAGTCGAGGTGAAGGTCGTAGTGTAGGGCTGGCCAGTGCTCCCCGAAGACAACGGAGAGAGCGTAGTAATCAGTGGCGCTGTTGCCGCGATGGTGAGCGCAAATGGCTTTGAAGCGGTTTGCGGGGACGAGTTCGCATCGCGCACTCGGACGGTGAAGTTAAACGTGCCGGTCGCAGTCGGTGTACCGCTAATAGCGCCGGTGGCGGCGTTGAGTGACAACCCGGCCGGCAGCGCCCCTGCCGTAACGGTCCAATTGGAATAAGGCGCAAGTCCTCCAGTGGCAGCCAGCGTTCGCGAATATGCATTCGCCAACGAACCGCCCGGCAATGGACTGGCAGTGACAATCGAGAGCGCTACTGGAGCATTGATCGTTAACGCGAATGCCTTCGAGCCGGTTTGTACGCCACTCGAGGGTGTACTGTCCTGGACGGACACCGTGAAGTTGAAAGGAGCTGCGGCTGTTGGGATGCCACCCAAGATCCCTGTCGAGGCGTTGAGAGTTAGTCCCGCAGGGAGAGTCCCACTGCTCACTGTCCAGTTCGAATAGGGAGGCACTCCGCCCGACGCAGCGAGCGCTCGGGAATACGCCGTTCCGCTGATGCCAGATGGCAATGGGCTGTTGGTGGTGATGGTGACCGGTCCACCGTTGATCGTAAGACTAAACGCTTTGAAGGCGATTACTGGGGTCGATGTAGAATCCTGCACTCGGACGGTGAAATTGAAGATGCCGTTTTGGGTCGGCGTGCCGGCAAGTTGACCGGTAAACCCATTCAACGTCAAGCCTGCTGGCAAAGCACCCGCGCCGACCGTCCAGTTCACATGGGGCAACACACCGCCGATGGCTGCCAAGGTGACGCTATAAGCCTCGTTCAGCGTTCCACCGGGCAATGGACTTTGCGTGGTGATGGTGAGAGTCCCAGGCAGAATCGTCAATCGGAATGGCTTCTGTGCAGATTGCAAGCTGCCGTTTGAACTGCTGTCGTCCACTGCGAGCGTGAAATCGTAAGCACCCGCAGTCGTTGGCGTTCCGGAGAGTATTCCTGAAGTCTCGTTTAACGTAAGACCGGGCGGGAGCGCGCCCAACAAAACTGACCAGTTCCTATAAGGGGGAACGCCGCCGCTGGCGGCGATTGTCTGCGAGTAGACCGCTCCGACATTCCCAGTGTTCAGGGGACTTACAGTGTCGATAAGAAGATCGCCACTGCCGACTTCGATCGTGAATACCTTCGAGGCGTTGACCGGTGTCTGAGCCGAGTCACTGACCAGGATCGCGAAAGTAAACATTCCGCTGGCCGTAGGTATACCTGCGATGACACCCGTGGCTGAGTTCAGGCTCAGGCCGTTCGGCAGAGTTCCTGCTCCAACTGCGAGTCTCCAATTCACATAGGGCGGAGTTCCTCCGCTAGCTGACAACTCCTGAGTGTAGGCAATCTGCTCATTGCCGCTCATCAGTGGATTGCTCGTTGTGATGACGAGCGGATTCGGAACTGCTGGGTTGATCGTCAGCGCAAAGGCTTTCGAAGCGATCTGCGGCTCGACATCGGAGTCGCGGAGTTGGACTGTGAAGTTGAAGGTTCCCGTCGCAGTCGGCGTGCCCGAAATGACACCTGTGGCTTGCGTGAGCGTGAGGCCCGCTGGGAGCGCTCCCGTTAGAACCGTCCAATTTGCGTACGGCGAAACGCCGCCCGAAGCTCCGAGGGGCTGCGAATATGACGCGTTAACCGTTCCCGTCGGCAAGGCGCTACTCGTGGTAATAACGAGCTGAGCAGGATTCACACGAAGGGAGAAAGCTTTTTGCGCGGTTTGCTGCTGGCTATTCGAATCTCGAACTTGTACGGTGAAATTCGCGGTTTCAATCGCGGACGGTATCCCACTCAACACCCCAGTGGATGAATTCAACGAGATACCTGCAGGGAGGCTCCCCGAAGAGACTGTCCAATTGACGTAGGGAGGTGTACCGTTGGCTGCTGCCAAGGCTTGCGTGTACTGTGTTCCGACTACCGCCGGAGGAAGCGACGCGCCGGTCGTGATTTCGAACACCGGCTCCGTGATAGTGAGGGCAAAACTTTGAAACTTGACCTGCCTGGCCTGGCCGGTTGCCGAGTCGGTCGCTACAACCAAAAAGTTGTTAGAGCCGGCCCCTGTCGGAGTTCCCGTGATCGTGCCATTGGGATTCAATGTCAGTCCGGGAGGCATGAAGCTCATGGGATCTAGCTCCCAAGTCACCGTCGGCTGACCGCCGGTCGAGGCGAGGGCAACTCCTGTGTATGGTGCACCACGAACGCCATTTGGCAAAGGCGATGAGGTGGTGATCACCAACGTCGGGTTGATGGTAAGCGTGAAATCTGCAAGCTGAGACTGCTGGTCAAACGTACTGCTGTCCGTCACGGTGACCCGGAAACTGAACGAACCCGACGCCGTGGTCGAACCTGAAAGCGTTCCGTTCGATTGAAGCGTGATACCGCTTGGAAGAGCGCCCGATGTCACGGACCAGCTATACGGGCTTTGACCGCCCGTCGCCGTCAGGGCGTTGTTATACGCGACTGACTGAACGCCACGCTGCAACTCGCCTGGGTTTTGAATCTGCAGCGGTGGTTCGCCGACCGTGAGCGTATAATCCCGAGTCGCTGACTGCTCAGGTATCGCGGAATCTCTCGCTTCGATTGAAATGTTGAAACTACCCAGCGAATTTGTGGCGCCTGAGATCACCCCTGTGCTCGGATTAAGGGTAAGCCCCGCCGGCAAAAAGGTTGAGCCGACCAGGCCCCATGTATAGCCACCGGGCTCTCCGCCCGTCGCAGCGAGGTTCGCCGTATAAGGCACACCCCTTGTGCCTGAAGGAAGCGAAGGAGTAGTTACTTGGATTCGACTGTTGATCTTCAGGGAGAACTGTTCGAGATCGTTCCCAGGAGGTGTGTTGGAGTCGGTCAGACGGATGCGGTATAACGTCGCCGAACTCGCTGTCGTTGGAGTTCCGGAAATAGCGCCGGTGGAAGAGTCCAGGGATAACCCGGCCGGAAGTGGATCGACAGCCGTCCATATGAGTGGTTGGGGCGTACCGATACCCTGGAAAGTAAAACCCGGATAGGTTAAGCCCACAACGCCGGTGGGGAGAGGCGTGGCGGGATTGGAAGTAATCGTCGGTTGCGCAACGGCCACACCGGCCAAGAGAGCAAGTGCAAGAACTATAGCTGCGATCTTACTCATTCACAGCCTCCGGGATGAAGGCAACGCGCAGTTCATCCGCAGAAACATCCACCAGCCACATCGGCCCATCGCCAATTTTCGTGAGCAAGAAGTTCGAGCCCCCCAATGGAAGCGCCATAACTGCTGCGCAACTGCAATCGATAGAAGTTTCCTCGCCGGTGGCGAGCCTGACGGTCCGAACGGTCTGACCAGCAGCGATGAGAAGACGGGAATGATCGGAAGTGACGGCCAATGCGCGAGCCTCGGGCACCGTTGCTATTTGCCGGAATTGCGAATTGCTGCCGACCTGTGAGATCACCCCTGTTTCGTCTGATACGACGACGTCAGCGGAATTTGGCAGAAATGCCAATGCCGGCAACCGGCTCGAAAAAAGCAGCCGGTTTGAGCCCTGCTCATTGAGGATGTGAAGCGCCTCACCATCAGACTCTGCAACAGTAAATGCTGCAACAGAATCACGGTCCGCGACGGCGATCCTGATCGGGCTGCCCGGAATTGCAAGGTCGGCCTTTCTTTCTCCGCTCTTCGAGAAGATATGTGCCCTGCCCCCGGCAGTGGCTAGAAACATTTCGCCGCTTGGACTCGAAGTGAGACTCATTACATCTGCAACACCGAGTTCGCTCATCGCGCCGTCCGTCAGATCGATACGGACTAACATGCCGCTTGCATTTATGGCGGCAGCGACACTCGTTCCGGGAAGAACAATTGCTTGTTGGAGGTCTGCGACAAGGGGGCTAGTCAGCTGGGATGCGCCAGTAAGGCCCAATACACTACGTATGGAAGAACCAGAGGAAACGTACCCTAGAGTCGGTCCTTTGATTCCGGGATCGGCAGAGAGGCAACCGCTCAGTCCGGCGATCAGAAAGATGTTTTTCACTGCGGCCCTCCAACGGATGGCGTCCCCGGCACGATCACGGTCGGGCTTCCACCGCCGCCATTGCCGTTTCCGTTGCCGCTACGAGTGGCCACTACGGCTCCGGCAGCTACGGCTCCACCTGCGATCGCTAGAATCGCGATTAATTTGGCCGAGATGCCCGTCGCTGCGGCAGCCGTAATTGCGTTCGTCTGATTGATAATCACGCTCTCGGTCCGACCTTGATGAGAAGCATTTACGCGTATTTCGTATTGACCGTTCACATTATTCGGCCGCAATCCCCGCGCAACAGCTCGCCCTTGGGTATCGGTAGTAATCGTCAGGCTACGCGCGCCATTCGTAAAAGTCGCTCCGGCCCCTTGGTTCGGCAACAGAAACGTAACTGCGGCGCCGGCAACAGGGCGTCGGTTCTCGTCTTCTACTTGGACTATCGGCTCTCGGGCGACGCGTTGCCGGACGTTATTGATGGCGCCTTCACCTTCAACGATCACAATCCGAATCTTTCCCGGCGCGGCTGTATCCTGCGCACGCAAACGTATCGATGGCGCTAGAACAGCACACACGAGCACTATGGACAGGCAACGGCTACGCACTATGGCCTCCTGATGTAAGTAGTCAGTATAACCATGGGCGTGGTCTATGGACCAGCACTAAGACCAGTACTAGGACAAATACCTTACTGAAATTGAAGGGCTAAACAAATTGTTAAAATGTGTCGACAAGCAAATAGGAAGCCAGATATCAACCCGACGTACTGGCGTGGAGGAGATTACGATGCGAAGTTCTTTATTCTTGGGTCTCGGCCTTCTGCTAGCCACGACGGTCGTCGGGCAAGACAAACCGCAATTGAAGGCTCGGGAGCTGTTTTACACCCCGATCACTGAAGCGACTCCCACACCACCAGCAACCAAGGAAACGACTACCAAAGCTACGGCAAAACCTGTCAAGGCCAAGCCAACCCAGCCTACTTCAGGTGACGCCACGTATCAGGCTGCGAAGAAATCGACAACTTCACCGGATGGCACACGCGTGCAGAATGCGTCGTCTGTCTCTGGGGAAGTGGTTGGCCCGCCTCTCGCCCTTAAGTACCGATTGTTGAAACGGACTCTGGAAGGCAGGTATGACGAAGTCGATACCGATACGGTGTTCCGCTCAGGCGACAAGATTCGTGTCTCGGTGGAATCGAACGACAACGGCTATCTCTACATCGTCCAGCAAGGTTCCAGCAAGACGTGGAATCTGTTGTTTCCGAACGAAGAGACCGAAAGCGGCAGCAATCGGATCCAAAGGAATCGTGAGTATGACCTTCCCGGAGGAGGGCGATTCACCTTTGACGAGCAGCCTGGAGCCGAGCGACTGTTTATCGTGTTGACGCGGCAGCCCGAAGCCGACCTCGAGAAGCTGATCTATTCCCTGAGCCAAGGCGCCGGGACCAAGCCCGCATCGACTCCAAACACGCAGGACAAGCCGAAAATGATGATCGCGCAGAATCGGATCGACGACGCTTTGATTGATCGCCTGCGTGGAAGAGTTCTCGCTCGCGACCTGGTATTTGAGAAGGTAAATGACGACGCGCCGGTGACAACGTCGAGCGGAACGCGCCGGGAAAAAGCGCTCTATGTCGCCACGCCCGACCGCACGGCGGGAGCCCGTGTCGTAGTGGATCTGACGCTAAAACATCAGTAAAACGGAGTATTCATGCGCTTTTTCGCGATGTTGGTTTTCGCGGCTGTGGCCTTCGCCGAGCAGTCGAAGATTTCACAGCAAGGCGCTCACAGGATGGAGATCACCCTGGAGCGCTATGAATCAGGTACGTGGAAAATTATCGATCCCAATCTGGTTCTCGACAAGAACGACAAGATCCGGTTCAAGTTCAAAGCAAACTTTTCCGGTTTTCTCTATGTCACGAACCAGAGCACTTCATCGACGAGCTCGCTTCTCTTCCCACGCGTCGATACAGGATCGAACAATCGGATCGCCGCCAATCGTGAGTATGTCGTCCCGACTACGAAGGGCGCGTTCCGCGTCGATGGACCAGCGGGATACGATGTCGTCGCGTGGATGATTTCTCCTGTTGCTTTAGGTCGACTCGAAGCTCCACCGATCGCTTCGATGCCACCTGCGAATATGACACCTCGCTGCGATGACACGCTGTTTCAAAGCGCGCGGCGCGTGTCTCGACAGCTCAGCTGGACCGCAGGCAGCCAAAAAGACGGAGACCTCGGAAGAACTCGTGTTCATTCGTGAGAAAGATTCGTCCGTCATCTCGTCGACCGCTCCTTTGAAGGCGCCGCTGGTATACGAGTTTTATCTGGCGCACAGGTAGCGTTATGAAAGTTCTGCGATTTTCGCTCGGCATCGCGTTGGCTTCTGTTCTGTTTGCGCAGGCCCCAAAACCCCAAGTCCCTAAGGCCAAAGAACGCGATCTGAAGATGGAGCGCGAGGATTCTACGCCTCCTGGCACGAGTTCCGCCAAACCTTCCATTCCTCGAAGCTATGCGCTCGTAGTTGGAATCGCTAAATATGACAAACTGCCCGAGTCTGGGCAATTGCAGTTTTCCGAACGTGATGCTGAGTCAATCTACTCCGCCTTGATCAGCCCGGAAGGCGGCAATTTTCGCGCAGAGAACGTGCGGCGGCTGATCGGCTCTCGCGCCAATTTGGCAAATCTGCGACGGGAAATTCTCGAATGGCTCCCAAGCGTCGCCAAGGATGACGACCGGGTGCTGATCTACTTCGCCGGGCATGGCTTTGTCTCCGATGGCAAGGCGTATCTCGCGCCGTCTGATATCGATCCCAAGAACATCAAGGGCACCGGCTTCCCGATGGACACGCTTGGCGAAGCGATGGCCCAGAAAATCAAAGGCAAATGGAAGGTACTGCTAACCGATTCTTGTCATAGCGGGTCGATTATGCCTCCTGCCGACGCTGCGACGATGAATACGAGCCTCAAGTCGCTCGATCGCTCATTGTTTTCGCTGACGGCGAGCCGCGATCGGGAGCAATCGTTTGAGAGCCCTGAGTGGGGCGGCGGACATGGAATTTTCACTTACTACGTTGTCAAAGGTCTCGAAGGAAGCGCCGATGAGAACCGCGACGGGATCGTGAATGCCGACGAACTAGGCGAGTATGTTCACAGCGAAGTGCGCCGAGCCACCAACGGCCGTCAGAATCCGACATCGGAACGCGGAAGCTTCGATCCAAACATGCTTCTGGCTTATGTTCCATCCGGAGCCGAGCCCGGGAATCCGCCCCCTCCCAAGAGCGGCGCGCTGGTAATCGAAGCCAATATGGATGGCGTCGAGGTTTTTGTTGACGGCAAGTCGGTAGGAGTCGTCAACAAAAGCGGCCCCTTGCGTTTGCCCGGATTGATGCCTGGAGCGCATACCGTCAAAGGCGTCAAGCTTGGTTATGAGCCTGACGGTCCTCGGGAAGAGATGGTTTATCCCGGACAAGAAGGAACCGTTTCCATCAAGATCATGATCCCGAGACGCAGGACGAAAGCTGCGGTCGACGCCTTTGAAGAGGGCATGGACGAGTACAACAAGGGATCGGCGGAGCACTATAAAAAGGCGGCTGCGCACTTTCAGAAAGCATTGTCGATCGATCCCAAGTACAGCCAGGCAGCGCTGTATCTGGCGCGCACGCACAATCTACTCTTTGATATGGAGAAGGCCAAGCTCTACTTCAAGACCGCCATCGAAATTGATCCGGACTATCTCGAAGCGCGCTCGACCTATGGCGGAATGCTGCTCGACTTGGGCGATCTTGACGAGTCGATTCGGCAGTTGAACACCGTTGTCCAGCGCGACAAGAGTAACTCTCTCGCCTGGGGGCTGCTCGCTCAAGCCCTTTGCCGCAAGGATTCGTTTTCTGAATCAATCGACTGCCGCTCGTAAGGCCATCAAGCTGAATCCAAGCAACGCGGAAGTCCACCTATGGCTCGCTGAAAGCCTGCGGAGAAGCAACCTGTTCAAGGAGTCGATTCCGGAGTACGACGCCTATCTCAAACTGAGCGACTTTGACAGCAAGCTTGCCGGCAAAGTGAACTATTACGTTCTCGGATACATAGCGGGAATGGGCCGCAAGAAACGAGCGAATCTCAAAGATGTCTGGAAGGAGCTACGCAGCTTGGCCTACTTCGGCTTGTGCGATAGTGAACGCCGAATTAAAAACTTCGACGCGGCAATTCAACATTGTCAGCTTGCTTTGGCCTACGATCCTGGTGACCCGTACGTACATTACGCTCTGGCGCTTGCATTTGGCAAGAAGGCTGAGGTAGACGGGACTGTCGAGTCCATCGCCGCTGCACGCAAACACTTCCGTGCCATGCTCGATATCAACTCCGAACTCGAAGAAGCCAAGATCGCCAAGGTCAATCTGACGGCGATCGACTCTGCCCTGCAATCCTCGAAGTAGTTTTATCCTCGAACCATCCGCGAAGCTTCCGCCATCTGCCCGAGCCCACATTCGGCATGCACTGCCTGAACCGCTTTTTCCAGCCCTGAACGCGCAACAACAATCACAATCGTCAACTCGCTCGATCCCTGCGCAATCGCGATGATGTTGATATTTTCCCGTGAGATCGCAGTAAAGATCCGTCCCGCAAGTCCGGGCGTACCTTGCATCCCTTCCCCGACGATGGCAAGCAAACCGACTTCGGTGTCAACCTTGATTGGCTGCAGATAGTCGTGTTCCAACTCTAATTCGAACTCGCTCTCCAACCCTTCGAGAGCGATTCGCAACTCATCCTTCCGAATGAGAAAGCAAAAATTCTGGCGATAACTCGAGCTCGAAATCGCAAGCACTTCCGAGCCGGCATCGGCGAGCGCATCGAACGCCCGGCCCATGATTGCTGTGCCGTTCACTGCAGCCTTAGCAGCTTCTACGGAAACCAACGCAACATTTGCCATCGACGTCACTGCTCTCGGGCCAGGAGGAACTTCTTTCGTTCGCGGAACAATTCGCGTTCCTGGCGCGTTCAAGTTGAAGCTGTTCTTACTCAATACAGGAATGCCCTTCTCGACCAGGGGAGCCAGTGTTCGAGGGTGCAGGACCTTGGCCCCGTTGTAGGCGAGTTCCGCCGCTTCTTTATAAGTGACCTCGTCGAGCACAACCGCATCCGAGACGAGCCGTGGATCGGCCGTCATGATGCCATCGACATCTGACCAGATCCATAACTCTTCCGCATCCAAAACGGACGCAAGTATAGAAGCGGAAAAATCGGATCCTCCGCGGCCAAGAGTCGTTGGTTTCCCTTCGACATCGGCGCCATTGAATCCGGTGACGATTGGAATCGCTCCTCTTTGAACAATCGGGAGCAATCGCGCGCGCGCCTTTTCACGCGTCTCGTCCATCAACGGTTCCGCGTTCCCGAACTCAGAATCCGTAACGATGACGTCGGAGGCATTGACGGCTTCCGAAGGAACACCCATGCAATTCAGATAGGACGCGATCATCATGGCCGACAGCCGCTCACCAGTGGAAATGGCTTCATCGACAGAACGTGGCGGACGCTCTCCGAGCATAAGCATGCCGTGCGCAATACGTTGAAACTCGCCGACCAGCACTCCGATCTCGCAGATAGCAGTAGAACATGCGGTTGCATTGAGCAACGCGCGACACGTCTCTACATGTCTCGCCTCCAGTTGCTTGAGATTCGTTTCCACCTCGACGGGCCTACCGAATTCTGCCGCACGGAGCGTGTCAAGAAGGAGGTCCGTCACCTTGGACATCGCCGATACCACGACAACAATGGGCCTGTTCGCGCGTTCCCGCGCGCAGATCTCCGCAGCGCCGCGAATTCGCTCGGCGGACCCCATGCTCGTCCCCCCGAACTTCATTGCCAAAAGACTACTCAACGCGAATACTCCTTTCCATTTGCTGTGCGCTCACGGACGATTTTCAATACCTGCTCTTCCACCTGCTCGATGGAAAGCCCTCCCGAATCCACATAGATCGCATCTGGAGCCTGCACTAGCGGGGCTTCGGCACGCGTCCTGTCCCTATGATCTCGCTCGGCCAGATCGCGAGCTGTTCCATCCGGATCGGTCGGAAGGCCTCTTCGTTCGAGTTCTCTGCTCCGGCGCTCGACGCGCTCATTGCTGGGAGCATCCAGGAAAATCTTCACGCGAGCGTCAGGGAAGACGACCGATCCAATATCGCGGCCTTCCATCACGACGCTGCCGTTGGCTGCTAATTCCCGCTGCTTGGCGACCATTGCGCGGCGCACGCCCGCGATTGCCGAAACTTTCGAGGCAGCTGCTGCAACGTCAGGATCACGGATCGCATCGGTTACGTCTTCACCATTCAAATAGACGCGTTGCGTTCCAGCTTCGAGCGTAATATCCGCTTCTAAGGCAAGCTGTTCGATCTTGTGAGTATCGTTGTCGGCGATCCCGGCTCTAAGCGCCCAGAGAGCGACTGCGCGGTACATCGCGCCCGAGTCGATGTATACGAACCCCAAACGCGCGGCGACCGATTTGGCGATAGTACTCTTGCCAGCCCCGGCGGGACCGTCGATAGCGACGACAATTCTTTGATGCGACATGCCGAAATTACTATGTTAGCGGTTGTTTATGAATGTCCCACCGTTTCCGTTCTTAATCTTTAGAGACCGAAAGACCAAATCAAAACGCGAACGTCTCTATGGGCATATCGCTTGGCTTTCCAAGCGACTCGATAACAAGCGATCTATCGTCGAGCGCGATAGCTGATTGACGTGTGCGCTCGTCGGCCTGAGTCTGTTTCAAACGTGATTGAGATTCATAAAAGATTTCGGCAACTTTTTCGGATCGAATTCGTAGTAGGCGTTTGAGGGCCCAGCACTAGCAACCGAAACACAACCGATCACTGGAGGAAGAGCAATGAGGAGCAGTACGATCATTGCGGTTACGCTCGTAGTGTTTGCGTATGCTGCATACGCAGGTCAGGACTCACCAGATCAGGCGGGCCGAAAAGGCCTTGCTTTATACGAGCAAGCTCGATACGCGGAGGCAGAACAGGAACATCGTAAGTCGGTCGAGTATTACCGTAGCTTGGGACCCTCGGGCGTTGTAATGTACGCGGCTTCGATGAATAACCTGGCAGCTGCCCTGCAGTCGCAAGGCAAAACAAGCGAGGCTAGAGAGTTAATGGAAAGGACGATCAAACTCGAACGTCAGCTAGGTCCTTTCTGCGATCCGATACTTACGCACGCCTTGAACAATCTCGCTCTTCTCCACCACGTCGAAGCGGAGCTCCCGCAAGCCGCGAAGCTGCTTAAGAAAGCTCTGAAGACGACTCCTGAGGATGGCACCACACGCGCCGGAACTCTGCATAATCTTGCAGCGATCCACTTCGACATGGGCAGGAGAAAGGAAGCAGAAGAGCTATTCGAGCAATCTCTCGCCATGAACATAGCGGCGGGCGGAAAGGAGTCATTGCCCCCGACCTACACATATCTGGCGCGGCTTGCGGGCACTCGCAAGGATATCCCGCGCGCCGAGTCGCTGATGCAAAAGGCTCTCGATATCCGCCGCGAGATCGCCCCGAACCACCCGAGCCTGGCGACTACGCTTGGCGATATCGGAGAGCTGCACAAGGACACAAAGCGATATGACAAGGCGATCGAGCATTTCAATCTCGCGCTCGATCTCCTCGATTCCGTAGTGGGTAAAGACCACATGTACGCTGCGCCCATTCTCTTCCAGTACGGAGAGACGCTTCGGATGCAAGGCAAGAATGAGGAAGCTCTACCGTATTACGAGCGCGTTATCGCGATCCTCCACCGGTCGTTCGGCGCCGGTCATGCTCGATTGGCCACTGTGTACGACAGCGCCGCGCTTGCCTGCGCGAAGCTCAAACGCAAGGACGACGCGAAGGATTACAAGCAAAGAGCCAATACGATCCTCAGCCAACGTATCGACTATCGAAGGCACACAATCGACGCCAGCGCGTTTCTTCCCCAGAAGTAGCCAGCTTAAGTATCCGCTGCTACACTAGGCAAAGAAACGGCGAACACTTGAGCGATCTGCAGGAACAACTGGCTTTTTTGCGGCGGCGCATCGCAGGAATCGCTCCTAAACCGGCGCCGCCGCTTCAATTCGAAATCCGTCCCGCCCGCTATTTCATCGAGGAATATCTCTCCGGTGAGGAATCCCGGACACCGCACGGATGTCATTTCGAAACGAGCAGACTTTGGGAGAATCATCGGCGTCACGGATCGCTCGACATCTCCTCTCTTGTGGAGATGCCCGCCGATCTACTCACCTCGATTTCGGATGGTTCCATCACAGATTGTGATTGCTCGAAGTGGGCGTTCCTCGACACGGAAACCACTGGTTTGGCCGGCGGTTCGGGAACCTATGCATTTCTGATCGGTGTCGGCCGAATCACGCCGAGCGGTTTTGAGCTGAAGCAGTTCTTCATGCGCGACCCGAGTGAGGAGGCCAGTCTGCTGCATGGACTGTCGGAATACCTCTCGCAGTTCGACACCCTGGTGACTTATAACGGTAAAACATACGATCAACCGCTTCTTGAGACTCGGTACCGAATGTCTCGAATGAAGCCCCCGTTCGGCCGTCTAGAGCATCTGGATCTGCTCGTAGGAGCGCGACGCCTATGGAAATTGCGTTTCGATAGCTGTCGCCTGGTGGACCTCGAGAATCAGATTCTCGGAGTGGAACGCGAGGGCGACCTACCGGGGGAAATGATCCCGTATGTGTATTTCGAGTATCTTCGGAAGCGCGAAGCCGCTCGGATTGTTCCCATTCTGCATCACAATGCCATCGACATCCTTACGCTCGCGTGTTTCACGGCAATCATCCCGCGCGCCTTCAAGTCTCCTGAGGAAGCCCCTCTGAGTCACGGCGCCGAAATGGTCGGTCTGGGCCGCTGGCTCCATCGATGCGAAGAGTACGAGAAGGCCCTTGTGCTATTCCGCCGCGCTCTTGGCAAGGGATTACGCGACGATCTCCTTTTCCGCACGCTGTGGGACATTGGGCGAATTGAGAAAAGGCTGGGTCGCGAAGCCGCCGCGATCGCTATTTACACTGAGCTTGCAAGCGGCCGCAATCCATTCCGTCTCGCGTCACTCGAGGAACTCGCCAAGTACTACGAACACAAAGAGCGCAACTACTCGATGGCTCTCGAATTCACACTTCAAGCGCTCTCTCACGAGGACACCGAGGCGCTGCAGCGCCGGCGAGGCAGGCTCGAGCGGCGTGTCGCAAAACGAGCTTCCGCCCCCCGCCTGATCTGAAAGTCCATGCGGCTAATTTTAATTCTTCTTCTCACTACCTCCGCCTTCGCGGCAAGAGAGGTTGCAATCACCATTGACGACCTCCCGCGAGGAGGCGATGGGGAGCGAAACCTCGAGGCCCTGAAACGCATGACCGCAAAGCTTCTCCAGCCGTTCGCTGCCGGCAAGGTTCCTGTCATCGGGTTTGTTAACGAATGCCACTATTCCGAGGCAGTAAAAGAAATTCTCACGATGTGGAAGGCGGCCGGAGCCGAACTCGGTAATCACACTTGTTCGCACCCGGATCTGAACTCAACGCCGGTGGAAGTATACGAGGCCGACATTGAGAAGGGCGAAAAGCTGACGACGGAAATACTCGGACATCGGCCACGTTATTTTCGTCATCCATTCCTCCACGCCGGCAAAGACCCGGAAACTAAGCGCGCCATCAACGATTTCCTGAAGCACCGAGGTTACACCGTCGCGCCGGTAACCCTGGATAACTCGGATTATCTGTTCGCAGCCGCCTACATGTCAGCACTGCAAGGGAACGATAGCGCGACCGCGAACAAGATTCGCGAGACTTACCTCAGCTACATGGAATCAATTTTTGAGTTTTTCGAAAAGCGATCGATCGAAGTGACCGGGCATGAAATCCGCCAGACGCTTCTGATCCATGCAAGCCAACTGAACGCCGACACGATGCCTCAACTTCTCGAAATGATGAAACGACGCCGCTACCAGATCGTGAAACTGAGCCGGGCTCTCGAAGATGAAGCGTATGGGCTTCCGGAGGAGTATGCGGGACTAGATGGCTTCTCCTGGATTCATCGATGGTCCAAGACAAAGGGCATGGCGCCGAAAGGCGAGCCCGAAGAACCCCAATGGATCCGGAAGTTGTCCGCTAAATAACTGCGCTAAGGGGCTTCCACTCTCGGCTTTGTGATTCCGCGACAGCCGGGTAAGTCACGTGCCCCTGATAGGTATTAACACCCTCACATATAGCGGGATCGATCTCACACGCCCTTTCGATCCCTTTCTCGGCAAGTTGCATGACGTAAGGAAACGTGGCGTTCGTCAACCCGAACGTCGACGTGTGAGGTACCGCTGCCGGCATGTTCGACACGCAGTAATGAAGCACATCGTCAACAACATAGGTCGGATCCGTGTGCGTCGTTGGATGCGAAGTCTCGAAACAGCCGCCCTGGTCGATCGCAACATCGACGACGACAGAACCGCGCTTCATCGACTTGATCATGTCCCGGCGCACCAGCTTAGGCGCTGCAGCCCCGGGGATCAGAACCGCGCCGACCACCAGGTCGGCAAGACGTAGGGTCTCCCGAATAGTCCACGTATTCGACGCCAGAGTGACGATCTGGCTGTTATAGATGTCGTCCAGCGCTCTCAGCCGGTCCAAATTTCGATCGATGATCGTAACGTGAGCGCCCAAACCGACGGCCATTTTCGCCGCATTGTGACCGACAACACCGCCGCCGAGAATCGCGACGTTTGCCGCTGACACTCCCGGAATCCCGCCCAACAGGATGCCGCGACCACCATTAGGAGCTTCAAGGTACTGTGCGCCAACCTGGACGGCCATACGCCCTGCAACCTCGCTCATCGGTGTCAGCAGGGGAAGCGATCCATCCTTCTCACGAACGGTCTCGTAGGCTACAGAGTTGACCCGCCTTTCAAGAAGCTTGGCGGTCAGTTCGGGAAGTGGGGCTAGATGAAGGTAGGTGAATAGAGTCAGCCCAGGACGGAGAAACTCGTATTCGGAGGGTTGCGGTTCTTTGACCTTGACGATAAGTTCGGAGCGCTTCCAAACTTCCGCCGCGGTAGATACGATCTCTGCGCCAAATTCTTCATATTCGTCGTCGAGCAGAGAACTCTTGATGCCTGATCCCGCCTGGACGAGGACTTGGTGTCCAGCGTCAACCAGCGCTCCGACGCCACCAGGAACTAGGCCAACACGCGCCTCATGATCCTTTATTTCGGTCGGAACGCCAACGATCACTCGATCGGCTCCGGCTTCCCCGTCAGTTCCGCCATCGGCTCCCTCTTTGGACCCAGACCCAAAGCGATCAGCGATAGAGACCCGAGTTTGCCGTCCGAACTAAGATTTTGATTCGCCTGGAACTGCTTCAAGGCCGCGACCCATTCGGTCCCCCAGACCCCATCGGCCGGGCCAGCGCCATAGCCTTTATCGGTCAGGGCTTGCTGAATCTCGCGATAGCGCTCGGCAGTCGGCGCGGATTGGCGTGGCGCCGACCGCCGGGCGCGAGTTACTTGTTTGCTAGATTTACCCTTCTTCGATGTTTTAGTGGCGGGCTTCTTTGCCGTGCTGCTTTGAGCGGTCTTCTTCGTAGATGACGGCTGTCCTGCACACATCAACCCCATGCCACAGAGCGCAAATATGGATAACAGAATTCTGATACGCAAACTAATATTGTAACCCGGCCGTCACTAACGGAGGCGAGCGCCCCTGGTCACGGTCTTTACCCGGCAGAGATACATGTCGGCCGTGATGTAGAGGGTGCTTCCGTCATCACCCCAGGCCACATTTGCAGTTGCCTCTCCTGTCTCGATGCGTCCCAGGCGCGTACCGTCCGGCGCATAGATGTGTACACCACCCGGACCAGTCGCGAACAGATTGCCGTTCTTATCGACCTTCAATCCGTCGGGCAGCCCGCGCATCTTCCCCACCATTGACGTTACGTCCTTAAACACGCGACCTGATCCGATTGTCCCTTCCGGAGTCAACGTATACGCCATCCAGATTGCGCGTTTTGGATCGGACTGAGCAACATAGAGGGTTTTTTCGTCGGGAGAAAGCGCGATGCCGTTCGGCCGCGTCAGATCCTTCGTAAGCACCGTCAGCTTGCCGTCCGTGCCAAGCCGATAAACCCCGCAGAAGTCCAGCTCACGGCGTGGGTCGTCCCATTGTTTCGGCAGTCCGTACGGCGGATCGGTGAAGTACAGATTGCCTTGGGAGTCATAGATGGCGTCGTTCGGACTATTCAGGCGCTTACCTTCGAAGCTATCCACCAAAGTGCGCTTTCCGCCATTTCGCTCCAAGACAGAGATGCGCCGGTCGCCGTGCTCGCAGAACACTAGCCGGCCGCTGGGATCGAGCGTGATGCCGTTGCTGCCCGGCTCGCGACCGTACTCACCGGGTCCCGTAAAGCCTGCAGGTTTCAGGTAGACCTTCACGCGTTCTCCTTCCCGCCACATCATGACCGCGTTATTAGGGATATCGGAGAAAAGCAAAGCTTTCTCACGGGAGAGCCAGACCGGACCTTCGGCCCACTCGAATCCCGATGCCAGAACCTCGATTCGCGCGTCCGGAGCGATGATCTGGTCGAGACGCGGATCTTCCCTAATAATCCGTCCGAGGATCGGATAATTTGTCGTATCCTGTGCGGACATAAGAACGGTAGTGAACAGCAAAGCGATCCGTCGCATTAGACTGCGCGGCTCTTACGCGCCTCGATGAAGGATCGCACACACATTACGAGGAACACGATCATCAGAATTGCCATCACCGCCTGAGCAATCACGGCATTCTGACGCTCGACGAATTCCCCGGAAAGCAGCTTGAAGGCCTTGACCAACCCGCCGATCGAACCCGCGAGGCCTAGAAGCCCAATCATCGCCGCAAAATGCATCGCATGCTTCCGTTTGTTGGGATCCTTGGCGATGACACCCAGAATCAACAACAGCAACCCGAATGCAGCAGGAATCAGAGCGGTCACACTGACCATTCCCGTTCCGAAGTATCCGGCAATACCCAGCACTAGTAGAATCACACCGAACGCGACTGTCGTGTTTGCCATTTGCTTTCGATTATACGAACGCGCGCGCTATTTCAATTCGTAACGATCCCGATAGCGTAGAGCGCTGCCCTCAACTGCCAGTCCCAACAGCAAGGATTTAGGCGTTTTTGGCGGCAACTGAACGTGCACCCGATATTGATTACCGATTGCTCTCAAGGCGTCCGAGATCGCTTGTGGAACTTCGGCGCTCGATCGGCAAAATGTAGCCAACCCGCCTGTTGTAGTGGCGATCTGAAGTAATCCGCTTAGGTACGCCTCATTCAGCCGGTCAGTCAAGCGCGCGACGTGAACAATGAATATCGGTGTCTGATAGCCCGCGAGCGCCTTATCCAAACGTGAGATGCGCTCTCGGATTAAGCCCTCGGGGAACTTGCGACTCAGATCGCGGGAATCGCTCGAATTGATTACCGGGTTTGTAAAGTCTTCCCGATAGTTTCGGACATCGCTATCCGTAAGATACAGAATCGCTACGCGAACGCCCGTCTTGGCGCCGACCGCCTCGGCCACCTGCGATACAGACTCTATTGTCTCCAGCAAGCCGGCCTTTCCAGTCACGGGCAGTTCCGATAGCGACTTCTCGAGCGCCTCCCGATCCGTAGTCGGATCGAGCAGCACCTCTAAACCTTCCTGCGCCCTCATCAATCCCACGGCTACGTTCGGCGGTAGCCCGACAACTTCCTGGGAAAGCGAATTTCGTGCCGCATCCAGCAGCATAAGATCCCCGACAAGATCCGTGACTACCAGCAACAACAGGTCATCTTTGGGATTCCGTACGCGAAGGATCTTGCCTTTGCCGGCTCCGATGACGCTGGCCGAGAAATCGGCTGGGGTCAGCAATTTCTCGGACTCGGTAGACGCTGGTACGCGGACGATCGTGAGCGGAGATGGTTTCTTAGGCTCGTCGGCGGCAAACGCGCTTAAGGCGATTAGGAACGCAATCGCAAACCGCGCCATTAGAAGCTATACCGGAGACCGACTTGGAGAACGCGCCCGCCCGTCGATCCGATGATTTTACCCGCATTCACGTTCGGAGCCGAAGCGGTGCCAATCGTGGTGTCGGGATTATTCCAGTTCGCGTGATTCAGGAAGTTGAAGCCCACCGCGGAAAGTTCGACCGTGCGGTCCGCATCGAGAGCGATGCGCTTGCTCAAGGACAAGTCATGATTCTGCGCGCCCGGCGCGCGCAGCGATGGATGGGTCCGCGATGCGGTACCCACGCTGAAGTCGGGGGGCTGCACGAACGCGCTCGGCTCGAACCAAAGATGCGGCCCTGGATCGGCAACAGCAGGGTCCACTCCGGGCACGATATCGACGTTCAGGGCCTGAATTACGCCGCCGGTATTGTTGAATTGCGGATGCAGCGCAAGCGGTTCGCCGCTATACATGCTGGTCATGCCGCTGACTGACCAGCCATCCACAAGGAATTTTCGCCAATCGTTGAAGGTGAACAGCGTGCCCGACCTCCCGAATGGAAGCTCGTAAACATAGCTCAACGTCAGACGATGCGGAATGTTGCTCGAGGTCAGGGACCACTCTTTCTCGCGGTGATAAAAATCCTGTGTTCCCCAGGGGCCCGAATAGTCGTCCATCTGCTTTGAAAACTCGTACTGGGCGGTCATGCCCAATCCACCCGATGTGCGCTTCTCGAAACGCACAAAGCCGGAGTCGCGCTGGTATCGACCGAGCGGATACAGCCCATTCACGTCAAGCCCTGTATATTGCGGAAACGGCCGCAACGACGCCCGAAACGCTTCGTTATTCAATTGGTCGCGATACTCGAGCGCCTCTAGAGGAATCGCGTTCAGGTTTGCCGCGCTGTTGCTCACGTATAGATTTTTTCCGTCGGCGTGATAGTAGCCAGTCGACATAAGAAACGAACCTGACACTTCCCGTTCCATAGCTACGCTCACCGATTGATATCGTGGCACTCGTGTCGATGCGTCCATCACCTCAGCAACCATTCCATTAACGGCATCGGGTCGTAGATCCGGCTGACTATAATCGGCCATTGGCAATCCTTCACGCAATACGACGGCCGGCGCCAGTTGTGTGTTCGGGGAGATGAAAGTGGGATAGAAGTTAAAACCCTGCGTATTCGATTGACCGCTGAACCTGGCAACCTCATACGAACGGCCGTAGGACATTCGCACGACAGTTTTGTTCTGGCCCCAGGGATTCCAGGCGAGCCCAAACGAGGGCTCCAGGCGCGTCTGCGTTTGCTGGAAGCCGCGCCCATAGCCGCCGCGATTTGCAAAAACCAAAGCTCCGGGACGCCCGTTTGCGGGATTTATCGCGTTCGGATCAACTGTCGATTGGCGATCGTATTTCTCCGTCCGAGGCGTCGACACCTCGAGGTTCAGCGATGTGGTCAATGTGAGGCCCTTTTGGATCTCCCAACTATCCCGACCAGACAAATTGTAGCGATCCGTGCGGAAGTAGGACGGCGACAGGACGGCACTCGTCTCCGCCCCGTCAGACAGACCCAGAAGGTAGCTTGCGAACGAATGTCCCGTGTTCACAATGCCCGGCAGGCTGGTCAGCCCCGAGCCGAAGTGGAATGAACCGGCGGGATACGTTGGCGCAAGAATATGCTGCTGCTGGTGGAGCCACCGCGTGGCCAGCCGCAAGGAGTGGTTGCCGATGCGGGTGGATAATCCGTTACCGGCATCAATCGCGTTACGGACGTTTTTAACGTTTGGATTGGCCCGGCCCGCCGTGGCATAGCCATCGCTAAAGCGGTAGGAGGGGAAAATCTCGCCCTTGTTCTCGCTGCGATCGCTCGCCGCTTCGACGTAGAGCGTGTGAACTGTGCGGGGTGAGCCAGTATAGATGTGCGAAAGGCTTCCTCGGCGCGAGGCGAACTGCCGGTCTGATGCATTGGAATCAGCGATTGTCGGAAAAACATTCGCCGACCCCGCGAAACCATTCGAGAACGAGGTCGCGAAGTCGACCTTATGCTTCTCGTTCAACGTGTGGTCCAGCTTCACGATCATTCCGTTCGCGGTATTCGTTTCAGGGCTCACAACGAAGTAGTTGTTCCGGAAATATGGACCGACGCTGGCGTTCGCCTCCGGATAATGCGGCAGAACACTCGCGCTGACGGGATCGATCCGGGAAACCGGAATGGCGTTATTCGGAAATGGGTCGCGAAGATACTGGAGATTCGTTGTGCTCACCGGCTCGGACGGATCAAAATTCGGGTTGGCCCGCGTTGATGCCGGATCGAAAACAGGCAGCGGCTGACCGGCCGAGTCGACCGTCGAGCTGAAATCTCCCGAACGTTCCGGCGTAGTCGGAACGGTGCGAAGGAACGATCGGGAGATTCGCTCCCGCACGCCTTCGTAAGAAACCGAGAAGAAGGTTGACCGGCCGACTACCGGGCCGGCTAGATTGAATCCGAATTGGTTACGGCGCAGGAGGTTCTTGTCGGACCCGCGCTGGCGAAGTTCGTGCGGCGTGGCATCCAAAATGTCGTTGCGAAGGTTTTCAAAAACGCGTCCACGGAACTTCGGTCGGCTCGCCGACTTTTTACGAGCCGACGCAGGGCTATCCGCGCGCAAACCGAGGTTCCGAGTCTGAATTTTGAATTCTTCAACAGCACGCTGCAAATCAGTCACTCGTGGGGTCTGCGCGAACGCGGACACACTGAGCGTGACAAGGACAGCGAACCGCATTAAGTTTATTTTAACTTGGGCCACGCCTCTTTTCACGGCTATTTTTAGAGACGTCGGCCAAACTCGAAAAAACCTACGGTCTTTACCCTGAATCGAGGATTAAAACGCACCAATCTCTAGATCATGCCCTCGTAAGCAGCCATGACCTTCTTCAAATCATCGATATCCTGCGGACGTGTATTGGTCAGCGGCGGGCGCACAGGACCGGCTGGTTTCCCGATTAATTCCATAGCGGTCTTCATCGCCGAAACCTCGTATCCTTTCACTCGCTCGCGAAACGCATAAAGAGGGTGAACATACTTGGCCATCAAGCCATCGAGAGTGGCGAAATCACGCTTGAGCCCAGCGTCGGCGAGAGCTAGCGACACCTTAGGCGAAATATTGGAAATGCTCGAAGTAAAAGCCTGAACGCCAGCTGCGAAATATGTCGGCACACAGTCGTCGCCAAGCCCGCCGTACCACGCCAATCGATCGCCGTTGTATTGCATTATGCGCTGATATGTACGACCGTTCCCCTGCCCGTCTTTCCAAGCCTTGAGCGTAGGGACTTTATCACACAGTCGAGCCACCATCTCCGGCGAGAAGATCGCCCAATCGCGGCTGTAGACCATCATCGGGAGCGGAGTAGCCGCGCCGATCGTGCGATAGTACTCGAACAGTCCAGCCTCCGGCGCGCCGGAATAGTAAGGCGGCAGGACGAGAAGACAGTCCGCTCCGGCTTTCTCGACCCGACGCGCAATATCAGAGCCGATCGGGGCGTTGTAGCCGCTGCCTGCAACCACCGGCATCCGACCATGCGTCGCCTCGACTGTAACCCTCACCACATCCTCAATTTCCTGAGGCGTCATCGAGTACAGTTCGCCTGTCCCTCCCGCTGCGACAATCGCGCAGAAGGGATGTTTCGTCATTTCGTCTACATTCCGGGCAAGCGCGTCGAGGTCCACGCTGAGATCATTGCGAAACGGCGTGACAGGAAATCCGAAAACGCCTTTGAGGTCTTTTGGGTTCATGAACTTTACAGCGTATCGCGTTCCCGCATCCAGGTTTGAGTGTCCTCCCAGGACCGTGGCCCTTGCGCCGAACCGAGGTTCTCCACATTTAATGCGCCGACCGCGTTAGCCACCTTCGCCGCTTCCAAATAGGTAAGACCGCGCTGCAGGCACGCAAGGAATCCACCTGCAAAACAATCCCCTGCCCCAGTCGTATCTCTCACCTGAACCCCATATCCCGGGACTGCTCGCGATTCATCGCCTCCAAACACGATGCAGCCTCTCGGTCCGACTTTGAGGATCACATCTGTGGCGCCATGCTCGCGAAGGATCTTCGTTGCCTCGCAGGGATTCTCGCTTCCGGTCAGCATCCTGGCTTCACTATCATTCAGGAACAATAGATCCGTATTAGGCAGACAAGGACCAACGTCCTCCATCCAACGCCCTTTGGCATCCCAAGCCGTATCGAGTGATGTCGTGAGTCCGGCCGCTTTCGCTCTCCGCATCAACTCGCCACCCGCGAGTCGAATTGTCGGTAGTGAAAATAGGTTTGCAAGGTGAAAATGTGAATACCCGGGAACATGAAATGACAACATTTCGGGGGTGACATCGCGACTAGCCCCCGGCCGATGAAGGAATGAGCGATCCCCTGACGACTGCACGAGCACGACCGTCGAAGTCGTGGGCTGATCGCTGTGCCGGATATCCAACTCAACACCGGCGCGATTGAGAACCTCGAGAATCGCTTCGCCTTCCCGGTCACGCCCTACCATTCCCGTGAGTCGTACCTTACCGCCCATCGTCGCGAGCGAATAGGATGTGCTCGACCCATTGCCGCCCACACTGAACGTAATCTGGTCCACCCAGAGGCTCTTTCCCCATGCCACTTCATCTACAGGCCACACCGGAATGTCGTAAGAAATGTTTCCACAGCAGAGCACACCCTGAATGCGCCCGATCATCGGGTCGTCTCCAGCCACGCAAATAGTTCCTTCTGCGCCGGTGGCGTGAACCGGTTGAAATCGACGGGCTCGCGTAATTCGATCTTCGCCCCAGCCTTTCTCGCCGTTTCGACAGCCGTTCGGACGTTCACCGGAGACGCATATCGATCTAGCGCAGGCGCACGCAGCAACACCGGAGCTTTAATCGCGCCCATGACTTCGTCGTAGTCGACCGCCACAGTAACGCCGAGTCGCGGCATCAATCCATGCAGATGCGAGTAGTGCCGGACGCCTTCCGTGCCGTCGTTATCCTTCGACACGCGAAGTGGCGTGAACGCTGATGCGGCGATCACTCCGGCAACACGGTCATCGAGCGCCGAAGTGAACAGCGCGATTTTTCCACCAAGCGAATACCCGGCGAGATAGATGCGGCGCGCATCGAGTTCCTTCAATGCAGTCAGCGCATCAATAGCAGCTCGTGTATCCGCCACCATCTTCCCCATCAGAGACCAGTTCGGATAGCGATCATAGAATCGCGTGGCTTGTTGAATACGGGTACCGAATCCGATTTGGTCGAACGCGAATACCGCATAGCCCATGCGCGTCAGATCGGCAATCGCTGAGCGGCCATAGCGAGAGTACCCCGTTGGGTAGGCGTACGGATGGAGCCAAATTACGACCGGAGTCTTGACCTGAGCCTTCGCTGGCATATAAAGATCGCCGGTAAGATCGTCACCGAACCCGATCGCATGCGAGGTGACTCCATCAACTTTGAGCGGGCGGTCGTACAACGTCGCAAGCCAACCGGCATTCGTCATCGTGCGACCGGCGACGGTATCCCTTGCAGGAAACGGAACTGCCTGCGGCTCTTCCCCCAAAACCCATCGAATACGATCGCGCACATCGTTCGTCGGAACGGGCGGAATCGTTGCGTGCTTACGCCACTCCTCCCATCGAAACGGGTGCATATTAGTTCTCGGTAACGGACGCTTCGAACGTCCAAACACCGAGTCAAAGAAATCGACGTAGAGTTCGATGTCTTCCGCGGTGGTTGGATGTTCTCCCGGCCGCAAGGACAGCCCCAACTTTTCCGGCGCATTCGCAAATCGGTAAACCTTTTCCACCGAGCGATACGCCTGCTCCATACCAAATGAATTGCCCTGCCCTTCCGAATATGCCGAGGTGATCAGCAGACCTCGCGGGGCAACCATCGACAACAGCATGTTCTGATCAACCGGAAGTTTGTGCTCGCGCCCGGCAAAGAAGCGGAGACGAGGATGAAACCAGCCAGGGAAGCGGCCGGTAATTTGCTCGATCGTTTCATTGGCGAATGGGTCGGTTGTATAACGCCACGGATCGCATTCGCCTGTGTTGCCGCTCGAGGCAACCACCGCTCCAATCCGCTCGTCGAGCGCCGCCGCGATTAACGCCATCTTTCCGTTGCGGGAATGGCCCGCGATGCCGATGCGCGCCTTGTCCACTTCTGGGAGGGTGTGAAGATAGTCGACCACACGCATGCCCGCCCAAGCCCATCGGGCAAGTCCGGAGAAATCATAGTCGGGATACAACTCAATGAGCGAGTCCGAATCGTCCGGCGCTCCATAGATCGGGTCGGTCGCATTGAAGATTGCGCCGATATAGCCTCGTCGAACAGCAGGCGCTATCCATGGCCTCCGGCGTGGATGGTTCGTGAGGAAGACCGGATACGGTCCGGAGCCTTTCGCCGGCAGCACGAGTTGGATGGTCAGTCTTCCTTTGTGCTCCGGCCCGAACTCAAGCCGGATGTCTCGAACCTCGACAGTCCCTTCGTGACGAGTATTTACGACGATTCCACGCGTATTGCCGGGCGGGGGCGGCATCTTCCCGATGATCCATTGCTCGTACTGCTCGCGAATCCATTTTCGGCGCGCCTGCCAATCCGCTTTCGTCTTCACGCCCTCGAGTGGATCGGGGAGAAAAGCCTGTGACGGCATGGCCTCGAAATCGGGAGGAAGTTCTTGGGTTCGTTTTTGCCAGTCCTCGAAAGACCGGTCGCCACCGCTAACACGAGTCGTATCGTCGCGATAACTGGGCGGAAGAATCGTCATGACCTCGTTAAGATACTGCTGCCGCCGAGTTGCCGAATCCTCGGCGAAAACAATACTGGCAACGACAAAAAGGAGAGCTATGCGCACGCCTTACATTATTACTGCGGCGCCCGCTACAAAACCCACTCGTATAATGAACGTGTCCCCATGTCCCAACTCGTCGATGCCTTCGTACGTGAGAATGAACCCCGCCTTCTCGAAGAGCTAAAGACTTTCCTGCGTATTCCGAGCATTAGCACGCTGCCGGAGAACAAAGGCGATGTCGAACGTGCGGCCAAGTTCACGGCTGACGCTCTGAAGGCCGCCGGCATGGAGAACATCGAGATCATCCCGACGGCCGGACATCCTCTGGTTTATGCCGACTGGCTGCATGCGCCCGGCAAACCAACGGTCCTTCTCTATGGCCACTACGACGTCCAGCCGCCCGATCCGCTGGAACTCTGGAACACACCGCCGTTTGAGCCTACGGTGCGGGACGGCAACATCTATGCTCGCGGATCGGCCGACGACAAGGGCCAGTTCTACATGCACATCAAGGCTGTCGAAGCCTTGCGAGCGATCCACGGGAAGCTTCCTGTCAATGTGAAGTTTCTCATCGAGGGCGAAGAAGAGATCGGCGGGGAGTCGATCGCGAAGTTCGTCGCAGAAAATCCCGAGAAGCTGAAGGCCGACGTGGCGCTCGTCAGCGATACAGCGCTCTACGCGGAAGGTATTCCGACGCTGTGCATCGGACTTCGCGGACTGGTTTACATGGAAGTGGAGGCCACCGGGCCAATGCGCGATCTGCATTCCGGCCTTTACGGCGGCGCGGCGCCGAACGCGGTCTTCGGGCTGATCGAACTGCTGGCGAAGACCAAATCCGCCGACGGCCGCATCCAGATTCCGGGCATCTACGACGACGTCAAGGAGCCCGCCCCGGCAGGAACTGCAGAGCTGGAAGACACTGCCATTTAACGAGAGGAGTTCCTCGCCAAAGAGGTCGGCTCGACGCGCCTGACGGGTGAGCCGGATCGGAGTGTGCTCGAGCGCGTGTGGTCGCGTCCGACTCTGGAGGTTCACGGCATCGCCGGCGGATTTACGGGCGCCGGCGCGAAAACCGTGATTCCCGCCAAAGCGACCGCGAAAGTGAGCTTCCGGCTCGTGCCCGACCAGGACCCACAAAAGGTTGTCGACAGTTTTCAAGCAAGTTCGTCGCCGACAACACGCCGGCGGGCATTACGACTGAAGTGCGTGTGCTGAGCGGCGGTCCTGCCGTCATCGTGAATCCCGATCATCCGGCGATTGACACCGCCGCAAAGGCTTTCAGCGAAATTCTTGGCAGGCCGACTGTATTCATCTCGCTCCGGCGGGTCCATTCCGATCGTGGGGGACTTCGCGCGGCATCTCGGCATCCCGACGATTCTCATGGGTTTCGGCCTGCCCGACGATGGTCTGCATTCGCCAACGAGAAATACAAGATCGCGAATTACTACACGGGCATAATGACGGTAGCCCACTTCCTCGAGTTGTACGGTCAGAGTTAGGATTCTCTTTTGCAAACGCAGTCGCAGGGAGAACGGTCGCCGTCCGACAGCGTAGTCCGGTCGGCGGGGATCGTTTCGATTGCGGTCGCCATCAGCCGCGTCACAGGGCTTGTTCGCGAAATCGTGCTCGCCGCGATGTTCGGCGCGGGCGCTGTCTTCGATGCGTTCCGGATCGGCTTCACAATTCCGAACCTGACACGCGATCTGTTTGCCGAAGGCGCGCTCTCCGCCGCGTTCGTTCCCGTATTTACGCAATACTTGTCGACAAAACCGCGGGAGGAAGCGCGCGTACTGGCGAATCTTGTCGCAACCGCGTTGATCGTCATCGTCGGCAGCTATCTGCCTTCTCGGCATCCTGCTGAGCCCGCAGCTTGTCATCGCTGGTGGCGCCCGGATTCTCAAGAGACCCCGGGCAAGTTCGAACTCGCGGTCACCATGACGCGCATCATGTTCCCGTTCCTGCTGCTGGTGGCGTTGTCGGCCCAGGCAATGGGGATTCTGAACGCGTGCAACCAGTTCGGCGTTCCAGCCATGGCGTCGACGTTCTTCAATATCGGATCGGTGATCTCGGGCTGCTTCTTGGAAGATTGATCGGACCGTCTGCTGGGTCTCTCGCCGAAATTCACGGCATGGCCTATGGCGTCGTGATCGGTGGCGCGATGCAGTTCTGTGGCAGGTCCCGAGCCTCCACCGCGCCGGCTTTCGCTTTCGTCCGCAATTCGATTGGTCGCATCCTGGCCTGCGGCAGATTTTCCGCCTGATGGGGCCTGCGATTCTCGGCAATGCCGCCGTGCAGATCAACGTGACCGTCAACAACAACTTCGCGTCGCGCCTGCTGATCCGAACGGCCCGGTGAGTTGGCTCGGATATGCGTTCCGCTTCATGCAGCTGCCGCTCGGGATCTTCGGCGTCGCGATCGCGTCGGCGACTCTGCCTTCTATCTCCCGAAGCGCCGCCGCTAAAGATTTCGACGAGTTCCGCTCAGACGCTCTCGCGGTCGCTCGGGCTGGTGTTTGTGCTGACGATTCCGTCCGCCGTCGGACTGGCCGTGCTCGGCGATTCGATCGTCGGCGCAGTTTACCAGATGGGCGCGTTCACCGCGTCGGACACGCACCAGACTGCGCCGGGCGCTCGCCTGTTACGCCGTCGGACTGGTCGGATACTCGGCTGCGAAGGTGCTGAATCCAGCCTTTTACGCGCTGCACGATGCGCGCACGCCCATGATCGTCAGCTTCGGGTCCATCGCCGTGAATCTTCCTGACCGTCATGGTCAATGCTGAAGGTCGCTGGATTCGGACACGAAGGGCTTGGCGCTGTCGACGTCGGCCGTCGCGATTTTCAGTTCCGTAGCGCTGTTCATCGTCATGCGGAATCGCGTTGGCGGAATATACGGGCGAAATTTGTGGCGCACATTCGTCCGCGTGTCGGCTGGCTTCTGCGCTTGATGGGAGTCGCGATTTGGCTGAGCAGCTATTACATTATTGTCCACTCTTGGAACGTCGAAACTGGCGCGGCTGATTGACCTGGCCGTTTCGATCCCACTTGGCGTGTTGTATCTTGTACACTACTTGCCGAGCGTTCGGAATCACGGAACTCGATGACTGCCTTTCGGGGCATCGCCGGAACGCTGCAGCGGAGACTCCCGTTCCTGCGTGCTAGAATTTCGAAGCAATGACGCCGGACTTACAGGCCGTCCTGAAACTACAGACGCTCGACTCGCGAGCCGCCGCGCTGCAAAAGGAAATCGAATCGCTGCCGAAACAGGTAGCCGAGATCGAAAAGAAGCTTGAGGCGCATACGCGGAAGCTGGAAGTCGACCGAAATGTAGTGGCCGCCAATCAAAAAGAACGCAAATCCAAGGAAGACGATATTAAGGTCCAGGAGCAAAAGATCTCGAAACTTCGCGATCAAATGCTGCAGGCCAAAACTAACGAACAATATCGCGCATTCCAGAACGAAATCACCTACTGTGAGACCGAAATCCGCAAAGCCGAAGATCGAATTCTCGAGCTAATGGGAGAAGCCGAGCCGCTCGAGAAGAACGTCAAGATAGCCGAGGCCGCCCTAAAGGAAGAAAAGTCGCAAGGTCGAAGCGGAAAAAGAGCGCGCACGTAAGCGGACGGCCGAGGACAAGGAATTTCTTGGACAAGCGATCGAAGAGCGCAAGGCTGTTGCCGCGACGATCTCTGCCGCAGACCCTCGCCCACTATGAGCGAATTCGCAAACGCTAGCATGGAGCTGCGATCGCGGACGCAACCGATGGCCGCTGTCGGCCTGCCAGATGAAGCTTCGGCCCCAGTACTTCCAGGAATTACGTCAGGGAGATAAGCTTTATTTCTGTGAGAGTTGCGGCCGGATTGTGTATTACAATCCGCCGGTCAACCTGGAACACGAGCTGCATTCGAAGGTTTGATTCGCACGGGGTAAACGTTCCGGCGAGGGAAAACGTCATTATGATGGTGAGTATGAGACAAGTCCGCCGCCGCGACCGCCGTGGCTTTTCGTTGATCGAGCTTGCTGATCGTTGTGGCGATCATCCTCATATCTGGCCGCGATTGCCGCGCCGAAGCTCAATCAGAACCGAATGCACGCGCAGGAAACCGCCGCCATCCAAGCGATCAAGACGCTTCATACGGCGCAAACGCAGTACTATTCGCAATTCGGTCGCTACGCGACAAATCTGACCGAACTCGGCCCGCCAGCGAGCGGCGCGCAGACCATCGCGGCGGCCGATCTGATTCCGGAAGATCTAATGAAAGGCAAGAAAAGCGGCTACACCTTTGCGGTCCAGGGCGGACCCAACGGCTACCAAATCACTGCCATTCCGGACGTTTTCGGGAACACTGGCCGTCGCACGTTTTTCTCGGATCAGACAACCGTTATCCGCGAAAATTGGGCCGCCGAACCCGCCACGGTCACCAACAAAGAGATCAAGTAGCTTTAGAACGTAAAACTCACCGTTCCAAAGATATTCAGCCACCTGTCGGTCGTTTCCCGCGGGCGGGACCGCGCCGAGCGGATCGCCCGACGTATGTCCTCGATACATCCGTGTTCCCGCGCCGAACCGGAACATGCGCGCTCGGTCAAAGGAAACGTTCACACCGAAGAGCCCGTAGTACCCGAAGCCATCGCGCGCCGCGCAGATAGTCGCACGGAACCCGAAAATCCTGGTAGGGCTGGCTGATCCGCTCCGCATAGCGCATATAGACTCCGCCCAATCCCCCATAAATATGGACCCGCTCCTCCGCCAGGGGCAGAATCACTCGGCCACCGAACGGGACAAAAGTCTGAAAGTCGCGGATGCGAAGATTGCCGAACTGACTCGGCAGCCAATCATTCACGCCCGCCGCGCCAAAAACCGTATCGAAGCCCAGCGTCCACCTGGAGATTGCGATGGAACCGGAAACCGTAATCGACGCCGACGAGCGCGCTGTCAGAGAAGCGCTCCCGTAGGTCTGCTCGCGGCAGGCCTGCGCCTACCATCAAGTTGATGTTGTGACGGTTGTAATACTGCGCCGACACGGGCAAAACCAGCAACAGAGCCATCGCCAGGATTCTCATACGCGCCCTCGGACGTAGCCTGATGCGGGCAAGTTTCAAGGCGTTTGGGGGTCGCGCGCTACAATGAAGACGCTTCCCTTGTTCTCCCGATGGCATCATCAGTAACCAATCTCCGCGACGTCAGCCGCACCAGCTCTGCCCAACGGCATTCGAGTCATTACCGAGACCGTTCCGCATGTCCGATCTGTCAGCATAGGTGTGTGGGTCGGCACCGGCGCGCGCCGAGAAACACCCAAAAACAACGGCATCTCTCACTTCATCGAGCACATGCTCTTCAAGGGAACGGCCAATCGAACGGCCGAGGAGATCGCGCGGCAGGCCGATTCGACAGGCGGCAATCTTGACGCCTACACCGCGAAGGAATTGGTCAGCTACAACATCAAGGTCCTGGACGAGCACCTGCCCATCGCATTCGATTTGCTCGCCGACCTCGTCTTGAATCCGCGCTTCGACGCTGCCGACATCGAGAAGGAGAAGGGTGTCATTCTCGAAGAGTTGAAGATGGAAGTGGACAACCCCGAGTACCTCGTCCACGAGACATTTTTCAGCAATTTCTGGAAGAATCATCCGCTCGGCCGTTCCATCTTGGGAACGAAGGCACCATCAGCAGCTTCGACGACGAGATCGTCCGCAACTACTATCAGGATGTCTATGGGTCGTCAAACCTCGTAATCACGGCTGCCGGGCACGTGACGCACAGCCAGATTGTGAAACTTGCCGCCGATTACTTTTCTGGATCTGCCGGCGCGTAACGCAGTCCCAGAGGAACCCAAGCCGAGTCCGAAGCCCCCATTGATCCTCAAGAACAAGCGTTCGCTCGAGCAGACGCATCTGTGCATGGGCGTGCCCGCTTATCCGATTGCAGACGAGCGGCGCTACGGCACCTATCTGTTGAGCACGATTCTCGGCGGCGGTATGAGTTCGCGCCTGTTCCAGAACGTCCGCGAGAAACACGGGCTGGCCTACTCGGTATTCTCTGAACTGAATCTCTATCGCGACTCGGGCTGCCTGGCGGTCTACGCCGGCACTTCGAGTGAAACGCTGAAGAAAGTCGTCACGATGGTCGTGGATGAGTTCCGCCAGTTGTGCGGCGATACCGTTCCCGCCGATGAGCTTCGCCGCGCGAAGGATCATCTGAAGGGGAGCTTGGCGCTCAGCCTGGAATCGACGTCAGCTCGGATGTCGAACCTGGCCCGGCAGGAGCTTGTTCTTCGGCCGTTTCCAGAGCGTCGACGAGATGATGGAGGGAATCGAGAAGGTCACGGCGCGCGGAGATCCAAGACCATGGCTTGCGACTTCTTTGCGGGCAAACAGGTCGGGGTGACAGGTCTTGGCCGCGTCGCCGGCGATCGAACTGACGCCTGAAGAAGTTACGGTTTAGTCGGTCGCCGCGCTTCGGATGGCGGCGTCGACGTCGCCCTCCGTCGTAACCCGAGGACCCACTTCATGGCCTCGACATACATCTTCCTGATCTCCGGCATGTCGTAAACCTCTTCGCGATGACCTAGTGTCGAATAGAAGACACGGCCTTTGCCGTAGTTTTTCACCCACGTGACCGCAAAGTCGCTGTCAGATCGGCGTACGTTCTTATTCTTGAGATCGAGCTTTTTCTCGTCCAGGCGCATGAGAACTCTCACCTTTTCGCGTGAGTAGTTCTTGAATTGGTAGATCTCGTCAAGAATCACCATTTCTTTCGGCAAATGAGCAGTAGCCGGGTGATTCTTGTCCTCGACAATGATCGGCGCAGGAAACGTATTCCAGGGGTGCATGTCGAACCAACCGCCGATCATCTCGCCATACTCGGGCCACTGGTAGAAGGTATCCGCGGCGGAGTGGACGCCGATAAAGCCCTTGCCGTCCTCTCGAACGAACGACGCTAGAGCCGCCTTTTGCTCATCGTCCATCGGCAGCTCGCCGGTGGTGTAGAAAACGACCGCATCGAACGTCGTCAGATTCTTGGCGTTGCCGTCGAGTTTCTTCTTTGTAATGAGCTGAGTATCGGTCCGGATGTACGTGTCCCACAGGTCCGTTTCTTTACCCCAACGCTCAAAGGAGGCCAAGGCGTGCGACACCGAATCGTGTTGATAACCCTTGACTTCGCCGATGGCCAGAATCTTCTTCCGTTTGACCTGCGCGCTCGCCGGAAGAGCCACCAAAAGCGCCGCCAGCAACAGTCCTGTACAGCTTGGTACCCGCATAGAATTCCGCTTCAATCATATAACGGGGCCGCGCCGACGGCGCAAGCTAAGATGATTTTGTGCGCTTCTACAACACTCTGACGCAAAACGTGGAAGAGTTTGTCCCCATGGACGGCAAGACTGTCCGCATGTACACCTGCGGTCCCACGGTGTATAACTTCGTCCACATCGGCAACCTTCGGACGTTCACATTTCAGGACGTCTTGCGCCGATGGCTAAAGGCGCGCGGGTTCGTTTCGAATCACGTCATGAACATCACCGACGTGGAGGACAAGATCATCCGAAGCGCTATGCAGGAAGGCAAGACGCTCAGCCGAGTACACCTCGGTCTACGAAAAGGCCTTTCTCGAAGACTGCGCCCAACTGCGGCTGCGAGCAGCCGGAGAAGCTGGTGCGCGCCACCGAACATGTCGGCGAAATGGTTGAAGCGGTAGAAAAGCTGACGGAGAAGGGCTACACCTATTCAGAGCGAAGGATCGGTTTACTACCGGATCTCGAAGTTCCCGTCTTACGGCAAGCTGTCGCGGCTCGACGTGAGCGGTATGCGATCCGGCGCTCGCGTCGATGTCGATGAATACGATAAAGCCGATGCGCGCGACTTCGTCTTATGGAAGGCCAAGAAGGACAATGAGCCGAGCGTGGGACGCGCCAATGGGAGCGGGCCGTCCTGGCTGGCACATCGAGTGCTCCGTTATGGCGATGAAGTACCTCGGCGAGACTCTCGATATTCACGCCGGCGGAATCGATCTCACGTTTCCGCATCATGAAAACGAGATCGCCCAGTCCGAGGCGCTGACTGGCAAGCAGTTTGCCCGATACTGGATGCATTCGGAGCACTTGATCGTCGAAGGTCAGAAGATGTCGAAGTCGCTTGGCAACTTCTACACACTGCGCGATCTGCTGGAGCAAGGATATAAGCCTGAAGCGATCCGCTATCTGCTCGCTTCCGTTCCCTACCGCAACAAGCTGAATTTCACGATGGAAGGATTGAAGGCAGCAGCGACATCCATCGACCGGTTGCGATCCTTCCAACTGCGGCTTGATACGGAGAAGTTTGCCGCTGGCGAGAACGAGAGTATCGACCAGCGGACAACGAATGCCCTTCAGCGCTTCGATGCCAGCCTCGATGACGATCTGAACACTGCAGAGGCGCTGGCTGCGATCTTCGAGTACATTCGCGAGACAAACTCGTCGATGGATGCGGGAGACTTTAAGGGAAGCAATCTCGCCGGAGCGAAGCAGTTGTTTGCGCGCTTCGATTCTATCTTTGACGTTCTGAAGCCGTCCGTGGAAGAAGGCGGGATTACGCGAAGCCGAAATCGATGCCCTAATTGCAGAACGCAATCAGGCGAGGAAGGCGAAAGATTTCAAACGCTCGGACGAGATTCGCAACGAGTTGCTCGATCGTGGCGTCGTGATCGAAGACACCAAAGAAGGAGTTCGGTGGAAGCGGAAATGAAGATCGAATCGAAGGCGGTCCACGTTGGGGATCGCAAGAAACCCGGCACTGGCATTCCTTCGGCGACGCCAATCTACGGCGCGACAACATTCTTCTACGAAAACACAGAGCAACTCGACAAGGTCTTCGGCGAGGAAGAGGAGGGGCATTCCTATTCCCGTTACGGCAATCCCACCAATGAGGCCTTAGAGGAGCTGGTGACGTCCCTCGAAAACGGGACGACGACGCTTGCCTGCGCATCGGGCATGACTGCGTTACATGTGGCGATAACCGTAGCGCTGATCGACCGTCGCAAGTCCGTATTGATGGCGAACGCCATCTACGGCGCGACCGTGCGGCTCGCTGATGCAGGCGCTGGAGCCCTTTGGCGTAGAGTTGCACCTCGTCGATATTTGCGATCTCGATGCGGTCAAGGCTGCGATCGATGAACACAAGCCCGGTTGCGTCGTGATGGAAACGATCTCGAATCCTTTATTGAGGGTCGGGCAGATCGATAGGATTGCCGAAATGGCGCGAAGCATTGGAGCCGCGCTGATTGTCGATAATACTTTCGCGACACCGTTGTTGGTACGGCCGTTGGAACTCGGCGCCCACATGACCGTGCATAGCCTGACGAAGTATCTGTCAGGTCATGGCGACGTGCTGGGTGGATCGGTCACGACTGACGAAGAGCATGCTTCGATGGTCCGCGGCTATGGGAAAGATCTACGGTCCTGTACTGGGGCCGTTTGAAGCCTATCTTACGATGCGCGGAATCAAGACATTCCCATTGCGTATGGATCGTCAGTGCAGGAACGCGTGCCGTCTGGCTACATGGCTTGCCTCGCATCCGAAGGTCGCCAAGGTCAATTATCCCGCGCGACCCGAAGCATCCCGATGCCGACACAGTCGAGCGCTTGCTGGCGAAAGATCTGTATGGCGCGATTGTTAGCTTCGACTTGAAGGACGCCGGAAAAAATGAGGTCTTCGCGTGCATGGACCGGATGAAGATGATCGTCCGAGGCACATCACTGGGAGATGTTCACACGCTTGCGCTTTATCCCGCCATCAGCTCGCATCGCGATATTCCTCCGAAGCAGCGCGAGCGGCTAGGGATACGAGATAGTTTGATTCGTATCTCCGTCGGGATCGAAGCAATCGACGATATCATCGCCGACCTCGAGCAGGCTATCGGCTAACGCCCGAGGAACGATTCGAGGCGATCGATCTCACGCTCGGCGGAAGCTAATGCCTTCTTTGCGCGCTCCGGATCGCCCGCGCGAACGGCTTCCTGAGCATCATCGAGAAGGTTCTCCATGCGCTGCTCGGACGTCAGGATATCGCCGCGCATACCGAGTCCCTGACGCGCCTGGGCCTGCTTCATCGTCTGCAGCGTCGCGCGAGCCGAGTTGGCCCTTGTGCCCAACATCATCAGGTGGTCGCGAGCTTCGCGGATTGCAGCGACTTTGGCCGGGTCCTCGGCGGGAGTGCTAGGAGGCTGCTGCGGTTGCGCGACCGGCGGAGGTGGCTGCTGAACCGCCGGAGTCTGCTGCACAGGAGCTTGTGTCACAGGACCTTGAACCTGGGGCGTATTCTGGGCGACCGTTCGCGCAGGATTCGGCGTCCGGATCTGAGCAGTAGGCGTTGTCCCGGTCGATTGCGGGATCGCTTGTTGCTCGACAGGCTGTTGCGCTACAGGCTGCTGCTGGACGACCGGTTGCTGTTGAACGGGAGAGGGCCGTTGTACGACGGCGGGCGGAACACTCGACGCCTCGCTACGGTTGAACCATTTCGGAGCCTGCAATGCGGCAAACGCCAGGACGGCAACCGTCACAAGCGATCCCACCGCCATGTAGAGACCGCGTTTGCTGCCGACCGCACTTGCCGCCTGAACGACGGGCGGAGGGGGTGGCGCCGGCTTTGCGGAAACCGGAATCCCTCCCTGGATTACCTTCGTAATAGTTGCGCCAGTAGGTAACTGCCCCTCGACGCTTTCGAGCGCCTTACGGAACGCATCGGCGCTTTGAAAGCGATGATCCGCGTCTTTGGCGATCGCCATCAGAATGATGTCGCTCAACACCGACGGCAGGGTGGGATCGATCTGAATCGGAGGCACAGGCTGCGAATTGAGATGCGCAGCCATGATGGAGTAGTCGCTATCGCCCTGAAACGGACGAGTCAGCGTGACCATCTCGTACAGAGAGACTCCCAGCGAATACAAATCCGCGCGAGGATCCAGATCAAGAGCGCCCTGGATCTGTTCGGGAGACATGTAATACAGAGATCCGACAGTATGTCCCGTCTGGGTCAAACGTCGATCTTCGCTCAACTTGGCGATGCCGAAATCCATCAGCTTCACGACACCGGCGGGCGTCAGCATCATGTTGGCCGGCTTGATGTCCCGATGAATTACGCCGTGCGAATGCGCGTAGCCTAAGGCGAGCAAGACTTGCTTTATGTAGTCGACGGCTTTGAGTACCGGTACCGGGCCTTTGCGAATCAGGCCTTCGATCGTCTGTCCCTCGACAAACTCGATCAGCATGATGAGCTGATTGTCGACGCGCTGCGCGGTATGAAGAGATGCGATGTTCTGGTGCTGAAGGCTCGCCTGAACCTTGATCTCGCGCATGAAACGGTCAGCGAGATCCGGGTCTCCTGCCAGATTCGGCAGGAGCACTTTCATGGCTTCCACGCGCTCGGAAATAATGTTCCGAACTTTATAAACTTTGCCCATCCCACCGGCGCCAAGGACGTCGATGATCTGGTAATCGCCTACGCGATCTCCGATATTGTGGGCCACGAAGGGCGCCTCCTTAATTCTTTACGGCGTCCCCGACCTTCACAGCCCCTGCGCCGTTGAAATTCCCGACGGCAGAGCTTTCGTCAACCTCAGTGATCGTAATCTCGCCCAAAGCTTCTTCCACGCGGCGGATGACTTTGCCGGTGGCCGGATCGCGAATCTCACGACCAACACGAGAAACTTTGAGCGTGTCGCCCACTTTTATCCCGCCTCGGCTGCCGACATTCAACACTAGCGTCTTCCCAGAGACGTCGGCGACCAGACCGTTAACAGCTACTACAGTTGTGGGAAGTCGGGAAGCGTTGCCATCGAGTTCGGTGGCTAACTTCTGGGTGGCCGCATTCACGGCTTCGCCAAGGACAGTGTCCGCGAAGTTTGAGCTGGTCATATCGACAAGACCCGAAGCGGCCGATCCCGCTCCTCCGCCCGATCCGATCAGGCTGGTGCCGGTTCGCGTGGATTCGCCCGTGCCGCTGGCTACCGCCAGAATTTCACCGGTGTTCACGCTGACGAGACGGGCGCTCAATCCAACAACCGCCTTTGCTTTCTTCGCGCCAACGCCACCGAGGCCGTACTTGCTCATCTGGCCACCAAATACCGAACCGCCCACATTCGTATTCTTGTCATCCCGCCCAAACTGGGTAATCGAACCCATGACGATGGCGTCAGCACCGATCAGTCGTCCGATTTTGGCCGCGGTAGTCGAATCCGCACGATCACTGTTGGAAAAATTCTGCTCCGCGACGATCTTGTCAATTGCCTTACGTTCGATCACGCGGTATTGCCCTGACTTGACCAGTTTCTCTACCAGCAGGTCAGCGACGCCCTTACCGACATCCTGATTCGTGCCAAATATCGCCGCAACACCACTTTGGACAGTAGAGTAGTCAAAATTCAATATCGCTACGGCTTTCTTATCGGCCGCAAACGTGAGACTTGCAAGTGATAGTAAGGCGAAAACTTCAAAGATTTTACGCATGTCGGCAAACACCTCCGCAGATTTGCGACCAACTTATTATATCGGCAACCCTGTCATATGTAATACGCGTTTTCCGACGTTATTTTCGATCACTTCTCGTAGTGACATTTGGCGTGTAACGCCGTCCTATAATGAACCAAACCCCCTTTGTCCCCATAGGAGCACTATATGGATCCGCGCCACGTACACGCGGAACTCGATCGCATACTCCGGAGTCCTGGATTCGTCCATTCCGGACGCATGTCCCGCTTCTTGCGCTGTGTCGTCGAGCGAGCGCTTACCGGGCGCGTCGAGGAAGTCAAGGAATACCTGATCGGGGTCGAGGTTTTCGACCGGAAAACCGATTTTGACCCCCGGATCGATCCGATCGTCCGTGTCGAGGCCCGGCGTCTGCGCGGCAAGCTCGAAGAATTCTACGAGAAGGATGGCGCGGGGGCACAGGTCATAATCGAACTTCCCAAAGGCGCTTACGTTCCGTGTTTCCGCCTGCCCGGAACGAACGGGCGTTCGAGTGAGCCACGCGAAAAAACCCGCAGCGTGGCGGTTCTCCCGATCACGAACATTAGTGGGAACGCGGAAAGCGACTATCTCTGCGACGGCATTACGCAACAGATCATCCACGCCCTGACAAAAGCGAGCGGATTGCGCGTGGTCGCCTGGCAAACTGCGGCACGGTTCACAGCCCGGGAGACAGATGCAACTGTAGTGGGCCGTCAACTAGACGTATCGTATGTGCTCCGCGGCACCCTCCGAACTTCCGGCGAGCGGTTAAGGCTGCTTGCCCAACTGATCGACACATCCAGCGGCGAATACGTCTGGTCCGAGTCCTACGATCGTAGGATTGCCGACATTTTTGACATCGAACAGGAGATCTCGGCAGCGATCGTTCGAGCCCTGCAAATACAAATCGGAGTGTGCCGAAGACCGACCGCCAATCCCGAGGTCTACGGCCTTTACCTGAAAGGTCGCTACCACTGGAACAAGAGGACAGACGACGGTCTTCGTCGCGCTGTGGAGCACTTCCGCGCGGCGCTCGCGCTGGAACCGGAGTTTGCTCTTGGCTATGCAGGCCTAGCCGATGCTTACATCCTCCTGGCCGATTACTCAGCCGATTCTTCTTCGAGTGTCGTCGGCTGCGCCCGATCGGCTGCGAAGAAAGCGCTCTCGATTGACCCAACGCTAGGTGAGGCGGAGACGTCGCTCGCACTCATCACTTCGGTTCACGACTGGGAATGGGAGTCCGCCGGCGAGCATTATCGACGGGCCATGGAACTTAACCCCAGCTACGTAACTGCATACCACTGGTACGGGCTCGACTACTGCGCTCTGCTTGGCCGTTTCGCGGAGGCGCACCGGGCGGCGGAAATCGCCATACAACTTGATCCACTAACTTCGATCGTGCGAGAGTCCACGGGTCATCTCTATCTCCTGGAGCGGAACTTCGTACGGGCCGAAGAAGAATACAGGGAACTGATCGCCTTCGACCCGCTGTTCTACAAAGCTTGGAGTTCTCTAGGCCGGGTAATGTTCTTCCAGGGCCGGTACGACGAGGCGCTCGAAATGCTGCTCAAAGCAAGATCCTTGGCCGGGAATGTCCCAAGCCTGCTCGGTGCTTTGGGCCAGACTTATGCTCAATGCGGACAACCGGAGAAAGCTCGCGCCATCCTTGCCGAGATGGACGAAATGGCGCAGTGGCGGTTCGTCCCGATGTTGGCCAGAGCAGTGATCCATCTGGGTCTCGGTGACGAAGAGGCTGCCCTCGATCACCTGAACATTGCGTATGGCCAGCGGGAACTGCCGCTGGCCAATCTCGGAATCCATCCACTTTGGGATCCATTGCGTAAGCACGCCGCGTTCAAGGAACTGCTCGGAAAGATTGGCTTACAGGCGCTTGCTTAACATGCCTGTATAATTGGGTCGCTTCGGTGTTCCGACCCATTGCTTCATAGAGCTTCGCAATTCTTAGCCGGATCGCGGCGGTTTGGGGATCCTGTTCACCAAGCGCGGCCGCAGTGACCTCCTCGGACCGCTTGTAATACGCCAGGGCAGCCGCCGTACGTCCGCGCTGCAGCGAAAAGTCGCCAAAGTTGATGAGCATCCTCGCGACTTCAGGACTCCTGTGCTTTTCGAGTATGTCAATCGCGCGGCGATAGAGCGGTTCGGCCTCAGCATACCGCTGCTCGAATCGGTACACCTGCGCCAGGTTGTTCAAGGCCGCTGCCGTGTTTGGATGTTCGGCGCCGAGGCTGCTTTCCCAGATCCTAACTGCGCGACCAGCCAAGGGCTCAGCATCTTCGTAACGCCCCTGCTCGATATACAGCGACGCGAGCGCCGTCAGAGTCGCCGCGACGTATGGGTGATCCTCGCCAAAGACTCGCTCTCGTATCGAAAGCGAACGAAGATGAAGCTTCCCCGCTTCCGGGCCGCGGCTGCTCGTCTGAAGCGCCGCAGCATATGCGTGAAGACTGTGACTCAGACGCGCGTCGTCTGATTTGAAAAGCTTTTCCGAGATCTTGAGTGCCTTCTCAGCAGTATTCTCTGCATCCTGATAACGTCCCGTGATTCGATATGCTTCCGACCAGTTGATGAGACACGTCACCAGTTCCGGACTCTGCGCTCCATATGCGGCTCGGATTGCGGAATCGGCTTCCCCGAATGTCTCAATCGCGAGATTGTAGCGACCTGTCTTGCGATACAGTGTCGCCAGATTGCTGAGTGTCACTCCGAGCCGACCTCCGACACCCGCCGCGCGCCAACCTTCCACTGCCTTGCGGTACATCAGTTCCGCTTCGCCGTACTTACCAACTTCGTAGTAATGCGCAGCAAGGTTGTTGAGCGCCTGCGCATGGCGCGTATCTTTTCTTCCAGAGGCGTCCGCTTCCTCAATTGCCTTTTCGTACAACGGGCGCGCCTCGGCGTACTTACCCTGCTCCTGAAGCTTGTTTGCCAGTCTCATGCGCTCGTTCCAGGCATCTTGACCAAAGACGAGAACTACCGTAAATGCCGCGAGAAAAGCATGTTTTTTCATAGCGCTAGAATGCGCTTTTCTAGTCGGCAAAGGCAGTAGGATGACGTAACCTTACGGTCGGGTCTTACCGTAAGATACTGGCTTGGCGACTGAGGTTGTTTCCGTAAGCAGTGTAAGCGTAATTGCTGATTCCAGCGCCGTAAAGTCGCGTCTCAGCGTCGGATCGCCATCTGAAGTTGGCCCCAACTCAAACAATTCAGCACTGATTGCCGAGTAATCCCCGCGCGGCGGGCTTGGTCGATACCGTATTGAATGAATTCCATTTCACGAATGCTATGCGCATCCGTAGTGATTGCAACCATAACGCCCGCGTCCCGCACGATTCGGGCATATTCCGCCGAGACATCCAGCCTGTTCGGATTTGAATTGATCTCAAAGAAGCACCCGTTCTTTCTGGCATGTTCGACGATACGCTCGATATCGATCTCGTAACCGACGCGCCTCAGGAGCATACGTCCGGTCGCGTGCCCAAGAATGTTGAAGTAACGATCGTCCATGGCGCGCAGGATACGCTCCGTTTGGGCGGCTTTTCCGTGACTGAATCGCGAATGGATCGAGCATACGGTATAGTCGAGTTCACTCAAGAGCGAATCCGGATAGTCCAACGATCCATCGGCTAGGATGTCTACCTCCGCCGATTTCAGAATGCGTATTCCGGAAAGCGATCCATTGATCTCATCGATCAAGCGAATCTGCTTTCTCAAGTCTTTTTCCGATACCCCGCGAGCAATCGTCAAGCTCTGGGAATGATCGGTAATACCGATGTACTCATATCCTTTGTCCCGCGCTCCCCTTGCCATTGCCTCGATGGTGTTCGCTCCATCGCTTGACGTCGAGTGCGCATGCAGTTCGCCACAAATATCCTGGACTGAAACGAGCACCGGAAGGTTGCCGCTTGCTGCGAGTTCAACTTCGTCATTCCCCTCCCGTAGTTCGGCCGGAATGAACGCGAGTCCCGCCTTCTTATAGGCGGCGGCTTCCGTGGGATAGTCGCCGGCGGACCGCAGCTTCCGAAGATGCGATTCAGAACCCGTTGCCCGAATCAATTCGGAACCCCAATTCTCTTCTGTAGCCACACCCATTCGCAGAAGAATTCCGGACGATAGCCGGAACACGGCCGAAGTCGCATCCGAACTCAAGAGTGGAGTCCTTCCCCCGTATTTCTCGAGCTTCGCTATCACTTCCGAAAAGTTCTCGGTCTCAATCAGGAACGAAAGTTCTCGAATCACCTCAACCCTGCGACGATATTCGCCCGCCACCTCAGAACGGAGAACTCCGCACTTATTCATCAGAAATTTCGCGATTTCACCCGCGATCAGTTGTGCTTCGGGCAGCAGAATCGCCTCGGCCTCAGCAAGCGCCTGTTGAACGTGGTACGCCATCCTGCTGCCCAACTTTTCCGCAATGGCCCCGCTCTCCAGCGATTCTTTCAATTCAGGAACCGAGGAAATGTCGAGCTTTTTGTAAATGCGAAGGACCCGGCGAGGGTCAAGCCGTGGGAACTGATTGATGGCCGCAACCTCTGGGGCTACCTGCGTTCTAAGAGTCTCTAGTTTTCCTAGTGAGCCAGTGAGAACGATCTCGCGGATGGCGCTGCTGATCGCACTACCGATCCCGGCATAAACCGTGAGGTCCGAATCGTTGCGGACGAGTTCGTCCACACTCTCCGAAAGTGTCCTGATCGTCTTCGCGGCGCGCCGGTACGCCTTGACCTTGAACTTGTTTTCTTTTTCCAGCGAAAGGATCTGAGCGAGACTGACAAGCCGGTCAGCGATCTCGGCGTTACTGAGCACGCTTTGGATCTAGAACCGGACTTTCTCCGGGAAAAATTCGCTGATCAGATCTTCGTAGTAAGGGCGAGCCTTTGCCACATCGACCTTCTCATCGCCCTTCGAGTACAAATCGTAGGGGTTGAATTTCTTCACCCACTCGAGCATTGCGCGGTTGTGATCTGTCAGCAAGTAGTCGTAAGCTCCCTCGCGATGGATCGGATAGCAGGAGTGATAGCGAATCATGTACAGTGCTTCCTCTGGAAGATACTCCCGGCAGATCATGTACATGTACTCGTCGTGACCCCAGGACAGGTCTAACTTCTCCAACCCGCAACCCGGCTCGTAGACTCCGTACTTCGTCTGAAGTTGGGGAATTTTCGAATCCGGATTCTCGCGGAAGAAGTCCGGATAGACAATCTTGTCCGACCACGCGCATCCCACCGGGAACGTATCGCCGACCACGGCCCATTGCGGCTCGCCATAAAGGCAGAGAACCTTACCAAGATCGTGGATCAGTCCGACCAGTTGGAACCATCGCGGATGCCCATCCTTCCGGATAGCTTCCGCGGTTTGAAGATTATGCTCGATTTGGGAGAGATCGGTATCCGGATCGCTGTCATCCACCAGTGTATTGAGGTACTCCATCGCTTCCCAGATACCCATTTGGCGGCGATCGAGCGTCCCGTATTCCTGCCGCTTGGCGAGAGCGAAGTCGCGCGTCTGATGGGTATGGTTTAGCCGGTAAAATTCGCGAACAACCGGCGGAGCGTTGTCGTAAACGCGATACTCTTCTTTTTCCTTGCCGGGCTGGTATCGATCGCTTACGAAATCATCCCAATCACTCAAAGCTGGTAACGGACCGCGCATATCTTGATTCTAACCGTAAATACAGTCGTCGGGTTACAAAGTTGTTGCTTCGGATATCCTTTAGATTCGATGCCGAAATACACCTGTGGTCCAATCCGAACCCACCATGGAGTGCGGGATGCGTCTGCTGCCGTCACGTATCGCCTCGGCACCACCTTATTCCTCGTCGCCTCCGATGAAGACCAGGAAACTACCCACCTCCGTCTTTACGATACGGAACGGGACGGTCCGCCGGTCCGCGAATTCGCCCTCCCACACGACTTCCTGAGCGTCGACCCGAAAAATCCCGAGATCGATCTCGAAGCTGCGACTTGGATGGGTTCGCGAATGTACTGGATCGGTTCCCATAGCCGAAGCAAGGACGGTGAATACCGGTCAAGCCGCCACAGGCTATTCGCAACAGAACTCCGAAAAGGAGTGCCGACTCCGGTCGGGCGTGTCTATAAGACACTTGTTCAGGACCTCGGCCTCGACATCGATGTTCTCGCGCCGCCGAAGCTTGGCGGACTAAGTATCGAGGGCCTGACCGCAACACGTGAATCCGGCGAGTTACTGATCGGTGTCCGCAGCCCGCTGATCTCGGACAAGGCGATTCTGATTCCACTCCGGAATGCCGATGAAGTGGTCAATCCTGGGGTTGAAGCCGAGTTCGGCACGCCGATCCTCCTTGATCTTGGCGGCCACGGTATCCGCAGCATCGACTATTGGCCGCAACGCGACTTATATCTGATAGTTGCGGGTCCAGCGACGAAAAGTGCGGAGAATTTCCGCCTCTATCTTTGGGGCGGTTCGCGCGTCGAGGATCTGAAGTTCGATTTCGCTGGTCTGGGTCTCGGTCCGGGTGTGTCGACCGAAGGTCTTATGATCGAGCCGGCGTCGGAAACTGTGTATCTCTTCTTCGATGAAGGGAACCGAAAGTCCTCGGGAGACTTCTTTCGTAGCGTATCCATCCACGGTCTATGAACAATCGGGCGCGAATCGGTCTGGCCGTCATCTGCATCGCAGGCGGCGTCTGGGCAGCCGTGACGGTCTGGAGAGCATCGCGAGCGCTCGGCGAGGCTGAACGGCAAACGACGGCAAAGGCTCAGTTCTCTTTCACAAACCGCGAACTTCACGCTTCGCCCACCGGCATTGAACAGATTGGCGCTCCTTCCCATTTTCACGATGCCGTCTCCTACAAGGGAAATCTCTACGCAGCGGGTGCCGGCGGTCTGTTCACTGACGGACAACAATTTCGAGTAGGTGATCTGCTGCCTCCTGCGCCGGTCACGACAATGGCGGTCGGCATAACATCCCATGCGTCAGGACCCGAGTTGTGGCTCGGGACGGCAGGCGAAGGAATGCTAACCTTCAATGGCTCACGTTTCCGCCACTTGCGACCTTCCGATGGGAAGGCTCGGAACATCACTTCCGTATTGGCTCTGGGAGCCGGTCGCGTGCTCTTTGGCACGCAGAAAGCGGGCGTCCTTGCGTATGACGGTGAGACGCTCAGCTATCTTCACGACAATCTGCGGGACCAGCATGTTACCGCCCTTTCGGGTGACGACACAGATCTTTGGGTAGGTACAATTCGGGGTCTGCTTCACTGGCGGGCTGGACAGGTCAGCGAAATCGCTGGTCTGCCCGATAAGCACGTGCTATCCCTTGCGCGATCATCCGATGGTTTTCTCTATGCCGGAACGGCGCTCGGAATCGCCGTCGTTCGCAACGGCGCGGTGGAACGGGTCATTGGAGACGGTCTTTTTGCCAAGTCATTGTATTCGCGAGAAGGCCGCCTGTTTGCCGGCACTCTCGATCCTGGAATTCACGACATACCGATAGCAGGCGGCCGTCCACGTTTCATTGAAACCGCCCACCCAGTCCACAAAATTTTCGAGATTGACGAACGGCTCCTCGCCGCTTCTTCGGAGGGCATTTTCGAGGCTGGCAGCGGAGGCGAAGTATTGCAGCCCAACGGCGCTGTTTTAACCGACCGAAATATCTCCGCTCTCTCGGTAGATGGCTTGGGCCGGATCTGGGTTGGATACTTCGATCGTGGGTTGGACATTCTCGAGGCGGATCTCTCGCGCGCGAAACACTTAGAGGATCAGCACCTCTTTTGCATTAACCGCATCGTCCATTCCTCAACAACCGCGGTCGCGACCGCCAACGGGCTGGTTCTTTTCGATGCAACTGCTCAGAAACGGCAGGTGCTCGGCCGCGATCAGGGCCTGATTGCGAACCATGTTACGGATGTCACATTCAGGGGCTCCGAGATGATCGCCGCTACACCGGCGGGTATCTCCTTCATCGCGCCTGATGGCATACGCAGCCTCTATGCGTTTCACGGTCTCGTCAACAATCATGCGTATGCTTTGGGTGAGGTTGGGCACCGGTTGCTGGCAGGGACCCTCGGCGGCCTGTCAGTACTCGAAAGCGGCACAGTAAGGGTGAGCTACACGACGTCAAACTCGCCTCTTCGTCACAACTGGGTTACGGCGATCGCGGCTTCGGGTTCCGACGCCTTTGTAGGCACCTACGGAGCCGGCGTCATTCGGCTCGGATCGGACGGAAGTTGGCAGACGTTCGCTGACCTGCCGTCCTCGACCGAGATCAATCCGGGAGCAATGGCTGCGACGTCGACTAAGGTTTACGCCGGCACGCTCGGTAAAGGTCTCTTGCTCTACGACCGATCTGACAATCGGTGGCACACCGTCACGCAAGGACTTCCCAGCTTGAACGTCACCGCCGTCCATATTGCGAAGGACCGTGTCTACGTCGGCACGGACAACGGCCTGGTTCGCCTTCCATGAAACGAGTTCTCCTGCTTCTTCTCATCGCGCCAACGCTCCTCCTACCCGAGGCCGGCATCATTGTGCCCGATGGGCAGCGCGAACCCGATCCGGCAAAGTTATCTCTCGATGAGATGGAGATCCGTGTACGTATCGACAACGGTCTTGCGACCGTACTGGTGAAGCAGATTTTCGCCAATCACACTGCGTCGGTAATGGAAGGGAATTACACCTTTTCGTTACCCGCTCGCGCCCTCATCTCAGACTTTGCGGTGTGGGATGGCGTCACCCGAATTCCTGGTGTGATCCTGGAACGTCGTCGAGCCGAGGAGATCTACGCGGAAGCGAAGGCGCAGGTAATCGATCCGGGGCTTCTGCAACAAGGCGAGCGCGACATCGATGAAGCGCGTCGCACCTCGGTCTTTAGCGCCCGTATTGTGCCGATCCCTGCTTATGGAACCAAGCGCGTCGAAATGGAATATCAGGAGCGCATCCCTGTCGAGCAGATGCAGTCGCTCTTTGCGATTCCTCTGCGGCCCGACGCCTATCGAGCCGTAACAGTAGGACGACTCCGCATCGAAGTCGATCTACAGTCCCCACATCCCTTGGGCGGTTTCGACGTAGTGGGCGCTACGTATCCCTTGAATATTCGCGAGCGCTCAGCAAATCGCATTCGCGCCGACCTCTCCGCTGAGCGAGTCACTCTAACTGAAGACTTCGCCATCAAGTACACGCTCGACCCGGCCAAGAAAGACACGTTGGCCGTTCTTGCCCATCGTGAAAATGCCTCCGAGCCCGGCTTCTTCGAGGCCTCAGCCCTCATCGGCGATACCAATGCCCCTGTGCCAGGCGTAGCGCGCAATATCATCGCGCTCTTCGATGTCTCGCTCTCGATGCAATGGGAAAAACTGGAGCGCAGCTACATAGCTCTCGAGAAGCTACTTCGTAGCCTTCGGGCCGCCGACCGCTTCCACCTTCTTCTATTCAACTCCGAAGTCACAGCTTTTGCGCCGCAACCGTCAAGTCAGGACGCCGTCGACAAAGCCCTCGAATTCGTCAAGGCGAGCCGTCTCCGTGGTGGAACCGATCTGCAAAAGGCGCTCACCGCCGCGATTCCCATCGCAGCCGCACCAGAGAGTTACATCGTGATTCTCACAGACGGCAGTCCCACGCGTGGAACCGAGATTCGCAATTCACGCATCGCGCAATGGTACGCGAACAAGACACAAGCCCGCACGTACATATTCGCCGTCGGAGACGACGCCAACATTTCTCTTCTGAAGCAACTAGCAGGCGACCGGGGTGTCGTCGAATGGGTCCGTTCCACCGAGCCTGTCGATTTCAAGTTGAATGCATTCCTAAGCAAAATCGGCCGGCGTCCGCTCGAGCAAATGAGTTTACAAGCTCAGCCCTCTTCAAACGTCCAGTTTGTATATCCGCTCGAGGCGAGCGTCTTCCCGGCTTCAATGCAGTGGTGGGTGGGCCAATATAAGCAACCAGGTCAAACGACATTCACCGTGCAGGCGCGCCGAGAGAATACTCCCCTTCAGCTGCAGACGAGCATCAATCTTCCCGCGACGTCAACCGATCATCCCCAGCTCCCCCGAGCCTGGGCCAAGGCGCGCGTCGATGCCCTTCTTGAAAAGATCGATCGGGATGGCGAAGACCGGGCAACCATCGATGAGATTATTCGTCTCGCCCGAAAATACAAGTTCGTTACACCGTATACATCGTTCCTTGCCGCCCCACGATCCCTGCTACGCCCGCGACTTATTCGTCCCGGCGATCCCGTCCTGCGAGTTCGCACTGACGAAAGCATCTCTTCCGTGGTCGCCATGTTTCCCTTCGGCCTCGTGAAGCCGCTACGCTTCCTGAAGGACGAAGATATCTGGCAGACACGCTTCCTGGCGCCCGCGGACATGCCCGATGGCACGCACACCGTACGACTGATCCTGCGCGACCGTCAGGGCAGAACGTTCCGCGAATCGAAGACCTTCGTCATTGCGAGCAAGCCACCCACCGTTCGCGTGAAACTCGAAAAAACGCGATACAAACGAGGAGAAGTGGTCGACTTGCGCGTCGGCGCGTCGGAAACGTCGCGAACCGTCATCGCCCGCATGTACGGTATGGCGCCAGTTAGCCTCCGCTGGAATAGCGCAGCGAAATCAAACACGGGTCAATTCATTATTCCGGCGCATTTGCCGGCCGGACGCTATTCACTTACGGTCACAGCGGAAGATTTTGCGCACAACATCGGACGGGAGGAGGTCTCTCTTGAAGTCGTCCCGTAAGTTCTTGGTCGCTGGCTCAGGCCTCTTGATCGCTGTTCTGGCCAACGCAGAACTCGCCCGGTGGGTGCAGCACATACCAGCCGGCAGCGGGCTGGAATCCGTTTTCTTCCGCACCGTCGCGCTTCCCGCCGGTCCTGTGCAATCGCGCAGACCACCACGCGAGACGGTCGCCGAACTAACCAAGCAGATTGCGGCGACGCCCGGTCGCACCGAACTCATCCTCCTCCGAGCCCAGGAAGCCGAACTAAATCTCGACTTCGCCGCGGCCGAGAGGGACTGGAAAGCGGCTGGCGACAAAGTTGCTCTCGCCGACTATTACCACCGTCGCCTCCAGCCCAAAGAAGAACTGGCGGCGCTTCTCGAAGCCGCAAGCCAACCTTCGGTTGATCGCGACGCCCTGAACCCCGAGACCGACCAGCGTTCATGGAAGCTATTCAACCGCGCACGCGCACTCGCCGACGCGCAGGCATTCCCGATCGAAACCGTCAACAGCATCTATAGTTCTTGGATCAGTCGCTATCCTGCGCAGCCACACCCGTATACGCAGTTCTTCGAATACCTTGTCCGTAATCAGCAGCAGCAAAGAGCTCAGGAAGTCATCGACCGCTACGTCAAAGCGTTCCCAAACGATGACTCGTTCCCGTTGCGGGCGCGTGCGCGACTCGTCTCTCCACCAGAAGCGCTGAAACTTTATGATGCGAACTTCCGGCCGGTGATGCAGCCGGCTGTGGTGGCACAGTATTTCCAGCTTCTGAACGAGACCCGCAGCCTTCGAACTTATCTCGGCAACGTGCGAGCCGCGATTGCCGCAAATCCAGAAGATCTGACTGCCGCGACCAAGCTCTTCTATTACTACCAGCAACAAGGCAATCTTGCGCAAGCGCACAGGGCGCTGCTCGAGTATCGTTTGCGCCGTAAGCAACCTACGCCCAACGAACTACTGGCCCTCGCGTCACTGTTTGAGCAAACGAACAATTACGTTGAAGCAGCCCGACACTATCAGGAGCTCTCCCGCATCCAAACGCCACAGGCGGAAGAGGGCTATGCCGGGCTCATTCGCATCCTGTTCACCGCCCCAGAGCAACCGATTCCTATCGGCAGCGGCAACATCAGCTTCTACAAAGACATCGCCACGATGGATCCGTACCCTGGAACGCTTAACGGTATCCTGTCGCTACTCTTTAATTCGACTGACCCACGCTATCGCTATGACGATCAGCAGCGCAACGCTGTGCCGTACTTCCACCGTGTAGCCGCAGCCGAACTCCTGCTTGACATGGAGAAGCGTTTCCCTCGTTCACAGCATTTGCCGAACCTGCAAGCGCAACTCCTCGAAGCCTATGCGAAGCATGGGGAAAACGACCAAGTGATTAAGCGCGGTCAGCAATTTCTCTCCGCTTTTCCACAGAGCCCGGCACGAAACACAGTCTGGTTGCTTATTGCCGACGCGCACGCGCGACGCAACCAGACGTCCCAGGAGTTCGCGGTTTACGATGCGCTCTTGAAAGAACTCGCTGAACAGGCAAAGAACGTACCTCTGGGGACAGCCGGCGCCGACATACCTGCTGCGCCACCCAACCCAAACCAGCCGCGTGAATACATGCCGCCGCAACGGCCCCAGCCCGTACGATCCGCCAAGTATGCCGAGATCCTCGACCGCTACATCAATCGTCTCGTCTCGCTGAAGCGCGTCAATGACGCGCTGGCGCTCTACCGTCGTGAGATTGACCGCAACCCGAATGATCCTGGCCTATATGAGAGACTGGCGGAATTTCTGAATCAGAATCGAATGGCCGCGCAGGTCGAGCAGGTTTACACAGAAGCCGTCAAGCAGTTTCAGGAGCCTTCCTGGAGCCATGAACTCGCCCGCTGGTACCTCCGGCAAAGGCAAACCGCCGCATTCGAAAACCTCACCCAGTCCATAGTCAAAACATTTTCAGGAACCGATCTCGACTCCTATTTCGGGCAGGTAATAGCCAGCGCCAACCTCGATGCAGCTCTGTACAAGCAGATCAACCTCTACGCGCATCAGCGCTTTCCGCATGACCTGGTGTTCGTTAAAAATCTATTAACGGCGTACACGAGGAAAGGTACTGAGGACGCAAACGCCTACATGGCGCTGCTGCGTCAACACTGGTATCACGATCCCGAATTGCGGTCCCGCTTCTTTGAGCGTTTATCCTCGACCGGTCAGCTCGATGCCGAGATCGCTGCGCTTCGCTCCAGTCCGGCGCAAACTCTCGAAGATCGCGCAGCAAAAGAATTCATCTCGGGCGCCGAGATCTGGCGGTCGCATTACGAGGGTGCAGCTCCCCTCATGCAGACAATTGCCACGAACTACCCGGCTCATCGCGAGATCAATACCACAGCGTCGTCGCTCCTGCGCTCTCTCGGACAAACCGATGCCGCCGCAAACATAGCCGAACGTCTCAGTCGGAGTAGTCCCCGAAATCTACAAGCTCTGACACTTGTCGGCGACATCTACGCCGATCGGGAACAGTTCGAAAAGGCTCGGCCATTCTGGAATCGTCTCTCTGACATCGAGCCAGGCCGTGTAGACGGCTATCGGGAAGCCGCCACGGTCTATTGGGACTATTACCTATACGACGACGCCCTTCGAACGATCGATGCTGCCCGCCAGCGCATGCGCAATCCCGCCACCCTCGCTTACGAAGCGGGCGCTATCTACGAGAACAAGCGCGAGTACGGAAAAGCCATCACCGAGTACGTCAATGCAGCACAAGCCGAGCCTGAATCTCCTGCCAGACGACGATTGATCCGTCTGGCGGCACGTCCTGCGCATCGAGATGCCATAGAGGCCCAAACACGTTCTCTGGCTGCTGGGCTAAACCCGACGCTAAGCGGCTGGAACCTTCGTGTTGCTCTCCTCGAAGAACAAAATCGTCGCGACGACATTGCAGCGCTGCTTTCTTCGACAACGGCCGCGACCAGCAATTTCGATTTGCTCGCGCGTGTCGAGCAGGTCGCGGAGCGTAATGGATTCCCTCAAATCCGCGAGCAAGTCCTGACACGGCAGTCCAGTCTTACTTCCGATCCTGTCGAACGAACTCGCTTGCGGCTCACGCTTGCTCGTCTGGCGGAAAATCGCAAAGATCTTGCCGCAGCCCGCCAGATAGTCGAGACGGTCTCGAAGGAAAACGCGAACATCGCGGGTGTCGTTCGATCAACGGTTGATTATTACTGGCGAACAGGCGAGCGCAAGCGCGCCGTCGATACGCTGGAACAGGCAGCATCCCGGTCTAACCCGGCCTTCAAACGTAGCTTCACTTTAGAGGCGGGTCGCAAAGCCACTGAAGCGGGGGATTATCAACGTGCACGCGCTCTGCTGCAACCCTTGCTCTCAGCCGAGCCTCTCGCGTCAGACCTTGTCGCCGCTGTTGCCGAAACCTACGGCCGTGCTGGGGACGATCAAGGACTTCGCGCCTTCTACGCTGATCGCCTCAAGCTCGCGAAGACTCCGGATCAACAAAGCGCTCTCAGGCGTGGTCTCATCCCAGTGCTGACGCGCATGAAGGATTATCCGGCGGCGGTGGACGAATATATTGCGATCATCGGAAAGTTCCCCGAAGATGGAGTGCTCGTCGCCGAGGCCGCTCGGTACGCGCGCAAGTACAACGTCGAAAATCGGCTCACTGCGTTCTACACCAAAGCAGTCACCGATTCGCCACGCGATCCACGCTGGCCCATGGTCTTGGCACGCGCCCAGACAGCGCTCGAAAATCTTCCGGCGGCGATGGAAAACTACACGAAGGCATTGGCGATCCGTCCCGATCGTTCCGATTTGCTCGCTTCTCGCGCAGCGCTCGAGGAGCGGCTCCTGCGATTTCAGGAAGCAGCGACGTCTTACTCCAAGCTTTACGATCTGCTGTACAAAGATCCGCAAATGATGGTAAAGGTCGCTGAGAACCGTGCGCGCCTTGGCCAGAAAACAGAGGCTATCGCCGCGCTTCGTACTGCTTTCATCGAAGGCAAAGCGGCAAAGGCGGAAGCCTACTTCGAGATCGCGGGCAAGCTGGAGCAATGGGGATATTTACAGGAAGCGCAGCAGTATGCAGTCGACGGACGGAAGCTCGATCCCGAAGCGGGCGCCTCTCTGATCGCCAGAATCGCAACACGGCTTCGGCAGTATACCGGCTTGGCCTCGGACGAAGAGATTTACGCAGCCGCACAAGTCGTTCGCGAATTCTTCACGCCCGAAGAGAATACCGCGTTCGGCGATTGGCTCCTGAAGTTACCCCTCGAAAGCAAATCCAGATTCGCTCTTGCAGCCGGATTGCACGATGTGGCGGTTCGCGACCTGCATGCGCGGATAAGCGCAGATGCGAGTCTCGCCTTGGGCGCGGAAGGACAGCAGTTAATCCAGATCCAGCAGCAGCGCTTGCGGTACGCCGAATTGGCCGGCCAATTAGAGGGCTACTGGAAAGCACTACCTGCCAATGATCAACGGGACCAGTTGCTGATCCAGGCGGCGAACAATTGGGGTCTTACAGCAAATCCGACGGCCGAGTTGCGTGCCCGTCAATTGCTATTTCAAAACGGCAATGTGCCGGACCCGAATCGTTATGCAGAACTGCTGTACAAGGTCGCGCCTGACCGGTTCGCGCAGGCCGGCAGCGTCAGCAATACTGCGCTTCGCGATGCCGTCATCAATCTTGCTTATCGCGTCGAAGATCCGGCTCTAGCGCTTCGCATCATTTCTACGAGGGCTGCCAAGCATCAACCCGTGTGGGGGCGAGCTTATACCGCTCTCACCGGCGTCTATTTCAACCGGCGTGATCCCGCCATCACAGCCGCCTTTAACGAGGCTCTTGGGCCCCGAACGATAGGAGAACAGATCAGCGCAAAGCCGGAACGTGCCCAGCAACTCTACGGCGATGTGTGGTTTTATTACGGCGCGCGCTTTGGCGAGTTCACGGGCTCGGAAGACTTCCTCGGGTCCGAGCTGGAAGGTCGCCCAGCATCAGCCACTTCCTACATCAATCTGGGCGACCACTACCGCATCTCAAAAGTTCCCGCAAAAGCCCTTGAGGAATACGCCCGGGCTCTCCAACTCGACCCGAATTCCGCCGAAACTCACAATCGAATGGCTGAGATTTATGCATCTCAGAACAAACCGGCCGAAGCTCAGGAGCATTGGCGTCAGGCTCTTCGTCTCTGGACCGAGATTCAGAACGGCCGTGTTCCGGAGACTTTCTGGTCAGGGGTTTCAAATACAATCGAGCACGCAGGACCTGCCCTGCGTCCGGAGATCGACAAACTTCTTCGTACTTATATTCGCCGTAATGCCACGTATCGATTCGAACCGCTGTTAGCCGCGATCTGGAAAGCATCACCGAACCCAGCGGCAGCAGCCCAGTGGGTCTCCGACCTCAGCGGCGCCGCCGCCGAATCGAGTCAGTTCCTAGCCTCAATAACCGACGATGAGATCATCGGCATCGCGGAACGGGAGGTCCTTTATGGGAAGCTCCTCGATCTGGCGCGCCGTGAAGCCGAGCGCCGCGCGGGTGATGATCGTAACGATGCTCGCTGGCGCTTGCAGGAGTACGAACTGCGTTATCTCCGCTCACTCTTGGCGTCCAAGCAATACGCCAAGGCGGCTGCATCGATCGAAGCTCTCCCGCAAGGCCTTCGTGACGGAATGGCTGGCAGTGGCCTGATCCCGATCGAAATCCAGGTCGCGGCGGCCACCGGCAAGCTCGAACCAATTCTCAAACGCGACGACATCGAATCAGAACAGTTGAAGCAGGCCGCAGCGAATCTCCGGCTGGCCGGTGATGCCGCATCCGCACGCCGTCTTCTTGAAGTACTCTACACACGAGAGCTCGATGCCAATAACCTTGACCCTTCGAACTTTCTCGGACTGGCAGAAGTCAGGCTGGAATCGAATGATGCCGCCGGAGCGCTAGCTCTACTTCGTCGCATGACACTCGTAGCGGGCGAGCCGTTCGAAACATTGACGCTCGCCGCAGAGTTACTCGGACGATTCAACCGCAAGACGGAGGCGCTTGAGTTTTGGGAGGCTCGCGCAAAGGCCGCGCCCTGGGATCACGAATCCGCAATCCAACGGGCGATTGCAAGATCCGATGCCGCAGCACTGCGAAGCCTCGCCGCCAATAGTCAGGCGCGTTATTCGTCGCGCGTCGCAGTCGCAAGAGCCCTCGCGCCGACAGGCGGGTCCGGCTTGGGCTCCGGCGAACTCGATGTTCTCGCGTCCGCAACTTCTGCCAGCATCGAGCAGCCGTATTACTTCCACGCTCGTCTAAAGGCCGCCACGCAGACAAACGATCCAGTAATTCGAGTTCGCTTGTTACGCGACGCAATAGCGATCGATCCCGTACCAGCCGATCCCAAGCTCGAGTTATTCCGAACACACTACCAGGCAAATCAATTCGAGCACGCGACCGCTGTCTTTCGAGAAAGTGTTCCCGTCGCAATTAATCGGGAGATGGCGACCGCCTACCGCAAACTCGGCGAGTTGGAACGAGCACGGCAGTTTTTCGTCTTAACGGAAGACAAAGCTCAAACAGCCACCATTGACGCCGAACTACAGCGCCGCAGAGAGAACACACAGCGCATGCCACGCGTCCACGACGGTGTCGATCAGACGCAACCGGTGAGGCCCCGCGTATGAAGAAGCGAATAACAATCGTAGCGTTGGCCGCAACGGCAATCTGGGTGATCGCCCAGAGCACAACTGCGCCAAACAGCCTCTCCACGGTATTTCCAAGTGGAGGGCTTGTCTATGTCGAGGCTCGCGATTTCTCAGCCCTCCTGCGCGATTGGGGTACGTCGCAGGAAAAGAAGCTCTGGCTTGCGAGCGTCAATCATGAAGTTTTCTCCCGCACACGCCTATTTATGCGGCTCGGTGAAGCGCAGGAGCAGTTCGCCGAAGCAGCAGGCTTCGCTCCGGACATGTCACTGGTGAACTCGATCGCGGGCGGCCAGTCGGCAATCGCGATCTACGATATCGGCGAACTTGAATTCCTATACGTAACTCGCATGCCTTCAGCGCGTATTCTTACCAGCACACCCTTTGCACAAAGCAAAGCGTACGAAAGTCGCGAGTCGGCCGGCATTACGTACTATGTACGTGCCGGCACGAATAAGCGTGTCGCCGCTTTCGGCACAGTAGACGGGCTGCTTTTCCTCGCAACCCGTGGCGAGCTTGTCGCGAACGCCCTTGCCCTTCACGCCAAGCAGCAATCGGCGCCACTCGCGCAGGATCGTTGGTATGCGAGCATCGCCGCGGCCTCGACCAACCCAGGCGAAGTACGCATCGCTTTGAACATGCCCGGTTTGCTCAAGACTCCATACTTCCGGTCCTATTGGATCCAACGAAATGCAAGCGAGCTGAGGCCATTCAGCGCCGGAGTGATCGATCTCTTCCGCGAACCTCGCCAGATACGCGAAGAGCGCGCCTTTATTCGCGAGACGCAGACAACGCCTCCGTCAGAACAGCCGGTTGCCCAAGTCCTCGCCTGGGCTCCTGCCGACGCTGGACTCGTGAAGGCATGGGCAGAGCCCAGCTCCGCGCAGATCCTCGATATTCTCCAGAGCAACTCAGACGCGCCTCCTTCGCGATCTGCGCCCGAAGCAGCGAATCCGGACGATCTCGCCGGGAACGCATCGGACCTTGAAACACGAATCGATCAAGCTGCGCTCGAAATAGATGAGACCAATGCGATCGCCGCGCTTCGCCCAGTCATCGACGCCGCAGGGGTGCAAGCAATGCTGCAAGTGCAAAGCAGCCGCCCATCAGCAGATGGCGTCTTCGTGCGCAGCGATTCGGCTGTAGCTCTATTGGCTGCATCCGACTGGCCCGCGGTGACGCTCCCGGACGTTCATGTTCATCGGCAGGGCCGCATTCTTGTTTTGTCCGATAGCGCAGCAATGTTGCAGCGCATCGTTGCGCAACTCGGTTCAGCTCCGTCAGGCACTGGCGCTGCCTACACGGCGCGTTATCTGCACGGGCGTGAACTCGCGCCATTCACGCGCATGATGACCCAGATCGATGCCGCTAGCTCTGACAACAGTGAAGGCCCACGATTCTTCTCGCAGAATGTTGCCAGCCTAGGCAACGTCCTGAGTCGCGTAGAATCAGCATCCATCGTCACGCATGACGATGGCAGGCGAGTGACACAACAGATGCTCTATCGTCTCAAGCAATGACGTGGCTGGCGCCATTACTACTGTTCGCGCCGACGCTGTTTGATCAAACTGTCGGCCGGATTCTGCAGCGCAACTTCCCGGCCGCTCAATTCCTGCTCATCGATATCGACAGTAACGAAATCATCGGTGCCCGCTGGCCGGATTCTGACCGGCCTATTCCTCTAGGCTCCCTCACCAAACCCTTCCTCCTTACCCAAAGAGATGCCAAGACCCTTTGCAATCCCGCGCAATGCTGGCTCCCGCAAGGACACGGCAGTGTCGACTACATCGAAGCTATTGCCCAATCCTGCAACTCCTACTTCCTTCAGAAGGTGACTGGAAACGTCAGATACTTGGAACCGCCCTCATCCCCAACTCCCGAGACTCTCATCGGCCTCGGCTCTGAGTGGCCCATCGCGCCGAGCGTAATCGCGCGAGCTTACGCTGCGCTCGCCCACGATCCCGAAGCCGGCACGATCCGCGCGGGTATGCGAGCGAGCGTCAAGAGGGGCACCGCGAAGCTACTCGGCATCGACGCACTCGCCAAAACTGGAACGGCGCCGTGCAGCCACAAACACAAAGCTCCCGGCGATGGATATGTTGCGATACTTTACCCGCCGGAAGCTCCGAAATACATGATGCTAATCCAAGTGCATGGTGTCAGTGGAGCCGTGGCGGCAAAGACCGCCGGAGACATGCTGACGGTTCTACGTGATGGCAAATAGACTGGCCGTTGCATTCCTTGCTCTCCCGCTGCTGGCGGCCGATCTCCGAATCGGAGTTCTCAGCCTATTCCGGCCTGAGCGCGTCACCGTCCGCTCGACGCAAGTTCTATGGGTCCAAGCTGGCCAACGAGTATTCTTCCTGAATCCAGGACAGGTCGCCGGCCTCCGGGCTGCCGGCGCCGAAGTCGACCTCTTTGCGCAGCAGCAACTCACCGCATCCAGATCTGTAAAGATCTCGGGACGTGGTGGGGCGCCCGTCGAATTCAGTCTCGGCATAGAAGGCAAGATCGACCGCAAGTTCACTGGTCGATTGGAAGTGACCGCAGTCGCTGCCCGGCTGGAGCCCATCATTCTGGTCGATCTCGAATCCGCCGTCGCCGCGGCAGTTGCGGCCGAGATGACTCGCGAGGCGCCAAACGAAGCGCTCAAGGCCATGGCTGTCTTAGCGCGGAGCTATTACCTGGCCGGCGGTCGTCGCCACGGACCGTACGACTTCTGCGACACAACACACTGTCAGTGGCGACGAGAAACCGTAGCCGAAACCCATCCCGCTTTCGCTGCCACCAAAGAAACCGATGGCATCGTAGTCACCTACAAAGATCGACCGTTCGCCGCGATGTATCACGCAAGTTGCGGCGGAGAAACGAAGACCGCCGAACAAGTCGGCCTCAGCGCCGATCCATACCCATATTTCTCCATCGTGTGCGAGCCCTGCCGCCAAGAAAGCCCGGTGTGGAATCGCACGCTCCCTGCCGACATTGCCCGGCCCATTCTGACGGACCCATCGGAAACGTTGCGCTTGACCATAACTCGACAACTTGGCTGGAGCGCCCTTCCCAGTAACAACTACAAAGCTCGACTTGCTGGGAACGACGTTATCGTGGATGGAAGAGGCGAAGGCCACGGCGTGGGTGTATGCCAGCGAGGTCTGACTCATTCAACGGGAGAGGATTTCCGCGAACTGCTATCGCGCTACCTTCCGCAAACCCGCGCCTACAGGCAATAGACGGAATTGCAGCATGATACCCTGCCTCTAAGGTCAGGCTGGCGTATAGTCTTCTAAAGTGACCCGACGTACCGCACTCACCCTCGCTCTCGGCGCCCTCAACACTCGCGCAGAGATCCGCTATCGCCAATACGCGCGATGTCTTCCCGACTACGTCGCAAGGCTTGCGCGCGAAGCCCATGCAAAGCGCAATGCCGACCTGGCGAAACTCACCACTCCTGCAGCAATCGCGGAGCGGCAACGATGGGTTACCGATACTTTCTGGAAGCTCACAGGTGGAAAGCCGGACAGCACACCGTTGAACGTCAGGACAACGGGCGCCTTCGACAGGCCTGCCTATCGTGTCGAGAAGCTCGTATACGAAAGTCAGCCCGGTCTTCACATTCCTGCCAATCTCTATATCCCGAAGAACCATAAGCCGCCTTTTCCGGGCGTCTTGTTCCAGATGGGTCACAGCCTCAATGGCAAGGCTGCGGAGCCATACCAGAAGTGCTGCCAGTCTCTCGCCCAACTCGGCTATTTGGTTCTCGCGTTCGATCCCATGGGTCAAGGCGAACGAACATACTATCCTCAACCGAACGGCGGCGTCCTCACAAGGCTCGGCTCGGCGGACGATGAGCACACCAGACCCGGCAAGCAAATGCTCCTCGTTGGCGATACTGCAACCCGAATGCAAGCTTGGGATGCAGTCCGCAGCCTCGACGTTCTCGCTTCGCACCCATTGGTTGACAAGACTCGCCTCGCCTCCACCGGCCAGTCCGGCGGCGGCACTCTCACGATGTTCCTCATCGCAGTCGATAACCGGCTGGCATCTGCCGCAGTCTCTTCGGGCAATACCGAGAATTTCGCTACAGAGAACTTCAATCCGCCCGGCTCGGTGGATGACGCCGAACAGGACTTCATCAACGCCGGACCCTTAGGCTTCGATCGCTGGGATCTCGTCTATCCCATGGCGCCGAAGCCGATGCTGATCACTGTCAGCGCGCGGGATTACTTCGGGACGTACTCGCCGAATTACCTCAGTGACGGTCGCGCAGAGTTCACAAGACTCAAAAACATTTACCGCACACTTGGGAAGGAAGCCTCGCTCGAGTGGTATGAAACACCGCTTCCCCACGCGCTCTCTCAAGACATGCGTCTTCAGGTCTATAGCTTCTTTGAGAGAACGCTGAAGAATTCGAGCGCTCGCATCACACAGGAGCCGCCGGTCAAGCCCGAGCCTGATAATCAACTTTACGTTGGTCCCACCGGCAACGTCGTTCGCGACTTCAAGAGCAAGACGCCGCTGTCTCTTGCCCGCGAACGAGCCGCAAACCTCAAGCGCCCCGATTTCGTCAATCCGCTCGACATCCCTATCCCGAAGAACACCTCCATAAACGTTCTAGGGACAGCCAGAGGAGAGACTGGCGCAATTGAAGCCGTTGAAGTACAAGTCTCCGCGGAGATGTACCTACCCGGCTACATCTTCAAGCCTCGAAGCGAGCCCACGGGTGTCATCATCGTGCTTGAGCCACGAGGCCGCAACGCGCACTGGAGGGAAGACGATCTCTATCCGAAACTCGCCGCTTCGGGACGCGTTGTCGCAGCCTTCGATATCCGCGGCATCGGCGATCTCTGGCCGGAGGTAGGACGAGGCAATCCTTTCTATACGCGGCGCCATGCCGAAGAAGATTCCTATGCTTGGGCTTCTTTGATGCTTGGCCATCCCATGCTTCATCAGAGAGTGGCCGACATCCTCGCAATTGTCGGAGCTATGCGCAAATATACGAAGGAGCCTATCCTCCTCGCCGCGCTAGATCAGCTAACTGTGCCTGCCCTCTTCGCAACGATGCTGAATCCGTCTATCTGGCGACTTTACACGGCCCGCGGCCTTCAGTCGTACGCGAGTCTCCTTGAATCAGAAGATTACAATGAACCTTTCGCGAACTTCTTCCCCAACATACTTTCGATGATCGACCTGCCTGACATACGAAGCGCTCTCGCGCAGCGTCTCCATCAAGGAAAGACCTGGGATTTCGAGACGCTGAGCGCGTTAGCCGCAAGCGGCCACTAGCGTTGGGAATGCGACTCCTGACCATTGCAGACATCCCAGCCTGCTGCGACCTCTCCGCCTCCGCAGGTTGGAATCAAACTCCCTCCGACTGGGAACGGATGATAACCCTCGAGCCTAATGGCTGCTTTTGCATCGAGGACGATGATCGGATCGTCGCAACCACTACACTGCTTATTACGGTCGTCAACTGGCTTGGGTCGGCATGGTTCTCACGCACTCTGACCATCAGCGTCGCGGATACGCCCGTCGTCTCGTGACCGCAGCTCTCGAGCTTTCAAGGGTCCGCGGAATATCCACCGTCAAGCTTGACGCCACCGACCAAGGCCGCCCCCTTTACGAAAGCCTCGGCTTCGAAGACGAGCAGCCGATTGAGCGCTGGCGAGGCAACCCTGAAGTCACGCCTCCGACTGGAGCCGAAGGGGGTCCCTTCCTTTTTACCAACTCGACGGTACCGCTTTCGGAGCCGACCACTCCCGATTCCTGAACCTCGCCTAGGCAAGTCGATGATCGGGGGTGGAGCATTCGCCATGTGCCGTCCTGGCGCAAACGCAAATCATCTCGGCCCTGCGCGGCCGTGACGGGAAAGTGCTTCCAGAGTTATTCGTTCGGTCCTCACAACGAAACGCGGCGAGCCTTGGCTTTGGGATATTCTTCCGGGAACAACCGGCCATAGTGCTCGCCAAAGAGTAGGGGTTTGCGCCGGCGCGGCGTCTCAAACGGATGTCTTCGGGACAATCGTCACGCGGAGTCAAGGACATGGTATACGCAATAGCAGGATTCGAAGCTGGCTGATCACAAACAAACATGCGCAATGAAGATGAACTAGAAGAACTCCTCTCCCGCCCGACCGCAAAGGACGAAGCCGCAATAACGCCCTGGAAGGACCAATTCTGATTCTTGGCGCCGGCGGTAAGATGGGACCGTCGCTGGCAATCAGGGCCAAACGCGCAGGCGCGCACGAAGTCATCGCCGTTGCTCGATACAGTTCATCGAGCGCTCGGGAACGTCTGGAAGCTGCAGGCGTGAAAACCATTGCCGCCGACCTACTAGAGCACGACATTCTTTACCGGCTGTGATGCGCCTCACGTCATCTTCATGGCAGCGATGAAGTTCGGTACAACCGGATCCGAGCACGTCACCTGGGCCATGAACACCTTTCTCCCTGGCTCCGTGGCTGAGCGTTATCGGTCCTCGCGCATTGTCTCCTTCTCGACGGGCAACGCTATCCCTTGATGCCGGTGACCAGCGGCGGAGCCACCGAGGAAACTCCTTGCAGGCCTCTCGGAGAGTATGCTCAGTC
>CAWJQP010000019.1:0-10316 GCA_963844855.1 Bryobacteraceae bacterium
CGGCGAACCGTTTACGGGAGGGACTTGCAAAATAAAGGGTTGAATTAAAACATTGTGTAGGGTTTCTGTTTGAATAGAGGGCTCGCGCGAAGTATCCTAAAGTTCTCACGCTAAAAGACCTCCGGGAGCCCTCATGCAGATTACAACACTTCGACAACAGATCCTGAACTTCGCGCACGTACTGCAAACTTCGCTGTTTCCAGTGCTAGCAGAAGAAACGGGCTCACTCAGCCCGAAAGCTCAACTATTGGTGCGGGTGCTGGCAATGACACCATTTGGGCCTTGGATCGGCGGAAGGCAGAGCCTGGGCCGTCCTTTGAAAACCGCAGCGCCTTGGCAGCCGCCTTGATTGCCAAGGCGATTTACAATCTCTCCACAACGCGTCAGTTGATCGAGGAACTCGGCAATAATGCGCAATTGCGCCGGCTGTGCGGCTGGAATCAAGCCAGCCAACTGCCTCATGAGTCCACATTCTCCCGCGCTTTCGCCGAGTTTGCCAGCACGGAACTACCACAGAAACTGCACGAGACGCTGATCCGTTCGACCCAGAAACAACGATTGATCGGACATATCTCGCGTGACTCGACAGCCATCGTGGCGCGGGAACGATTCCCCGGTCCGCCACCGGAACCCTGCAAGAAGAAAAAACGCGGCCCGAAGCCAAAGCAAGCCAAGGCAGCCGAACGAGGAACGTTGATCGAACGACAACGACACATGAACTTACCCGCGATGTTGGCGGGTTTGTCTGGCAATGCGCCATCGGAGTCAAGACATCGTCCGATGGAAACCAGCAATACTGGCGTGGGTTTAAACTCCATACCGACGTAGCGGATGGACAAATTCCGATCAGCGCGATTCTGACCGGCGCCAATGTTCATGACGTCAATGTCGCTATTCCTTTGATGACGATGACGTATAAGCGGGTTACTTCGCTCTACGATTTAATGGACACGGCCTATGATGCTGGCGCTGTGTTGGAGCATTCACGCAGTCTGGGACACGTGCCTATCGTACAGCCACACGCTCGCCGGGCAGGCAAGTCGAAATCGATCCTTCCTAAAGTGTTTCCGGCAAAGCAAACCCCGCAGCTGACTTGGGCGCAACAGGATCGCTATCGGGAACGAACTGCAGTGGAGCGCGTCTATGCGCGGCTGAAGGATGAGTTTGGAGCGCGCAATGTTCGCGTTCGCGGTCCAGCAAAGGTCATGGCTCATCTAATGTTTGGCGTTCTGGCTCTAACCGTCGATCAAATCCTGAAACTCGCCATTTAAGACCAACAAAGTCCCTGTCCCGCTTCCGTAGTCCAAGTCGCGGCGTGGCCCAAGACATGTCCAAAATCCCTCAGCACGATTATTTCAGCGTAGTTTGCGCCCCCAAGGCACATACTGCTACTGAAATCAACCCCATTTGCGCCGATTTTTGCAAGTCATTGACGGCACTCACCACGATATATTTCGCCTCTTTCCAACCACTTAACTCCAACACTCCCTTCCAGCCGCAATTCCCCATGCGAAGATCATGACAGGAGCGAGCGCTCAACTTGAAGCGCTCGCTCCATTTCTTTTTACAAACAAAATCCTATGGCATCAGAACGACAACGCGCGGCCAATCGTCGCAACGGCAGCAAAGGTGGACCCAGCACCGAAGCCGGCAAACAACGCAGCCGCCTCAACACCATCAAGCATGGCCTGACTTCCACAACGCTCGTGGTCCTGCCCGAGGAACATCAGCACGAATACGAAGAAGTCCTCCACGGCTTCCGCGAGTCATTCCAACCTCAGGACGCCACCGAAGAAGCGCTCGTGCTTCGCCTGGCACAAGCCCACTGGCGAAGTCTCCGTTCCCGTCGCGTCGAGACCGGCATACTCAACATCACCGCCGGCACCGAGCGCGCTCTCGCCAGGAAAATCGTCGAAGACTGCCCGGAAAATCTCAATCCGCACAACGCCATTGCCGTGGCCTTCATGAAGAATCCAGAGGAGCGATGGCGCGCCTTCCTCCGTTACGACGGAGCCATCTCCCGGGATTTCTTCCGCACCCTCGATGCCCTGATGCGGCTGCAACGCGCGCGTCAGCGAACGAGCCCTGACCCAAAACCGTTGGTCGCCGCAGCCGGCTCCGCAGCGCCGCTCAGCCGGCAGCCCGAGCAACCTGACCCCGTGGAACTGTCCGATTCTGGGATTCGGTCCGTTTCGCAAAATAGCCCAAAATCCACAGATCGCGAAAATCAAAAAGAACTGACTCCGTCCGAGTCATTGGATACAGGGCTTCTTCGATCGTCCAAGGCCGCCGTTGTGGAGGTTGATTGGAACTGAGCAGCGAACAGTTTCGTGAAGTACGGACCTGTAGCGATGCCGGTCGACGTCTACCAGATGCTGTTGGCGATACCAGCTCACAACGAGCGTCACCTGCAACTGATTGCCGAGATCAAGGCGTCGCTAAATTATCCGAAACAGTAGCTCGCGTTCGTGAGAAACTGTAACGGCTATGCGGGAGATGGTGAAGTGGGGTGTCTTAGGCACCGCGAAGATCGCTCTGGTTAAGGTCATTCCTGGTATGCAGCGCGGCGGTTGGTCCGATGTGATCGCCATCAGTTCCCGGGATGCCGAGAAAGCAAAAAAAGCTGCCGACAGCCTCGGCATTCAACGGGCATACAGATCCTACGAGGACCTGCTGACAGATCCGGAGATTGAGGCGATCTATAACCCTCTGCCGAATCATCTGCACGTGCCGTGGTCGATTCGCGCGGCCGAAGCAGGAAAGCACGTACTGTGCGAGAAGCCGATCGGTCTTAGCTCCCAGGAGTGCCGCGAGTTAATCGCTGTCCGCGATCGGACGGGAGTGAAAATCAGCGAGGCGTTCATGGTTCGAACGCATCCCCAGTGGCTTCGCGCCCGCGAATTGATCCGCACGGGAGCGATTGGCGACTTGAGGTCGATCCTGTCGGCGTTCAGTTACTTCAATCGCGATCCTCAAAACATACGGAATGTCGAGGAATGGGGCGGTGGCGCACTCATGGACATCGGGTGCTACCCAGTGCAGATCTCCAGATTTCTGTTCGGTACGGAACCTTTGCGCGTGATCGGAGCGTTCGAGCGTGATCCTGAGATGCGTGTCGACAGGCTTATGTCCGGAACACTCGACTTCGGCGCCGGCCAGTCAGTATTTACGTGCAGCACACAGATGACCCCATTCCAACGTGTCCAGATCCTCGGCACTACCGGACGAGTCGAAATCGAAATCCCGTTCAACGCGCCTCCCGATAAACCTACACGTATCTTTGTCGATGAGGGAGCCGGTATTCGCACTGAGGAGTTCGGCATTTGCGACCAATACACGCTGCAAGGTGACATGTTCTCCAGGGCAGTTCGAGGGCAGGGAGAGGTGCCTACTCCACTGGAAGATTCCCTGGCCAATATGGTTGTGATTGAAGCGATGTTTGCATCCGAACGGTCCAAATCCTGGGTAGAGATCTCGACAAGGATCGGATAAGATCAGCGTCATGAACAAACCGTTGTCTTTGGTGGTCGCTACGGCCTGTTTGGCTTGCGTCTCCATGGCGCAAGCGCTACTCCAGTCGCCGGAAGTACATCCGGACAAGACGATCACGTTTCGTCTCGAAGCGCCGAAGGCGTCGTCCGTAGCAGTGCTTGGCGAGTGGAACCTGAACAAACCGCAACCGCTCACGAAAGATGACAAAGGTTTATGGAGCGTCACCGTAGGGCCGGTGCCGGCGAACATCTACATATATGTATTCAATGTCGATGGCGTAACCATGACCGACCCCATCAACCCGCTTGTGAAACTTCGAGCCAGAACTTCGGCAAGCATGGTCCAGGTGCCAGGAGGCCAACTGTGGGAGTTTCGGGATGTTCCTCACGGCCGCGTCGAGGTCAACTGGCATCAGTCGGGTGTGCTCGACAGCGCGGCCAGGCAGGTTTTTGTTTATACACCGCCCGGTTACGACAAGGATCGAAGTGCGCGCTACCCGGTGTTGTACCTTTTGCACGGAAGTAATGATTTAGCTGCCGGATGGACCATGGCCGGTAATGCAAACCTTATCCTCGATAATTTTCAGGCTGAAAAGAAGGCGGTTCCCATGATCGTCGTGATGCCATGGGGTCATGCTTTGCCTTTTGGAGCTCGTCCGGCTGAGGGTCAACCGAGCAACAACGAGAAATTCGAGCAGTACTTGATGAAGGAAGTAATGCCGATGATGGAGTCGAAGTATCGCGTCGCTTCGGGCCGGAAAAATCACGCGGTCGTGGGCCTGTCGATGGGAGGCAGTCAGGCTCTTCAGATTGGCCTGCGGCATCTCGACCGATTCGCCACAATCGGTGTGTTCGGAGCCGGTATGTCCAGCTCGGATTTCGAGGCTAGATACAAGTCCTTTGTAGCCGACGCTAAGGGCGCCAAAAAGCTCGATCTCATGTGGGTGGGTGTTGGAACACAGGACCCTGTGGCGGCGAGGGCAAAAGAGCTTTCAGAAACACTTCGCAGCAACGGCATCGATACGAAATTCCACGAAACTGAGGGCGGACACACTTATCCCGTTTGGCGCAAACTGCTCGTGGAGACGGCTCCGCTTCTGTTTCGGTAGGCAGATCCCGCGTTCGGTGCAGTAGAATCGAGGTTGCTGTCCTGCCTCCTTGGACCGCTTGCCTATGATCGTGAAAACGCATGAAGGAACCGCCCTCGAGGTTTTTTGGCGTTATCGTGGCACGGCCTCCTGGTCTTATCTCACTGCTTTACGTTTTCTCCTGACCCTCCGTCTGGACTCCGATGGCGTTCGGACCTTAAAGGGACTGTTGGCTGAGCGGGTGTCGGCAGGCGACGTTTGGCGCATGCCGGCCAATGAAGTTATCGAGCGGACCGCCAGGCTCATCAGCACTGGTCGACTGATTCTTGTCGAGGATCGTGGGGTCGAACGATGGCCAGGGAGCGGGACGCTTCTTGAATCCCGCTGGCAGTCCGTTCTGCTGCTGAGCAGGAATAACCTGCACATAGCGCTCGATATGGCTCAGGCGACACTTTGGATACACAAACTCCAGAGCCGCCAGAGGCTGACCGAGAGTGCAAAGACGTCGGCTGCGTCTCCCAAGGCCAAACATGAGCGCGAGGCTCACGAGATCGAAATCCGGAAACTTCGCGAGCGCCTGACAACTGCAACGGGTGTTCCGGATTATGCGCATCTCAACGATGTATCGTTCCTGGGCGCAATCGAAGCGGCGTTGGAATCCGGACGTTTGATCCCTGTTTATCACGCGATTTCGGGCCACTCTGAGGGCACGCAGGAAGCCGTGGCTCCCCCTCCTCCCGCATCGGCTCCAGCAACGCCGGACAGAGAAGATCCGGAATCGAATACCTTCGATTCGGACCATACGGGAGCAAGCCAGGCCGCGACCCTGACGCAGGCTGCGGAAGAAGGGGTCCCCTTCTGCGAAGTCTGTGAACGCGAGCGGACTGAGCGGGAACGGGGCGCGGCTTGAAGATCGACATCGAGCGAATCGAGAAGCAGTTTTGGCCCTACGGCAGTAATCGCGATGTCTACATGATCATCGACCTGGCTCGCGATCGTCGGATCTATTCCGACCTTGTTAATTCGCATTTCAACTATTCTTGCCTCTATAGCGGCGAGATTCCGTTTGATCTGGAAGTGGCGGCTCCTCATCTCGTGCAACTGGAGTTTGAGGATAAAGCGACGCGTTCATTAATTGAGCGCTCCTGGGGTCAGTCGTGGGGGATATTCGTGAAATCGGAGACGCGGATGGAACGGTTGCGCCGGCATCTGCGTACCTTTTTGCGAGTGCGAAGTTATAGTGGGCAAATTCTTCTGTTCCGCTACTACGATCCACGCGTGCTTCGTGTTTATCTGCCGACATGCACGAGCGACGAACTGCAAACCGTGTTTGGTCCGATCAAACATTTCTGGACGGAAGACGAATCGGCGGTATCACTGACCCGATTTGATTTCACCCGCGGTAAGCTTGCGATCGAAGAAACCACTCTTCGTGATACGCAACCACTTGGTTAAGTGTCGAATGACGTGAGGGACTAACTGTGCTTCAGACGGGTGAATATTGCGAAGGCTCGCCTGATGAGGAAAGTTCTCGGACAAAGTAATTGTCAAGAGCCGCGACCGGTTGGCCTAAAGCCCGCGGTAAAATCTAAGTTAGTCCTTATGAAATCCCGCCTTGCCGGGGCTGCTGCCCTGTTCCTCTGCTCTACCTCTGTCCTTTTTGGTCAAAAAGTAACAGGGCCCGCCGTGCGATTTCAATTTCAGCCCGGCATCGGGCAAATTGATGTCATGCTTTTGCCGGAATCGGCGCCACTTACTGTTGCGAACTTCCTGAATTACGTCAATAAAGGGTCGTTTACGAACTCATTGATTCACCGGTCGGTTCCTGGCTTTATCATTCAGGGTGGCGGCTATCAATGGGTGGACCGTACTCCGGTGGAAATTCCCCCTGACCCTGCAGTCCGTAACGAATACAGCTTGTCGAACACCAGGGGCACACTCGCAATGGCTAAGGTCGACGGGAATCCTGACAGCGCTACAAATCAGTGGTTCTTCAACCTGGCGAATAATTCGTCAAATTTGAATAATCAGAACGGTGGATTTACTGTTTTCGGCCGAGTTATCAATACTGCGAGCAATACAGTTATGGATCGAATTGCCGCGCAACGTGTGGTGAATGCCGGATCCCCTTTCGATCAACTCCCGCTTGTGAATTACACCGGCGGCCAGATCCAGGATTCGAACGTTATCCTGGTTCGCTCAATCACTTCTCTGGCGACTATTCGCGGAGCGAGCGGCTTTGGCTCGTTCGCAGTGGCAGCGCCAGGTTCCTACATAGAAATATACGGACCGACACTGTCCGGCGAGACAAGCCGCGAGTGGACCACGGCCGATTTCACGGGCAGCGCCGCCCCCACCTCACTCGACGAAATAAGCGTCACAGTCGGAGGCAGGCCCGCCTTCGTGAGCTACATCAGTGCAGGGCAGGTGAATGTGCAGGTTCCCGCCGACGCTGCAGTCGGCGAAAACCAGCCTGTAGTCCTCAGTTATCAAGGACGGGCAATTGCCTCCGGAAGCTTATCGATTAGAGCCGTCGCCGGCGGACTGCTCGCGCCGGCAAGTTTCAAGGTAGGCGATCGTCAGTATGTGGTCGCCGTCCATCGCGATGGAACGTTCGTGAGCAATGGAAGCATCGAGGGCGTTCCTTCCTCGCCGGCAATCCCAGGCGAGACATTGGTGCTATACGGAGTCGGTTTCGGCCCGGTCAATCCGAGCAGCATACCGATTGCGGGACAGGTTGTAGAGAGCACAGCAGCAATAACCACGCCGATCGAGATCAAGATCGGCGAAGCCACTGCGCCTGTGCAGTATGCGGGGTTGGCTCCTGGTCTGGTGGGCCTCTACCAATTCAATCTGACCGTCCCGGCAACCGGCTCGACAGGTGACGTGCCGCTTTCGGTCACGCTCTCCGGCGCATCGAACTCACAGACCTTGTACATCCCGGTGCGCGCGGCGCAGTAGTTTCTTACTTCGCTCCGTCTTCCGCCTTCTCGCCGTTCTCGACAATGTCTCCCGGCTGGAAGAGAATGCCTTGCAGAACTTGGCGCCAGATGGGCTTCTTTCGCAGCAGAAACTCGAGGTCCATGCCGAAATGCTTGAACTCTTCCTGCTGAGCGTTCTGCATGATCGCTTTGGCCTCGGCGTCCTTCTCAATGGCGATCCTCTGCTCGTACCAGCTGATTGCTTCCGCCTCTTCGATTACCGAAGTAATCATGCGGGCGAACGTCCGCACTTCCTCCGACAGTTCCGAAGGCGGCTCATGATATTGATCGAATCCCATCGATGTGATTAAAGCACATCATTTTCTCCGCTTCAGCGTCAGGACCAGGATCAGCATCGATGCTCCGGCCGGAACGAACATCGATGGTTTAGGAATGGCGCCCGCCGTCACGTTGACGTCTACCGCATCCACACCGAGGTTAAACGTCGCTACGTTGTCTGTCTCGGCGAAACGCAGACGTAATGTTTCCCCTGCATGAGCTTGTAGAAGAGGCGTGATATTGAAGACGAAAGCGTTATATCCGGACACGAGCGGGTCTCCGACCTCCGTCTGATAGAGATTCATCAGAACATCAGAACTACTGAGACTAAACGGATCGGAAGTGACCCTGATGATGTCTACACGGGCCTGCTGATTGAGCGCCGGTGTCGAGAAGTCCAGATGGTTGTCCGGCTCCGGAATCGCGAAACGGTCCCCCTGGTTGTTGAGAAGGAGCATGAAGTTGATAAGAGCTCCTGGTACAAGGCTTGGCACGACGAAGTCCTGGTAAAGCACATGGCTTCCGGGTCCCTGAGCGTCGGTCATTGCCGCTTGAGATCCTTCCGGTGGCGGCGGAACTGTCGACATCGTGTCAGGCGTGGATGTTCCCGTCTGTACGAAGAATGTTCCTTCGCTGCCTAATTGATCTACCGCTGTCCAATTACTTAACCCGGACTCAAATCCGCCGTTGAGGATCAGACCTGCCTGCAGCGGTGTAGACAAAGCGCCTGTGAGCGCTGCGCCATAAAGCAGCGCCAAAACAGTTCGATAACGATACACTCTCATGTTGATTCTCCTCACGGCCTGCGGCTGATTTTGTAAATCGTGTTGTCTGTCAATGACACGACGTAGAGGTTCCCGTCGGGCCCCTGTTCGATTGCGGTGGTCGTTCCGAAGCCTTTTCCGATGATCAGCGTTTCGCTTTCTGTGCCGTCGAATTTCTGTTCCCGGAATAGGTTGTCCGCAACCCTGTCGGCGAGCCGCGCATCCGCGCTAACGTCGACGTGTAGACGATCGGGTGTCATACGGAATCTGTACAAGCTGCCGCCCGTACCGCCGACTGCCTCGAAACTCCGCGCTGAACCAATCCAAAGAGTGCCGTTATACTCCGCTCCGAGCACTGTCCCCTGAACGAATGTTGTGCCGGATGGTCCTACCTCATACTTCCAGCTAAAGTCAGGGTCGACGTACGTTGCGCCAGGTAGCATTACCATTCGCGCCGCCGCGAGAGCCTGAGAATAGGCGAGCCGGGTTGGCGGATAACGTCGTTGTTGCAATGCCATGCTGAACTGCGTCGTTTCGATTTGTTTGAATTGCGCCATACGGCTTAACGGGCCGGAGATTTGAATCCATCCGCCATTCATTCCAGCAACAACGCGATTAATTTCGCTGAATGCATCATCAGCATTTTCGGTCTCCCATAGAAAGCCGCCGATCGGATCGAATGCCATGCCGAAGCCATTGCGATGACCATAGGAAAACATCTTCTGAAGATTCGCCCCGGCTTCGCCGCCAAGCGCGGCGCCAGCGCTGAAAAATGGATTGTTGGCTGGAACCGTGCCATCATCATTCACCCGAAGGATCACGCCCGTGAAGTGGGCGTTATCGGGCATAGGTCCGCCGAAAGTGTCATCGACAAGGGGGGCCGTCAGAAACGGACCATTCTGCAAATTCTGAAGCCAGCCCCGTCGACCCAGATCGCCGGAGTAGATGTATAGCTTGCCATCGGGACCAAACTTGATGACGCCGCCGTTGTGATTGCCGTTTTCGTTAGGATTTGCAGTTCCCGGATGATCGGTCACTTCGACGTTGTCGGTCTGGCGCGCGCGTAGCATCACAATGTTACGATCGAACATCAAGGAACTTCCGTTCCATCTGTACCGATCCACTCGATTTCCAAGAAAGGCCACCTCGGTGATTACGTCCGTGTCTGCGGCGGTGCTGCTTTGTGTCCATCGAACATACACAAACGGCGTGGCGGGGAAGTTCGGATGCAATACGGCGCTCAGCAACCCTCGCTCTGACGCGGAGTTTACGGCGAGATCGAGTACAGGAGTGGATTGAATTGTCCCATTGATGACCCGCCTGATCTGTCCGCTCTCTTTCTCGAGCACTAGAAAATCATTGGCGCTTAGGAAGATAATCCCTATCGGCTGCGCAATTCCCGTATTCAGTACAGTAGTTACTTGAAGGTTAGGATCGAGAATCTCAACTGGAATCGTGTCTGCTCTCGACCGGTCCGAGCACGTGAGACAAAGGGCGATCGTCGCAAGCAACGCCCTTCGGCATGAAAGTATCTGCATGTTTATGTCTCCTGTGATTACCCAGCATGAGGGTACTACTGGGCCGATCGTACCATCGGGTACCCGCATGTGTGGGTGAAAAATCTGTAAAAGAGTTGTGAAAATTGCAGGTATGCTGGGTCAGCTACAATGCGTTCGGGAGGATATTCCAGTGGACCGTAGAAGGATGATGGTT
>CAWJQP010000020.1:0-115677 GCA_963844855.1 Bryobacteraceae bacterium
ACCCGATCACTGACGCCACCGGGTGCTTGGGTGGAATCGCGATGCACATGTGCACATGGTCCGGCATCAGATGGCCCTCGATGATCTGACACTCCTTCTGTCGCGCCAACGCGTGGAAGATCGCACCCAATTGCCTACGCGTTTGGCCGAAAATTGCCTTACGTCGTCGTTTGGGCACGAACACAACATGATACTTGCAGTCCCATTTTGAATGGGATAGGCTCTGATAAAGCTCTGACATTACATCCTCTCCCTGTGGTTCATCAAGCCACTTGGAGAGGATTCTACTCCCGGAACGGTCAAACCTATTCAAGTCCCACTGGTCGAACCAGTGGCTTACCCTTCGAGTCAACAACTACGGCTAGTGGTACCGTGAGTTGGATCTCCCTTAACTTCAATGCCAGAGCAACGCTCCACCACTAAGACGTTATACAGACAATGCCAAAAATCGCAAGTGAGGGGGTACGAGGCGACGAACGGTCCCGCCGCCTTCGAATTCGTATCGAGCCTTAGCTGTTGGCTTGAGTCATCACTGACGCGACCTTCGAGAAGATCTGGCCAATGGCAGTGGAAACGCTGGGCATGATCGCACCCGCCGCCACTGCGACGAAACCAGCCATCAAGGCATACTCAATGAGGTCCTGACCGCGGTTATCGCGGCAGAGATTCATAACAAAGTTGCTAATCCGCTTCATTCTTTTCTCTCCCTGCACCTTTTATTACGTTGCTCCTGTAAAGTAGCATCGGCCGGCGGCTGTAAGAATCAGCGCGATTGCTTAAGGCCTCTGACAAATCATCTCAGGTGCTCATAGCGTGGGATAAGTAGAGGGGGAATTCATCGGTCGAGTCTTGACTATTGCAAGTTAGGTACTCGATGGCGAAGCCATTAGGAGGGCACTTCTGAAGGCAGCAACGCCAAATTCTTAGCCTCGGCTTTTTTAGCTGTTGACGCCGGCGAAAAACAGCGCCATTTCAGCCGGTTTTGGCCGGAGCCAGTAGAGAGTCGGACAACGCATTGGCGGAGACGCGGTAAGGACTCTATAGCAGACTCTACATTTCCGTAGCGATGATAGGTCTGATTTCCTCAAGAGGTTGGTCCCAAACAACCTCGGAGGAAATTGATTTTGACGCCGCGCTGCTGCCCGTATTGTCAGCAAGTCTTTCAGCCTTCTAAGCGTCGTCCCGACCAAGTCGTGTGCAGCCAGTCGCAATGTCAGAATCGGCGGCGCAGCGAGTACCGACGGAAGAAGCGCCAGACAGACCCCGAGTACGCGCAGGTTGTCCGCGATAGCCGCCGCAAGTGGCGGGAAGCTCACCCGGATTACCAGAAGCAATATCGGCAAACCCATCCCGAGGCCGCAACACACAACCGCCAGCAGCAGCGACAGCGCGATCAGAAGCGGCGTGTCGCCCAGCTTGTAAAGAACACCCTGGTTTTCGACTTAAAGCGTTCCACAGCAGAGGTGTGGCTGATCGGCCCACTCGCCAAAGATCTTGACAACAACACCTTGGTTTCTTCTAAGCTGCTGATCTTACAGGCCGGGGTCACGGCGATTCCCGCCGCTGCCGCATCTTGAAAAGAACATCCTTATGGTATTTTGTTCCGAACTGCTCGTATAAAGGGGCTGCCGATGCTGAGCCCGGAACAGATCAGCGAGATTCACCGCCTGCATTTTGTCGAGAAATGGCCGCAGCGCAGAATCGCAAACCATCTCCACATCGGCCGGCATACGCTGGCCAAGTACCTGGCCCAACCCGCACCGCCTCCGAGCCATCGCGATCGTCTCAGCAAGCTCGATGCTTTCAAGCCGGCCATAGCGGAGCTGCTGCAACAAGATCCGAAAGCACCAGCAACCGTCTTGCTCCAACGGTTGCAAACACTCGGCTATGACGGCGGCATCACCATCCTGAAGGACTATCTGCAGGCTGTGCGCAAAAACCCCGTTCTTCGCCGCGCCTATGTACGCATGGAGCCTGGACCTGGCGAGCGCTTCGAGATCGATTGGGGGCACTTCGGCGCCCTGCTCTACAACGGAACTCCTCGCAAACTGTATGCCTTCTGCCTGATTGAGTGTCACAGCCGAAAGATGTATCTCGAGTTCACCCACAGCCAGAGCTTTGACACCTTCGTGCGCTGTCACATTCACGCATTTGACGAACTGGGCGGCTGCGCGCGCGAGCTATGGTTTGATAATCTCGCCACCGCCGTTGCCGAACACGAAGGCAACCTGGTTCGGTTCAACCCGCGCTTTCTCGGCTTCGCTCGCGAGTACGGCTTTATCCCGCGTGCCTGTCATGTAGCCGCTGCCTGGGAAAAAGGCAAAGTCGAACGAGCCATCGGATATGTGCGCCAAAACTTCTGGCCGTTGCGTTCGTTTGCCGATCTCAGCGACGTCAACTCGCAGGCGCGTCGGTGGGTCCAGGAAATCGCCAACCAACGCAAGCACCGCGAAACCGGACAGGCTCCCGCTGACCGTTTCCAACCCGAGGTCCTACGGCCGTTGCCACTGCTTATGCCGGATTACCGCGATACCACCGAGGCTCTCGTGCATAAGGATCTCCGGCTGACTTTCGATGGCAACCGATACTGTGTACCGCCGCGCTACGTCGGCCACAAGCTCACCGTCAAAAGTGATTCCTCGTCGGTGACGATCTACGACCAGACGCGCGAGATCGTCCGCTATGCGCGGTGCTGGGAACGTGGCCAAACTTTCGGTGCCGAACGTTTCCAGAAAGAACTCTACGTGCAAATGGCCGCCGCGCAACGTTCGGCCGCACAGCAGCGGCTGGTCCAGTTGCTCGGTCCCGTCGCGGAATCCTATCTGAGAAAACTGGCCGAAACCGATCGCTCTCTGGCCCGGCAAGTGCGGGAACTCTTTGAGCTGATTCGCGACTACGGCCCCGAAGCAGTCTCCAGCGCGGTTCAAAAAGCTTACGCCGCGCGCGCCTTCGGCTCCGATTACATCGCCAACATTCTGCGCCAGCAGCAGACGCCGCGCGAAGTGCAGCCGCCGGTTCGGCTCCGTCGGCCGGAGCTGAATGATCTCGCTACCGATCCGCTCTCACTGGCCGAGTACGACGCTTTTATTCTGCAATCCCGAAAGGAGTCTTATGACCTCTCTGCATCTGAAACTGAACCAGCTCAGTCTGACGACGATGAGCAGGCAGCTCGATCAGATGATCGCTGATGCCGCGGCTAAGAACCTGAGCTTCGCACACGCACTGGAAACGCTCGCCGATCTCGAACTGGACTCACGCAACGGCCGCGCGATCGAGCGCCGTTTCCGCATGTCCCGCCTGCATGCGCAGCACTCCATCGACAGCTTCCATTTCAAGCACCATAAGAGCCGCCTGGAGTCAAAGAACCGTATTGTGCGCCTACTCGATGTCGACTTCCTCAAAAAGGGTACCAGCGTCGTGCTCATCGGAAATCCAGGCGTCGGCAAAACCTTCCTGGCCAAAATCATTGGCTGGCGCGCCTGTCAAGCCAATCAGCGCGTCCTGTTCAGCACCGCCATGGACATGCTCAATCATCTCAACGCGTCGCAAGTCGATCACTCATTGGTACGCAAGCTTCGCGTCTACACCGAACCCGCTCTTTTGATCATTGACGAGCTAGGCTACCTGGCCCTGGATCAGCAGACGTCAAATCTGTTTTACCAAGTCATCTCGACCCGCCATAGCCAGAAACGCTCCACTGTCATCACTACCAACACTGCATTCTCTGACTGGGGCAACATCCTCTACAACACGACTATCGCGACCGCCATTGTGGATCGGTTGATCGAGAACTCCGAAATCTTTCTGCTCGGCGGCGACAGCCTTCGCAAAGGTAAAAACCCGGCGACGCCACCAGCTGCGTAACGTCGACGCTTCGATCATGCGCCGCGCTGTGATGATATCCCGGGCCGGAGGAGTCCGCCGGGTAACCCCTCAACGGCGCTGACAATGGGCGCGGGAATCACGGCTCCCGCGCTCTGTCGTTGCGCCTCCCTGCTTATGTTCAACTTCAGCGCCAATCATCTGCTCCTGCTCTCGCGGAAGGAATATCCCACCTGTGTCGTCCTGCTCATGAGAGACGACTCGACACGCCGCGTTTATCGGCTCTATGACTTCACGAAATCCCAAGCTCCTACACTTGGCCAATACTATTGCGTCTTTGGGAAGGTCAACAGCGCCGACAAGCTATACCTGGTGATCGAGTCCATCAAGCCGGATGCAAAACACGATCGATATTCAACTGTTCCCGCTCCTGCTGACGGCGCGGGAGGTCCATTCATGGCTTGAATTCCTCCGGCACGGAATAAACTCGGACGCAGGCTGACGGCTCATATCTCCGACTGCCGGTGCCGTCGTGTGCTTGCCAACCCTTCTCGCCGCTGTTGGCAGCGCCAAGACCGGCCGAAATGGTGCTGTTTTATTCCGGCGCTAACAGAACCCACAGCCATGCCCGATACGATTAGCTACGACGCCTCAAAGAGGAGGCTCTTGATTGGCCACGGGTTTGTTGAAAACGTTACGAGCCAGCAATGTGGAACTACGAGGTGTCGGGCAAGCAAGTGCTCCTGCAATGGTTTAGCTACCGAAAAGCCAATCGTGAGCGGCCTATTATCGGCGACCGTCGCCCACCCTCTCCCGCTCGGTGACATACAGCCGGACTACTGGCTGTCGGAATATACAACGGAGTTGCTGAACCTCCTCAATGTGTTGGGAGGCCTCCTCGCTCTGGAACCCGTCCAAGAGGAACTTCTGGCGAGAATCTGCGCTGGTCCGACTATTTCAGCAGAGCAATTGACAACAGCGGATGCGCTGACAGTTCCAAGCACCAAAATCAAAAAAACAAGCAAATCCTATGGCCCCGATCTTTTCGGCAATGAGGGGTAAAGGAACAGCGTTCACTAGCACTAACGTGCGGATGCCGGTTGCGATCAGTGGGCGAACGTCATCACTTCGCCAGACAACAACCGAACGTGTACACGTGTGACAATGTAAACGTTCAAACATCCAAGCGTGTGAACATGCGTACTGATATTCAAATTTACTGTGATTGCATGGCGGAAGTCAGGAACCGCATCGGCGTGGTACAGGCGGTCCTTGCCAAGCGGACCACCACCAGTGTCGAAGCTTACGATATTGAACTCGTTTTTCTACAGCTACGGAAGACGCTGGAACTCATTGCATTCGGCTCTCTGTCTGCAAACAAAGCCGCCTATTCTGCCGCCCACAAGAATTTCTCCGACCACTGGCGAGCGAAAACCATGCTGGACGAACTCGGGAAGGTAAACCCGGATTTCTATTCCATGCCGCTGGACGCACCTCTGGAAACGTCGGAAGGCGTAAAACACTCCCTGCCCCCTCTGAACCCTTCCTGACTAAAGACGAGTTTGCTTCCCTATACGACTCATGTAGCGAGGTGCTTCATACTTGGAATCCGTTCACCGCGAAGAATCCCGTCATCCAAATCGGGCATAACGTGCAGGAGTGGGTAGCCCGTATTCAATGCCTCCTTCGCTGGCACGTGATGCACCTGGTCGGCGGCGACAAGTGGGTGGTGAATATTCCTGTAACGGGCAACGTTCAGGCATGGCCTGCCAGCCCAACTTTCTAACGCGCTTGCTTTCTACCGTGCATTTTTGTACGCTTACACTTCTAAACGTTTACACGCGTAAGCGTTCACAATGCAAAATGCAGGGAGATGCCTTTGATTATCACAGTCGCTAGCCACAAGGGGGGCGTAGGAAGACGACCACCGCCGTGCATCTAGCTGCCTATCTACAGACGAAAGCGCCGACTCTCTTGCTAGATGGAGACGACACGCGCAACGCGACGGCATGGAGTCAGCGAGGGAAGGGGTTCCCATTCAAAGTTGCGGATGAAGTGCAAGCCGCCAAACTTGCCCGCGATTACGAACACACCGTTATCGATACCGGCCAGCGCCCTAAACAAGTGGATTTGGAAGCCCTTTGCGAAGGCTGCGACATTTTGGTTATTCCAGCGGTTCCGGCAAGTCTCGACACGGATGGTCTGGTATTGACCTTGCAGGCCTTGCAGGAAATAGGAACCGACAAATTTAAGGTGTTGTTGACGAAAGTTCCGCCCGCCCCGGAAACAGACGGCCCTCAGCTCCGAGCCAGTCTACTCGCGCAGAAAATTCCACTCTTTCCGCGTGGACATTCCGCGACTGAAAGCCTTTGAGAAGGCCGCAGCAGCAGGGCAAACCGTGAACGAAGTGGACGATCCCCGCGCCCGCCGGGCATGGGAAGCTTACGAAGCCGCAGGGAAGGAGATATTGAACACATGGCCGAGGAAAGTAAATTTGCAGGAGCGCTTGGCCGGTTAAATAAAAAACCGGCACGGACAGCAGAGCAGGGAAGTCAAGGCAACGCCGCCGCCCGCCCCCATCTCCCGAGGCGACCGGCAAGCGTCGAGCAACAATTGGCAAACGGAGCGATCCCGACTATAGCCCTACAACGTTCTTTGTCCGTAAGGTCACGAAGCGTAAAGCCACGCAGCTTTTACTTGACGACCCGGACTCCAAGACCGATTTGTCTGATCTTGTCGAACAGCTTTTAGCAAAGTGGGTAGCTGAGGTTCACACGCGTAAACGTGTAAACATCGGACGTGTAAGCGTGCGCTGACTAACCATGCCAGACACTCATGATGATTTCAGTTCCGCAGCTTTTTCGGCACGGCGGCTATCGCCAGCTTTGTTCCCGGCAGAAACGTTAATCCGTTCCTGTGCCACTCGTGCTCGGCCATCAGGGAACACTGCCGCCACTTTGCGAAGTGTGGCTTTCGCCTTTGTTTTGAATTTGTCTATTCGCTTCGATCATGGCGTCGGCACCGAGCTGCATCAGCAGCCCGTCCCACGGAATGAATTGCGGCCCTGGATCGATTCGCGGCGAAGGACCTGTACGCCGCCAGCGCGTAAAGATCGAGCGCCAGCGGGGAGCGCTTCAATGCGCGCAGCGCCCGCATGTCCACCGGAACAGGCGAGGCGGTGATCGCTTTAAAGAAATCCTCCCCAGCTCAATCCAGCTTCCCCACAACACGCTTTGATCCGGCACTCTCGGGTCCCACCATAATTGCCCTTTCGGTCGACTTGCATATCCAGCCATTCGCGGCCGTGCCGGTGGGGTTCGATGATCGTTTGCTGAAAGCTGATGATCGCGCGGAACAGTCGCTCCATCTGGTTCCGCAGCCTTTTGGCGTCACTGCGTTTTCCGCCGCTTGCGCTGGCAGGCACAAAGCCGAGATGCCGCATGAAGTCGGAAAGATCTCAGGCCGGTCGCCCAAAGCGAATTGAAGAGTATCCCAACTGCGGAGAAACCCAGCGGTCCATAGGTCCCAAAGATAGATGCGAGCCAGCGGCAGAAGCCTTCGTTCATGCATCGCGGAACGGAAGAACCGCCCGAGCATCACATTCAGCTTACGAGCTTCTGAATCTATTGTCGGACCCTGCAGGACGAGACGGCTGGCGACAGGTTTCCGTGCCACTAAATCGCAGATGACCTGACAGCCCATTGAGTTGCCCAGCAGGGCGGGTTGATCTAAGCTTCGTTCTGTTATAAACGTGTCTAGCGTATCCGCCAATTCTCGAATACTGAGCGCGCGAGGTGGCCGTTCCGAGCGGCCCGAGCCCGGTAAATCGGTAGCATACACGCGGAACCGCTGACCGAGCGCCTCCCCCAGCTTGACCATGTACCGGCTGGAGACCACGTGTCCGTGTACGAGTACGATGTCCGGTCCGGACGTTCCCCACTGCCTACCGTACATCACCATATTTGTGAGACGCAATAGCACCCAGATAACGCAGTGCCTTCTAGATTGCCAGCGCCAATCACCTGTCTGTTTCTAACACGAACAGGGTTCTCGCAGTACTGACATTGCGATAGCAGCTACACCGTTCACCATCTGGAGTGCCAAGCGATTTTACGGCTCGCTTGGTTCTGGTGCAAACGTGGGGCGAACGGTATCTTGCGTCGAAGATCGCGCGCTCGTGATTACTCGGCGGCCACGGTTCCCCAAATCGCCGGATTGTCTTCGGTCGGCCGGGCGGCTTCCCGAGCTTGAATTGGTGCTTCTTGATTTTCGCTGCGAGTTCAATGCCGCTGATCGTGACTGTTGCTGTATGGAAGCGCTTGAAGCCCAGCATCGGTCCGATCCGTTGCTTTATGCGTCGATGGTCTTGCTCCACTCCATTATTGAGAAACTTGCTGGAACGGACGTGAACTCGCTTCGGCATCTTTCCGTCGGACTTCAGCTCCCGAAACCTGCCGACGCTCCCGGCCGATAGGACACAGATGGTCATGGTGTTTCAAAACCTGATAGGGAATGCGCTCAAGTACCGGCGCGTTGAAGTACCCCGCATCCGTATTGGTGCGGTTCGGGAAGAAACAAACTGGCGCATATCTGTCGCAGACAATGGCCAAGGCTTTGAAAGCGACTATGCTGAGATGATCTTTAAGCCGTTTAGGAGGCTTCACGGCAAGAACGTTCCGGGAAGCGGTATCGGCCTTGCCACTTGCAAGCGCGTGATTGAGAGGCTTGGTGGAAAGATCTGGGCAGAATCCACGCTGGGCGAGGGGTCGACATTTCACTTCACGCTGCCGGCTGAGTTGCTGCAACCTGAAGGCTACGTTCCTCTCCCATCGAGTACATCTTTCACAACAGCGCCAAGCCTCATGAACTCGGTAAGTTCAGAAGGTTTCCGAAAATAGGCGGTTGCTCCAAGGGCCTCAACTCGTTTGCGGTCCTTTGGAGCATCGGAGGAGGTCACTACAATAACAGGTGTTTGAGCGCACGCCGGGTGCTTGCGGAATGCCTGTAACACTTGCGGCCCATCAACTTTCGGCAGGTTGAGATCGAGCAAGAGAACATCAGGGCAGGGTGGCTCGCTAGCCGCTCCCATGCGTTCAAGGAACTGAAGTGCCTCATCACCATCTTTGACAACGTGCAGTTCATGGTCAATTTGATGTTCCGTCAGCGCCTGCCTGACAAGCAGAACATCGCCGAAGTTGTCCTCGGCAAGTAAGATGTGCAGCACGTTTTAGTTCTCCTCAAGACGCGGAAGAGAGAAGTAAAACGTCGCCCCCTGTCGAGGGGTGCTCTCAGCCCACATCCGCCCACCGTATCGCTCCACGATGCGCTGGCATATGGCCAAGCCCAGCCCCGTGCCCGGATATTCCTCCTTATGGAGACGCTTGAAGAGGCCAAAGATGCGCTCTGCATATTGGGGTTCAAACCCGATTCCGTTATCGGTCACGGCGACGACCCACTTGTCACCGTCGAGCTTGGCAGAGATCTGGACCTCAGGAGGAACGTCCTTCTTTCGATACTTCAGGGCGTTTGAGAGGATGTTCTGAAAGACATGGGCCATCTGAGGGGTTTCGCCGCGAACGACAGGTAGAGGTTCTGAGGTGATAACGGCCGCATTCTCCTCAATGCGGTTCTTAAACACGGAGAGTGCTTCGGTCAGGGCGTCTGAGAGATTCGCCGTGCCAATCGGAAGTTCTTCCTTTTGCACTGATCGGGAGTAGGTAAGGAGGTCCCGGATGAGCAATTCCATGCGAGTGACCCCTTGCTGGACGAGGCCAGCAAACTGCTGGGCTTCTGGTTTGTCTCCGATGAAATTCTTCAGCAGGAGTTGTGTATAGATGTTGACCATGCGAAGCGGTTCCTGCAGGTCATGGCTTGCGACGTAGGCGAACTCCTCCAGCTCCCGGTTGGCGCGTTCGAGTTCCTGCCGTGCACGAACATGTGTTTCGACGTCGATAGCTATTGCGACAATTCCGACAGTCGTGCCGTCGAGCTCTTTTAGCGGCTGGTAGACAAAGGTGAACCAACAGTCCTCAACCACACCGTCGTTGTTACGGTCGAGCGGGATTAAGTACTCGTTGCCGATAAACGGTTCTCCGGTATCGAGCACGCTGTTAAGAATACGTCTGGTTTCCTCATTTACTTCCGGCAGAGCGTCGAAAAGCGAGCGGTGAAGCAGCTCTCGGCTGGGGAAGAACGCCTGATAGAAGGGGTTAACCAGCTCAAAGACCATGTCCCGGCCGCGTAAGACCGCGACGCCGACCGGAGCCTGTGTAAAGACTTGCTGTAGCCGCTCTTCGCTAGCGGCGAGAGCCCGAGCCATTTCCTCCCGCTCTGTAATGTCCCTTGTGGACCCGGCAACTGCTTCAACCTCGCCATCTGAAGAAAACACCGGAACAAAGATGTACTCGTAGTAGCGAGTTTCTGCTGTAGGTCCGGTAAACGGAGTTTGGTCCCGAACGGGCCCCTTCGTATCGATGACTTCCTGAATTTGACTCTGCAATCTCCCGGCTAACTCCTCCGGGTAGCCCAACTCAAAGAAGTTCTTCCCGCGAGCTTCTTCAAACGACTTCTGCCAGAGGGAGAGTAGCGCTCGATTGATGTAAGTAAACCGGCCTTCAAGGTCAAAGATGTATGTGAAATCCGGAGTGTGGGAGAGTGCCGTATCAAATGTGTGCCACTGTTTCCTGAGTTCCGCTTCGGCTTGCTTCTGGTCCTCGATGTCTGTGCAGGTGCCAAACCAGCGCACAATCTGGTTTGACTCGTCGCGAATTGGCAGTGCACGACCGAGAAACCACCGGTAAACGCCGTCGTAGCGTCGGCATCGGTACTCAATTTCGTACTCCTCCCCGGTGGCTAAACTGTGTCGCCATACCTCCCAAGCCCGCTCTTGGTCATCGGGATGAAAGAAGTTATTCCAGCCCTCTCCAGCAGATTCTGTCGGAGTAGTTCCTGTGTACTCGTACCAGCGGCTGTTATACCACTCGTGGTAACCGTCCGGCCTCGTCACCCAGACAAGCTGAGGCATGGAGTCAGCGACTTGGCGGATCTCGGCCTCGCTTTGGCGTAGTGCTTCTTCTGCCTGCTTACGCGCAGTGATGTCTTGCGCCACACCTGCAATTCGGTAAATCTCTCCAGCAGCGTTTCTCACCGGAAACGCGCGGTCGAAGATCCAGCGCTGTTCCCCATCAGGACGAACCAGCCGATATTCGACGCTAACCTGGCCGTGAGGCATATCCTGCTCGAACGATTGGTGCACGCGCTCCGCATCTTCGGGATGGATGAGGCTCTTCCATGCGTCAAGAGCGCCGTCCGCCACGTCTGCTGAAAGCTTGGTTACTTCGCCGAACGAAGGGCTCACGTACAGCACGCGAGTTTGAGGAAAGTCCGTCAGCCAGAAGACGTCTGTGATATTTTCTGCGAGCAGCTGGAACTGCGCCTCCGCCTGCTGCCGTTTATCGTTGGCATCTTTTGTGGCAGCGGTGAGCTTCTTAATTTCTGCGAGCTCACGGCTTCTGAGAAATAACTCGGCTTCGATCTTGTCTGCCCGAATGCGCTCGGTTTCTGCGAGGCGTCCCTGTTCGGCCTCGAGCTGCTTGAGGCGCAAAAACTCGGTGATGTCTTCGACGCGGTGGATGATGTATTGCACCGACCCGTCATCATTCAGGACTGGAGAATTAACAGGACTCCAGTAGCGCTCCTCAAATCCGCCTCCCAGTGCCACCGGCCGGCGAATGTCATATTTCTGGGCAGCCATCGCATCCGGTGCTTGCGTGCTGAGCACTCGGCCGAAGTGAGGCGTGTAGATTACTGACCCCTGTCGCCGTGGGGTCGTCCGGGTTGTCAGGAAACACTTCAAAGAGGCCGTGGCCGAGGATCTCATCCCGCCTAGTTAAGGTCGCCTCGGCATAAGCGTTACTGACTCCGACAATGGTAAACGTCGGATCGTCGGGCAGCAGGACCAGAAACAGGCCCGGTGCTGCTTCAAACAGCCGCTGAAAGTCGAGCGGAGTACCGAGGAAGTCCTTGACCGACAGTGTTGTTCATTTGCCGCTCTTCGCACTCCGGCCAGTCGGTTTGGGGGCGCGTTCTTTATCAGCACTCTGGCGAAGCGTCTTGTAAGCGCGAAGTGCTTCGCGAACGAGTTCGCTCATCGTGCGTTGCTCGGAGCGAGCAACCTCTTCGGCCCAGCTGAGCATCTCTGGGGGCAGGGACACTGAAAGTACCTTTGTTGTACGCATTCACTACCTCCGAGTCATACCAAGTATGACCTACCCCTTGGCAGCGGGCTCCACGCCTTGGAAACAAATAGACCGAGGTACATGTTCCCGGCAGGCGCTCAGTTCATCAAACGCGCGAAGTCGAATCCGCGCGAGGAAACGAAAGCGTTAACACTCGCGCGTGTGCGGCAGCTCTTCAATCTGCCGAACGGAGATGATGTGGTGGCGTTTCGTGACCGGGCAATTCTTCGCTTCTACTGCTACACAGGAGCCCGCATCAGGGCAGGGTGCAGGCTTCGTGTCGAAGACTTTCACTACGACCATGAGGATTCAACGGTCAGGCTCCACGAAAAGGGAAGCGGAGGCGATCGCTGGAGAGTGACGCCGAGGAATAACCGGCTGGACTCATCTGGACGATGAGCGGGGCGCACCAACTCTGGATCGCGCCCCGAAACAGATCATCGGACAGATAGATCCCGATGCCTCCACTCTAAATCAGATTCTAAATATGATCGGTAGCGCCATTATTCCTCTTCCCGTGGGCGAGCGTTCGTATCGTGCCCGGCTCATGCTCCACAACTTCATGAAGTCCCGTTGGATCATGCGGCTGAATGCCGCCCCCGCACAATGCACTCTTCAGAAGAGTCATCCTACAGCGGAGGAGTGTCCCAGCGGTTTCATGCGGTTGTTGGATGGGGGCACCGGATCTTCGAGCATGACTGCATTCTCATCGTTGCTTCTCAAGCTGAGGGCGCGGGAGGGTCCGCTACAAGTTAAGCACCGTTGCGGATTTCGAACTATGACACGCGCCCCTGTCGCTGGCGGCGAGTCCTTGGAGGTGTGCCTCGAGGTGAGAATCAGTGCCAAGGTTGACTACAAAACCGGTGAAAATGCGTTATTTTAAGTCGGCGCTAACAGGCTATCGCCTTGTCGCTGGTGGCCGGCGTCTCGCCGCTGCGATTGCGCTTCAATGGAAAACCGTCCCGGCCAGCCTCTATGCCACGCTTCCCGCTGACCAACGCGCCGCCATCGAAAGCGAGGAGAACGAGGTGCGCCTCAACTACAACGACCGGGAACGATGCCGCTCTCTAGCCAACGAGGACGCGCAAAAAGCGCGCGAATTTCTCGAATCTCAGAGTCAAGTTACTGAAAAGGAGGAGGATGAGTTTATCGGCGAATTTGCCGAAAAACCCTCCAAGGGTGGACGCCCCAAGAAGCCAGCAAACAAAGCCGCAGTAGCAGAAGCCATCGGGGTAAGCCGGCAGTCTCTCGATAAAGCGGAAGAACACGTCGATATCGCTAACATTTATCCCTTGCGCTCAATGCTGCGGAACTCCCCGAGGAGCGAAACGCCTCAGCCTCCAAGCAAAAGAGGTTGCCCGACACACTCTCGGGAGTGAGGCCGGCCGCACTATAAGCCATACCACCCCGAAAAATGCGGGAGCAAAGTCATACGTTCATCACCGGGAGGACTCGTTCCGTTGTCAAGGGCGATCGCGCTCGGCTATCGCTTCATCCAACCTAATATGACCGACCTTGGGCTAAGTGGAATCGCCCGCCGTTAGAAGCGGTATAGCACAAACCCAGGAATGATAACCATAAGAAGAACTAGAAGCGCAAAGATGAGTTGAGTGTCGTTCTCGCAAACCGCGCCCGGCTCTCGTCGGCGTTCTGCTTTGTCGGTTCCTCCAGCAGGTTTCTCCACAGGGGGGTGGTGCAACGCCGCGAACGCCTGGGCGTACTGCTGAACTACTGCTACCCGGACTGCGGCCTGAGGGTTGGCCGACAACTAATCTGATCGGTTTGTCCTGGCAATTCAGGGCGTAGTTGATGCTTGCTCCGAGTTGGGTGCCGGATCGGCTCGCAATCAGCACGGTCGAGCCTCCGAATGAGTCCGCACCGAAGTGGGTGCTCCCGTGTTTCATACCCCCGAGGGTAGTCTGGTGTGTGCAATCCGCTGCACCATGGTGTAACGGCCCTTTGTGCCGGCGCGGACATTCAATTGACTGGTACACGACCCGTCGTCGTGCAATTCGTCCGCATTAACGGGCATTCTTCAGGGTTCCAGGCGGCAATTGCCTTTTGCCCGGTGCGCCGTCCGGAAGCGTGAGCACGGCCTCGCAAGCAGCTTGATTGTGAATCGGCAGCTCAACGTCCTTCGAGTTTCCATTCTTCAGCCCTGCTGTTCAGGGCAACGGCTGCGCTTGAACCGCCGCGCCCGGCTCTCGCCTGCGTTCTGCTTTGTCGGTTCCTCCAGCAGGTTTCTCAACAACCAAGAAACCTGAGCGCTGGCACCTCCAACAAAGCTCTCCGGCTGCGTTTGGGAGCAGGGCCGCTTGCTTTTCGGTTGCCCCCGGAACAGAGGGCATCAGAAAAGGAGAACTCGAATGTATACGTTGAATCAGCTCACCATCATCGGTTTCACTGGCAATGACGCCGAAGCTCACTACACTCCGAACGGCACGCTGGTAGTAAGCCTTTCGATCGCCACCAAAGAATCCTGGAAGGATGCAGATGGAAACTGGCAGAGCCGCACGGACTGGCATCGGGTCGTGACCTTCGGCAAGCTGGCCGAATACACGCGGACTTTGACGAAAGGTTCTTACGTCATGGTGCAAGGAGCGGTACGCACCCGGGAATATGAACGCGACAGCATTAAACACCGAGTTACAGAGCTACGCGCCGACTCGATCGGAAAGCTTGATCGCGCTGAACGTCGAGCCGAGAGTGACGGTGACCCTGAACCGAATCCAGCGTGAGCTTTGTCCTTCCGGGCTCGGCGACGCCAGCCGAGTCCGGATCCTCGCATGATCCAACTCGGAATACGAGTTTCTCCATTCAACGATTCGAGACGTTTCACGGACGGCCCAAGCATGTGTATTCCCAGGCTGAGATGCCAACGATGCCCGCTGCCTCTCCGAGTAGCAACTCCTCAATAAACCGCAATATTTTCGGGCCATACGGGAACATCACCCCATGGGCTTGCACGGCAAACCTCGTCGAAACGAACGGGAAGGGCATTTCGCCGATCAATTGTTAGGCGCTAGGCTTCTCAGCTGGGCGGGGTTTCCAGATGGGTACAGCTTACCGAAGAATCCTAGATGGGATCGGCGAATAATGGTGGGCTGAAAATGGACCGGCGCGCAGGAATTCGCAAAAGTCAGTTCTAGCTGACCCGGTCAAATGCCTGATCGAAGGTGCAACAGAACCGGCGCCCAGAGGGTGTGGCAGTCTGCGATTGTCCGTGCTCAGCGGTATGGTGGTGTTCAGTTGTGCCAATCACAATTCCAGATGAGCTGCTTGCGGCCGCCGGTATTAGTGAAGCCGAGCTCAAACAAGAGCTTGCTTTATCCTTATTTCAGCGCGATCGGATTGCGATACAAGCTCAGCCTGCGGAACCTCGCGGAGATGTATCTGCTGCGTGGTTTCGAGTTCACCCATGAGGCGGTACGGGATTGGGAGGAACGTTTCGCTCCGCTGCTGGCCGAGCACATTCGCCGAAAACGAAAAGGGAAAGTGGGCCGGCGCTGGTACGTGGATGAAACGTATTTGAAGGTGAAGGGCAAGTGGTGTTATCTGTACCGCGCCATTGATCGCGAAGGCAATTTGGTGGACTCGATGCTCAGCGCGACCCGGGACATGGGTGCAGCCCAGCGATTCTTCCGCAGCGCTCAGTCCATGGTGAACTCAGCGCCGAAGCAGGTCACCACCGACGGCCACGATTCCTATCCGCGTGCGATCCGGGACATTCTTGGTCCGAAGGTGAAGCATCGGTGCAGCGCATACATGAACCGTCGAATTGAGCGAGATCACCGAGGAGTCAAACAGCGATACTATCCGATGCTGGGGTTCGGGGCGTTACGCTCGGCCCAGCGCTTCTGTCGGGCCTTCGAGGAAGTTCGGCAGTACTTTCGACCCCGGCGCAAGCAGAACGAAGTAATCTCGCTCGCCAACGCCAGACGACAGTTCCTGTTCCGAGCACTCAAACTGGAAGCATTCTTCGTCACCGCATAACCAGCTACATCCTCAAGCTTGACGCTGAAGGTCGAGTTTATTTATCCCTTGCCCTCAGTTCTGACAGTCTCGTCGCTGCCCCCACAAGAAAGCTTTCCTGCAGAAAGATTGCGCGACTCATGGAAGCAGCGTAGTCTGTCGCCTGCCCTATCGGTAGTGGTGTGGTAAGCTCGTCGTCCAACGACTTGTAAAGTTCCTCTACAACCCATGAATCGAAGAAAGTTCCTCCGACACTTCGCAGCTCGAGCCTCGGCAGCGGCCTTCGTCCCCTACCTGAATCTCATGGCAGGGCCGAAGACCGGTAAAGTTAAAATCACCGACGTACAATGCATTCTGGTGCGCATCGGATTTCGTGTAAGTCCCCTTGTCAAGATCACGACCAACGTCGGGCTCGTAGGCATCGGCGAATGTCATCACGATGAGAATGGACACGGTGCTAGAGACATCGTTTTGAACGTGTGCAAGCCCATCCTGATGGGTCAGGATCCGATGAATCTTGAGTACCTGGTCTTCAAGATGAGCACGCGTACTTCGTACTACGGCGGCAATCACGGCGTCGCAACCCACGCCATCACGGGCGTCGAGTTCGCCATGTGGGACCTGATCGGGAAAATCACCGAGCAACCGGTCCACCGCATTCTCGGCGGCGGTTCGCACGTGCAGGAGGTTCGTGCCTACGCCTCTACAGGACCTCGCGACATGCTCAGCAGAGAGTCATGCGGAGAGTTTGCCCAACGGATGAAAGCCCAAGGCTGGACCGCCTGCAAGACGAACATTCTTCGCGATCAGCGCTGGGACCAGCTTGACAATCGTCGCCTGTCGAACCTCGAAGCTGATCGCAACGCCAAAGGCTTCGCAAACATGCGAGAAGCTTTGGGGCTCGATTTCGACATTGCTGTACATTGCCACTGGGAGTTCGACTTCGACAGCGCACTACGGCTCGCACAGGCGGTGGCTCCAATGCGGCCGATCTGGATGGAAGATCCGCTGCCTATCGCCTTTAATGAGCAATGGGTCAAACTAACCGAGAAGGCGCCGGTACCGATCCTTACTGGTGAGAACCTCTACGGCCGCGATGACTTCCGTCCGTTCATCGTTCATCAGGGGGTGAATATCATCGAGATCGATGTCTCCATGGCAGGCGGCTTGCTCGAAGCGAAGAAGATCGCCGACCTGGCTGAAACCTACTACATGCCCGTAGCGACTCACAATGTGGCCGGACCAATCGCCACGATCGCTTCAGCCAACTTCGCCGCATCAGTGCGCGAGTTCGTCGCGCACGAAGCTTTCGTTAGTAGTCCAATCAATCGCGATGGCCGGGGCATCAATGGCGATCCCGAGGTGCTCGGATACGACAAGGAGATGATCGGCAAAGGACACATCCAACTTAGCGATCGTCCTGGATTCGGCATTGAGCTCAATGAGAAGCTGATTCGTGAGCGCTATTTGGTAGAGGGCGAAAAGATGTGGTCCTAGGGATTCGAAGTTCGCCTCAGACTACAAGAATGATGGCCTTGCCACCAACAAGCTAAATCATCTTCGATCCAAGCTTCACGGAGTAAACCGACCTCATCGGCTGAAGATACTCGCCTTCCCTGGGACCGGAAAACTGGATATACGCGATGTGGTCACCGAGTACAAACTGCCGGCCGCAGATGCTCCAGCGCGGCCTAATCATCAGCAGGACTGGATTCGCTTGCAAGGGCGGCGCTCCGGGTGTTATCGATTTTGCTGTTGCGACCAAGTACATCGAGTGGCTGGCGCTCGGCACTATCGCGCTTGGCGTCCCTGGTAAGCTCTTGTGGGATGGCAACAAGCGACGATTCACGAACAGCGAGCAGGGCGAATCGGCTGGTGAAGCCAGCGTTGCGCAAAGCCTGGGATCTGAAGGTAGCGAGATGAACCATTCAATAGCCGCGTCTCTGTTCTGTGTTATTACGGGCGTTGCGTTCGCCCAGCGTCCCTCTGCGCCGTACTACGAGGACACTGCCAACGTTCCGGTCTCGCCCGAGATTCACTCCGACCGGTTAGTGACGTTCCGCCTCTTCGCACCCAAAGCCAGCGAAGTGGTGCTGATGGGATCACCGGGCATTCTTGAGTTCACGAAGAAGCCTCTGCCGCTGAAGCGTGATGACCAGGGTCTGTGGAGCCTCACCGTCGGTCCGCTTCCGGCAGGCTTCTACACGTATGGCTTTGCGATCGATGGCGGCTTGCGCATGCCAGATCCGGCGAATCCAAACCTCGAATTGCGGCGCTGGGGACCGACAAGTTCATTCATTATTCCTGGGACGGAGAAGGCGGTCTTTGAAGATCGGCGCGTGCCGCATGGAGCGGTCCACGTTGAGTTTTACGACTCACCGAAGCTGGACACCAAGCGAATGGTCTACGTGTACACTCCGCCGGGTTATGAAAAGGGCAAGCAGAAGTACCCGGTGCTCTACCTGCTGCATGGCAACGGGCAGATCGAAGCGTCTTGGGTATGGACTGGCCGTGCCAACGTGATCATGGACAACCTGCTCGCCGAGGGCAAGATCAGGCCGATGATCATGGTCATGCCGTACGGTCACGTGTCGCGAGAGATTAAGACTGCATCGGCCCATTCGAGCGCTCCCGGTGGCGACTCCGCTGCCATCGGGAAAGAACTAGTCACTGCAGTGAAGCCGCTGGTCGAGAGCAAATACCGGGTACTAACCGATCGCAACCATCGCGCGATCGGAGGACTCTCCATGGGTGCCGCACAGTCGCTCGCCATAGGTCTGCACAATCTTGATCAGTTTGCTTACATCGCCGCATTCAGCGGAGCCGGTAATCGCACCGAATGGGAGAAGGCAGATCCGGCGATGCTGAACGGAAAACTCAAAGTCCTGTGGTTGGGTTGCGGCACTGAAGACTTTGCGTATTCGGGCGTGAAGAGTTTGTCGGACCTGCTGACGAAGAAGAATGTGAAGCATGTATGGAACGAGTCAGGCGGTGGCCACAGTTGGCCAAACTGGCAGGTTTATCTCTCGAAGTACGCTCCCTTGCTTTTCGGCAAATAGGAACGCGTCACGCTCGCTGCACGATCTCTCCGTGCTCTTGGACGACGAGGGCAGGACCTATGTAGTTTCGGGTTACCGCGACATCCACGTACGTCGTACAACTCAGTCCTCGGCCCGACCAACGCGACGGTGTTCGGTTGCAGGGGCACGTCCGTCGTGCCGCGTGTGTCCGCCCCCTGAACCGCCACAAAACCGCGGGGAACAGTGCCCGTCAGGTTCTTGAAACGCTTTCTGCCCGTTATGTCCGGTTACCGTCTACGATCCTGCGCCGCGCGGGCGAACTTTGCCTAGTTGGATGTAACGCCGTATCTCAGTCCCGAACTACCGAGTTCCGTGTTCCATTAAACTAGTGCATCCGAAGCGGAAGACGCTCAATTCTGCCGGGTTCCTATATACTTTGTCGGGATGATACGCAGGCAATTCCTCAGTTCGATGGCAGCATCCTTGTTGTCCGGCGCGGAAACATCGGCTCGCAAGACTCCCAACATTCTGCTCATCCTGTTCGATAAGTGCAGGACCGACGCCATCGGCGCTTACGAAGAGAAAGCAGTTTACACGCCGAATCTGGATCGTCTTGCGAGAGAAGGTGTGCTGTTCAACCGAGCGTATACGCCGCAGGCCCTCTGTGGGCCTGCGCGCGCGTCCATCCTGACAGGCAAATACCCCCATGCTCATGGGCTACGGCGAAATGTCTACTTTGCGCCTCCTGGCGCCGTGAACACCAACTATCGAGAAATCATTCCTGATCCTTTCCGCGACCAAAGATTCCACCTGTGGGAGAACTTTGTTTATTACTTAAACAACGCCGGTTACAAAACAGGTTCAGTAGGTAAGTGGCATCTTGGGCCTGGCAATCCCGGTTTTTTTGACTATTTCAAGTCTTTCAATTCGTTGCTTCGACACTGGGTCGGGGAGCCGCACAAGTCCCGATACCGTCCCGACTTGCACGCGGACGATGCACTGCAATTCATCGAACAGGCGGGCCCCAATCCTTGGTTTCTTCATCTTTCGTTCTATGCCCCGCATGAGCCCTTGGATCCACCAAAGGAATGGCTCGAGAAGTATTCGGGGCAGGATCATCGTGACTACTACGCAACCGTCTCCAATTTAGACTGGAACGTCGGGCGGGTACTGGATGCGATTCGCAAACGCGGGTCGCTGGATGACACTCTAGTGATTCTCACCTCCGATCACGGCAGACCATGGGTGGAAAGGCCAGGTACGATCGAAGGCATCGGAATAGGCTACGAGGATGTAATTCGGGTACCACTGATCCTGCGCTATCCAAGGATGCTGCCCGCGACCAAACGCTGGAACTCGGGCGTCACGACCGCCGATCTGATGCCCACGATCCTTGAGGTAGCGAACATTTCGCTGACCCAGGGTGTGGTTGCCAACGAGTTCACACCGGTGCTGCATTCGCGAAGTTTGATCGCCGAGGTTCGTGGTGACGATCGCTGGACGAGGCCCGTGGTGGTCCAGAACATTCCGCAGAAGGGGATCGACGGCTCTTACTACGATGAGCGCGTGCTGCGGACTGAATCGCATAAATTGATTTTGCGTCGGTTTGAAATCCGGCCCGAATTCCGACCTGGAGAACTCTATGATCTCCGGACAGATCCGGGAGAGACCCTCAATATCTTTACTCGTCGAACGGATCTCGTGAAGGATCTAGCCGATCAGCTTGCCCGGTGGGGGGAAACCTACCAGGACAGCGTCGCCATTGAGTTGGGACGCTCGGCCAGCAAGACTGAGTAACCGGGCCGAACGGCGAGAAACGATGGCGGCCGAGCCGCGTTGTTTGAGTTTAGACCAATTGTCGTTCAATTGCATGTACTCGCACTGGCGGTCCGAAGCACGCGGGCATCTTTCCCTGGGGTGGCGGTCAGTTGGAGGCCCAAGGGCAGGCCATCACCCACCGGCATCGGTACCGAGATGGCAGGTTCCAAAATCTCCTGTGCGTAACCATGCGTCTTTGCAATGACTTAGTTCCGAGCTTGCGTGTCTATTCGCGAGTATTCATCGGCTTATTGGTACAGGTCTTGGTACAGGTGGCGCGGATGTGAACGATGGGCGACTCGGGGCGAGAACCCAGCCGCCGGAGAGGCTACCTTTGGACGAACACTCTTCGGAGGTCCCACTTGCTCATGGGTCGACTTTTGCTCGGCGAATCCATTGAGGCATGACCGCACGACCGACGTGGATTCGTCGGGCCTAAACCCGTTGGGCCACGGGAGAAGTGCATATTAGTATGGTTCCTTACGTCTTTTCCCGCATCCAATGCTGCATGGGGAATCAGCGCAACCGGCTAACAAAATATGGAATTGTGGCTTTGGCTGGCATCGCGGTGCTTGGCTGGGTTCGCGAACCTGAAAGACATCAGCCCGATGGATCTCCGGTAAGCGCTACTTCTTCCGCTCCTGCCGAATCACGTGCAACTTTTTATCCTCAATCTCCGGTGGGCGGCATGGCGGGTACAAACGATCCTGAATCCACTCACGCTATCGATTCACTGCGGGAAGCGGACTTGTCTGTCGATTCCGCGCCAGGCATGACCGAACGCAGGAGGCCTAGTCCCGTTCGACGTGATGGATCAACTTCGACCGTGATGCAAACACCGGAACGGCCGATAGCCGATGCCGGCAGACATGAAGATCCGAAGACGGTTGACGATCAGGTTGTGGCCCGGTCTCAGGAGCCCAAAAAAGAACGCTCGGAGAGTCCCGAGCAAGGTGCTCTCACTCCTACACCTCGAGTCGATTCAACTGACGATACCCGCGCCCAAACTCAACCGGCCGTAGCCAAGAAAGAACGTTCGACTGCGAAATCGGCGGCCATTGTCATAGGAACCGCCGTTGCTGGCGCAGCGATCGGAGCTGCGGCTGGCGGCGGCAAAGGCGCCACCATAGGCGCGATTAGCGGGGGTGCCGGAGGGTACGTGTTCGATCGCGCGACACGTCACAACGGCAGAGGCGGTCGTACCTGCTGGGAGTGATAGCGACTTCACCTCTCGTGCCGACGCGGATCAACAAGACGATCACAAACGCTTTGATCGTGGATCGGCTCTCGCGCGCCGATTCGGCACGCCACGTTTCAATTGACGCCCAATGCGGTATTTACTGCAATGCATCCAAAGATTTGAGGCGTCTACTCGGGATCGTCCCGTGCTAGCCAGTTGAACCCTTGTCATAAGGTAACGGTTCAGCGTTCACGCAGCGCGCTCTGCGCAGTGCTACAAGTCGCGATTCTTAATGCCGAGTAGCACGGCTTTCCCAACCCGCCGAGCAGCCGCAATTCTTTTGCACGCACCCAAACCATGCTCTGCGCCGCAAACGCCTGCCCATACGCCCATCGTGCAATCTGAAGCGACGCCTCTAAATCGGATCGAATGTTCGCGCCCACACAAGCAGCCTGAATCGCATTGTCGTGTAGTTGGCTCTGTTCTGTCCAGCAGCCGAGATACGCTATCCGATCTCGGCCACAACTTTGTGCTGGCTCACGATGCGCGCAACGGCGCCAAAGGCGTGCAGACGCCTGTTGCGTTTATCAGGAGTAATCCGGTGCGACAGCTGGCTCTTGTTGAATTCCGTGTACGCAGTAGTCCAGACCACTTCACAAACATCTACCGCGATGGTTAGGAAGAACTGTCAACGAAGCATACGCGGATGCGCTGTGCGTGGCCGATTTCCTGAGAGCACGCCCCGACTCAAGGTCCCTGGGGCTGAAACACTAAATGGCGAAGAACGGCCAATCCGTCTCGAGCCCAAGCAGGAGCTTCCCGACCGACTCAAAGCGGCTCGCCGAAACGAACGCGTGCTGCGTCAGAACGTGTACGTCACGAAAGTGCTTCTGGAACGGATTCTCAAGCCGGATCGCGCTGGTTCCCGCAGCCTTGTGCACCAGACGAACGGCGTTCGCTGATGCCTCCATCGCAAACGAAGCTGCGAGCTGAACATTGATCTTCTGCTGGAGACTGATCATCTCTCCCAGGACGGCGCTTTGCCATGCTTGCTGTAGTGACTCGTGAAGGTAGGCGCGGGCTGCGCGCACCAGCGCCTCGGCTTCTGCAACCTGGGACTGAACAAGGGGCCGCTCGCGTAAGGTTGTATGCCCATAATTCGGGGTCTTCCTCCTGCTCAGATCAATCAGTTCATCGATAGCTGCTCGAGCAATACCCAGGGCCGGCGCAGCAAGTGCGGCCACCGCGGTCCAGATTGTCAACCTGTACAGCGGGCCCTCAAAACCTCTGGCGGGAGTTGTGAGAGGCGCCAGAATGGTTGTTCGTCGGACAGGAACGAATAGGTCCTTCACGACAACGTCGTGACTGCCCGTGCCGCGCATCCCCATAGTTTGCCAGGTGTCGAGAACCTCTGCGTCGTCGGCTCGGTACACAACGATCAGCTGCACCGGATTCCCATCACCGCTGCGATGCGGCTGTGAGCCTGCCATGACGACTACTGGTCCCATGAACCACGAAGCGTGATGACACCCGCTCACGAACGGCCAGCGTCCCGAGACCATATAACCGCCTTGCACCGGCGCGGCCGCGCCAGGCGGAAAAAGAGTGCCGCCGAGAATCACGTCGGGCCTCTCACGCCAGACCTCCTCTACGCCCTCATCGGGGAACCATGCGAAGAAAGGGACGATACCGGTAGAGAGTTGAAGATTCCACCCCGCAGCGCTGTCGATGCGTGATACCTCTTCCACTACTTGGACGGCGCTCACGGGATCCATTTCGAAACCGCCAAAAGCCTTGGGCGTCCACATTCGGAAAAGGCCAGCGCCCTTCATTGCTTCCACGACGGGCGAGGCAAGGCTACGTTCGCGCTCATTGGCGTCTGCGTGAGCCCGAATGAGGGGAGCTATCCGGCCCAAAGCCTGTATGAGAGTTGCGGCGTCGTCTATTGATGCGGCTTGCATTTCACCGTCCCGGCCTGGCAGCAGCATAGGGGAAAACAGTCCGAAGGACAAGCCACGTTTGGCTGACGGGAACTGGACGGCCCCGCAGATGTGAGCCGCCCGCAGAGTCAGTGTCGAAATACGTCCGTCTTGAGCCAGTCCAGAATGCGAGCCTCTGTGTACGTTTCATAGTCGGACGTAAGGTAGGCGTCAAGGTGACCAAACACTTGATCCGCCTCGATTCGGACTTTCGTTGACCTCGTGAGATTGAGCGTATCCTGCATGTAGTTGCCGAACCCTCGTCCTCCCTCGATTGCCAGGATCGGCGCCCGGAAATTTCGTAAGTTTGACGTGTAGGTTCGGTCTCCTGCGAAGGAACACGAGATGCCACTGATTACCGGGAGTGATTCCACATTATTGAAGGCCATGATAAAGGCGAATACTCTAGGAAACCATGCGTGCTCGTAACGGGTAAGTGCAGTGTTTGCCACAAGCTGGATCCAGTCAGGCGTGCCTGATACGGTTGGCTGTGGCACTCCAAAGAATGACGTGGTCGCAGCTTCGCCGTTCTTCGCGAGCTCCTTCAGTGCGAGCGGAAGATTTTCTTCCCAGTAAACGCCGCTGGCCATTGCCGTCCGGAGGTTCGTGCAATTTTGAGTGCTCAGCGCGATGACTGTGGGGTTGGTTGAAAAGAGTCCGGCCTCCCACAGCAGCAACCCGGAATAGCCGGAAGGATTGGCGTTAACGGCGGCAACGCCGACCATACCGCCGAGCGACAAGCCGCCAATGACCGGCTTCTCACCGTTGTCAACTTGCATCCGGATGAATTCGACGTCTTGAACATACGCACCGAGATTCCAATCCTTCATGACGGAGCAATCGACGCCTCCTGTCGTGCAGGCATGGGGTGCCAGATGCGCCGTGCGGGGTGAGTAGCCGTACACGTCGTAGTGCGAACGCGCGAGGCTTGCGGCGAGTGATTGCATGGGGTCATTTTTCTCATCGATCATGTACTCGTTAAAGTTGTTCACAAGCGACGGAACCAGAATGATCGAGCCTTTGACGACCCCGTGTCGACGGTGCAGATGGTGCATTGTAAAGCGGTTGGCCGGGTTTGTCCCGACCTGAATGACGGTGTCGACCTTTCGAAGAGGTTTTGTGATGGAGGGATCGATCGTGACGCTCACGACCCTGTACCCGGCAGACGCATGGTGACTAGAGACGTTGTCCGCCGGGACTTCAGCTGCCGCGGCGCAACCACCCAGGGCCAACACAACATTGCCAATGACTAACCGGTTCATCAGTAAGTTCTCCTTTCTTTCCTGCTGTTTAAACAAGCACGTATTTTTGAGAAATGTTTAAACGTAGAGAGCGTTAATTCCAACTCTTGCCAATGGGCTGTCAAACTAGCGCAGATCTTCGGAACAGCGAATGATCAGCAATGGCAGGACTGGATCGAGATTCGCTTGAGAGAGACTGTAGCCGCTAACCGCCCAGAAAATCCTTACAAAATTGTTGTAAATTTATTCCTGCGCCTAAGTCGTGAACTATGCCTGGACCGGAGGAGCGGGAATCTTACGAGTTCGGTCCCTTCCGGGTTGATGTGGCGGATCGACTGCTGACGCGAGATCAACAGGAAATTCCGCTCAATCTCAAGACTTTCCAGATCCTGCTGGCATTAATCGAAAACGCGGGCAGGGTACTGTCGAAAGCTGTTCTGATGAACAGAGTTTGGCCGGACAGTTTCGTCGAAGAAGGCAATCTCACGAAGGGGATCTTCGTGTTGCGCAGGTTGCTGGGCAATCAGCCGTGCGGACGACCATGGATTGAAACACTGCCCAAACGGGGCTATCGTTTCAATGCCGTAATCACAGCCAGCCTCAATCATGGCAGCGGTGAGATGGTTGTAGCGAAATCCCATATTCCGTCTTCTTTGCCTGCCCCGAGAAACTCATTCGTTGGCCGTCAGGAAGATCTGTCTGGAGTAATAGAGCGATTGCTTGAGCCACACGTCAGGCTGCTCACCATCGCGGGTCCGGGCGGAACAGGCAAAACGCGGCTAGCGTTGGAGGTCGCAGCGAGATTGCGGAGGGAGTTTGCGGGGGGCATTCATTTCATATCTTTGTCCTCAGTGACAGCGACCGCCGGCATCGTATCCGCGATTGCAAGGTCTTTCGGCTTCGCCAATCCCGGTGGTAAGTTCCCAATGAAAGTGCTCCGGGAACAACTGGAACTTTCGCTCCGAGAACCAACACTGCTCGTGCTGGATAACTTTGAACATTTGCTTCCGGCCGCCGCTCTGGTTGCAGGAATCATCGATAGCTGTCATGTGCTCAAGCTTGTCGTAACAAGCCGGGTCGTGCTGCGTGTTTACGGGGAGAACGAGTACCTGTTGCTGCCTTTGGCTGTACCCGACCTCGGGCGTTTGCCCCGTCCCGATGTACTGCGGAAGAATCCATCAGTCGCCCTTTTACTTGAAAGAGTGGGCGCCGTCAGATCTGACTTTGCGCTCACAACGGAGAATGCGCGCGATGTGGCCGGGATCTGCGCTCGCCTGGACGGGCTGCCTCTGGCGATCGAACTCGCGGCTGCGCGAATGAAGATGCTGTCGGCCGCGGACCTTTTCGAAGGCCTGCAGGCACGGCTGAAGCTCTTGACCGGTGGACCTCAGGATGCGCCCAAGCGCCAGCAGACGCTGCGACAAACGATCGATTGGAGCTACGGATTGCTGAGTCAGGCCCAGCAGAAGCTTTTATCCAGGCTTTCAATCTTCTCTGGAGGATTTACCGCCGAAGCGGCCGAGGCGGTGTGTAACGCCCGTCTCGATCTTGAGATGGACGCAGTGGAAGGAACCTGTTCGCTCCTAGATCACAGCCTTCTACAGCGAATCGACAGTCAGCAAGGGCAGATTCGGTTTACCATGCTCGAAACAGTTCGGGAATACGGTCTGGAGCGCCTGAGCCTGAGTGGTAAAGAAGAATTCACACGCCGGGCGCACGCAGCGTATTGCCTGGTAATTGCCGAAGAAGGGAACACCAAGTCTGTTCCGGCGGAGCGAGAATCGTGGCTCGCTATGTGTGACGCGGAGCACCCCAATTTGCGCGCGGCCTTTGCCTGGCTGGTCGAGAAGCAACAGTCGGAATGGGCGCTTCGGATGGCAGTTGCGCTTTTCACTTTCTGGGAAAACCGCGAACATCTGGCAGAGGGATTTGAGTCGCTGCACGCAGCTCTGCTTCTCCCATCCTCAGCAGGTCGAACAAGGTTGCGAGCGGGTGCGCTCTGGCGCGCAGGCGCGTTGCTCGGGTTTCAGAGTGACTTTGAGCAGTCAATGCAGCTGCAAAGCGAGGCCTTGGAAATCTATCTCGAAATCGGCACAAAAGAAGAGATTGCATTTCAGCTTGCGGCGATTGGCGCCGGCAGAATGCTCTTGGGCGATTACGCGCAAGCCGCATTGTGGTACCAGCAGAGCCTGACAGTGTATCGCGAGCTGGGGGGTTGCACAGAGATAGCGCAAACCCTTAGCAACCTGGCACAGGCTCAGAATGCGGTGGGTAATCACGGGCTGGCAACTTCGCTTCTCCACGAGGCGCTTGCAATGTTTCGTGATCTCGAGCAGTGGACTAGAGTTGGCTGGTCTCTCAACCACCTCGGCGATGTAGCACGCTCGAGCACCGATGCAAAAAAAGCGCGTCGACTGTACCAGGAAGCGGTGGACGTCTTCCGCCAGCAACAGGACACATGGGGAATAGCCCGCTCTCTCGCCGATATTGGTGACCTTTCGTCGGAGGAGGGCGACTACAGGAATGCGGATGAGTTGTTTCAGCAGGCTCTCGAGCTGTTCGTCAAACTCGGACACAAGAGAGGTGTTGCACGAACTTTCGAGCAGTTCGCTGTCAACGCAGTACGCCAGGGATTGAACGAACGAGCTCTGAGCCTTGCGGGCTATGCAGCTGCTTTGCGCCACAGGACGGGAGCATCCACGCGCCCGTGTGATAAGCCGGGCCTTGACCGTGCTCTGGCGCCGGCATGGGAGGGCATAGATGCCGAGACCGCACGAGACGCCTGGACATGCGGTGCAAGAATGGCCCTCGAACAAGCCGTACTGTTCGCGGTTCGCCCGGTCGACTCGGTGCCCTGAACCTGAAGGCGGGAGTTCGGTTTCCTACGTCCCGAATGCAGACGGTTCCAGGAGCCTGCGGACGGCTTCTACGCGGGAAACCGGCAAACCGGTCAAGCGGGCGTGCTCGCGAATCAGGGTTTCATCTGGAGCATAGTAAATGCAGTAGATTTTATCGTCCGTGACGAAGCTGTGTAACCACTGGATTTCGGCGCCGAGTTCCCGCAGAACTTCCAGTGACTTCAAAGAACCCTCACGGATCTCCGCTTCTGTAAGTTTGGATGCGCCCGGAAATTCTCGTTCGATAACGAATTGCGGCATATTCCTCGCTCCCGGATTTGATCTGAGGGGCCACCACCCCAGCACCGTCCATTCTAGACAATCGAAGCGACGAATAGACGATGCTCTGCGAAAGCATTATCACCGACAAATCGGCTTCGCTTTTGTAGCGGCGAATCGGTACCGGGAAGTCGGGATCTCAACTGCAATTACGCAACCCGACCCAATTCACTTCGGCGGCTACGACGTTATGCGTCTAAATGGGTTCGTTCCAGATCGCCTTGCGCATAATCCCGCTGGCTTCCTCTTGCAAGACGTATGATAGACAAACTATGCCAGAAACCGGAGCGCAGACGACCGCACCCACACCCCAGGAGCAGATTCTGGCGATCGTTAACAACCATTGGCAGAGTCGCTGCGTGGGTGTGGCGGCGCAACTGGAACTCGCCGATCAGTTGGCGAATGGTCCGTTGCACGTCGATGTTCTCGCCGAGCGTACCCAAACTCATGCGCCAAGCCTTTATCGGCTGCTACGGGCACTGGAGAGCACGGGGATTTTCACCCAGTCGTCGCCGAGGGTATTCGCCAATACACCTCAGAGCGAGTGCCTGCGCCGCTACGTCGCCGGCTCCCAATGGGCGTGGATTCGTATTTGTCTCTGTGCGGATTCCTTTGTAGACGAGGGATGGCGTGGGCTGATGCTGGCCTTGAAAAATGGGGAGCCAGGCTTTGATCAGCTACACGGTTGTTCCCCGTGGGAGTTCATGCAATCCAATCCGGAACAGCGCACGAATTTCAATGCAGCGATGCGGGACTTCAGCGCCTCCATCACTCCGGCCGTGACCGCGTCCTATGATTGGAGCAAATTTTCCGTGATCGCTGACATCGGAGGCGGGATCGGCGCGCAGTTATCGAGCATCCTAGACGCTCATCCGTCCTGCCGGGGGATTCTTTTCGACCAGCCGCAAGTAGTGGCGGAATCACCGCTGCACAATCGTATGGAACGAGTGGGCGGCGACTTCTTTACAGAAATTCCGGTGCCAGCCGACGCCTACCTGATGCGATGGGTCATCCACGACTGGGCGGACGACAAGGCCATCGCCATTCTCGACAACGTGAGAAGGGCCGCACCGCCCGGTGCACGATTGGCGGTTGTGGAATGGGTAATCCCCGATACGGCCGACTTCGATACGGGCAAGTGGATGGACATCAATATGCTCGTGAACACGGGCGGGCGCGAGCGCACGGCGTCTGAGTTCCGGAGTTTGTACGATCAGGCAGGTTTTGAACTCGAGCACATTATTGCTACGCCTTCACCGCTCCGCATCATCATCGGAAAGTTACGAGCCTAAGGCGCTTGTGAACGCCGGGCGAAGCCGTAAAAGAGTCGCTGTCCTTCCCGTGATCTTTATCGGAAGCCAAACGTTCTCACGGTCTCTAACGGGGCACATCCTAGAATTCGTTCCAAAAAACGAGAGTCGTGACCGCGAAGGTGTTTCAAGTGGACGTGTAGTCGGCTATGGTGAGAATGACCATTGTCCGGATTAGGAATGGGAAGTCCGGATCGCAACGGTCAACTTCCGGATCGCGCGTCAACCGCCCACGATGGCAATGCTGCCGTGTCCAATCGATAACCCATGTTGCCGCAGTCCCGGTCAGTGTTTCGCTGAGCATTTTATCTGTGTCCGACGACGCATCCGTTCGAGTGCGGCCAGCCCTAAACCCGCTCCGCATACAGTCCATGTACCAGGTTCCGGTGTTTCTGTGACCAGAAGGGTGTAATTGTTGCCTGCGATGTCCGAATAGGCACTGTTGATATCCAGACCATCACCCACACCAAGCGCGTAGTACATGCGCGCGTCACCACCCAATCCGGCCACCGGCACAGTGATACGGACGTAATCCGTGCCGTACTCTGCCGGCAGAGAAAAGAACGTGTCGTTTGTAACGTCCAGAATCGCAGCCGTTCCCAGTTCATCGTCGTAGTAAAAGCCGATAACGTAATCAACTCCATGAGTGAAATTCATGTTCGGGTAGTGATCCGTACCGAGAGCATGTCTAACTAGACGTGACACATCACTTTTCTGTTGGGCCGTCCGTAGTGCCCCACCACTGCCAGCTCCCCCAAGCCCGAAGGATAGACGCGTCGCGGGAATGCATTGCACTATGTGCCATAGACTGAGGAAACGAGATAACGGAAATGGAAACTCAGGTCCACCGCAGTGCAAAGGAGGCCAGGATTGAAGAAGAAAGACACTCGCCATAGCCTGAAGCAGAAGTCAGTCCGGGGCATGAGAGGGATAACGATCGGATTGGATCTCGGCGACAAGACCAGCCGCTACTGCGCAATTGACAGCAATGGTCAAATAGTGAGCCAAGGTGGGGTGGCCACGACCCGTACAGCTATGCGCGAGAAGTTCAGTGGGTTGGAGCATTGCCGGATTGCATTGGAAGTAGGGCCGCACTCCCCCTGGGTGAGTCGCCTGCTAGCAGAATCTGGGCACGAGGTAATCGTCGCCAATCCCCGTCAGTTAAAGCTGATCACTGAAAGCAGCCGAAAGTGCGACCCTGTCGATGCAGAGACGCTAGCGCGATTGGCGCGAGTGGATCCGGTGCTGCTTCGGCCCATTCGTCATCGAAGCGAACATGCGCAGATGGACCTGATGGTAATTCGAGCTCGCGCTGCATTAGTGGTGGCGAGAACATCGCTGGTTAATACTGTGCGAGGACTCGCGAAGTCCGTGGGCGAGCGACTGCCCAAAGTCGACGCCGAGGCTCTCGATATAGAAGATGCGAAAGCACTGCCGGATGCCTTGCGCGAGGTGCTCAAGCCGATCTTGCAAAGCATAGAGCAATTGACGGTCAAGATTAAAGCGGCCGACAAAGAACTCGAGCAGATCGCCCGGACTCGTTATCCGGAAACCAAACTGCTGATGCAGGTCAGCGGAGTGGGAACCTTGATCGCTCTGACGTTTGTGCTGACAGTGGAGGACAATACCAGATTCCGCAAGAGTAGGGATGTAGGTTGCTTTCTTGGACTACGGCCGCGGCGTGCTGACTCCGGCGAACACCGGCCGCAACTGCCAATCACCAAAGAAGGTGATGTGTACTTGCGCGCGCTTCTCGTCCAGGGGGCACACTGTATTTTGAGCCGGCAAGGGCCGGACACGGACCTGAAGCGATGGGGTACGCGAATCGCTGGCGGCGGAGGGAAGAATGCGAAGAAACGAGCAATTGTCGCGGTAGCGCGGAAGCTGGCGGTATTGTTGCATCGACTGTGGACGACGGGCGAGGTCTACGAGCCGCTGCGGAATAGCAACACGCATCCCGTTGCTGCATAGAAGATCAGGTTTGTTTCTATTGCAGATCGCCGAGTTCGGGTGACTGCGGACGTGGCGGCGGAGCCATTGCTCTGATATTCAGACAATGAGCTCGAGCCTGGAGATGGCAGCACCCGACAAATCGAGGACCCCAAAAGGCACCGGGCAAACCAGAGTGCGGATGGAAGCAGGGCGATACGGCGGCTACGAGCGAAACGGCCAAGACTAGGAACGATGATCGTTGCTGAATAACTACTTGATGAAGCGACAGCAGCGAATCACTTAGAAAGGGTCAGGAGCTGATAGTGCGATAACACACGAGGTTGAAGGATGTCTCAAGAGGAGATCTCCCTTCGCCTTCCTCGATTTTACGTAAGGCATTGGCCGGAGCCCGTCAAGGCTGATACGAGCGCGCCTTCGGCGCGGCCTTGACCGTCTCCGATCCAATGCCCAAGAATCCTGGGAAGAAGGCGAAGGGAGCAGCGCGAAAGGGGTTGACACGCCGGGCCATCTCATGGAAGCCGCCCGTCGCATAAGTTGCTGGCATTTCGAGCAATCTTCGGCGGGCGGCGTAGCGGGAACACGTTCCCGTTGGTGGGCTTTGCGCGTTTCTGGTTTGGACAGCAGAGCCGATAACAGCGCAGTAGCTATCGCGACGATTGATCACTCTGATATTCGCGGGTCGGAACCGCATGGACATGATCCGTCGGGAGCTGCCTCGGACTGAACGCGCGGGTTGGAGCCGGAGCCCGTTCCGCATAGAACGTAAGGAGGGTTCTCCTTTTCGTGGGCCCTGCGCTGTCATCGGCTTTGCTGTCCAGCAAAACATGGTTGTTGTTTTATGCCGCAGTTGCGAGCTTCCGCTTTTGTTCCGTGTTCAAAGCAATCGCCCAAATGAAGCCTAGCAGTTCCCGCCCTAATGCCGTAACGATCTGGTTTTTATTCTTGCCGCGTGCTGCGAATGTCTTATACCGTTTGTGTAATCGATGCTGCGCCTTCCATGCGATTTGTTTCACTTCGTCGCTTAACGCTAGCGACTTCTGTCTTCTCAGCAGGAACCCCGTGACGTTGGGCCGATGCTGATAAGCCCATGCCGCCTCTACCAGAACTCTCCGTAAATGGGCATTGCCTGTCTTTGTGATGGAACCGCGTTGCACTCGATTGCCACTGGAATGCTCTCGAGCCACCAAGCCGCTATAGCCCATCAACTGCCTTGGACTCTGAAATCGGGAGAGGGATCCAAGTTCCGAGACGATCGTGGCGGCGGTGGTCCAGCGCGAGTTCGGCCGCCTCGATGGTAGGCGCCGTATAGATCGGCCGCATAGCCGAGCACAACGGCTTGCGATCCTTCCAGGAAACAAATTTTGTCACATTGCGAATGTGATGAACGACGCAAAGCTGGACGTCGGCATGCGGAAATACGGATTCCACGGCATCCGTGATGTTATTTCTTTTCGTAGACTTCTTCTGAATGTGTCTTACTGCCATCTGGCATGGTGGCATCGGCCACCACTTTCATCGTGCGCCCGTCTGAGGATAGTGAGTTCTTTCTGATGCTGACAACTTTTCCATCCGTCTTGAACTCAGTTTTAAGAGTTTTGCCTTCAACAGTGCCTTTGATGTGCGTAAAACCTGTGTTCGTACTCTCTAGTTTGTGCTCCTGCCCATCGTAAAGCACAGGTGCTAAGGATCGTCCGTTGAGGTTTACAGTGGCTTTTAGTACTGAACCCTCCATGGTGTAGACGATGGTTCGTGTCGTTATCGGTTCGGCAGCGGCGTCCCGCTTTGATTTCGCCATATTCATTTCCCACGTCCCAACATAGGGGTTGTCTGCCGCTGATGCCATGAACGCAAAACAAGTTAGGGTTGCGAAGATAAGTGCTTTCATGTTGCCCCCAGAACTGCCGAAGAGACTCTAGTGCTTGTCGTATACCGCAACTGAGTGGACTTTTGCACCGTCCGCTTGCCTGACATCCATAACGACAGTCATGGTGCGCCCGTCAGTGGATAATGTATTTCTTCTAGTACCCACAACTTTCCCGTCTTTTTTGAACTCCGTTTCAAGGATTCTGTCCTTTGCTGTAGACGTTGCGTGGGTGTAGAGACTAGTGGCAGATTCAACTGGGTGTTCTTTCCCGTCGTATGTTACGGGTGTCTGAGCCTTCCCGTCCGTGGTCACTACGGCTGTGAGGCCCGAACCCTCCGCTGTATAAACTACAGTCCTCTTCTGGATCTTCAACAGTGCGGCGTCCCGCTTAGACTTCGCCATGTTCAACTCCCACGTTCCGACGAACGGATTGTCTGCCGCCAATGCTGTGAACGCAAAGGCACAGGTCAATGCTGTAATCAAAACAGTTCTCATGTTTCTCCTATAGCCACGAATGGCACTTGTGGAGTGTATAACACTTCAGAGCAGAAAAGGCTGTTGATGGGTCGCCGGGACCAATGACGACTTACACGGCGTGCCGCCGCTGATTCAGGGGTCGTCCCCCGCCCTGGAGTACTCTTAGGCATGAATGCCAGCGAGAACTTTCACAAAAACTGCAAGACTTTCATTGAGCAACTTGCACAGATTGAGCGGCACGTAACGGAGCAGAAAATCTACACTTCGTTCGACTTCGGGAAGCTGTCGTCGCATCTGGCTCAATACCAAGTTTGGGCGCAAGCCAACGTTGGCGTGATTGACGCCGCTCTCAGTGCTCGAAACGATACAAAGTCCGTGGTGTAACCCCACTTCCGAGCACACTTCGGCGGTGTGGCAATCTGGAAATGGAGGGAACATGCGGAGGAACGTTCGCCGGAAACTTCGGAACGCTTGCAAGGTGGCAAGTGGGATCGTCAAGCGACGATGGATTCTGACTTCAATCTGGAAACGTGGTTCGACGACGACATGGTGCTTGCACGAAACCAGCAATTCTGGGCGGCAATGGACCGCATCGACCAGCTTGCGGCGGAACTTCGCAAGGAAGGTGAAGTCGAAGCCGCCGATCAAGGCGACAAATAGCACCAACCGTCACGAAGTAACGACCTTCTCTACAAACCAGTTATAGGCGTTCGACTTGCCGGGTGATGCTGGTTCCCCTGGCGAGTCCGTGTGCATAGCCTCTGGCGGCTCAGGAATGTGATGGCGGGACGTTCCTGAAGACTCACGAAGCTAATCGCCATAGTCAAGCCTCCACCTTGCGACTTCACGTTCCGTATCGTTGAACAAGGGCCGGAAACGCTCATCGACGACGTAGTACTCCATTGTGAGGTCTAGGCGATTGATATTCCTCAGAAACGTGAAGGTGTTCTTTGGCAGGTCGCTTTCGGTTTTCTGCAACGGCTTCTTCGCATATGCCACGCCGCCATAACTGCGAACGCCTTCGATGAAGCGGGTCGAGCACAGACCGACTCCTGATGAACAAACCGCTACGGCTGTGGTTCTGCGGTAGGAATGAGATCGAATCCGAGTTTTGCTGCTTGTGATCGGAGCCTCAATTCGGATCTCATACTTACTTGTTGATCCCACTTCACGAGGACGCTTTCGTTGTAGGGCTCTTTCGTTACGAGCATATGGAATACGATGCGGGCCAATTTGTGAGCGGTGGCCGTTAGTGCTTGCGGTGCCCCGAGCCGCCACTTCATCTTGCGGTAGTACTCCCCGAGATAGTTCTTCGCATGGTAAAGACACTGTGCACCAAGCCGGAGTGCCATCGCGATGCGGTTCTTCACCTTACGTGATCCGGTGTGAAGGACCTTGCCACCACTCACCTTCTTGTCGGGGCAAAGACCAAGCCATGAGGCGAACGCCGAAGCATTTCGAAACCGCGAGAGGTCGGGGCCGACCTCGGTTAGGATGGTGTGCGCCGTGATAGCGCTGATGCCGGGAACATCGGTCAGGTCGACACCAGAGATCCGAAACAACTCAGCTTTGAGGTCGAATGCAGGCTCGTTCCCAGCTTTCTGGTAGAAGCACTTCTTTGTACGGGGTGGCATCTGGTCCGGCGCACCTTCTGCGCGTGGGATCTGTCGCATCGCGGCTTCAAGTTCCTCGTCGACCTCACGGATAAGCTTCTGATAGAAGCGAAATCCAACAAGCGAGTGCCTGAGAGCGAACAGGTGTTCTGCTCGGTAATCCCCCTCGAGGGATTTAGCGACAGTTGCCCGCGGACTTTTGACCGTCCCATGGCAAAGGGCTGCGAGTTTCACCGGGTCTCGTTCGCCCGCCAGAATGGCATCGAGTATCCTCATTCCGCTCAGGCCGGTGATGTCGCTTAAGACGTGGTGCAACTGGAGATTCATTTGACTCAGGGCCTTTTGCATGTGCATCGTATGTTCGGCGGCCATTTGAACGAGGCTCTCCCGGTGGCGCCATAGGGAACGTACGACGCAGATCTGGTCAGGCGGTCGGAAGCTCGCTTTCAGCAGCCCCACCGCATGCAGATACTGGATCCACTGGCAATCGGAGACATCGCTCTTGCGGCCCGGCACGTTCCTTACATGCTGGGCGTTGACGAGGAAAACCTCGAAACCCCGTGTTTCGAGAATCTGGAAGACGGGGATCCAGAACACGCCTGTGGACTCCATTGCCACACTCCTGACTCCGCAGGACTGAAGCCAGTCGGCCATTTCGTGAAGATCTCGGGTGAACGTTTCGAATGATCGTACAGGCTCAGCCGCACGATCTGGAGAGACGGCCACGAAGACCTCTTCCGCTCCAATATCAATGCCGGCCGCGTCAGGGTGCAGTACCGGCAGCATGCGGACGCCGCCCGCACCTTTGTCTTTTCTCTTCTTACGTTGCGCCATGTAGGCTCCTTCTGCCGGAACCTGCGGCCCGAGGGTACGATGCGAGCAAACTCCTGAACGAGATCGCCGCCGAAACGGCGTCATCACTGACCTGTACGTGACCCCGGACCCATGCTTCCCGTCGGGCTCGAACGAGCACCAGTGTCGGCTGCGGGCTGTAGCTGCCGCCGGCTCCAGCGGCACCATTTTGACTTAATCTCGTTCATCTGGCGCCTGTTGGGCGCAGCCAATCAGGGCTCTTCATGCAGTGTCAATACCGGAGTGAAAGGGAACCAGCAAAACGGAGGAAACGGGGACCATCTTCGATTGGACAGGACATAGGTTTGTCTAAACGAGCGAGATGGCGTGTGGAAGGAAGGCAGAAGGCGGCTGGTGTCTTTTTCTCAGCAGCCTTGCTGCGCGGTTTGTGGTTGTTATTGGGCTTCGGGCTGAATATCTGGTGTGGACGGAGGTAGCTTTTTCTGCTTGCTTGTTTTCAAGCGATAGCTATCGCCATTCATCTCGAGAATGTGAACATGATGGGTGAGCCGGTCCAACAGAGCGCCCGTCAAACTGCCAAAATATCCGGATCGATCTGTAATCATTGAGGTTGATCGACTTTCATTTACGTCTTACGGCGGCGCGGCAAGTCTTGCTCACCGTGGTCGGCACCCTTGTCTCAATGTTGAAGACTTCGGCTGAGCTACGACTGGAGAACCTCGCCTTGCGGCAACAACTCGGCGTCTTGCGCAGGTCGGCTCCCAAACGGCTCAAACTGACGCCAGCCGACCGACTCTTCTGGGTCTGGTTGCGGAGCCTGTGGAGCGACTGGAAATCGGTCCTGATGATCGTAAAGGCCGACACAGTTGTCGCTTGGCATCGTATAGGCTTCCGTTTGTTTTGGACGTGGAAAATCCACCGTGGCAAGCGAGGTCGGCCCAGTGTGCCGCAAGAGGTTCGAAATCTGATCCGGCTGATGAGCCGCAACAACCCGCGCTGGGGCGCACCACGCATTCACGGCGAGTTGCTCAAGCTAGGCATTGAGATTACTGAACCAACGGTCGCCAAATACATGGTTCGACTTCGAAGACCGCCTTCGCAGACTTGGCGGACGTTCCTCGAGAACCATGCCAAGAGCATGGCGTCGGTAGACTTCTTCACCGTACCTACGATCCGATTCCAGATACTGTTTGTCTTCCTGGTACTTGCTCACGATCGGCGGCGCATTCTCCACTTCGGCGTGACTGCTCATCCGACCGCAGAATGGACGGCCCAGCAATTACGGGAGGCATTTCCGTGGGACAGCGCGCCTCGGTATCTGCTTCGCGATCGTGATTAAATCTTCGGCAAGGACTTCGTCGATCAGGTGAAGGCAATAGGTATCAAACAAGTGCTATCGGCACCGCGATCTCCGTGGCAACGGGCCTATATCGAACGGCTCATTGGGTCGATTCGCCGCGAGTGTCTGGATCATGTCATTGTCTTCGGCGAAAGCTCTCTGCATCGTACGCTCACGACCTATTTTGCTTATTACGATGAGTGGCGAACTCACTTGTCGCTCGCCAAGCACACCCCGCAGGCCCGGAGAGTACAGCCTCCCCAAGAAGGAGAGGTGGTCGAAATTCGCGAAGTCGGTGGCCTGCACCATCACTACGAGCGCCGCGCCGCCTAACACACGATTTAGACGCACCGGACCGAGCTCTGATGGAACCCGAGCCGCAAACTAATCAGCGGCTGCGCGCCTACTTCCGGCCGGTGCGGATTCCAAACTTTCTTGATCGGGTGGATCACGTCTCGCTCCGGCATTCGGCAGCTTGGTTGGGATTTATTTGTAGGCACAGTGGCGAGTCAGTACCGTGTCCGCAGATGGGCGAGCCGCCGGGCCAGGTCGGCTCGGATAGCATGAAACTCAGGGTCGTCCCGGAGCATATGGAAGGACAGGCCGGGCCGCGTAAGATACTCGATCATCGGAAGGTTGAAAAACCCGTTCTCGACTGCGATCTTCAAGGTGTCCAGCGCCTCGCGGCGCAGGCCCAGCAGACCGCGAGTCTGAGCCGCAAACCACAGCAGCACAGGGTTGTGAGGATCGGCCGCCAGTGATTGCTGTAAGTTCCGCAGCGCCTGTTCCCTCCTCCCCAGCTTTGCGTAGATCATTGCGTCCACGCCACGCGCCACAGGATTCTCGTTCTTGGCGAGCAAGTCCTCTCCGCGGCGCACCCCTTGGGTCCAGATCTCTTTCGCTCCAGCGTGGTCTCCCGCGGCATCAAGCACGTAACCTCGCATGTATGTATAGAATCCGTACGGAACTCGGCTTGAATCCCCGGCCGTGATTGCGACGGCCTTGGCCATCTGCCCCGTTTCCGCGTATAGCAGCATCGCGAAGAGTCCAGCCTGGTTGACGCGGCACCGGAGAAATCACCTCGATCCCTTTCTTGTGCTGGCCGAGGTAAAGATACATGCGCGCCATCTGACTGCGAAAATCAACGTTGGCCGGTTCTCCGGCGAGCGCCTTCTCATACAGAGGGATGGCGCGGTCGTAGAGTCCGTTCCTGAAGTACGCTTCGGCCGCCGCCGCTATCGCGTCCAGGTCATCCGGATTGTTTTCGAGAGCCCGCCGGGCCATGAGCAAGCCTTCCACCTCGCGCCCGGTAGCGTGCTGGATGTGCACCAGCGCGCGAATGGCGATGGACGAATTCGGATCTCTCGAGAGCGCCTGGTTGGCGTTCGAGATCGCGTTCCGGAGGGTTTCCGGACCCGCCAGCCATAGGTTATAAGTCCGAACCTGGGCGAGAGCGAGCCAGCCATAGGCGTCCGCAAATGCAGGATCGAGTTGAACGGCCCGATGCAACAGTTGGACAGCCATTTCCGGATCTGCCCCACGCGCCTTCAGAACGAGGTCGTAAGCTTCGGCATTGGTGGCGCGCGATTTCGTGACCAGATCGCGTTCCCTCGCCGTGAGTTCTCCCCTGATCCTGTTGCGCCGCGGCTTCTGCCAGTTGTCCTTCGATATCGAGCAGCCTTTCGGGTTCCGCTTCAAGGCGATCGATGGCCCAAATCGTGTATCCGCTCTTGGTGTCGATGCCGTGGACACTCACGCGAAGCCTTCCGGAGGTGACCCTTACGGTTCCATCAATCACTGCCTCGACGCCCAAGTGCCGGCCGATTTCGGCGGCCTCCTCGGAGGAGCCTTTGAACCGGCGCACCCGGGAATACGAGACTACGCGCAGCCCTTTGAGATTGGTGAGCCTGGTAATCAAGGCCTCCGTAATTCCATCCGCCAGGTAATCGTCCCCGGAATCCGAAACCGTCCGGAACGGCAGAACCGCCACTGAAGCGAAGGATCTGTGAGGATCTCCTCGTGCGTTGATCCAGATCAATGCAGCCGTCACGATCGCCCCCAGGAGCGCCACAGCGGTCCAGATCATTGGAGATCGGCCTGCCACGCCGCTGCCCCGCAACGACTTCTTCCTCGATCACTGTCCGGCTTCGGATATGCTCCTCGATCCGGAGTTCGGCAGGAGCGGGCTCGATCTGCTCGACCGGCGCAGTGAACCGGTATCCGCGTCGCGGGTGGTTCTCGATCCAGTCCGCAGAGTCTCCGAGCGCCTTTCTCAACAGCGAAATGTATTGCGCGAGCGTGCCCTCTTCGACAAACGTATCCGGCCAAAGCTGCTTCATCATTTCGTCTTTTCCGAGGACATGACCGCTATTGGTCACCAGAAGCAGCAACGTGTCAAAGGCCTTCGGAGCGAGGGCGACAAGCTCACCTTCACGGTACAGGAGCCGGTCGGTAGCATCCAGGCGAAACGCCCCGAACTGGTACCCGTGCTTGGCTCTTATCGCCATGAAGCCTGCTGGACGAATATTACCGCACTGCTCAATCAACGGGGGACGCCCGATCTTCAAGGAGCGTTTAAGGCCGCCTTCATAGATTCTTCCAAACTTCTTCAATGATTCTGAAGGACTTGCCGGCCCAACACGCTCTACCGTTGGCGAGCAGGAGAACGAAATGGCATTCAGAACCTTCCGTACAAGCCATACGAGCATGGCCCTGCTGGCCGGCCTTGGTTTGTGTCTGTCTATTTGGCGGCCGCGCCAGGGTATTCGGATTGGTCGCCGCCGATCAACCTGGGGCCCGGTGTGAATTCGGCGGCTGAGGACTTCGCCCCGCATATCTCCAAAAATGGGTTGAGTCTGTACTTCGCCTCGACACGCCCTGGCGGTCTGGGTGGGGAGGACCTCTGGGTGTCGAAGCGCGCCAGCATCGATGCCCCCTGGGGCGAGCCCGTCAACTCGGGTCCATCATCAATACGGAAGCAAATGAACGATCCCCCGGGCTGTCGAGGGATGGCCACCATGTTCTTCGCGACTACCCGGGCAGGAGGTTCGGGCGGATTCGATATCTGGGTCTCCTGGCGCCACGACACACGCGACGATTTCGGTTGGCAGACGCCCTTGAACTGGGAACTCAGTTCAATTCGGCTGCGACCGACGCTGGCCCGCTATTTCGAAAACGACGACGCCGGCGTCCCTCTCCTCTTTCTTGCCAGCAACCGGCCGGGCGGCGCGGGCGGGCTGGACATCTATGTGAGCGAGCTCACGGCGAGCGGATTGTTCGGACCTCCCGTTCTCGTGAACGAGCTCAGCGGGGCGGTCAACGACCTCACTCCTGCGTCGGACACGATGGGCTCGAGATCTTCATCGCGTCCAATCGGGAGGGCACAATTGGCGCGCAAGACCTGTGGGTTTCCACACGAGATGCCGTCGGCGACCCCTGGTTGGCGCCGGTGAATCTTGGTTCAGCCGTCAACAGCAGCGTCAATGACAACTTCCCGTCTGTGTCATCCGACCGGGAGACTCTCTTCTTCAGCTCCGACCGACCCGGTGGTTCAGGAGGCCCCGACATTTACGTCGCCACGCGCTCCAAACGGACCGGATCTCGTTGAAAGAGGAACGCGGTTCTCGTAGAGGTGATCGGGTGCGGATACGTAAACGAACAGTATCGGAAACGGAAACACACCGGGTTGTGACTGTGCGCAGAGAGTCCATCGTTGCCTGATGCCGTGGTTGTGAGCAGGAAGTTGAAATGGTCGCGGTGGAACGCGCGGAGGAACTTCTCGGCGCGACCGTTCCTTCGCTGCGGCAGCGCATCGCGAACAGCGGCCATTTCGCGGTGACAAACGACGAGAAGCTGTGGGTCTGCCGTCGATGGTTGCGCCATCCGGCTTGACGCTGCGCTGGCGAGGCAGAAAACTTCGAACGCGTCGCGGAGAGCACTGACATGAAAGGAAAGATTATGGAACGTAATACGTGTAAAGCAACTGCGTTCGTGTTCGTGATGGGGTTGACTCCCCTCTTTTCTGCTGCCGAAGGCAGGCAAGAAGATTCGTCGGCGGGGTCCACTTCTGTCAACGAAGTGCTCGATTGGAATCAGATCTTTGTCGAGATGCTGATTGCGACGAATACGGTGAACTCGTCCAGCCAGCGGCTCGGAGCGATCGTTCATACGGCGATTTTCGACGCCTACAACGGCATCGAGCAGCGATATACACCGCTCTTCGTTCGCGATGGCGCTCCCCGCGGAGCGTCGCGCCGGGCAGCGGTCGTCGCTGCTGGGTACACGGCGTTACTGGGCCTCTTTCCGTCCCAAAAAGCGGTGCTGGACGCCCGTTATGAGGCTTCGCTGGCGGCGCTTCGGGGGGATTGTCAGGATCGATCGCCGGAACAACAGAGTCCTGCGCCGATGGTATCGATCGCGGCATCGAGTGGGGAATCGGTGTAGCGGCTACTGTGCTCAGGTGGCGGGGGAACGATGGTTTCAGTGTGAGCTACCCTCCGTTTAATGGTGGGACGGCGGTGGGTCAGTGGCGGCCAACACCGCCGGCGTTCGGCCCGATGAGCGCCCTGGGGTTGGCATATACAAATATGTTCGTCCTGGTCAGCAATACTCAATTCCGGCCTGGGCCACCGCGGAGTCTGACGAGCCCGAGGTACACGGAAGATTTCAACGCCGTCAAGTCGCTCGGCCGGGCACCGGATCGACGCGCAATGAGGATCAGACGGCGCTCGCGGTGTTCTGGGAAGGAAATGCCAGCGTTCATTGGAATCAGGCCGCAAACCAGATTGCCGGGCCAACCACCTCTCCCTTTCCGCCAGCGACCGGCTCCTGGCGGTACTAAACGTCGCGATGGCGGATACCGCGTTCACTATCTGGTGCGCAAAGCGGTTCTTCGGCTCGAGTCGACGGATGTGACCTGGCGGCCGGTGACTTCAATCCCGTTGGCGGAGAGCGACACGAATATGGATACTACTGCCGATCCGGACTGGCTGCCGCTCGTCACCACGCCATCTCACCCGGAATATCCTGCCGGGCACCCGGGTCAAAACGGCGCGGCTGCAACAATTCTCCTTAGTCACTTCCGATCACAACAGGTTTTTACACTGACGACCGCCGGTCAGCCGGACCGGACTTACCGCAACATCCGGCAAGCGCGATCGGATGGTAACAATGCGAGGGTCTGGGGCGGAATGCACTACCCGAGTACAGTCCAGATCAGCGACGGCGCTGGTGAGGCGATCGCCAACTATGTCAATCAAAACTCGATGCGACGGCTCCACTACCCCTCTAATCGTTGATGATTCCCACGGGAAATGGACGACTGTGAGTACGCGCAGAAACCGGGAGTGGCATGCCATGCACTTCACGTGTCACGACCCGATTCGGCGGCCGAAACCGACAGGTGCCGACCTCCACATCAACTCGAAACTGTCGTTGTGATCCGAAAGCGGCCTCAGACAGAACGGGCCTCTCAGGTTGAGGTGTTAAGCAAGTCCCGTGGCAGACATGAGATTCTCAACTCCTACTCTAAGCTGCCCCAGCGGTCGACAGGAAACAACAGCACTTCTACGATCGGATCGCGGCGTTGGCCGCCAAGTCGAACTTCGAACACTGGATTGCGGCGCGGGTTCACCGGCTCGAAACGCGTCACGCGGGCTCCGTTGAGTGATTTCGGGACACTCCAGTCGGTCGAGCCCAACGCCTCCTCAATATGCTTTACGACGTCAGTGTAAATCGCGTTGATGGGTAAATTGCTTGAACTCTTCCATTCGCACCGGTAGACCATCTTCGGATGCTCATAGATACGGCAAATCTTCGCTCTCGGTAGCTTCACTTCGACCTCATACCAGTAGTCCCCACTGGGATGCATCTCTACGCGGAAGGTCCTCACAGGTCTCAGGTTCTCCCGACTGGCGCGAACAAGTCGTTGAACAATCTCCTTAAATGACTGCGGCCCAGGTTCGTCGTCGTGAAAGAGCCACCCACTCGTGGCCGGTTGAATCCAGGATGCGAGCGCCACAAGCATAATTAGCCTTCGCGGCGTTCGGTTGTTAAGCCAATGCTGGTGTGCGTCGATCTTTGATTGCATACGATATCCGTGAATCTCACCTTCCGCTCGTTGGATCTCGTATCGGTGGGCTCTACAGACCCGATCGCGCGAGACTTATTTCTGCTGCGCGGAGCGGGTCCTTGCCGGTACGATTCGCCTCGATTGCCCTTTTCTCAGTAAAAGCTTATTTTGCAGCAGCGGGCTTCGGAGCAGAAAGGCCGAGTATCACTTCGTTCGCCATGACCTCACCCGTTGGGAGATTGGTCCCGATCACGCCCGCCCGATCTCCAGCCTTCGCGTGAGTTTTATCGACTGTCTTCTTGTTGTGCTCGAACTTTGTTTACTTGAGAACTTTACATTAATCGTATCCGTCTTGGTTTTTAGCTGCAGTCCATCAGCGCTCACAGACACAATTTCGCCGGTCAAGGCGTTTCCTTTATGCAGCCTTTCATCGTGTGCCATGAGCGTGGATAACGTGAGCAGGATCATCGCTGCCTACGAAATTAGAATTGTTTTCATTTCTCTCCCCTTTTAATTTGGTCAGCCCCTTACCGGCGGGCCTGACCATTGTCCCACCGGTCGTTCCTAGAAGTCATCGCGGTACTCTCACGTCTCTGGAGCGGGCGGCGTAATAAACCGCGGGTACAACGACCATGTTCAACAACGTCGAACTCATAAGACCGAACAGAATCACCATCGCCATAGGCGCCTGAATTTCGCTCCCCGGTTCCCCCATCCCAGCTGCTATGGGAATCAGCGCCAATCCGGCCGCGAGTGCGGTCATCAGAATCGGCGCAACTCGCTCAGAAGCGCCTCTAACGACGGCAGCGCGCAGGCCTGTCTCTCCTTCAACCTCCTTGAGGCGCTTGATGTGGGAGATCAGCATAATGCCGTTCCGTGTGGCAATCCCGAACAGTGTGATGAAACCGATAAGCGAGGCAAGTAGGGACGCGTGATCGTCGTGAGGTGAAGACAGGACCGGAAGGAAGATTCACTTTCTCGCAACTTCAACCCGGTGTGTACGAGCTTCAGGCTGAAGCAGTCGGATTCAAAACGTTCGTGCACCGCGGGATCAATCTGATTGCAAGTCAGTCTGCAGCCGTGAACGTTGAAAGGCAGATTGGCGCGGTCTCGCAGCAGGTGGAAGTAAGCGCACTCGTTGTTCAGGTCGACACGCAGACAGCCAACCAGTCGGTCACGATGTCGCGCGACATGGTGTTGAATCTTCCGACGAACCTTCGAAGTCCGTTCACGATGGTGCACGCCACCGCCGGCATTACGGCCCCTGCGACGGGCATCTCCCAATCAACTGCGGATCAGAATCAGGATCGTTTTGGTATGAATGGCGGGCGCAGCACGACTACGGGAGTCATGATCGATGGGGTCAATGCTTGCGCCGGCAATAGCTGGAATGGCCTGCTCATTTCTCCCGCAATCGATTCGGTCCAGGAGGTGCAGGTCATTCGCAATGCGTACGATGCGCAATTCGGTCGCTGTGGCGGCGGTATGGTGAGCATCGTTACGAAAGGCGGCGGTAACGAATTCCATGGCACTGTCTTCGAGTTTCTGCGGAACTCGGCGCTGGATGCGAACTCGTGGGCAAACAACCGCGGCAACGTTATGAAGCCGCAGTTCCAGCGAAGTCAGTTCGGCGGAAATGCAGCGGGACCGATCTGGTCTTCGAAGCGGCTGTTCTTCTTCGGTGGTTACGAAGGTCTGAGACAGGGCTCGCCGAGTACATCGACAGTTACACTTCCTACTGCTCTAGAACGGCAGGGTGATTTTTCACAAACGTATAACTCGAACCCCTGTCGAAAATGGGTTTGTGGAGAGCTTCAACGGACGCTTACGGGACGAATGTCTGAATGTCGAAGTCTTCTTCGACGTAACAGACGCACGGATAAAACTGGAGCAATGGCGAACCGATTTCAATCACAGCCGGCCACACAGCTCGCTGGACGATCGCACGCCTGCAGAATTTCGAACAGCGGCCGTGGCGGACCAGCCCTTCGCCCTCCCAACCGTACATAAGGCAGTCTCAACAGCCGGTCAAGGGTTCGCCTACGCCGGGCAAAAAACGCCCGCCCTTGACCCGCCGCCGAGACCGCCTTCGCGACCCAGGATGAGGGCGAAAGTGTTCAATACCCGAGCATCTCACTTTTGGGGTCCACTCCAGAAGTGGGCATTCTGTTCAATTCTTCAGCCTGTACTAAATAGCCGAGGTGATAGACTACCAATCCTCGACAGTGTCATGAACGAATCCAATCGCCGTCGGCTCTTTGTGGTGCTCTGTACTATTGCGCTTCTCGCCACGGGCGCTCACATTAGCCAGTCGTATGTGAACTACCCCGGTTGGCATCTGATGGATCCGACAAGCTTTCGCGCTTATCACGGCGATATGTTCTTTCGTGCTGTAGTCTTCCTGCTGCTCCCGCGTGTATTGGAAATAGCCCTGGGATTAGCCGTGCTCAAGTATTGTCCGAGGGCGCTTGATCGGTGGGTTGTCTTACTCGGGATAGGTCTGGCATTAGGAGGTCTCGTGTGCACGATGCTACTTCAACGCCCTATTCATGACCAGTTGGATGTTCAAGGGAACGTACCCGAGCTACTGTCCCGGCTAATGGCAAGCGATTGGATTCGGAACTCCTTTGAGTTTGTTCGCGCCACACTTTATGTGTGGGCTCTCTCGAAGATGGTAAACATAGCTGGTGATCACCAAGGGTGAACACCTGAATGCTGTGTGTGTTACCGGCGACTTCTTGAACCAAAATCGCAGAACGGTTCAAAGCGGCTGCCCTGAACCGAAGTGGGTATTTTGTTCAACGGCAGACGGACGGACCAGTCCGGAAGCCCTGTATGGGAAAATTAAGAGTTAAGCGACTAGCTTCGACGTCTCTTGCGAATGACCGCAATTCCGACCAGACCCGCCATACCTGTGCCGAGGAGCGCGAGCGTACCCGGCTCTGGGATTGCATTCAGACCCGGAGCGGTGATTTCTCCGGTACCTGAGAAGAAGACTGGGGATAACTCACCAGGCGGAGGCGGGCTGTTCATACCTTCTCCGGTACCAAACCCGCTCGACCCCTGAAAAATTCCTGTTCCGCCAAGAATGGTCATGGTGCTGGTGGTTGTCTGGATTCCCGTGCTATCGGGGGGGCTAAACAGAAAAGAATCTGTTCCGAAGAACGTGTCTGCTCCATCATTAAACGAGGCTATAAAGATATTCTCTACTGAAATCGGTGCGAACGCACCCGATGGAAATACAGTGAACGTGATCAGCCCCTCTTCCGAGTAACTTGCGCTTCCGAAAGGCGTGAAAGAAGCCGATGAGGCGAAGAGCATCACACCGACTGGAACATCTGCAATGGGTGGACCGGTCAACGCTGCGCCTCCGGTCACTGTAAAGGTAAACGGTACAGTCGCAGCCCTCGCCGTGCCAGCAAAAGCGGCCAAAGCCGCCACGGCGGCGATTCCCAAGTTCTTCATACGCGAACCATCCTTATGGGCGTAATTGAGCCTCGCTCCGAGCTTGCCTGAACGATCCGAAGCGGCATTCATATTACCAGAGTTGCTACCTCTGCTCCTCCCAGATTGAACAGAACGCGCATTCTGTTCAACTGTTCTGCGAAGATGCAGCCTAATAAAGGTGATATGCTGCCGGAGCACCACCGAAGGCGTTGCTACCAGTCGCGAGGATGATCCGATTATGAAGGTCTTTACCTGTTCCAGTATCTTCTTAACGTGTGCTCTGCTTTGGGCCGACGTCAAGGGGGGTCCTGACGACGAGCAGGCGATTCGCAAGTTCATTCAGGACGGAGTGATTTCCACGGATTTAGATGCAAAGCAGCGTGAGATGAAGCGTGCCACGACACTCTCCAAACAAATATCGTGGATAACGTAGACTTTCTAAACATCTATGGTGGGTGAGTCCAAGGCAGGCAAACGTATGCGAATCGGATGAACTCGCCTCAAGCTAGAGCAGCTTCCACGGAAGAACACGAGAGGCCGTTGTGGAAAGTATTCGTTTCTTATGACAGGACGTGGCGATCGCAATAGTTAGATTTCATAACGAGCGACAGAGCGGTAAGCCTACTGGCGAGGAAACGCGCGCATCCTTCGTCTTAACCAAGAGGATGGACGATGGAAGCTGAACGCATTCCATAACACTACAATTCAATACGATCGAGGTGGAAACCCGGCTCGACCGTGATCGTGAGAATTTTGCTAGAACGATCCAAATTCCCGTCTTCTCTGAACAGAAGCGGAACGGTGAGCGAAGCGCCTGCCACCGCTGAATCGAACAATTCTCTCGTTCACTTTTGTTCACCACGCGAGCATTGGCATCGAGGCATTCGAGTTCGCCGCGGATATTAATGCGTTCGCGCGCGTAGGACTCCCCACCTTTTGTCAACCGTGCCGGCATGAGTTTCGGGGGCTTCGTAGAGTAGGGCACAGGCGCGCCCGCGGTAGGACCGCAACGTTTCCTGCGCCCCCTCATCGAACCGGACTGGCGGATTTCCCGCATCCGGCTCTCCGATCATCTTCATCCGGCAGCGTGCGCCGCAACCTGTCGAATTACCAATTGGCTCAATTTGCTGGATTTGGTGTGCATATACGACTGCCGGGATGCACGACTTCCCATATAAAACAATATTTCATCGGGAGACAGCGAACCGTTCGCGAACCTCTGTAACATTCTTATTTCTGGCGAATGCGCGTAGACTTTTTCATTTCCGCATCTCGTTGGATTCTGAGAAGCTTCGAGTTTTCGGACTATACGAGGACAGGAGTAGCTGAGCTTGAAGCGTAGGTACCAGTTCACGCACTGAATGATCGCGTCAGCCGAGAACCAGCGCTTTTGAAACAGCGGGTTACGGGTTGTCTGGCGTCGATGGGCCATGTCCTTTCATTGTCACGTTCCAAGGTGCAACAGAGCCCCCCGCGATCCAGTTGTCGTATTTAAATCATTCGTAACTGAATTGTTTCCAGCGTGGTTGTCAGTACGTGAATTAAGCTGGCCTCCATCGTGCGCGTTGTGTATTGTAGACATCATGGATAGATCCCTCACAGAAATGGCGATCAGAGGGCTGGAAGTCGAGAGACAAAGAATTGACGATGCCATTCGCGACCTGAGATCCCAGATTGAAACTGGGCCAGGCCGCCAGAAGCAGCAGAGTGCGCAAACGTCGAAACGAGAGACCGAAACCCGGACCCAGGCCCAGTCCGAAACTCACCGGGAAACCCACCCCGCGCAAACGAAGAATCAAATCACTGCTGCAGGGCGGCAGCGCATCGCTGAAGCGAATAGACGTAGGGCGCAGCTTCGGAAGGAGAGCGCAACTGGCACAAAGGCCGCGCCAACGCCGGCCAAGAAAACAGCGGCAAAACGTGGTGGACTGACGCCGGAAGGCCGAGCGCGTTTGGCAGAAGCAGTACGACAGCGCAACATCGCGGGAGCCGCAGCGAGAAAAAAAGCCGCGTCGAAACAGTCATAGCATTGAGGAACGGCGCGTGCGCTGGCGTGCGCTCGCAAATCTCCAAGCCCGAGCTTTAGAAGTTCGCCATGGATCTTCGGAGCGCCCCAGCCTGCCTTCTCCATAATCGCTGCCGAACTCAAACAACTGCCGCCGAATGAGGCCCACACTCCCCTGCGGGCTCCGGTGGTCAACATCCTTGACGCGCTACAGCGCAGCTTGCAGGTGACGGCAGACAAAGACAGCCTGGAGAAAACTGCCAGCCGAGCCGTGCGACCTCACCGGCCGAGAGAGCCAAGGGCTCGACAGAAAGCGCAAGCTGACACATAAGCGCGCGAAGATGCGCTCACTTTGGGTTCGAATTCAGACCGATCTGATTTGAATGCACCCTAGTACCGAACGGGAAAGACTCCCAGTGCATCGAAGTTCGAATTCAGGCCGGGGAGCCAAGATTTCGTTTCTCACTCTCACTACACCCAGCGGCTGTATGGGCGCGTCCGCTACTACGTGTGTGGATCAAGACACCGGAAATGGCGACCTGTTGCAACATAACTAGGCCAACTTCTTGATCCGAGAATCAAGCTTTGAAAGCATGAAATCCGTGCGCCCGATCTACTTCGATAAGACCAGCGACGTTCCCAATAGCTACCTGCCCGTGCTCATCTTTCGCGGCGTGATGTCGCCGTACGCTAGCAGGAAGGCTAGGCGCTTTCGCGACGCCTTCCAAAGAAACAGCTGGACGGGTCTTTGGACCGACACTATTTACGACTACACTCATTTCCACTCCAATTCACACGAGGTCCTGGGTATTGCGGAGGGTAGGGTGTCTGTGAAGCTGGGAGGAGAAGCTGGACGTAAGTTTCGGCTTAAAGCGGGTGACATGCTCGTGCTGCCTGCCGGTGTTGGCCACCGTCGTGTCGGGGGCGACGATGGATTGAAAGTTATTGGTGCGTATCCGCCAGGACAATCGCACTTTGATATGAAGCGGCGAGGGCGATCCATTCCGATAGTGCCAGTGCCTTCGACCGACCCTTTCTACGGTGAAGACGGTCCTTTAGTGAAAATGTGGTCCGGTATCGCAAAGCACAACGGCGCGAAAAAGCGACTCTGACCCTTCGAATGACTCTTCTGGAGTGCCTCGAATGAACCAGCGCTCGCTACTATTTGTCTTTGGTTTCACCTTCGACCTCTAACGCCTGCTGTTGATCTGGCCGTTGCTTTTCGAGCTCATCCAAGACGCGATCGGCTTCTGTCGGCTGGAGAAGATATAGTAATTCTGAATCGTCGGCCTCTGGCATACCCTGCTTCGTGCAGATTGCTCGAAGCAATTCCAGAGTTTTCGTTGCCTCTCGCTCCGCCCGCAGGTTAATTTGCAAGTCCAGCTTCGCGCGATCATCCGCCTACCGATTCTCCAGGCTTTGACTCATCAGAAATCGTCAATGAACAGGAAAATTGCTTCAAGCGAAACGACAAAGGTGAGGAATGAAAACGGAAACGGATCGAAAGGCCGCATACCCGGAAGCCACCTGGAGTTTAGGAGTATCCAGCCTCCGAACCAGGAGGCGTGCGCTACGGCAAACCAGGGCTCAGCGGCCCAGTGCGTAACAGAATCACAAGTTCGTTGAGCAATGCTGCGTCTCGCACGTTCGGATTCTTCGCGACTGCCGAGCATTGCCAGGTTTCGCTCTAAAATCTGCGAACGTTCCAGGCTGGGAGCTTTTGAGGTACCGTCTCTTCTGCGCATCTTTATCCACCAAGCGTATCGACAAACGCCTTTCCGTATTGGCCCGGACTGCAGCGGTCTACAATTCCATCTCTACACCGCGCACTGAACGAACCCAGCGGCCAATTGATGGACGTCAAACCTGAAAGGTTTAGCGATCTGGAATTGTCCGGCAATCCGCCGAACGATCTGTCCTCTCAGAATCTTACGGCCCGAAGCGCCTGAAACAGACCGGCTCAAATTGTCCTCTTATATGCCAGAGGAAGGTCCGCGCCTGCGAATTGTCTACGGAGCAATAGAAAGATGAACACCGAACAACTGAATGAACTCCTTGTAGAAGAGATCAAGGACATCTACAACGCCGAAAAGCAGCTTGTAAAAGCTCTTCCCAAGATGGCTAAGGCTTGCGATTCAGGAGAATTGTCGGGTGCTATCAAAGGGCATCTAGCCGAAACTCAGAACCAGGTCGTCCGGTTAGAGAAGGTCTTTCAGCTATTGGGCACACCGGTCAAAAGCAAAACTTGTAAAGGAATGAAAGGTCTTGTCGAGGAAGGTTCCGAGGCGATTGAGGATGAGGACGCTGGCCCGGTCCGCGATTTGGCAATCATCGCGGCGGCGCAGCCGCGTCGAGCATTACGAGATCTCCGCATATGGAACGGCCCGGGCTCTGGCTGAACAAGTCGGAAATACGCAGGTAGCGAAACTGCTCTTGCAAACAGAGAACGAAGAAAAGGCCGCGGATGAGAAACTGAGCGAAGTTGCAAAGGCGATTTATGCGTCGGACGTAGCCGAAGAAGAAATGGCAGTGGTTGGCAACAGCCGGGGAGGCCGTACACGTCGGAGCTAAGGAAAGGCTCCTACTCCTCCTATGTCTGCCGCAGAGTCACTGGTACCGCAGGCCGATTGTCAAAAGCAACGGTTCGACACGGTTCAAGAAAACGGATGTAACCTCCGGACATCCAGAGACTTACCTCAGTGAGACGTAATGGATAAACATGCTGTGTCCACCCGCCTCGGGTCTTTCAACTCGATTGGCCGGTTGATTGTCGAGATCGTATAGAAAGCAGGCTGATGACCAAGCTCCGCGCCTGGGAGCGTGTGGCTGGCGAATTGATAACATCACGCCGCGATTGGCGTTTGGTACAACCCTCGACAGTGTCTCCGCCACTGGTATGAATCAAGCCCTATTGGTGGCACAGATCCCTCAGCAGTCGGCTCTGGGAGACGTCCCTCCAGTCCGCCGTGTGTGCGATGGCCGTTATAGAAAGTTTGAAAATCCGAAAGTTTCATCTCCAGATCGGCGGTCGTCCAGAATAGGACCCAGTCGAGGTACTCGCGCCGAATCGTTCCGATCAGTCGCTCTACGAAGGGGTGCGAAAGCGGTACGTAAGGAACAGTCTTGATTTCGGTTATCTCGAGTACCCGAAGATTGGCCTGCCACTGGTGGAATCGATACAGCGGATCATGATCGGTGCTGAGGTATTTCGGTAAACTGTGGCCGCGAATCGCTCGCTGGAACATCCGGCACAGCGCCACTCCGTCAACGATGCCGCTGTGGACGCCAAACCCCATGATGCGCCGTGTAAATTGGTCCATCACAACCAGAACCCAGCACGTTCTCAGGGTTGCCGATTCGCATCGAAAGAGATCGCAGCTCCACAAGCTATCCTTCGTGTGGCCGAGAAACGTAAGCCAGGAAGGACCTGCTGATTCTGGTTGCGGCCGGTAATGAACGCTCAGGATTCGGCGAACCACATCCTTGTCGATCTCGATGCCGAACGCCAACGCGATCTGCTGAGCAATGCGGGGGCAGCCCCATTTGGCGATTGCGCCGTTTCGTGGCAACGACGGCGTCGATGAGGTCTTTCTTCGGTCCCTTCGGACCAGGGCGATGTCTGCGCTGGGGCGAAAACAACGTGCGGTATTTTCGTTTACACAGCACCGCGTGCAGATGTAGCAGAGTGGAAGCCTTCAGAACGATCGCGGAACGGAGAGTGCGTGCTCGGCGCATGAACAGGGTGCACAAGCCGGCGATGATCCGGTCGGTGGGACGCAGGTTGGGAGCACGTTTGCGACCGCGATTGAGGATCAGCAGTTGGTACCGAACCAGCGCGGACTCGGCAACAACGGAGCGGAGTCCGCCGGGTCCTGCCAGTCGGACGACGGTGACGATCAAATGAACAAAAAGGATGAGGAAGTCGCGCATTCCCGGCAATCGTATCAACACCTCAAAGTCACGCCATTCAGCCGATTTGATAATTCGCCATGCACAAGTGAGGGCCAACAGGGGATTGACCATCAAGCGCATGCTGGAACTGGGCCGAGTCAGCCAGTCTGGCTTCTACCGCTTCGATGAAGATGCCAAGCCTGCTCTTCGTACAGACTTGGACTTATGGGACGCCATCCAGCGGATGGGCGGACTCCGTTCCGTCGTCGCCGAATCCGCGCTGGTCCGGCATCAACTCCTGGTCCTCAATCGTGGAGACGAAGCTATTCGATTTCCAACATTACTATAACGGCCATCGCACGCATGCTGGACTGGACGCACGCGTACCAGAATCAGGTGTTAGTGGGCCAACATCGATAGACCTCGATTCGTACCGGTGGCGGAGCCACTGTCGAGGGTTGTACCAGACTCCGATGGCGGCATAACTTATCAATTCGCCATCAACAATCTAGAAATACAGCTTCAGACCGAACTGGAAGATGCGCATTGGCTGGCGCAGGCTTCGGATCTCCCCGACGCGTGGAGCGTCAGGAATAATTGAATCGTTTGTAGCAAAACTAATTCCGTTTGGCTGTCCAAATTGCGGAGTGTTTAAAGCGTTGAACGCCTCGGCGCGGAATTGCAGTTTAGTCTGCTCGCCAAGAAGCCCAAAATTCCAATTCTTCATTAGCGAAAGATCCAGGCTCTTTAGTCCTGGCGTGGTGAGCACGTCCGTTGCGGCGTTCCCGTAATGACACAGTTCGGGATGATTTGCGATATTGCATTCGGTCCGACGGAAGGCCGTTGGATCGTAGTATAGCTGGCGGGTTGCCTGATCGAACAGGCGGCCATCTGCGACGCGGTCCGGGTAGGTGCTCGAGTTGGTGTTTAAGTTCCCTCCGGCGAGAGAGAACGGAAAACCCGTACGGAGTGTGATGATGCCGCTACTTTGCCAACCGCCTAAGACCACATGGAGGAAGCCCTTGGAATGCGAAAACATCGGCACTTCCCAAACGTAGTTCAGTACAGCATTGTGCGTGACGTCGAAGCCATAGCGACCGCGGTTCTGGCGACGATTGTTGGGATCCTGATACACAGATTGCACACCTCCGGCTGGGTCGTTTCTTCCGTAGCCTTCGCCTAGCGCTTTTCCATATGTATAGGCCAAGCCCGCGGTGAACCCATGCGAATAACGCTTTTGAGCCTGTACTTGCAGCGCGTGGTAGTTCGCGTTGGCAAAGCTATCCAGATAGCGGATGTTTCCCAGCAGTCGAGCCTCATTACCCTCTCCACGGCTGACATAGGATTGCCACGGTCGTCGACTGTTGAAGTCGGTATTCAGCGACGGGCCAGGAGAATTGAAGTTCGGGACGGTGTTGTCGATGTGACTGGTTTTGCTGCCAACATACCCCACGGTGAGAATTGTTGATCCTGGGAGTTGCCGCTGGAGATCAAGACTCCACTGCACCACACTGCTGGCCTTGTTATCCGGCGAAAAGGCAAGCACGTTGGTCCGAGCGGCCGCCGTACCTTGTCCTGGGAAGGCGTTATCCAGCGTCAGGACCGGCTGCCCCGGTGTGAAGCGCCGAGTGGTGGCCGTGTAGCTTTGTCCGGCATAGCTGATCGGAATAGTGAGCGCGGCCTGGTCTACCTGGGTGAAGCCAAATGTGCCCGAGTACGGAGGCTGAAGGTTCAAGATGGTCATGTTGTTCATCTGTTGCACATTCGCAAACCAGCCGCCACCAGTGCGTATGACCCACTTGTCCGTCGCGCGAAAAGCAATACCTATCCGCGGCATGAAATAGCGATTGTCCGTCGCATAAAAATCGAAATCGGTATTCGGCTCCGGAACGACGGTAGGAAGCTGACGGCCATCCGCAGCTTGGGTAAGGATGTCTAAGCGAAGAGATCGCCACTTTTTGTTGACATCGTGGGGGACCTGAAAAAAGTCCCATCGCAGTCCCATGTTAATGGTCAACTTGCGCGTTGCTCGCCATTCATCCTGAAAGTATGCGCCCCATCGATTCTGGCGAGGCGCCGTCCACGTCAAGCCTTCGGCGCTCGAACTGGAGGAAGGGTAGCCCATAAGCCAACCCGCCAAGGCATAGCCACCGGGACAGCAAGTTTCGTTCCCCAGGGGTACATTTGCTGCTGCCCGATCCAAACCGTATCGAAGAAACTCGAAACCGGTTTTGAAGTTGTGAGAGTTCCGAATAAATGAGAAATTGTTGGAAAACTGGTAGATACCATTGAGATCAAAACGGGCTCCGCCATCGCCTGGAATCGGGCCTAAACCTGTCGGCGGGATTCCCGTTTCGTCCGGTCGAAACTTACGATTGTTATCGACTGCCACACGGAACTGGCCTATGCCCAACGTATCGGGATCGAAATCGGTATTGCTCCGAGGGCTCGTCTGATCGTTGTTCACCTTGTTAAATCCGACGCGAAACTCATTGAGCGTCGTAGGGCTGAACAAATGCAGGTGCTGAAATGCGACGTTGTAGTTCTGGATCGTCTGCGTGCTCGGGAAGCTGGGGTTGAGGTTGTTGATTACGTAGTCGCCCTGCATGGTGGCGAATCGGCCGAAAATCTTGTCTTTCGCGCTGAATTGGTGATCAAGGCGGGCGAAGTATTGATTTTGATACAGGATGTTCGGCACGGTTCGGATGACATTGACGTCGAGAATGTCCTCCGGCGCGAATTGTGGCAGCGGCAAGTAGGTATTGACGAAGTTTTGCGCGTTCTTGTTGATGCGGCTTGGAGGAACGATGTTCGTGATGTTGCCTTGGGCATCTCGAAAGGGTTCGCCAGTGAGTGGATCGTAGATGATAGTCGGCGCTCGAACCGGGACCCCATTGCGGACCAGAGGAGTGAGCAAAGCGGAGAAGTCGCCGTTACGGAAGGCTTGGGGATACCAGAATGCCTGCTGCACGGATTCCTGCGTTTCGCGCGTTCCTTCGAAATTGAAACTCCAGAACGTTCGGTTTCGACCTTTGTAGCCTGGCAGCAGCACGGGCCCAGACAACCACGCTCCGAATTGATTCCGCCGCAGCCGATTCTTCGATTGCTGAGCCGAACCGGGTGGCAGCTGAAAGTTCAGAAAGTAATCCTTGGCGTCGGCAGCATCGTTGCGCAGGAACTCAAAGAATGCCCCATGGAAATCATTCGTGCCGGATTTAAGCGCGACACTTATGTTGGCACCGTTGTTCATGCCGTACTCTGCGGAGTAAGAACCGCTCTGAACTTTGACTTCCTCGATTGCATCGATGGAGGGATTGAAGTAGACCGTGTTGACGAGCGGTTCGCTGGCGATTACACCGTCGAGCGTGACCCGCTGATTGGCATCACGCTGGCCGTTCGCGCTGACTTGCGTGGCGCCGGGGAAGAAAGAACCTGCCGTTGACAGGGGGCTCAGACCCATACGGGTTCCGAATTGCACACCTGGAGTGAGAACCACGAGACTTGCGAAGTTACGGTTAACAATTGGTAACTCCACTACTCGCGTATGATCAATAGTTACTCCTAAAGAAGCATCGTCTGTCTTGAGCTCAACGCCGGTGGCGATAACTTCTACGCGCTCGGAGGCTGCCCCGACCTCCAGCGTCACATTGACACGAGCTTTCTGCTGATACTCCACATGAACCCCGGTTCTGATTTGGGTCTTAAAGCCCTGCATCTCGACCGACACCGTGTAATCGCCGATTTCGATGAGTGGGAACGAAAAGTTTCCACTACCGTCGCTGTCGGAGACTCGCTTCTCTCCGGTTTGGACTCGAAGTAGCGTTACCTTACTGCCGGGGACAACTGCTCCCGTTGAATCGGTAACCGTGCCCAGGACTTCGGTTGACGTGGTTTGCGCGGCGGACGGAGCCCCGCAGAGAATTAGCGCAAGCAGGAAAAAAAGAGCTTTCCGCATAGAGCTACCTCTCCTCCGGTACAAAATGATTTACCGCAGATTGGTGTATTGTAGTCCTGTTCTGCCGGACGTCAAGGTAGAAGGTGAACTTTCGTCATGAAAATGTAAGAGAATTATCACATTGCAGGACAGGAACAAGAACTCCCGGACAGCACCCCGTAACGTCCAAATACCCTGGGAGGGTCGGACTGGCGCCGTAGTTCCGCAGGTTCGGCCTAGCTGTTGCTCCCCGTTTCCGTTGGGAGTGCCTCACTAACCGGACCGTAAACGGGTTTCCAGCCCCCGCCACATCGCACGTAGCGTGCGGATTTCCCGCACTACGCGCTCCTGCACACTTCACATCGAGGTTCATGAAACCTATCAGACTGGAGCGACTGCCGAGATCTATGGTAAATACGATACGGTGCGACCTCACCGGCCAAGAGATCGTCGGAAAGTGCAAGCTGACACATAAGCGCGCCAAGATGCGCTCCCTTTGTGTTCGAAATTCAGGCCGATCTGGTTTGAACGCACCCTAGTACCGAACGGGAAAGTTTCTCAGTGCATCGAAGTTCGAATTCATGCCGGGGAGCCAAGATTTCGTTTCTCACTCTCACGTACCGAAGCTGAATCAGACGGGTTCGAAGGTCAAGTTTGTGATAATGCCGTTTTGCAGGATACGCTCCTGCTTCTCCGGCTGCTTGGGCGCTGATCGACCTGCGTTCAAGAAATCACGCAAGGGTGGTTAAGATGGCGACATCAGAAACCTCCCGACCCTGTGCATCAAGTCTCGGTTCAAACCGCTGGAACTAAAAAGCGCACGTTGAATGGAAGTTCTTCTGATACCACTGGCCAAATGCTTCTCTGGCACGCTACGTCGAAAGAATGGCCGGACCGATCGTCATCTAACACCGTCGCGTGTTCGTTCCCACGAAACCCGCTTTCTTCTAAGACAGCATGGGCACTCTCGGTAGCCGCGAAAAGGCCATCGAGGTGCCGGGCGCGCAAGTTCACACCACGTATCGCCAATCCACTTCAGTAGTCGCATATAACTTGAACCTCTCGATTGTCTGCCAGCGTTTGGGCAGCCTAGATTTCGAGTGTCTCCGGAAGGAGGTCAACATTTCTATGGGGCGTTGGTACTAAGAGGGCTGGTCCGTTCGCATGCAAGACGGGAGCGTTCGCAGCCGCAAGGCCTTTCCCAGCCGGCAGCGGCTTTCTCCTGGGTACTATCACTTACTCGTAGGCCCCGAGGTCCATTGTTAAATCGGCTGAGGAACTGTAACCTCGGCCGGTGGACCAACACACAAAGCTCACAACAATAGCGGATGCAGTCATTCGCCGAGTTGTCAGAGAAACTGAGCGCAGCAAGTCGATCGACAGCGCTTTAGGCGCCGCATACCCGTTTGGTGACACTCCTTTCGGTCCGGAGATCTGGGCGGAAGCACTGTCTCGGAAGGCAGCCTTGATTACGAACACGTCTTGCAACAAGCAGGAGAAGATCAGTTAACCAAAGGCAATTGAAAGTTCTCGCGTGATGCCATACATGGACGTTCCTCGGAGGAAGGAAGAATTGTGAAGCGGATCATCTCCATGGTAAAAGGCGGAGCCGCGGCCCCGCCTTTCGTTTCGCTATTTTCAAAACGGATCGGTCGTTATTATCCGGGTCGTTCAAGGCCGAGTTTGCCAGCGGAAGCTCCGCGATCGCACAGTTCCCCGGCAAGGGACTAGGATTTGTAGGTCCCTCCGCTACCGATCGTGTCAGCGTTGACAGCCTTGAGTCCGGTTACCCCTTCAAGGGCTTTAATGAATCCTCGATATGCACCTTTCCCAACTTTGAAGACGGTGCCTCCCTTTTTGTCGCCATCCGCCCAGGTGATGCCTACATAATGCTTCTTGGTCTTAACGAACATCAGCATTGCGCCGATGCCCAGTGTCAGTAATCCAACTCCGATCGCTGCGCCGACCCGACGATGCACATCATTGCCGTAGCTGATTTCGGTGATTGATGATGTAGAGACCTCGAAACGCTTCTCGCTCTGTATTAGGGTGACGGTATCACCAGCGACGTAGGCGTCAACATCGCTGTGCTGATTGAGATCGAGGCTTCCACCTTCGTACTTCATATCGATCTTGTTACCGGCAGGCTTGGATACCTTGGCAGCAAAAACTGGGTTGGAAACCGTCAAAAGTGCCATCGAGAGCGTGAGCGCGAGCAACCCACGGTTGGCAACATGTTTCATCAAAATAAAGTTCTCCTATGAAATGAAGACGAATCATAATGAATGGCTACGTTTAAGAACGAGACCACACCTTAGCGGACATAGTGTCTCGGCATAATCGCGCCGATTTTGTAAGTCTTCTTCTATGCTCTTCGGCGATCGGAACGGTGTCTTGAAGGTTCTTTAAACTTCCAGAGCGCTGCTGATTATCGAATCCGGGCCTTCGCAGCTTTTTCGATGGGCGATCCGGTTAAGATTTGGACCGAAGTCCAAAATTGTCTCAAAGCCGATTCAACTTGACCGATGAGACCAGTTGTTACCTCTCATAGGACTTTAACATCCGCAGATTTATGGAAATCATGTATTCCAGCGGATAGACACAGGACAATCGGACGACATTTTTTATGACACGAAACGTTTTAGGAGTGGTGTATTTACTGGGAACCAGCGGCATCTATGGTCAAGTAATCCAGCCAATATTAGGAGTGGAAGGGCAGCGAGTAAACCAACAGTCGCTCGCTGATTTCCACAGTACACAGCGATCCAGCAAAGAGGCTACGAAGCAAGTGGCAGTTTTTGTGGGAGACACGGTGATCCCTCACATTGTGGACGGAGGATCATGGTCAACATCAGTCACCTTGACAAATCTTGACACGAAGACCTTGACCGCTGAGGTGCTGTTTTTTCGCGACGATGGAACAGATCTGTTGCTGCCGGTGGTGGGGCAGGGTGTTGTTCGAGGTATGAGATTAACGCTCGATCCTAGTACAACTTTGACTTTCACCACCGTTGGGATCGCTGGTTCATCCGTATCAGGTTGGCTTCGATCCTAAAAGGAACGAGTGATGCGCTGGGTGGAATGGCGGTTTTTCGTCAGAGCGTCCCGGGCCGACCAGATTTTGAAGCGGTAGTTCCGATCGTAAGCAGGTTTGATGACCGCGCGGTACTAATGTTTGACAATACTAACGGGTTTATCACAGCCGCCGCGTTCGCGAACCCAAATCCTAGTGTGGCGCCGATCCAGTTCACCGTTCGCTCCGAAAATGCTGCGATCTTAGAACGTAAAACGATAACGCTAGATCCATACACGCATACCGCCGGATCTATTCCGGGAACGTTTGCCTCGACCGTGGGAAGGCGTGGCTCAATCGAATTTAGCGTTCCAAGTGGTTTTGGAGTCGGCGCGCTTGGACTCCGTTTTAATCCAGGTGGCGCCTTCACTTCATTCCACGTTTTGAGTAATATCAATTGGCTCATGAACTAGCCGGGAAACGTGAAGCGTTGCTCCTCGAAGTCACGTGCGGGCGGTGCTTCTCCTCCCAAATATACGCGCCTTTAACCCTCTACAGGCGCTCCGATTCACGCCTTCGACGGTCAGCCGTTCAAGTTCTTTGCACCGGTGATGTTGGGGGTGTGGTCCACGTGCCTGTATGGGTATAGCAGAACTACACCTCCCTGCCCAACTCGATATAGCAAATCTCAGATTGGGTTTTATCTTCATGGTGAAGCGTATAGTGTTTAAGGGCCCGCAGGCAGATAAGAATCTGCACATCGAACGGCCAAAAGCGTAACGCGTGACTGGCGCTGTGGATGAGGGAGCAGCACACCCGGAGTAGCTCGTTGGCAAACGGGTAATGTTCAGAATGCGCCTTCGGCCCACCGAAGCCGGATGAAAATGGCAGCAGTGGCCGGGCGCGAAGGCCGGGCGTAATGGTCCGGACCGCCATAAATAATCTGCGCTTCTTTCGTCATGTACTCTCGCCTAGCGCTGAGCGCGTGCTCGATGGCGCTAAGCGAGCGGTAAAATAACGCACGTATCTCATCGCGTTCGTCGCTTACAAACTCCGCAACGAGTTGCCGGCACTCGGGCGAGTTGGCTTCGCGGGAGGCTAGGGTGCGGCCGATGCCTTCGGCTTCGGCGATGTCCGTCACGGTGGCGCCGGAAATGAGTGCCTTCGCGATTCGGGCTAGGCGACCTTCGCGGCGGAGCTCGGCTGTCGATGCGGGTTTGACTGGATCTTCAATGGCGGGTGTCTTACCTTACTCGTGTATGCCAACGGCACGAGGATTTCGCGTTGTGCGTCACTTTCAGCAATCGCCGTTTTCTGAGCGTTGGCGCATTTGCCCAGACGGAGTGTTGCTCGGAACAGCACGCGCCCGTGTCGAGGGCGCTCTTCACCATTCTCGGCTCAGGTATTTTCCCGCTTCGGTCACGCCTTGCACCTGGACAGGCTAGGCCGGGAGGAGTGCCGCGACGGCACGCCGCCTGAGGGTGGCTGCGGCTAATCAGGAGACAGGCTCGTGGCAAGTGTTTTCATCTCACGAGACGCGATAGCGATTGGAACACAGCGCGCAAACGCACCAATGATGGGAAACGTGATATTCGTGCGAGGCAGCGGAGCATCGCCATGAAACCGTAACCTTGACGTTCAGTTCTGAATCCGATAGCATTCCGGCAACGATAGGAGGATACCCATGGTGCGACCCATTTTGGGAGTGCTCTGGATTTGCGCAGTTCCGTTCCTTCTTTTCAGCCAGTCATTCACCGGTTCAATATCCGGATTAGTGACCGACTCCTCGGGCGCTGTGGTTCCACAGGCCGCCATCACTGTTACGGACCTCGTAAGAAACACGAGCTTCCGCACCGAATCGAACGATTCAGGTTTTTATGTTGTCGGTCAGTTGTCGCCGGCAAGCTATCGCGTACATGTGGAAAAGGTGGGTTTCAAAAAGTACGCTCTTGATGCGCTCCCGCTTTCCACCCAGCAGAAGGTATCGTTAGACGTTGTTCTCGAAGTCGGCGCGCTCGTCGATAGCGTTTCGGTGACAGCTGAGGCCCAGCTCGTCGAATCGACAAACTCGACGCTCGGCGCTGTCGTGGAGAACAAGCGCATTCTCGACCTCCCGCTGAATGGCCGGAACATCTTCAACCTGGCTGCGCTCGTGCCGGGCGTCTTCATGGTGCGGCAGACCAGCGGCATCGCGGACTCGTTTACGGCGAATCGCTTCATCGTGAACGGCGGACAGGAGTCGACAGGTGACATCCTCCTCGATGGCGTCACTGCGACGGTGTCGCATAACATCTCAACGATTCCTGCTGTGAGCGCCATCCCTTCGGTGGAAGGTATCCAGGAATTCAAGATCCAGACGAACGCCTACTCAGCGGAATATGGACGCAGCGGTGGCGGTCTCGTCACCCTGGTGACCAAGTCGGGGTCAAATGATTTTCACGGGAGCGTTTACGAATTCCTCCGCAACAGTAAGCTGGACGCAAATAATTTCTTCCAGAACCGCGCCGGGCGCGCGCTCGGGAGTTTCAAACGAAATCAGTTTGGCGCCAGCATCGGTGGTCCGGTTTCAATACCGAAGCTGTACAGCGGCAAGAACAAGACGTTCTTCTTCTTCAATTACGAAGGGCAGCGAATCCTGGCGGCGAGCCCGGCCCTTCACACAGTCCCGAGCCAGCTCGAGAAGGCCGGAGATTTCAGCCAGACCTTTAATGCTCAAGGCCAACTGAAAGTAATCTACGATCCCCAGACCACACGTCCCGATCCTGCGAGGGCAGGCGCATTTATCCGGTCTCCGTTTCCGGACAACAAAATTCCTTCCAATCGTCTGGACCCGGTGGCGCTCAAGATGCAGACATACTACCCCGAGGCGAACAGTCCGGGCTTGGCATTCTCGCATCAGAACAACCTTGTGCTGCAGGCCGCCTATCCTCAGCCGCAGGATCGGATTGAGTTCAAGATCGATCAGGTCTTCAGTGAGCGGCAGCGGATGTTCGGACGTTACACGTTCATGGACAGCGTGTACTCCAAGCCGAATTACTGGGGCAACATCGTGGATCCCGGTTGCTGCGACCCGATGAATCAGCGGTTGCAGAACGGCGCCCTCGACTATCTCAACACCCTGAATAGCACAACGGTATTGAACATCCGCTACGGTTTCGGCCGCGTCAGCGGGAACCGATATCCGTGGAGCAAAGGGTTCCAGGTTTCGACGCTTGGGCTGCCTGCGTCCATCGATCAAGTGTCGAACCAGCCGGTATTTCCCACTGTCACCATTCAGGACTACACACAGCTTGGGCCGAACGGCGGCGATGTATATTTAATGGGCGATGTCACCCACAGCATCCTCGCAAATCTCTCGAAGGTAACCGGCCGCCACAGCTTGCGGTTTGGCGTGGACGTGAGATTCAATCTCGTCAACTATGGGCAGCTCGGAACGCCTAGTGGCACCTTCAACTTTGAGCGGGTAATGACGCAAGGGCCCGACCCTCGCGCGTCCACCGCCAACGCCGGCGTTGGTTATGCGTCGTTCCTTCTGGGAGCCGGCAGCAATGGAGCTTCCGGTCCAGGCGGCGGCAGTATCACGCACCAGATTCGCCCCGCGAACGCGAACAAGTATTACGCTGCGTACATCCAGGACGACTTCAAGGTGAGCCGCAAAGTCACCGTCAATGCGGGATTCCGGTGGGATTTCGAAGGCGGTGTGACCGAACGGTATGACCATTTGGCCGCGATCGACCCCTATGTGAAGAACCCCGTCAGCGACAAGATCGGAATGCCGGTAACCGGCGGATACCTGTTCGCCGGCGACTCGCTGGGCCGCCGCGCCATTCGCCATACCTCACCGCGCCAGATCAATCCTCGAATCGGTATTGTCTATGAGCTGAATTCGAAGACGGTAGTTCGGAGCGGATATGGCATCTTCTACGGCTTGCCTTCCTATGCGGCGAGCTCCGGTTACACCAGCAACGCCTTCCAGTCGAGCACGCCATGGCTTGCAACACTGGATGGCGTCAATCTCAACGCGACACTGAGCAATCCTTTCCCATCGGGATACAACTTCTCGAATGGCACGAAGGACGGTTTGCTTTCCCAGGTGGGCCTGGGCTTGAGCGGCGCGATTCCCGATACGTTGCAGCCCGTGTACAGCCAGCAGTGGAACTTCAATATCCAGCGCAATCTCGGCCGGGACATGTTGTTTGAGATAGCGTTCGCCGGTAATCGCGGGACGCACCTTGCGCTCTCCACCCAGTTGGACCAGCTCAGGCCTGAGCAGCTTTCGCTGGGCAATTCACTGCTCGAACTGGTGCCGAATCCTTTCTTCGGGGTCGTCACCGTCGGCGCTCTCGCCCAGCCGACGATTCAACGCGGCCAGTTGCTCCGTCCTTTCCCGCTTTGGAACGGCGTATCCGCGACCAACGCTGCGTACAGCAATTCGAACTACAACGCTCTTCAGATGCGATTTGAGAAGCGCTTCTCGAGCGGCTTCAGCCTCCTCTCCTCGTACACGTTCTCAAAGACGTTGAGCGATGGCGCGGACGGGCTGTGGAACAACAACGGAGCGCAGATCATCCGCAATTGGTATTGCCGCGCGTGCGACTACAGCATCTCGTCGTACGATCAGCCGCATCGCTTCGTGTCCAACGTGACCTATGAACTGCCGATCGGCAAGGGCAAGGCGCTGGGCAATCACTGGAACACATTCATGGACTTGGCTTTGGGCCAATGGCAGATGAATGGGATTCTGACCCTATCGCAAGGCCAGCCTCTTCGCTTTACAACGGCGCAGAATACGAGCAATTCGTTTGGCGGCGGTCAGACACCCGATACCACGGGGGTGAGTGCAAACCTTGGTGCCGCGCGAACGATTGATCGCTGGTTCGACACCGCGCAGTTCTCCCAACCGGCCCCGTTCACGTTCGGAAACATGGCCCGCAGCACAGCGCAGTTGCGAAATGCGAATGCAAGGCTCCTTGACTTCTCTCTGTTCAAGAGCTTTCGGATCGTGGAGCGAATGCGCGCGGAGCTGAGAGGCGAAGCCTTCAACCTGACCAATACGCCCCTATTCGGCAACCCCGGCACCGTGCTCAATACTCCGACCTTCGGAATAGTCACCAGCCAGGAAAACAGCCCGCGTCAAGTACAGATAGGCCTGAAGATCCTGTTCTAATATGGGGCGACATTGTCAAGCTTTACGTGCAGCCGGGTTGTGGTGAAGCAGTGAGGAACTGAGTGCAACAGGGCCGGGGACTGGATGAGAGACAATGCGACGGTTGATCACTCTAATATCCGATTGTCGGAACCGCATAATCGTGATCCGTCGGGAGCCGCCTCGTACTGAGGACGCGGGTTGGGCGCAAACGCCGTACCGCACAAAACAGCGGAGGGTTCTCCTTTGCGTGCGTCCTCGTCCCGTCTCCGTCCGTGTTGCACCAAAGTTGATCATTGAATCACCACACTCCTGGGGACCTCAGCCTGCCATCCCCTCGTCTAGGGTATGTGTTTTGCACCGACGCCGGTGCGTTAGGAAGAGATCAGAGGCAGGCCCACTGCTCGGGGTTGTCAAGCTGCCCATTGTTGTTGCTCCCGTTGTTCCGCCTTGACCGCACGGCATCAGCTTCGACAAGCATTCCGCTTTCGCTGAGCGCACCCAGCGTTCGGCGAACGCGTTCAGATTCGGAGCATCTGCAGGGTTCTACCCTGGTGTTTACCAGAGAATCCACAGAAAGGTGCCTCCCCACTTCTCTTTCGAACTTACGACCCATTGGTAAACAGCAGTGAGATAAGCTCAGCGTTTTCATCAGAAATCGTCCACGCAGAACACGGGCTCCGCGCCCTGGGGGTTTCGGTCCAGCACCGAAAGGGCCCAGCGCCGTTCGAAGATCCGCTCAGGCGTCTCATCGTGTGCAGGCTCGCGTTGGTAGCGTTCTTCGCCGGACGAGAATTCCAGCGGCAGAACTGCCCCGCCGCCACGTTTCTGAGCGCGATTTCGGTCTTCTTCGTCGGCCACAAAGAACTTCAAGGAAGTCAACAGAAAGACCGGAACCGGCCTTTTTCCGGGTCAGCGCGATCGAGATATCGCCCTTCGAGCACGTCATGAAGAACTCCTGCGTGAGATCCTGCGCCTGATCGGCTGGATAACCACGCCGGCGCAGATAGGCGTACAACGGATACCAGTAGCCTTCGCACAGGGAAACCAGAGCGGACCGGGCTTCCTTCCGATGTGGAGCACCGGCCGCGACCACGAGGGTCCATCGCGTCGTCGGAAACTGGGATGTTCCCGGCAGCGTGTGCATGGTCTGGCCGTTTGTGATTCTCGGAAACTTCATCGGCAGATCCCCGCGCCAAACGAGCCGCACGCGTGGAGTCAGTGGCTCTCGTAATCAAGCGTCATCGCTGTTATCGATCTGGATTTGGTCAGTTGCCTATTGAGGCATCGTACGTTGTGAGGCCTGGTACCAGAGGTAATCCACGTTGATCATGCGCGGACCTACTATCGACATGCCAGCTTGGTTGGCGGATGCTCCTGTTCAGGCGGCCCTGCGTTCGTAGCGATGTGAAGGCCACCGACCTCCGGAATGGAGATGATGCGGCCGGCGTCGGGTGTTTGGACACCAGTGCGACCAGCAAAGGCTGGCATGTTCAGTGGGAGTCAGTCCCACCGGGGCAAAAGTCAGGGGCCCCGTAGCTTGGGTTGCATTCGTGGAGGAAACGAAGCGGATGAAGCCAACTGACAAAGCCATCCTTGGGATGGTGAGCGAGTCACCGGGCCGCAACGCAAGTGAACCCACAGGTGGCCTCGACAAAATTAACCCCGAAGGCCGAGCCCTCTAGTGTCGGGCGAAGGCAGCATGGCATGTCGCAAACTGACCGACGCGGCGCGTCACTTCGGCGGGGTGGTAGGGGCAGCACGGTGACAAGGACATGCTAAGCAACTGGTGAAACCGTCCTCGTCCCATCGGGAAACCGTAGGCGAGCGACACTCCTGATGCCATAGCAACAAGTGCCATTTACACCGGAACTTGCATAGCGCGAGTATATCGTGACTTCGAGGTCGCGGTTTCGGAATCCGTTCAACATAGCACCGGCGGTGCTTTGAACGTTATTCTCTGCAGCAAGCCACCTCGTCATGCCGGCTTCGCACAGCTGATGAAGCAATTGCCCACTCTGACGAGATGTTTCCCGTCAAGTCACCGGTCACCCAACTTGCGAGTAGCCGTCATTGTCCCGAGCCACTTCTTTATCGAATATCATTAAATGGCCAAATCTATGCCGCTCGCTTTGGGGACTAAGCTGGGGACCTACGAAGTCCTCTCAACCATCGGCAAGGGCGGCATGGGCGAAGTATATAGGGCGCATGATACGAAGCTCAACCGGCCAGTCGCCGTGAAGCTTCTCTCGGACGAATTAGCCGATGCCGCAGCCCGGCGCCGTTTTCAGCGCGAGGCGCAGATGGCGTCGTCGTTAAATCATCCCCATATTCTCACGGTCTATGCTGCTGGCGAATTCGAAGACCGGCAATACCTGGTCACCGAATTCATCGATGGCGGCACACTGAAGACTTGGGTACGGGCGGAAAAGCGTTCGTGGCGCGATATCGTCGAGCTTCTCGTAGGCGTCGCGGACGGTTTGACCGCTGCCCATCAAGCAGGCATCCTACATCGCGACATCAAGCCCGATAATATCCTGGTCACGACGAGTGGATACGCTAAGTTGGCGGACTTCGGACTGGCAAAGTTGACAGAAGACACCGCTTCTCAGGATCCAACCAAGACTCTTACAGAACGCACGCGGCCGGGAATGATTCTGGGAACAATTGCGTACATGTCGCCGGAGCAGGCGTCCGGGCACAAAGTCGACGTGCGCAGCGATGTGTTTTCTTTCGGCATTGTGCTCTACGAACTGTTGGCGGGCCGACGGCCGTTCACTGGCGTAACCGACCTCGAGACCTTGCAAAAAGTTATTCATGACAAGGCGCCGCCACTTGGGGAGGACGTTCCGGTAAAAGTTGCGCGTGGTCGTGGAAAAGGCACTTGAAAAGGCTCCTCAAGACCGATATCAGTCGATGCGCGAGATGCTTGGGGACCTGCGTCGCATGACGCGCCCGGACGCCGAACGCCCAATTTCTACGAGTTCGCGTGCGAAATCGCCATTGTTGTGGGCTGTCGCCTCGGTGATCGCATTAGGTGTGGGATGGTCCGGCTGGCACTGGCGGCCCGCCGCCAAGTCACAAACCATCCGATCCATCGCCGTGCTGCCGCTCCAAAATCTCTCGGGCGATCCCAATCAGGAGTTCTTCTCCGATGGCGCGACGGAAGAGCTAATCTCTACTCTGGGTCAGCTTCATGCTTTTGAAAAAGTGATTTCGCGCACTTCCGTGATGCGATACAAAGGCGCAACGAAACTGATGTCGGAAATAGGCAAGGAACTGGGCGTGGATGCGATTCTGGAGGGCTCTATCCAGCGTGCGGAAGGCCGTATTCGCATTCGCGCCAGGCTGATTCAGGCTTCCACCGACACTCAGTTGTGGAGCCGGGATTATGATCGAGGCGACGCGGATCTTCTCGCACTGCAGACGACGTTGCCTCGGCCATAGCCCGGGAGCTTCGCGCACAAATCACGATCGAAGAGCGCGGCCGCCTAAGCCCTGCTCGCAACATTTCGCCTGCGGCTCGGGAAGAATACTTGCTCGGCCGTTTCTATTTCGCTAAGCGAAATGAAGAGGACCTCAGCACGGCGATCACACATTACGAGAAAGCGATCGAAATGCAGCCGGATTTCGCCGCAGCGTATGCCGGGCTGTCCCGCGCGTGGCTGGATCGTGGAGTCTGGGGGGCCTTGCCATTTAGAGAAGTCAAACGGCGGGTTAAGCAGTATGCCGAAAGAGCCGCCGAACTGGATCCCAATCTTGCGGAAGCGCACGTCGAGCTTGCCCAGTTGGCGTACGCCTTCGATTGGGATTGGCGGCGGGCGGAGCGAGAACTCTACCGCGCAGTCGAACTCGATCCCAATAGCGTCGATGTACACTCGCGTTTCGGGCAGTTGTACATGATTCTTGGACGTTTCCCCGAAGCCGTTCGGGAAGCTGCTCGCGCCGTTGAACTGGATCCTATGTCTGCGCTGGAACGATCGGCGCTCGGACGAGTTCTCTTCCGGGCCCGTCGCTATGAAGAGTCCATCCAGCAGTTCCAACGGTCTATCGAGCTCGATCCGCAAAATTTCGCTCCCATATCCCGCCTGGCAGACGTGTACGATATCCTCGGACGCCATCGGGAGGCCATCGCGACGCGGGAGAAGTCCCTTACAATTGAGGGTGTGGAATTGATCAAGTCTTCTGCGCTCGTGCGAACCTATGCGCTCGCCGGACGTAAGCAGGATGCTCTTCGAATCATGAGCGCACTCAGTCCGGCGCCCGCCCGGAATCAGTTCAGCGCCATGGCCCTGGCGTATTTCGCTCTTGGCGACAAGGACCGCGGGTTTGAGTGGTTGACCAAGGCATTCGATCAAGGTGAACTCGTCGTTTACATAAAACACGATCCCCTGTACGACTCTGTGCGCTCCGATCCGCGCTTTCAGGCTCTGGTCGCTCGCCTTAAGATTCCCGGCTAGCGCTGAATCGCATTCGAAATTTGAGAGACAACTTCCGGATCGCGGGTCATCCAGGAGAAATCATTCCGATGCTACTCGGGCCTTCACTTGATCACGGCGCGATGCTTTCGTAGATCGCGGCTCCTGCCCGTCGCCGTAGATATTGGGTTGGGGCTGTTTCACCTGTCAATTATCCGCAAGCTGTCTCGCGCGCCGAGCAAGTGCCGAAGTTCCGCCTTTTTCCTGCGGCTATACCAGAGCGCGAACGTGAGCAACACAGGACAGCCGGCCCAGCCCAGCACGATACAGGCCACGAGCCCAAAATCGCGTCCCAGCTCAACCCCGAATAACGATGTCTCAAGAGCAGCATGACCAGGAGCTGGGCAATGTACATGAACGCGCCGAATCGCAGACCGCTGAGGATGCTCCGGCACCGCCGGATGGAAAGCTCGATGAACGCCAGGGTCGTGTCCGCCAAGGGCCGCCGCGTCCCTCGACTGATCCACAGGCTGCCCGCCCATATTGCTGCAATGTAGAGCCAAGCCTCGACAGCCATGACGACATTGTCCAATTGCGGGGAAGCGATGGCACGGGCCACGACGACGCCACCGATTACCAGGGTGACGAGGACCGGCGCGATCAAGGCCACCTTCTGGCGGCGTATCTCGCGTGCGATCCGGTCTCGGAGGTCTGCTGGAGCAAGCGCGTCGGATTGCGTCTGCCACAGCCGGCGCCAAGTATCGATTTCGGCGTTCGTATTCATAGGCGGTCCTGCAGGAGTGCCTTCAGCTGATCGCGTGCCCGATTCAACCGAACGCCGGCGTTACTCTCGGCAACGCCCAGAACATCGGCGATTTCCTTGTACGACAGCCCTTCAAGCGCCAGCGTGATCACCTGTCGGTACATCATCGGCAGACGGCGAACCGCCTGCGCGAGTCGCTCCAAACGCTCTGCCTGTGTGAGTTGGACATCGGCACTGGGCGCCGGATCTTCGACGTCGACGCGCTCGTCCTCGAATCGCCGGCCCACTCGTCGCTGTGACAGGTGCGCGATCGACCGATTGTGGGCGATCCGAAGGATGAACGTTCGTTCTGTGCACTCGCCGCGGAATCTCGGCAACGCCCGCCATATTGCCAACGCGATGTCCTGGAGGAGATCGTCGCGAATCGCGGCAATCCTTCAAGGAACATGCGTAACGCAACCACGGTAGGTACGTCGAGCCCGTGGGTCGGCTCGTCGAGCAGCAGATGACCCGGCGCGTGCACGATGGCGCAGCCCAGGGATACCTTCAAGCGCTCTCCCTGCGAGAACCCGCCAACCGGCCGATCAGCTAAGGCAGACAGCCCAAGTATGGAGAGTACTTGTTCAACACGTTTCTCAAGCCCCGCTGCGGATAAGCGCTCAAGGTGGAGCGCCCCACGCTGCTCTGCCTCGGTTTCGAATGGCAGATCACTCCGAAGGTCTTCCGCTGCCAGAAAGTGCGAACTTGCGTGTTCATCGCATCGCGGTTTCGATGAGGTGGGTGCCCGCCGAGTTCTTCAGGAACTCGATACCGTTTCGGACTTCGTCGCTTTCCTTCTTGCAAAAGAAGCCTTTTGTGCGCAACTACAGCACCTGATTCAGGTCCGGGAAGAGGATCTCTTGGCAATGTACCTCCATAGGGCGCGATCGTTCCCCGAAGCACCCGATGTATTGATGGTCCCCGACGAACTTTGGGAAGCCCTCTCCAATAAACCAGAACTGGCGCTGAAGCGAGAAGCCGACAAAGCGAGCTACATCTGGGATAGACTCATAGGCGTTTTTTCTGACGATATTCTGGGTGACAACCTTGAACTCACCTCCTCACCTACGGATGCCGAGAAAGCGGTGCGAATTATGGCCCGGGAAGACCGCTTTGACAGGCGAATTCTAGGTGAGGCGTTCAAAGACTTCCTAGATGAGTCCTAAACAACATTCACTTGCGAGAATGCTGTCGTCTCCGTCGGGCACTGTATACGTATTTCTTGCATCACCGCGAAACCGCGAACGCGCTGCCAGGCAGCAAGAATTACAGCTGCGATGCTTCGTGGCGAGGGGACTGAATCCATCGGCGTCGACTGTCGTCGGTATAGGGACCGAGCAATACTCGCCGGACGGCTTTTCGCTCGACATCGCGGTGCACCATCAGCCAAACTGGACCCCCGAACACGACATCGCTCTGTCCGGAATCCAAAATGAGCTGGAGGTACTTTGTCCGTCCGCGATCTTCGAAGCACAGCTACGATGAGTATCCTACTTGAGCCGGAACTCCTGCCGGTAAGCACGCTTCCTAACGTCGGAAACGACTAACACTCGAAGGCCAGCGTTTGCGGTGACTTCTGAACAAGCGCCTGTAGACGTGCAGAGGTCGAACAACTCCTTCGACGAACCATGCTGCCAGACGATCCACTCGGTCGTATAGTCGCCAATACGCTGAAGTGCCTCAGGCATCGTTCAGGACCGAGATGTCATCAAGGCAACTGCGATGTGGACGCGCATCGTTTTGGCGTATGGACTAGCTGGGAATGTACTTTACGATAATCAGACCTCACAGGCGGGAACTTGGACCAACGGCAGATAGTCCGTTTTCGACCACGATGCCGGAGCCTTATGTTCACTGGGGCGGTGGCAGATGAGCGGGTGACCACATGGCATATACAGCACCCGAAGATGGCCCAGCATAACGGCATGCCTGCTACTGATATAGTGCCGAGGGCGACGACTTCCATGCGGCTCACGCGAGTTCGAACGTAGCCGTCCGATCTGGATAGCATGCGGCGCAACAGCGAAATATTAGGGTGGATGGTGACTGCGAGCGCAGTACACTACTTCGCTCGAATCGGGATGTCGACGGCAGGCCCGGACTTGATGCGCGAGTTTGCCTGGAGCGAAACAGACCTTGGGCTGGTATACGGGGCGTTCACACTGGCGTACGGTCTGTGTATGGTTCCGGCAGGATGGGCGAGTGACAGGTTTGGTCCGCGGTCGACCATCACGGTCGCGATGGTAGGTGGAGCGGTTGCTACAGCGATTATAGGCACACTCCCAGCAACCGCTTCGCTGGGTGTTGTGATCTTTCTCCGATTTCTGTTCGGTGTTTTCTCTGCTCCACTCTTCCCTTCTGCAGGAGCTTTGACGGTTGGATGGTTTCGACGACAAACGTACGGACGCGTTCAGGGTGTTATCGCAGGAGCCACGGGCGCCGGCGCCACCCTTGCCCCTGTAATCATTGCCACGATCGTAGCTACAAAGGGGTGGCGCGCTTCCTTTCTACAAACAGCCACAAATAACGTTGCTGGTTGGCCTCCTCTGGCATTGGAGGGTTCGGGACGGTGTGAGTCCCAGGGTAGAAACTGGCCCTACTGAATCAGGGATGAAAGATTTGCTACACAATCGAACGCTGTGGTTGCTGACCCTTTCGTATGCTGCAATGAGCTTCTTTTCAGCATTTTTTGACAACTGGATCTACTACTACTTCCGTGAAGTCCGGCACTATGCTCCGGCGAGCAGTGCGTGGTTTGCTACAGCCACGCAGACAAGTATCCTGCTCGGTCTGCCGATCGGAGGCTGGTTGACTGACCGTCTCGAGACATTACGCAGAAAGCGGCTCTTTGTGTTCTGTATCCTGAGCGTTTCAGCAACATCATTGGCCTGCGCCAGTGTTTCGAACGATTACACGATCGCAGTCGTTCTGTTCTGTATTGCTTATGGCATAGCGTCTGTCGCGGATGCGTGCTTTTCGGCGACGTCCCTGGAGGTCGGAGGATCGATACCTGGTTCGTCATACGGTTTTCTTAATACGGGTTTTGCAGGCGGAAGCCTCATCGGCTCAGTATCTATTCCGGCAATTGCAGATGCGGCGGGATGGAATATAGCGCTGTACGCCACGAGCGCTGTTGTACTTGCAGGGGCGGCTTTATGGCTGGTCATAAGGTGTCCAGTGCTCATCCCAAGTGATGTCGCTGAGCGGTAATTCACAGTTCGCACCGGACGTGATGTCCCGTGGTGGTCGCTCTGCTACAAAGGTGTGACAAACCCAGCGTGCAAAGACGAAATCGTCGACGGGGGACCCGGAATTTAACATCGAGCATGGAGAACGGAGCGATACCGGAATATGCGTCACTTGACCCGGGTCAGCCGTCGACGCGCATCGATGACTTCTGGTTTGGTCCGGAATTCGAGCGCCGGAGATACGTGATCTCTTGTGCTCAACGCGTCGATCACTTGCGGTGAACGCTGCTGTGCCGTGGAGATGGGCATCAAGAAGACAGCGGCAGCGCCGATAACCGTCAAAAAGCTTGATTTCCCCTTTTGCTGAACCACACCAGGTAACCACAACAGGTAACCACAACAGGGTCTTCACTGTCAGCCTCCAATCGCTGGATTGCGCTGGAACAGTTTATCTCAAACAGATCAGAGTTCTGACCCGCCTTGACACTCTCCGGCTGCATTCCTGCGATCTGAAGCGCCCCCGACTCTTTACGATTTTTACGGCGGCGACAAAAGCAGGCGTTCAAGTTGAACAGAAGGCGGAACTATGACCAAGCCGATCGAGCAACATCGGCCGACGTGGGTGCCGCACCCTTATAAAGTAAGCGTCCAGTGTCGGCGTCTGGACGGACTACCCGCTCCACCCCTTTGTGCCCCCCAAAACGGGAAGTGAGTGTATTCTGAGACGACCATCAAGGACGGCGTCTAATGAACCGAGAACCTCGGCGGCAAGGCGAGCAGCTTCCTCCCTCGGCGGACTCCACCGTGGCGCAGGAGTTGGCCAGCGGTGCGCAACTCGGGCCGTACCGGATTGAAGAGCCGCTCGGAGCCGGTGGCATGGGCGAGGTGTACCGTGCCACGGACACGCGCCTGCATCGGACCGTCGCCATCAAAGTGCTGCCCTCCGATAAATTCACGGATCCCGACCTAAAGCAACGTTTTCTGCAAGAAGCTCGAGCGGCCTCGGCGTTGAACCACCCCAATATAGTTTCCTTGTACGACATCAGTCACGACGGCGGCAGGGACTTTCTCGTGCTCGAGTATGTGCCGGGAAAAACGCTGGCGAAGCTCATACTAGAGAAGCGGTTGTCTCTTGAAAATGCCGTGGGGCTTACAGCGCAGATCGCAAGTGCGTTGGCCGCCGCGCATGCGGCTGGCATTGTGCACCGCGACATCAAGCCAGCTAATGTAATCGTGACCCGGGAATGGCAGGCCAAAGTTCTGGATTTCGGTTTGGCCAAGGTCGAATTGGCCGGTCAAACCGGAGCGGGGGACGAGTCCGCCCACACCGTCCCAGGTGTACTGATGGGCACAGTGCCGTACATGTCGCCGGAGCAAGCTGCCGGGCTCGAGATAGATCATCGCTCAGACATCTTTTCGTTGGGGATAGTGCTCTATGAGGTGACGGCCGGATGCCGCCCGTTTCAGGGAAAGTCGGCGATGGAGATACTGCACGCGATTATTCATGATCCGGTACTGCAGCCCTCCGCAAGGAATCCTATGGTGCCCCCGGAGATTGACGAAATTGCGGCAAAGGCCTTGACAAAGGATCGTGGGCAACGCTATCACCACGCCGGCGACTTTGAACTTGACCTACGCCGTTTCAAGCACGCGTGGGAGAACAAGACCCTGCCAAGTATGCGGGCGGCACCACCATTGAAGCGGGCGATTTGGCCTTACTTGGTAGTGACAGGATTGGTGCTTGCGCTGGTTCTCGCGGCGCTTAGATCACGCGTATGGCAGCAGGACTGGAAGAATCCGCTGGCTAAGGCGCAGATCACTCGGCTCACAGATTTCGAAGGCGACGAGATGGACGCTGCAATTTCCTCGGACGGAAAGTTCGTTGTCTTCCTTTCCGACCGCGACGGACCGATCGATGCTTGGATGACTCAGGTGGGAGGTGGGACTTTCGTCAATTTGACGAAAGGACAGTTCCCCGACCTGCTGAATGACATAGCGAGGAGCGTCGGCTTTTCACCCGACGCGGCGCACGTGTGGGTACGGGGCGAGATTCGTGGCCAGACCGCACCGGAAGTACAGCAGGATGTCTGGCTCATTGCGGCGATGGGGGGAGTGCCCCGCCGATTTATAAGCGGCACTAACGTTACTTGGTCACCGAACGGAGCATCGATCGCCTATTTTGTTGCCCAGCCCGGTGATCCTATCATTGTGGCCGACCGGAACGGGAGTAACGGCCGTCAGATCTTTATCGCCAAGCCGGGCGAACACTGTCACTATCCGACATGGTCGCCAGACGGACGGTTCATCTACTTCGTTCGGGGCGGGGCACGCCTGGCTGAGGCGGACGTCTGGCGTGTACCAGTTACCGGAGGCGCGGGCGAACAGATCACGCGACATGATTCGCAGGTTCGCTACCCGACGCTGATCGACGCTCGCACGCTGTTGTACAGCGCAAAGGCTGAGGATGGTTCTGGACACAGCCTCTATGTTATGGATGTGGACCGGCGGGTACCGCACCGGATGAACTTCGGGGTGGAACAGTATCGCTCCGTGTCTGCGAGCTATGCCGGACCAAACAAACGCCCCAGGCTAGTGGCAACTGTGGCGAACCCTAGTGGTCACTTGTGGAGCGTACCGATTACGGAGCGCATCGCGAGCGAGGCGCAAGCCAAGCCTCTTACGCTTCCGACAGTTCGTGCGGTGGCGCCGCGCTTCGGGCCGGATTACCTTCTGTATCTGTCCTCGATGGGCGGAGATGATGGGATCTGGAAACTCAAGGATGAAGCCGCGCTCGAGCTATGGAAGCCGAGCGACGGACCCTTAGCAGTTCCGCCGGCGATTAGCCGGGATGGGCAACAGATTTGCTTGGTCGTGCGTAAGCAAAGGCGTGGTGCAGTTTTCGCAATGACCGCCGATGGGACAAACCTCAGGCCAGTAGGCGAATCGGTGGATGTGCGTGGAACCCCGTCGTGGTCGCCGGATGGGAAATGGATCGCCGCGTCAGCCGATGACGGTTCAGGGGTGAAGTTATTTAAGATTCCCGTGATCGGCGGCTCGCCAGTGGTGCTGGTAGATACGCCGGTCTTGAACCCGATGTGGTCACCGGACGGCGGGTTTATTCTCTACAGGCTGAACGTAGATCCGAATAACCTTCGAGCCGTCACGCCGGACGGGAAGGCCTACGCCATCGTGGCTCCTCCCCTCAAGACCCGTGGAGGTGTGAGTGATCCTTATCATTTTCTACGGGGGAGCAAGGAGATTGTGGTGTTGAATGGGCACTACCGACAGGAGAATTTTTGGCTGGTAAATTTGGTGACCGGACGGACACGGCAACTCACGGATCTGAAACCTGGGTTCTCCATCAGCACATTCGATGTATCGCCCGATGGCAAGCAAATCTTGTTTGATAGAGTGCGTCAGAATGCAGACATTGTCATGATCGATTTAGACCTGTGAATACCGATACGGTGGCAACCCAAGGAATTTACGTACTGCGCCGAAACATGATCCGAGTCGGCAGTTCGAACTTCCACACCCATCAAGACTCAGAACTTCATGCTTGAACAATTCACGGACCTTGGCAGTCGGTTAAGATCACCGAGTTTCCGGCACAGTGCGACTGTATAATTTCATCAGCGGCGTCACCGAGACTCCATGCACCAGTGTTGACACGGCAATCGCGGACAGAGTAAGGCCTACGAGCGGCTTCGCATCGGACTCCGCCATCCCATGCCCCACCGCGTACATCAAATAGTAAAGGGAACCGATGCCGCGGATTCCAAACCATGCCATAAATCGTCTTTCGTAGGGATCCGTGTCTGTGCCCAGAAGTCCGATTGCTACGGACACGGGTCTGACAACCAAGAAGAGCAAAGGCAAAAACCAGGCTGCGTGACTTGGGATTAGAGTCCAGGACAGCATCGCCCCAATCATCACGACGACAAACAATTCTCCGATCCGTTCAAGTTGTTCATTGAAATGCAGCACGGCTTCCGCCATTACCGCTGGCGCTTTAACCGGATCTGTTGCCAGTTCGTCGGTGCGTTGTCTCGTGGCGTCGTTCAGGAATGGCTACTCATTTGCTTTGCCGTGCATCTGCCGACGTTCCATCCTGCGTAGCGCAAGCCCAGCGGCGAAAACAGCCAGGAACCCATAAGTGTGGCAAATCAGGGCTATTCCGTAACAGACTCCGATCAGCCCCATGGCCAGAAAATCATCCAGGCCGGTGGCTTCGCGATGCTCACGGCGGAGGTAGAGCACGAACTGACCGACAGCCGTTCCGAGCAGGAAACCGATCGCCAGCGCTCCTCCGATAGCCCACACAACGTCGACGGCGATCCATCGAAGTCCGAACGGACCGATGTCGTGCAGACCAAGTAGACTCAGTCCGAGCATCACGAAAGGAAATGCAGTGCCGTCGTTAAAGCCTGCCTCGCCAGTAAGGAGAAGCGTAGAGGGTCGTAGTCAAATGGATGCTCTACTTGCACATCGCTGGCCAACACCGGGTCCGTTGGAGCCAGGATAGCTCCCAGCAAGACACCGGCACCCCAGGACAGTCCCATTCCGTAAACGCCTGCCACCGCGATGGCGAACACGGTCAGAGTCATCGAACCGGACGCAAGCCGAAGGGGACGCCCCCAACGGCTGTCATGAAGTGGTATTCGCAGTTTCAGTCCTGCTGTGAAAAGCGAACCGATGACGGCGACCTCAGTCACTCGCTCGATAAAAGTTGCCTGCCGGATCAGGTCGATCTCGATGAGGCCGGAACCTTGCGGTCCCAGGCCGTAACCTACCGCCAGATACAGCATTGCCGTGGACAATGGCAGGCGCTTCACATAAGACCCCACCAATGCAATGCCGAGAAGCAGAACTCCGCTTATCAGAAACCAAAGGCTGACCATTTTCAATGCGTACGTTGGCGATCCTGATAAGCCAGCTTACCCTGTGCCTTGCCGGCCTTCTAAGACGCGACAAGGCGTGACGAGCTACTACGCGCGCGTAGCACCACACGTGCAGCAATTGGGCGTGCTTCGATGGCGTTTAAAGCGGCGGAGGCCGCTTGTCACTTCAAGCGATCGCAACGGCTCTTAATGAGACCGGCACCCCACCGAAGCGTGCAAGCAGTTCTACCCGAGCACAATACGATACCTGCTCGACAACCCTAAATACCGCGGGCTCAGTGAGTACTATTTCCGGCACGGGCAATACCTGATCAACGCTCATTGTGAGCGCATTTTCCGGTAGCGTCACAGGCACGATCTCTAAACGCTACGACGTCGATTCGTGGCTAACCCCGCTTAAAGTCTTTGGTGCTTGAAATATTTCCGAATATTGTGTGCTCAAAACCGGTTCGGCCGGACACCAACTTTGTGGCGGCAAGTTTCGCAAACACCATACGAAAGGCGGGCTGGGGGGCGCTCTACGTAGGCTGGAACCCAATCCCATCCCCGACGGTCCCGCCGGCGGGCCCTTCGGCAGAGAGAGCACATCGCAATGCTGTCGTCGGATCCTTCGTAGACGGCAGGATTAGGCTGCATAACCGGCCGTTTGTTCCCGTGCGGGCGCTCCTCCAATAAAAAATTGGTCACCAAAATGAATTCGTCGTTTGGCCGAAGTAGAGCTGTCATTCGAAATAGCCTGTGCACGGTGGCACTGGAGCATTCATAGTCATAGACCCACTGTCGGCTCGTCGCGAATACGTTGAGATATGCGGAGCGGTAGAAAGTTTTCAGAGGCCCCGGAATAACGTCAAGGACGCACATGTCGTGTGGCGTCGGACGCTTCAGGGCCGCGCCTCCGTTCGATTCCGCGAACCGATCCCAAGCCTCATTGCAGTAGACTATCTTCAACTCACGATCCAGAGCAAAAACAATTGCTGAATCGTGCTCAACAGCTTCGAACGGACTGGCATGGTCTCTCCTCAGCATCTTAGCCATTCCTCTTGTGACCAAAGGGTACTACGGATCCCCAGACCCCTCTGAGCTCGCAACCTGCGCTTCCGCCAAGACCGGCTTAGCTGGTCGCTCCTGCCTGTCCCGCGGAGGGTCAATAGACGAGAACGCGACTGAACGAAGCCGTCAAAGGCACTGCCGCGATTGACCCTTTCTCGTTTCCGCGTGGCCCCGCGCCTCCCTACGAGCGTGGAGCGAAGAACACCATGAACCATGGAATTGATCAAGATCGCAATTGCGATTTGATTGCCCCTTTTCATCGCCGCACGCGCTTCTCCGGGCCCGCTTGCGGATGCGGACGGCCCGCAGCACGCGAAGAAATCTTGACCCGGTTTGCTGTACGATCGTTCGAGCCGTGCCAGAGCTTCCAACGCGTGATGTCAACCGCTGGTACGACTCCCGCAAGAAGGTGCTCACTGCAGTTGGGATTTCTTTGCCGAACGCTACTTCGATTCAGAGAACGAAGCGCTTGCTTACTGGCAGAAACGTGCGGAGGAACTCGGATTCGAGCGCGTACACAGACCGGTGTCAGCGCATGAGAACCCGGCCGTGTGTGGGCCGTGTGTATTGTGCCGACGTAACCCGTCCGTCGGGCAGAGCCGTACTCTGGAGCTTACGAGACTTTCGGCCAGTCGCGCGATGTGTGCAGAATGGTCAGAATTTGCACGAAGCTTTTTACACGGTAAGACGACGATATCTATGTTTGCCAGACAGCAACTGCGCGCGCTGCTTTTCTTCTGGACCGCCGCGCTCGTGATCGGCTCGTTTCTGGCGACGATTGTTGGGATCCTGATACACAGATTGCACACCTCCGGCTGGGTCGTTTCTTCCGTAGCCTTCGCCTAGCGCTTTCCATATGTATACGCCAAGCCCGCGGTGAACCCATTCGGGTAGCATTCCGCGCGGTGAGGAATGACTCAGATCACACACGCGGACGAATCGTACGTTGTCCGTGCTGGACAAGGATTCCCCCTCGACACAGAACTCCGATTTATAAACGCTGCCAATTGGATACGGTCAGACAAGTTCGATGGGCGTCTCGACGTTCACCGTGTAAACAGCTTTCTTCGCCGGACCCCGACGTATCATAGGCCAGGAAGTCCCTCCCGTACGGAGTTGCCGCATGCCGAACTCAACAACCACCTTATTTGTCCTTTTTCCTGATGTCGCCAGTGCCGAAAGCGCAAAGCAAGAACTCCTCAGCCACGGCTTTGATCAACACGATATCCAGTTCATCTCTACCGGCAGCTTTACAAGCAATGCCGGCTCTGGAAACTCTGCGCTCACGGGAACGGTTGACCGCACGATGCAGTCGACCAGCGGCGCCCTGGGTGGTGGGTTCCGCTCAATGTTTAGTCTCAATAACGAGGAATCTGGATACTACATGGACGTGCTCCAACGAGGCGGCACGGTAATCACGGTCAAGACAAATGAGGCGCAGGTCAATCGCGCAATCGATATCTTAAACCAGCACGGCGCGATCGACATTGACGAGGAAGATCGAGCGGATAGAGAGCGTGTTACGAAGGAAAAGTGAGCGAGCCGTAATATCGCGAACGCGAAACAGGCTACTACAGCCGCGCGGATCAGACGATCGTCGTCGCAAGCCATCTTAGTTGTTGCTTATCCAAGTTAAATACCGCACAATCAACGCGTCGATGAAGCCCGCCCCGCTTGCAGTTCGTTTCGGAGGCGGAACGCTCACGGAATAGGCGGTCTTCGTCTACTGGTCGCTGTCCTGTTGGCGCGTATCGCTACAACGGCGTGCTTTGGTCCTGGTTCATCTCTCTTTACAGCTAGTTTGGATTGGGGCTAACTACGGGCCGTGAAGGACCTCCGACCGCACGGCCCGTGTGTTAAAGAACAGCAAAACGCTTGTGTCTATTCTTGGCTAAAAGTGTGCGGAAGTGAAGGCCGCTCCGCACTGATTTAGCGCGCCGCGTGCGTCCTCCGAAATGAGCGGCCCACCTAGAGTTAGACTGCTTTGGAGAATATTGTGATCTCGGAAACTTCATCGGCAGATCCCGCGGCCAAACGAGCCGCACGGATGGAGTCACTGGCCTCTCGTCATGAAGCGTCATCGCTGTTATCGATCTTGATTTCGTCAGTTGCCTATTTGAGGCATCGTACGTTGTGAGGCCTGATGCCAGAGGTAATCCAACGTTGATCATGCGCGGACCTACTATCGACATGCCAGCGTGGTGGGCGGATGCTCCTGTTCAGGCGGCCCCGCGTTCGTAGCGATGGTGAAGGCCACCGACCTCCGGAATGGAGATGACGCGGCCGGCGTCGGGTGTTTGGACACCACGTGGTTCCGGGCTATCCTTCTGCAGTGCGAGGTGTGTGCGAGTTTGGTGGTAATACCCAACGAATGAGCGCAGATCATGGTGAAGGCTGCGTTCGCTGAACACGATCACGTGATCCAGGCACTCCCGCCGGATCGTTCCAACCGCCAGTGAGCGATCCGGCGTGTCTCCGTTGCCACAGTAGCCAATCCGCTACGACGTGGTGGATTGAATCGAGCGCGCGCGATGTAGAGGTACGCTGGTCGAAGTGGGAGAACCTCAATTGTTCGTGGGCTGCTGTGGCTGGACAGAGGCCCAGTCTCGCTACCTGACAAACTTCCGGACCATCGAACTACAAACGACTTTTTACGAGCCTCCAACCCCGGCGGTGGCCAAACGGTGGAGATCCCAGGCGCCGCCCGGGTTCCGGTTCTGCATGAAGGCCTGGCAACTCATTACGCACACCCCATCAAGCCCAACGTATCGCCGATTGAAAGCAGGCGTCAGCCCCGAAGAACGTAATCTTTACGGCAGCTTTCGGCCAACGGAACAGGTATGGCTGGCCTGGGAGCGCACTCGCGAAATAGCAAGTGTACTCGATGCTCAGGCAATTGTCTTCCAGTGCCCGAAGTCTTTTCTGCCCACACGCGAAAGCATCCGCAACCTCTCGAAATTCTTTAGCGAAATTGACCGTGATCACCGCATGCTCGCCTGGGAGCCCAGAGGCGACGACTGGGGCCCGGAGCTGACTAGAGATGTGTGCGCAGCGAACAATCTAATCCACTGCGTGGACCCTTTCAAATCCGATCCGGCTTACGGGGATGCGCTGTACTGGAGGCTCCATGGCAAAACGGGCTACCGATACCGGTACACCGACGACGACTTGGTGGACCTCGCAGCCAAACTAAGCGCCCGAGCCCTCCTGCGCGGCCCGAAATACGTGATGTTCAACAACATCTATTCCAAACAGGATGCTCTTCGATTCCTTGCAGTGCTAACAACTACAGCGCCTGGTTCGTAGTGCTTGCGGTCACGGTTCGCAGCAGGTTGAAGAAAAGATTCGAACTTCAGGTTTAGGGGTTTGCCGATAGCCATTCGCCGCGCTGAACTGTCCTGATAGCCCAATTCACTATGCAGCACCTGATTGGTCTTGGCCCGGGCCGGAAGCAACTCTGATAAACCGGTTTTACGGTCGATACGACGTACAATCATGCGGCGGGCAATGCGCCGGCGAAAAGTTGTATGTGGTTGTATGTTTGTACCTGGTGAAATCGACACCAGAAACCGCTTGCACGAAAATGAGTGAGAGCGCCTGCTGATCGTTGCGGTCCGGCGTCACGCCATCAATAAGCCCGCTACCGGACGCCGCAAACGCGCGACCGATGCGGCCGGGTTCGGCACCCATTTCGCCCGGAGCACGTACGGCGTCAACCGCCTTGATAGCGCTTCGAGGCGTATCTTCAAACCGAGCAGTACGTTCATCCTGAACAAGAGTGATTACGCCGCTGCCTTTGATCGCATTGAGGCCGAGGGTGCCATCGAAATCCGTACCGGAAAGTACGATGCCGACGGAGCGATGTTTTTGTTCCCTAGCCAGAGATCGGAAGAACAGGTCGATTGGACGGTGAGTCGGCGCCGCATTCGGTCGTGACTGGAGCTGGAGAATGCCCGTTGAGAACACAAGGTCCAGATTAGCGAAATCACTCAGGCGCGGCATGCTCTGCTCTAACTGGTCGAAAGCGCCGCGATACATCGCGATGACGGCGTCATCGCTACCTGTCGTTCGCCATTATTCCGTCCACCGATTAAGAGTTGACTTTGAGAGAGATGGAGGTGAACATCGGGACAAATGGCATCCTCCTTCATCCTGTGTATTTTTCGATTCTTCCGACTACTTTTGAGCGGTCACCAAGCCGTGGCGATTGAGAATGCCGCTCTCCGGTTGCAACTTCGCGGCGTTCCGTCGGCAACGTAGGCGACCGGTCTTGACGATTATTGATCGAATGTTCTGGATCGCTCTGCGCCGGTTGTGGTCCGGGTGGCGACGTCCGTTAATCTATGTCCAGGCGGACACCGTCGTCCGCTGGCAACGCGAACGGTTTCGCCGGGCCCGGCTGTCGAAATCCGATCGCCGCCAGCGAGGTCGGCCCGCTATGGCCGCCGAGATTTGCCGACTGATCGAACGAATGGCGGCCGCCAATCCGTTGTGGCGTGCGCCACGGATTCATGGCGAGCTGAAGATGCTCGGCATCCCGATCTCCGAACGCACCGTCTCCCGAATGCTTCGAAGGCTTCGCCGCCCACCTAGTCAGACGTGGAAGACCTTTCTTCACAACCATCTCGGTCAAATGGTGTCCATCGATTTCTTTACCGTGCCGACGATCACCATGAAGGTGCTGTTCGTGTTCATCGTGCTGGAACATCGACGTCGCCAGGTGTTGCACTTTAATGTGACCGAACATCCCACCGCAGCCTGGACTTCGCAACAGATTGTTGAGGCTTTCGCCGAGCGAAATGCGCCGCGGTATATCATTCGCGATCGGGATGGCGTATACGGCAACGAGGTTCGTCTGCGGATCTCTTCGCTGGACAAGGAGGAGGTACTCACCGCGCCTCAGAGTCCGTGGCAGAATCCGTACGTCGAACGCCTGATCGGCTCGATACGGAGAGACTGCTTGAACCATTTCGTGATCTTCAACGCCCGGCATCTCAAGCGAACGCTCACATCGTATTTCTTTTACTACCACGGATCCAGGACCCATTTGGGGCTGGACAAGCAATGTCCAATTCCACGACCGGTGTCGAGTATCGGAAGATCATCAAGATCCCCCAACTCGGTGGGCTGCATCATCGTTATGATCGCCTTGCCGCATGACCAGGTGCCGCGTACGCATTATTGGCGAAGGACAGGTCTAGTCTTCGAGTTCTTTGAGTACAAGCGGCGTTTACGCATAAGATACGCGGTCATTTCGTCAAGCCTTCCTGCCAGTTGAGCACTACACTGAACGGTACGCGTGCGTGCTGGACCCGGAGCAACAGAAGAAGACGTTTGCCGTCTGCCATCACATCCCAGTTTGGCAGCACACCGGAAGGAATTCTAAAGAGAGATTTGGGTGTGCCGGCCTGAAATGTGTTACCCGGTGCGATGTCGGCCGCCATCACAGTTTCATCGAGAGCCGCGAAAAACAATTCCTTCCCGTCTCCTCTCCAGCGAGGATTGCTTCCCCCGGCCCGGGATACCTGCCACTTGCGGCCCGTAGCATTTGGTTGAAACTCGCGTACATATACTTCATTGCGACCCGATTCATCCGATGTATACGCAACCCAGCGAGGCGCTGGGGTACGCGCCGGTATCCAGAGGAGAGAACCGCGCTTCACTTTCGTTAAATTCCCTTTGCATTAACGGCGTGGACTTCCGATCGCCTGTGTTCCCGCGCGGATTCGTCAGAACCCAGATGTCGTTCTTCGTCACAGGGTCGGTTTGCGTGTACAACAGAAAGTTTCCGTCGCGCGAGATGCTGGTTGGAATCTTGTCCTGCCCGGATTTTACGAGGACCTCGTCACCCTTGGACTCGTTGGCGAGCTTCCGGTAGAGATTTCGCGAGCCTTCGCGATTGGAGGCGAAGACAATGCGGTCGTCGCCGGGGAACCAAACAGGGAACTCGGCCCGACGGGGGTCAAACGTCAACCGAATGCTGTTGGCGCGCGCGATATCCCACGCCCAGATGTCGCCGTTCAATGGGCTCACGGGGTCCCGTCGGACCAGGGCGGCGCGGTCCCCACCGGGTGAAAGAGCCAAGGCGCTGAGACCGCCCGGTTGTTCAGGATTGTCGACAAAATGCCCCTGCCGATCGAACGCCTGTAATCGTGTATCCTCACTGGCCACGCCAGACCTGTACACCAAGACGCCGTTGAACGATACCGAGACAAAGATGGAGGAAATAAATGAGCCGACCTGGTGCACAACCGGAACGGGGTCTCCCACGAGTTCCAACCGCTCCTCATCGAAGGTCTGCGCGAATACAGTCCCTTCGCGTAGAACCAGCAATCGCCCGCGTCCCGGCTCAGGCGAAGGCGCGTAAACCGGCCCGAATGTCGTGGTCAGCAGTTTCCTGGAATCCTGCGCCTCGGGAGGAACATCGAGGGACCCTATGTACAAGCCGCTGTTTTCTGGGTTCACTGAACTGCGCAGGTACACGAAGCGGCGACCGTCACGAAGAAACGTAGGGAAGGCATGACGGATCTCCTTACGTGACTGGTCAAGGACGGTGACCGCCGATGTTGCTCCTCCCGCGGCGGAGACACGCGTCAGCGCGCCGGTAGTGCTACCGAAAATGATTACGCCATTGCTATGCCATGATCCGGAGACAGCGTTGAAACCCGTTGTATCGCAGAGGGATTGTGGCGGAGTTCCGGCAAGATCAACCTTCCTCAATTTCGCTCCGGGAGCGGAATAGGCGATGAACCGGCTGTCGGGAGACCAGAAAAAGGGCGGCGCGTTCGGAGTAGTCTCGCTTCCGGGCAGTTCCCGGACATCGATCGAATCCATGAAGCGGACCCACACGCGCGGAACGGCGTCGGGCCCGACCGCGGAGAATGCCAATTTGCGCCCATCCGGAGAGAGAGTAAAATTTCTGCCAGCCGTGTTGACGCTGTCTGGCACCGAAATATGCAGGCGGACCGGTTCGGGCCTGGCAGTGCGCTTCTCTCGGAAGCTGATGAAGGCCAGCACCATCGAAGAGACAAGGAGAAGAGCGGCGCCCCAAGGCAGCCAGGTCCGTGGCGCCGGCCCGGAAGCGGGAAAAGGTTCCACCAACGCCATCGCATCGCCGATATCGCGCAGCCGTCGCTTCGGATCTTTCACCAGACAGCGCCGCACCAAGGGCTGCACCTTCACCGGTACGCTCTCCCACGTCGGCTCCTTGGTCAGCACGGCCACCAGTGTGTCCGCGGCCGTGCCGGCAAGAAAGAGCGCCTGCCCTGTGAGCAACTCATAAAGCATCACTCCGAAGGCCCAAATATCGGCGCGTTTGTCAACCGGCTTGCCTTGTGCCTGCTCCGGAGCCATATAGGCGGCGGTGCCGAGGATCATTCCCGCCTCTGTCGAGGCAATACCGGCCGTCGGAGAAATCGACGGATCCGCCACCGCCGAGGCTTCCGGCAACGCCTTTGCCAAGCCAAAGTCGAGTACCTTGATTACGCCTTCCGGCGTGATCTTGACGTTGCCTGGCTTCAGGTCGCGATGGATAATACCCTTTTCGTGCGCCGCCTCCAACGCATCGGCGATCTGGCGGGCGTAATCGAGCGCCGTCTCAACCGGCACCGGACCCCGGAGAGGTTCGCCTTCTACCAGTTCCATGACAAGATAGTTCGGACCGACATCATAGAGGTGGCAGATGTTGGGATGATTCAGCGCCGCGATGGCGCGAGCTTCGCGCTCGAACCGCTCCGCGAATCGTCCATCGCAGAACTTGATTGCCACATCGCGATCCACGCGGATGTCGCGCGCTCGCCAGACCTCGCCCATGCCGCCGGCGCCCAGTTGGGACAAGATTCGGTAAACGCCAACCACCTGGCCGGCAATGACCGGGATCTGCACTTGTGGAAGAGCGCGCGCTGCAACCTGTATCGCTGGGGTGTCAAGAAAGCTGCCGGCTTCCGCCTTCGCCAACAGCAGCGATTCGACTTCGAGACGCAAGGTGTCGTCCCGGCGGCACCGCTCTGACAGAAAACTGCCGCGCTCCAATGCCGGCAGCGCCAGGGCCGCCTGAAATACCTGGTCGATTTGCTCCCAGCGTTCAGGAGTCATCGTTCATGCCTGGAAAGTTCCCGATATAGCCACGCTTTCGCCATATTCCAATCGCGCATGACCGTAATAGGAGATAGCTTGAGCGCGTGCGCTGTCTCTTCCACGCTCAGGCCCCCAAAAAACCGCAATTCGATAACGAGGGCTTTTCGCGGATCGATTTCCGCCAGCGCGTTCAAGGCATCATCGATGGCAACGAACTCGGCCGCGCGTTCAACCCCGATGGTTGCGGCTTCATCCAGCGAGACTCGCTGCAGGCCCGCGCCGCGCTTCAGGTTATGCCGGCGCGCATGGTCTACGAGGATGCGGCGCATGAATTGTCCGGAGACTGCAAAGAAGTGCGCCCGATCCTGCCATTTCATTCGGTTGCAATCGACCAGGCGAAGGTACGCCTCATTTACCAAAGCAGTGGTTTGCAGCGTGTGCCCAGCCCGCTCCCGCATCATGTGTCGTTGCGCCAGGCGGCGCAGTTCTTCATAAACGACAGGTGCTAGCCGCTCGAGCGCCGCCTGATCGCCTGCACTCCAGGCGAGCAGCAGTTCGGTGACATTCCGGGCCGGCTGAGCGCCCATGGTTGAACCATGATAGCTCCCGAACATGCTTTCACGCCTATCAGGTTGGAGGGAATCATGAATTCCATCGTGTCACGGAAGATCGCCATTGTTGCGGTATTTTTCGCTGCCATTGCCGACGCGCGAGTCACGCGAATCGAGATCAGTTCGCGCCAGCCAATAGCCGCGGGCGCTGTCTTTGGCTCCGCGGGAGAATACGAAATCCTCCGCGGAACGGTCTTCTTTGAGGTGGATTCGGCGGAGTCGCACAATGCATTCGTGTTCGATCTGGACAAAGCTCACCGCAACAGCCGCGGACGGGTGGAATTCGCTGCTGACATGGTCATCCTCAAACCGGTGGATTTGCAGAAGGGCAACGGCGCACTGCTGGCGGAAGTGGCGAACCGCGGTAACAAGACGATTTTCGCTGGGGTAAACGACGCCGCGCCCGGCATGAACGGCAATAATCCCACCACCGCTGCGGACGTAGGAAATGGTTTTCTGTTACGGCGAGGGTATACCCTCGTCTGGGTCGGCTGGTCTGCAGGGATCACAACGGGAGCAGATCGGCTCACGGCGCGTTTTCCCGTGGCGATGCAAGACGGCCAGCCTATTCGTGGTCGCGTCATGAATATCTATTGGGATGCCCAGTTTGGCGGCGGCATGCCGTTCACGCTTCCGCTCAGCGCGAATCCGACTTTTGAGGGCTTCGAATCGATCTCTACCGACCCGGTTGTTGCTCATGCGGAGCTGCGAACGAGGCAGAGCGACTCTTTCCAGGCGAGCGGGCCGGAAATCCCTGAGGGCACACTTGTTCCAAGCAGCCAATGGTCCTTCGCACGGTGTCCGAACGGACCTCCCGGAATTCCCAGTCCCAACGACATTTGTCTTGCAGGCGGTTTCCAGAATGACCGGGTTTATGAGCTGGTGTACACGGCTGTAAATTCACCCATCAGCGGCCTGGGCTATGTCACCACGAGGGACTTCGTGTCGTTCCTTCGCGAGGCCGCAGTCGACGACACTGGGGCCGTCAACCCCGTCGCAGGTATCTCACGCACCCTGTGCTATGGCGTCTCCATCAGCGGTCAATACCTGCGCGACTACATCTACCAGGGATTCAATGTGGACGAGCAGGGGAAGAGAGTGTGCGACGGCGCGTTCATTCAAGGCGCGGGAGCACAAAAAACCGCGTTGAACTACCGGTTTGCTACCAATCCGAATGCAAGCCCATTGCGGAGCCAACATGCCGGGCGCAATACGCCGGAAACCAATTTCCCTCGAACATATGCGGTCCGACCGGACCCTCTCACGGGACGCATCGATGGGATATTGAAGCGGCCCGCAACGGACCCTAAAGTGATGCACGTGGACAGTTCCACTGAGTATTGGCAGAGGCGGGCCTCGCTGCTGGATACGGATGAGGACGGTCGCATGGAGACGATTGACCCCACGAACGTACGCCGGTTTCTGACCTCTGGAACGCAGCACATGACCGTCAATGGAGCACTGCCGAACTTCGGCGTGGGGAACCGGCAATGCCAGCAATTGTCCGGTACGCTGCACCGTGGGGCTCTGCAACGGTCACTGCTTGTTTTGTTGGACGAGTGGGTTCGCTCGGGCTCCGAGCCGCCGGCCAGCCGGGTACCGAGGCTCAGCGATGAAACCCTCGTGGCCCCTAGTCAATCCACCACCGGATTCCCGGTGATCCCGGGCGTTATGTTCAGCGGAGTTTTGAATGGTTCGGGTGACCGCGATTTTGGCCCGGCTGTAATGGGAAACTCAGGAAATATTGAGAACCTCTGGGCCAGAATTCTCAGTCGTCACCGGCTGCTCGTCCCCAGAGTAGACGCGGCCGGGAACGATCTGGCCGGTCTGCGCCATCCCTTTGTGGAGGCGCCTGTGGCTACCCTGACGGGATGGAACCTGCGCCGGCCGGAATTTACTGCTGGCGACCTGTGCGATGGCAACGGAATGACCGTTCCGTTGTCTCGCACGCGCGCCGAACGCTTGGCAGACGGAGATGCAAGGCCTTCATTGGAGGAGTTGTACGGCGATCAGGCGGGTTACGTTTCGAAAGTGACCAACTCCGCCCAGAATCTTAGAGAGGCTGGATTCCTCCTCCAGGAGGATGCGGACGCGATCACCCGGGCAGCCGCAGCCGTTCCGAACGTGTCCGCAATTGCCAACGCTGCGGGCTTCTCCTCAAACATGGCTCCGGGCTCTCTCGTCTCTGTATTCGGCACAGGATTGGCGGGAGCAATACTGCAAACTCCTGCCAACGCTGCGTTGCCAGCTCGGCTTTTTGATGCGAGCGTCACGTTCAACGATATTCCAGCACCCATTTACTACGTTTCCCCAACACAGATCAACGCGCAAGTTCCGTTTGAAATCCAACCAGGGCCAGTGAGGGTTCAAGTGAGGCGAAATCTCGCGGCCAGTCCGGTCGAGTCGATCACGGTTCATTCCGCTGCACCTTCGATTCTCACCCTCGATCAGCGGGGCTCAGGCGCGGGGTTGATCTTTCACGAGATGGATGCTGGGCTAGTTACGGAAGCGTCTCCGGCTCGCCCGGGCGAAAGCGTAGCCATCTACTGCACGGGACTAGGCGCCCTAAAAACGCCGCTCAAAACGGGTGCGATTGCGCCGAATCCGCCGCTCGAGACCGTCGCCACGCCGCGCGCGACGATCGGCGGACTGGACGCTTCGGTGAGTTTTTCTGGCGCAGCCCCGGGATACGCAGGCTTGTATCGCGTCATCGTTCAGATACCGGCGGAAAGCCCAAAGGGAAATGCGGTGACGCTGGCGGTAGCAATGACTGGGCTATCTTCAAACGTAGTTACGCTGGCGATTCAGTAGTCTGTGGCGGTAGGGCGGGCCCTTTGATTCGTGTTCCCTCTGAACCCGATGACGTGGCCAGAAATCCATACCCGATCTCTCGCCAAAAACGTTATCGGATTTGCCGTTTGGGGAAGCCCGTTTCCCAGGCATTTCACGACCCCGAACTTCCTGGCCCAGTCGATCCTTTTCGGCCAGGCTCGTGACCTATACTATGACGCAGCGACTCGTGCCAGAGTCTCGCGATAATTCCACGGCATCCATGCTGCCGGACGTATCGACAGGTCGGCGGCATGCCGCTGCAGCTCGGTCAGATAGTCGAAAGGATCTCTTCCATTCAACTTCGCAAGTATGAATGAGACTCATGAACCTGAAGAATGAACGCAAGGTTCAGACAAACACCATCCTCGTAAACCGCAGTCGGCGGTGAGGTGAAAGTCGATTTTGTAGTCGACGAACTCGGCAAGGACCGTTGGCGTGATTCCCGTCACCATCTCATTGCACTTCGCAGGCTCGGTTCTGGGAGGCAGATCGAAGGTCAGCTCACACGGCTCACGTATTTCCTGCCGCGCGCAGAGTCGCGTCTCGGACAAAGAGGGCACGACGTCCTGAAGAAGCTTCACCTGCGGCTGTTGACGCTCAGCGGCGAGCCCGCCGAAGAAGTGCACCACGCCACGCGGATCGTTTAGACCTGTGTCCTGAGAGAAGTCGATTAACAGATCTACTCGCCGTTGTCAGCAAGAGTATGCCTCTGCCACTAATTGCTTGAGGAAGTGATCGGCGTTCTTACGCTAGATCAGTACCAGCAACTGAAAGTGGAAGTAGAACAAGCGCGGCTCAATGCGGAACATGCTCGGGATGCCCTACTTGCCCACCGCGATGAGCATGGATGCTGAGCTCTTAGGCCCTGCAACGGGCGCGGGCAGCTCACAAGTTCTAGTGGTCCTGGTACGACCACTCTAATGACTTCAGGTTCAATTTCGAGCTTAATAGATGCTGGGCGGGCGCACTGCAATCCATGCGTAGGAATCGGAGGAGCGTAGGATCTGCTCTGCGTCAGCCTTGCGCTTTGATTTGCGGCAGGGTCGTTGTGACTCGCCGCTTCATCCCCGAGGCGGGTGTGAATCACCAGTCGCACTTCTGGCGTTCCAACGTTTATCAATTTCGACAGCCAGTATGCGCAGACGGTCGTGCCGGGCACTCCGATGTAGGTTGCTCAGCAACTCTAACAAATCTTTGTATGAAAAAACCATACTGTGTCCGAGACGCATCATTACTCCTCAGTCGTAGTGCCGGTGGACGTCATCCCACAGTGGATACAACATTGAACGATATCCGTGAATAAAATAATCGGCGGGACGAAGCGGTTGCATTAGTCTTGTCGAGTTACGCTATCCTGCTCGGGATCGCACGCAACGATCAGGCTCGAAGGCAGATCCAGTTCCCACGCAGTCTCAACCGGTCGCCAGCGAGCTTCGACCTCGTTCGGCAGGTTGGCGAACTGTAACTGCTCCCGAAGTCGATAGAGCTCATCGGTAATGCGGATGCGGCCAGCGCTTGCAGGCGTCCATATATCGAATAGATCGGGAGGTGGTCTGATTAGGAGCCGCCTTGGAATGATCCGACGGTCTCGAATTTCAGGAGCCGGGTTCGTTCGCGCCGATTCACGATATTGGAACGCGTTTCGGAGAGATCGATCAAGTAGGCTCTCGGCCAAGGCGAATTTGTAGGATGCTACGTTCTGGCCGAAGTGAAGGGCGACATGAAAAGATCAGTTTATCGGGCGCCACGCGAAGCCAGCGATTATCAATCTCCGCACAGTTCGTAATTCGACTCAAGAATTCCTAGCTATTGTCCGAAGAGATTAATGTAGATGGGAATCACCCGAGCATTGAACATTTCCTGATCTACTGCTGGCTTGCAGCGATCCTGGCCATCGCCGCACCGCAGGAGTTCTCTGGACCTGTAATCGGTATTGCCGATGGCGATACCATCACTGTCGATTGTGTCTCCGAGCGCGTCCGCCTTCATGGAATCGACTGTCCTGAAAGGACGCAGGCGTTCTACAAAGCAGCTAAGGAATATGCAGCCGCGCGTGCGTTCCCGTATGGTCAATTTATTGCGACTGCATGAAGGCGCCATGGCCCTGCAATGATGGATAGTCTGCATGAAGGACAACAAATGGGCAAGACTGCTGGCATATGTGACAGGACTGGTCAACCAGGAGTTGCTGCTGCAGAATGAGTACCTGGCTGCCGAAAACCGGATTTTGAGAGCGCATCTTCCGAGGCGATTGCGACTCACCGATTCAGACAGGTCCACCCTAGCCGAGATCGGCAAACGGCTCGGGCGGAGAGCGCTGAAAGAAGTGGCACGCGTCGCCCAACCGGATACGATTCTGGCCTGGTACCGCCGGCTCATCGCCCAGAAGTTCGACGGTTCCAAGCACCGCTCTTATCCAGGACGACCGCGGATCGGCAGCGAGGTGACTGACCTCATTGTGCGCATGGCTCGCGAGAACTCAGGATGGGGCTATGACCGAATCGTCGGTTCATTGGCCAATCTAGGCCATGTTGTTTCCGATCAGACGGTGGGTAATGTCCTGCGTCGTTACGGCATCGCACCAGCACCAAGGCGAAGCCAGACGACAACTTGGAAGCAGTTCATTGCCGCGCATATGGGCGTTCTCGCTGGAACCGACTTCTTCACGGTAGAGGTGCTGACATGGCGTGGCTTGGTTACCTACTATGTTCTGTTCTTTCTGCATCTGGAGACCCGGCGCGTCACCGTGGCAGGCATCACGCGGCACCCTACCGCAGAGTGGATGAGACAAATCGCTCGCAACGCGATTGACGAGCAATCTGGGTGTCTGCAGCAACATCGGTACGTGCTCCACGACCGCGATACGAAATTCTGCGCTGAATTCCGCGAGACCTTGGCAACGGGCGGCGCGAAGTGCCTGCGACTTCCTGCGCGGAGCCCAAATCTGAATGCGTTTTCGGAGCGGTGGGTGCGCTCCGTCAAGAGTGAATGTCTTTCCAAGCTCATTCTGTTCAGTGAATCCTCATTACGTCGCACCCTGACAAACTTCTGCGAGTATTATCATGCAGAACGCCCGCACCAAGGAAAGGGAAACGTCCTTCTGTTCCCAACGCAAGACCAGCCGCAAACTTGTGACGAAGGCGTAATCTGCAAAGAACGGCTCGGCGGCTTACTGAGATATTACTGCCGCGCTGCGTGAGTTTTTTGACCAAACGGGATCTACGAAGAATCAACGGCTTAGGCTGGGCCAGTGTCGGCGCCGAAGTGGGCCAGGTGTAGTTGCCGAAAGCAATACGGCGTTGGTGGACGGTTTCTACGCCAGCGCCCGGACGCTGGAACTCGGCAATTACAAGCGACCCGCCAGCTAGTCTCCCGTCCTGGTTAATTCTTTACAGCGGCGAACCTTGTCGAGGATGACGTCGGCCGAGGCTTTCCAGGCAAACGGAGCAGGTGAGCCGTTCCATTGTGCTAGCCACTTGTAGATCGCCTGCTCCAATTCGTCGGCACTGTGGAAAGTACCTCGACGGATCATTCGTCCCGTGATCAACGCAAAGAACCGTTCAACCTGATTCAGCCACGAACTGCTGGTCGGGGTGAAGTGGAAATGGAAGCGGTTCCGCCGTTTCGGCCTGAGCCAGCGTTGGACCTCTGCACTTTTGTGTGTGCAGTAGTTGTCCATGATCAGGTGCACTTCCTGATCCTCTGGAAGTTGCCGTTCGAGATGGTTTAGGAACCGAATGAACTCGCGGCTGCGGTGACGCTCCTGACACGTGCCGATCACTTTGCCGTTGAGGATGTTGAATGCGGCGAACAGAGTCGTCGTGCCGTGACGCTTGTAATCATGGGTTTGTCTTTCCGGCAACCCAGGACGCAGCGGAAGAATCGGCGCAGTGCGGTCTAGCGCCTGGATTTGGCTCTTCTCATCGACGCACAGCACCAGCGCACGATCCGGAGGGTTCAGGTAAAGGCCTACAATATCGCGGACCTTCTCTTCGAACCGCGGATCGTTGGACAGCTTGAAACGTTCCACTCGGTGCGGTTGCACGTCGTGGCGTTGCCAGACCCGATGCACGATTGATCTGGATACCCGCAGGTGAGCGGCAAGCGTGCGTACACTCCAGTGAGTGCTGCCGTCCCCAGGTCGCGTCTGCAGAGTCGTGTTCAGGATGCGTTGCTCCAGCTCTCCCGTTAAAACCTTCGGGGAACGCCTACGCCTGCGAATTCCAGTGACGGCGGCGAGTCCGTCTTTCGTAAACGCGGCGCGTAACGCCAGCACAGTCGGACGAGAGATCTTCAGTTGGTCTGCAATACCTGCATTGGCTACACCCTGATGCGCGAGCAACAAAATCTTGCACCGGAGCGCCATCTTCTGGGATGAGTTGCCGTTTCGAACTAACAGTTCGAGTTCCCGCCTCTGGTCCTCGGTCACCGCCAGCCGAGCAGCTGCACTGGGCATGACTCAGTGTAGAGCAGCCAGGCTTAATTGTAAACTCTTATTCGAGACAGGACACTAGTAGACTAGCTGCAGAGCTTCAGCAGTACACGCCTTCCCAGACCCGTACTGACGCGCAGTCCCCGTCGGCCCCTCCGGTGGCACCCACAGGCATCAAACGAGGGGGTTCGCCGCCAGAAACGGACTTGTGGCTTCCGAACGACGAGGCGGAACTAAGGGACTACGCGAAGCGAAAGCTGGACAAGGAGCGAGTCGACTACAGAGTCGAGTGGTTGAAGTACCCGCTTTGGCAGCGTGTGGTCTACATACTCTTTATAACCCTGATTCTAGTGTTCTTCCTCATGACCGCGCCGAAGATCTTCTAGAGGTTGATGTAATCTGCGCCCTCAATCTGGACATTGCCGTCGGCTCGTTTCTGCCCTGGTTTGCTATTGAACGAACATGACTGCGATTCGGTTATTAGGACGCAGTACTTGAGCATACCGCGACGAGCCGAGGACACCATAAGGGATCCGCGTGCCGTCCCCAGACAAGACCCGTTGAACAGAAGTCCTAGAGAAGCGCCTCAATACACAACCCGCTCAACTTCATCAAGGGCGACGGAATCATTTCGCCGGTCGTACAGCCCTGTCGTTCTCGCGGCCTCGTGACCGGCCATCGCCTGCGCAACCTCCAATTTCCCGCCGTTCTGAAGGTACGTGGTGATGCCGGTTGCACGAAAGCTGTGGCAGCTGATGCGCGTTTTGATGCCGGCAGATTTTGCTTGCCGCTGAATCATCACACCACCAGAGTGACCAGGACAGCGATTTTAACCCTACGCTGATGCTCTTAGCCTCGATATTGTGCTGTGGCTTGACGTTCTAGATGCGGGCAATCTCGGTCAACGCTTCGCCGTTGTCGCGGTGCCGCCGCAACGCCTCGCGCTGCTGATGGGGTATGAGGCTTTGCCCGGTCATGGGCGTGAGGGTGTGAGAGCGAGCCGTCGCGCGAACGAACGTGTGAAAATGTCCTTTATCACACGTTACAACATTCAGCGCTAAGAATGTTTTCGAATCGGTTTGGCAGAGAACGGAGTGTTGCCCCCGACATGAAGGAGGAGAGGTCAGCTTCCGAGGAGCCTTTCAATGTTTCTGGCCCCGTGGAGCACACGAATTATCTCTACTCCGCTAGTCGCGCCTGGCCGATACACGATGAGGTACTTGTCGAACTGCGGTACACGCCACAGGCGTAAACCCTTCAAGGCCTCACGCCGGAATCGTCGCGCACTTCCCATGCGCGGCATCTTCGAGAGCAGCTCGAATGCTCGGTACAGCTCATCGATGAACCGGTCTGAGGCCTCCAGATTCTCAGCGGCGATGTAATCGGCAATGTCCTGAATATCGCGGCGAGCTTTGGGACGGACAACGAACGTCATTCCTCTTTCCGGCCGTATTTTCCCTTGACCTCGCGGCGGATAGCTTCAAAATCTTCTCGCGTCATCTCTGTAGCCGACCCGCTCTCAACTCCCTCCAGAACGAGAGTTTCAAGCTCTGCTTCGGCTTTGTCCATGTCGAGGAGGTAGTGAATAGCTTCATCAACAAGCTCGGAGGCGTCTTTGTAATCGCCCCGCTCCACGCGGTCTTTGACGAGCTTTTCCGTTTCAGGTTTTAGGATCAGGTTCATACTTCTCTCCCTCAAATAGCAATTCTCGCCACTTCATCAATGGTGACGTCATCATCACGGCGGTCGTACAAACTTGTAGTTTTCGAGTTTGCGTGTCCTGCCATCTTTTGCGCGACTTCGATTCTGCCCCCGCCTTTCAGGTACGCCGTGATTCCAGTGGCGCGGAAAGTATGGCAGCCGATGCCGGCCGCGTCGAGGCCTGCCCCCCGCGCCCTCCTCCAAATCATCCGAAGCACGTCGTTTCGGTGCATCGGGCGCTCCGTCAACGTGTTCGTTTTTCCCAAAGCACTGCGGAAAAGTGGACTACCCTTCTCTTCCCGGATACCGGCTGCGTCCATGTAGGCGAAGAGATACTCTTCTAAATTGTGATGGCAGGCAACGTCAACGACTGTGCCGTTTTTCTCAAACAGGCGAATGCGCCAGCGCCGGCCACGCGGATAGAGGTGCTCAATGCTGACGTTCACCGCGGCGCTCACACGCGCGAACGTATACGTGAGAAACGCAATCACAGCCCGGTCGCGTAAGCCCACCACCGTCGAAATGTCGATGCTGTCCAAGAGCTGACGCGCTTCCTCATTTCCGAGGACCGGGGTAAGCCCCTTTTTTATCGAGTAGCGCGGCCCCTTCACCGAGAGCGCCGGGTTCGCCTCCATAACGTGGCCCTCAACAAGCCAGTCAAAAAGCTCGCGAATGGCGGAGAGATGCTGCTTTACGGTCTGCACCGCGTAGCGCTTTTTTAAGTGCTCTCGATAGGCAGCAATGTGCAGCGGCTGAATCCCGGCAAGCTCGGTAAGGCCCCGGTCATCGCACCAGGCGAAGAAGGCGCGCACATCTCGGGTGTAGGCGTCACGGGTGTTTTTGTTCTCGATTTTCGCCGTAAAAAACTCGATGAAGCGCCAGCGTCCCTTCTCGCCAGCTTTGACAAGAAGGGGCGACAGTTCCCTGCTCGGAATGGCGACTGCGGTGCTCAATGCGCTTCTGGCCTCCCCTCCCCTTTGTTCGCATCCAGCAGCAGCTCTCGAATTTTCTTTCTGTCGGCCTTCTCCTCCAGCAGTTCGAAAATCCGCAACACATCCTCTTCTTTCATCTGTGTCGCTTCTACTTCGATATCACCTACTTTGATTTTTAGCCTTCGGCCGTTCCGGTTCTCAATCCATAACTTGAGCAACTTGTACAGCGCAGCCGCAATCCCGGACGTCGCTACGAGCTTCAGCACCTCCTTAACGTCTGGCGGGATTGGAGGCCAAGACTTTGTTTCCCAAGGGACTCCTTCACGCGTGCTTTCACAACAGAGACGGACTACAACAGAGCCGATCGCCTCCGTTTCTATCTCCTGCAAAACCTCGCGTTTTAATGCTTTGGGGTCCACGGCGTAGCCGGAAACCGTAAACACAACTTCAACAGGCTGTTCATCCTGCATACGTTAGTGAGCCTCTGGCCTCCCCCCGCCCTTCCCTGCCTCGATGAGGGCGTCTCGAATCTTCTTTCGGTCGGCCTTCTCCTCCAGCAGCTCGAAGATGCGCAACACGTCCTCTTCCTTCATCTGGGTTGCTTCGACTTCGATGTCGCCGACCTTGATTTTCAGCTTCCGACCGTTTCGGGCATCTACCCACGACTTCATGACCTGATATACGGCTGTGGTAAAGCCAGACGATACGAGCAACGCGAGCACCGGCCCAATGAAGTCAGGGTCCAACCAAGGACCAACCGTAAGGGCAGGTCCACCTGAAAAAGAACGAGTAGACGGCCTGACATTCACGTCTATTCCTCGCTCTAGGAGAACTGTGTGCAGTTGACCCATCTCTCCCATATGGAATTCCTGAAACCGGGAGGGGGAGGTGCGCCATTCCTGCAATTGTTCATCTGCTTCTTCCCTTGGAACTACGAACGTACACCGGACCGGCTCATAGTGTTGCATAACCAGACGTTATGCTACACGAAACGGCATAAGTTGTTAAGAAATAAAGGTGTGCAATTAGGACATTTGCCACGCTACGAGCCATCGTCCCCGCTCCTCGAAGGTCAGGACTTCGCCCACACCAGCACCAGACGCAAGGAACCCATCGCTGGAGTAGACTCTTTTATACCGAACGGGCAGTCCCTTTGGAGGGGGCCGCTTATGAAACTGAAAGAAACGTTGCCTCTGAAATCGAATGACAGGTCGTCTTTCGATCCCAAGATCTTTCTGGACAAAATCGGCGAAAGACGAACGATCACCGAATACCGCAAGAATCAGGTGGTTTTCTCGCAAGGCGACCCGGCCGATGCCATCTTTTATATTCAGAAAGGCAAAGTCAAACTACCGTCGTGTCCGAACACGGCAAAGAAGCCGTCATCGCCATTTCGGAAGCTGGCCACTTCTTCGGCGAGGGGTGCTTAGCGGGTCAGCCGCGGCGCATCGCAACCGCTGGCGCAATCTCCGAGTGCGCGATCCTGCGGTTGGAGAAAACGGACACGATCCGTGTGCTTCACGATGAGCCTGCCTTCTCCTCCGTCTTGCTCGAATATCTTCTCTCCCGGAACATTCGGATCGAAGAGGATCTGGTGGACCCCGGCGCAATAGCTGCCGCGCTCGCCCTCGGACGAGAGGGTCGGCGCGCCATGAGTTTCTACTGCTGGTGTGTGGCTGTGATCTTCGGCTACGCATTGACAGGAAATGTGATGGAGCGACCGTCGATAGGCTTTCTTCCACCTTCGCCAGCTAGGGCGCTCATGAGATGCTCCCGAGTCGAGCAACCCATCGAGCTTCGAGCGCTGCGCCGCCGTGAGTTGAGAGCGAGGCGAATGCCTCGCATGTTGGCTCTGGCACGGCATGCGAGGGCAACCTTTCATCATCGGCAGCGTTGGATTCACGATGCGGCGGCGGCGAATGTCAGCGGTGAGCAATGTAACCAGCGCCAAGCCGTTGTCCGTTCCACGGGTCTGTTCAGGTCACCAAGCCGATAGAGCCGGTTATTCCTTTCATACCCACCGTTGTGAAGTTGTGAAGCCGTACTCGTATCAGTTCGGCCAAGTGCTCGCGTCGGGTCTGATCGCGCTCGGCATATCCAAAAGGTGTGCGGCGTCAGCGGCCCCAACCTGCAGTGCAGCAGCGCGATGAACACCAGAGCATTGCGGCTGGTGCGATTTTCCTCCGGCGTCCACGCTCGGCCCGGATACCGGAAAATGCAGAGTTGCACGGCAAGCTCAAGCCGGTCGGTCCTGGACCGCGTGTTGGGCTCTCTATTTTCTATAGCAGCGGACGTAGCGACAGAAGAAACGCTCGCTGCCAAGGCATGAAAAGATTAATTAATTGCGTTGGCCGACATCAGCTTGACCCACGAATGATCTAGTCTCAAAGCCAAGTCCTCCAGTATCGGCTCCAGCTCCCTGCGCCAGTCTTCTCGAGCGATTTGCTCAAGGTACTGGTGCGCCTCTTCGAACGCTTCTTCAGCATGCCGAAACACTGAACCGGCCCTCGTATAGCTCCCTACCCCCAGATTTTTCTCAACGGAGTCCGAGAACTCGGCGCACGATTCTATCGCTAGATATAAGAACCTGAGCGTCTCGCAATGAGCCTCGCCAATGATAGTTCGCTGTCGAGTTCGGGTTGGGTTGCTCGCTATTACGGCCGATGCGAAACCGTGTATAGCGATTGGGTAGATTCTGTTCACGTTTGTATCTCTATTCATCCAATCGGCTGCTGGGAGTGGAATCAGGAGATAAACTTTGCGAACTTAACAGTTGCGGGACTCGCCCACTCCCCAGCAATTCGTTTTTCTTTTTCTGGTCACACATGATCTAACAGGAGCGAACCTTGGTTAAAGGGCGCGGCGCTCCACCTGGAGCGTTTCTAGGCTTCGATAAACATTGGAATCGGAACTTAGAAATCTCAGCGTCCTTCGCGCTGTTGAATCTTGTCGATGGTCAGGCGCACGAGCTCGTCGCGCCGCAGGCCGCAGCCGAGGAGCAGTCCCAAAATGCGCGATCGCGACCGTGCTCAGCCGCGAAAACTACCGTTTTCGGGACGGTTGCTTGCTTCACGGTCCCGGTTCACGAATGCAACACCTTATCAGAGTAAGTCCTCAGCTCTGCTCAGGAATCATTACCCTAATTTACGCGCTCGTTCGACGGCGTGACGTAATGCGTCTCGACCAGAATGCGGAGCACTGACAGCCTCACTGCTGGGACGCATCTTCGTTTTTCCCTGATGTTTCCGACGCTCTTCTTTAGCCCCGGTGTCACTCAGGCCACTGCGCTTAGCCAGTGACTGGGCTTCCCTCTGTTTAATTCTCCGAACTTCGGCTTGGCCCTTCGCAGAAATTACGAACGTTGTGTCTGTTGTATTCTGATCGAATCGCATGGTGATCATTCCCGCTCTAATGAGTCCGCGAATCTGGCGTATGGGAATGTTGGAGCGGTCGCGCTGGGAATGATCGGGTGTAGCTAACCAAGCGCATCGGTCTGCCACATCCATGAGCAATACCTTTCCCACACTCATCTCGCAGAGAATTATATCCCTTGCTCGCACCGCTGTCTGACTAGCTGGTTACGATCAAGTGTACGATGTTTAACGGTTATAGGAGCGCGGTGCCTGCTCTGGCGCTATGCAGAAAGCATCGGGCCACGCTCATCATTGCAAAGCTCGACCGTCTTGCGCGTAACGTTCATTTCATCAGCGGCTTGATGGAGTCTGGCGTTGATTTCGTCGCGTGCGACATGCCGCAAGCAAGCCGCCTCACCATTCACATTCTGGCGGCCGTGGCAGAGCACGAACGCGAAATGATCTCAAAGCGAACGAAGGAAGCTCTTGCAGCCAGGAAGGCGCGAGGCCACGCGCTAGGCACTCCGCGCCCTGTTGCTTTCCTTAAGGAGATGGCCGCAAAGAAGCGCACAGCGAATCAGCCGCACCGTGATGCTGCTCTGCCCTTGCTCTTGGGCCTCAAAGCTCAGAAGCTCACCTATCGAGCCATTGCCGAGGAGATGAACCGCCGAGGGATGAAGCCCACCGGCCATGCCCGTCAGTGGTACGCCTCGACTGTGCAGTATCACTTGAAAACCCACGCGCAAGCGTTGGCAAGTGGACCACGGCGCATAAACGCGGTCCGACGCCCTAACCCTTTGATAAATGCCCGATAACTCTGGAGGAAAGCTTCTGCCGTAAGAAATTAGCGGAGTCGGGAGCTTGGCAACGATCCCCCAGCCATCGGTCGATAGTTTTGGTGGTGACTTGATAGGCGCTCGCCAGTATTTCCCGCTTTACGTCAAAGAAGTTTGCATTTGGTGCTTTACGAAACTGCAGATAGCCCCAAAGGGAACCGGCTCGTGGGCTCACCTTGCCACGAAAGCTAACCTGACTTTCGCAGTTCCGAGTCACTTGGTGTAGGCGACTCGCGGTAAGTCACATGGGTGCAACGCGAGCTTTTGAAAACGGCTGCGGTGAAGACCTACTTACTTCTGCTTGGACGCAAGATGTGTCAATCTGCTGCTTCCATGTTTTTGCGAAGCACAAACCGGAAGAAAGACGGCAAGGATCATCGGTACTTCAGCGTGGTAGAAAATCGTCGGTTGTCTTCCGGCAAGACAACGCAACGGACGGTGTTGTACCTAGGCGAGATCAACGATCAGCAGGAAGGGGCTTGGCGCAAAAGTCTGGAGGTATTCGACGATGAGCGACAGAGTTCGCGTTCGCTGAGTCTGTTTCCGGAAGATCGGGAAATTCCCGCCGATGCCGTAGATAGTCTGCAAGTGAAGCTGAGTCAGTTGCAGCTTCGGCGAGCGCGTCCGTTCGGCAACTGCTGGTTGGCATGCGATCTGTGGAGCCAATTGGGGCTCGACCGGTTCTGGCAGAATCGGCTGCCGGACGGGCGAGAAGCCATCAGCTGGGAGAAGGTGTTACAACTGCTGGTGGTCAACCGGCTGATCGATCCGGGGAGCGAACTGCGTGTGCATCGGCACTGGTTTTTAGCCAGCGCCATGGATGAGTTGCTGGGCGTCGATTTCGCGGTGGCGGAAAAGGATCGCCTGTATCGTTGCCTTGACCGGCTGCTGGAACATAAGCAGGAGTTGTTTGTATGGCTTCGACAGAAATGGGCCGATTTGTTTCAGGCCGATTTCGAGGTGTTGCTCTATGACCTGACCAGCACGTACTTCGAAGGGGAGATGGAAGAGAATCCCAAAGCCAGACGTGGGTATAGTCGCGATGGCCGCCCCGACTGTCTGCAGGTTGTGATTGCGTTGGTCATCACAACGGACGGCTTTCCGCTGGCCTATGAAGTGATGAACGGCAACACGGCGGACTGCACGACATTACGCGGTTTTCTGGACAAGATCGAACAAACGTACGGCAAAGCCAAGCGAATGTGGGTCATGGATCGTGGTATCCCGACCGAGGCGATTTTGGCCGAGATGCGTGATCCTGGCCGCCAGATCTCCTATCTGGTCGGGACGCCGAAGAGTAGGATCAAAAAGCACGAGCAGAAATGGCTTGATCTGCCTTGGCTGTCAAGGGCGGCTTAGGTTCGACCAACCCAACACCCACATCTTTAGCAGACAGCTAGAATTATGCGCCGGCCCGAGAGAAAAAAGGGGCCGCTAAGCTACCGTCGCTCCACGCGGAAACTCAACAGTCAACCATTCCCGCACCGCCTCCGGCGTCCCTAGTCCTGCTTTCACTAAGATTGCTGCAATGTCGGTGCCGGCAATGATCACTACTGGGTGACGGTCGCTGCGTAGCTCCTGGTATGCCTGGTGGCCCACAAATGACGTCGTAACCAGGATTCCGAACTGCCGGTGGCGCAGGCGTGAGATCAGGCGCGACAGTTCCTTCACTCCGACTCCGTTCTCCGGCGCGTAACATTTCGCCTCAAGTGCGAAGTCCAACGAAATGCGGTCTGCCAGTGGTCCGACCCGATACGTGCCGATTGCATCCCTGCCTCCGTCTACAGATGGACGGGTCACCGTCTCGATGTTGATGTTCGAGTCCATCAGCCCAGCAAGGCGGGCCGCGCAATGCTCAAAACCGTGTGCGTTGTCCTTGAAATAGTCATAGACCGACTTCACAAGCGATAAATCGCGGCCGGCCGCGGCTTGTTGTTCCTCTTTGGTCCGGTATTCGATCGTCGGCTCCGCAGTCAGCGGTTCATAGATGCCCGTCTGAACCCACGTGCGCCAGGCGGAAGGCACGGACATATCGAGTGGCTCTCCTGTCCTGACGGCGTCGATCCACGCCCGGGCCACGGTGCCGGTATCCAGGATCGTGAACTTCGCCCGGTAGTTCTGAGAAGCGTTCCCCTTTCTTGCTCCGCCAGATCGCGACCAGGTCGTCAGCAGGATCGGCCTCGACACCCGGTGCGGCCAAGCCCCGAAAGACAACGTCCCGCCCCTTGCTACCCTTGGTAAATACTAGGAATGGTGGCATCTTCACTCTCTGCTGGGGAGAGTTGTGCAGGCGCGTGAAACATGATTGCAGGAGCTTGTTACCGCGCCGCGGGGTATCGTGGAGATCAAAGCCAGGCCTCTTATTGTCACCAAAATACGTGAATACGCCTGTATACACGTCGATGAAATCGGGCCAGTCGGCGTCGTCCATGCTGGAATACAGGATCACTAGACGTGGCGCACCCCAACTGCCGACCGCGCGGAAGCCGCCCTGATTGCCGGCGCCGGGAATAAGTTTGCCCAGAACATCATCTGCGGTATTCCCCTTCGTGCCGCCTTCGTAGGATGCATCGATAACAAGGTCCGCGGTCGCCAGTACTGAGAATGGAAATACCTTTGCCATTGCGCGAAGGCTGATTTTCTCATGACTACGATGGTTGGAGCCAAGATGGAGCGGCAATCGATCGCACGGCAAAGTACGGTCTCAGCGCTTTGATGCTTGCAGTGGTCCGAGGACACCTCGATGTGTTGCGAGAGCTCACAAAGGCCGGGGCCAACCTGAGTTTGCGCGGAACCGGCGCGCCCGGTTTTTCCGGGATGACAGCTCTTGATTTCGCCGTGGCTCGTGGCGAACTTGAGATGATCGAGATCCTCCAGTCTGCGAGTGAGAACCCGGGGAAAAGATGAACATTATTCATTTCAAAACGGCACATTCATGGAGCGCCGCTCGTGAAATGTTGGCGTCGATCCACTTAAACCAAAGTACACTGCAGGTCTTCGACTTCACTGTCTTCGCATTCACGTTTGCGACCACAAGCTGCGTAAGCTTCCGATGGGCGATCGAACGCTCGAAAGCCCATTTCGGGGACTTCGTGATCAGTCAGGCGAACAAGGGCGAAGCCGAAGCCCGACGCCGAAGCCCGACGCCTCGCATTGGACATACGGTATGGCAGCGAGTGTACGGAGGCGCTAATAGCAGGGTGCCCGGCGCGCGTGTACGAACTCGGGCCAGAACCGGAACCGGATGACATCGACGGCCGTCGCCCATCAGTTGTGACCTGGCACGATGCGGGGATGATTTACCTGATTGCGAGTGACAGGATGTTCGTCGCTGAGCTCGTCCGAATCGCTCATTCGCTCTACGCCACCGGACAGCGCAGTCCGCGCTCTGCTCGGCGTCGTGACTGACGCAAGGCTGTGTGAGGGCACAACCGAAATAAGGACGCTACGTTCGGCCTATAGCGCGGCCTCTAAAACAGTCCACCGTACGGAAACCAACCGCGAACCGGGGCGGGTCAGCAGCCCAACTTCTCAACCCACCGGCTGTCTCATTTTGCGGGGCGGGTCACGGACGAAAGTTTGCAAGACAGTCACGTCTTGTTTTCGGGTAGCGCGAACTGTCGCAGGCACGAACACTTCCTATGGGTCGGGGCTCAACTTCGGGGTAGCGCGTGATCCAGGCGTGGCCGACGAGTGCGGCCCGGCAAATCAAACCGCGTGCCCCCAAGGCGAGGTAGCTCGCGTTGGAAAAGGTGCAGACAGGGCCTCCGGGCAAGCGACCGATCCGTATATGATTGTGGGTTCGGAAGCCCAATTGAGAGTTTTCAGGATCAGTCGATTCGAAGAGGTTATTTATATCCCCATATGTTCTAGGTTCATGGGGGATGGCACGGCAGTTGGTGCTGGAAACGAGTCCACGGGGCACTTTGGGAGGGAGGGCACGAAGTGTTTACACCGGCTCGCACAGGCGTCGGTGACGGCGCCACCTATTGTCTCCAACTGGTTGACCTTTAGACGCACATCACCGATGTCGTGAACCTCATCCGTCGGGAAGAACTCGAGGATATGGTGATGTTTGTGCGGTTATTCCGCGATATTCAGGGCCAATGTGAAAGGGCATCTCCCACAATGATCCCTTCGGGTCTTTCGTCCTGCTCTTTTCCGAACGGAACTGCGACTGAATTTCTAAGTTGCGCCATGTCGGGGCAAGGTAACGCCGCGGATTGATCGGTCGTAGGGAAGTTGCACTCCTCATCCGCCGTTCACATCAGCGGCGATGCCCGTCACTTAACATTTTGAATTTTAAACGTCACTCGGAAATTACAGAAACCATGTTTGTTTTCTCCAATATTCTCCTCTTGTACTTCTCCAACGACATCCCGAAAACTCCCCGTTCCTCCGAGGACCACCCGAGTCGCGGAAAAGTATGTATTCGGCCAAGTACCGTCCGTGAGGATGATCGACTTATCATTAGCAATGGAAAACATCTCGCTCGCAAACGCCATATCGGGAGCGGCACGCTTATCACGTGCGACGGCTAGTAGAAAATTCGCCAAATCTGTAGTAAAGGTTCCACGCGCTCGGTATTGGCCGATTGCTCCGGGGGCGTTCGGATCAAAGTTAGTCTTTCCCATGGGGATTGTACCGCCGGGAAAGATGTTGCCATCTTGGATGAAGGTGTCTCCCGGAGAAAACGCCTCTGGCGCTTGTGCCGGATTTACATTGTTTTGAAAGTACGGGAAACCTAACGATACGTCTACGGTAAATGTTCTTACCTTGTCATTGTCTGCCATGATTTTCGAAGGCAAGACGAGTACGGCGGTTGGCAGTGAGATCGCTGCTGTGAGCGCGACTAACGAGATAGCCGCCTTCGTCCTTGTTCGGCTGCTGCTCCGGGTGTGTCCAAATAGGTTGCGTACTGAGCCCGCGAGAGTACGGGTAAACATCATCGTCTTGTGCATTTGTGTCCTTTCTAATGGGATTACAACGCCGGACACTACCCTGCTATAAATCGTGAGAAAATGCTCGTGAGGCCGTGCTGAGTTAATCCTCATCTCATATGAGGAGCGACCACGTGATTAGGGCCGATGCATCTATACGTAACGCTTCACGACGTAACGCTTCACGTCTCGCGACCTCCGGAACATCACTGTGACGAGGATCAATTGCGGGAGTAGGACACGTGGAGCAGCAAACGTTCCGCTTTTGCGATTTTGAACTTGACCTTCCCAATCGGACTCTCTCGCACCACGGCGTCCGCGCCAAGTTTCAGAAGCAACCCTTTCAAGTGCTGGAATTATTAGTCCAGCGCGCTCCTGAGATCGTCTCGCGCGAAGAAATACGGCAGCATGTTTGGGGCGATGCGGTCTATATCGATGCCACTCAAAGCATTAACTTCTGTATCCGTCAGATTCGCTTAGCTTTGGGTGACACCTCGGCACGACCTCGGTTTATCGAGACACTTCCGCGTCAGGGCTATCGTTTCATCGCGACATTAGATGAGACTCCCGGAAACACCCCCATTTCCGAGCATGTGCCCGTTCAGGAATCCCGACGGGAGATCGCCATTCGACGTTGGCTGATTTCCGGGTTGGTTGCTCTTGTTGCATTCGTAGCGGTCATTTCTGTCGCGCTCGGTAGGCGGGAAACTGCTTCCAGCGTGGTGGGAATACGGCCTGTCACTACCTTTCCTGGTGACGAGCGCGAACCATCGCTCTCCCCGGACGGTCGCCAAGTTGCGTTTTCATGGGAAGGCAAAAAGGGAGACAACCGGGACATCTACGTTGCGCTTCTGGGAGAACAAGATCCTCTGCGTGTTACTTTTGATTCCGCGGAGGACGCCTATCCAGCTTGGTCCCCCGATGGCAAGCACATTGCATTCATCCGCCGTCGTGCTGGCGACCGGGCAGACATCATGCTCGTTTCGTCCTTAGGGATCCGGGAACGTAAACTTCGCGAAATCCGTCTCGGTGGCTGGCTCGCGACCAGAATGCTGGCCTGGAGCCCCGATGGGAAGTGGCTCTGCTTTACCAATGCGGTTGGCGCTTTGAGCCATCATGCCCTCTTCTTGGTATCGCCTGAGTCGGGTGAGGTCAAGCGGCTCTTGCCCGAGGGGGATAACGGTATAGGCGATTCCTCACCTGCTTTTTCGCCCGATGGCCGATGGCTGGCCTTCTGCCGATTCGAACATCCTTTCAACAGCGACCTATTTCTCCAACGACTCTCTCCTGACTTGATTCCAGAGGGCGCGCCGGTAGCGGTCAGGGGGGCCGGCATCAACCCACAAGCTCCAGTCTGGATGTCTGACGGAAGGAAAATCCTCTTTCTCGATAGAACTCGGATCATGGAGGCGGAGATCGGTGGCCCAGCGCACCCCTTCTACGTTTCCGTGTCTGTTTTCAGTGAGCTTACTTTGGCCGGGTCAAATCTGCGCCTCGTAGCCTCATTCCAAAATCAGAGCAGTGAGATCTGGACGATGCCTCTTCGTTCCAAAGGATTGACAGCCGCGGGAAATGCGCACGTCATTGTCCATTCCTCCGCCGGGGAGAGCCAGCCTCGTTTCTCTCCAGATGGCCGTTCAGTGGCCTTTTCCAGCAAACGGAGTGGGGCGTCTGAGGTCTGGCTGGCGGATTCGGACGGGGAAAATCCGCGGCCACTGACGCATTTATCTTTTTACATTGCCGGGTACCTACGCTGGTCGCCCGACTCGCAGTCGGTAGCGTTTCATGCGAGATTACCGAAGGACCCCCATATCTATGTCGTCCGGGTAGGGGACGGATCGGTCAAGCAGATTACCCGCAATAGTCCCGGTTTTATGGCGCCATCCTGGTCAACGGACGGCAAGATCCTGTATGCCGACGCGCTTGAAGATGGCAAATACCGAATCTATAGTGTGTCCGCATCGGGTGGCGAACCGCGGTTCTTGTGGGAAGGCTCCGGCGCAATCGAAGCTCCTGGCCACAAACTCCTGCTTTACGAGAAGCCAGACCAGAGGGGGATTTATGGTCGCTCGCTTGTCGGTGACGCAGCGAAAAATCCGGAGCGACTGTTGGTGGCCGAGTTGTGGACCAACGGCGTATGGCCCGGTTATTCAAGCTGCAGCTCGATAGTAGTAGTTCAGCAGACCACCCAAACGTTCCCGACGCTGAACTTTCCCCGTCTTGCCTAGTAGGTGGTCCGGCTCGGGTTGAATCAAGTGGTTGTCCAGACCTTGGTGGTTGCGTTCGCTGTGATAATGCGCCACGAAATGTTGAACGGCCGTCCGCAACGAACTCTCTCCGAACAGGACCAGCCGCTCTAAGCACGATTCCTTGATGGTTCTTACAAACCGTTCCGCGTAGGCGTTCAGGTTGGGACTTCGCGGTGGTAGCTTCACCGATTGGACGCCGGCCATCTTGAGGGTGCTCAGGAATTCGTCCGTGAACAGCGGGTCTCGATCATGGATCAGATAGCGCTTCCCGGTGAGCAGGCCGTCGACAGAGTCTGTCAGATTCCGTGCAATCTGACTCATCCACAACCCGTTTGCGGCCGCTGAGATTCCAGCGATCTCCACTCGTCTAGTCGACAGCTCGATAAAGAACAATACGATGAATCGCTGCAATCCTTTGGTCGTCCAGACCTCGATAGTGAAGAAATCCGTAGCCGCAATCAATTCCCAGTGTTGCGTCAGAAATTCCTTCCAGGTCGTCTTGCGAGTTCGCTCCGGTGCCGGTTCGATGCCGTGCCTTGCCAAAATCGCAGCGATCGTGCTGCGAGCAAGCTTGTATCCCAGATTGGATAAGGCGCCCTGAATCCGCCGATATCCCCAGCTCCGATTCTCTTCCGCCATTTGAACCACCAATTGCTCGATCTCAGCGATGGTGCGCGGACGACCGACTCCGCGCTTTCCGCTGCCATCGTATTTCTGTGCGATCAGCCGCTGATGCCACCGCAACAAGGTCTCCGGAGTCACGATGGTGGCTACGTCCCGCAGAAGCTTCCGTCCCAATCCTTTGGCTTTGGCGGCCAGGCGACGCCGCTGGTCGTCGCTGAGACGCAAACGTCGTTCGCCCAACTGTTCGCGAAGAACACGATTCTCTTCACGCAAGTATTCGATTACCTGAAGCTGTCGTTGATTCATCCATCCAGCTAGAGCGATCAGGACAAACCGGAACGGATCGAGAGGCATCGGCATCTGGTCGCTTCATTATCGATAACACCAAGAACGGCCGCACAGCACCGCATTTTTCAGCAAGATTAATTTTCGGTCCATACGCCCAGAAGAGTCGGTCGGCTGGCGTCAGTTTGAGCCGTTTGGGAGCCGACCTGCGCAAGACGCCGAGTTGTTGCCGCAAGGCGAGGTTGTCCAGTCGTCCTCAGCAGAAGTCTTCAACATCGAGACAAGGGTGCAGGCCACGGTGGGCAAGACTTGCCGCGCCGCCGTAAGACGTAAATGAAAGTCGATCAACCTCAATGATTACAGATCGATCCGGATATTTTGGAGGGACAATCGGGCACGACTCCGGAGTTGAACGATTACGGCAAGTTAGTTCAGTCTGCGCGCCGGTGAACGTTTGTACCAGTCGGTTCAGCCTTCTGACCTGTGAACGTTTGTACCAAATCGGTTCAACGACTACCCCTTCCGATAGCGAACTCTACAGTTGACGATCTCATCGATCACCCCTAACTGACACAAAATGGGAGGTTCTGAATAGCCATTTCATTCCGCGGTTTTTCAGGCTCGGTGTCCACAAGCCGGTGCCGGAATTCCTGCTGAATTTGCGTGCTTGCTTTACCCAGTCGAGAACGCCGTCGTGGTCGCGGCGCTCCAATTCCCATCGATGAGCCTCAAAGAATTGCTCAGCTCCGGCAGTGAACGTTGAAGTCGTCGCCAAGATCGCCTTTGTGGCATTCTCATGAACCGTGACATACGGTGGTCTGCTCCGGCCTTCGACGAGTCAATTCATGGGTCGAGCGGTGCTGCATGCAACGCTTCACCATACGAGAGACCGGCCACCGCGCTCTCTTGGAGACAAACTCCGTACCTCATTTCTTGTGAATCTTGATGTTTCCGCCTCCGAGTTCGGTACTTGCATCGCTGTCTTCGAGTTCGTTCATCTTGTTGTCGTACACAACGGCGCCGTCAGACTTGTTCCAGATCTTCATTCGAAGCTTGTCGATGCCACCGCCTCCCGCTATGTCTCCGTCTATCGCTGTTAGAAGGAAACCATATTGGCCTGGCCGCCCCTGAATTGCCCCGGCGCCTTTGAACTGTGCCCGTGATGAACCGACCACAAGCCAATCGTAGGTGACGCTCGAGAAGCTCAGGTCTCCGGCTTTGAACTTGAATTCGGTTTCTCCCGTCGGCGTAGACGCGCCTTTCTCATATTTGCTGTAGAAGCCGAAGTTTGCCTTTCCAGTCAAAGTGGTCGCATCCGGGATGGCTGGGTTAACGTAGGCGCCCGGGGGCGATTCAATCCAGCCGCCTCCGGAGACGAATCCAGCTGCCGGATCATAGACAACCACCATCGCGGTGAGGCCCGTCGCCGCAACAATCGAAGTGGCAGCCTGGCCGTTGTCGTCATCGGCTATGATCAGCTCAACCTGGTAGACACCGGGGTCCTGAAAGTATGTACGGTTGACACGACCCCGCCGGTTACGATGGCAGGAGTGGTTGCAATGCCATCAAAGAGCCAATAGGCTTTGTGACTATCGGCCAGTCCCGGATCGGCGTACGTCCCGGCGAACGTTACTGGCGCATTCACGGCGAAGATCGCACCAGACTGCGGACCGGAGATCGTAACGCCTGGCGCAACGTTCGCCACCGTGATGCTCGCGGCCTTGATGTCAAACAGTGCGCCATCGCTGACTCTAACTTTTGGTGTGTATACCATCGGACCTTCCAGTGCATGGAAGGGCACTGTCTGTCCCAGAGTTTCAAAAACTCCGTCACTGTTCAGGTCCCATGCATACGTCAGACTGTTCCCGTCGACATCTCCGGCCGTTGCGGTCAGGTACACCGTTTGTCCTTCCACGGCCGTCAACGGCGCCAGCGGGTTAAGATCGGAGCATCATTCACAGGCAATACAGTGATGGTGATGGTTGCGGTTGTACTTGCACCCTTGCCATCGCTGACCATGTAGCTGAAGCTGTCGAGACCATGGAAGTTCACCTGCGGTGTATAGGTGTAAGCAGGCGCGGCCCCGCTCAGCGAACCCTTCGCCGGGCTACTCACAAGGCTGAATTGCAGCGTATCCCCGTCCGGGTCGGGCCTGTCAACGTGATGTTGACGGGAGTGTCCTCGGATGTCGATATTGATCGGTTGGGAGCAGTCGGCGCGTCATTCGCCGCTGTAATCGTGATCGAGATCGTCCCTGTTGCGCTAAGTATTCCGTCGGTGACCCGGAACAGAAAGGAATCCGATCCGTTGAAGTTCGGATTCGGTGTATAGAGGAGATTCGGCGGCGTGCCGGAAGGGAGCCTTGGCTGGGCTGCGTCTGTACAGTCGTCGTCAGGGCATCTCCGTCAACGTCGCTTCCGGTGAGCGAGAGCACTAGTGGGGTGTCCTCATCAGTTGTCACAGACCTGGAGTCGGCGGTAGGCGCATCATTGACCGGTGTAACGGAAATGTCAATCGTTGCGATTGCAGAAGTTTCGGATCTGTCCCTGACTGTGAACGTGAACGAGTCGACGCCGTTGAAATTCGCGTTTGGCGTGTAAGACACGTTAGGCCCGCTCCCGGACAGCGTGCCGTTTACCGGCGGCCGGACGACTGCGTAAGTAAGGGGATCTCCGTCCGCGTCGGTGGCTGCGAGAGTAATTCCGGCCGCCGTGTCCTCAGAAACAACCACCTGCTGACTGATGCCCAAAGGTGCGGAGTTCGTGACGCAACTTTCGGCGGAAAGCTAGCAAGCGAGTTCATGTAGCCGACTACAGATGTGGCGAATGGCGATCCGGGTACTTGCTCCAGCGCTCCACTGGAGGCGATCCGATATCGCCGATGTTACCCAAGTCCGGCGTAGTCAGTGACGTGCGATTCGCCGAGAAGAGGAGTGTTCCTTGCTGATTGACTGACAGCCCGGTCGGCTGCAAGGCCCCAAGAACCAACGGCACGCCCACTGAGCTGAATACATCGGCCGGAGATATCTGAACTGTGGAGATGCGTGAGTGGATATCCGATGTGAAAACGAAGGCATCGTCCACACTCAGTTGCACGCTTGCCGTGCTGTGCGGCATGGCGAGATATCCAAGCTCGGTTAGTACGCCGCTGGTACTGACGTTATACGAGGTGACGCGCGACAGGTCGCCACCGGTGATCAATCTGTTCGACTTGCAGTTGAAACCTACACTAGTAGCCTGACCAAAAGTGGCCAGTGAAGCGGAAGGCGTCAAACCTCCCGAGGATGAAACGGAGTAAAGCCTTACGAAGCTGCGTTAGTGCCCCCGGGTGTGGCGAGCGCCAGGAAGCGATTGTCAGGAGAAATTGCAAGGTTTGCGATGTTGAATACACCGAGCACAAAAGGAGAGCCTGGTACGTGAGTAAGCGCGCCCGTAGAAGGATCGATGTCAAAAACGGCGACACGACCTGAACCTCCCAAACCGGCGAAGAGAAACTTGCCGTTCTGAGATACGGCTAGGGAAATGCCATAGTTGAGATCGTCCGCTCCGGTGGCAACCTGCGTCAGCAGACTTAGCGATCCTGTGGCGCGGTTTATCGTGAAGCCGGTGATCGTATCGGCGCCATTGTTATTCGAAACGTAGAGCCTGTCACCCACGGGTGTAGATACGATTCTCTTGCCTACGAAGAACCCTCCCTCACGCCCTTGTCCCATCGTGGCGAACGGCGACCCAGGGACTGCTGTAAGTCGGCCGGTTCCGAATCGACCGAGAACGCTGACACGTTGTTGTCGAAGCTGTTGTGAGTGCGGTTGTGTACCGCGTAAACGAACTAATGCGGCGCCTCGCTGTGCAAGCGGCGCCGCGCAAGTTAGCACCAGAAGTAGTTGGATGAGCAGCGTACTGCTGCCCGGGGACCGTCTGAAGTGTCTAGACGTGATCATATCTAAGCGCCCTATCCTGTGAGATCTTTCAGCACGGTCCGATAAGGCGGACCAGTAGCGCACGGCAGATTTCCTGCTTCTGCTGCGTGTGTGCGCTCTACTTATGTGCTCCAAAGTCGAGACGAGGCTCAAGTGTATACTGGCTCACTGACACGAACAATGACCTAAAAGTGTAAATTTCAATAAAGTTTTGACGGCCAGAAGGGAAGCAATCACGTATGAATCTCAACGTCCGGTCAACCGCGGCAACCGACCTTGCCGATTGCGCGCTGCTTCTCCGAGAAGAACCCTATGGGCCGATCCGATCGGAGATGGTGGCCGCTTGGCGCGACCTGCTGTTGCGGGGTGCGCTAATTTCTGCAGTTGTAGAAGACCCGCGCCGGGCACAGGGCGACCGGATGGTCGCAGCGGGAATGACCTATCTCGTCACTGAGCAGTTCATGGGCGAAGTTCGCCGTAGCCAGCTACCGACGTTAGGTCATGTGCTCGTGGAAGCTCGAGGCGGGAAGATGCACCCCGCCTTGGATGTTCCGGGGGTTCGTGAAGCCAACAGTTCCGCCGGATTGAACCTCGCTTTTCACGCACTTCTGAAAGCAGGCATCGAACGCGACGAGCAATTCGGGTTAATCATGGAGCGACTCACCCGCCGATTTTTCGAATCCAAGGCAGGATACAAGATCAAAGAAGCCGTTACTGAGGCGATCGGCGAGCAAGAACTTCGAATGCATCACGCCATTGGGGGACATGCTTTAGACGTTCAGCGTGTCGGGGGTGCTGATGCTACGCGATCTGGATCGGTACCATGCTTTCGCATTTGGCTACACCGAGAAGCGGCTTTGAACGACCCTGGGAGTCAGTTTTGCCGGTTGTTCTTGTACTCGGAGCCTCGCTTGTACTTCAATGACAAGGAACAAACGCTGCTGCAACGTGCCATGGACGGAATGACGGACGAGGAACTCGCAACCGACCTGGGCTGCTCGCTGTCTTCCGTGAAGAAGCGATGGCAGTCCATCTACGAGCGTGTCGCCGAAGAGGCTCCCGAGCTGCTCCCAGGCGGCAGCACTGCTTCACAGTCGAACGGGAAACGGGGCGTTGAGAAGAAGCAGAGGTTGCTCGAGTATGTGCGCGCACATCCGGAGGAGTTGCGCCCGAATGCGAAGTCGCTTCAGCGCCGCTGAGCCGAGTGC
>CAWJQP010000021.1:0-54176 GCA_963844855.1 Bryobacteraceae bacterium
CACTTATCTGCCATGCGTGAACGAGATGGGTACCGAGGATAATATCACGACCAGATGATAATGTCATCGCGAATAGTGGCGCCACTTGAACGGATTCGAGGCGCGATGGGCAACATTCACGCTATCACCCTGCTATGACCAGATTTCGCAATGGAAGCATGTGCAGCGCTTAGGTATGCGGGTACAGTCGCGGAAACAACGTCTCTAAACTATGTGCAGGAAATCGGAGCGAAACAGGGCCCTTAGGAGTGGCTGATGCTAGCAGCCCCTCGGTGACTAGATCATTCAGCACTCGCCGTGCTGACCGCTCAGGCAGGCCGGTGATCCTTGACGCCTCGCCACGTTCGATTTCGCCGCGCACCAACGTCTCCTCAAAGAGCCGAACGGCTTCGGGTTTTAAAGAATGTTGCTGTTCAACAAGGGCACGGAACCGAGCCGCAAGATTGTTTAGTTCGAACAGGCTCGACATAAACTCAACTTGATCGATTGCCACTTGCAAAAACCACGCGACAAAATCGATAAGTGCACGTTCGGACAGATTTCCTCGACCGTCGAGGTCTCCTTGTCGCGGAGTGTCAGCTAGATCCATCATTTCTTTGTATTCGCCACGTCTGTTGAGACCTCGTGCCAGACCGCGAGAAATGGACCAAAGGCCATGCGCCGCAATGTCGGCCTTCCAGGCCATTGTATGGCTCATCAGTCGGCTAACACGCCCGTTCCCATCAGGGAATGGATGTATGTAGTTAAAGCGATGGTGGGCGGCAGCCATCGCGATGATGCGGCCCGCCCTCCCCAGCCGATCGAATCGGTATCGATCGGCGAAGTAGAGCATGAATTCGTTAATACGATCGCTCGACGGTGGGATGTGCCGCCCAACTGCGACATCATGCTCGGGTTGTGAACGCCATTCTCCTGGTGTCATCGTGAAGTCGCGACCGGCACCCCTAACGTGGAGCATCTCTTCAGGGGCATCTCGGTAGAACTCGCGATGTAGCCATCGAATGAAGTCGGCCGAGGCGGGCTCAAGCAGTCGCCCTTCAGCCGCCATGGAATCTATTTCTGATTGCAGGCGGACGTGGGCTGCAGCCTCGATTTGAAGATTTCGGCGGCCCTGATCCCTGTCGAATTCGCCTGCCAATGCCCTCTCGATGTCGCGAGGGCGAGTATCGTGCCCTTCGATGAGATTGCTGTAGTACGTGTTCATGATACGTACAAGTTCCGCCAAGTTTGCAGCGGTGCGCGGGTGCAGAGAACGGCCCAATTTGGCCGATGATGAAGCTAGTTCTGCGACTAGGTCTGCCAGAGCTTCAGGTGGATTCTCGAGCCGGGCTGGCTCGATGCGGTGTACCGTCTCTAACAGACTGTTTGGCCCATGTTGACTCATCAGATCCTATTGAAATTATATGATGATTTGGCCGCGAAGTCATCCTAATGGCCGATCTCGTGGCCGATCTTTTGTCTGTGCTTTGAGTTCCACCTCTCCCAATATTGGGCGCTTCTCGACCGACGGGCAGGCCTGATTTGGCCGGTCTTTTGGCCGATCTCCGTTACTCGAGACGCTCCCGCTGTCTGTGCGGAGATGTTGTTCTTGGTAACCACCTGATTGTCCTCTGCAGATCATGTCACCCGTCGGATACCAAGCGTTTCACCACACCGCCTGGGAGCGCGGAAGCCGTGACAAGTAATCAAGCCTTTGACGTTATCGAGATCGTCGCGATTCTCGCGAGTAGCTTAATCTTTTACTTCGCTCAAGTCCGGCGGCCGTGCTTCCAAAACGTTCGGCTTACAGTTTTGCAATGCTCTTACAGTGAGATCATCTGTGCACACGCTGATGGCCATGTAACAGCTCACTGGCGACTGGATCTGCTGACTTAAATCGTATCGTTCCGTCGTTTTGTTTCCATTTCGTCTCCACTTCTTAGCCCGCTTTGTCCAGGGCACCTGCTTCGCTTGAACCGCGCGCCCGGCTCTCGCCTGTGTTCTGCTTTGTTGGTCCCTCCAGCAGGTTTCTGAAATTCCCAGAAACCAAAACGCCGGCGCCTCCAACAATGCACTCCGGCTCGTTTGGGAGCTTGGCCGCTCGCTTTTCGGTTGCCCCCGGAACAAACGGGCAGCAGAAATGGAGAACTTACATGTACACATTGAACCAGCTCACGATCATCGGTTTCACAGGCAGTGATGCCGACGTTCACTATACGCAGAATGGCACGCTCGTGACCACACTTTCGGTTGCGACGAAAGAGTCCTGGAAGGACGCAGACGGAAACTGGCAAAGTCGCACGGACTGGCATCGAGTCGTCTCGTTCTCGAAGCTTGCCGAATACTCGCGAACGCTGCCGAAGGGATCGTACGTGATGGTGCAAGGCGCAGTCCGTACTCGCGAGTACGAACGAGATGGCGCAAAGCATCGCATCGTCGAAGTTCGCGCCGATACCATCGGCAAGCTGGATCGTGCCGAGCGGCGCTCTGACACTGAAGCCAACTCTGAGGAGAGTGATACGTAAACGCCAGAGCGGGTCCGGCTCCGTCGCGGCCGGGCCCGCTGTGTTTTGTTGACATTCAGGTCTTTGTGGTTTCGTGGTTGGTGCCTCTACCTTGCTTTAACCTCGATTGTCGAACTCAACTTCCTTTAGATTGCTCGCAACGTATTGTTTCTATGAAGCGGGAGATGGGGTTCGAACCCAGCTACGTCCGAGCTTGACTCTGATATCGACGTAAACGATACTAAGCCTGCATGCAAGCTAGCCTGCGCAACTCGAGCGTTGACCGCGACCGTGCAAAACGTCACCAAATCTGTCACCAATTTGATGGGGAACCCAGGGGAATCCGGGGCAACTGTCACCAATTCTGTGACCAAACTGAGGGGAATCCAGGGGAATGAAATCAATACTTTTGGGGAACTCAGGGGAACAGGAGGGGAACTGAGGGCAAGGTTTCGATTGGGCTCATAACCCAAAGGTCGAAGGTTCAAATCCTTCCCCCGCAACCAACTGAATTGAAAACACTTATATTAAGCTTTTGCTCCTTCAAAAACAGGCCGTGGATTCAGCAATGACTTCGTAAGTAACTCATTATAAGCCTCCAAATTGGTGACAGCTCGTTGGGTTTGGGCAACGCCGTGGATAGAACCTCGAGTCGTTTTCCTTCAATCACATAGCCGATACAGAGGTTGAGTATGTAACCAACTCTGTCACCAATTCGCGCATCGTAATTACAGACGATTGTCTCCGGAGCTGAACATCGCAGGTTCGACTCCTCCCGGGGTGCCAACTTACTACAAAAAGCGTTGCAGCGAAATCGAAGACGATAGGCGACGGCTGCTGTTCGGAAGCGGTCCAAGCGTATAAAAAGCAAGCACACTCGAACTATATTGTCCCTAGCTTATCCAAAGTAACGAACTCCGAGGGGGAAAAACTGGAGCCACCCGGGGCCGTCAGAAATCTCCTCCGTCCCGTGCGAACACCAGTATCGAATTTGCAGGGATGACGATGTCAGCAGATGTCTCCAGACTATTCCAGCTCGGGCCATTAGTGAACACTCATGCCGTTACCTGCCGTAGAAGGATTAAGCCAGTTTTCGTAGATGTCGCTGTTGAACACCTCCAACCACTCGCCGCGATTTGGAAACGGAATCCGGTATCCAGATTGTGTGAATTCGTTGAGACTCGCCACGACCACCAGATCCCGGCCAACTCCTGGGATCCAGCGCTGGAATGCGAGGACGCGGTTGAAGTCGTCCATGAGAATCGTTGCCACCCCTTCTCCGCGCAGTCCCGGGTGTTTGCGCCTTGACCAGATCAGATCGCGCGTGAGGCGGTGAAAGTCGCTCATCGTCTTCTCCGACGCGAGCCCGTCCAGAAAATGAGTGTGTTCGGATGATGCTCAGGGTCATCTGACCATCTCTTGTCCTCGTAAAACTCCTCGCCCATGAACAGCATTGGGATACCCGGGGCGGTGAGAAGCAGTCCCGTTGCGACGCGAGAACGCGAGGTCGCATACCAGTTGCGCGTTCCCGCGCCACCCGCAGCCAACTTCGGAATGCGCGGATCACGATCGCGGTATACCTCGTCATGGTTCTCTATGCATTGGACGACGCGCCAAGCATCGCGGAAACGGGGTGCACGCAGCTGGTCGATAACGGGATGCCAATTCAACGAATGTCGCCGAGCCCGCCCGACGTTGCCAATGACCCGATGTACCCGTTCAGGTACAATCCGTCCAGGCACTCCACTTCCAACGTGACGTGTCCGCTCAGCAGTTCCGGGATATTCGGCATGTCCGAGATTCTACGGAATCCCACGATTGTCGGTTTGAGGTCGAAGACCTCGCTAGGCTACGTGTCGCCACCGAACCGACCTCCCCGGCGTGCGAACCCGGATCGTTAGCGGCCACCGGCGGCCGGCCCAGATCGATTCACCTTCGAAATAGCGGTTTTTTGAGGCGGTAATCGCCGATTCGTTTCTGAGCCCACTCCCGCGCTGCCCTGGTCGGTTCGACGTCCCCTATCGACGGATTCCCCGATGCCTCTGCGTATATCATTTCAACGGACCACCAGCCTTTGAACTGGCCTCTGGCCATGGAAGCCACTCCTCGCACGCTCATAAGAAACGCCATCTGCGAGCATCGATAATGCCCAAGTCACTCCCAAGGCATGATCGTGCTTGCCCTCGTCCTCAACTTCGTTTGGAGGCACATGCAGCAGGGCCGGCCGGATGTTCGCAGTGTCTTGGCTGATCAGAGCTTGAATCTGCGACACCCGCTGCATCAGGTTTACATATGACTCCACAGAAAATGCCTCCAAAGCTGGAATCAAGGACCCGAGCTTAGCTCCGACATAACCACGAACCAGGAGCATTGACTGAGCTTCAACCCGTCCGAGTTGGGCTTCGGCAGCGACAACCGGAAGCGTTAGACTCGTGCGGGCCTCATACTTACTCACCTTCACTGCGAGCCGCACCGCCACGCCGTAACGCAGTTCCGTACCGTCACCCGCAAGGCAGGGCGCACTGCGCGAAAACTCAAGAACGATGACTCGCTCGCGCCCGCTCCCCGAGAGAGTCCCGAATGGAAACCCGAGCTTCGCCGCCACCGTTGCTTCTAGGGAAAAGAACTGTTGTTCCCAGACGTATAGTTCTGTCGCTGCGGGTGGATTTTCGCAGCGCGGCACAGTTCGCCGGGGCTCGCGCGCTTGCGCCCCGCCCAGGGGCGTGACATGGATTCAGGCTCTGGGAACTCCACCGGTAGCACATTCCCGGGAACACCGCTTGCAGCGCTACTCGGCTGGACACTGATTGAAGCACCCGTTTTCGAGGGATACATCGCTTTGACAAAGAGCGTGTCTAACTCCGACAACCTGTCATTCCAGCCGATCTCAAAGTTGCCCTTGGTCAGCTCCTTGGGCACTGGATACTGCATGATCGATTGCGGATCGTGGTGCGTCCAGTGCACCTCGAGCTTCAGTATCGCTTTAGCACATTCCGGTCAACCTCGTCCTTGTCCCAGTCATAGTGAAACTTGTAATACGCATAGACACTATCCTCATCCCATGGGATGTTGACGTCGGGATTTGCTTGTTCATGGACACAACCGAGTAGTATCCGAATTCGTGCAAAACTACGCGCTGCATTTCCAGGTCGTCCGTCTCTGCAGTAAATCCGCCCAGCGTCATCGTTGGCTCCGGTCCGGACGCCTCATCGCATCCGTCCCGACTAGGGAGCGGTAGCCGGACCCGATGAACGTGATCCTGATGTCCGCGTTCGCGAAGTTCCCGAACTCGAACGCGAGGTTCGCGTGATCCAGCCACTTACGAGCATGATCCGCGACTCGCATGTGAAGGTCCCGATCCCCGTTCAGGAATCGTATGCGAAGAATCTGACCTACTTCCCATAGTTTGTACCTAGCTAGCGCAAGCTCGTTGCGGCTCGTTGACCTCGGGTCGACGGGAGATGGCAGTTGCGTCGCGTCGAATCGCTCTCCTACTACGTGTTCGTCGACGCAGATCGGTAACACAGGGATGATCACATCCGGCATTCTCTTCCTCCATGCTTATTGGTTTGTGACAAACGGAATACCCTGCTTTCGCAGGCTCTGCATGACTCTTTCGATTCCCGTATCCCCTGATTTCGCCACTCGGTGACTATTACGCCACTCGCCGGAACCTGAACTTCCTGCTCAGCGTGATGAAGCGCGATGACTTGCATCTTGACATTGAAAACCGGCGATCCCAGGATCCCTTCTGCGTATCAGCGAGATATTGAATAACGTGCTCATCCACGTACTGGACGAGCAGCATGTCGAGCGCAAACTGCTTGAGCCCACCATTCGGATGTTGGATGATAATGACGGCATCTCCTTGCCGATATCGTAGGATGTCCCTAGCGCAATTGGTTCCCGATCCACGGGCCTCTCCAGTCGTATCACGGCGCAGTCACACTCCTCATCGTTTTGGATGGAATTCACCAGGCCCTTCACTACGAGCGGCTTTTCCGCGGATACGCTTTCATAATCGAATTCCGCAACAACACTCTGAACTTCACCCAGCTTTGGATCACTCACACTGTGATGATTCGTGAGAATCAGGTCGCTCTGTATCAGAAACCCGGTACAGTGTGCAAGCTGGCTCGCGAATCTAAGGCTCAGTTTCGCGACGCTGCGTGCGAGCGTCACTACCTGTCGCGCGACCTGGATGTCGATCAAACGGGTGCGTTGCTGTAACAGACGCTCGTATCGTCTTGTGCCGGCCGCCTTCGGCCCGCCGCCATTAGCCTTCCACCATTCCGCGCAAGAAGCGGGTTCCCTCACCGCCACTGCCGGCCTTTCACCAAGCATCTCGGCAAAGCGCGGCCGACTATACACTGTTCGTCTCGTCGGCAGCCGCTATTTCAACCATTCTTCGCAGCTTCCCCTGCCGGCTCATCACCTTGATCAACTCGTACCAGGTGGCCCGCATGTTGTCCTGCAGTGGAAACATGCCGGGCCGGATTCCTGCAGTCTCCGCAAGCTCTTGTGCACCACTCAAGAACGGATACGCGCTCACGAAGAGGTTTCGTAGCTCCGGCACTTCGGGTCTGGTGAGATCCAGCGTATGCTCGTCAAGAAAGCTCATTCCTCAGTCCCGCGTCAGGTGTGGTTCGCTTCCTGTCAGATGCCAACTCCTCAATCGCCCGCTCGAACCACGCCAGACCTTCTTGAATTTCTGATTTCTTGCCGGCCCGGTTCTCAACCATGTGCCTCAAAGGCAACATTGCAGAATTACAGAAGTAGCGGTCCGGCTGGAGATGGACCGCTCGTTTGTACTGATCTCTTGCTGCTGCTGAGTCTCCCGCAAGTAGATAGCTATGGCCCAACCAGATAAACGCCTCAGGATCACTGGGGTCGCCGGCAACAGCTCGGCGACCAAACTCGATCGCGGCGGAATAGTCAGACAGCCAACAATGAATAGCGCAGCAGAAACGCTGAACTTGGCTGTCATCCGACAGGAGCAGCGCCTTCTGTAAATCCTCGAGTGCCCGATCCTTGTCCTCCAGAACTGCGTAGATGTAGCCCCGAACCATGTACCCGTGAGGATTCTCCGGCTTTCTTTGACGCCTTTCTCGCATTCGGCGAGTGCTTCCGGATACTCTTTCATCTCGCAATGACATAGCGCGATGTTGTAATAAGCATACACATCGCTCGTCTCTCTCTTGGCTACACGCGTATAGTCCGCTATTGCTTTCTCATACTCTTGAGTTTCGAAATAGCACCCGGCTCGTCTGCGGTATGCAGTCGCCTGGTGACGATTGATTCTGATCGCTTCTGTGTAGTCCTTAATTGCCCGATCCCATCGATACTGATTCTCGTTCACCAGGCCGCGATTGTAGTACGTGATGTAATCCGGCTTCTTCGCCAGCTCCTCACTGTATGATCCTTCTGCCTGTTTGAATGCCGCGAGTGCTTCTGCAGTGGCTCCGCGCCGTTTATAAAATCCGCCCACCTCTTGCAGTACCTCACCGTTGTTCGGGAAGATCTTGAGTAGGCGCCGAAATTCCTGCTCTGCGGCGTCTGCACCCTCCAGAGCTTCGATCACAACTGCACGATTCAACTGAAGCAATACATCGGTTGGGTCGAGCAATTCCGCGATCCAGATCTGCGAGTGCTGCCCGTTCATCCTTTAGCTCCCGAAACGCTAGGGCGCGACGCAGGTAGGCGTCCGTGTACGAGCGATCGATGTCGATTGCTCTGCTGTACTCGGCTATAGCCTCCCGATATTGGCCGCGTTCTCTGAATTCGTCTCCGCGATTGGTGTATGACCACTTGTAGCTGGGCTCAGTACTGACTGCCGTAGAAAATTCGGCCAGAGCCGTGTCGCTGTCGCCTAGCGCACGATATGCGAGGCCGCGCGAGTTATACGCCCTCATGTAAGTGGGATCGATTTCGAGCACCTGGCCATAATCGGAGATAGCCCGGCGGTGGTCACCTCGATCGCGGTACACGTCACCTCGGTTGTAGTATGCCCACTTGTGCATCGGGTCGACCTTGATCGCCTCAGAAAAATCGGCAAGCGCAAGGTCGGTTTTTCCGACCGCGCGATGGGCCAGGCCGCGATCGTTGTAAGCATCGGCGTACGACGGATCGATCTGAAGCGCCTGCGTGTAATCGGCTATTGCCTGACGGTGTTCGCCTCGATTTGTGTAGATGTCGCCTCGGTTCTTGTACGCCCACTTGTATTGCGGGTCGAGCTTAATCGCTTCGCTAAAGTCCGCGATCGCCGCTGTCAGATCACCTTGACTTTGTACGCGATACCGCGGCTGTATGTCGTTTCCGCACTCTCCTCCAGCTCCAGCGCTTTGCTGTACTCGGCGATTGCCAGCTCCTCATTTGCCTGGTCGTGGTAAAGGTGCCCCCTGCTTCGATAGGCTGGCGCATAGCCCGGATCCGCTGCGATTGCCTTCGCATATTCTGCAAGCGCCTGTTCGCGCTTGCCCTGGCGAAAATAGGATAGGCCCCGGTTGCGGTAAAGAACCGCGGTCGGTGTCGCCTCGATGGCTGCCGAGAAATCACGCTCGGCTAGCTCGTTCTCTCCGATCTCACCAAACGCTACGCCGCGCTCGTGATACGCATCAACTCCGTCCGGACTGATTACAAGCGCCCTCGTGAAGTCGTTGATCGCCTGGCTGTACTTGTGTTGCAGACTGAACACCTTGCCACGGTCGATGTAGATCCAGTAGTCGCTTGCGCCGCGTTTGATAGCGGCACTGTAGTCGGCCGCCGCGCTCTCGTACTTAGCCATGTCGTGTCGCACGGCCCCGCGACTGCTGTACACATCGGCCGTATCCTCTCCCATCCTGATTGCCGCCGTGTATTTTTCCTCCGCCTCCGCGTACTTTCCCGCCAAGCGGATCGAGTCCCCTTCAAAACGCAATCTCAGGCTCGTTATCGGTTCTTTCGCCTCCGGCGCCACTGTGCAATGCAGGTTAACGTCCTTAAGCTTCTCGGCCGAGGTGCGAAATGAGAGGCTGATCGCCGACTCGCCTAGTGCGTTTGCCTCTAGCACGATCTCCTGGGTCGCTGTCACGCCGGACAGATCCGGGACAAACTCCCGCTGTGAGCCTTCGACCACAAATCCACCGTCCGCTGCCAGCACGCCCAACTGGATCGGCGTTCCTAATGCCAGCTCTGCCAGAAGGTGTACCGTTGTGTACGGGCCAGCATACTGGCTTGCCCCTTTCGTCGTGTACATCCGTATGAGCAGTGTGCAGTGCTCGCCGATCTGGACGCGTTCGGGTATAGTCAGCGCGACCCAGATCGGCACACCGTGTTCATGTACAACGAGCGTCGCTTCGGGGTCCAGATCCTCTTTCAGACGCTTCAGGGCTATATCTGCGTACACCCCGCCCAGGTATTGCAGGACCGTTACATTCACACGCGCGACGTACCGGCTCAGATCGTCCAACGGCACGTTGCCTTGTGCTCCCGGCACATATAAGGTCGTCTGAAAGCTGTTCAGCTGGTCGAGGTTCTTTTCCACATAACGCGTGACGGCGTCGTACACCTGCTCAACTCGATAGCGAGGGAGAGACTCCAGCAGTCGCCTGCGCATCGCTTCGCCCCCGGCAAAATCGTATCCGACTTGGTCCAGGTCGGTTTCGGCGTTGAATGGCGTGATGCGTTCTATTAATGAGCTGTCAGTAAACCAACACCAAATCTGAATGACTTGTCTCTTCTCCCATGAGAGCTGCCTGGACCGTTCGCATGATCGGTAAAGTCAACGGTGCGGCCGCAAAATAAGCCGCCAATCGCCTGGCGCGCGGCGGAACAGTACGCAGGAACTCGCCGTAGCGCTCGTCAATGCTTGGCTGTTGATCGCTCGGTATGATACCCAGCGAACGCAGCTCCGCACCCAGGTCGATGTCGTCGCCGTCCGGGCCCGCTTCGCCTGAAGGCTCGTCGGTCGGAAAGTAGTAACCCGTCGCTCGCTCCTGCTGGCGCCCCATCATGAAATGAGCCCAGCTATTCAACTCCGCCGCCGCTAGCGGCATGATGGATCACGGGGACTCCCGCCCGCGCCCCACTCCGGCCCCTTCGCCGGACTGTGAACCTCCAGTGGGCCGTCGCTCGTTACAATCTGGCGCGACGAGACCCTGACCCGCACTGCGTTGGTTAGCGCCGTAGTCCCCCAGAGTTCTTCCGGCAAGACTTGGAGGATGCTCAAGGCGTTAGTCTCGGCGAGCGGTTTGAGCAGTCGCACCGCGGCTCTGTTGTCCCACGCCAACGAACTGCAGTCGCTGATGACGAGTATTAGCCGCCGCTGCTGTGAATCGATCAGCTCGCGAGGTTCGTAACTTCGCCGGCCCATCCCCGGAACCGCATGCGCCACCCGCAGTGACATGTTCGCCACTCGCGCGTTATCCTCGGTATCACTCTCTTCCAAAACCATCGCCCAGGTGTGCACGTCCCGGAAAATTCCGGTTTGGATCAGAAGCACGCGCAGATCCTGTACCGTATCCTGCCAGACACCCATTGACGGGGAATCTTCGATAAGCAGCACCAGGTCAAACATGCGCTCGGCCAATGGGCGCATTGCCGGTGCCCACCCGTGCCCTAACGCGCTTGCAATCCTTTGTGCTGTCTCTTCCTCGTCCATTTCAAAATGACGGCTAGACGGCTGGCGCTGCAGCAGCGGGCGCAGGCTGCGCATCAGCGCGTTTTTTTCGATTAGGCCTGGTGCCCTCGGCGTTGGAAAGCTCGTGCCGGTCAACGGGAGCGAACTAGCCGTGTTTGGACGGCCCGAGCCTCCGAACGTGCTCGGCGCATACAGCCGGCCCTGATGGTCCGCCGACGCGTCTACTCCAGCACTTTTGTTTGACGCATCCTTCCGATGGTCGCCCGGCTTCTTCTCAGCGCTGTCAACCGCCGTCTTGCCATCGGCGCGTTGCTCCGAGAACTCTGTGGAACCCGCTTCAGAACGAGAGTCAGGCTCGTGTGTCGTGACCTCACCAAGAAACGAAGCGAGCCATACAATGTCTGCTATTTCTTCTGCGTCAAGCTCATGGCCCCCAATACACCAGGGACGGTCTTCCGTGCTCACGACTTACTCCCCAGCTTACACTCGTTACACGAGCGACGTGCCGATCGCTTCTAGGATGAAATCGATCAGTTGCTTACTTGCCCGCCGATCCTGTGCTTCACTTCGCGGTTCCGACGACGACATAACGTCGATACCGTTCAGCACCAGGTATACGGCATTCATCAGCTGGTCCGTTGCCACATACTCCCGCTTAGTCGGGTTATTCCGCCGGTCGACCACCCTCCTGATGAGGTTTAGCACTTCGTTCGGCAATTCTTTTTTGTTCGCCAGTTCCTGGAAGTGAGACCGTATGATCTTCTGAAGCTTTGCCTCGTCCGGTGGTCGGATCTCCAGGCGTAGACAACGCCTCAGAAACGGCCCCGGCAACGCGCGCTCGCCGTTGCTGGTAAGGAGCACGATCGGGAACTCTACACAGCGTACTCGCCCGTTAAGAAGCTCAATCGTCGGCGGACTCTGTTCATCCCGGGGGCGATAAGGTACATTGACGCTGTGCATCGACTCGCTCGGCTCCTCACCACTTAGCTTGCCGTTGGGCTGGCGCGCCAGCCTGGCCAGTTCCGGGAATTTCGAACTCGCCCTCTTCAAAAATGTTGAGCAGGTCATTGGGCAAGTCGATATCACTCTTGTCGATTTCGTCAATAAGTAATACCCGCGGCCGGTTAGGGGGGCTGTCGGCCAGCGCCGTACCCAGCGGACCAAGACGCAGGTAGTCTCCGATCGGTGGCGGCGGCGCTTGGTTCTCGCCCTGACGATAGGTTGCTTGCCTGCAGTCGCCCAATGGCATCATAGCTGTACAGGCCGTCCTTCAGCTGCGACCGTGAGGTAATCGGCCACGCCAACACCTCCCCTAGCCCAGCTCATCCGCGATTGCATAGGCCAGGCTTGATTTGCCTGTGCCTGGCAGGCCAGTCAGAAGCAGCGGCCGGCGCAGGTAGATCGCTGCGTTGACCACTCGAACCTCCTCCGGAAACGTGCGGAATGTCTGGCCCTTGTGCGCCTGACGCCGCGGGAAGTCGCGCCAGGGCGGCGGTGGAGGAAGCGACAAAGCCGCCCGCCCGTTGGCGCCGTCCGCCACTTGTTGCCCGGTTATTTCGTCCCGCACGGCGATTCCGTCTTGCCATCCCTTGAAGACGTACCATTTCGGTGTCTGCTGCCCCTGCTCGGCACGCGCCGTGCTCTCCAGCTGTTCCGATGGCGCCGCGACCGTCTCGGCCGTCTGGGCAGCATAGTTGGCTCGGTGCGCACGCGCATCTTGCTTTTGTCCGGATTTTTTTTTACTAGTAGCCATCGTTCTTCTCCTACTTGGGGATTCGTCCCTGCTGCGGTATCTCGCGCTCTGGATTATCCAGCACAATGGTCAAATGTTCTCGTATTCGCGAGGCCGCCTGCTATGGTTTGTCAAGCTTCCGGATGCGGAGATCATGTACGTCCTCCACCATGTCCGCAGCCTTCGTAACCTTGCTCTTCTCGTTCGAAATAAATTGCAGCAAAAAGCTGCTGCGTATCCTGCCCGTCTCCGGCTTGCTCCGGCTCGTACGTCCACAAGATGATCGGCATGCCTGCCCCGAACACCTGGTCGAGCAAAGCTTCCAACATTTCACCCTCGACACTAAAGGGTGCGAACGCAAAGGCAAGGCCGGCCCACTCCTCTTTCTCCTCGAGCAACGTTTTCAGGCGTTCAAGCGACGTGACCGCATCCCGGTCTACTGGCCCCACGATGGTATCGAGAAGCTTCTCCGACTCCATATTTAGCCTGTTCCAGCGCTGAACCCAGAAGCGGCTGCCTTTGATTAGCTTGAACATTCGGCTGTCTTTCTGCAGCCGCCTCAGCATGCTTTTCAACTCGCGCTCGTTCTTCGTTTTCTGAATCATCTTCGCCTTGCTTAGCGCGAGGTGCCTCTCAGTGATGCCAATCACGACCATACACTGCCGCACGAGGCTCTTTTGCGAAACATTCCAGAGATGGGGCTCAACCGGTATGGCCAGCAGTGAAGATGGAAGGTAAAACTCGATCGTGTGGAGTGCATCCTCGGGAGAATTGCTGTCCAGCGGCGCGTACTTCAGAAACGCCTTTTCCAGCTCCGCGACTACATACCGTTCCAGATCCTGGACGGGAACCTTCTTGCGGGCACCGAAATTCTGAAGGGTCTTGCCTTCCACGCCCAAGTACAAACTGACGAAGTACGCGCCGGACTCATCCGGTTGCAGCGGTTCTACTACCGTCATCAGGTAACGTCGCCGTGGTTCGCGCGGTTGTTCGGCGCCCTGACGCACGAAATCCAGGTCGCTCCTGGGAAGGCTTAGAAGCTTGGGCGTGTCTTCGTGGTTGTACCAGTCATGGATCATCCCCCTTGCTGGCAAGTTCGTCGTCTTCTCGGCAACCCGCAGCATAAAGTTCAGCAGCGCGCGGCGATCCGAGTAGCCCCACAACGTGAAGATGATTTCCTCGGGATCAGTGACGTCTTCTGACGTCTGGTCCTCGGACAGGCTCTCGCGATAGAGTCGCAGCAGTTCGGCCCGCAGGAGGCCGCTTCTGGTGATCATTGTCACCAGTTCCTCCCGGACGCGCATCGCCAGTCCAATTCTGTTGAAATCGTTCTGATCTCTCTCGTTTTCGGCGTCGGTAGCCGCCTTCGTCACAAGCGCTCGGAGCTTCCCGAGCCTCTCCAGATCGCGGACGACCTGGTCCCACATCTCGGACGCCGAGTTTGCGCGGTCCGGGAAACTGGCTGGTGGGAGACCTGCTGCCTCAGCGAGTTCCTGCACTTTCGCTGTGTCGCTACCGAAGGCGCGCTTAAGCGTCTCCGGAAGTTCTTTTTCCTGCCGCATCGTCGACAACCCTTGTCAGACTTCGCCAATCCGGCGACACTCCGGCGCAGATAGCATTGCGCAGGCCACCCAGACTGGAAAAAGCCGTACTGCTCAATATACGACTATTTGCCGGCTGTGAATACCAGTTCTTATGATTTGTCGCGGCCAAGTGAGAAGTTCCGGTTTGGGCCAAGTAGAAAGTTCCTCTCCAGAAACTCCGTTTCAAGGTGAGACGGTTTGAGCCGCCGCCGGAATGACGGAGAATCCGAGTTGTGCGGCTCTTTTGTTTAGTAGTGAAAGCTGTTGCTGTCGGTATCGCTCCTCATATACATTCACGCCGCGATCGACATACTCATGTCCGAACCGCAACATTCTATAGAACAGACGGCCAATTTGTGAGCCATGGCGGTAATCGCCTTCGGCGCTCCGAGTTTGCTACGGAACCTGCGGAATTGCGCGCCGAGATAACTGTCGCTGAGCCGGAGCGTGGAAGCGGCAATGCGGAACGCGGTGGCTGCCCGATTCACGATTTTCGCGTGTCCGGCGCAAAACCCGCCCGCCGCTAACCGCGTTGTTAGGACAAAGTCCCAGCCATGAGGCAAAGTGCGACTCCGATGTCCAGCGGGTCATATCTAGTCCGACTTCGCTGATGACTGTTTGCGCTGTCATCACGTTCATGCCGTCAATGCGGGTGAAGTCCACGCCCGTGATTCTCAACAGTTCCTTGTCCAACGGAAATGCGGGCGAATTTCCCTTGGCCCTTTTCTTCTTCATGGGCGCTACGGTCGGATCACAGTCGCCCTCTATCGACGGAGGTCGGGATGTCAGTGTCTGCAGATGCCGCTGAATATGCTGATCACATTCTGCAATCTGCCGCTGACAGAAGTCGTAGCGGTCGATCTCCTGCTTCAGGTAAACAACAGTTCAGGGCGCCAGTTCCCCGTCAGACTAGCAATAATTTCTTGTTCGGTGGCGTGAACACGATGATCACGCATGTGCGCCAGTATTTTCTGCATCCCGTTCTCCCGCAAGGATGGCTCGTAAGATCTTCTGACCTGTCTGACCCATGATGTCGCTGATGACATTCGCCAATTGCAGGTTCATCTGCGTCAGGGACTTCTGCATGTGATTGACGCACTCGCTGGCAGCCTGTACGTGTTCGGCCCTTTGCCGCCAGTACGTGCGTAATGTGCGAATTTCGGACGTGGGACGAAACGAATTTCGCAAGCAGTCCGTACGTATGCAGTTTGAGCAACCATGACTCTCTTGCACGTCGGTCTTGCGTCCAGGCAGGTATTTCGTATCGCGCGCATTTACGAGGTAGACCTCGAAGCCTTCCTCTTCCAGCACGTCGTACAAGTGGGATCCAATAAACCCCGTGGACTGCATGGCGACCGAGCGGATTCCATGTACTCTTCAGAAACCCGGCCAGTTTCCGAAGGTCACTTGTGAAGCAGTTGAAACGCTGAACAGGTTCGCCGGTCTTTGTCTGGCGCAATCGCTACATAATGTTCACTGTTGCCGACGTCAATACCGGCTGCCTGAGGATGAACAACATCCAGTCCAGGATTCTCAGTCCAGATCTGCCGGTGCAGCCCGTTTGTTTGTTTCCGTTGGGTTTCCCTTCCAAACCTACTTGCCGCGTTGTCGCCATGCACTTATTCCCTTCAATTCGATATGTACGGTGCGGCCCGGGTGGCGAATTGAAACACTCTCTCCAACGGGGTCGAGTCCGACTCTGTCCAAGATGGGCTGCCACCAAACAAACGATCGCCGGGATACCGGAGCCATACTCTTGATCGGGCATTGAGCGCCAATGAATTTGTCGGCTTTAGCTGCTCGCACCGGGGCTAGCATCTCATGATTGGGTAGGGTTTTGGTGGACCACCGATCGCTTACAGTTTCTGGTACTAACGACAGCGAAACCGGCTGTCTGCTGCTCTTGACAGCCGTAAGGCTAAAGGATGGAACGAATCGCGATGAGCCAAGAGGAACGAGATCACCTGGATTGGTTGAAGCGAGTCAAGTCGGGGAGCATGACGCAACGGGAAGCGGCTCAGAAGATGGGAGTCAGTGACCGCTGGGTGCGTATGCTGCTGAAGCGGATGAGCAAGCATGGCGACGCGGTGGTCGTGCATGGACTGCGGGGACGTCCATCGAATCGCAAGCTTGCTGCCGAGACGCAGAGACAAGCGCTGGCGATTCTCAAGCAGCCGGACTGGCACGATTTTGGGCCGACATTTGCCGCCGAGCAGTTGGCCAAGCTGCACCAGATCGAGGTAGGCAAAGAGACCCTGCGCGGGTGGATGATCGAAGCCGGGCTGTGGAAGCCCAAGTCGCGCCGAGCTGCAAGAGGTGCACAGTTGGCGGCCGCGGCGGAGCGCCTTTGGAGAACTGGTGCAGTGGGACACGTCCGAGCACGACTGGCTGGAAGGACGGGGGCCGGTGCGCTACCTGGTGCGGATGATCGACGATGCCACCAGTTGGAGTTGGGGCCGCTTCGTCGAGCGGGATGCCACACCTCAGAACATGGCTGTGCTGTGGGAGTACCTGGAAAAGAATGGCCGGATGGTGGACGTGTACACGGATCGTGATTCGATGTTCACCGTACCGCCGCGGTCTGGAGAGAGTCCAGAACAGCAGCGCCAGGCTGACCGGTTAACGCAACTCGGCCGAGCGCTACGGGAGCTGGGAATCGGCTCCATTCTGGCTTATTCGCCGCAAGCGAAAGGGCGCATTGAACGCAGCTTTTTAACGGCTCAAGATCGATTGATCAAGCATCTGCGTCTGGCCAAAGTGTCGACCATGGAAGACGCCAACGCGTTTCTGGAGAAAGAGTATTGGCCGGAGTGGAATGCGGATTTCGCCCGGCCTGTGTCGGACTTCTCCAATCAACATCGACCGTTGACGGCGCAATTGGATTTGGCTGCCATTCTGTGTCACGTCGAAGAGCGGGTGATCGGCAACGACTACACGTTCTCCTTCGCCGGCCATCGTTACCAGATCGAGCGCGCCGCGGTGCAAGCCGGCATGCGCCGCCAGCGATTGCGTGTCGAACTCCGCTTGGACGGCGAGTTGAAGGCGCGCTATCAGGGCGCACTACGTGGCGATCGAGGAATGCGGCGCGCGCGTACATCGTTGCTGAGCCGAAGGTACACAAACCCGTTCGTAAAGATCACAATGCGGGAGGCAGGAGTCATTGGATGCAGGGCTTTTTCGATCGTCCGAGCCCACCGCTGTGGAGGTTGATTGGAAACTAGAGGCAAACAACCAATTTGGAAACGCCGGGCAAAAACGGCCCGGCGAACTTCGCGTTTTCTATGCCCAAAGCCTCAGCTCCGAAGTTTCACCAAAGCAATGGATCCCAGCTCAACAATGCCCTCCTGGCGCTCCGGAAGAATTCACGGGTTCTGCGTCACAGGAGGGCATCTGCCGATTGCTTCGGAGCCAACCCCGTCGCCTCGGCTTTGGGCAACCGCGCCAGGCGCGACCCCGGCACGGCTGTGCGAACCATACCATGAGGGTTTTAAACAGACCTTCAAAACCGGAACTTTCTACTTGGCCGGGAATAGGAACTTTCTATTTGGCTCCGACACAAATGTTTGAACGGCGCACGTTGCTTCAAATGATCGTCGGTTCGTGATTACGCAGCGAGGAGGGCTGTCCAGATTTCCGGGATCGTCGTCGGCCGGCCCGGCAGCTTCCCAATCTTGAATTGATGCTTCCTGATTTTCGCTGCGAGTTCAATTCCGGTGATGGTGACGGAGCCAAAAAACGCATCTCTGAGAAAAATCCTACGTTCCCGGCACTGAGAACAGGTGGAACAAGTAACACAACAGTTGAAGGCGAGCGGACTCGATCTCGCTTGGTGGCCAGTCGTGTTGAGTTCGTATCAGGCAGACTATCTCGAAGCGCCTGCGATTGTAAAAGGGGCAAGCGATAGTGCATTCACTCAATCGCTTCACAGTCTTTCCAAAGTTCTCGATACTGCCGAGATTCGCGATTTTGATGAGACTTTGCCTGAACAACGGGCCTAAAGTCTAGATTCTCGACAAGATGGGATCTAACTTTGACGCAATAGGCTACAACTGTAGCAATCGTGTGTGAAGCTCTCGAATGGATGGCGGAGTGTGAGCAAAACAAGCCTTTTATCATCTAATTTCCGTTTATCGAAAAACTCTCATCGATGCAGGAGTTCGCCCGCAAGTTGTAGACGTGACGCAGAACCTAACGCGGAAGAAGTGCTCGGACATTGCCTTTGGGTTCTAGATGAGAAAGTCAATCCACTGCTCCACCGAATCGGGGGCTTTCAGGAGGCACTGAGACTACTCGGAAGTATCCAGGGCGCAGTGATGGCGTGCGGGCTTTGTACAATCGCCGAGACGCTGGAACAAGCGAATGCAGCGCAATTAACGACTTGGGATAGAATCGTCGACTAACCTCGCGATCACGCTTACGCTTGGCCCCTCGCGACTGCTTCCGCTGTCCTGTGATTCCGTCTTACATGCAAGAATGAGAGAGCACAAGTGGCAGGACAATCCATCAATCCGAATCGATTGCCTGACTCGCCAATTGAGACGCATTATGGCATCCGACCGAATTAGCGAGCGCCTGTTGCATCGAACTCTAAACGTACTGCAGGTCTTTTACAACCAAGCTGAGAAGCGTCTCGACCTCGTCGAGTTCACTTACCAGTAAGGCATCTACTGCGAGCCGGAGGTTCTCTTCAGCCGATTCCAGTAGAAGAATATTCGGCGTTGCCGCGAACCGAAGTGCATCGATCTGCTTGATTAAATTGTGCAAGCGACTCGCAAGCACCTCGGGCAAGCCTGGAGTTTGATCTTGGTTAAACTCAGCACCCATGTTCTTTTCGATGCTGTTCTAGTGCTTCGCGGGCTTGGTTAGTCTCATCATGGGCACGTGAGATTGAGATTGCTATACACACCCATTTCCTTACGGGGAAGCAATTCTCGGGCATCACTGCCGCCGGATAGGCAGCGGAGGTTCAATTTATCCCTAACCAGTCGCGCTTTCGATTCGTCGCTTGGACTTGCCCCCATTTTTGACACAACCGGTTAAGACTCAAAATCCATTGAATGGAGAATTGAGTCATGGGGTTGTCGCGAAGACAGTTCACGAAGGAGTTCAAGCTGGCTGCCGTGCGGCGGCTGGAGCAAGGGGTTTCGATCAGCCGAGGCCGCGCGGGCGTTGGAGGTGAATCCGAACGTGCTGCACCGCTGGCGTCGGGAGTTCCGACAGGGGCCGGGGAACGCGTTTCCCGGCAACGGGAAGCAGCGCTGGTCCGAGGGGCGCGTTGCCGAGCTGGAACGCAAGGTCGGCCAGCAGGCGCTGGAGATCGATTTTTTGAAGGGGTGCTTGCAGCGCATCGAGGAACAGCGGATGCTGCAGGCGTTGACTGGAAATCCGCCGTCTACCGGAAAGTCGAAGAAGAAGTGAAGGCCGACCGGGGACTGACGATCGAGCGCATGGTGAAGCTGGGCCGGGTCAGCCGGTCCGGCTTCTACCGCTTCGATGGACAGGCGATCCAGGTGCCAGATCCAGACATGGACTTGCGCGATGCGATTCAGCGGATCGCGCTGGAGTGGCCCAGCTATGGCCGACCGCGCATCACGGCCGAACTGCGCGGCGCGGATGGACGGTGAATCCGAAGCGGGTCTATCGCCTGATGCGGGAGGACAACCTGCTGTGCGTGCGCAAGCGGAAGTTCGTGGTGACCACCGATTCCAACCACGCGCGCAAGGTCTATCCGAATCTGGCGCGGGAGATGGTGCTGACCGACGTCGACCAGCTCTGGGGGGCCGATATCACCTACATCCGGCTGCGCGACGAGTTCGTGTACCTGGCGGTGATCCTGGACGCCTGCTCGCGCCGGGTGATCGGTTGGGCGCTGGATCGAACGATGGAGGATGAGCTGACGCTGAGCGGCATTGCGCATGGCGCTATCGCACGCCGGATCGTTCAGCCCGGGCTGGTGCATCACTCCGACCGCGGTTCGCAGTACGCCAGCAACGATTACACGGATCTGCTCAAAGCCACACGGAATCGACATCAGCATGTCGCGCAAAGGAAATCCGTGGGACAACGCAGCCTGCGAGTCATTCATGAAAACGCTGAAATACGAAGAGGTGCATCGCAATGAATACCGGGACTTGGCAGAAGCTCGCGCCGCGATCCACGAGTTCCTCGAGAAGGTCTACAACCAGAAGCGACTGCACTCCGCGCTCGGCTATCTGCCGCCGGCCGAGTTCGAGCGCAATCTGGCCACTGAACAAAAGGATGCCGCTGCGCGGCAGCTTTCTTTATGAGTTTTCTGAGGCATCGGGAAATCTATCCATCCGATGGAGGGCGCCAGCCCTGCGGCCAACGCCCCCGCTCATCGTCTGGATGAGTTTCCGGCTGGCTATTCCTTGGCGGGTTGGTCTCCACCAGCGCCCGCCTCCGCTTCACCAGCCGCTTCCGAGTATGCTGTAATGTCGTCTTGCCGGTCGACTGATTTTCAGCGAACGGTGAGCTGTGTCTTAACTATTTGTGTCAGCCCAGGGGACAAGCGCAATCTAAGTTTGCAGTTCTTCCAGGTATCCTCCTTATTAGGAGTGCGGCAGCAACTGGGGGTCTGATTTGCAATATAGGTTGAAGGTTGTTGGCGCAGGCACCCCTCAGCCTACGTTGCTGGTCAGACCCCGATAGCTGCTGCACTCTTCGAGTTCGGCCAGGGTCAGAATCGCATGTGTGCAAATGGTTGATCGATCGCTCCGGGCTTTACAGCTGGAGCCGGCTTGTCCAGGACGCGAACGGAGTTGACCGGGTCGCAGTCGCGTTCAGGAAGTAGCCTCGCGCCCCGGCAGGATCAGGCGATACTCTCGCGCTGCGTCCTGCTTTCGAATATGTCGTACACACGCGTCAGCTCGGTCGACACCTTGTCCCACGTGTAGCGCGCTTCGACGCATTTCCTGCCGCGCTCGCCAATGCTCGCATCCATCCGCGATTCGTGCGCCTCCGTGATGGCGCGGGCAGCATCGGCCGGGTTGCCGGATTCGAAAACAAAGCCGCAAGAGCATTCCCGAACCACTCGGGCCAAAGGCTTGGAATTCGATACCAGTACTGGCTTGGACATCGCCATGAACTGGAATAGCTTGTTTGGCATTGTCGTGTTGATGAAATCGTTGTTCAGGTGAGGGACAACGCATACATCACTATTCCCGGACATAGGATTGGATGTCGGAGAAGCGGACAAAGCCGGTGAACTTCACCGCGTCGCTTACTTGTAGATCCTCAACCAGATGCCGAAGGTTTTGCTCGTACGCGCCATCTCCCGCGATATAGAACCTGACGAAGTTCATCCGTTCGCGAAGCAGCGCTATAGCGCGGATGATGTCTTCCAATCCGCGTTCAATGGTAAGTTTACCTACATACAGCAGCTTGAACGTGCCCGGTTCCGCGTTCAGCGGAGTGTCCGTACGAATCGCCCCACCAGTGAACATATTTATGTCCACTGCGTTCGTCACCACGGAGATGCGCTTCTCCTCGACTCCGTCCGCCACCAGGCGTTCCTTCTGCTCTTCGACGACTACGAAAACGTGATCGAACCGGGGCACCAGCCACAACTCGACGAAACGCGCCACCTTGGGATTTTTGAAGACTCGCGTCTTCCAGTTGACCTGCGCCCAGCCCTTCAGCGCCTCCGGATAGTTCTCCCACATATCCATGAGGACCGGCAGCCCGAGCATACGTCCGACGAAGTAGGCGGCTCCCGCAAGCGGAAGGTCGATAACCTGAATCGCATCGATTTTGAACCGGTGCACCATCATGAACAATTGAAGAATCCAGAGAGGGTTCAAGAACACGGGAAACTTCAGAATCTTATTGAGCTTGCGAATGCCGAACGTAGGCCGAACACGCACCGTGTGTACGTCTCCGATCTGTTCTTCCGATAGGGCGTGATCTCCGTAATTGTTGCAGAGGAGGTAGATTTGATGTCCCGCCTGCGTTAGCGTGGCGGCCATCTTTTCGATTCGTTCAGCAGGCGGAAACTCACCGCCGTGGTACACAAGGCAGATTCGCATTTGTCTTTGTTCAGGTCCCCGTATCGTTGCGATAGTCGTCAAGAACACTACGATACAGCGTAGTTAATGACAAACGGTATGCCTCGGGCGTGAAACTCCGCATAACGTACTCCTGGCCAACACTCGCTAGGCGACATCTCAGACCGGGATCGCGAAGCAGTCGCGCGGTTGCCTCGGCTAGCGCGGCGGAATTCCGCGGCGGAACCATCAAGCCGGTCCTGCCTTCTTCCAGTATCTCGGGTACCCCTCCAACTGTAGTTGCCGCGACCGCCAGACCCGCCGCCAGAGCTTCCAAGACCACGTTCGGGGAGCCCTCCGAGTGTGACGGAAGGACCAGCATTGATGCCATTGCATAGTACGGGCGCATGTCCGAGGCATGTCCCGCAAAGATCACCTTCTCCTGAATGCCCAGACGCGCAGACAACTGCTCGAGATGCTGCCGCTCTACCCCGTCTCCGGCCAGCAACAGGCGGAAACGCGGAATATCGGGCATCTTTGCTATCAGCGCAACGGCCTCGAGAAGATCCGCCTGTCCTTTTTCTGTGGACAGCCGCCCGGCGCATAATACGACCAACTCTTCGCCGATTCCATGTTTTCGCCGCACGTTTTCGACTGCTTCGGCGTTCGGAACCACGAAGGGTTTGACCGAGTTGTGTTGTATCCGTATCCGCTCGCGGTCCACTCCACGCGCGATCAAACGTTTCCCGAAAGGGCCGCAGACCGCGACTACCCGATATGCCCTTGGTAAGGAAAATCGATCGGCGTAGTTGTAGATGCGATCCTTCAGATCTACTGCCGTATAGCCATGGTTGAACGCGATCCACGGATACGATTTAAAGAGCCCGGTCAACCGGACAAACAGGTGCGACTTTATATTGTGCGACTGGATGATGTCCGGATTCAGTCTGGTTAAGGCGTTGCGCAGTCGCCCCACTACGCGCAAATCCAACGGCCCGCTCTCAGGCAGCAGCACCACCGGCATACCCGCCGCTTTCGCTGCGCTGACGAACTCCGATTCCACGGCCCCGCGTTGATACGTTACCAGCGTCATTCGTATCAGGGGAATACCTGTTTCCGGCTGCGCTGCGCGACGTGCAAACTCGATTAAATTCTTGGCTGGGCCGCTTACAGAGGTGGATTCCATCAAGACGGCGATCTCTATCGGACGATCGCTCATGATACGGCGACAGACGCCGCCTCTCGCTCCTCCAGGTAGCTTAAAATAAAGTCGCCAATCCTCTCGCTTGCGTGTCCGTCCCCGTACGGATTGTGAATCCGAGCACGCCGTTGATACTCCGCCTCATCCCGAATCAGCCATTCCGTAGTGCCGACAATCTTCTCTACATCCACGCCAACGAGCGTCGATGTCGCCGCCTCTACGGCCTCCGGACGCTCGGTCTTGTTCCGGAGAACAAGCGCAGGCTTCCCAAAGGATGGTGCTTCCTCCTGTACCCCCCCGGAATCGGTGAGCATCAGGTACGCGCGTCGCATCAGATCCGCAAAAGATACATAATCGAGCGGCTCGATGAGATGAATATTCGGGTGGTCTCCAAGATTGCGCCGTACTGGACCTGTCACATTCGGATTCGGGTGGACCGGATAGACCAGTTGAACGCCGTCCATTGCGGCTATACGTAGCAGGGCTTCGCAGATGCGCTCGAACCCGTCGCCAAAACTCTCCCGACGGTGTGCAGTGACGACAATCAGCTTTCTCGAGCTGTCGAGGAAGTCCCATTGCCGACCGAACAAGGTTCCATCCTCGAGCCGGTCTCGAACATAGAGGATCGCATCAATGCCGGAGTTGCCTGTAACCTGAATTGTGTTATTTGGAATACCCTCCGCACGTAGATTCGCCGCTGCCTGCTTCGTCGCCGCGAAGTGCAAAGCCGCCAGACGGCCCACCACCACGCGGTTCATTTCCTCGGGGAACGGCTGCCGCATATCACCGGTCCGTAACCCGGCTTCCACATGAGCCACCGGAACGTTCGCGTAAAAGCCGGCTAGTGCGCCGCAGAGGGTCGTCGTTGTGTCACCCTGAACCAGGATCATGTCCGGAGCATCGTCGCGAACAATTGGCTCAAGTTGCGTCAGAATCCGCCCCGTTGATTCCGAGAGCGTCTGTCCCTGCCGCATAGTGTTCAGGTCGTGATCGGGTTTGATTTGAAAGGCTTCCAGCACCTGGTCCAGCATTTCGCGGTGCTGGGCGGTCACGCACACACGAACATCAAACTCACTGGTCCTGCCACGACAATGCCGAATCACTGGGGCGAGTTTGATCGCTTCCGGCCTGGTGCCGAGTATAAAGAGGACTCTGCGGGCGGACATCAATTTACCATATATCAAAGGAATCAGCCCATGCCCTTCAGGCGTCTCGACTACAACGTATGGTGTAATGGTAGGCAGATTCTCAGCTCTTATGCGTTGGACCTCCGCCCTGTTTGTACTCGCCTCCGCTGTAACCCTGCATGCCCGGCCCGAATTGGCCTTCTTTGGAGTTTCCGGTCCCCAAAACACCATCCCTGGGCAGAACGCATACTTTGCAACGGATTTCGCCTGGATCGACGCATCCGAGTTCAGCGTGGATCCGGAAACGAACACCCTTTACGTACCGGGGCATACGCTCAAAAACGGCGACAGCGTTCGGGTGTTTTGGAACCAGCCGTTGCCTAACCCACTAAGTACCCGCAAGGGTTACACCGTGTCCAACGTGGATGGCGATCGTCTCAAACTTATTGAGTATGCTGGTGGTCCTGTTATTAATTTCACGGAACCTGTAAGCGGGTCCGGTTATCCGCTGATCGGGCGTAGACTCGATTTTAAGGCTCACGTATACCTTGAGCCGGTCCAAACGGATCTGCCCGGCGTAATCGTTGAATGTGAATGCACTAGGACGACGACCAAGCGCATCTACTCTTATTGGGGTGGTGCGCCTTTCAACCTCAAGATCAAAGTTGCTCCTGATGCTCCTGTGGGAACGACAACTTTGAGGTTCGTCATTTCCGCCGACGAATTCGCTGCCCAAACGATTGAGATCCCTTTCGCAGTCCGCGAATTCAATGCGATTCCGCTCGTCAAGCCGACCGAGTTTCCACCGATTCCGAATAAGGACAAATGGGAGAAGACAATGGTCCGGCTAGCTGACCGCTGGTGCAAGGATCAGGCAAACCCAACAGATGTGATGTACTTCGGTGTTGAGAACCAAGTATGGTTCTACGACGGCGCCTGGGTCTATTATCAGGTTGCAGACTACACAGGCGATTCGAAATGGAAGAAGTGCGGTGACAACATTGCATCCCAGTACCTCACCTACGTGACCAATAACAAGGGCGCGATTCCCGGCTATCGCATCTTCGCCGATGGGTTGCGTCGTGCATCGCGCGAATCCGACCAACCGTATCTCAATGCGATCGAGATGCTAGCCCTGAATAGCCCATATAGCCGTGCCGGCGGCCACCCGTCCGACAGCCGCCTCCGTGAGACGTCTTACCTTCTCGAAACACAACTCATGTACAGAGAGGTGGGGAAGACCGTGCCTCAGATGGACAAGACGGTCGCTCTCCTGCTCGGGATATTCGACACCCTCTTCGTTTCCGAGCAGGCAGTCTACAACCAGACATTCATGAACGGGCTCGGGATGCGCGCGCTCATCCGCTACTATGAGCAGACCCAGGACCCCAGGATTCCCGTGGCCATCAAAACGGCACTCGATTGGATCTGGAATCATGCCTGGGTTCCGGATTCGAAAAGGCTGATGTACAGCCCGTTTGCGTATGGTCCGGTCTGCCTGTCCGGCTGCAAGTCCCAAAACACCGATCTCATTAACTTGGTTGCCCCAGCCTACGCGTGGTATTGGTCCATTACAGCCGACGAGGAATATCGAATTCGCGGTGACGAATTGTTCGCCCATGCGCTCGACAGCGATATAGCTTACTCGGGCAAGATTTTCAGCCAGAACTATTGCTGGAGCTTCGATTACGTCAGGTGGAGAGAGGGCCTCGATCGAGATTTGCCCTGATTCCACCGGGGACTAGACGCGCGGGTTCGTTTCGGTGGCCGGCATCGCTGGTTCGCTACGTCGTTTTGCGCGATGCGAGAATGTCAGCGCAGTATAGTATTGCTCCAGGTTGAGAATCGTCCGGCCCCACTCAAAGTTCTCACGGCACCGCTTTGCGCCGCGCTCACCCATGCTGCGGCGAAGGTTCTCGTTCCGAAGGAGTTCAATTACAGGCGCGGCGATTGCTTCCGCGGTTCGTTCCCGAATCAGATATCCGGTCTGTCCGTCTACAACCGCCTCGGCATTACCTCCCACACGAGTGGCCACAACGGGCAGGGCCATCGCCATGTATTCGAGGATCGCGTTCGAGAAGCCCTCGCTTTGTGACGTCAGACAGCCGATCGACATACACGAAAGCCAGTCGAGGACGCGCCCCTCGCCACGAGTGAAAAACACACGGTCGCGCAAACCGAGGTTCTGAACCAGTTCCACCAATTCTCCGTACTGCTCCCCGCCACCGGCAATCAGGAATACTGCGTCGCCGATCTCTTCCGATACCAGTTTGGCGGCTCGGAGAAACAGTGGGATGTCCTTGACCGGCCGAAGGTTCGCGACAATTCCCACCACTCGCGACCCTTCCGGAATTCCGAGACGGCGTGCTGCCTCGCGGTCGCCCTTCCCCGGCCGGTAGACGTCCATATTAACGCCCTGGTACACGACATCCACCATCGCCGGATCCAGTTTCTCTGCCTCAACTGCGATCCGTTTAGCCTCATTTGAGTTAGCCATCACGCGCCCGGTGGCAAGATTCAGGACTCGAAATGCCCGCTTCAAGAATGGGGTGTACCAATAACCGGTGTTCAGCCTGCTCGTGATTACGATCCTATCGGAACCGAGAGAAGTTGCGACCGCGCAGATGGACATCTTATTCATGAACGCGTGCACGATGTCGATTTCGTGTTCGTGCAGGTACCGGCGCATTGCGGCAAGTTGCGTCAACGCGGCACTGGATGCGATTCGGGTGAACGGAAAACTTCGCGTATTACAGCAGGAGTTGAGCGCGGACAACTCTGCGCTCGGCTCAAGGCAGCAGACATGGACATCGAATTTCTGTTTGTCCAACCGCCTTGCGGTTTCAACCACCTGCCGCTCGGTTCCCGCGCCCTTCCCAACTGTATCCACAAACAGCGCCACTCGTATACGATCCGTGGCTGCTCGTCGGCTATTCATATTCACTTGCGAATGCGAATGATGTTCCGGTAGACCGTCCCAGCGGACTGGAAGAAATCCAATGTATCGGCGTCATACCACGTCAGTGGGCCATACCGTTCCGAGTGTTCGTTGAGTTCAAGATGCAGAATGCCCCCTTTCCTCAGATGCGATCGCGCATCTTCGATGAAGAACTCCCACTCTTTCCGCCCCCACTCGTCGGCTCTTCTGTGACAGTTGAAGCAGATCCAGAATGCCGTGATCAGATCAAAGCCGCTCCAAGGCAGCGCCATCGGAGTGAATCGTTCGACCAACAGCGGCGATACACGTTGCTCGAGCGAAAGCGCAGCGAGCATCTCACTATAAACGCGCCGTTCGACCTCGGTGAGAATCGTTGCGGGAGCATCCACTCCGTAGCAATCGTGCCCGCACGCGCTAGCCGCTGCGAGAAAGTATCCGGGGCCGCAGCCGATATCCAAAATGCGCAGAGAAGGGGAATCGTGGAGCGACAACCGTCCAATCCGATCCACGTTGAACGGTAGCCAGAAGTCAGGGTCTGCGTATTTCGCCGCGCTCGTTGGATCAGTTGTAAGTACGCCTGCCATCTCATTACGCAGACGATCGATTCGTCCGAGATCGACCGCACGCCCCACGCGTCCCCCGACCTGACACAGCGATAATGAACGCTGCCGGCAGATGCGTGTCCAGATTTTCGCAATCTCTAAAGTACGTCCGAGCGGATGTCGTGCAGTCATAGACCTGTTGTATAAGTTTGACGCATAGCCACACCCCGTGAAATTGTTGGAACGCTCACTCCTGCGGCAGGAGCAGCGGACGTTAGCATTCGAAAGACCCCGGATAGCCCGAACAGTACATACAGCAGTCCGCCATAGCCGAGGCTTAAGAACACCGCACTGACAGCTACAATCACGAAGCACACCTGAAGCATGGCGGCGGCATCCCGAATCATTTTTGTAGCTCCACGCTTCCGGATTGGCGACAGTCCTGTGTAGGACCAGACCAACACCGTCATGAAGAGAAGAGCTCCGGGAATTCCGAGTTCGCTCGACAGCTGCGTATAGGTGTTGTGTGTCACGTGCCACGCACCCTTAGCAAGTCCTTCCTCCTGCGCTAATTCGTTCTCCGCAACCATGAACATTCCCGGACCCACTCCAACAAGTGGATGCTCAATAGTCAATTGGATACTTCGCAGGAACAGCGCTGTGCGCGCGCGCGCCGATTCGGCTGCTACTGAGTCTGTTCCGTTCTGGGAGGAGAAGAACGTCGTGAAGCGGCTTCGGATGTGATCGGGTAACGTCGCTACCGCTATTACAAGCGCCGCTGAGCACCCAATGATGAGCAGGATCTTCTGACGTAGGGAAACAAAAAAGAAGTACACCACGAGTCCCGCTGCAAACGCAACCATCCCTCCGCGTGATCCTGTTGCTGCTGCCGCGCCGAGTACAGGCACTATCAGCAGCCCAGACAAAAATCGCCGCCAGCCACATTCGTGTACGAGGCCCATCCAGAGGAATGGCAACCCGACGAGCAGGTACAGACAGTAGAAATTAGGATCTCCCAACGTACCGCCTTCTCCAACCATCAGGCGGTTGGCTACCGAGCCGCCAGCCACGAGAGACATCAAGGCCACCATACCCGTAGCCAGTCCAACTACGTACATCGCCCGAAACAGCTCACGTGTCGTAGTGATTAGCGCGGTCATGAGGACCACCACAATCATGCCTTGTACCGACGTCCGCAAATAATCAACACTTCCGCCGATCCATGAGCTAAATGGCAGACAAAATGCCACCCAGGAAGTAAAAGCGATCAAAATTTTGCCCGTCGGCATGCGCAGAATTGAGCCGGCACGCATCGTGAGGGCCACCACGCCCAACAATCCATACCCGATCAGTGCAGAGAGGCGAACTTGGGGAAAGAACTCCTGAAGACGCGAACAGAACAGGAACAAGTACACCATCATCAGGTAATGCAGTAAACTCGAACGTTCTAGCGAGGGTCGGGGCGTTGCGACTTGCCCCGCTGCGTATGTCGGCAAGGGCCAGGCTCTCCGCATGGGCGTTCCGCTTGGATTCGGTGGTCCCGATGGAACCGCTCTTACTTCTGACATTTCTGTTGTTCTCTGATCATTCGAGCGGGATTTCCTACAGCGACGGTGTGAGCGGGAATTGAGTGTACAACTACAGCGCCACTGCCAATCGTGGTGTTCGGCCCAATTGAAGCCATTATGATGGACCCCGCGCCGATCCAGCAATCTTCGCCGATGTCCACATGTTCGAGCTCTCCGTTTTCCGCGCCACTGATTCGTCCGTCCGTCTCGCGTTTGTGCTGTCGGCGCCCACTCAGGATTTGCACTTGAGAGGCGATCTGCGTCCGGTCGCCGATCGAACAGCAGCCAAGAATACAGTATGCGCCGATGTATACTTTCTCACCGATAACAACTTCAGGATGAGCAAAAAAGGACCCGAACGAAATCCTGCTTTCGAGCGAGCATCGGCGCAAGGTGAGCCTGTAATACGCGATTCGACCGTAGTCCCCCGGCAACCCAGGAACGAGCGCCAACATCTGAGCACCAAACCGGAAGATTTGCGTGACTCGCCCGAATCCGGACACAGCCGCTACAGGAAACGCTATCGCCAGAAACAGTCCGTTTACACAAGCCTTCACCGCATTCATCATTCGTTTGCTGCCACTGAACTTTAGTACTCCGGCAGTTTGTATTGTCTCTTATAGTCGAGGCTGCGCCCGAAATCGGCTTGGCTCCAAGCGCAGTCCTTATTCGCCTGAGCTTAAAAAGCCCTCTGCTGGCCTTTACGCCACCGAACGTAATCCCACACCCAGTAGTTCATCTCGCTCCAGTTCTTCGCCTGGTAAGGCCAAGTGTTGAACGTGGGTCCGAACTGGTACTGGAATAGGTCATCGCCTCGCACACGGTATGTATCGTCGCCTGTCAGCCTCCAGATGAATGCATAACCCGGTGATATCAAGTTATTCAAGATCGATCCGGTGTACTCCTGGCAGGCCACAGTGCAGCGGTCCCCAAGGGGATCCGGGTTGTAATACATCCGGTGTTTAACTTTGTCATACCAATCAATCCAGAAGCGATCCAGATACTGCCGGATCACCACCGGAATCCGCTCGTCATTGTGCTCTCGGTAGTAATCTGTCAGTTCACGCATCGCAAGCCCCGCCATGAACGGCTGGTGGAACTGGTATAGGGTTCCTCCGTTGCTGATTTCATCCAGCATGCCGACCAGTGAACTGATATAGTCACCCTCAAAGTACGATTGCACGCCGGTAAGGCGGCGGCGAATGAGTACCCGAGCGAACGAAAACGACTGTTCCCGGATACGGACGTCGTACATCGATCCCATAGTGTATGGGTGCCCCAGCGCGGGGTCCGATATGCGTAGAAGCGCCACTTTATATCGAGGGTCCTGGGTAACGGCCCACGCCCGCTGCAGGGTTCTCGTGTAAGCATAAAAGTAGCCCTGGGTCGGTGATGTCACCGCCGTTGCCATGATGTCCGATGCAATGTGAGTCCCGCAGTTACGCCAGATCGGATCTTTGAAATAATCCTCCATCTCGTAGTACGAAGCGCCGCCGTCATAGAACCAGATTTGCTGCCCGTTGGCGGAAGGGTAGCTAACGTCAAACGTTGGATTCGCGGGGCTGGGGCACCGTGGATAAGGGTACCCATGCGTTCCGTCATCCGTTCCGCCGCCCCTATCGGGCCGCACGAGTACGTTCTCCCACAACGCAAGCCCAGGAATCGGGGGATATGACGAAGGACCAGCCTTTGAAAGTGGCTGCAGGAGCTTCGCATACAGCGTGAACCCCGATGTCTGTTGATTCTTCAGCGACGCTGAACTCTCGCTGGTTGTGATCGTAATCGGATATGCGTCTGGCGGTGTTACTGCCGGAACCTTAGCATAGATAGTCAATTCCTCGCTATTTGAGAACAGCGGCTTATTATTGCCGAGCAGCCCCGCCATCTGTACCCTTCCAACACGGCGGAATGAGAACGTCGTCCCTTGTGGATACCCTGCAATCGACCAGACCGTAAGCGTGCCAGCGCCGTTCCATGAGGAATGAGTTCCAGTCCCCGAATCGGTAAACGTTATAGGCGTGGATACGGAAGAGCACGCCAGCGTGGAGTCTGGAATCCACTTCAATTTGAACGTGTCGTCGTCCACACGAATTACGCAGTGCTTCGCCCAGTTCGCGTCATAACGGAGCTTCAACGGCGCGGGCAGGGTGCCAGTCGAAGTCAGGTACATGGATGAATTGGTGGATAAACCATGCGCGGTCGAGGTACACGTATCCGTTCCTGCGGCGCATGTGAAATCCTTGCTATAGCCGCCTTGAAGTACAAACCCATGCGTGTAGCCCGCAAACGACATCCCATGCGTGCCAGAGCCTGCGGTTGTAATGTCGATTGCGGACCCTCCCGGAGTACCGGCAAGGCGGAACGTGGTCGTTGTTGAGTCACGAACATAGTAGGACCGATGCTTGTCCTCCGTCCACGACTTCAACGGCGCAGGCAGCGTTCCTGTCGTTCCGAACTTCACTTCTGTGCCGTCGGGTAGGTTGCTGCCTGTTTGTGACTCGCAGGCCCAAACATTCGGACACGTAGCTGTGCATATGTCCGTAGCCGCATTACACGTCACATTGGGAAAGTCGTAGCGCGTCTGCATTACCGTTGATGCCTTGTTGTACCGCCACATCGGCTCGTGAGAAGGCCACGTATAGGGGCCCACATACACTGTTGTGGTCCCCCACACTTGGTGAATACCCTCACGCATCGGGATTCGGTGCGCCGACAGTAGTACTGTGGCTGAGAGTAGTACCGGAGAGATTGTTTTATTCATGGTTCGTCCTATTGCAACTTAACCTTGAAGTCCACATCCGCCCGGTGCAAGTAGATGTACCCAGTATAAGTATCTGTAGTGTCGCGCCAGACTTTGAGCCACATGGCGCTATCGGCTATACAGTTATGGCCAGGAAAGGCCGAAGACGTAAGCCTCCATGTACGATTGCCGGAATACGTCGATCCCGAGTTATTGACTGCGCTGGACGCCACACTGTCCACCGGCACGTAACTGCCGGTTACCGCTGCTGTATTCCCGTAAACCGAGCGGCTGCCGTCAACCGCAACGCAAGCAATCTGTGCTTTCAAAGTGGCTACCTGCCCGTTTGATTGGCTTGCGTAACGGTATAGGTAAGATTAACTACCGGATTCGAGGTCGAATCAAATCCCGCCGGTACCCGACAGGGCCACCCACGCTGCACCGGCCGTCGAGTCGGAAAATGTTAGCGACCCGGTTCCAAACCCATTTTCGCCACTAAGCGGACCGTAGGTGAATTATCAGACACCCAGCCGGTCGCGATATATGGAGCTCCGCCCGAGTTCACCGATGCGGCAGGCAAGGCACCCGTTCCGTCATATAAATCGACGTTGTAGCGGCGCATGGAGTCGTAGAACCGTCTACTTTGATGCAGTCGCTGGCTGGCCTCGCCACCACCGAAGGAATACCCGCTGCGGCATAGAGAATGCCCGTTGCGGATGACGCTTCCTTGATTGCTTTTCCCGTTGCCCCGTCAAACACTGCAAGCCGTCCGGAGACCGCCGTTGCGGGTCCTGTCACGTCACCCGTCGCCACCGTGGTGTCGCACGGCTTCGTCGCGCCGTTTACGGTGATGCAGTCGCCGGACGCGCCCGTGATCACGGAAGGAACGCCCGACGTAGTATAAAGAACGCCTGTTGCAGCCGGAGCCCCCGTGATTGCTTTTCCCGTTGTCCCGTTAAATACTGCGAGCCGCCCGGCGACCGCCGATGCGGGTCCTGTCACGTCACCCGTCCCCGCCGTGGTGACGCAGGGCTTCGTTGTGCCTCCGACTGTGATGCAGTCGCCGGACGTGCCCGTGATCACCGAAGGAACGCCGGCGGTCGCGTAAAGGACGCCTGTTGCAGCCGGAGCCCCCGTGATTGCTTTTCCCGTTGTCCCGTTAAATACTGCGAGCCGTCCGGCGACCGCCGATGCGGGTCCTGTCACGTCACCCGTCCCCGCCGTGGTGACGCAGGGCTTCGTTGTGCCTCCGACTGTGATGCAGTCGCCGGACGTGCCCGTTATCACCGAAGGAACGCCGGCGGTCGCGTAAAGGACGCCAGATGCGGCCGTACCTTCCTTAATTGCTTTACCACTCTCTCCATCAAAAACCGCCATCCTGCCGGTGATAGAGGCTCCCGGTCCAGTCACATTCCCTGCCCCGCCCACCGGGGCGACGTCCTTATTCGCTCGAATCCACGCATTCACCGCTGTGGAATAAACGAAGCACACCGATTCCTTCGGATCAATCGCGAGGGTCGGCGCGTTCAGCCGCAGCGCCGAACCGGATAACTGCGTCTCATCTTGCAATGTAACGCTATATATACCAACGTTTAAGACGCACACATACTGTCCATCGTCTCCGCTGCCAATGGATGGTGTTGACGTCAACATAGTCGGCAGTGTTGGGCTGACTTGTACCGTGTAGCGATCGGCCTGTATCACTGCCGACGCGGCCGTCAGTTGCTGTACCCCGCTGGCGGGTATGGTGAGTTTGTACGTCCACGCCGCGCTCATCCCATCTGTGCCCAGCAAAGCGTTGCGCATGCCTGCCTGCGATGGAATCGGATTCCACATCTCAAATGATTGCCGCGTGCGCTCGGGCGTGAGGAGCTTGTTCGCCGCCGTCCCGGTCTCTGCCTCGGTTTTGGTCGCAATATCCGCGTTAATCGTGGGATTACCCCCTCACCGTCGCCATTTGCGACGATTACGGCCGCACCGGCCACAAGCGATCGACCATATCTGGCTCCGTTCACGGCTTGAGACAAAAACCCGGTAGCGGAAGGCCATGTGTCACCCTGCTGTCTCGTCCAAATGTTCGTTGCGGTACAGGCATAGATCACTTGCGCTGACGAGCTAGCTGTGTGAAAGAACAGTTCGCCAGTAACGCACGTCGAGGGCAATATAGAGCCCACCTTCACCGGTCGAGTCGACATAGATTTAGAAAAGTCGACGTTTCTGGCCTGGCGTCCCAAGTCGATTGTCGTCTGTGCTCCCGCCTGGCCGGTACTCAAGACCAGGAGCAGACAAAAGATTCTCCTCATTCGAAAACGCTCCTTGCTTTCATGCAAAACTCGGCACTGGAAGCGTGCCAAGCGCCAACAAGTCGCACATAGCTGTCTTGTATCGCTGCCGTTCCAAACACCAAAACGAGAAGTTGCGTCACCATATCGCGCCTCATCACTCGGCTCCTTTGTAGAAAAAAAGCAGATCGTCGTACGAGCCCGGAGGAGCCCGCAGGCGATCTGCCTTCTATTGCGACTTTACCACGCAGAGACCTAAAATAGGCCTCAAATATAGAGGATAATATCCTGTAGGTTATTGAATATAAAGCGAGTTACTAAAAACTTTCAGACGCGTGAACGGCTCATTAGCCCAATGCAAATATGGGGTGAAATTCTGCTTTTACCTTCCCGGAACAGACTCATCGCCCGGTTCCAATAGGACGGCGAGTTCACGTTCATCGGCCTGAAGATTGCCGGTACGCAGCAGAAGCGCCACATAGACAACGACGAACGCCGCTGAAGTGAGGACGAGAACGATCACTGGCTTGTACGGAAGCAGAAGCAAACGTACGCAAAGAGCTACACCCGCTGCGACTTCGGTAACGCAGCGATACCAATTCAAAACCAAAACATTTTCATAGCCAGATGTTTTGACTTTAGACTAGAAGGTGTTGATCATCCTTGCAACGTATTCAATGTCTTCGCGCTCCAACTCCGGATATATAGGTAAGGCGATGGACGTTTTAGCCATTTTCTCGCTGACCGGAAAGTCTCCCTGCTTATAACCAAGATAAGAAAAGCATGGTTGCAGGTGAAGAGGCAGCGGGTAATAGATTTCAGAACCCACACCATTCTGCTGTAAATAAGCGCGCAGTTCGTCACGCCGTTCGCACTGAATGACAAACTGGTTATAAATATGGCGTGTCTGATAGGAGGCGGCTCGGGGAAGAATTACGGAAGATCGTAAGAGCTCCCGGTATAACTCCGCATTCCTTTGACGGGCATCGCTCCATGTATCGAGATGCAGGAGCTTGACTCGCAGCACGGCAGCTTGCAAAGCATCGAGACGCGAGTTGATTCCGATCGACTCGTGATAGTACTTCACACGGCTTCCATGCACGCGCAGAGATCGCAGCCGTTCTGCTATGGACGGGTCATTTGTGGTGCAAAGCCCGGCGTCTCCGAAAGCTCCCAGGTTCTTTGAGGGGAAGAAGCTGAAACAACCAATCCCGCCGATGCTGCCCGCGCGCCGGCCTTTGTACTCCGACCCAATCGATTGGGCTGCGTCCTCAATCACGGGTATATCACGCTCCCGAGCAGCGGCGAGGATAGGATCGAGATCCGCACAAGCGCCGAACAAATGGACCGGTATCACCGCTTTGATGCTCCGGGAACGGATAGCCTCGACGGCGTGATCCGGATTTAGATTGAAGTGATCCGGTTCAATGTCCACAAACACGGGTGTAGCGCCCAGTCTGGAGATAGCGGCTGCTGTAGCGAAGAATGTGTATGGTGTTGTGAGAACCCGATCCCCCGGACCGATGTCATAAGCCATCAAGGCGAGGAGAAGAGCATCGGAACCGGAAGCGCAACCGACCGCATACTTGCATCGGCAGTAATCCGCGACTTCTTTCTCGAAAGCAGCTACTTCCTCTCCAAGAATGAACTTCTGCGAGGTCACTACATGCTGGATGACGGGCCAAATCTCGGCCTCGATCGATGCAAACTGAGCGCGCAGATCGAGCAGAGGAACGTTACGGGAAGGTTTCGAATCGTCGTGCAAAAAACTATTCTCCCATTCGGTCTGAGAATACAAGCCGCTTACGCACACTACGTTTCTTGCAGCGTCTTCTCTGCGCCGCGCTGTACCTGTCTTGCGCCTTGCTCCGCGCAGCCACCGGGTTCCCGGAACTGCCGGGATTCTTTACGGAAACGACGGCCGGCGTTTACCAAAGTCGTGGCGCACGGCTTGCCGTCATGGCAGGCCCCGGCGTGGTGCGCTTTGGCGGACTTACGCTGAAGCACAAGGGTGGCGCATTCCGTGAACCCGTTGGAGTCGATGCGACGGGAGGCGTCGTTAACACTTATACGGCGACGCGGACGGAAACGAATCGGCCTGCGTATCGCGCCATCGAATACCCCGAGATCTATCCGGGAATCACACTGCGGTTGTCCTTTGAAGGACGAGCCGTTAAAGCCGATTACCTTGTTGCGCCTGGGGCCGATCCTCGCCTGATACAGTTCCGCTACGAAGGCGCAGAAGCACAGCTTCAAGGTGGCGAACTGATCGCCGGCGAGATCCGGCAGCCCGCTCCGGTTGTCTTGCAGGGCTCTGCCGAACTGCCATCGCGGTATCAGATCGACCGGGATGGTTGGGTTCGTTTCGTAATTACGGGCCATGATCGTTCGAAGCCGATGGTGATCGATCCGTATGTGGTCACACGGTCGGCTTATCTCGGGGGATCGTTAACCGACCGCATCTCGGCCGTCGCTGTGGATGCAAGCGGCTACCTCTATGTGGCCGGAACAACGGAGTCAACTGACTTTCCCTTGGGTTCGCTTCGTAATCGCGAGGGTGGCGCTGAAGTCTACGTCTTGAAGTTGAATCCCTCGAACCTTGCAGTCGTTTATGCGACCTATCTGGGAGGCAGCGCGGAGGACCGTCCGTCATCTATCGCTGTGGATGGGAGCGGCAGTGTGTACATTGCCGGCTTTACGGCTTCGGCCGACTTCCCCGCGGCTTCCGGACCGAACGGCGGTTCGACGGACGGCTTTGTTGCCCGCCTGTCGGCATCGGGAACGTTGCAGTTCGCGAAGTTTTTAGGGGGAAGTGGGTCCGATCTCGCCAACGGCCTGGCGCTTAAGAATGATGGCTCCGTTTGGGTCGTGGGAGAAACCGACTCAGCCGACATGACTTTGCGAGGCGTTCCATATCAGGCGGTGAACCGGGGCGGATTTGACGCATTTCTTGCCCACGTCAATGCCGATGGATCGGTTGCTTATGCCGGGTACTTCGGAGGAACGGGCGCCGATCGAGCCGTCGCAGTTGCGGTGGATGCTGCTGGCGAAGTGTACTTTACCGGCGGTACAGCGTCGGCGACACAATTTCCGGTAGCGAATGCGTTTCGCGGCTATTCCGGCATGCAGGACGCATTTGTGGCGAAGCTCAGCGCCGATGGTGGAACGCTGCGATACAGCACGCACCTTGGCGGCTCGGGAGGAACCGTTGGGCAGCCGGAAGTAGGGAACTGGATTGGCGTCGATGCGACAGGCGCCGCAATGGTCGTAGGCATCACGGGGTCGGACAACTTTCCGACGACGGGTTCGGCCTTCCAACCGTCGTTCGGTGGTGGAGCAACGGATGGGTTCGTTTCGAAAATCTCCGCTTCCGGGACATCGCTGTTGTACTCGACGTACTTCGGAGGTACGAGTACCGATGAAGGCTGGACCGGAGCGATATCGGCTGATGGAACGTTCTACTTCGGCGGGAATACGTCGTCTCCGGGGATGCCATCGATCGACGGGATTCAGGCCCAAGGCGGCGGAATCGATGGATTCTTCGCCAAGCTGAGTAGCAGTCTTAATACGCTCTTGACGTTCAGCTATCTCGGCTACTCCGGCACGGACTCGCTGAGCGCGATCGCGCTGGCCCCGCCATCGATTGTTCTTGCAGGAAGCAGCGACTCACCTTCGTGGCTCTCTTCCGGCACGCCGAAAGGCTGGTATGACGGCTGGGTAATGACATTGTCGGAAGCCGGGCTTGCCGTACAGATGAACAGCACGCCGTCGGGGATGGCCTTTACCGTTTCGGGATCGGGCTGCTCGCCTGGTCCGGCGACTACACCGGCGTCGCTTGGCTGGTCAAACGGCGCCTCGTGCACAGTGAGTGTTGCATCGACACAAGGCTCAGGCGACACGCGCAGCAACTTCCAAGGTTGGACCGATGGAAGCACTGCTAATCCACGAACCATCGTTGCCAGTGGTAGCGCCTCCTACACGATGCAGTTTGCAACCGAGCACAGGCTTACACGATCCGTCGCGCCTGCAGGAGCGGGAACCGTTAGCGGAGTGGATGGCTTCTATAGCGCGGGATCGAATGTCAATCTCAGCGCGTCGGCGAATGCAGGTTACCAGTTTGCAGGATGGACAGGATCGGCGGCAAGCGTAACGAATCCGATCGCACTGGTGATGGATGCTCCCAAGGCGGTCACGGCGAACTTTAACCTGATCGCTACGTTTCATAATCCTGCGCCCGCTTCTCTGACTGTCACCGGTTCAGGCTGCGCTGCCGGAACGTATTCGACGGCAACGACAACGCTTGTTTGGACGCCCGGCGCAAGCTGTGCCGTTAGCGTTCCGGCAACGCAAGTTTCAGGCGATACACGTTGGGTATTTGCGCGATGGAGTGACGGGTCGACCGCGAATCCAAGATCGTTCTCAACGGCAGTTCCCATCACGTACAACATCGAATGGAACGTCGAGTATCGGCTTACCCGGTCAGTCACTCCTTCGGCGGCGGGAAGCGTAAGCGGCGCAGACGGCTTTTACGCGGCGTCATCGACAGTGTCACTGACGGCGACGCCGGCGAGTGGATATCTATTCAGCGGCTGGTCTGGAGACGCTAGTGGAACATCGAATCCGCTGCTGACCGTGATGAACGCGCCTAAGACAATCATCGCGAACTTCGCTCCTCGTACAGCGCAGATCACGATCGAAAGCAACGTAGCGAGCTTGCAGTTCACCGTCACGGGCAGCGGCTGCAATCCCGGTACTTATAACGCGCCACAAGTCTTTGTGTGGCCGGAGGGCGGTGTTTGCACGATCTCCACACCCGCTGTGCAAGGAGGCGATGTTCGTTGGGCTTTCCAAAACTGGGCGGATGGACCGACAAGTAATCCACGCTCGATCACAGTAGGGACTTCCGCTGCTGCTTACTCGATGCAGTTTGGGACGCAATACAGGCTCACTCGAACGATAACCGGGCTGGGTACCGTATCGGGCTCAGATGGTTTCTATGCGGCCGGGACGAACATGGAGCTCACGGCGACGGCCACAAACGGCTATCAGTTCACGGGCTGGAGCGGCAACATCGTCAGCACAGCGAATCCATTGACGTTCCCAATGAATTCGCCTTCGACAATCACGGCGAACTTTTCGGCGTCGCCGACCACGATTGCTTTCGGCAGCAACGTGACGGGACAGATTACGGTCAGTGGCTCCGGCTGTCCTGCTGGAACTTATACAGTTCCGGCCAGTATCGTCTGGACGAACGGAACCACTTGCAGCGTTGCTGTCACGTCGCCCTACGGAGGGCCGGACACGCGATGGGTGCTCGCGAACTGGACAGACGGCAGCACCTCCAATCCGCGCGCCATTACTGCATCGCCGGGGGCTACGTACACGCTGGCATTTACGCCCGAGCACAAGCTCGTTCGAACCATCGTGGGCCAGGGAACCGTAAGCGGCGCCGATGGCTTTTATGCGGCGGGCTCCAATCTTCAACTCAGCGCATCGCCGGCATCCGGCTACAGTTTCTCGGGCTGGAGCGGGTCGGTTAGTGGAGCGACGAATCCGCTCACTCTCACGATGGATGGGCCGAAGTCAGTCACAGCGACCTTCGCAGGAGCTCAGACAGGAATACGATTCGAAGCCAACGTTGGAGTGCCGTTCAGCGTAGCCGGCTCCGGGTGTCCGGGAGGAACCTATACCGCGCCTGCGACCGTGACATGGACGAATGGTGTCAACTGCACCGTGACGGTATTGCCTCCCGATCTGGGAGCCGATACTCGATGGACATTCTCGCAATTGGGCCGATGGACCGACTGGCGCTGCTCGCGTGATCACTGCTTCTCCAGGCGCCGTGTACACGATCGTAATTGCAGTTGAGTACCGGTTGACGCGATCGATATCGGGCTCGGGCAGCATCAGCGGATCGGACGGATGGTATGCGGCCGGATCGACATTGCCGCTGACGGCATCTCCAACTCCCGGTCATCAGTTCACAGGTTGGAGCGGCGCCGGTAGCGGCACAGCGAACCCCTTGAGCGTCGTGATGAATGGGCCGAAGACAGTGATTGCGAACTTCACGCCTGTCGCTTCAGGCGTTCGCATCGAAACCAATCTCGCTGTCGTGTTCTACGTGGGTGGATCGGGATGTCCGGCAGGCGCTTACAACGCGCCGATCACGCTGACGTGGACCACTGGAGTAGCGTGCGAAATCAGTGTTCAACAACCGGCTGCCGGACAGGACACACGCTGGTTGTTTCTTCGCTGGGCTGACGGCCCCACCTCCAATCCACGCATGCTGACTGCGAGCCCTGGAGCTGTTTACACAATCGTCATGTCGCCGGAGTACCGATTGACGCGGCTCGTATCAGGCAGCGGATCTGTGAGCGGCGCCGATGGCTTCTATGCTTCCGGCACAACCGTATCTCTGACTGCGACACCGAATTCGGGGCAACAACTGGCAGCATGGAGCGGGTCCGCGTCAGGCACAGCGAATCCATTAAGCGTCGTGATGGATGGCCCAAAGACAATCACCGCTGTCTTTGCGGGAGCGCCGACAGCAGTACGGATCGAATCGAATATATCGGCGCAGATTAATGTGTCCGGGTCGGGTTGCCCGGCGGGGGCCTATACGGCTCCAGTGACCTTGACGTGGGCTGGCGGGATCAACTGCGACATCAGTACTCCATCACCGCAAGGCGGCGGCGATACGCGATGGGTATTCAATCGCTGGTCGGACGGATCAATCGCCAATGGACGCGGCATCCTGGCTTCAGCGGGAGCTGTTTACACATTGGTCTTCGGTACGGAGTATCGTCTGACTCGCAGCGTGTCAGGGCCGGGCAGCGTCAGCGGCGCCGATGGCTTCTATACAGCGGGGTCAACCGTGCAACTGACAGCGTACCCTTCAGCCGGATATCAATTTGCGGGATGGACGGGCTCGGCGAGTGGCGCCGCGAATCCTTTGGGATTGGTGATGAACGGACCCAAGTCGGTTACAGCCAGCTTTACGAGCGCTGCGACCGGCGTACGAATCGAAGCCAATGCGGCAATGGTGTTCTCTGTCTCAGGAAGCAACTGTCCCGCAGGAAATTATATGGCTCCGGCGACTGTTACGTGGAGTAATGGTGCAGTCTGCAACATCGGTGTTCCCTCTCCCCAGGGAGGCCCGGACACACAACTCGTCTTTACAGGCTGGACTGACGGAGTAACCGCAAACCCGCGCGGCATCGCTGCTTCTCCGGGGGCCGCGTACGCCTTTCTTGCGCGTGCGGAGCACCGGTTGACGCGAACTGTCTCAGGGCAGGGAAGCGTGTCAGGAGCGGATGGTTTCTACGCCGCAGGCTCGACGCTTTCCCTTACTGCAACGCCCGCTTCCGGCTATCAGTTCGCAGGTTGGAGCGGAGTCGGCAGCGGTATGGCGAATCCCTTGTCGGTCCGTATGGACAGTCCGTCGCTGGTGACAGCGAACTTCACACTGGTTCCGGTGGTTGCTCCGGCCGCTGTGGAAACGTTGAGTCCTTTGGCTGGATCAGGACCATCAGGGGTTTTTACAGCGATGTTCTCGCATGGCAAAGGCGCGGACGAGTTGTATCTCGGCTACATGCTTTTCCTTCCTACACCAAACGTCGTCAACTATGTGGCGAAGGGATCGTGTCTGGTCGAGTACAACCGCATCAGTCACGGCATGCGGTTGATTGACGATGCAGGCACCGGTTGGCTTGGTCCGGTCTCGGGAGTGGTGATCAGTCCATCGGCCGGCACGTTAAGCAACAGCAAGTGCACGGTGAATGTAGCCGGATCGATTGCGACACGATCAGGCAATGTCATGACTGTCCGAGTGCCGATTGTATTCAAGAACGGCGCGACTCCAGTGATGGGAACGTTCCTGCAGGCGCTCGATGTGAAGGGCAACTGGACAGGGATGACACAGTTCGGTAACTGGACCCTATCGACCGGTACGAAACTTCAGGGCGCATCGATTGCGGGTGTGACGAACTCAGCGACCGTTGGATCGTCGGCAACGTATACGATTACAGCGCTTCATACCTCGGGAGCAGCGGCGCTGACAATGATTCACCTGCTGCTGAGTGACAGCATCATGAACACGGCGCCCTGTCAGGCTGTGTACTTCCCGGGGAACAATACGCTGAATCTGATTAACGATGACGGATCGGCACTGGTGGCCCCGGCTGGAGTTACGCCTGGAACACCAGGAACGATCGCCAATAGCCGGTGCGCTATTAATACAGGGACGGCGTCGCAACGGAGGGAAGCGATCGGTGTGATTGTCACGATTCCTTTGATCCTGAAGCCGTCGACGTTTGGCGGTCAGAAAACGGTCTATGTGAATGCGTTCGATAACGTTGGTCAATTAACGCACTGGGTGCAGGGCGGAACGATGCTAGTGCAGTAGGCGCTAGTTTGCGATTCAAGCCGGCTGGGGCGCTTTCTGCGACTCCTTGTACTTCAGATACTCACGTTCCATCTCGGCGCACTTCTTAGTGAGGTGAGGGACGATCCCCAACAGCCTTTAGATGAGCATTAGTTGGCCTCGATGATGCATCTCATGCTCTTTTGCGCTCAGCAGAGCTTCCAGCGCGATTTCGTTGGTCCGCTGCCGGATTCCTTAATCGCTTGGGCGAGAGTTTCATCGGATAGGCCTTCGAGCGGTTGTGCGCGTTTATCGGTCACGCAAGGAGTAACCTGAAGACAAGACGCAGATGGCTATCCCTGAACTGGTTCCCGAAGAAATCGATATTGCCAAGATAAGCCAGATTCTAGCTGAAATGCATTCCATGCCGGAAGCAGATCCACGCTCAGCCGAGAAGATCCTGGATGACTTCTACGATGAGCATGGTTTGCCGAAATGATTCGTCAGGTCGCGGATGCGGCGAGGGCGTCTTCCACGGCCTTCGGGTTCCTGTCAATGACTGTGAGGTAAGCACGAGTAGCTAGATCAGGCTCGGCGCGGCCCTGCTCCCATTCCTGAACCGTTCGGGCATTCAGCGCATATCGTGCCGCGAACTCGCCTTGCGAAAGACCAATTTTCTGGCGTAGAGCGCGCACATTCACCCGTTCCGGGATGCGATATTCATAGCTTCGCAGTTTTAACTCACCGCGAAAATGAGCCGCGGCCTGCTGAAGGCCCTTTATCAGTTCGTTTCCCAGCTTGGTCGTCAGTTCCGAGGCTGGCCGCGATTTCGGCTTTGAGCTCTGCGAGCGCCCTTTTGAGCTGTTTGCGGTCGGCATTTGTCAGGTCCTCCTTTTCATCCTTCGAATACACAGACAGGAGCACGATTATGCGCTGAGAAAGAGCATAGAAGTAAATGACTCGCGTTCCACTGCGTTTGCCTTTGTTCCGATTCTGTTGAGTCCACCGCAGCTTCCGCAGACCCTTCAGGTCTTGAATAACGTCGCCGCCCTCTGGATACTCAGCAAGGAAGCCTCGGACTCCCTCCCGTTCTTGGGGTGTGAGCAAATCCTCTGATCGTTGCGTGTACGCCTCGGTTTCGAGAACGGTTACTCCCACGGTTCGTATTATACGTGAATCACGTATAAAAATCAAACAAAAAACCGCCGGCCCTATTAGAAGAAGCCGGCGGTTTTTTACAGCGTACGTTGATCCGGAGCTATTGCACTAGCAGCGTGGCGCCCTGGACCCAGTGTGTGGTTAAGCCGATGTTGTCAAAGGCATTGCCGTAAACTTGCTTCGCGCCACCGAAGGTAGCGGGCTGGAACGTTAACGGAGTGGTGACAGTGATGGTGTTGCCCGACGTTATTGTCGAGGAAGCGAGAGTGTTGAGTGTGCAGCGGCTGTTTGATAAGAAGCCACCGGTACCCGGCTGAACGCCTGTCGGAGAGACCAGGGCATTCCCAAGGTCATTGACAAGGTTTAGCGTATTCGAGGGCGGGAAGTAGATCACGTGGCATGGTATTCCACCAACGATCTTGTCACTGATGAGCATGTGAACCTGCACCAGCGCTCCGACGCCATTAACGTGAGAAACGGTCTGAGAATAGGTCACACTCGAGCCGGCTGCATTGGTCGGATTGATACCACCGATCGCCGGGCCTGTTCGCTGCGGTACGCCAGCGGGAAGAACCCAATTGCCGAACTGCGTCATACCGGTCCAGACGCCGTTGACATCGAGAGCCTGCAGGAATGTTCCGAGTACAGGTCCGAGCGAGTTCAGGAACGTGACTGGCGCATTGACCGTCATGGTTGTCCCACTGACGAATGCCGTCGCATTCTGGACACTCACCGAGCAGTAGTTATTGGAGAGAACTGCGCCGAAGGTTCCAAGAGGAATTCCCGACTGTCCGCCAAGCCAACCAGTGCCTGCGTTATCGATCAATCGCATCCCGTGGCTGATGCGGTTGTACTCGACCAGGCATGATCCGGTCGCTGTGTAGTTCACAACGTTCGGCGTCGGCAGGAAGAGAATGTAACCCAGATAGTGCTGGTTTGCGCCACCGGAGTGAGTAAATGTGCCGGTGAAGGTCTGAGAAGAACCGGAGCCCGAGGTCGGCGCCAGCGCAGAAACACCGGGAACACCACCAGGATTGCCGCCGCCGGAGGTGACTGTCCACGTTCCAGCGTGGATCCAGCCGCTGGTCAGCGCCGAAGATTCACTCGACGCGAGAAGATAGACATTCTTTGCGCCGAGGAAAGTTCCCGTGAAGGATAACGAATAGTTAACTACCGTTTCCAATGTCCCGACGCCTGCCGACGTACTACCGGAGCTTGCGCCGACGCTCAATGAGCATTGGCTATTGCTGAGGACGGTATTGGTCCCAGCGGCAGCCGGCGCCGTCCAGGTCGTTCCATCATTGTTGATCAGGCGGAAGAGATTCGTTAATGGCGAGTACTCGACCATACAACCACCGGTTCCGTTGATGATGGTGTTCACCAAGATATAGGCTTTTTCGATCACCGCGCCTCCCGGATTGGCCGTTGCGAAGCGGCCCGTAAAGAGCTGCGTGCTTCCGGAACCTGAGGTGGGTATTAAGCTGACTACGGACGGAGCCACAGTGGTCAAACCACTCTGTGTGATGGTGAAACGTACGCCGCTGACCGAGATTGTTCCGGTACGGGCAACGCCGGGATTCGATGCGACCGAGTATGTAACCACTCCGGAGTTGGAGCCACTAGCGGCGTTCGTCACTGTAATCCATGAATCGTTCGATGATGCTACCCATGGGCAATTCACGGCATTGACCGTAAAAGAACCCAAAGCAGTATTCGGTCCGTAGTTAGCTCCGGCAAGGTCCAAGGAAACTTCGCAGCCGGCAATCTTTGTCACGAAGGCGTCCTGCGGTCCGGATATCACTGGCTGCTGCGATACCAGGCGTGGGAAGTTTGCCGAAATCGTAGTTCCCGTGAGATACAGGTTCGCGGCGCCATCGATCGCGAGTCCAGACGCGATGTCATCAGAGCTTCCGCCAAGGTAGGTAGACCAGACACGAGAGGTTCCGTTGGCATCGATCTTTACTAGGAACAGATCGTTACCGCCCTGACGCGTAGCTTGCATCGGGTTGCCGACCGGTAAGTTATCCGAAACAGTCGTCCCGAATATATAAGCGTTTCCTGTCGCATCCAGCGCAAGGGAGGCGGCAGTGTCGAGTCCGCTACCGGCGAAATAGGTCGAGAACATGAGCCCGGTTCCGGTCGTGTTGATCTTGGTGAGGAATACATCCCGGTTGCCCGGAGGACCTTGCAAGGGGTTCAGAGTCGGGAAATCGACGGATTCCGTGTCACCGGTAACGTAGGCAGTGCCGTCCGTGTGAACCGCAATGCCGGTCCCTTCATCAAACGCGGTGCCGCCGAGATAAGTGGAATACAGGAACTGAGTACCGTCGACATGGATCTTCGTCACAAATGTGTCGGCGGGGAAGGGGAAGCGCCCTCGGATCACCGGTTGGTATGCTCCCGTCGTTACGGGAAAGCCCAGAGAAGTCGTCGAGCCGGTTACGTAAACATGGCCCGCAGTGTCAACGGCCACATCGTTCACGGCATCGTCACCCGAGCCGCCCAGGTACGTTGACCAAAGACGCTGGCCAGTGGCATTCATCTTCAAGATCCAACCATCCGTCACGCCGCCCATGTAGGCAGACTGGAGACCGCCTGAGGCCCAGAAGTTGGTCGACCGCGTCATACCGCAAACGACAACATTCTCGCCATGAACGGCAAGTCCGAAATTCTCATCGTCTTCGAAGCCGCCGATGTAGGTTGAGTAAACCAACCCTGCCGACGTGCTGATCTTGAGCAAGAAGGAATCACGCTTTCCGCCGAGCACGGACTGCAGCGGACTCCTCATCGGAAAGTTTACGGAATCCGTGTTTCCCGCGACGAGGATATTGCCGGCAGTGTCAACGCCGACGGAAGTCGCGGTGTCGGCGCCCGACCCGCCAATATAATTCGAGAACTCGATGGTATTGCCCGCGGGGCTGTACTTCACGACAAAGGCGTCGGATGAACCGCCGCGATTGATGTTCTGGCCGCCAGTCGAGCGGGAAATCAGTCGAAGCAGTGGAACCAGCCACGTATACAGATTGCGCTGTATCGACCGCAATGCCGTAGCCACTCTCTACGCCCGTTCCACCAAGGAACGTCGAGTAAACAATCACCGGATCGATTACGAGTTTCGCGCTATGGTCATACTCGCCCAGCGTGAAGCCGGCCTGATTGCCTTCGCGTAGTGTGTAGTTGGCAGCCACGTAACGGCGGGTTCCATTAATATCCTGGTAGACAACAGGCTTCAATTGGCGAAGCTGCCCGTAACGGGTCTGCAGTACGAGGTCGCCATTCTTGTCGGCAGTGATGCTGTCCGCGCCTTCAAACTGCAAGCGAATGGCGCTCGGATCGGCGCCGGGCGCGACCACGAAATCGTACTCCAACTGGCGCTGGTTTCCGTAGTAAACGACGTCGATTCCTGGATACACGCCCTGATACGAAATTCGGCCATAATGGCGGATATTCCGCAGCCATTGTTTCGAGTCGTTCCCATAGAAGTAATTACTGAGGGTGGACTGCGGATCCAAGGCACGGACCGACTCGGAGCCTTTCGAGCCAATCATCGTCATCCGGATGGCGGCTGTTTGCCGCTCCCCGTTTGGCGTTGTTCGGGCGAGCGAAACCACCGCCTCATTACCGGAAGTCAGGAACAATGTGTATCCTGCGCCGCGAGACAAATATGTGACTCGCTTGTCGGTCTGTCCGGCATTGGCTTCAAATGTCAAAGGCAGTTTGCCGTAATCGCTGCCTGGTTTGGTCGCTGCAAAAGCAGACACGCACGTGGCGGCTGCCGCTATGCTCCAGACCCAAATATGTCTGTGCTTCACAAAAAGTCCCCCTTCGGTACAAACAAGATCTTATCCGAATGTCTGGGGAAAAAGCCATTAATAAGTCGTAACTAAGACGACATAGGAGAGGGGTAGTACTGGAGGCATAAACGATCCACGTTGCTAAACAGCATCGGGAATTCGGCTTCATTGGGTGAAGTTCAATCGGACCTAATCTAATCACGGGCGATACCGACCCTATCGCTACGTGATCCTCGACCGAGACTGCAAATTCCATGCCGCACAATACGGCTGGCGCGAAGCAGCGTAACGACTGCGATAACCGACTTGGCAGTTGTCTCGACCCTATGGGACAACGCGAGAAGCGGCGTCCACTCGTTCGAACATCACGAGCCAGCGTGAGAGAGGGAATACCCTTCGGCTCAAGGATCCCGGAGATCAGCTTCGTCTTGGTCGTGAGGCTCCAGGCGAAGTTGTGGCTACGCACAACTATCCGGAATTACACCCAGCATTGCTCAGCGTATGGGTGCACGTGTACACCAAAACCTTCGATCGAATGCGATGATTCGGTATCATAGCGTGTGCGCTATAACCGCTTCGCGGGGCGCGCGGTAAGTTTTAACCGTGGCACATCCTACCTACGCTGGTGGGAGGTAATTTGTGACGACAACCACCGAACGCGACCTTGCTGCTGCCGCAGCACCAGCTTTCAATCACGGAAAGCGAATAGGCGTCCTCGTGGTTACTTACAATGCCGTTACGACGCTCTCCAAGGTTCTCCGCCGCATTCCGGAAGAGGTGTGGCAGAACATCGAAGAGGTCGCTGTTTTCGATGATGCCAGCCATGACGCCACGTATGAACTTGCGGTCGGTCTGAAAACGATTTTCGAGAACCACAAGCTCACGGTCTTACAGCATCAGAAGAATCTCGGCTATGGCGGCAATCAGAAGGCTGGGTATCGTTATTTTGCGGATAAGGGATTCGATGCAGTTGTGCTGCTGCACGGAGACGGACAGTACGCGCCGGAAATTCTCGCCCGTTTGTACCAACCGATCGTTACGGGCGAGGCGGACGCTGTATTCGGCTCGCGCATGATGCGCGATTTCGGCGGTCCTTTAAAAGGCGGCATGCCGCTTTATAAGTACGTCGGCAACCGTATTCTTACGATTTTCGAGAACCGCGCGCTTGGAATGAATCTCAGTGAGTTTCATTCCGGGTTTCGAGCTTACAACCTGCATGCGCTGCGTGAGATTGATTTCAGTCATATGACCGATGATTTCCATTTCGATACGGAGATCATCATCAAACTCAACCATCAGGGTTTTCGCATTCACGAAGTTCCGATTCCGACGTATTACGGCGGCGAGATCTGCTATGTAAATGGGACGAAGTACGCATGGGATGTTGCTCGTGCGGTTCGCCGGTATGACCAAACGCGGCGGTCGATCAAACGTCATCCTGAATTTCAGGAATTCTTCGTTCACTACCCGGTGAAAACGAGCAGCCATTCGAGTCACGCGTATCTGCGCGCGGCCGTCGGGCGCAATCATGATGTTCTTGATATTGGGTGTGGCGAAGGCTTCATCGCTGCCGAGCTGCGTGAGCGTGACAACCGAGTATCCGGCATTGACGCATTGCCCGTTCCAAAGCGCAGCGATGCACTCGAGCATTATGTTCATGCCGATCTGGACGGCGGCGTTACGCATCTTGCCGGCCTGATGCGGCATGAGTTCGATCGCGTGTTGCTGATGGATGTCCTTGAACACCTCCGGGCTCCCGAACAGCTGCTCACGCAATGTCGTGACGTGCTGCGGACGAATGGACGTTTGCTTGTGTCGCTGCCTAACGTCGCAAACATCACTGTGCGGCTGGCACTACTTTTTGGACGGTTCGAATATGCCGAACGCGGCATTATGGATCGCACGCATGTACGGTTCTTTACACGCCGCAGTGCTCGCAGGATGCTTGAGGCCGCGGGCTTCGAGATAATCGAACAGAAAATGACCGTGATGCCTCTGGAAGTGGTCATCGGCTCACCCGATAGCAATGTCTTAATCAGGGTCGCGCATTGGATTCTGATCGGGTGTACGAAGCTGATGCCCGACCTGTTTGGTTATCAGACCTTCTTTGTTGCCCGAAAACGCGTGTGATCGGGACCGCAGGAGCCTGTGATTGCTAGAGCACAGTAAGTGCCGGCGCGCTCTTCGGCGTCCAACCGACAGATCCGGCTACATTCTCCATCGTGGCGCTCACGATGATCGGGTCGCCTGTGGTGGCTTGCCTCATCCCCGGCCTGCGCGCCTCAAACGTCGATCCCGCCATGGTCCAGCGGCACGACTAGGCACTGACGAAAAGATGACACTTGGGTTGTTATATCCGCGCGTTTGTTAACTCTCGCCAGGTTCAATCTACTCGAACGGTAGTGCGAGTCGCCTCCCATGACAGGTAGACATAAAGCGCACCTATAATTACGGCAGAAACGATGGTCAGGGTCAGCAATATCGTATTCCATCGATCCAACACCTCAAGTCTATGCGCAATTGTCGCTTGCGTAGCCACAAGCTGCTGCTCAGAATCGGAGAAGTGCAGATGATCGTCCTCGCGCCTGCTTAAATTCCATCGCATCACCGCTACGATCGCGTACGAGCAAAAGAGGGCAACCCACGCTCCGAGGAGTAGTTGCATATTCATGGTGAACCTCCTGATCGAGATTTTCTCTCATTTCAGGGAAAGACGGGCAACTGGCACGTGTGCCGGGCTATTGGCGGCACCACAAGCGTTACTTAGCATTTCTGCATTCTGTTCAAACCATGGGCGGCTCGGGCCCGAGTATTCGATGGAGCGCGTCTGACACAGCCACTTTCAACGAAGGAAGGTCGTCCTGATAAACCTTCCAGATCAGCATCGCATCCAGGCCGTCATAAGCGTGGCGCAAGTGATTACCTATGCCTCTAATGTCCCGCCACGGCTGTCCCGGGCACAACACTTCCGCTTGACTGCCAAGTCGCTTCGCAGCCTCGCTTACAATCAGCAGTGCATACTGGCATGCGAACAGCGTTCGGTCATCAGTTTCGACCTCGCGAGGTCCCTTGCTATGCAGGAATCGCTCGATACGCTCGATGTTTTCGAGAATGTCCTGTAAAGGCTGAACGCAATCACTAAAAGGCAAGCACAGCCTCACGCTCCACATTGGCTCGGATGCGGGCTTTCAGTGAGCGTTCCTGCACCAGGTCGACTTTGCGGCCCAGCAAGTCGGAAAGGCGGTTCTCGATATGTACCAAGCCGATCAGGGAAATTGGCTTTGCGTCGTCAAACTGAGCGAGCAGATCGACGTCTGACGTTTCACTGGCGTCCCCGCGCGCCACAGAACCGAACAACCGAACACGAACAACTCCGGCTTCCTTTAGTTCTTGTTCATGCGCCCGCAGCGTCGCAATGACCTGTTCTTTGTCGATCGTCTGCGCCATGTCACAACCATTTTCGCCGATTGTGGTCAAGTATGCCCAACCTCTTCAAATAGACTGCACGACTACAATGAGCAGATTCGGCGCATTGAAAACGCCATGGCGGAGTCCACTGCACGAGCGTGATTCCTCGACTTGGTAGACTTAGCCGAGACGCGTGCAGGACGCGTCCTGTCCGCGGAAAGGGCCGCGCCCACCTGCTCTTTTGGGAAGGGATTACTGCCAGTTCACCCTCTTTCGCCTGTCATGCGGACCAGGCATACGAAGGAGGCTGTCTTGAATCTCGATCAACAGAAGAAGCAGGCCCGCGAACTGTTGCGGGCGATCCGCGCCGGAAACGAAGATGCGATTTCTCGCCTGCGCCGTAATCACAGCCACTTGGCGACATCAGACGAAGCAATCGTGCGCCAACTGGTGGCGTTGCACGATGCTCAGTTCGTCCTGGCTCGTGAACAGGGGTTCGCCAGTTGGCCGAAGTTGAAGGCCTATGCTGAGCCGTCATCACATTCCCGCCACACGCGATTGTTCGTCGCTGATGTGGGATGGATCATGGATCGCGTTCATGGACTCTTGCGAACGCGCCAATCTGCCGGTCCCGCAGCACTCGAACAGATCCGTGAATGGCATCCGCGCTTCGCAGATTCAACGGACGAGGAGATTAGCCAAGCTCCATTCACCGAGGCGGATGCCCAACTGGTCTACGCACGGGAACACGGGTTTGACACCTGGGACGATCTGTTAGGTCGTGTGAATCGATTAGCATCTAGCGCGGACACCGTAGCTACCGAACCGTTCATGGCTGCCTTCGGAGCGCTGCAGCGCGGTGATGTTGGGGGATTTGAAAGCTTATTGCGTGAGCATCCTCGACTCGTACATGAACGGGGGACGAATGGAAACACGCTGCTGAATCTTGCAGTCAGCTTTGCAGGCAAGCCGGACTGGAAAGCTGGTGTGTCTGCGATTGAGTCGCTACTGGCGGCAGGTTCCGACATAAATGCAGCGAATGATCGCGGGTGGACGCCACTGCATGCGGCTGCGTACGCCAACAAGCCGGAGATTGCAGCCATCCTGCTTGCGAAAGGCGCGGTTCTGGATGCTGAAGCACACGGCGCGGGCGGCACTCCTTTGATCGCGGCGCTGTTTTGGGGACATCGCGAGGTCGCCGATTTGTTGGGATCGCATGAAGTTACGCCACACAATCTTCGTGCGGCGGCGGGGCTGGGCATCGTTGACCTAGTAGAGGCGTGTTTTCGCGGCGAACGCACACTCACACCTGAAGCCGGAGCAGCCCGAGGCTTCTATCGCCCGCACAGCGGGTTCCCAGACTGGCAGCCTTCTACGGATTCGCAGGAGGTGCTCGATGAGGCTCTCGTGTGGGCGTGCAAAAGCGACCGCGTCAATGTGCTGGAAAGACTTCTGAGAGCCGGTGCGCGGCTAGATGCGGACCCATATCGAGGGACACCGCTGATTTGGGCCGCTGCCTGCAACCGCACAGAGGCTGCGGCATGGTTGTTGAATCGTGGCGCTGACGTCAATCGAAAGGGTACTTTCGGCGGGTTGAGGCACGGTCAAGGCATAACCGCACTCCACATCGCCGCTCAATATGGATATATGCCGATGGTGAAGCTCCTGGTCGAGCGCGGCGCCGATCGATCAATCGAAGACGATCTCTACCACGCAACCCCCGAAGGCGGCGCTAGCTACTTTGGGCAGATCGAAGTGCGAGACTACCTGTGCTCGCTTGGGCGTTAGGTTATGACTCGATCGGGATCTGCCAACTGGAGTAGTGTGCGGACCGCCAGCCCGGCCAAGTGAACTGATGCTCTGTATCCTTACAGGCTGCGTCGGTGTTCACTGATCCACCGAGAAGCAAACTCTTCATCTACTTCGCCGGAAGCGACGCTCAGCACGAAAGCAATGATCTCTGGTTGTCTGGCGTGGATCTCGTATCCATTTCGGCGAAGAAAGATGTCCGCCGCAAGGAACGCGATTCGCTTGTTTCCGTCGACGAATCCGTGGTTTTTGGCGAAGCCATAGAGATAAGCTGCAGCCAGATCGTCGATTGACGGATTCCCATAAGCAGCTTTGTTTTGCGCTCTGGCCAGAGCGGACTCGATCAAACCGGCATCCTGAACGCCGTGGGCTCCGCCGCGCTCGGCCAACTCGATGTCATGAATGGCATAGACAGCCTCGAGAACCAGCCAATTCACTTCGCTAGTTCACGAAGCGCCACTGCATTCTTCCGCATAGAAGCCCGGGCCGCCTGAACTTGTCTCTCCAATTCGGAATCCGACTGTTCATCGCCGTCTACATAGCGGGTGATTAGCTCCTCAGCCACGTCCTGAAACTTACGGCCTTCTTCTGCGAGCTTCATATTCAGGCGTTTCTTGAGCGCCGGGGGCAGGCGCACCAATGCCGTCTCCCGCTTTTCCTTTGCGGCAACGCGAGCTTTGGCGATCTCACGAAGGCGCTTTTTCGCGGCCTTCTTTGGTGCACGGTGGGTCGTTGGGCTCATCTGCTAACAAGTATACAAGTAATCAACCGAGGCCGAGCGCGTTTTGACATTGTCTGCCCCTCAAATCGCCGTTGGCGATTGAGTTGT
>CAWJQP010000022.1:0-57554 GCA_963844855.1 Bryobacteraceae bacterium
CGGCTGGCCGACCTGTTCATCCTCGCCGGCGCGGGCTACGCCATCCAGCGGTATCCGCACGGGATCGTGCTCGGCTGGGTGGCCGCCGCGCTGGCGTTGCTCACCGCCTACATCCGCGCCCTGAGCGGATCGCTCGGCCTGCCGCAGCGGTTCCTCGGTCCGATGGCCAAGCAGCATCGAATGTTCGCCTCACCGTGGCGACGCTCGCCGCCGCCGTGGAATCGTGGTTCCAGTGGCCCGAACGCGCGTTGCCTATCGGGCTGGTGGTCATCGTGCTGGGGAACTGTGGTGACCAACTGGCGCCGCACGCACGTCCTCCTGCGCGACGCCGAAGCCCTGAGGCCGTAATGTTCGGCGCCATCGTCGCCGGCCTCGCCCGGCTCGCGTGCGGCCCAGCGGTCGTCTGGCATACCGAGCCGGTGACCGATCGCCAACGCATCTACTTCGCGAACCACTCGAGCCATCTGGACTTCGTCGTGCTCTGGGCGCCGCTGCCCCCCGCACAACGCCGGAAGGCCCGGCCGGTCGCCGGCCGCGACTACTGGGAGCGGACGGCGCTAAAGCGCTACATGGCGCGCGAGGTGTTCCGCGCCATTCTCGTCCCAGCGAACCGGCACGGAGTCGCGGACCGAGCGGCGGCAGCGCGCGCCGCGGTCGACGAGATGGCGCGGCAGATGGGCGCCGACACGTCGCTGATCGTCTTCCCCGAGGGGACGCGCAGTCTCGACGGCGACGTGCATCCCTTTCAAAAGCGGCCTCTATCACCTCTCGCGGGCCACGCCGCGACGTGAACTCGTGCCCGTCTACCTGCACAACCTGAATCGGATTCTGCCGCGGGGAGAGTCGCTCCCGGTCCCGATGCTGAGCCGCGTGACTTCGGTCCGCCCCTGGCCGTGGACCCAGCCGAATCGAAGGAGCGCGTTTCTTGCGAGAGCGCGCGAGGCTGCATCGTCCTGAAGGGAGACGCGTGACCGACTGTGCTGCAGACGCCCCTCGGCTGGCTGATCGGCGGCGTCGTCGCGCTCCTCCTGGTCGCGTCGGCGACGGCTGGATCCTCCATCACCGAACCACCAGCGCCTCGGGGGAGGCGACGGTCGCGAACATCAACGCGCGGATCCGCGCGTGGTGGGTCATGGCGGCGCTCTTCTCGCATCAGCCTGGCTGACCGGCTCGGTCGGCTCCGTCCTGCTCTTCAGCCTGGTGTCACTCCTCGCGCTGCGCGAATTCGTGACCCTCGCGCCGACGCGGCTGGCCGACCACCGGACGCTTTCTGGTCGTTCTTCGTCATCACGCCGATTCAGTACTGGCTGGTTGGATACGGCTGGTACGGATTGTTCAGCATCCTGATCCCGGTCTACGCGTTCATCATCTTGTCGGTGCGCACCGCGCTCGCGGGGGATACGGAGAAGTTCCTCGAGCGCTCGGCCTCGGTGCAATGGGGGCTCATGGTCTGCGTGTATTTCGTCAGCCACGTCCCCGCGTTGCTCATCGCTGTCGTTCCCCGGTACGCCCGATGCAGGGGGCGCAACTGATGTTCTTTCTCGTCGTCGTCGTGCAGTTGAGCGACGTGCTGCAGTACGTCTGGGGCAAGACCATCGGCCGCCGGCCGATCGCGCCGTCGCTGAGCCCGAACAAGACGTGGGAAGGATTCATTGGCGGGATCACGTGTGCCACGCTGCTCGGCACGGCGCTGTGGTGGGCAACGCCGTACTCGCCGCTCGCCGCAGCCGGGATGTCGTTGCTCGCCACGCTGATGGGATTCTGCGGCGGCCTGATCATGTCGGCGATCAAGCGCGACCGCGGCGTGAAGGACTACGGCGCGCTGATCGGCGGTCACGGCGGCGTGCTCGACCGCATCGACTCGCTGTGCTTCTCGGCCCCGATCGTTGTTCCATCTCACGCGCTACTTCTACAGCGCTTAGGCGAACGACGTTCACAGCCAAGACCTTCACACGGAGGAACGGAGGAACGGAGGGGGCACGGAGAGAACCAGCTGGCTTGTCGCGGTCTGCCGCTACCGGGCCGCCGGCCTTCGGCCGACGGGCGAGGGGTCGAAGAACCACGGATACGAATCGCCAGAGTCCAGAGCGACTCGTATCCGCGGCCCCTCGGCCCCTCGCCCGCGCTACGCGCGGCCCGGTGGCGCGGTCGCGTCCGAGTGACCCAACTACAGAGACCCGAAATCTGCCTGCCGGTGGCGACGCCCGCAGGGCGGCGACGGCGGGGGACCGAAACGGCAGACGCGATCGCCCCCTCTATCAGCGCGACTCGTGTCTGTCGTTTTTGGGCTCACGCCGACCGCGCGTAGCGTCGGCCACCGGCAGGGTAGCCACAACCCCTCTCGAGCCAGCTGGTTCTCTCCGTGCCGTCTCCGTTCCTCCGTTCCTCCGTGTGAAGGTCTTGGCAGTGGCTGTCGCGCGGCTCGTGCTTCAGGCGCTAGCCTGCGTTACCTTCGGCGGCGGGATGATCCCGCACGCCGGCAGGTTGAGCCAGGCACCGATATTGAAGTTCCCTTTCATGATGCCCCGGACGCTGCGCGTCAACGCGTTGTCCGCCCCACCGGCTGAGTCCACAGCTGGCCCACCCCGCCATCGATCGTGATCGTGGCCGGCGTCTTGTTGACGATCCGCAAGGGCAGGCGTCCTCGCCGCCGACCACCGGCAGCCGCATCGTGGTTGACTGCCCCTTCCACAACTCGTTCTGATCGATCGGCCCCTCGACCGCCAGCACCCCGACTGCGTCGTGCTCATAGGTTTCCGGTTCAGCTTGGGATTTGGCAAACCGTTGCGACCCTGCAGCGGTCTCAAGGTAGCATTCGCCCCGGATACTGCCCCATGCCCAGCCGACTCGGTTACATGTTCGTCTTGCTGTCTGCTCTCCAGATGTCGCAATTGTCGCCGCCGCCGCAGCGCGGGACCGGCCTCGTTGTGGGCCAGGTCGTGGACGCTGGCAGCGGCCGCCCGGTTGCCGGCGCGATCGTCATCCTGGGGCCGCCGACCTCCGCGGCGCCTCGAGTTCTGACTGGAGGCGATGGCCGCTTCGTGTTCCGCGATCTCCGCCGCGGCGATAACCCATCATGGTGACCAAGCCGGGTTTTGCCGACGGCGCGCACGGATGCACCCGGGCCGGCGGTCCGGCGGCGCCTCTCTCACTCAACGAGAACGACCGCGTGGGCGACGTTGTGATCCGCCTGTGGAAACACGCCTCCATTTCGGGCACGGTGGCGGATGAATCTGGCGAGCGGCTCGTCGCCTACTGGTCGGCGCGGACGACGGACCGTCGTCGGGGGGCGCCGGCGTTACGTCGCGTCCACGATCGCCACCACCATGATCGGGGGATCTTTCGCGTCGGTTCCCTGATCCCCGGCGATTACATTGTCTCGACTGTCGCGCGACAGGTGTCGGTGCCGCTGTCGATGTATCGCAACCGCGTGCCGGGCGCCCCGGAACGCAACCTCCTCGCCGAGGTCGGCATGCTCGCGCCCTCCGATGGTCCGGGGGTCGGCGTGCTCGAGACCGGGAACGAGGGATCGTGTTGGGCCGCGGGTCCCAGGTGCTGCCGCCAGGGCCCGATGGACGGCTCTTCGTGTATCCACCGACGTTTCATCCTTCGACGACCGCCGGGGGGGCCGGCGCGGTGATCACGGGACGGCCCGGCGAGGAATACCTCAATGCGGATCTGCAGCTCACGCCCGTGCCAACGGCCACAGTCTCTGGCTATGTCTTTGGACCTGACGGCCCGGTGACGAAAGCGGCGCTGCGTCTCCCCGCCAATACGACGGAGCTCGCCAGCGAACTGGACTTGCCGACCACCGTCACCGACACCGGCGGCGCGTTCATCTTTCCCGCTGTTCCTCCGGCCATTACACCGTCCGCATGAACCGTCCCGGCATTCCGATTCAGGGGGCGCCCACCTCTGGACCGATCTGGCTCCACGCGCCCTTGAGCGTCGGCATCCAGGACATCGAGGGACTGACGCTGACCGCCACGACGGGGCTCCGGGTCAGCGGACGGCTCGACTTCGAGGGCGACCTGTCCCGCCCGCGCACGTCGGCCTCCCGCGTCCAGATCGCGATCGAGCCAGCCGACACCACCGATCCCTGGCACTGCGACCTACTTCGCATGGCCAGGCGCGAATGGCGAGTTCACGTCGCAGCCGATTCCCCCCGGCCGGTATTACGTGCGGGTGCCGAACTCTCCGGCGGGATGGATGTTCAAGTGGGCCACCATTGATGGTCGCGACGTCGCCGACGTGCCCGTCAACCTGATGCAGGACGCGACACAGGTCGCGATCACGTTCACCGATCGCTGGTCCGGGGTGCGGGGATCCGGCAGGGCCCGGTGGCCGCGACAGCGCTGCGATGGTGCTGGTCTTCCCCACCGACCGTGATGCCTGGGTAGCTCGGGACTGAACCCTTGTCGTGTTCGCAGCACCCGCGCGTCGAAATCCGGCGAGTACTCGTTCAACCTGCCGCCTGGCGAATACTTCGTGGTTGCGATTCCAGAGGAGCATTCCGCCGAGTGGCAGGACCCTGACTTCCTCGAGGCCATCAGCGGCAGCGCGTCGCGCGTGAACATCGGGGAAGGCGACGCAGAATCCAGGATCTGCGGACGAGGGAACTGCGATAGAATGGGCCGCCGGGACAGAGCATACATCGTTGCAAGAGCTCATTAATGACCTGATCCCTGCAATGACCTGCTCCCTGCCCGTCGGCAAACGAACATCATCATTTTGGACGAGCAGGCCAGGCGTCGAGCCTTGCAAAAGAAGCTGGAACGACAACCCCTGCGTAACGCGAGCGTTCAGACAGTAGGCTTTGGAATCACGTAACCGCATACTATAGGCGAAAAGCTTTACTATAGCGTGCGAGAGACGAGCCTTTACTCGGCGGCTTCATTCAGCGTAAGCACAACTCCTGTTTGACAGTACGTACGTTCTAGCCGTGGTACCCCCAGTTTAAGTGGAACCACTTATCGACAATAATCCTAGCTTCTGTCAATATCCACTACCAGTAATGCACGGGTAGGATTTTACCGTACTTAGCTCGCCTTCAATCTCTCCCGGGGCGCGGCGGGGGGCGCGTGAAACGCTGGATTCATAACACAAGGAGAATTACAATGAAACGCACATTGAAAGCAATCCTGGCCGATGAGTCAGGTCAGGACTTGATCGAGTACGCGCTTATGGCGGGCTTTGTGGCAGTTGCCGCAGGCGCAATCATGCCGAACGTATCGGCGAGTATCAGCACGATCTTCTCGAAGGTTGGTTCGGGGTTGGCCCTCGCCGACTGAGCATAGGCCAATTACTAATTCAAACCCACGAACCCGCTGGACAATCCGGCGGGTTCCTTCTCTTAAAGATAAGAACAAACCTCACGGGTGAGCGATGATCGAGACAATCCTCAGGAATATAAAATTGATCGATGAAGGCGGCACATGGGTTCTGCTATACAATAATCGAAAGTATTTGCGTCTACAGGAAGCCAGATCCCGCGATGACGCTGAGCAGCAGATAGCCGAAATGCTGTTTCTGCGTGACCCAGACGGCACTGATCGCAGACAATCATAATTCGGCCAGGGACAATTAAAATGCCCGATGGCTAGCAGGGCGGAAGCGGTACAAGTCGGAGACGACTTGTATGGTGAGCGATCAGCAGGTAAAGCGACTCTGGCGACAAGCCGGACAGGCGTTGACGTTAGAGATTGCGGCGGCAAAGGCGGGCATGGACCCGAAGACAGCGCGAAAATACCTGCGGGATCGGCGCCTGCCAAGCGAGATGCGACAAAAGCATACGTGGCGAACACGACCGGATTGGCACCGTAGCGGCGTCCCGCTCGAATGCGTCGAGCGCGCCACCCTACTCGGCTGTCTCCGTAAATACGTGACGTTCCTCAATCACGGATCGGGAACTCCCATTACAACGCTGGGCTACTTTCGCAGTTTGATTGATGAGATCGATCAGCTCAACGCATCACCCGATTACTGGCAGTACGTCGCCATCCGCCTCACTGCACTCGAACGACGCTGGAGCCGACAGCACGACAGACCGAGCCGCGGACGCGATCCGGAGAAAACGGAATAATGCTGCTGTGCATTCGCGGATGTAGCGGACGCCCGCCTCCGCAATCATCATTTGCTCGACTGATGTCGATCAATCGTTCAACACTAAAATGCCCAGCTTTGCCGAACTCCGATCGTTATCGACATCAGATCGGAATACCCTATTTCCTTCCTCGGAATCCGCAGCTTACGTTAGTGGCGAATACCAAAAGCCATTTCCCTTGTTTTCCGGGAGAATTCTGCGCAACTGCACATGCTACTTCGCGCTCTGACCCCTCTATCATGCGATTCACAACGCGACAAAACTCGACGCCTAACGGGCCCGGTAGGAAAATTCTGGGGAGCCCAACCTCCCGCACTTCTTGAGAAACGCTATTCGAAAATGCGACGAAACGCGACGCCTACAGGCCCCCTTTCGGAAAACTCTGATTCCCAGCGGGACGTACCCCTCCGGCGAGTAGAGTTGTCATGAACAACTCGTAAAGTATTGACAACGTGGCTACGGTGCTCATCTCAGGTAGACACTCTACTAGACGGTCTGGACAATCTCGTGTTTAAAACTGGCGCGCCTTGCGCGTCGCTGAAAGATCATCGGGCAAAAACGTCTTTTGAACGACTTGGTCGAGCCGTGCGCAATCTAGGCGTGCCCGTGTCGAAGCGCGCGACGACGGTCATTCCGGACATTTCAAGGATGAGCGTAGATCGCCGGCCAGAGATCAAGAGCCGTGTTCATTCGCTGGCCTGCGAAGGGTGAACGAACGTTATGTCCGGGTAGCGCCCAAAATCTTGCGTGTTCAGCGTGAGGATATGCTTTATGCGGTGCACTCGCATGGCAGCAACCAATCGTGCATCGTGGACTTGGATGCCCGACACGGAATGCGCAACGACCAATCGCCGCCACTCGTCATACACCGCTTCCGTATGTTCAACGAGCAGGAGCATCCCCGCCTCAATCGTTTGCACGAGCGTGTTCACGTCAGCGATCGACAAGCCAAAGCCATTCTTATCAATTGGACGTGTGGCGACATTCCAAAATTCGGCGATGTTTTGGTGCGTGTAATATAGCGTTGCTCCTCGCTTGAGGAGGGCCGCTACAGCTCCGTTAACAACCGCATGGTCCGGATCGTCGACGCGAGTCATTCGAGCAGGATATTGGTGTCGACGAAAATGGCCGCGGCCATTCTAGTCGTGATCCTGGTAGATGATCTCGCGCGTAAAGGACTGGCCAGGCATGGCCGGGGGATCTTCTTGAGAACTGCGCCAATCGATCGAGCCATGCGCGAATATCCGCTGGTGCACGCTGCGGCTTGTGATCATCCGGCGATGAGCCGGTTTGTTTGACGCTATTGTTCGCGCCAACAACAAAAGTGCGAGCACGAACGGCCGGTAACGCTTCGGTAAGCACTCGAGCGGCATAGGTGGCAAGATCGACGCCATTAGCTTTCGCCTGGGCAGCGAGACGGGCCTCAATCTCCGGATCTAGCTCGAGGGTAATGATGGGGTCAGCGTAGCACGGGATTGTCTATATACGGCTCTATGTTTACATCCTCACCACCAGGCAGCGCTGGTACCGCTATGACGTCGCTTAGCTGAATAGAATCTGGGCTCGCCCAAAAAAAACGGAAACCTGCACACGCGCTCGTTCGCAGCTCGCGCGGTCTTCATCGGTCGGCCGTTAGAATTTCAACCGCCCTCCCCCTTGTGAATCGAGTCAATGTTTTGAATGTGTACACATTGGGGTCGTTATGTACCCTCGGCGCTCGCGAAAAGTTGACCACCTCTGCTCGGATAGAGTTGCCATAACAAGGAACAGGATTTAGAACTGCATGACACGTCTGAGCGCGAACATCATCCGCGCCGTTAGGCGCGTCGGTCTGATTTGCAGTTGAAGGGGAAGACAATATCATCCACGCCGAAGGCGTGTTTGGCTGGCGGATCTACGGCTTCTGAAGGAAGCGAGCCAAGCGCTGGCGGAGATGTTGGAAGTAAGCGTCATCGACACGAAGGCCTAGGACCTCGTCAATGACCGGAGAGAAGTAGGCAAGCGACCGGATCACACCCAAGGGAGTCGCACCCGCGGGCCGCGCCAGCCGCCGCGCGGAGGCTAGCACGAACGCGTTCTCGATTACAGCCAAAGACACGCCGCGAGCGAACAAATGCAATGCGAACGCGCGGTCCGGCTTGCGAATCGCGCCACAGGTTCCCGGGGCCGCGCGATAAGCGTCCAGCACGTGCCGCACGTATTCGGAAGGGTCCATCACATCATCAGCCTTGCGGCTCGCGCAGCGATGGACCTTCAATGCGAACCGTGTGGCAGTAATGCCGCACGCGGCTCAGCAACGCATCGACCATCGTCTTGTTGCCCAGAAAACCGGCCCATTCTTCATAGGCTAGATTTGTTGAATGATTGTCTACCGCTGATGATAGCGCTCCTCCATCAGCTTAAAGAAGACATTGGCCTGCTCCGGCTTGAGATTCGCGTAACCCATTTCATCGATCAAAAGGACGTCCAGACGCGCCAAGCGGTTCACCAGCCGGCGCGTCGAGCGATCCGCCAGAGAGGCGTACATTTCATCGAACAGATCCTGTGCGCGAATGTACGATCAGCGCTTCCACCTCCCGACTGATACGTGGCCGACCAGGGTATGACCGGTGCTTGGAACCATCGAACTTCTCCGCGATCAGTTTTCGATACCAACGCAGAATGGTATCCGGCTTGGCGACACGCGCCACTTCGGCCAGAGCCCTGCGTCCCAACCTCTTGCCAATTTCCGCCAACGTTTCGCGTTCCGGATCCGACAGTCGCAATCGTGACGGCAAGTGCGAACGCAGGATGCGGTTCTCAGCAGCCAAGTACTCATTCCGCAGCAGCAACTCCTGATTCACCAGCCCTGTGACGTATGCCAGCAGACGTGCCCACTTGTCGGCTTTTCCCATTAGGACTGTCCAGCATGGCAGATTCAAGCGGTCGGCCAAGTATTTTGACTGTACGGGCAAGCCGGGGCGCGGGTGCGTGAGTACGTGCGGAGGAGAGATGGCTGGCCGCGGGGCAGAGTTCGCCCCTGATGCGGTCCACCTCAGCAAACGCAACGCCAGTCCCGATCTCGGGCACGAGGAACTGCGGGGAGAACCTCATGTGGCCGGCTATTGCATCGACCAAGGTTTCCTCGGGGTCCTTGCTCGCTATGATGCTCACTGAATCCCGTCGATGCACGAAATGTCGTGAGCGCTTGCCGAACTCGTGAGTGTGCCGGTCCAGCGCCTGCCGGAAGTCGAAATGGTCCATGCAGAAGAGCGTTTGCTGCCGTTGTTGGCGACGCGGACGAATCAGGATCGCTGCGACGCGAAGTGATTCTGGGTCATTCGCCTGCCTGACCTGCGGGTCAGCGTTGACGGTCAGGCGATCTTATACAGGCGGACCGGGTGGGGTTGACCTTTCAACTCCACCAGCCCCATGTCGGTCGATGTGAAACCGTCGTTGCGAATGGCATTCGCAACAGCTTCGGACACCAGCAACTGAGACGCGAGTGGTTTGTTGGCCTGCTCGATCCGGGAGGCCAGGTTGACGACATCGCCTATGATCGTGTACTCCTTGCGGTCGACCGTGCCGACATTGCCGGTGACTGCCTGACCGAAGTGAAGACCCATGCCGACCCGCGTGTGAGGGATTTTTCCCTCGTCGTTCAGCGTTTCCAGTTCGCGGAGGATCTCGAGAGCAGCGTCGATCGCGTGCCTGCACTGCTGTCCGTCATCCAGGGGTGCGCCAAAAACCGCCATAAAACCATCGCCGAGAAATTTGTTCACCACGCCGGAATGTCTGTTGATGATTGGAATCATGGGCCCGAAAAGGGTGTTCAGAAATTCCACGACCTCCGGTGCCGTTCGCTCACTCGACAGTTTGCTGAAGTCCCGTATGTCGAGAAACATCACACACACGTAGCGTTCCTGGCCGGTGTAGTCGACAGGTTGTCTCAAAAGCAAGTCCGCAACTTGCGGAGAAACGTGTTGACCGAATATGCTGATTGCTTTGTCTCGCTCCTGGAGCGTATGGACGACACGCCCCAGTTGTCGCCGGATCTGACTGGCTACAAAGCCCGCAATCAGGCCAGCGGTAAGCAGCAGAGTGGCTTTGAAGACATACTGATGTGGGGAGACGAGCATTGAGAGGACCGGAATTCCAGAATTCGGGATGCCGGTGCTCTTTGAGACCAGGAACAGGCTGATCGCGAGAAATTCGATACATGCCGTGGCTCCGGCAAACAGGCACAAGTGAAAGTCGAGATTCAGGGACACGAGTACGATAAGGAGGAAATAGACGAATGGTGATGATCCGGCGAGGGTGGACAGCGGGTCGGAGATCAACCCGCCAACCAGCATTCCAGCGGTAGGAAGGCTGACTTCAATCAGAACGTTTGCATACCGGTATGCTTTGTGCGGCGTCCGATTTGTTGCGATCAGCCGTCCAAGCCAGAGTCGGATCACACCCTCATACACCAGGTACGACATCACGACGAGACTGAGGGGCCAGTAGACGGATCTCAGCCGGGAACGAGCGGCAGGCGCGTAAAGCTGTGGTGCCAGGAAGATCGTCAGCGTAAACAGCAGGAGAAGCGAGAGCACAGCAATCATCAGCATCACGCGGCGTTTCTCGCTCTGCAGGATTTCTCGCTCAACCGTGGACTCGATGAGCACGGGACCGCGCATCCGACCCTGATGACCTTTGGTCATTCCGTCGGTGCGTCGATTGTCGTCGATCGACACATGTTCTGGAACCTGTCGTTTTGGCCCGGCACCTGTTCGCTGGCATGCACCCTCCGCGCGAGATCAGGAGCGTCTCTGCGCATTCCGATCCAATCGATAAGGTTTTCCAAACTTCTGTTGATAGCCATTCCGAAGTTGAATCGATAATTTGCAAACGAGCGACATCTACGCAACATCATTTCGTTTCTGTCACTTCTGGGTGTGCATTGAGTCGCCCAGTAATTATCGGCGGAACTTCGGAATCATTATCGACGCTCCGGAATCATTATCGATGAACGTCGGAATCCGCAGCGTCTCCCGAACTCAATTGAAATCGAATATAAACCGACTGAGTTCATCTTACGCCAGAGCTTCAGTCTTGAAGATCGTTTCGCTGCTCTCAGCCTGGCACAGCAGCCGCGGCGATTCCGGCGCTGCTGCGCGTACAGGGCGTTGTGTGTGATGAAACACGTGCCGCGTCGAGCAGTGCCTCGGGGCAGCATCAGTGATCGCTCCGATTCTGGATGCCCGGGCAAGCCATTTATTAGTCGAAGAGCGGTGTAGAATGCCACTGTGTGTCGCCAAAACCTGTGGGGTCCTCGATTCATCAACTTACGGTATGGGCGCGCTGATCGTTGTCGCATTGGTTACGGGTGTTACAAGAGTCGTTGGTGATCCATTTCTTCCTTGCGCTTCTCTTTGGCCTCCGCGTGTTCTTTCGATCTCGCGCTACTACTGCGCTTGAGGTCATTGCGCTCCGATAACAACTCGCCGTCCTCAAACGGAAACGGCCACCATTGAACTCGTGCGACCGGCTGTTCTGGATCACACCGCGCCGCTTCTGGTGTGGCTGGAAGAATGTACTCCCTATCGTGAAGCCCGACACGGTAGTTGCTCGGCATCGAACTGGCTTTCGGTGGTATTGGAGGTGGCGTTCTCGCGGTGTGCCCGGCAGTACCGAAGATCAGTGGGTCGCGCATTTCAACCACGCAAGGCCACACATGAGTCTTGGGTAAAGAATCCCTGCGCAGTTAAGTCCGATCGCGGCCGAGAGCGCTCATCGACATCGTATTCCTTCTGGCCATTCGGTTCGACGCGCTGCCGTTCTCGGCGGGCTCCATCATGAGTATTGGCTTGAGAAACTCGCTGCGTAAACATCGCATGGAGTTTCTGCGGAGGACAACTGTTCGCGAACTCGCGTAACATTCCCAATCTGCCCGCTGCGAACCAACATGGCCGCTTCGCATAATTAGTTGGCTTCTCAAGGGCTTCGAGTATTTGGCCATTAGTGTGACCAGCAAAGGCTGGCATGTTCAGTGGGAGTCAGTCCCACCGGGGCAAAAGTCAGGAGCCCCGTAGCGTGCGCTGAGCAGCGCGTTGTTCAGGAGGGTTGAAGTCCCTCCGGTGCTCGGATGAGGAGCACCGTATCCAAAAGCGGGGGTAACGCCTCGCTGGCCGGAGTGAAAGGCTAGGTATGGAGAAACCTAAACGGGCACGAAAGCGAAAGCCGGAAACAGGCCAAGGTGAACCTAAAGCCAACCTCTCGCAGGACTCCGGAGGGCAGGGTGTCCATCGCGAGGTGGAATCCGAAGGGCATGAGCCGGCGATACCAAGTCAGGATCGTGTCGGGCTTTGCCACACAAGCGACGTCTTTCAGCGCCTTGCGGCCGAGTCTTTGCCGATCTCGGCGAGTGTGGACCTCTGCGGATCGGCGAGCCGCAACCGCGGCGATAGTATGCGCTCGAAGTATGCGATTCTCCGCAGCCAGGTATTCATTCCGCAAAAGCAACTCTTGATTTATGAGCCCAGTGACATAGGCCAATATGCGTGCCCAACTGTTGTCCTTCATCCCGGCTGTCCATCATCGCAGGTGGATCTGTGAATATTTGACTCTTCGCGATTTGGAATCAGCATTTTAGACTCGAGCCAGCGACCCAACCTGTCAGCTAATAATTCGCGTTTTTACCGTTCGCGAACCCTTCGGCAGATTCTCCGAACCGGTGTGCCGGCAAACTATTGAGATTTACGAGAATGACCGGCAGACCGACTGCCGCAATTACGCTTACGAGCACAGTATCGACTGCCCAGAAGTTGCCGAATGGAGGTGGCCACTATAGCGATGGCAACGACATGTCTGCAAAAGTCTGCGGCGGCCTGGCGTCGCTCCCCAGAGCCCTGGTCGACTGTAAATGATCTGGTGGTTATTGGCCTATTAGGAAACCAAGCCTGCCGCGGCGCCTTGAATGACGCTCACGCTTTTCATCAGAGCCTCGTATTCTTCCTCCGATAGTGTCGGCCGCAGAGTGTCCAGAACCCCAGCGGCGCCAACAATCCTCGGAAGGGAAAAACAGACTTCCGGGAAATCAGCGACGCCTACCGTGCGGGTAGAAACGGTCAGTACCACACGCTCATCGTTCCGCACCGCGCGCACGATTCTCGCCAAGCCTGCACCGATGCCATAGTAGGTGGCGCCCTTGCCCTCGATAATCCGGTAAGCCGCCCGCCGAACACCATCATCGATACGCATCCCGGTGTCGCGGCTCACCTGGACTCCGATTTGACCAGCAAAATCTGTGAGGCTTATACCGCCGACTCTGGCGCTAGACCACAGCAGCACCTCCGAGTCGCCGTGCTCGCCAATCACATAGGCGTGGACCGATTTGGGTGAAACACCGAGGGCTTCTGCGATCAAAGCCCGAAACCGCGCAGTGTCCAGAATCGTACCCGAGCCGATCACCCGTTGCGAAGGAATCCCCGCTATGTCGGTCACTATCTGCGTAATCACATCCACAGGATTCGAGGCGATCAACAGGATAGCGTCGGGCGCATATCTCATCACTTGGGGAACAACCGTTTCGAACACGCGGGCGTTGCGTTTCAGGAGCTCGAGACGCGTTTCCCCGGGCCGTTGCCCAACACCACACGCCAGGATAACTAATCCGAACCCTTCAAGGTCCGCGTAGTCGCCGGCCATGATTCGCACCGGGGCGGAAAACGGTGTGGCATGAAGAAGATCCTCTGCCTGCGCCCGAGCGAGGTTGGCGTTGAGATCGACAAGCACGATTTCCGTGACTATGCCGCCCAATGTGAGCGCATACGCTGCGCTACCGCCGACAAGACCACACCCAACGATACCGACGTTCATCTCTTACTCCCTCCAATGCACCTCGAGACTTCCGGTCAGGGAGTCCGCTGCGACGTAACATGTTTAGTGTCGGCATGCATCGAATATTTCCGGAGCACACCTAAAGTGTTATCACCGGACACGGTGCGTTCCAGATGATCTCGTAATTGTGACTGTGTACGTGCCCTGCCGCCTCGTCGAGCCGGCCGCGACCTGTAATAATCAGATCGGCTCCTTCAATATCTTCGGCCGCTTCGCAGATAACGTCGCCAGGATTGCCTTCCAGCAAGCGAATCGAGGCCTTGATTTTGCTTTCCCCGAGCTGCTTTTCCAACGCAGCCTCCAGATCCCTCTTCAGTGTTTGCACCAGTTGCGGACCGCCGACAGGCGAACTCGGAATCGCGCTCAAGACACTCAGACTGGCGCCGAAAAGCTCGGCGAACTCGGAAGCGCGGATTAGCAATGGAATGGACAAGGATCGATAGTCGATCGCGAGAACGATCCGACGATATGGACGAAACGGACTCAGTTCTCTTGGATGAGGGCTAGTCCAAACCGAACAAGGGGCGTCGTGAAGAACTTTTGCGGTTATTGAGCCGATGAGAAATTGTCGTCGGCGTCCTAGAGCGCGAGTCGGCATCATAATCAACCCAATGTCCTTCTCTTCGGCAAAATCGATAATCACCTCTTCTACGCCGCCCGATCTCACCGAAACTTCGCTCTCCACGGAGGCAAAATGTTTCGCCTGAAAATGCTCTAACATCTTGAGCCGCTCCGCCTCTATACTCTGCCGATTCTTCTCAAAGGCAACTATAGCTGCGGTGCTAAACGGACCAAAGTAGGTTTCCGAAACCCCGTGCCACTCTTCCACTCGGGGGACTACGTTCAAGATCCACACTTTTACGCCCGCTGCTTTGGCCAGTCCAACTGCATGGTCGGTGATGGCTTCGCTTGACTTTGAAAAATCCGTCGGGAAAAGAATGCTTCGAAAGGGAGTTGTCGTCCGCATAAGAACCTTGTCGTTACCGACTTACGTGCAACTATATAGCCACGAACCGGCATCCCGCATGAACTGCGGCGAAACAAGAAGTGGAGTCGACCGCCAGCTATCGAAGTGCCAGAGGGATCCGCACCGTGATTCTGAGCCGATCATCATCTATTCCTTATTGAGCTCAGTTGTGGACTGGCAGCTCTAACCATTGCAGTCGCATTACCTACGTATGAACTCAATAGCCCATAAACCGCAGCTAAGCACCAGAAAAGATAAGAGCCAGCCCAGGCTGCTCGGCGATGTAAGTTCGAAGCCTTGCTGGAGAAACAGTAGCTGAATAGAGCCTGGAAGGACTTGTTTTTGGCCAGCGCTAGGCGAACCGCTTCCTGGAGCGACATTGCATCTTGTGCCCCGAGCAGACACGAGCGAGACCACCAGAAGAATTGTCGCTCTTTCATACTTCGATCGCCTCCCAAGTCCTGCGGCCAGTTCTCTTCTTAAGGTCAATTTCGCTCACGACTGCGCCAAATCACGCAGCAAACCCACAGTACATCGGCCAGCAACACCGCCACCTGCGCGAAGACGCAACATATTGATCGTCATTGGGCGTTCTCTAGTTTTGGAGGATACATTATTCTTACGGACTTGACGCCGACATGTTTGGCGGTCGCCTGCACCCAGGACTACAAGAGGCAGCATTTATGAAAGTAGCAAGCGAAATATCTAAGCGATTTTGAAAGTTGGCTCGCGACCATCGAGTGATTTGCGACCAACCTCGCGAAAACGGAGGTGCTGACTCGAGTGTGTCGCCGCCAGAGTTTCTGTTAGCTTCAGTCGCGACGTGCGCCGGTGCGGCCAATTTTATTCATGCCCCCGGCCGCAGTTTCGCTGAACTGTTACCAAAAACCGATTGGAGGTTTTTGGCATGGGTGTCGTCACGCGGCGGCTCTTAGCAAGCTCACCGCACACTCCCTATCCTTACACCCAGTTTACGGGCCACTGTTTGCCAAGAATCACCCGCGCTTCTGAGCCTGTGTGCCTCGTCTCGACGAAAGACCGCCCGGGGGCGTCGATTGGTTTCGGCACTCCAGACCGGTTTGTCAACACGGCGCAATTTGGGACCATTACGGCGGCTGCTGCCCCAGGCCGGCAAATACAGATCAGTGCCCGTCTTTCGTTCTAATCGGAATGAGAGTGAAGCAAGGTGCTTAGAATAAGTCTGAATTCTGGGATGAGGCCGCTGGCCGTAATCCTGTTCGTCGGCCAACTGCTGACTGCCGCGGATCATGGCCCGGTCTTTGGCCTTGCGACGCCAACGAACCCGGAAAAAGGCTGGAGCGTCAATCTGGGAGCAAGCGGCCGAAACGGCACTGCTGGTGTGGCTTCCGCTCTCCAGGCCGAACTTTCCTACGGACTTACCGGAAATCTCAGGCTGGCGGCGTCGGCTCCACTGTGGTCACGAGGTAGATGCCTTTCGTGTGTTTCCTCCGGGGGCGATGCATACCCTCGTTCATCCATAACACTCAATACGCCGATCAGTCGAGACTTTAGCGCGCTCGCGTGGTGGCGATTCCAACGCAAGGATATGGCCGGGAAAGCGCATCGAAAGCACTGCCGTAGCCGGAATTCTCATTCCAGGACCCCAAACAGAACCGGAACCTTTCAGAAACTTGAATAGCGGTGTTGGATACCTTGTCGGCGGTGTGTCCGGTGTGGCATCAAGGAGTCAGTACATCTGGGTCGGTGCCAGCTATCAACGGTATTCTGAAGCGAGGGGTGACCGTCGGCCGGACCTGTTCTCCTACTCAGCAGTCTATGGATATCGTCCTTATTCATGGCAGACGAACTACCCTCGCTGGGATTGGCGCCTCTTTGCGGAGTTTACGGGAGCGAGGCGGTTCGATCCACCGGGTCGGCATGGAAGTACCGGCCAGTCGCGTTCAACAGCTTTTTCTCGGCCCTAGTGTGTTGGGGTGTTTATCGTGCAATAGGGATTGGAGCCGGGATGCAATTTCCGCTGTAGAAGGCCATCCTCTATCAGAAGGTCGGGGCTGATTAAAAGCCCATTGCCAACGAACGACGAGAGGCATTGATACGGCGAGTTGCCATAGCCCGTTGGCCCCAGCGGCAAGGCTTGCCACCACGTTTGGCCCGACTCGCGCAGACGGTCAATCCAGGCGAACGCACTCGCCCCGAGATCACCGATTCCGTATGGCGATGGCAACGATGTTACGTGAAGTAGCAAACCCGAAGCGCGATATCCCAATGGGAAAGGAGAGGTTTTCGAATCCTGACTCGAGGTGTCCATTGGGTTCTTTCACAGGAGCGATAACGTTGATTTCTGCTCTATGACACCGGGCATGCCTTTACATTCCAGATGTCGGCCGCATATTCAGCAATCGTGCGGTCACTCGAAAATTTGCCGGAGCTCGCCACGTTCAAAATGGCTTTACTCGCCCAAGCATCGGGATCAGCATAAAGGTCCATTAGCCGCCGGTCAGCGTCAAGGTAAGACGTCAGATCTGCCAGATGCATGTAGAAGTCTCCTCTTGTGAGGAGCACATCGCGCAGTGGATCAAAGGCGCCTGGTTCGTTCCGGCTGAAGTGGTCTGAGAAGATGAGATCTAGGGCTGCTCGTGTCTCTGGCTCGTTTTCGTAGTGCCAGTGAGGGTTGTACCAACCGCGGCTGGAGGCTACTTGTTCCGTAGTGAGACCGAATAGGAAAAAGTTTTCTTCCCCTGCTTCCTCGGCCATCTCGATGGTCGCCCCATCCCGCGTACCGATGGTCAGTGCCCCGTTCATCATGAACTTCATGTTGCTGGTGCCGCTGGCTTCATAGCCCGCCGTCGAGATCTGGTTGGAGAGGTCTGTCGCCGGTATCAAGCGCTCCGCTACGGACACACAATAATCAGGTACGAATACCACTTTCAGACGACCGCGAACCAGGGGATCGCCATCGATGGTACCGGCCAAATTGTTGATGAATTTGATGATGAGCTTGGCGAGATGATATGCAGGCGCAGCCTTGCCACCAAAGAAGAATGTCCGTGGCTGCATTTCGAGCTCAGGGTTTTCCCGCAGCCGGTTGTAGAGCACGACGATTCTGATGGCATTCAATAACTGCCGCTTGTATTCGTGAATGCGTTTGATTTGGCAATCAAAGATTGTGTCGGGATCTACCGTCTGCCCTGAAGACCATCGGAACCAATCGGCAAACAGGGATTTAGCATCGCGCTTAGCTTTGCGGACTGCATCGCGAAAACCTGTGTCGACGGTGAGCGGTTTCAGCCTGCCGAGCTCATTGAGGTTTGTGATCCAGCTATTGCCGATAGCGTCGTTAATGACCCGGGCCAGGGCAGGGTTCGACAGCAGCAGCCACCGTCGTGGCGTTACACCGTTGGTTTTGTTGTTGAAACGCTCCGGGAAAATCTCTGCCAGATCTTTCACGGTTGTCTTGCGTAGCAGCTCAGAGTGAATCGCAGCTACACCGTTCGTGCTATGCGAACCGACAATCGCTAGATTTGCCATGCGCACTTTCTTCCCGGAGCCGTCCTCCACAAGGCTTACCCGCTGAACGCGTCCGTCATCGCCCGGGAACCTCGTCCGAACGTCGTCGAGGAATCTACGATTGATCTCGTAGATGATTTCAAGCTGTCGCGGCAGCATTATTTCAAACCACTGAAGCGGCCATTTCTCGAGCGCTTCGGGCAGCAGTGTGTGATTTGTGTACGCCAGCGTGTTTGTAGTGATGTGCCAGGCCTCGTCCCATCCAAGATGCGCCTCATCCAGCAGAATGCGCATGAGTTCGGGCACTGCCATCGCAGGATGGGTATCGTTCATCTGTATGGCTGCTTTTTCGGGGAACAGACCCCAGTCGGAGTTGCTGCGGCGGAAGCGGCGCACCACGTCTGCCAGCGAGCAGGCAACCAGGAAATACTCCTGTAGAAGACGCAGTCCTTGTCCTGCAGTTGTTGAATCGTCCGGGTAAAGAACCCGTGCCAGAGTGTCGGCAGAGAGAGTATTAGCCAGCGCCTCGACAAAATCGCCGCTGCTGAATTCGGCAAAATCGAAGTAGTCCGGAGCGTCCGCTTCCCACAGCCGCAGCGTGTTGATCGTGGAACCACCGTATCCGACGACCGGACGGTCATATGGAACACCAATCAGAGTGGATGGCTTTCCTGGAATGGAGCGAAAGCCGCCGCCGCTGAGTTCGAACGAGCACGCCAGTTCGATTTCGACTTTTTCATTTGGACGAGCTATCTCCCACGGGTCTGGCGCGCGCAGCCAGTGGTCCGGCTTTTCCTGCTGCCAACCGTCGCGAATGGACTGACTAAACATGCCGTACTCATATCGGAGACCGTAGCCCATCGCCGGAAGTTGCATTGTCGCGGCTGATTCAATGAAGCATGCCGCGAGCCGTCCGAGGCCCCCGTTGCCCAGTCCTGCATCGGGTTCCTCCTCCAATATTTCCAACCAGTTGAAGTTTTCCAGCGTGCCCTGATTTCGCAACGGATCGAGCAGAAGGTTGGTAATGTTGTTGGCCAGCGATCGACCGATGAGGAACTCCATCGAGAGGTAATAGAGGCGTTTCGGGTCCAGACGATCGTAGGTTTTCTCTGTCAATAGCCAACGTTGAGAGAGAACGTCACGCACCGAGCGGGCAGCCGCTTCAAAGCGATCGCGGGCGGTTGCTGTCGTTACATCGACTGTCCTGTCAAAAAGCAGGTGACGTTCGAAAAGAGCATCGCTGGCCCCGCTGAAACGCACGGCTCCACATCCATAATGATCAAGAAGTTTGGCGATCGTCTGAAACTCTGTCGTTGTTTGGGGACCCGCAGCCGTCTTGTTACGCATTGTATGCTCCGAGCACTTTGCGTAAACTTGATTCTTCCCGGGGCCCGGCGGGTTTATTTATGTCTCATTACGGTTCTGACGTCAAAGCCGAGACAGGTCAGTACTTCGAATGGCACAAATCGTCTGTCATTCAGCGTTGCCTGATCATCATATGATTTTTTCTTAGAGACACTTGGCAATTCAATTTTTTGCTTGGGCGTCTGCTCATACGGAATCAAACTCAGCACATGCGAAATGCAGTTGAGTCGTGCTCGACGTTTGTCGTCGGACCGCAGGACATACCATGGCGACATCTCAGTATCGGTCGCATCCAGCATCTGGTCGCGAGCTCTCGAGTAGTCGTACCAGCGCGAACGGGAGGGCAAATCCATGGGGCTGAGCTTCCACTGACGAACGGGGTCTTCGATGCGCGCTTTGAAGCGACGCTCCTGCTCGTCGGAACTGACCTCCAGCCAGAGCTTTATCAACAAGATTCCACTAGATACAACGTATTTCTCGAAAACCGGGCAGAGCTCGAGGAACCTGCGATGCTGCTCCTCGGTACAAAAACCCATGACGTACTCCACTCCTGCCCGGTTGTACCAGCTTCGATCGAAGATGACAATCTCCCCCGCGGCGGGGAAGTGCGCCATGTATCGTTGAATGTACATCTGTGACTTTTCACGGTCGGAAGGAGCGGGAAGCGCGACCGCGCGGAATACCCGCGGGCTGACACGCTCAGTGATCGCTTTAATAGTTCCGCCTTTTCCGGCCCCGTCGCGGCCTTCAAACAAAATGATCAGGCGCTTGCCTTCGCGCTTTACCCAATCCTGCAGCCGGCAAAGCTCCACCTGAAGATTCCGGAGCTCCTGTTCATAGTCTTTGCGGCCCATGCGCGAGTCTTGGGTGACAGTTTGCTTCTTCGCTTTTGATTTCTTCATAGCTTTTGGCATGTGCTCTGGTACCCGATGATTCGGGCCAAGCGTCCACGGATCTATTTTTCTCTAAACACGCTTTATTACCAGGGCAGTCAAGTCGTCAAGCTGCGGCATCGACCCCGAAAACTTGATGACTACCGAACACAACTCTGCAATTATCGTTACTGATGGCTTGTCACGGTTGTCACGGATCAGTTCTTTCAGCCTGTCTTCTCCGAAATCCTCATCACTTGCGTTCGCCCACTCTAGGAATCCATCGGTAACCAATACCAGAATGTCCCCGCGAGCGAACGTCAGCGTCTGTGGGGCAGCGTGGCTGAAGCGCGGTAAAAGTCCTAACGGTACGCCTTGAGCATCGTAGGCGTGGAAAACATTCTCATTCGATGAATAGAAAAGCAGTGGCCCATGACCGGCTGAAATTAAGTGCAGGAGTGGGGTCAACCGGGTTCAGAATCCCGGCTGCCAGAGTGACGAACTTCTCAGTAGGAAGGTCTTGATGCAGCAATTGATTCAAGTGGCCGAGGAAACTGCGTAGATCCGGTTCTGTGACGAAGCCGGCGCGGAGGTATGCGCGACAGGAGGCCATACAGAGTGCAGAACCAATGCCGTGGCCTGTCACGTCGTCAACCGTGACGGCGACGCGTCCATCCGCAAGTTGCTGCCAGTCGATGTAGTCGCCGCCAGTCTCATCCGCAGGTTTATTCCATCCCACAATGTCAAACCCGTTGATCTTCGGCACAGTCGCTGGAAGGAGCCCTTGCTGGATCGACCGCGCGACAGTGTCCTGTTCAAGCTTGGCGCGGTTCTCCGCTTTCCGAAGAGCTGAAACGACGTGAAGGCGAATGTGCCGGGCCACACGCCCCCAGTGAATCCTCCGACCAGCAGAAAAACTGCATTCGAGAAGGCAGTACTGTAAACCAACACCTCCTCGCCTCTGGCGATCTCAGGGAACAGTAAGAATACGTAAATTGCTACCGCTCCTCACCCAACAATAGACGCTGACCGAGCTGTAACATGTCCGAAAGACGTTGAAAGAAATCCAGACTGACCCACTTTGCAAGATTTCCTACGTTGTATTGGTCTAGCGCCGAGTCATTCCATTCAGAAGTTCAAAGCCTCGCCAAGAAGGTACCCCTAAGCCGATCAAGAGCACACTGAGCAGGGCTAGTGCCAGAGTCCCTGCGTGTGGATGTATGACGGTTCCGCCAGCAGCCCATATCTTGCGGTTGCACGCAGAGGCGATTCTATAGGATGGCTTGACACATGTTAATTAAGGCGATTAGCCCGGCTGCGATGATGAGCACAGCTAAGACCGGCATGTGCAACCTCCCTTTCAGTGATTTCAATCGCACGGCTCGTTCCAGTCGCACGTGCATTGTTAGCTAGGCTTTAGTAAAGCAAGATATGCGTGATCTTACCCAAGTGCGTGATTTCACCCACGGTCCTTCGCCACTCCGGCCCTCCTGAGTATCGTCATCATCGGACACCAGTCAGTAAACGCCGACTGAAACAGGTTCAGACCGACAAAGGCGGTGAACAAATACCAATAGGCATTTACCCAATAACCGAGCGCCAAGCTCAACATTACAAACGCGCCGGCGATCAAGCGCAGATAACGTTCTACAGTCATACAACCCTCCTCTTTTGGTTGAAGAGATAAAACAAAACGGGAACGGTCATTCGCGACAGTAACAACGAGGCGATCTCGCCCGCCATCAGCGCAATCGCGAGACCCTGGAAGATCGGATCGAACAGGATCACCGAGGAGCCGACGACTACTGCAGCCGCAGTGAGCATCATCGGGCGGAAGCGGACCGCGCCCGCGTCGATGACCGCCTGATCGAGTGGCATGCCTTCCTGCAGCCGTAGTTCGATGAAATCCACCAGAATGATCGAATTCCTGACAACAATGCCGGCTCCGGCGATGAAGCCGATCATGGAAGTCGCAGTGAAGAACGCGTTCAGCAAGCCGTGCGCGGGCAATATGCCTACAAGCGAGAAGGGGATCGCCGCCATAATAATCAGCGGCGTGAGAAAGGATTGAAACCAACCCACAACTAACCCGTAAATCAGGATCAGCACAGCGGCGAACGCTATTCCGAGGTCGCGAAATACTTCATAGGTAATGTGCCACTCGCCATCCCATTTCATCGAGTAGCGCTCCGGATCAGAGGGGATCGCGGCCATATGCTGCTCGACCTTATAGCCGGCTGGAATCTTGAACTTGTCGATCTCGGGGCCGAGTTGGAGAACCGCATAGACCGGACTCTCCATCACACCGGCGATGTCAGCCGTTACGTAGGTTACCGGCATTAAGTTCTTGTGATAGATACTCTTGTCTTCTTTTAAGTTTTCGATGCTAACCAACTCGCTGAGGGCGACCAGGCGATCACTGCGGCCCGCAACCTTGATGGTCTGGATGCGATCGATATCGGAACGTGCGGAACGGTCCAGGCGTACCTTGAGGGGAACGTCTTCCTTTTCCACTTCCTGATGGAGCAATCCGGCTACATAACCTGCGGAGGCGACTTGCATCGCTCTCGTGATATCGTCGTTCGAAATGCCGTTCAGCGCCGCCTTCTCTTGATCGACGACCATCCGGTAGATGGGCTGGTCGTCCTCCACATACCAATCGACATCGACAATTCCATTCGTCTGCTTAAACAGATCACGAACGCGCCGCGCGAGCGTGATCCTGCCCTCGAGGCTCGGCCCGTACACTTCTGCGACCAGGGTCTGCAGCACCGGTGGGCCGGGCGGCACCTCGGCGACCTTGATGCGCGCCGCGTGTTGTTGCGCGATAGGTTCGAGCCGTATTCGCACGCGCTTGGCGATTTCGTGGCTTTGGAGGTTTCGTTCGCCCTTGGGCAATATGTTTACCTGGATATCCGCGACATTCGGACCGCGGCGCAGATAGTAGTGACGTACCAAACCGTTAAAGTTGTATGGCGATGCCGTCCCCACATAGGTCTCGACATTCACCACCTCTTGCTGTTTCTGCGTCTCCTCGGCCAGCAACCGCGTAACACGAGCTGTCTCTTCGAGCGTTGTACCGTTTGGCATGTCAATGATCACCTGAAACTCGCTCTTGTTGTCGAACGGCAGCATTTTCACCTTGACGAAGCCAACGTAAAACAGCGAGACAGATCCGAGCAGCATGATCAAAACGCCGCTAAGAAAACTCCAGCGCAACATCGGGCGGTGGAGGAGTCCTCCCATGATCCGGCGATATATACGAGTCACGACGTCTTCACGTTCACCATCGTGATGCCCGCCGCCGGGCTTAAGAATCCGCACGGCCGCCCACGGCGTCACCAGGAACGCGACAATGAGTGAGAACAGCATCGCGGCGCTCGCGCCGATTGGGATCGGACGCATATACGGCCCCATCAGACCACCGACGAATGCCATGGGCAGGATCGCTGCCACTACGGCAAGTGTTGCCAGAATCGTAGGGTTGCCTACCTCGTCCACGGCTTCCAAAGCGACCTCGAATGGCGATCGGTCGTGATTCGCCGACATGCGCCAATGGCGAACAATGTTCTCAACGACCACAATCGCGTCGTCAACGAGGATGCCGATGGAGAAGATCAGGGCGAACAGCGTAATCCGGTTTAAGGTGTAGCCATACAGATAGAAGACTGTGAGCGTAAGCGCCAGCGTCACGGGAATAGCCGTAAACACAATCAAAGATTCCCGAAGACCCAGCGTGAGCGCAATCAGGACACTAACCGACACGACAGCGATGAGCATGTGCCATAGCAACTCGTTGGACTTTTCTTTGGCCGTATCGCCGTAATGCCGTGTGATTGTCATTTCAACGTCGGAAGGAATGACGCCGCCGCGCAGGGGTTCCAAACGCGTGAGCACAGCTTCTGCGACAGTAACGGCGTTTGTGCCTTTGCGTTTGGCGACCGCGATCGTTACCGCAGGATAGAATCCTCCGCCGTCCGAGAAGCGTACGTACTGGGAAGGCTCTTCTCCCCCGTCAATAACGCGGGCGACGTCTCGAACGAAAATGGGTTTATCGCTTGCGACACCTGCCACGACATTCCGGACATCGTCGGCGCAGGTAAGCAAGCTTCCGACCTCCAGCAGATACTGCTGGTTGCCACTGGCGAACTCACCGGATCGTAAACGGCTGTTCGAAGTGCCAAGCGCTCTCAACACCTGCAGGGGCGAAAGGTTGTAAGCGGCGAGCCGGGAATGGTCAATGGCAACGCGAATCTCTCGTCGCTGCCCCCCAATCAGTGTGACGGCTGATACATCCGGCGTCTGCTTGATCGCATCGTGAACCTGAGCTGCGATCCGTCGCAGCTCGAAATCACCGTAGCGTTTGCTCCAGAAAGTCAGCGCCAGGATCGGCACGTCATCAATCGAACGAGGTTTGATTAGCGGCGGCGAGGCGCCCGGAGGAATCAGGTCCAGATTTGCAGACAACTTCTGATTCAGCCGTACAATACTCTTCTCTTCATCCTGGCCGACAAGAAATCTGACGATCGCCATCGACATGCCGGAACTGGATGTCGAATAGATGTACTCCACTCCGGGAATCTCCCAGAGCAGCTTCTCCATCGGTTTGGTGACGCGCTCTTCGACTTCGCGTGCCGAAGCTCCCGGCATTTGGACGAAAACGTCCACCATCGGTACCACGATCTGCGGTTCTTCTTCCCTCGGAAGCTTCCAAACCGCGAAGGCGCCGAGCAATATCGATCCTCCGATCAGCAAGGGCGTCAACTTCGAGCCGATCCAGGCTTTCGCAAACGTACCGGCCAAACCGAGTTGTCGTTCAACGCTCACGGTTGACCTCGATTCGGGCTCCATCGGAGAGACCTTGAGGAACAGGAGAAACTACTTTCTCTCCGACGTTTAAACCGGAGAGCACTTCGACCTGGTGGTCCGCCTTTTGGCCGACCGTGATCAGGCGTGTTCGAGCTACATCTCCATCGACCACAAAAACTGACAGGAGTTGGCCGCGTTCGGTGACAGCCGCCGAAGATATTGCGAGTAACGAGCGGGCGCCGACGCGGAATACAGCTCGTCCAAACAGACCGGACCGCAATGTCGGCACAGCAGGCAAATCCATCTTCACCGTATAGGTGCGAGAGGCGGCTTCCACTGCGGGCACGATCTCCGAAACACGAGCGTCAAACCGGCGATTGATTCCGTCGAGCGTGACGAACACCAACTGGCCGAGTTGAATCGTCGTCAGTTTCGATTCTTCTACAGCTGCCTCCAGTCGATAACTGTCTCGCTCAATGGTGAGCAGCGGCGCCCCGGGCACGGCAAGATTGCCAGGCTCAACGGATTTCGCAGTAACGATTCCGGTAAAAGGCGCTTGTATCTCCGCGTAGCTCTGCGTCACTTGACTGCCGCGGACTTCCTGGTCGGCTTGCGCCAGCTTCGAATCGAGTTGAACGCGCTTGGCTCGCGCCATTTCGAAGCCCGCTTGTGCCGCTTTGAGCTTTGCGGAAGCCTCGTCAAACTCCTGATCGGAGATTGACTTCTTCTCATACAGCTCGTTTATACGTTTGAAGGTAACCTGCGCTAGTTCGAGATTGGCTTTCGCTATGGCAACTCCACTTTCGGCCTCGGCAATGCCGCTTCGTACTTCCTCACGACCTGCCATGGCACGATTCGCGTTGGCGTCCAGGTCACGTGTGTCCAGCGAGACGAGCAATTGTCCCTCGCGTACGCGGTCACCCACCTGCACTTTCACCTCCCGAACGTATCCCATCCACTTAGCCGAGATTATTGCCGATGAGCGGGTGCGCACCGTTCCGGTCGCCTCATAAACCGACGGCCATTGTTGCGACGTTGCGGTCACGATACCTGCGGCGAAGGCTGGAGACGGCTCACGGGAGGCGACAACGTCTCGTTCACCGCAGCCGGCTAACCAGATCACGAAAGAGATTGGAAGGAGCTTCGCGTGGGGCATCTAGTTTAGGACCTCCGAGTTTGCGTTAAGCCTGCCGGAGGCCAGTTCCACCATCGTCGCTGCAATGCGCTGGTCGTGAATCGCGGCGAGGTAACGAGTTCGAGCCTCCAGCACGGCCGTCTCATTGCGGATTAAGTCGGTGACATTGCTCATCCCTGCCTCGTAGCGGTTCTGAGTGATGCGAAGACTCTCTTCAGCCTCTTCAACCGATGCCTTCGCCACTTCGATACGCTGCTCCGCCGCTTGCAGGTCGGCAAAGGCCCGCCGAACCTGCAAGCGGATGGTGGATCCGGCACGTTCGCCTTCAGCCTCGCTGCGACGTAACAGCGACTTCGTCTCCTCGATTCGTGCTTTATCACTGAACCCGTTGAACAGGTTCCAGCGCAGGCCAACGGATACGAGCCAGTTCGCCCCACCCTGATTGAGAAATCGCTGCCTGTCAGCTTCAAAGGCTCCGCGCATTACGACCTGCGGCAACATGTTATTGCGTGCAGCCGCCATCTGGCTTTCAGCCAAGCTAACGGCGAGCTTCGCCTGCCGAGCTTCGGCTCTTTCTATCAGAGCGCTGGATTCAGACTCGGCCAACGAACTGTCTTGCAGACTCGCTCGGGCTAACCCGGTGGTCAAGTTATGCGGAGTGTCAAGCGGGAGGCCCACTACTTCGTTCAGAACTGCACGCGCCACATCACGGTCCGCAGACCGGCGGATTCTCTGCTCCTGTACTCCGGCGATGTGTACTCGGATCGATAGCACGTCTGCGTCGGTTGACATTCCGGCAAGCCGTATCGCCTGAGCCCGCTGGAGATCAGCTTGCGCCGAGCGCGTGGCCTGGCTCGCCACGTTCAAATGCTCCGCACTTAGGACCGCAGCATAGTAGGCATGAACAACCGCAGCGATCACTTCCATCTCGGTCAGCCGCCGGTTTTCGCTCGCAAAATCCTTTGTCAGCCTGGCGGAATGGACTGCATGCTTCGTTTGACCCGCATCGTAGAGGGTCTGATCTGCGGTCACGAGCGACTGAAAGTTGTTCAGAAAATCAGGCCGGTTCAAAGGTCCAATCCGGAAATTCTGCTCGTCAAACTGATGCTGTGTGAGTAGAGAGGAAAAGACGAACACTGGATTGTTACTGCGCGTCCATGATTCCGAGTAATTGACTTTGGGCAAAAATCCTGCCTGGGCCTCCGCTATCCGACTCTGTGCGGCTTTCTCGCCGGCGCCAGATGCCTGGAGAGACTTATTTCGAGCCAGCGCCAGGCGAACCGCTTCCTGGAGCGACATTGCGTCTTGCGCCCGGGCGGATACGAGCGAGATCATCAGAAGAATTGCCGCTGTTTTCATACTTCGCTCACCTTCCATGTCCTCCGGCCAGTACTCTTGTTAGGTCAATTCACCCATAGCTGAGCCAAATCACGCAGTAACCCAACCACAACGGCCAGCCACACCGTCAACTGAACGAAAACGGAACATATTAATCGCCATTCGGGGCATCTCTAGTTGTTGAGGATGCATTTTTCTTGCCGACGTGACGCCGTCACGTTTGGCGGTTCGCCTGCATCCAGGAACACAAGAGACAGAATTTATGGAAGTAACAGCGCAATATCTAAACGATTCGAGGTTCGAAGTAGCGGCTCGCGAACATCGAGTGATTTGCGAGCAGCCTCGCGAAAACGGAGGTGCTGGCGCCGGTATGTCGCCACCAGAGTTCCTGCTGGCTTCACTCGCCACCTGCGCCGCGCACTATGCCGCCCAATATTTGAAGGTGCGGAATCTGCCGATGCAAAACCTAAAGGTCCGGGTTACGGCAGAAAAAGAACAGCAGCCGGCGAGGCTGGCTTCATTCCAGATCGAAGTGATGTCCCCCGGGTTGGGAGAAAGGCATGAAGGCGCCATTCTGCGAGCCGTACGAGCGTGCCTGATTCACAATACATTGTTGGCCCAGCCGCACATTGACGTCGTACTTAATACTGCGATGCTGGCTAAGGCATAGGGGGATCGGATGGTAATGAGCCTGCATTCGTCGCGGTGCGTCATTGCACTGCCGCTCAATCATCAGAATCGCGGTAGCTAGAGCGATAATGCCCCGTTACAATCAGGGGCGAGAAGCAGCCTTGGAACAGGACATTGAAATTGAACCGATGAGGCAGTTAATTACCGGCCACGCCGAAGCATTTTGACCGCTGACTGGTTCATCCTTCCCGATGCACGTGTGTTGCAACCCAAGATGAGCGAGGGGTCGAACGGGCGGGCGGTGAGTTCCCGGAACTCTACAGGTCGGTCGTTCCGCTCCGCGATGTCGTTGGAACTTTCCACACAGGAGACTTCTTAGATTCTTGATGTGACTGAAGATGACTCGTTTGCATCGCACGCGCCTGGCCCTAAGACAGGATAAATAAATTCGTAGCAGCGTCCCTGCCCTGACGCGGGGATTATCGTTCGGGGAGGTTCAGATGGAGTCGGATGAGCGCCTTAACAATTGCAGGGAGATACTTGCGCTATTATCGCACTATTTTGATTCGAAGCTGCCGCCGGAAGCTTGCCCGGAAGTCGAAGCTCATCTCTCTGAATGTCCAGCTTGCATCGAATTCGCACAGAGCCTTCGCAGAACTGTCGAACTTTGCCGCCAGCATCGCCCGACCGAACTGCCAGAGCCGATTGGCAGGCAAGCTCGGCAGCAACTGATGGAGGCGTGCCTGAAGGCGCTGGACCGGACGCACAACGATGGCAAAACAGGCGCGGGCCATCCCGTGGTGGATTCTGAATAGAGGTTATCGGCGAACATATGCCAGAGCCAGACAAAGACCCAAGGGTGTATTTTGCCGCTGAGCGAACCTTTCTCGCCTGGATTCGTACTGCCTTAGCGCTTATGGGGTTCGGCTTTGTGGTGGCTCGCTTCGGGATGATCTTGCGAGAGATTGGATCGACCGCTGCCACCGTTCCTGTGAAATCGTCTGGATTCTCACTTTGGACAGGAACAGCATTAGTTGTGATTGGTGTCGTGATAAACGGAGTGTCAGCGTTTCAGCACATCAAGACCATCCGCGATCTGAACCAAGGGCGCGATGTAACAGGACGGCCGTCTGTAACAGGCATTGCGTTAGCGGCGTTGCTCATCGGGATAGGACTGGTAATGTCCGTATATCTGCTGACCGTAGCGTAAGGGGTGGGGCGCTTAGATCATCACGCCGATACTTGAACCGGAGGAGCGGCGCTCTGGAATGTAGCGGTGTGTACCGGATCAGTCGCGGAATGTTCGGCTGATCGTAGGGTCTGTCTACGGACGCACGCGCCAAACGAGATCGTGCTGTCCCGATCCCGTCACTGGAGGCGCACACGGCAAAATGGAGGCGCCGTTAGCAGACCAATCCGCGCAAACAAGAGCGCATGTTTTAGCTCACCCTCGTCAATTCGCGTGCCAGGCTTAGTTCGATCGCGGGGTTGCGAGCCTTCCCGGCCTTACTGTTGAATAGAGTTTCGGGCGGCATCTGCAGCAGGTCGTATCCACCGCAGTTGAGTACCTCGCCCCAGAGTGCCGACTCGGCGGATACGGGACGGAACGATTGTTTCTGGATGTGGACACATCCACTCCGCTTACGGATTAGATCCTTCCACAATCCATCGGATAGGGTGGCCTCGCAAAGCACGACGGTACAAAACGACGCTCGAAGAGGCTGCAGTGCTGCCTCTATCGAATTCACGACTTGCAGTTTGCCATCGTATGTGAGAAACGATGCGTCGATCTCCGCAGCATTCTCGGCTGCAACTACCCCAAGTGTTGATTGGCGCTAGAGCGAAACGCCAATTCCTGTTGCATACGTAGACATTTGCATCTGGGGTTGCACGCGGCTGGCTACCTTAAAAGAGAATACTCACACAGTAAAGGGGGTGATCATCATCCGATGCTGCTGGCTGGCTGCGCCAAATAGCCCAAGGCTGCGCCAGGGGACGCATATATTACCTTAGGACGCCGGACGAACGGCTTACTGGATTGGAGCAAATCGTGCAAGACGGCAAGGAAGGAGGAGAAAAATGATCGGCTTCAAACAGATTGTCTTCCCCGTAGACTTTTCAGCGCAATCTAAGATCGCCGCCCGATACGTTGCCTCCTACGCTCGCCTCTTCGATGCAGAAATCGCAATGTTGCATGTGGAGGCACTGCCAACAGAGCCTTACGTTTGTGAACCGCAGCTGGAGCGATGGGCCGATTTGTTCGATACATTCGTGGCAGATGAGTTCCAGGGGCTGAACGTGCGGCGACACGTGGCCATCAGAGATCCTGCGCAAGAGATCGTCCGATACGCCCGAATCGAAAATGCGGACTTGATCATGATGCCGACGCACGGCCGGGGACCGTTTCGCCGATTCGTGCTCGGCTCCGTCACGGCTAAGGTTCTCCATGACACGCCATGTCCGGTCTGGACATCGGCTCATCTCGACGTGGAACCGCCTCCGGCACCGCCAAATCTGAGCAACGTCGTTTGCGCAGTCGACCTCGATGATATCGGAGTCCACACTCTTCGCTACGCCGCGGGCTTCGCGCGGAGAATTGGGAGTAGACTGACGGTGGCCCATGCAGTTCCAGCAGTAGAAACCCTTCCCGAAGACTACCTGGATGCGGAGTTTCGTGCCGATCTCATAGAAGCAGCTCGCAAGCGTCTCGTTGAAATGAAGGACCTAGCGGGCGCCGACGCCGTCGTCTGCGTCGGCGCTGGAAACATTGGGCATTTTGTCAAGCATGCCGCTCAATCACACAATGCTGGCCTGGTGATCATCGGGCGTGGCGGACACGGAACATTCGGGCGATTGCGAACCTATGACTACGCAATTATGCGAGAGTGTGAGTGCCCGGTTCTGAGCCTTTAGGATCCATCCATGCCGACCACTCAAGAACTGCTCGGAAGAACGACGGGGGTTTCGCTGCGGTCGTTTCTGCATCCGAAATCGATTGCCGTAGTAGGTGCTAGTGATGTTGCGAGTAAGGTGGGCCACACCGTAATCAGAAATCTCCTTGCCGAATCGTTCCCTGGCCAGGTTTACCCAGTCAATTCGTGTAGAGAGCGGGTGATGGGTCGCAAGGCCTACACCACAATCTCTGCGCTACCAGAAAGCCCCGAACTAGCGGTGATGGTCACGCCTGCGAGAACCGTGCCTGGAATAGTCAAAGAATACGCAGCCAAACAGATTCGGCTGCATCGATCATCTTTGCTGGATTTAGAGAAGCAGGACCAGAAGGCAAGAAACTTGAGGACGAAGTGCGCGATTACGCGCGACGGTCAGGTATGAGGATGATTGGACCCAACTGTCTCGGGGTCATGAGTCCGGCCGGCCACGTTAAGGCAACGTTCCCTGCGTCGATGCATCTTCCGGGTCACGTGGCGTTCTTAAGCCAGAGTGGCGCCTTCTGCACGACAGTGCTCGACTGGACACCTTACAGAGAATGTCGGCTTCAGCGCTCTGGTGTTACTTGGGTCGATGCTGGACGTTGTCTGGGCGGACGTTATTCGGTATTTCAGCGAGGACCCCAACCCAAAGTGCATCGTAATGTACATGGAAATCTTATGACCATAGCAACACGCCTGACTCTCCTGCTCGCCGTACCCCTCCTCATCCTTGCCGGACTCGGCCTTTTTATCGTGTACCAGCTGAACAACATCGAGAAGAAGGGTCGGTTTGTGGCGGTAACGCAAATTGAAAGCCTCGCAGAGCTGGGTAAAATTTCGTCGAGTCTGACGGAAATGAGAGTCAGCGCGCGAACCTATTTCCTGACTGAGGACGAGGAGGAGCAGCTTCAATCCACCGTGTCAATGCGTCATAACGCGGCGGAACTGACACGTCTACTGGCTCACTATGGGGATCGCCTGATCTCGGATGATCGGGACCGCCGGTTATTCATCGAGTTTCGCGATTTGAGCCGGGAGTGGTTAAGCGAAGCCGAGAAAATAATATCGCTCTCTGTCGCCCGGCTCAGGAACGAAGGCAGGGCTCTGTTGTTGACTGGCTCTTTCCCTCTACTGGGCGTGCGCCTCGGAAACGCCCTGAGCGAATGGATCAAGCACAACCAGAAGTTGGCTGGTGACGCGGGGATGGCAACCGTCACTGCCATAGCGGAGTCCGAGCGGAAACTGCTCGCTGCCATTGCCGTTGCCATGCTGCTCTCCGGTACTTTGGGATTGCTCACATTCCGCCGGATCGTGCATCCCATCCGCAATCTTCAAACATCGGTTGAGTCCATTGCCGCCGGCGACTACGTGCAAGCGGTACCCTCGACGCGGGAGGCTGGCGAAATCGGGGGCTTGGCGCGTTCTATCGACATCCTCAAGCAGGGTGCTGCGGCGATGGACGAAAAACGCTGGATCAAAGCGAACGTGGCCGCGCTCACCGGAGCCGTGCAAGGTTCGGCATCCCTCTCGGATTTTGGTCAGCAGGTGCTCGCGAAACTCATGCCGCTACTTGGTGGAGGGGTCGCGGGTGTCTATGTTTGGGAGAAGGACCCCGGGCGGTTGAGGCGCCTGGCAAGCTACGGGATTTCCGACATCGCGGGCGCCCAGGAGTATTTCTCTCTGGGAGAGGGTCTGGTCGGGGAGTGCGCGCGACAGCGCGGGTCCACGGTGCTCACGAATCTGCCACCGGACTATCTTCGGATTGCCTCGGGATCAGGTGGAGCTGCCCCTGTACAAGCGGTTTGTTATCCACTGATGTCCGATGACGACTTGGTGGGAGTCATCGAGTTCGGGTCCTTCCGCGCGTTCAGCGGCAGAGAGATCGCGCTCCTGGAAGAACTGCTGCCAGTGGTTGCGATGAGCCTTCAGGTGCTCTCGCACAGTATCGCCACGGAGGAACTGCTCGTGCGGACGCGAGAGCAGGCGCAGCAGCTCGAAGAACAGGCGACAGCCCTGACGGTGGGCGCCCGCCTCGACTGCATGCACTCGGAAATCGGCGCCGCCCTCGTTCGGTCTGAAGCTTGTGATGTCACCATGCGCCAATGTGCCGAAGCGGTCAAGCGCGGAGTGAATGCGGAGTTCACCGGAATCTGGATGCTCGAGCCTGACGCTGAGACTTTGGTGCTCCGTACGAGTGTCGGCCTCTGCACGCAGGCGGACGGTGAGCACACACCGGTTAAAGTTGGCGAACACACCGTCGGTCGTATAGCTTCCTCGCGCCAGCCGTTAGAGACCAACTCGATCGCAAATGAGCCAGCGGTGGATACAGAGTGGGCGAAGGATCAACGCATCGTCTCTTTTGCCGGATACCCGCTCGTCGCGCAGGAACGCCTTGCCGGTGTCCTCGTAACCTTTGGCCGCCAGTCTCTGTCTGACGTGGAATTTACCGCTCTGGCCGAGGCGGCAAGCCGCATCAGTCTCGGCATTCAGCGATGGCAGACGGAGGAGGAGCTCCAGCAAGCCAAAGTGAAAGCGGAAGAAGCCACCGCGGCGAAATCGATGTTCCTGGCCAACATGAGTCACGAGATCCGCACTCCGATGAATGCCATCATCGGTATGACTCACCTGGCCCTAAAGACCGACCTGACCTCGAAGCAGCGTGATTACCTTGTAAAGGTCCGCTCCGCGTCCGGAACGCTTTTGGGCATCATCAACGATATTCTCGACTTCTCGAAGATCGAGGCCGGTAAATTAGAGATCGAGAACGCTGAGTTCCGACTCGAGGATGCTCTCGAGAACCTGTCCACGGTGGTTGGCCAGAAAGCGCAGGAAAAAAATCTTGAGTTCCTGATCTCCGAACAGCCGGATATTCCCCCAAACCTGGTGGGCGACCCCTTGCGGCTGGGTCAGATCCTGATCAATCTCGTAAACAACGCGCTAAAGTTCACCGAGCGTGGCGAGGTCATTGTGACCGTGGAAGTAGAGGAGCGGGTTTCCGACCGAGTGAAACTAAAATTCTCTGTCCGGGACACAGGGATCGGCATGACGCCTGAGCAGTTGGCGCGGCTCTTTCAGGCGTTCAGCCAGGCCGATACCTCAACGACACGCAAGTTCGGCGGCACAGGCCTTGGTCTCTCCATCAGCAAGCGACTGGTGGAAATGATGGGTGGAAACATCTGGGCGGAAAGTGAAGCCGGCGTGGGCAGCACATTCCTTTTCACGGCTTGGTTCGGTGTCGGGTCGGCGCAAGAAGAAAGTAAGAGGTTTGTTCCGGACCTCGCTGGAATCCGGGCGCTGGTCGTCGATGACAACGCGCAGGCCCGCGAGATCCTGAGCGATGCCCTGCGAGCCTTCGCGCTGCGGCCAAACGCCGTGGCGTCGGGGCAGGACGCGATCCAGGCACTCGCCGCTGCTGATTCGCAGGACCCGTATCAGCTTGTGGTGATGGACTGGCACATGCCGGTCATGGATGGCGTGCAGGCGAGTGCAATCATCAGACGGGACCTGCATTTGAAGAATGTTCCACGAATAGTCATGGTGACTGCCTTTGGCCGCGAAGAGGTTCGCGCTCAGGCGGAGCAGATCGGCATCGACGCTTACCTGATGAAACCGGTTGGCGCATCGGTGCTCTATGACACGTTGATGACACTGTACGGTACCCCCTCGCTGGAGACTTCTGGCGCGTCGCGACGCAAGACGGACTCCACTCAATACGACGCCCACGGAATTCGGGTCCTGTTGGTGGAAGACAACGAGATGAATCAGCAGGTCGCCTCCGAATTGCTGGAAAGTGCGGGAGCAAAAGTAACAGTTGCCGATCACGGCGGCATCGCCGTAAAGCTGCTTCGCGAAGGACCGGATCCTCCGCCTTTCGATATCGTGCTGATGGATTTGCAAATGCCGGAGATGGACGGTTACACGGCGACTAGGCTGCTGCGGGCCGACACCAGGTTCCGGGAAATACCCATCGTCGCTATGACCGCCCACGCTTTGGTGGAAGAGCGCGGACGCTGTCTGCAGGCCGGTATGAACGACCATGTGACGAAACCGATCGATCCGGACGCGCTTTTCGCGACGCTGGCACGCTGGACTAAGCCGCATGCGATGACAGCGCCGGCGGGCGGCAAGCCCGACGCGGCAGGCGTCGACATGGTGTTGCCCGAGATCCCAGGAGTCGATGTTGCTGACAGTCTGAGACGCGTCGCTGGAAACAAGCGCCTCTACCGAAGCTTACTCGATCAGTTCACAACGAAACAAGCCGATGCTGACTCGAAAATCCGCGAGGCGCTAAAGAAGGGAGATCGCGAACTCGCCGAGAGACTGGCCCACACACTGAAGGGTGTAGCCGGTAACATCGGCATCGAATCAATACAAGCTGCGGCTGCAAAGGTCGAGAAAGCCATCCGCGAGGATGACGTCTCGGTGTCTGCGTTTGTGGCGGAGTTGAAGTCGATTCTGAATCCACAGATCGATGCTATTCGTAACGCTCTCGGCGAGCGCGCCTCCGTTGTAGCAAGGGCAGATTCCTTCGACGTACATACCGCAACTGCCGCGGTTGCGCGGCTGATGTCGATGATTGAGGTCAACGATGGAGATGCTGCCGATGCCGTCCAGGAAGTCGCGCTTGCTCTTAGCGGGAAGGTCGATGGCGGCAGTCTCGACGCTCTCCGTACTGCCATTGATGAGTTCGATTTCGACGCTGCCCGAATGAAATTAAGCCAGATCGCGAATGACTGTCATCTGATCCTCGGACAACAGAATGGCGAACAATGAAGATAAGAAGCTCATTCTGCTCGTCGACGATGAGCCCGCTAACATTCAGGTAGCGCGCGAGATTCTGAAGAATACGCTTCTGCCGGCAAAGACAACGCAAGATGATATCCTCAGCGCCCGAAGTCATAATTGACAAGGTGCCAGCCTGGGCGCCAGAGGCGCCGCCGCTCACTGCGGCGCTAATCAGTTTCAAAGCGGTTTCCGCTTCGATTTTCTTGTCCAGTTCGCCCCATTGAATCGGGATCGAGGGTGCTCATGACGATGATGGTCTTATCTTTGAAATGATTAACGAGTTACTACGGCTCCGGCTGCGTAGGATAATTAACCTTCTGCGAGGAAAGTTCGCCGCTGTCGCCGCCCATCGGCTCCACCACTTGTGGGTCATCAAAACCTGATCTGCTCGAAGAGAATGAAGAGGTTGAATGCGGGTTCGCTCCGGTCGGCCTCGACGCTGTTCGACTAACATCGGAACGATGGGTCCGCTCGTTTTTGCAATCATCACATACATTCGTGCCTTCTTCTTGCCGCGTCACAAACTCGCATTGGAAGCCGCTGCTCTCGGACAACAGCTCGCGGTGTTCAAGCGTAAGCAACCTCGACCTAGACTCAGATGTCCTGACCGGTTCTTCTGGATGGTGCTGCGGCGATGGTATTCGCGTTGGGCCGATGCTCTCATACTGGTCAAACCGGAAACAGTGGTGTCCTGGCATCGTGCTGGCTTCCGCCTGTTTTGGCGGTGGCGGTCTTGGCAATTTGGCCGGCCGAAGGTAGATAAGAGATTCGCGATCTGATCCGGCGTATGAAGGCCGAGAATCCGAGATGGGGAGCGCCGCGCATTCACGGCGAATTGCTCCAACTCGGGTTCGAGGTCTCCGAACCTACCGTTTCGCGCTACCTGCAACGCCTCAAGCGCCGACATGACGAGGGCAAAGCCAAGCGTGGCTGGCGTTCTTGAATAACCATCGCGAGGTTATCGCCGCCTTCGACTTCTTTACGGTTCCCACACTGACGTTTAAAACCTCTACTGCTTCTTTGTCATTGAACATGGTCGACGACGTATTCTGCACTTCAACTGCACGGCACATCCGACTGGCGATTGGATCATGCAGCAACTACGGGAGGCTCTGCCGCTACCCTGCCTGTTTCGTTACATCTTGTTCGTTCGTGATGCGAAGTTCAGCAATGACGTCTTCGGATTCCTAAAGGCGAGCGGCATCAAACCACTGCGAACGAGCGTGCGGAGCCCGTGGCAAAACGGAATCGCTGAACGATGGGTCGGCAGTGTTCGCCGCGAGATGCTTGATCATGTCATCCCGCTCAACGAATGCCATCTCCGCCGGCTTGGTCGCGAGTTTCTGGCCTACTATCACGAAGACCGGACGCACATCGCTTTGGATAAGACAACGCCCGCCAGTCGGCTGATCGAGCGATGCCCAAATCGAGCAAGTCAGATACAGTCGGAGCCTCGGATAGGCGGCCTTCATCATCGCTACTGTTGGACAGAAGCAGCCTGACTCGAAGACACGAACGACTACGTTATCCGCTGATAATGAAAGAAAGCGTTTGGAGGAAAGCTCCGATTCAGGACTACTAAACAGGTAAACGAATCGGGAGGAGCGCGAATAGGCAACCTGCGAAGGATACTGGGGTTCAAACGCGACGGACTGCCGAATTGTCCTTCGCCGAATTCGATTTTGATGACCTACAGCTCTCTCTACGCATGTTGAACCCGCCGCCGATTTTGCCGGGGGATCCCCCGGATCCCCCCCCCTCAAAACTTGCGGGACCTTTAGCTCGACACCTCGCGCGGTAGCGCACGCCCGGATGACACTTTCGGACCCTCCCCGGGGGGCTCGACGGCCACAGACGTTGGACGCGGCTCGTGACACTGTCGCGATGATTCAATCCGTGTCAGCACAGATCGCAGATAAGCTTCCGGATCAACGCCATTCAGTTTCGCCGATCCGATCAAGCTGTACATGGCTGGCGAAGCTGGATGCCTCCGGTCATCCGCGATCTTTCCTTTCGAGTCATTCCTATCAATCCGGCGCCACCTGTCCACAGCAGACGAGTGTAGGAATACTGCGCGGGTTACAGGGCGTTACATTCGTTCAACGGTGGATGCTTCCAGGTGATTTATCGTCTCCCGGTTGGACCACCTCCAGCATTGCCGTGTACGCAAAGCCTGCTGCCATATCAGTAAGCTGCTGTCCGATTGCCGGGTCAAATTGCGATATCTTGGCGATGACACCTTGAATCCGCTTGTTATCAAGCGTCACAATCACGGATCTTAACTCGCCAACCAGTTCCCGTGGTAGTGCTTCAAGACCTTCTTTGCTCAGCGGAACTGTCCGCTGCTCCCTTTGCGATTTAATAAACACACGCCTCAGACCAAGATGCCGGGCCATGCAATCGAAGAGCTCACTGGGCTGATACGGCTTCCGGACAAAGTCGTCGACCCCCGCCGCTAGTAGCTCCTCGCGATCGGTGGCGAAGGCTGAGGCTGTCACCGCCACGATCTTCACCTCAACTCCGCCATCCAGAGCGCGGATTCGTCTGATGGCCTCCTTCCCATCCATCAGGGGCATTCTCAGGTCCATCCAGATGAAGTGTGGCCGCCAGTTTTGAAATACCTCGACTCCCCGCGCGCCGTTCTCCGCAGACCTCGATTCGAATCCAGTACGGTCCATCAACCGCTGCAGCACGAGCCGGTTTTCCTCAACATCCTCCACGATCAGAATACGGTAATCGGGCCGATCCAGTTCGACCCCCACCGTTGGTTCCCCCTGCGTTTTCAAACACGCCATTTCCGATTCGCCGACCGTCTCAACCGTAAGTTCCAGCCGGAATCGCGTTCCAGTGCCGAGCGCACTCGCAACCTCGAGGGTTCCCCCCATCAGCTCCACAAATTGACGGCTTATCGCTAAGCCCAGCCCGGTACCCACCTCTTTTCCCCGGTTTCCGGCCTGAACAAAAGGGTCAAAGATTCGTTGCTGGTCCTCCGGCGAGATCCCGATGCCCGTGTCCTCAACCTCGAATATCAGCATGGGGCGATTGACGTCTTCGGTGGTTCCAAGAGTCAACCGCAGCTCTACGAACCCTTTCTCCGTGAACTTGACGGCATTATCAAGAAGATTGACCAGTACCTGGCGCAGTTTACTGGCGTCTGTTCTTACGAATCGCGGGAACTCCCTGGAACCGTTCAGTCGAAGCGCAATGTTCTTTTTGCCGGCGCGAACGCTTGTCATTTCCGTGACATCGTCCACCAGTTGCTTCAGGTCACAGGACTCAATTTGGATCTCGGTCCGCCCTGACTCAACTTTGGCGAGGTCCAGGACACTTATTGATGAGATTGAGCAGATGTTCGCCGCTGCGTTGGATAATATCCAGGTCTTTCCGCTGCTTCTCAGAAACATCGCCATCGCGAAGGAGGCTCGAGAATCCGAGAATCGCATTCAGCGGCGTGCGCAACTCGTGGCTCATGTTTGCGAGGAACGAACTCTTGGCTCGATTGGCCGAATCCGCGGCATCCCGGGCAATTCGGAGTTGATGGGTTCTTTTGTCTACCTGAGCCTCGAGGCGCTGCGCCGCAAGGTGCAGACTCCGTACACGCGCCCGGTAGGCGGTGAAGATAAGGCCGACAGTACTCAGGAACGCAATGCTTCTGAACCACCATGTTCCCCAAAGCGGCGGGAGCACGGTGATCTCCATGCTGACACCGGTCTCGTTCCAGAGCAGATCTTCATTCGATCCTTGCACCCGGAAAACATACTTGTCGGGCGCCAGGTTGGTATAAGTCGCGGTGCGCCGATCGGCGCCAACTTCGTTCCAGCTCTTTTCGAAACCCTCCAACTTATACCGGTAGCGATTGCTCTGAGGCGCGACATAGCTGAGTGACGCGAACTCGATTGTGAACTGATTCTGCCAATGCTCCAGGGTGAGGGCGTTAGTGGCCCAAATCGGCTGGCGGAGCGGGGAATCGCGGGAAGGTACGACAGGCTGGTTGAACAGAAGGAAATTCGTAAGGACGACCGGAGGGCGAAACGGATTGGTCGAGACCCGGGCGGGGTTCAGCACTGTGAGACCGTGCGCAGACCCAAAGATCAATTCTCCTTCCGGAGTTACAGCACTGCGCTCGGTCAAGGTTGGATTTGCGAAATTGCCGGGCAACCCGTCCGCCTCCGAATAGTTATGCACTTTCCCGGTTTGCGGATCGAACTCCGAAAGGCCCTCATGCGTCGCGAGCCAGAGATGTCCCCGGCCGTCTTCGCGAATATCCTGGATGAAGTCATTCGCGAGACCGTTCTGCGTGGTGATACGTTCGAATGAATTGCGATTACGGTCGAACCGGTTCAGCCCGGCGCGGGTTCCGATCCAGAGGGTTCCCTGACGGTCTTCGTAGATCGAGGTTATCCCGTCATTGCTGAGACTGGCGCGATTGTGTTCGTTCTGGAGATAGACCGTGAAGCGCTCCGTATCCCGGTTGAACCGGTTCAGCCCAAAATTCGTTCCTGCCCACAGCGTTCCGGTTCGATCCATGAAGACCGTCCACGCCACGTCGTGAGAAAGGGTGCCGGGGATTCGCGGATCGTTGCGGTAAGTCTTGAAGTGGCCCGTTCCCGGGTCAAACCGGCTGACGCCTCCTGCCTGAGTTCCGGCCCACAGCACTCCCCCAGGCTCTACCGTAAGGCCTCGTATGTCATCGCTGCTGAGGCTTTGCGAATCCGCCGGATTGTGCCGGTACGCGACGAAGCGTCCGGAGGCAGGGTCGAAATGGTTCAGTCCCCCACCTTGTGTGCCAATCCAAAGCTTGCCAGTACCGTCCGCTTTGATGGCGGTGACCGTGTTGTGCGAAAGGCTGTGGGGATCCCTGGGGTTGGTCTGGTAAAGCAAGACTTGTCCTGTCTTTCGATCCAGCCGGTGAAGTCCGGCATTCGTCCCGATCCAAAGAAATCCGCGAGTATCCGGGAGCACGGACAGGACCTTGTTGCTTCGCAATCCGTTTGGGTTTGCCGCATCCTTCCGGTAATTCACGAAGGCGGGGGGCGTGGTTTGAAACCGGCTGAGCCCGGCCTCGCTGCCCACCCACAGATTCCCTTCCGAATCTTCGAGCAGCGCCCAGATCAGGCCACCCATCCCACGATCGGGTTGATCAGCGTACCGGACGAAGTTCTTTCGGTCCTTGTCCACCCGGAACAGTCCTCTGCGGGAGCCGATCCACAGCAGCCCGTTACGATCCTCAAGTACCCTGTGGAACTCCATAGAAGGCGGGCTGTGAGCGCCATCCCAGGGTGGTGCGTAGCACCTGCATCCTCCGTTCCCGGTATTGACGCCACCGATCATATTTTCAGACAGTGACGTGAACCACGCCATACCCCCGAGGCCCGGCAACCATTGGACACCTTTATCCGAAGATTCGCTGAAACCGCTTCTCGGGCTGTTCCAAATTCGCGAAAGCCGGCCGCTGGCCCGATCCATCTTATATAGGCCCTGAGCATAGCCCACCAGGAGATTTCCCTGGGAATCCTCGTAGAACTCCCGGACCACGTGCCTGCGCGCGCTTTCCTCGACAGGGTCAGGGTAGTGGAAGAAACGCCCGCTCGCGACATCCAGACGATCGAACCCGTCGACGGTGTCGACCCACATCGCGCCTGTCCGATCCTGATAAATCGCAGCGATGTGGTCGTCTCTCAAGCTCTGGCTGTCGTTCGGGTCATGCCTGTAATGCGTGAAAGTATCCCCGGCGGGGTCGAACCGGTCGAGCCCCCCGTAAGCCGTGCCGACCCACAGAATGCCGGCACGATCTTTATAGATAACCATTACCGTGTTTTCGCTCAGACTGCGAGGGTTGCCAGGGTCGTGGCCGTATTGCCGGAGACTGTACCCATCGTAGCGGTACAGGCCGTCATCGGTACCGAGCCAAAGAAAACCGTAGTTGTCCTGAGCGAGCGCGAAGACCCGCTTCTGAAACGGCTTACCGCCAACCGAGAGCGCCTCGAAGCGGATATCTTGTTTCTCGATTACCGGAAGCCTCTGGATTCCGCCATCCTCCGGGGAGGCGGCGGAAGGTTGCACCCAAGTGGAGAAGATAAGGACCAATGCAACAGGCAACAGGCCCTTCGCAAAGCAGGCACTGAGACGCCCTGCAACTCGTTGGTCCGCGGGGTAAGGCGCCGCAATGTTCGCGCAAGAGTCGGGTGAACTCCAAGGGAATTATATCTCCGATCCGGAACTGCGGCGCCCGCGGAACCGGTCAGATTGCCCACCAGCGACCCGTAAGCACTTGGGCGGTTCGACAAGTCTTCGGCGACTACATCGAGATCACGCGCGCGAACCAGGATCTTGCGCCGGCGGATCACGGGCGCAAGCAGACGCTCGCCAACGCAGAGCGCTTCACGACGCCCGAGCTGAAGACCGACGAGCGGAAGGCGCTCGACGCGGAGGAGAAGATCGTCTCATCTGAAGCGACGGACCCACTCGGTTGGCACAGGCATTCTGATACCCTCAGAAATTCGGAGACCCATCTCCTATGCCAGCCAAACCCTCCAAAGTGCCGGTCCGCGCCAAGCGCACCAAGACGGAAATCCAGCGCGAATTTGACGAGATCCAGGAACAGGTCGGCTGCGGCTCTGTCGATCCGCCGATCCCAAGATGGAAGACGCCTCCCGCCGGCACGAGACCGAAGTGCGAGAGAGCGTGGAGGGCGTCACCGTCGAGTCGGCCGTGCAGCGCATTTCCGGGCTGGGCCTCGATATCTCGAAGGCGCTCTCCGGCTTGTCGGTCAAGCTGATCGAGGAAGTCCAGCTTCTCGCCTCTGTGCGCGAAGCGGTGGCTCTCGAGCGCAAAGAGCTGGACCGGTTGCACAAGATCGACGTCGGCGCCACCGCCCTCGACCAACTGGTCCAGGACTACGCCCGCCAGAAACAGGAACTCGAAGCGGAAATCGCCGGCCGGCGCGCCGCGTGGGAAGAGGAAGCCGCACGCGTCGACCGCGAACGGAAGGAACAGGAAGAAGTCTTCAAAAAGCAGCGCCAACGGGAAAGCGAAGATTTCGAGTACAAGAAGGCGCAGGAGCGCAAGAAGGCTCAGGACAAATACGACGAAGAGATTCGTCTGCAGGAAAAGAAGAACCAGGAAAAGCAGGAGGCACTGGAAAAGAGCTGGCAACTGCGCGAAGCCACATTGAAGGAACGCGAGGACGAGTTGGCGCGGCTGCGCAAGGAATCGGAGGCGTTCCCCAAGCGGCTGGAAGCGGAAGCCAACGCCGCCGCCGAACGGGCCAGGCGTGAGGTGGAGGGGCGGCTGCAGCAGGAAGCCGCGCTCATGAAGAAAGACGCCGAGGCCGAAAAACGGTTCGGCGAACTACGGGTGAAGATACTCGAGGAAAACGTGGCCCATCAGCAGGCGCAGATCGCGGCCCTCGAAAAGCAACTCGCCGACGCCAAGCAGCAGGTTCAGGACATTGCCGTCAAAGCCATCGAAGGGGCAAGCGGCGCCCGGGCGCTGTCCCACATCAATCAGATTGCGATGGAGCAGGCCAGAGAATCGGCCGCAGGGGTGATCGGAACTCTGTCGTCTTGTTTGCCTGGCATAGAATTGCGGAACTCCGTCGATTGATGTGGATGGGCTGAGGCCGATCGAGGCGTTGCAGTTGTTGGCCGAGTTACAGAGCGAGTTGAAAAGAAGAAGGCGGGCGGGCTGAAGCCCGCCGCAGGCTGAAGCCTGCCCCACAAGGGCTGATAGTTGGGGATAGCTGATAGTGGAGTTGAGAGTTGATAGCAGCTGAGGACTTATTATGCTTGTTGCCGGGATCATGAGCGGGACTTCGCTGGACGGGATCGATGTGGCGCTTGTCGAGCTGCCTGCGATGCGGTGTTGAAGTTTGTTTCGACGGCTTATCCCGCGAAGATTCGGGAGCGGCTGATGGCGGTCTCGAATGCGGTGACGCATACGTCCGAGATTTCGCGGCTGAATTATGAGATCGCGGAGTTATATGCGAAGGCCGTGAAGAGTGGGGCAGGTGGATTTGATCGGGTGCCATGGGCAGACGATTTATCACGAGGGGCCGAAGAACACGCTGCAAATCGGGGAGGCGGCGGTGCTGGCGGAGCGGACGGGCGCGCCGGTGGTTTCGAACTTCCGGGCGCGGGATATCGCGGCGGGAGGGCAGGGGCGCGCCACTCGTGCCGTTTGTCGATTACCGGCTGTTCCGGCATCGGACGCGGACGCGCGTGGCATTGAATATCGGCGGGATCGCGAATATTACCGTGATTCCGGAGGGGCCCGGCCGGACGATGTGCGGGCCTTCGACACGGGGCCGGGTAACATGGTCATCGATGCGCTGACACGAGAGTATTCCGGGGGTAAATCCGGTTACGATCGCGGTGGCAAGATCGCGGCGTCCGGGAAGGTCGACCGCGCGCTGCTGGACGAGTTGCTGGGAGACGCGTATTACCGGAAGCGGCCGCCAAAGAGCGCGGGACGCGAGCAGTACGGCACGGAGTTTGTCGCCAGGATGAAACAGAGCGGCGGCGCGCTGCCTGATTTGATCGCGACCGCGACCGTGCTCACGGCAGCGACCATCGGCATGGCGGTCAACCGGTTCGTAAAAGGGCCGCTGGATTTGATCGTGTCGGGAGGCGGCGCGCACAATCCGGAGATCGTGGGACATCTGTCGGCATTTCTGCCGCAGGCAAGCGTCGCGCGATCGAGCGATTACGGAGTCGATGTGGACGCGAAAGAAGCGATCGCGTTCGCGATTCTGGCTTACGAAACGTGGCGCGGGAGGCCGTCGAACGTGCCGTCGGCGACAGGCGCCAGGCGGGCTGTATTGCTGGGCAGCGTAACACCGACGCGCATTTCGGCCCAGTTGTAAGCGAATTCTTTTCCGCATTCCAAACAAACCACGTAAGTTCCGTTACGATTGCGAGCCGGGAGCCGCGCTCATTTGGCTCCGCGCCGGAGTCAGTGGAAACGTGGTGCGTTGATGCGAACATCCGAAGATTGAGTTGAGTAGCGACTGAAGCATAATCGGGCTCCCTTCCTTCTATTTAGATAGATACAGTAGGTAGACCATAAGTTTCAGTTCGGATGGATACTACGGTTCTAGGACTTGTGCGGGAGCAGACAATTCAGACAATTCATCTGATGGATTTTGCGACGGCGTCGGCAATCAACTGCCGTGAAATCTGCCGTTTTCGATAAAGATTTCATTGGTATGCATGCCCGCCACGATCACGCCGGCAAGATAAATTCCGGCCCGGTCGCTTTCCAGCGTGGCTGGATCGGTGCGCGGGCGCAGCGTTTCGGGCTCCAGGGCGATCCCTGTGGCGCCAGAAACTCGAGATCGGGCTGGTAGCCGATCAACGCAAAGACAAAGTCATTCTTTAGAGTGACTTCGCCTTCGGGAGTGGAAACCGAACCGAATTCGGCAGAATTTCGAGGATACTGCGAATGAAAGTAGCCACGAATTTCGCCGATTCTTGATGCGGTTTTCGATATTCGGCTTGATCCAGTACTTGACGCGATCGGAGATGCCCGGTCCGCGGTGGATCAAGCGTGACGCGGGCGCCGGTCCACCATAACTCCAAAGCGGCGATCGCGGCGGAGTTCTTCGCGCCGACGACGAGCGACGTCGTGGTCATAGTAAGGGTGCGGCTCCTTATAGTAGTGCAGCACTTTTCGAGATTCTCGCCGGGGACGTTGAGCAGGTTAGGAACGTCGTAGTAGCCGGTGGCGAGCACGACCTTGCGCACGTTGTAAGTGTGGAGACAGCCGAGGCGGTCGGTGGTGAAGACCTGGAAGGCATTGTCGTGCGCCGTCGATGCGGTCGACGCGCTCGTATTGGCGGACGTCGAGGCGGTAGTGGTCGGCGACACGGCGGTAGTACTTGAGCGCCTCGTTGCGATTGGGCTTGTCATTGAGGCTCGTCATCGGAATGTTGCCGATCTCGAGCAACTCGGGCGTGGTGAAGAAGGTCATGTTGGTGGGGTAGTGGTAGATCGAGTTCACCACGCAGCCCTTCTCCACCAGGACGGTCTTGACGCCGCGGTTCTGTAGCTCGATGCCACAGGCGAGGCCGGTGGGGCCGGCGCCTACGACGAGGGCGTCGAAGTCTCGGTCATAGGGGGTTCCTTTGACACAGAGACACAGAGACACGGAGAGAACACACTGCAGAGTTCTCTGAGTCTCTGTGTCAGATTTTCGTCTCGACATCTTTGTAGACCGCTTCCAGCGCGGCGTCGAGCGCGGACGGGTCTTTGCCTCCGCCTTCGGCCATGTCGGGGCGGCCGCCGCCTTTGCCGCCTACGGCTTGGGCGACGGCGCCGACGAGTTTGCCGGCGTGGACTTTGGCGGTGAGGTCCTTGGTGACGGCCGAGACGATGGAGACGGCGCCGTCTTCGGTGGAGGCGAGCACGACGACGGCGCTCTTCCACTTGTTGCGGAGCGAATCGGCGAGGGCGCGCATCTGCTGGCGGTCCATGCCCTCGGCGCGGGCGGCGAGAACCTTCGCGCCGTTCATCTGGGCGGGCCTGGACTTCGAGGGCGCCGGCGGAGGCGTGGGCGAGCTGGGTCTTGAGCTGGTCGACCTGGCGTTTGAGGGCGTGCTCGGTGGCGATCAGCTTCTCGATGTGCTCGAGCAGCTCGGGCTCGGAGGCGCGGACCATGTCGGCGATGCGGCGCAGGGCGCCCGTGCTCTCCTGGTATTGGCGGAGAGCGCCTTCGCCGGTGATGGCTTCGATGCGGCGGACGCCCGCCGAGATGCTGCCTTCATAGACGATTTTGCAGAGGCCGATGTCGCCGGTGCGGCTCACGTGGGTGCCGCCGCAGAGCTCGCGGCTGAAGCCGGGCACGGAGACGACGCGGACGCTGTCGCCGTACTTTTCGCCGAACAGGGCCATGGCGCCGGTGGCGATGGCCTGATCGAGCGCCATGACGTTGGTCTCGACCTGGGTGTTTTTGAGGATCTCCTCGTTCATCAGGCGCTCGACTTCGTGGAGCTCGGCCTGGTCCATCGCGGTGTAGTGCGAAAAATCGAAGCGCAGACGGCCGGGGTCGACGACGCTGCCGGCCTGTTTGACGTGCGTGCCGAGCACCTGCCGGAGGGCGGCGTGGAGCAGATGGGTGGCGGTGTGATTGCGCGCGTCGGAGTCGCGGAGGTTGGCCGCGACGAGGCCGCGCACGGCATCGCCGATGCGGATGGGCGCGTGCGTCGAGGATGCGGTGGACCGTCAGTCCGGGCACGCCGGCGAAGGCGGTCTCGACGTCGGCGATTTTGTCGCCGGCCTCGGAGTAGAGCGCGCCGCGGTCGCCCACCTGTCCGCCGGCTTCGGCGTAGAACGGCGTCTGGTCGAAGACGATCTCGGCCTTGGCGTTGGCGGGCACTTCGTCCACCAGCTCGCGATCGACCAGTAGGCCGATGACGCGCGAGCGTCGGCTTCGAGGCGGTGTAGCCGAGGAATTGGTGCGGCCCTTGGCGATCAACTGCTGGTAGCCGGGCGCGACGCGCCCTTCTCGGCGCCCTTCCAACTGGCGCGGGCGCGCTCGCGCTGCTGCTGCATCTCGGTCTCGAAGCCTTCGCGGTCGATGGCGATCCGCGCTCGCGGGCCATGTCTTCCTGCTCATCGAGGGCGAGGCCGTAGGTGTCGTAGAGCTTGAAGGGATCGGCGCCGGGGATGGTGCTGGCCGGAGCGCGACTTCGACTGCGTCGTTGAACTGCTTCTCGGCCTGCAGGAAGGTGGTGGCGTAGCGGTGCTCCTCGTCCTTGACGACGCGGGCGACGCGCTGCACGCTCTCGAGCAGCTCGGGGTAGGCCGACTGCATGAGGTCGGCGACGAAGCCGGTCAGCTTATAGAGGAAAGGGTCCTCGACGCCGATCATGCGGGCGTTGCGCATGGCGCGGCGCATGATCTTGCGGAGCACGTAGCCGCGGCCTTCGTTCGACGGAATGACGCCGTCGTGGATGAGAAAGGCCGCGGCGCGGGCGTGGTCGGCGATGATGCGAAGGACGGTGTCGGTGCGCGGCGTCGCGCGCCGTAGCGACGCCGAACATCTCGGCGGCGTTGTCGATGATCGGCCGCAGCAGGTCGGTCTCGTAGTTGCTGAGCTTGCCCTGCAGCACGGCGGCCATGCGTTCGAGGCCCATGCCGGTGTCGATGGACGGGCGCGGGCAGCGGGCGTAAGCATGCCTCGGCGTCGCGGTCGAACTGCATGAAAACGAGGTTCCAGAATTCGACAAATCGGCCGCCGCCGTCGCAGGGAAACTCCTCGTGCTCGCGTGCCCGGCTCGGCGGCCTCGGGGCCGAGATCGTAGTGAATTTCGGAGCACGGGCCGCAGGGACCGGTGTCGCCCATCTGCCAGAAATTGTCTTTCTCGTCCAGGCGGAAGATGCGGTCTCTTCGGGACGCCGGCGACCTTCTGCCAGAGCTCCGCGGCTTCGTCGTCTTCCCGGAAGACCGTGACGTAGAGCTTGTCCTTGGCGAGGCCGAATTCCTTCGTGATCAGTTCCCAGGCGAAGTCGATGGCTTCGGTCTTGAAGTAGTCGCCGAAGGAGAAGTTGCCGAGCATCTCGAAGAAGGTGTGATGGCGGCGGGTGTAGCCGACGTTCTCCAGATCGTTGTGCTTGCCGCCGGCGCGGACGCACTTCTGCGAGGTGGCTGCGCGCGCGTAGTCGCGCTTCTCGCGCCGAGGAAGACGTCCTTGAACTGGTTCATGCCCGCGTTGGTGAAGAGCAGAGTCGGATCGTTGGCGGGAACGAGCGAAGAGGATGCGGACGACGCGGTGGCCGCGCTCGGCAAAGAAATCGAGGAAGCGCTGGCGGATCTCGTTGCCTGTCATGGGGGTGTACAGACAATTGTAGCGGACGATACGGGACGGGACGCGGCTGCAGAGAGGCGTGGCTTCAACGCCGGCGCGGAGGACGCGGCGAAACGCGGATGAAATCGCGTTTGACTACCCGATCGCCGCCAGCGCCTGTTCGAAGTCGGCGAGGAGGTCGCGCCAGTCTTCGATGCCGACGGAAACGCGCACCAAGCCGTCGGTCACGCCGGATTCGGCCAGTTCATCCGGCGTCATCCCGGAGTGCGTCGTGCTCTTCGGATGGCAGGTGAGCGTCTCGACGCCGCCGAGCGACACGGCGTTCTTCGCGATCCGGAGGCGGCGGAGGAACTCGAACGCCGCCGCCTTGCCGCCCTTGAAGTCGAGCGAGAACAGGCCGCCGGGATAGGCGCACTGCTTCGCGTAGATGCGCTTCTGCTCGGGGTCGTCGAAGAGGGTCGGGTAGATCACCTTGTTCAGATGCCTGTGCCCGACTAAGGCTTCCGCGATCCGTTGCGCGTTCTTCGACTGGCGATTCATGCGGAGGTTGACGGTCGGCAGGCGGCCGTCGAGCATCCAGCACTCGTCGGGCTGCAGGATGTTGCCGAACATGCCGCGGCGGCTGCGCAGCCGCTGGATCATCTCGCGATCTTTGGTGATGGCAACGCCGGCGACCATATCGCTGAAACCCGAGAGGTACTTGGTGGCGGAGTAGAGCAGATATCGGCGCCGAGCTGAAGCGGGTGCTGGAAGGCCGGTCCGAGGAAGGTGTTGTCGACCATGATGACCGGCCGGTCGGGGTGCTTCGAGCGCGGTGGCGGCGGCGCGCTCGATATCGGTCATGATGAGGGTCGGGTTGGCGGGCGTTTCGAGATACACGATGCAGCAGTTTTGCGCCGACCGGATGGCCTCGTCGATGGCGGCGGTGTCGCCGGAGCGGACGGGGATGCCGCGCACGCCGAAGGGCTCGAGGAAGGTGTGGATGAGGCCGGTGGTGCCGCCGTAGAGCGGCGTGGTGTAGACGATCGTGCTGTTCGGGCGCGCGAAGGTGAAGAAGGCGGTCATGATGGCGGCCATGCCCGAGTTGAAGACGGCTGCCTCGCGGCGCGCCGGCTTCGAGGGGCACGATCTGGTCCTCGAGGATCTCCGCGTTGGGGTGCGAGAAGCGGGAATAGATGAGGTCGGCGCGCTCGCCGTTCTCGGGCTTGATCTTGCCCATGGTGATGGCGAAGGCCCGCTCGGCGGCTTCGGGATCGGGGAAGACGTACGTCGAGCTGCGGAAGACTGCGGGACGGGCGGAACCGAAGGAAAGGCTGGGATGAAGCCCCGGGTGAGGACCGCGGTGCGCGGGCGAACGTCGTGGTGCGGATCGTGAGACATCAGGCCTCCACCCAGAGTGTAACGCCGGGCTCCCGGGGCCTGCACCTCCAATAAGTGGTGCAATAAACTGAAGGCGTGCACGGGACTATGATGGTGTCGTGCATCCGAAAGCATCGAGCCGGCGCGCCTTTCTGAGCGCCGCCGGCGCGGCCTCCGTCGCGGTGGCCGCCGAGCGGCCGATCCGGCCGGGCGTCGCGGCGCGGTCGGCGTCGCGCGTGGTGGGGGCGAACGACCGCATCCGCGTCGGCATGATCGGCATGGGCGGGATGGGGACGGTCCACCTGCAGGCGTTCATGAAGCAGGCGGACGAGGAGAAGGACATCCAGGTGGCGGCCGTGTGCGACGTCTACACGCGGCGCAAGCAACGGGCGCGGGACATCGCGAAGCTCGCCGGATAAAGAGGTCCATCACGACTATCGCGACCTGCTCGCGCGCGACGACGTGGACGCGGTCCTGATCGCGGCGCCGGACCACTGGCACGGGCAGATGGCGCTCGACGCGCTGGCGGCCGGCAAGGACGTGTACCTCGAGAAGCCGATGACGCACACGCTCGAGGAGGCGCGCGCTATCGTCGCGGCGGTGAAGAAGTACAGGCGCGTGCTGCAGGTCGGGAATCAGGGGCTGTCGTCGCCCGCGACCCACAAGCTGAAGGAGATCATCGATTCGGGCGAGATCGGTCCGCTGCTGTGCGCGCAGGCGACCTCGGCGCGCAATTCGATGCTGGGCGAGTGGAACTATCGGATCGAGCCGGAAGGGACGCCGGAGAACATCGACTGGACCAGATGGCTCGGGCCGGCGCCGAAGCGCCGTTCAGCCCCGACCGGTTCTTCCGCTTCCGCAAATATTGGGACTACTCGGGCGGGATCGCGACGGACCTGTTCTTCCATAGCCTGGGGCCGATCCTGTACCCGATGGGCGCGCAGTTCCCGACTCGTGTCAGCGCGGGCGGCGGGATTTACGTGCACAAGGACCGCGAGGTGCCGGACACGTACACGACGACGATCGAGTACCCGAACTTTTACATCGAGATGTCGGGGTCGATGGCGAACGCGGCGATGGGTCGTACCACCGGCAGGCGATTTACGGGCACAAGGGGACGCTGGTGGTGGAGGGCAATCGGGTGATGGTGCGGCGCGAGGGTTTTCCGGAGCTGCGGCAACAGGCCGCGCTGCCGACCGAAGATCTTCGAGCTGCCGGCGGAGCGTCCACAGCGCGATGCGCGCACGCCGCACACGACGAACTTCTTCTCGTGCGTGCGGTCGCGGAAGCAGCCGAATGCGCCGGCGGAAATCGGGTATCAGATCATCGCGGCGATCAAGCTCGGGGTGTACGCGTACCGCGAGGGGCGGACGAAGGTGTTCGACGCGAAGACGCAGCGGATCGTCGAGAAGGCGCCGCCGCGGCCGGGGTACGAGGGCGACGGGAAGAATCATACGGTGGAGCGGCCGGCGACGAAGCAGCTATCAGCATCAGCTATCGGCTATCGGCTAAGGGGGACCGAGCTTAGCTGATAGCTGACGGCTGATGCTCACTGCTGTATAATCAAGCCAAACCCGGAGGGGAAGTGCGCATCATTGCCTCGGCGCTCGTAACGGCGGCTTTCGGGGCCGACCCAAGCTTCTTTCGCGACATCAAGCCGGTGCTCCAGCGGCAGTGCCAGGGGTGTCACCAGCCGAACCTGAAGTCTTCGGATCTCGACGTCACGACGTTCGAGGGACTCGCGAAGGGCGGCAAGCGAGGGCCGGCGATTCCGCTGCTTGTGAAATACCTCACGGGTGAGATGAAGCCGCAGATGCCGCTCGGGCAGCCGGCGCTTTCCGCGGAGTCGGTAGAGCTGGTGAAGGGCTGGATCGCGGCCGGGGCGAAGGACGATACGCCGGCCGAGGCGGGTGTCGACAAGCCGATCGTCTATACGCAGGCGCCTGTGATCACCGCGCTGGCATTCTCGCCCGACGGCCGCTGGATCGCCGTCTCGGGGAATCGCGAGACGCTCGTGCACGCGGTCGACGGCAGCGCGCCGATGCGGCGGCTCGCGGGACTCTCGGAGCGGATTCTCTCGCTCGCGTTTTCGGCGGACGGCAAGCTGCTCGTGACCGGCGGGGGGACGCCCGCGCGCTTCGGCGAGATTCAGGTGTGGGACGCGGCGGCGGGGAAGCTGGTGCGCTCCGTCGTGCTCACGGGCGACACGGTGTTCGGCGTGTCGATTTCGCCGGACGGGTCGCGGATCGCGGCCGGGTGCGCCGACAACACGGTGCGGATCGTCGAGACCGCGACCGGCAAAGAGCTGCACAAGATGGGCGCGCACGAGAACTGGGTGCTCGGCACCGCCTTCGGGGTCGACGGGAAGCGCATCGTCTCGGTGGGGCGCGACCGCGCGGCGAAACTGACGGATGCGGCGACGGGCGGGTTCCTCGAGAACGTCAATCTGTTGCGCGGGCGAGTTGTCGGCGGTGGCGCGGCATCCTTCTAAGGATGTGGTGGTGATCGGCGGCGAGGAGCGCGTGCCATATGTCTACATCATGGACCGGCCGAAGGTGATGAAGATTGCCGACGACACGACGCTGATCCGCAAGCTCGAACGGCAGAACGGCGCGATCGCGGCGCTGGCATGGTCGGCGGACGGGAAGCGCATCGCGGTGGCGGGCGCGGCGCCGGAGGTCAATGTGTACGACGCGGAGACGGGCGCGCGCATCGCATCGGGGAAGGGGCACGCGGCGGGGATCTATACGGTCGCGTTCTCGCCCGACAGCGCGACGGTCGCGGCGGGCGGGTTCGACGGCACGGTGCGGGTATACGACGCGGCGAGCGGGCAGTTGAAGAAGGAGTTCGTCCCGGCGCCGCTGGAGAAAACGAAATGAGAGCCTGGGTGCTGATCGCGGCCGCGCAGGCCGCATTCGCCGCTGCGCCGGCGCTGACCGAGTTGAAACCGCGCGGGGCGGAGATCGGGCGTCCGTTCGTGCTGACGGCGATCGGACGCAATCTGATCGACGGCGCGACGGTGACCTCGACGCTGCCCGCGACGTTCACGCCGATCCTGACGCCGCCGACACCGGGCGCGATGAGCACGCCGGGGCGCACGGCGTCGTACCTCGTCGAACTGAAGTCGGACGCGGCGCCGGGCGTGTACCCGGTGCGGGTCGAGACGCCGTCGGGGATCTCGAACATCCTGCTGTTCACGCTCGGGACGTACCCGGAGGCGACCGAGGAGGAATCGGCGGCCGGGGCGCTGCCGAATCGCAACGACTCGATCGAGACGGCCGAGCCGGTGCGGTCGACGCCGGTGGTCGTGAACGGGACGCTGCGGGGCGCGGAGCGCGACGTGTTCCGCGTGTACGGAAAGGGCGGCGAGCGGCGCGTGTTCGAGGTCGAGGCGCGGCGGAGCGGGTCGGCGGTAGACCCGGTGCTGCGGATTCTCGATGGCGCGGGCAAGCAGCTCGCGCGCAGCGACGACGGCGCGGGGGCGGGGCTCGACGCGAGGCTCGATTTCACGTTCCCGGCCGAGGGCAACTATTACGTCGAGGTCGCCGACGCGCGCTTCAGCAATCAGGCGCAGAATTTCTATCGCCTCAAGATGGGGTCGTACAAGTACGCGGAGGGGATCTTCCCGCTCGGCGGACGGCGCGGCGAGCAGACGCCGGTAACGCTCTTCGGCGCGAAGCTGGGGACGGTCCAGACCACCGCGGACCTGCGGAATGTCGCGGCGACGGACGCGTTCTCCAAGGTGGCGCTGCCCGACTCCCCTGCCCTGCCGTTCGCGTTCGCGGTCGGCGAGTATCCCGAGGCGCGCGAGCCGCTCGACAAGCCCGCGGCGGTCCCGGTCACGATCAACGGCCGGCTGGACAAGGCGGGCGAGGTCGACCGGTATCGGCTTGCGGTGGAGCCTGGCGAGCACTTGATCCTCGAATTGCAGGCGCGCGAGCTCGGGACGTCGAAGATCGAGGCGATCGTCACGGCGTTTGCGGGGGCCAAGAAGCTCGGGTCGGCGGGGGACCAGCCGCTCGCGGAGGACGTCTTCGCGGTGCAGAACTCGAGCCGCACGTCGAGCGATCCGTTCCTGAATGTGACCGTGCCGCCGGACGTTCGCGAGCTGACGGTGACGGTCGAGGACCTGGCGTTGCGCGGCGGGCCGCTGTACGGGTATCGGCTGACGGCGCGCAAGCAGTCCGAGGATTTCAAGCTGACGATCGCGACGCCGCAGGTGAATATTCCCGCGGGCGGGTCGGTGACGATCGTGGCAACGGCTGACCGGCGCGGCTTCGACGGGCCGATCCAACTGACGATTCCGAATGCGCCCAAGGGCATTCGCGTCGAGGGCGGCTTCATCCCGCGCGAGTATCTGGACGCGAGCAACACGCGGACGGTCAATCGCCGCGGCATCTTGATCGTGACGGCGGACGCCGACACGACGCTCGACACGCGCGAGCTGCAGGTGTGGGGCGAGGGCCGGCTCGCGGATGGCACTGCGCTGAGGCGGCGCGCGCGCGGGGTCGGGATGGCGATCGACGTGAGCGGGGCGACGGAGCAGGGCGTGGTCGACCGGCAGCGGCCGGTGACGGGGCAGTGGCTCGGGCTCGATCTGCCGGTCGCGATCGCGGACCCGCCCTCGGCGACGCTCGAGGTGCGGCAGACGGCGATCAAGCCGATGGAAGAAGGCGTGCGCTACGAGTACGCGTACAAGTGGAACGTGCGCGGGCGCGCGACGCCGCCGATGTTGGTGGGCGTCGAGGTGAACGGCGCGAAGGATCTCAGGGTGATCGACCAGAAATACGAAAAGATGAGCGGCACGTTCGCGGTGACGACAACTAAGGCGACCGACCCCGCCAAGTACGACCTCTATATCAGCGGGCGGCTGCGCACCGACGATGGCGATGAGACGATCGTGTCGCGGCCGATCGCGTTCGAAGTGACCGGAGGAACGCTCAGTGCGAAGTAGTGCTTCCTGATCGCGGCATTTTGCTGGCCGCGCGCAGCCCTCTCGCCGGCCGAACCCGACGTTCCTGCGCGACGTCGCGCCCATCATCAATAAGGCGGGCTGCACCTCCGGTCCGTGCCACGGCGCGGCCAAGGGCAAGAACGGCTTCAAGCTCTCGCTCCGCGGGTACGACCCGCAGTTCGACTACGAAGCGCTCCTCTACGACCTCTCCGGCCGCCGCTTCAATCGCGCCGAGCCCGGCGCGCAGCCTGATGCTCGCCAAGCCGACGCAGGAGGTCCCGCACGGCGGCGGTCTGCGTTTCGAGGCCAACTCCGAACACTACAAGACGATCCACGACTGGATTGCCGCCGGCGTGCCGTTCGGCGATCCGAAGAAGGACACGGTCACGCGGCTGGACGTCGAGCCGAAAGAGATCTTCATGAAGACGCCGGGCGAGACCGCGACCGTCAAGGTCACCGCGGTCTACTCGGACGGCGCGACCCGCGACGTGACGAAGCTCGCGGTGGTCGAGAGCAATACGCCGGATGTCGCGGCGGTCACCGACGCCTCGGTGGCAGGGCGCGCGGGTCGGCGAGGCGACGCTGCTGGTGCGGTATCAGGGCAACCTCTCGACGCTGCCGGTGACGGTCGTGAACCCCAAGCCGGGGTTCGCGTGGAAGGCGCTGCCGCAGCACAACTACATCGACCAGGCGATCGACGCGAAGCTCCAGAAGCTGCATATCCAGCCGACGGCGCCGCGTGGACGATGCGGAGTTCCTGCGGCGTGCGTCGCTCGACCTGACGGGGCAGTTGCCCACGCCCGAGGAGGTGCGGGCGTTCCTGCGGACGCGGCGAAGAACAAGCGCGCGGCGAAGATCGACAAGCTGATCGCGAGCCCCGCGTTCGTCGATCATTGGACTCTGAAATTTGGCGACCTGCTCCAGAACAGCCGCAAATACCTCGGCGAGAAAGGCGCCTTCGCCTTCCGCGAGTGGATTCGCGACGCTGTCGCGCAGAACAAGCCGTACGACCGCATGGTGCGCGAGATGCTGCCGCGCGCGGCAGCTCGTACGACGCGCCCGAGGCGCAATTTCTACCGCGTCACGCGCGACGCCAAGCCGACCATGGAGAAGACGACGCAGGTCTTCCTCGGGCGTCCGCATGGTCTGCGCGCAGTGCCACGACCATCCCTTCGAGCGCTGGACGCAGAACCAGTATTACGAGATGGCCGCGTTCTTCTCGCCCGTCGGCCTGCGGCCCGGGTACGAGGTCGGCGAGGAGATCGTGTTCGACCAGCGGCAGGACTTCGACATGAAGCACCCGAAGGACGGCCGCGCGGTGCCGCCGAAGTTCATCGTGGGCGGCGCGGCCCCGCCGCAGGACGCGACCGCCGGCGCGCCTACGCCGAGTGGCTGACGGCGAAGGACAACCCGTTCTTCGCGAAGTCGACGGTGAATCGCGTGTGGAGCTACTTCTTCGGCAAGGGCATCATCGACCCCGTGGACGACATCCGCGCCTCGAACCCGCCGACCAATCCCGCGCTGCTCGACGCGCTGACGAAGGACTTCGTCGACGCACAATTTCGATCTGCGGCATCTGATGCGGACGATCGCAAACTCTCGCGCCTACCAGGCCGGCGTCGCGACCAACGAGTGGAACGCGGCGGATGGCGACAACTTCTCACATTTCATCCCGCGGCGGCTGACGGCCGAGCAATTGATGGACGGAGTCGCGTCGGCGACCGGCGTGCGGCCGGTACTTCCCGAAGCCCGCCCGAGACGCGCGCCGACCAGTTGACCGATCCGCACATCGGCAAAGACGGCTTCCTCGACGTCTTCGGCCGCCCGCAGCGCGAATCGTCCTGCGAGTGCGAGCGGCGCAGCGACTTCAGCCTGCCCCAGGCGCTGAACCTCGTGAACGGGAAGACGATCTCGGATGCGGTCGCGGACGGCAACGGGCGGGTCGCGAAGGCGGTCCTTGGCGGACGCTCGGAGAAAGAGCTGGTCGAGGAGCTGTATCTCGCTTCGTTCGGCCGCGCCCCGACAGCGGCCGAATTGGAGAAGGGGCTCGGATATCTGAAAGGCGGACCGCGGGCGTCGCGGGCGCAGGATTTGCTGTGGGCGTTGCTCAACAGCAAGGGCTTTTTGTACAACTACTGAAATGCTATTAG
>CAWJQP010000023.1:0-504262 GCA_963844855.1 Bryobacteraceae bacterium
GGTGCTGAGTGCGCCGGGATAAAACCTCCATGAGCGCTACGCGCACACCCCTGGTCATGAAAACGCGGAGCGGTGGGTGTTGACCGCGACGTCAGAGTGCTGGATTCTGAACGTGTCGTCGAGGTAAGGACGTCGCCGGAATGGTGGCAATGATCCCCGTGGATAAAACTGTACCTGGCTGGCGCTGTGTATCCCCTGATTGGAGCTTGCAGCCCGCGGAGCAACTTATGTTCTATGCGCCAGCTCTTCGACGACGAGGAGTCGAACAATGGGTAAGATCATCGAACGTTGTGCTGGCATCGATATCGGGAAGCGTTTCCTTCTTTGCTGCGTGCTGAAGGGCGCTGCCCATGAGGATCCTCGTGGTCAAACTTTTCGGTTTGACGTTACCGTGCCGGCCCTAATTCGCTTGCGTGACTGGCTTATTGCAGAGAAAGCCACGCACGTGGTGATGGAGAGCACAGGATCGTACTGGATTCCTGTTTTCAATATCCTGGAAGATCATTTTGTAGTGGTGCTGGCGAATCCTGAAGAGGTAAAGAATCGGAAGGGACACAAAACAGACCGCAAAGACGCTGCGCATCTGGCAGAGCTGTTGCGCCACGACCATATCCGATCCAGTTACATTCCACCCAAGCCGGTCCGTGACCTGCGTGATATTACGCGCCGGCGTTTGCAACTGACGCAAGATGCCACGCGCGAGCGGAATCGCGTTCAGAAGTTGCTGGAGCAGGTGAACGTCAAAATCGGCAACGTGCTCAGCGACGTTTTTGGCGTCTCCGGCCAGAGCATGTTGCTGGCACTGCTCAACGGGGAGGCCAGCCCCGAACAGATTGCGCAACTGGCGCGAGGTCAGGCCCGGAACAAGATTCCGCAGTTGATTGAAGCACTCGAAGGCCATCGGATGAGCGACCACGAAAAACTGCTAATTCGAAGCTGCCTACGCCACCTGGCGTGCTTGCAAGAGGAGGTGGAGGAATTGGACGCTGAGATACTGCGTCGTATGCAAGCGGCACCATTTCAGAACGCATTCTTGCTGATGCAGACTATTCCCGGAGTGGGGCAACTGGCGGCAGCCAGCATCCTGGCGGAAACAGGGACAGACCTAACGCCCTTTCCGACGGCCGAGCAGATGGCGAGTTGGGCCGGACTATGTCCAGGCAATCGAGAGAGCGCCGGCATCCAGAAGGGTGCTCAGACGACGCATGGAAATCCCTATCTGCGTACCGCATTGGTGCAGTGCGCGTGGGCAGCGACACGAAAGCAAGGGTCTGTATTCCAGAGTCGGTTCCAGCAGTTGTCGCCGCGGCGAGGCCAGAAGCGCGCGATCGTGGCAGTAGCACACCAGATGCTGATCATTCTGTACTGCATGCTGAAGCTGAGCGTGCCGTTTCGCGGTGCTGAGGATGCACCCCAGCAACGGCGGCGGCAGCGCCGGGCGCATCATCACCTCCGCAGCCTGCGTCGGCTTGGGGTCTCCGTTCAAGTGTTAGCAATGCCGGACGGTCTCATAGGTGAAACAGGCTGACGTTGTAACTTGTTTTCGGAGCAAACGGTGTGGAGTTGTGAATGAAAGAGTCATACAGGAAAGGAGTAGCGATCCATCCTGGCCCCGAGTCATGCGTGGCCAGCCGCGAGGCTGCCATCGAAGCGTTGACAGGGGCACATGCAGGCAGGGTATTGAGCTGCGAAATAATCGCGACCGGAGTGCCGACGCCGTTCAGCATGGCGGAAGGCAACATCGACGGGTGCGCCATCGCAAGCACCCGGAGGACTCTGCGCAGTCTGAGACCCCAAGCATGCATGGAAACTCCACGCGCGAGAACCGGGAGACCCCATCGGTGCCCGTGGCCAAAGAGGCGGCGGGCCGGTTGGAGAAGGCCATGAGCCAGAAGTCCAACACGTACGTCGGTGGGGAGTCGGACGGTTGCGTAGTACCAACGAAGTGTCCGAACAATGGCGGGCCACCGTCGGCGGAGGGCGCGGAGGGAAGGCAACCGACCAAGGAGAACATTGGGCAGGCGACCGCGCCCCGGACTCAGAGCCGGATCAGCGAGTTGAGCGACTTGCTCGGTGTGCGTAAGGCAGCACGTAAAGACAAGCGGACGCGGTTCACCGCGCTGCTCCATCACGTCAGTATCGATCTGCTGCGGGAGAGCTACTACGCCCTGAAGCGGGAAGCTGCGCCCGGAGTGGATGGCGTGACGTGGAGAGAGTATGAGACGGGCCTTGATGAGAAACTGGCAGACCTTCATGGCCGAATCCATCGCGGCACGTATCGAGCGCATCCTTCCAGGAGAAGCTACATTCCGAAGGCCGACGGACGGCAACGTCCCCTGGGCATCGCAGCCCTGGAGGATAAGGTCGTTCAGCAGGCCGTAGTGACGGTCCTCAACCAGATTTACGAAGAGGACTTCTTGGGGTTCTCCTATGGGTTCCGACCTGGGCGCAGCCAGCACGATGCGCTGGACGCGCTGTGGGTGGGAATTATGCGGAAGAGAGTGAACTGGATTCTCGATGCAGACGTTCGTGGCTTTTTCGATAATTTGTCGCACGAATGGCTGGTCAAGTTCATCGAGCACCGCGTCGCCGACCGAAGGATACTGCGCCTGATCCAGAAGTGGTTGAGGGCGGGGGTATCCGAGGAAGGGAAGTGGTCGAAGACCGAAGTAGGGACCCCGCAAGGGGCAGTGGCTTCACCGCTGCTGGCAAACGTCTACCTGCACTATGCCTTCGATCTGTGGGTCAAGCACTGGCGTAAACATCAGGCTGCGGGCGATGTGATCGTCGTCCGGTACGCGGATGATATCGTCGCGGGATTCGAAAGTCGTGCCGACGCAGAGCGCTTTCTCCAGGAATGGAGAGAGCGGCTGCAGAAGTTCGGTTTGGAGTTACACCCGGACAAGACGCGCCTAATCGAGTTCGGGCGCGAAGCAGCCGAAAATCGGGAGCAGCGAGGCGAGGGTAAGCCGGAAGTGTTCGACTTTCTGGGCTTCACGCATATATGTGGGAAGACTCGGAAAACCGGCCGGTTCATCGTCAAGCGTAAGACAATCCAAAAGCGACTCTCTGCCAAGCTCAATGAGCTGAAGGAGGAGCTTCGGCGACGTTGGCATCAGCCAGTAGCTGAGGTCGGGAAGTGGTTGAAGTCGGTCGTACGAGGCTATTTCAACTATCACGCAGTACCCGGCAACATGGATAGTCTCAACAGCTTTCGGGCCCAGGTGATCTGGCGTTGGTACCGCGCGCTTCGGCGGCGTAGCCAGCGAGACAAGATGAAATGGGAACGGTTCTGGCCGTTGGTCGATCGATGGATTCCAAGTGCGAAGATCCTGCATCCGCATCCGAACATGCGCTTTGACGCCACACATCCGAGGTAGGAGCCGTATGCAGCAATCCTGCACGTACGGATCTGTGCGGGGGGCGTCGGGTCAACCGGCGTCCCTACCGCGACAAAAGCCTGAAGTCCCGTTACCTATTGAAACAGAAGAGCGTCTTTATGTTTCAGCTCATGCGAGGATTTGATACCCAACAGGGTTCGATGTTCAGCTACCTGTCACCGGAGGAGCGCGTACCGGTGAAGCATCCTTTGCGATCGATACGGCTACTTGTCGACGAGGCTTTGAAGACGCTCTCTCCAGCCTTCGATCGGCTTTATTCGACTTTCGGCCGACCGTCGATAGCGCCGGAGAAGTTGTTGCGAGCCTTGCTATTGCAAGTGCTCTACACGGTTCGCAGCGAACGGATGTTGATGGAGCAACTGGAGTACAACCTGCTGTTCCGATGGTTTGTCGGCTTGAATATGGATGAAACGGTGTGGGTGCCGACAGTCTTTACCAAGAATAGAGACCGGCTTTTGCAGGGCGATGTTGCGGAGAAGTTCTTCCAATTGGTATTGACTCAGGCGCGGGTGGCAGACTTACTTTCCGACGAGCACTTCAGTGTGGACGGCGCGCTGATCGAAGCTTGGGCAAGCCACAAGAGTTTTCAACGTAAGGATCAGCCGACGCCGCCTCCAGATGATCCTGGCAACCCGACGGTGGACTTCCACGGCGAGAAGCGAAGCAACGACACCCACGAGTCAACCACGGACCCAGACGCACGACTGGCGCGCAAAAGTGGTGGCCATGAAGCCAAGCTGGCGTACTGCGGCAATGTGATGATCGAGAACCGGAACGGACTGGTGGTGGACACGGAGTTGCTCCAATGCAACGGCACGGCGGAGCGGGATGCGGCGATGATGATGACGGAACGCGTGGAGGGCACGGATCGCATCACGCTGGGCGCCGATAAAGGGTACGACACCAAGGACTTTGTTAAGGAGATGCGTGGCATGAACGTGACGCCGCACGTCTCGCAGAATACCAAGCGTCCGGGCGGCAGCGCGATCGATGGACGCACAACGCGACATGAAGGCTACCAGGTGAGTCAGCGGAAACGCAAGCGCATCGAAGAAGTCTTTGGCTGGATCAAAACGGTTGGAGCGCTACGCAAGACCCGGCATCGCGGACTAGAAACAGTCAGATGGGTTTTTACGTTCACCGCTACGGCCTACAATCTGGTGCGAATGCGAAATCTGATGTCGCCGGCAGTTCAGTCTGTATAAGTTCAAGGAGAGCTGCATTTTAACTTTTTGAAAATGCATTTGGGCCTGTATTCCCCTACATAGAGTCCCTCAGGATGCGCGATACGGTCTCTGCGAGTAACGAGGGGAAGGAGCCGAATGCTGTCTGGCGCTGTTTTTCAGCAGCCTGCTAAGGGGCAGTGGAGGGTATTTTCCCGGTAGGAGGCGTGGCTGGACCATTAGCTCGGATGAACAACATCTCCCAGATGTGCTGTTCCGCATCGTTGCGGCAGTGAGCTTCGAGGAGGAGGAGATACTCTTGGTCCTGGTAGAAGAGCGTCCAAATTCCGTTAATTCGACACAACGTGGTGTCCTTGAGGATATCTTCGATCATCGGCACAACGTACTTATCGGACAACGACAGCGCTGCCTTTACTGCTGGCGTTCATCATGCTCGCTATTGCCAACGTCAATGCCTGCGGCATGGGAATGAGTTGAGGCAATTACGGGACGAGAATCGACAACTCAAGACGTTAGTGGCCGACCTGACGCTGGACAAGCACATTCTGCAGGAAGTGCTGTCAAAAAAAGTCTGAAGCCCGTAGCGCGTCGTCAACTGGTGCAGAAGGTGCGGCAAGCACACCAGTTGACAGAGAGCCGTGCTTGCGGGCTGATTGGCGTCACACGTTGGTCAAATCGGTACCGGAGTCAAAGGATCCGCAAATAGCCCTCGTCTCCGATTACGAGAGTGGCCGGTAGCCGGGTGCGGTATGGATACCGCCAGTGTTCACTTTTGCTCACACTCAGTACCGTCTGCAAGTGGTAGAGCGCACGACAGTATAGGAAAGACGCGAAGAGGCGGCGGACACGAAAAGGGAAAGCGAGCAGTCGGCCTCTCGCGCCTTATTCTCTTGTTCGTCTTATTCCCACACGCGGAGGAAGACGCGCGCGCGACGCAGAGACGAAAAGGGGAGCATGAGGCGCGGCGAACGTGGGTTCGCCACCCGCCGCGTTAGAGCCGGTAGGAGCCCAGCGGATGCTCTGCGTCTACGCCGGAGCTGCCCCGACTTGCTGGAGCAGTGTAAGGATGTCGAAGTAGTGGCGACTGCCCTGGATCTGGTCACCTTTGATGTCCATGATCCATGAGGAGGCGAGTACGAACGGCTTCCCGGAAGGGGGCAGAGTGCCGTTGGCAGTCGCGAGTGGGCCGGTGTGTGTCCCTCGCCAGGTCACTTCCAGGGCGACGGTGTCGCCCGCGACGAGCGCCGCGTCTACCACGCCTTGCACGTCAGGAAAGGCCGTCTTCCACCCTTGCAGGGCTTGGACGATTGCGTCCGCGCCTTCAATCCGGTGCTGGGTGCCGTACTCCTGATAGACGCCGTTCGGGGCGAGTGCCTTCTTCGCTCCAATCCAGTCGCCCGCGCTATGTGCCGCCACGATCCCGCGCGCTACCTGTTCGATCCGTTGAAGCTCATCCATGTATGTATAATTCTCCGCAGTTAAGGATAGCAGCTATCTCTCTTCGAGCAACGGTTATTAATTAAGTAATTGGCCCTGTGCTGCGCAAAAAGACATCCATGGCGAAAGTATAGTGCTGTAGAACGTTCGCGAACGGTTCGCGAACCTACCGTCGAGATTCGAATTGAGTTTTTTGCGCACGACAAGGCTTGCCGGAGCGTATCCCGTTTACGGACGTAGACATACAGGCCCCGAAATCGTCGAGTCCGAATGGTATTCGCGTCGACGTATAGTCTTTGTCTCAGGTCCTGCAGACCGATGGGCGCCTTTTCATCTCACCGTTGCTTCGCTTCTTGATACGACTGCATGTGCAACAGGGCCCCTTCGGTCCGTGGGCGTTACGCGCCTTCAGCCTTATTACGGGCCCGGGCGCCGCCGTCTCGTCCTATCGCTTTCCCGTTGTTTCGCCGGTTACCGGTTATATGTTGTACCTTGCTCCACAGGTTTCTGAGTGGGACGAGGCCGTGCACCGGTGGCTCAGCATTTCCTTGTCACCGTGCTGTCCCTGCCACCCCGCCGAAGTGACATGCCGCGTCATGTCAATCTGTGCCATACCATGTTGCTTCGCCCGACCAAAGAAGGCTCGGGCTGCGAAGCTAATTTTGTCGAGGCCACCTATGAGTTCACTTGCGTTGCGGCCCAATGATTCGCTCACGGTCCAGAGGATGGCCTGGTCAGTTGGTTTGGTTTCATCCGCTTCGTTGCAACCCGAGCTATGGAGTCTCTGACTGATGCCCAGGTGGGACTGCGTCCCATTGGACATGCCAGCGCCTTCGCCGATCGCACTTAGGTCAAAATATTCATGCGGCCCGTCGTGTAATATCGAAACAAACCGCAGGTGGATGATGATGCGTTCAATCCAAACCGCGTCTTCCACTATGTCTTCCCCCGTCTCGGGGGAACGTGGTGCACTCACCTGCACCGCCAGCGGCGAGAACCCCTTTTAAAGTGCATGTTGGTGCCGTCAGTAACCCCACAGACGCACTTTTAATGCGATGGTCCCGGGTTCGAGTCCCGGCCGGCTCACCATCTTCACAAGCACGCCACGGAGATGGAGTTCATTCATTTCACGCTCTGGATAGTACTTTCGTGAGCGCGATGCTGCTTCCGTTCCTTCTCCACCGCCACGATCCACTCGCCACTGATGTGTCTGCCTCCGCGACTGTGGCGGCGTTCGGAAGGCGCTTTCTCTTCGATCGACATTAAGATCGCAGTTTTGATCACCCCGCGAAGACAAATCATCGTGATGTTTGGTTCTCGGGAAATCTCCGTAGCGCGTCCTTCACGGCAGTTTTCAGTGGTGGCAGATCGTCCTGGACCACGTACCAAATACGAATGCTTTCGACGCGGTCGTATTCATGCCGCAGGACGTTCCCGAGGCCGCGTATTTGCTGCCAGGAAATCTCAGGGCAGAGCGCTTCAGCTACAGGTCCCAGTCTTTTCGATGCCTCGCTGATTCGTTCAAGACAACGCTGCACCGCGTCGTAGACCAAGTGGCTTTCGTTGAAGGCCGTTACATCCTTGATGCCGGCCATGTGTTGTTCAATTCGGACGATGTTTGCCAGAATGTCTTCAAAACGCTGTGCCGGATCGCTAGAAGGCACGCAGGATCTCGGCCTCTACGCTTTTCTGCACACGCGGTTTGAGGCTCCCTTCTTCAACCAGATCAACCTTGCAGCCGAGCATTTCTGTAAGGTCGAGCTCCATGCCGACAATATCCAGCAGCGATATACGTCGCGTGTTATCAAATGCGGCTAGCAGATCCACGTCGGACTCAGGTCCCGCATCGCCCCTTGCCGTGGAGCCGAACAGCGATAGGCGCACGATACCGGCCTCTTTCAATTGCCGTTCGTGCGCGCGTAGCGTCGCTATGACGTTCTCACGATCCATGTATTAAGTTTCGCCCGTGATTCCTGACTGGTCAAGAACCAACTGACGCAACTCAAGACTTAGCGATCAAACCCAACTCCGTCATCCAACGCGCGAGCAAGTCCGTCCAGATGTCACACGACTTGCCCTTCTTGTTCATGCCAAAGCCATGCCCTCCGTCTCGGAAAACATGTAACTCTGCGGGCTGTTTCGCCTTCTTCCAGTTATCCATGAGCCCGGTCGCAGTAGTCGTCATTCTCGGATTGTCAGCGTAAGCAACCGCGATGAAAAGCGGTGGCGCGTCGGCTGAGCCAGGTAGCCCTCCGGAGCGACCGCATAGATCGAAATCGCAAAATCCGGGCGGCTCTCCTTCGTGTATTGCGTTGCGGCGCCGACCGTCAGATAACCACCTGCAGAAAACCCCATCACCCCGATCCGCGTCGGATCAAGCTTCCACTCTGCTGCTCGTTCGCGCACTGTCTTGAGAGCCAATAAGCCATCTTCGATGGCCGCTTTCTGACTGACCTCCCTGCTTTCGAGTCCGACGCGATACCGCAGCACAAAAGCGGAAACGCCACGCTCATTCAGCCAGCGCGCGACATCTCTACCTTCGTGTTCGATCGCAAGAATAGAAAATCCTCCGCCTGGAGCAACGACGACTGCGACGCCGTTGGGTTTTGCGGCCGGATACACTTCCATCACCGGGCGAGTTACCTTCCTCACCCATTTCTCGGTCGGGCTCTTGACGTGTTCGTTGGTTGCCGGGCGTGTGTACCATTCTTCGCCCGCCGGCAGGTCGGGGCGCAGGACAATCTCCTGTGGATCCGCCTGGATCTGGCACACGACCAGAAGCAATCCGATCATCAACACGCAGTTGTATCTCGTCACGAGTTCTCCTCCGTGAGCAACATCATATATCTAAGCCATGGCGATTATGTGTCAGCAGAGTAACTTTGTAGACATACTCTGATAACAGTAGCGGTGTTACGATCTTTGGTTATGAAGACGTTGCTTCTGTGGCTCACCCCGATCGTGGCCTTTGCGCAATTCGATACTGCGGCGGTACTCGGCACTGTGAAGGATGCCAAAGGCGGGATGATCTCCAGCGCCAAAGTCACTGTTCGAAACACTGCCACCGGCATTGCAAACACCACCAATACTGATGCGCAAGGCGATTACATTTTCCCTGCCGTCAAAATCGGCATGTATGAGGTTCGCGCGGAAGCGCCGGGCTTCTCGGCCGCAGTTGTCGAGAACGTGAACATCACTGTAAACGCCCGCCAGCGCGTCGATCTCACACTCCAGGTCGGCCAGGTGACCGAGGTCGTTAATGTCGTCGAAAGCACTCCGCTGCTCGAAACCGAATCGAGTTCCAAAGGGCAAGTCATCAATCAACGTCAGATCGTAAATTTGCCTATTCGGGGACGAACGTACTCCTCGTTAGCGCTTCTGGTTCCTGGAGTTCGCGAGTCGCAATCCGGAAATTCAGGTGACATTACAACGCGCCGCGAAGGCTCCTACAACGTAAATGGACTGCGCAGCGTCTACAACAACTTCCTTCTCGACGGCGTTGATAACAACTTTTACGGAACCACGAATCAGGGATACTCAAACCAGGCCGCTCAGCCTTCACCGGATTCCGTCGCCGAGTTCCGAATGTCCGTTAACGCTTACTCTGCGGAGTACGGGCGAACCGGCGGAGCTGTCATGAACGTCTCCTCGCGATCCGGGTCGAATGAGTATCACGGCGCGCTCTGGAATTACTTTCAGAACACAGCGCTGAATGCGACGGGATTTTTCAAGCCCGCTGAAAATCGAAAGCCAGTCACAAACCGAAACCAATTCGGATTCGTTTTCGGCGGACGTCTGATTCGCGACCGCACCTTCTTCTTCGCCGACTACGAAGGTTCGCGATGGATACAGAATCCGTTCAGTCTTACCTCGATTCCCTCACTCGCTCAACGCGACGGAATTCTCACCGCAGATGTCCGCGTACCATTTGCCTTCACCGCAAGCGATGGAAGAACGATCCCGGCTGGGACAACGATTCCGGCAGGACAAACTGTTCCGATGACCGCCTTCGCGCGCCGTGTCCTGGCCGAACTTCCGACGCCAAATCGCACGGGTGGAGGAGCCTTCGGGATTGCTAATAACTTCGGCGGCTTCTCCAGAAACCAGCTCTTCGAAGATAAGGGCGCCATCAAGATTGACCACCGTGTCAGCGATCGCCTCTCCGCCTTTGCACGTTACTCGCATCGCCATCAGTCAATCGAGCAGCCCGGACTGATCACCGGTTTCTCAGGCGGTAACGCCACAGGTTTGCTTGACACTTACAACCAGCAGGGAATCGGCGGTTTGACTTTTACCGCGACCTCTTCTTCCGTCATCGAGTATCGGTTCGCAGTCACTCGCCTCGGTATGGACCGGTTGCCGATGCAGATCGGAGGACCGAGCATGCAGGAACTTTTCGGCATTCCAGGCCTGCCGGAGGGGCCGCGCATTCAGGGTGGAGTGACGCCGCAAGACATTAATGGATTCGCTCGCATCGGCCGTCAATCCACCAGCCCGCAAGCACAGTTTCCGCGTACGCTGAACTCCCGATTCAACTACAACAAAATCATGGGCCGGCACAATCTCAAAACCGGTCACGAATGGCTCGATCTCGCCATCGCGGTAGATGATACAAACCCTCTATATGGAATCGATGCCTATGGCGGCGGCTACTCGCGCTTGACGCCGGGCGCGACCAACGTTGCCTACTCGCTGGCCGATTTCTACTTCGGAGCACGAAGCGGCTATCAACTCGCGACGCAGAAGATCGCTGATGCCCGGCAGTATGCAAACTGGTTCTACATCCAGGACGACTGGAAAGTGAATGATCGACTTACGCTGAACCTCGGAGTCCGCTACGAGATCACGACCCCTATGTACGAGGCGAACAACGAACTCGCCAACTTCGATCTGGCAACCCGTCAGCTCGTTCTCGCCAAGGATGGCTCGCTAGAAGAGCGTTCTTTACGCAAAATGGATTGGAACAACTTTGCTCCTCGCGTCGGATTCGCTTATCAACTGACGAAGAACACCGTCGTTCGTAGCGGTTACGGAGTGGGATACAACTACTGGAATCGCATGGCGTCTGCTGAAGTGTTGGGCACGAACGCTCCGTTCGTCACGCGCTTCTCCCGTACGAACAGCGTTCTGAATATCGGCAATCTCTGCTCAGGGAATGCCTTCGAGAATTGCTTCCGCACCACAACGCAGGGCTACCCTTCAAATCTCCCGAGCAACGTGATTCTCTACATGCAGCAGGAGATGCCCTGGAGCTACATTCAAAATTGGCACTTCACCGTACAGCAATCTCTTTCGCCGAGCACACTCATTGACGTCGCCTATGTCGGAAACAAAGGCGTCAAACTGCCATTGCTTGGAGATCTGAATCAAGCTCGGCCAGTTACGGACGCTGAGCTGGCAGCCACGGGCGGCACGCCTTTGTCTACGCTGCAGGCGCGCCGTCCGATCCAGGGATTCGGCAATATCACGGCCGTAGTCCCAACCGGGTTCTCGAACTACAATGCCCTGCAGGTCCGTTTCGAACATCGCGGCGGCGATTTGACTTTGTTGAATTCGTTTACCTATGCAAAGGCGATCGACAATGTGGGTCAAGTCCTGGAGGGGACCAACGGTGGTTCGCCGAACCCGCAGGACTTCTACAATCCGAACAACGACAAAGGTCCATCGAGCTTCGACCAGCGTTTCAACAACACCACGAGCGTCGTGTATAGCTTGCCGTTCGGTCGTGGAAAACGATTCGGCTCCGACGTGCATGGTGTCGTTGACGCGATCGCTGGCGGTTGGGAAGCGTCGACGATCATCAACCTTCAAAGCGGACAACCGCTCAACTTACGCTACGGCGATACGGATGGACGCTTATCCGATGGACAGGCCGACTTCCTCGGGAACGTTGCGCTCCGCCCGAATGTGCTGAATCCGTCAGCAGGTATTCTGGCTCCTGACGATCAACGCAATCACGAGAATTACTTCAACCGGACCAACATCGCGATTCCGCCCGCTTCTAGTCCCTTCGGCAACATCGGCAGAAACTCGGTTTACGGCTACGCTCTGTATCAGGTCAACCTTATGATGCAGAAAAACTTTGCGATGCCGTTCATCAATGAGGCGTCACGTCTCACGTTCCGCGGAGAGTTCTTCAACTTGTTCAACACGACGAATTTCACTGCCCCGACAACGGATTTCCGCAGTGCGAACTTTGGACGCGTAGGTTCCACCTTCGATCCTCGGGCAGTCCAACTTGCCTTACGGTTATCGTTTTGAGACAAATCATCTGCCTATTCCTCGGGCTTCTGTCGGTGGTTGGCGCTGCGCCCTCCGACAGAAGCGGCCTGTTGTTGATCTCTATCGATGGACTGAATCCGGAGTATGTGACTCGGGCTGACAAGTACAAATTGAAGATCCCGAACCTTCGCCGCGTCCTACGCGACGGAGCCCATGCGAGCGGTGTGCGCGGAGTTCTTCCCACCGTGACCTACCCGACGCACACAACGATGCTGACCGGAGTGTGGCCCGCCAAGCACGGCATCTACAACAACGTGACATTCGATCCAGTACAGACCAACCTTGGAGGTTGGTATTGGTACGCCGAAGATGTTCGCGTTCCCACCCTGTGGGAAATGGCTGCGAAGGCGGGATACACCGTTGGCAGTGTTGCATGGCCGGTAAGCGTGGGCGCGAAAGGTGTCACCCACCTGATCCCCGAATACTGGCGAGCGATGACAACCGCCGACGATTTGAAGCTGCTTCGATCGCTATCGTCTCCTGGCCTGATCTCGACGTTTGAGCCGGTCCACGGAAAGTACATCATCGATCTCGATGAGGCCACGCCCGGTGACTGGATGCGCACTAAGTACGCGGCATCGATCATCAAGGACATGCGTGCGCGCGTCCTCACACTCCACCTGGCTTCGCTCGACCACATCGAACACGATACCGGTCCCGTCACCGCGCCGGCGTTTGCCGCGCTTGAAGAGATCGACAAGATGGTTGGCGTGCTTGAGGAGGCGATGCGATCGGTTGCTCCCGATGCGTCTGTTTGCATCGTTTCCGACCACGGCATGGCGCGAGTTGAGCACGAACTGAATCTCAGAGGCGCATTCGTGAAAGCTGGCCTGATCAAGCCCGCTGTTGAGCCGAAAGCCGCTAAAGCACCCGCGATCGCAGAGTGGAAAGCTCAGCCTTGGTCTGCCGGGGGTTCGGCCGCGATCATCTTAAAAGATCCAAATGACAAGGCGACCCTCACGCAGGTGGAACGTCTGCTGAAAGGTCTTGCCTCCGATCCAAAGAACGGCATCGCTGCGATTCTCGACCGAAAGACTGTTGCTGAATTAGGAGGAGCCCCCAACGTCGCCTTCTGGGTAGATCTCAAACCCGGTTTTGCGATCGGATCGGCTCCTGCAGGTGCTTTAACAAGAGACATTCCTGTGCGTGGCACGCATGGTTACGCTCCGACACACCAGGAAATGCAAGCTTCGTTTTTCATCACAGGTCCTGGCATTCAGAAGGGTAAGGCGCTAGGAGATATCGACATCCGAAGCATTGGTCCGACGCTGGCGAAAAGCTTGGGAGTGAGTCTTCCCGCGGCGGATCTGAAACCGCTGCCGCTCTTCTCTGGAGCACAATGATCAGAAGCATCCGATTATCCTTCGTCGTAGCGTCGCTCGGCATCGCATGTGCCCAGCAGACAGCTCACCCGACAGCCCACGAGATTATCGATCGCATCAAGGCCCAGATAGGCGTGCCTTGGCGCGAGCAGACTGTTGATACCATCAAGGCCGGCGATCCCGAAACTCCTGTGACCGGCATCGCGACCACCGTTATGGCGACGTACGACGTGCTCGAACGAGCCGCCGCCTCTGGTCACAACCTCATCATCACGCACGAGCCCACGTTCTACAGCCACCAGGACAGCGTCGACACGTTACGAAAGGATAACGACGCCGTATGGGCCGATAAAGAGAAGTTCATTCGGGACCACAAGCTTGTTGTCTTTCGCTTTCACGACCATTGGCACATGCGTCGCCCTGACGGAATCATGGAAGGGATGAAGAACGCTCTTGGTTGGCAGAAGTATCAGAACGCAGAGATGCCATCGCTGTACACGATGCCCGAGACCACCGTGGAAAGCTTGGCAGCCGACATTCGCCGCAAACTGAAGATCAAGGTTCTTCGCGTCGTAGGCTCGCGCGAAATGAAGATTACGAAAGTGGCGATGGTCCCCGGCGCGTCCGGTCCTGCGGCCCATCGCAGGATGTTGCAGCGTGACGACGTCGAGGTGCTCGTCATTGGCGAAGTCCCGGAATGGGAAACGATCGAGTATGTCAGTGATGCTGCGGCTCAAGGCAAACGAAAGGCGCTCATTTTGATGGGACACATTCCTTCCGAGCAAGCCGGTATGGAAAATTGCGCCACGTGGCTGAAGACGTTCATGAAAGACACGAAAGTAGCGTTTGTCCCTGCCGTCGAACCGTTCTGGATGCCGAAGTAGTTACTTCCCGGCCTTTCGCCCCAGAAACTGCATCAGTGCAAGAGGATCGTCGGTCAGGATTCCATCCATTCCGAGTTCCACGTACTTCTTCCACTGGTCCGCAGAGTTCGCAGTACCGGACAGAATTTTTATACCGGCGGATTGAAGCTGTCGTATCTCGTCAGCAGCCGCGTCATCGGCCCGAAGCATCAGATGTGTAGCCCCATGACGGCGCGCAAGGTCCATGTAACCTGGCTTGAACCGTCGAGCATTCAAGAGACAAATCTTAATCTTCGGGTTCCTTTTCCTCATAGCATCGGTTGTGCGATAGTCGCTCGACTGCAAAATAAACCGGTCCTCGACATTGTGCTTCCTGACGATCGTATCTATAAGCTCGACGAACTTTTCCGGAGTAACGGATTCCGTTCCCGCTGGCGGCATTTTGGTCTCCCCGAGGAGCGGCAGGTTACTTGCCTTCACTGCAGACAGGAACAAATCGAGCGTGGGCATTTTCTGCGCCGGCAAAGTCTTATAGTTCGGAGAGTTCGGACGCTGCGACGATCCACAATCAAATCGAAGAATGTCATTGAGCGTCAACAGGTTTATCGGACCCGGCTTCACTTGCGAACCCGCCGACGGTCGGCACACCTCCGCGTTCACGGTCGAATCGTGGTGGATGACAATTCGGTTGTCAGCCGTAACGTTCATGTCGAACTCCAACATGTCCACGCCGAGCGTCACCGCATGATGAAACGCCGCGATCGTATTTTCGGGCCGTAATGCCGCGCCACCGCGGTGTGCAATCACAATCGACTTCTCAGCCGCGGACACAATCGAAGCAACTAGCAAGAGAAAACGCCAGACGCGCATAGTCAAGATAATATATCCGACATGACACGACGAACGTTATTGCGCGCCTTAATGACTGCATCGGCCGCGACGTCCTTTGCGCCCTACCGAGCCTTCGCTCAAGCGCAGCGCGGCAAGGTCAAGATCACCGACGTGAAGGCGATGCAGGTCAAAAATATTGCCGGCAATTGCCTCATCCGCATCAATACCGATGCCGGGTTAGTAGGCTACGGGGAGGCCGGAGCTTCGGGACCGATGGCGCGTAGCCGCATCGAACAGTTCAAACAGGTCCTCGTCGGTCGCGATCCTCTTTCCATCGAACTCCATTTCTCGAACATGATGTCTTTCATGCATCCTTACATGGCGCACGTTCCCACGGTCAGCGGGATCGACATCGCGCTATGGGATTTGGCCGGGAAGATCACAGGCCAGCCAGTGAATGTTCTGCTCGGCGGCCCATTTCGAGACGCCATCAAACTCTACTCGCACGGCGGTGGCTTGAAGCCGCTGGACACAGCTTCCTGTAAGGAATGGGCAGCTAGAGTCAAAGCGGCCCCCGAGGGCTTTACTGCCTTCAAAATTGACATTCACGGTCTCATCGGGCTGCCGATGGGTCGATTCGCTTCCTCGCTCGACAGCAGTCAAATTCGCACAGTCGCCAAGGCATACGCGAACGTTCGAGAAGCGGTCGGAGATTCCATCGACATCGCCGTCCATTGTCACAACGAGTTTGATACGTTGAGCTCTATCCAGATCGCAAAGGCGGTCGAGCCGATTAATCCCCTCTTCCTCGAAGATCCAATGCCCGTGAGCTTCTCCGAGGGATGGGATGCGCTTCGCCGGTCGACACGCATTCCAATCCTCGCCGGCGAGAAGCTCGAGCTCGTTACCGGTTTCAAGCCGTTCCTCGACCGCCAGACCGCCGATATTATTCACCCCGACTTGGCGTTTGCAGGGGGAATCACCGGCGCCAGAAAGATCGCCGATTACGCCATCATCACCAAGACGCCAGTCGCTCTGCACAACGTGGGAAGCCTCGTACTTTGCTATGCGTCAGCGCACTTTGGTTCCGCGATCCACAACTTCTATCGAAGCGAAAGTGCCCTTGGTCGACCCACACGACACGTGGAGCAGATGTCATCAACAAGGCCTCCGGAAGTTCGCAACGGACAATTGAAGGTACCGGACGTTCCCGGCCTCGGCTTCGAGCCCAACGATGATTACCTTCGTTCGCAGCTAATGGAGGGTGAACAGTTCTGGGCGTAGCGTCTACTGCGCCTTCAAGTAGGCGATCAACGAGAACAACAACGCATCTTCGGGAGACGAGGCGGGCATGTTCCCATGTCCTTCGCGAATGCGTCGCAGGATAGTTGCTTCCTGAACGGGATCTCCATTTGCGAGTTGCGATCGTTTGTACACCGTCAGAATCTCGGGTGTTCCGTTCGCCGGTTCTGCATGACACGCTCCGCATTGTTCCAGGTAGAACTTCTTACCGTTGTTCAGCACGTCCTCATCGGAGCCGCGAATCGGACGCAGGACGGCGTTGATCTCCGGGCGTCCCCGTAACGTTTTCAAATACGCCATCAGATCTTCCCAGTCCTGCGGTCGCAACAGATTCTTGTAGGAGGGCATCCCGTTATAGCCCTCCGTAACAAGGTCCCGGACGTTCTGCTCCAACGCGCGCTTGCCGTTGATCAGGCGAACTTTTCCAAACAGTGTGCGCAGCGATGGACCGGCCCGCCGAGCATCCGTCAGTACGTTATGGCAGCCACCACACGCGCGAAAGACATCCTTCCCTCTGGCTTCTGCCGTCGTTTGGGCATGGCCCGCAGGCGTTAGCAATATGGAAAACAGTACCGCTACGACTCGTGAGCCCATCTGCAAATTGTCTCGTATCATCAGGACTGCTTCATGTCTAACCTTCAACAGCAATTCAGCCAGATAGACATCTATTTATTCGATCAACTGCTGCGTGGCAGAATTACTCGCGGGATGCGCGTGCTCGATGCCGGATGCGGATCCGGGCGCAACTTGGTCTACCTGCTTGGCGAGGGATACGAGGTTTTCGGCGTGGACTCCGATTCACGATCGATCGCCGACGTCCGTCGTCTCGCCGCGGAGCTTGCGCCAAGACTTCCCTCGGACAATTTTCGAGTTGAACCCATAGAACAGATGTCGTTTCCTGATGATTTCGCCGACATAGTCATCAGCAGCGCCGTCCTCCACTTCGCGCGCGATGACGAGCATTTTCATGCGATGCTGCAACGCTCATGGCGATGCCTGAAGCGCGGTGGCCTTTTCTTCTGTCGTCTCGCGTCATCGATTGGGATCGAACACCAGATCGAACACGTGGCAGGCCGCCGATTCAACTTGCCCGATGGTTCCCAGCGCTATCTGGTCGATGCGGCCATCCTCGAAAACCTGACACAAAAACTCGGCGGACAGTTGATTGATCCTCTGAAGACGACGGTTGTTCACAACCAGCGCTCTATGACAACCTGGGTTATGAAAAGAATCGACTAACGGAACATTACAATCGCAATCGCGTATAAGGAGCATATGATCATCACGACTACACCGACTGTCGAAGGCAAAAGCATCCGAGACTATCGAGGGATCGTTACCGGCGAGGCAATCCTCGGCGCCAATATCTTTAAGGATTTATTCGCGGGTCTCCGTGACATCGTCGGTGGCCGCTCGGCGGCTTATGAGAAGGAACTCCGGCACGCGCGCGACCTTGCATTCGCGGAATTAACTGCCAGCGCTACCGAAGTGGGGGCCAACGCGATCGTAGGAGTCGATATTGACTACGAAGTTCTCGGCCAAAACAACGGCATGCTCATGGTTAGCGTCAGCGGCACGGCGGTCGTTGTCGAGTAGTTTTTGTCTGCGGGCGCGGCGCGCGTGCATGATATAGTCAGAACACTTACTGCGTCGTAATGTTGATACTTCAGTGGGAGGGATCTCATGCACGCGCAACAAATCCTCCGCGGCGTTTCAATCCTGACGCTGCTTGCTTTACTAACCTCCGGATTCGCCGTCCAACGTATTAATGCCCAGGTTCTATATGGATCACTACTCGGGTCCATACAAGACGCTTCCGGCAGTGTGATTCAGGGAGCTACCGTTCGTATCACGAACAAGAGCACGGGCGTCGTCCGGGAAACCACATCGAACGAAGCCGGCCTATACACGTTTCCGAACGTGCTTGCCGGTACTTATGACTTGGAAATTACGCAATCCGGCTTTCGCCCGGTAACGCGGACAGGTGTCATCGCCACGGTTAATTCCGTCACACGCACCGATATTCGCCTCGAAGTAGGCGCGACCACGGAACAGATAACTGTGTCAGCGTCAGCCGCGCTACTCCAAAGCGACAAAGCCGATGTGCACGCAGAGCTGAGCACAAAAGAAGTGATGGACCTGCCGACGGGAGCTTATCGGAATTATCAAAGTCTGATCAACTTCGTCCCCGGCGCAACTCCTGCCGATACGCAAAACAGCATTCAGGGAGCTCCTGCGCGCGGCCTCGCCACCAACATCAACGGAACTGCCAAAAACAATAACAGCACCCGCCTCGATGGCGCGGTAAATGTCTATTTGTGGCTGCCGCACCATGTGGCGTACGTTGCTCCGCAGGAGACCGTAGAGACAGTTAGCGTCGCGACCAACAACTTCGACGCCGAGCAAGGCTTAGCGGGCGGCGCTGCGATCACAGTCGTGACCAAATCCGGAACGAATGAGTTCCATGGTTCCGCATTTGGCTATCACACCAACAACCACCTTAAGGCCCGCAACTTCTTCCAGGTAGGCGAGCTGCCCCGCAGCAGCCGCAATATGGATGGCGCTACTTTTGGCGGCCCCATCCTGCGCAACAAGTTGTTCTTCTTCGGCGGATGGGAAGGCATGTGGGAGCGCACTGCCGCCAATGGCTTTTTCACTGTGCCGACTGCCGACGTTCGCACGGGCGATTTCAGCGCATACTCGACCATCTACGATCCTGCAACTGGAGCGGCCAACGGCACTGGGCGAACACCTTTCCCGAACAACATCATTCCGATGAACCGGCAGAGCGCAATCTCGCGCAAGATGCAGGCACTGATTCCGCAGCCCAATCTATCGGGCACCGCTTCGAACTACTTCAGCGCCGGAACGCTTGTGTTCGATCGCCAGAATTACGATGCGAAAGTAAACTGGAACCGCTCGGATCGTCACGCCCTTTTCGCCAAGTACAGCGCGATGGATGCAGTCGGTTCGTGTCCGTTTTCATTGGGCGAAGCAGGCGGCCCGGCTGTCTGCAGCGGCAGCTCGCCGGGAACCGCGAACACCTTGGTGCAGATTGCGACGATCGGCCATACATTCACGGTTTCGCCGCGAATTGTCATCGACGGAAATGTCGGCTGGACGCGTCTGGAACAGAGCGGAAAGAATCCTGACTTCGGCACGAACTTCGGCCTCGACGATCTTGGGATTCCCGGTACCAATGGGCCCGATCCTCGGCAAAGTGGAATGCCTGCATTCGCGATCACCGACTATACGACACTCGGCAATAGCGACAATCCGCGGCCGAATACATACGCGGACCAAAGCTTCACCATCAACAACAACGTTGGGATTCTCGCAGGTAAGCACGATCTGCGTGTTGGGCTCGACGTAGTGCGTCATCAACTGAACCACTGGCAGCCCGAGCTGAACAATCCCCGCGGGTTGTTTACCTTTAGCGGTGGAGAAACAGCCCTCAACGCTACCGGCGCCGCTGCTCCCAATCAGTTCAACGCATATGCGGCGTTTCTCCTCGGTTCTCCTGTGAGCATGGGCAAGAGTTTGCAACATCTCACCATGAGCGGCAGGGAATGGCAGTTCGGAACCTACATACGTGATCGTTGGCAAGCCACGCAGAACCTCACGCTCTCGCTTGGTCTTCGATACGAGTACTATCCGCTCATGACACGCGCCGATCGCGGTCTTGAACGCTACGATCCGACAACGAACCTCGTGCTGTTCGGTCGTCGCGGAGATAATCCCGACAATGTTGGAATCAACGTCAGCAAGACAATGTTTGCGCCACGTGTCGGATTCGCGTACCGCCTCGGCGCACAAACCGTGATTCGGTCTGGGTACGGCATCACTTATGATCCGCTGCCATTCTCACGTCCGTTACGCGGTCCTTATCCTGCAACTATCTCGCAAAACTTCGTCGGTTCGAACACGTTTGCGCCCTTCGGACCGCTGGAGCAGGGCATTCCGCCGTTCACGGGACCCGACCTGACTCCTGGTTTCGCCACCCTGCCAGTTACCGTCGACACCCGTAGCCCTTGGGCCGGCACTCTCAATCGCGGATACATTCAGTCTTGGAACTTCATCCTGGAGCGGAGACTACCCGGCGACACCGTCATCTCGGCCGGTTACGTCGGCACGCAGACGACGAACCAGCTCGCCGATCGCGATATCAACGCGGCGCCTATAGGCGGAGGCAATACAGGACGTCCCTTATACCCGCAGTTCGGACGCACCGCGGCTACCTCGATGTGGGATGGTTGGTTGAGCGCCAATTACCATTCAGCGCAGTTCTCGGTGAACCGTCATATGGGCGGCTTGACGTTGAAGGGCGCCTATACGTTCTCCAAGGCCATTAACTCTACGGATGAAGATGGTTGGGCCAGCGTCATGTGGAACCATCCTGACGTGCTCGATCGGAACAGAGCGCTTGCGGGATACGACCGCACGCACATCCTGCAACTCGGATGGGTTTATGAAATGCCCTTCGGACCTGGAAAGAAATTCGCCAACGACGGTTTCGTTTCCATGCTTGTCCGTGACTGGCAAATCAATGGGAACTTCAGCGCGTATAGCGGCACGCCATTTACCGTCACGTCTGCTGGAACTTCATTGAACGCTCCAGGGAATGCGCAGACCGCGGATCAGGTGTTGCCGGAAGTTGAGAAACTCGGCGGTATCGGCCGCAACGTCGCGTTCTTTGATCCGCTGGCGTTTCGCGCGGTGACCGATAGAAGATACGGAAATTCAGGACGCAACATCCTTCGCGGACCGGGCGTCATCAACACGGATCTCTCTTTATTCCGAACCTTCCCGATCCGTGAACGGTTTCAGCTCCAGTTCCGCGCGGAAGCATTCAACGCTTCAAATACGCCGCATTTCAACAATCCCGGCGCGAACGTATCGAACATGAGGTTAAGTCCAACCGGGACGATTACGGATCTCGGCAACTTCATGTCGATTACCAGCGCTCGGACGGACGAACGCATCTTCCGGTTTGCTCTGCGAATTCAGTTCTGACTTCGCAGCTTGGCATTCATATCGCGAAGCACACGGCCTAAACGGAGACGAGCAGCCCTCGCGGCGCTCGTCTCGCCTTTTTCAGGTAAAGGATGTTTCTCCAACTCGTCTGCGGCTACGTCGAACAACTCGCCGGTGCTATACAGTTTGTACTGTTTGTCGCGAGCAAAGATCTTGAGTGAAAACTGCTCTTTGTCCCAGCCTGGTCGCGGATCGTAGTGGCAGTAGAGCCACTCCCGTGGAGATCCTTTCTGGCCGCGCAGTTGGGGATAAAAACTTCGGCCGTCCGCGACAAAGCTGCTGGGAATCTTCGAACCTGCGATTGCTGCGAGCGTCGGTAAAAAGTCAGTCGAGTCGATAAGATCATCCGAAACTTTGCCGCTCGGAGCGGTCCCTTTCCAACTTGCAATCATGGGCACGTGAGTTCCGGCGTTCGTTGTATCGCCTTTTCCGCCGCGAATAACGTGGTCACCCATGCGCGACGTGATTTCGCGCGGAGTTCCGTTGTCGCTGAAAAAAAGAATGATTGTGTTCTCGCGCAAGCCGAGCTGATCTACTTGCTGAACGACGCGCCCGACACACTCGTCCATGTACGCGACCATATCTCCAAAAAACTTTGGATCGGCTTTGTGTCTGTCGCCCGAGGCCCACTCGCGGCTGCGCGGAGTGGCCGTAAATGGGGCATGCGTCAGCGCCATCGGATAATACACGAAGAACGGACGTTCTTTCTCGCGTTTCATGAACTCCGACAGAAACGACACAAAAACATCCTCGCCGTACTTGTCCTTAATTGTCTTGAGTTCACCATTCTGCATGACTACGGGATCGGCATAACGCGAGCCTTTGTCCTCTGTATGGCCAGCATGCCAAAGACAATAGTCATCAAAGCCGCTGTCCTTTGGCAGCATTCCTTTCCCTCGCCATTCCGGCTGGTAATCCGGCGGGTTGTAGCTGTACATTTGCCATTTGCCGGCGATGCAAGTCTTATAGCCCGCGCCTTGCATAAAATGTCCGAACGTTTTTTCTTTTGGGTTCAAAATTCCAAACGCTTCATAGTTCCGGAAGTTGTACTGTCCCGTCATCAATTGGAGGCGCGTGGGAGCACATAACGGCGTTGCATAAGCGTGGCGGAATCGCATCCCCGAAGAAGCCAGCGCATCAAGGTGAGGCGTCTTATATGACGTGCCGCCATTGCATCCAAGGCATTCGTATCCGAGATCGTCTGCCATGATGAGGATGACATTCGGTTTCTTTGAATCGCGTGGACGCGCGCTCTGCGGAATAGCTAAGCTCGCGGCTGCGAGCGCGGATTGACTCAAGAAAGCGCGACGATTCATGTTTATCCTATTTCCAGACCTTCATGTAGATTTTCTCTTGTTCGATTGGCAGCAGTCGTTGCAGCTCGACGGCCGCTTCATGCGGTGAGATGAGATGCACTTCCGGAGAATTATTGCGCCCCACCAGTCTCGCCCGTATGTAACAACTTTCCCCGGCAATCAAATGGCACAGAATCGGAGGCCGGTCCTTATCGTCCATAGTGACGTTATAGACACCCGGCGGCACCTCAAGCCGGTAATACGTCGGGTAGCGCAGGCTCGCCACCTTCTTGTCATCCACCTTCATTAGGAAGCGCCCGCCCAGACCCCGCGTGTCCTTGGACGAATACATTCCGACGATATACGCCGTATCCGCAGCTTGAACCAACGCAAGCGCCGCAAACGCCAGGAAAGCGAATTTCATTCTCAATCAAGGTAACGCAGATGCTCACTGCAGTTGTGGAATGGAATTGAGCGCCTGCATATCAAGGGCGCCAAGACGTAATCTCTTTTGCAACCATTCGGCTCGGTCTCGGCGGGCGGCGCCATTTCAGTTCGTGACCGGCATCCTGAACTCCAGCGAGCATGTAGAGTGTAATCATTGAGCGCTGACGCTGTAGAGCCCTCTCTCCCGCGCGGCCACGTTTCGGCGACGCGACCGTGCGGCGAGCAACGTATACTCGCAAAATAAAGTCACTCCAGTGGGGTGATGGGATGTTTCTGTGTTTTCTGGAAGGCGAGCCAACCCTTCGCAAACCGCTTTGATGGTAACCATCCCGCGTCTTGTGCTCCCGCAGGCGCCGGACTATTGTCAGGAACGATCCACGCATCAGTCACATTCCAAACAGGCTCTGTCTGGAAGGATCTAACTCCACTGTCCTCAGTCTTGATGAATCCCCGCCAAGCTTGGCTGAGGTCAATGGCTGCCGGTTGTTTAGAATCCGTGGATAGTCTCAGGTCAACAACTTCTTCCAGCCATGCCAGCACCGTGTGCACCACGTTCATCACACAACAATGCGGTACCCTGTTCTGGACCATGAAGGTCAATGGCGCCCGGCGACGATACTTTTCAAAGTAGGCATAAGGGCGCTGGGTTCCACATCTGTCGTCGGCTCCGTTGGCGATGATGAATTGAGGCACGGAGAGCGACGCCTCAGGCAATTCTACGGTGTCGATGCCGATTGTCTCGCGGTGCCCGGGAGCGTACAAGATCGCTGCGAGAATGCGCTCCGGGGCGTAGGCGACCATTCGCGCCACCATCGAGCCGCCGCCAGAAAAGCTAAACAGGATGAGCTTGGATTCGGCGAGTTCCGGATGGCGTGTCAGTTGTGCGAACTGGTTAAGGCTCTGTAACAGCGCTCGCCCGATTCCATGTTCCGGAATGATATCCATGTCCTCTTCGGTTTTCGCGCGACAGTGGCGAGCCAGTATTAAAGCGATGTCATGGCGCTCGGCAAAACGGGTTACATCGGCATCAAAATACAAGTTGCCTACCTGCCAGCCGCGCTCGATGACGACGAAAACTGCCCTCACCGGTTTGCCGGCATCCCGTAACGTTAGTTCGTACTCACACGGACGCTGCATGGTTTCAGTGGAAGTCGGAGCGACATACGTCCTGTACTGTTCCGTACGAGCCGAAGCCGATACGCATAGCAAGAGCGTGGAGGTCACAACTATCGAGATACGGCTGAATCGAACATCACACACGGAAAAGCTCTCTTGAGAGGCGGGATTCGGACTTACCAGTCCATTTTATTCACTGCGCCACGCATCTTCACCACAGGTAAGGGTCCTTGACGCGGCTGACACCGGTCCAGTCCTCCCGATTATAAGACTGGATCACCATGCCGATGCTTTCCATGCTGGCGTGAACCACGCTGTTGCCTATCGAAATCATACCGATGTGTTTGGGCGATGAGTCTGTGCGCGTCACGATGTCGCCGTGCTTGAGTTCGTGAGATTGGAGCCGCCCCATCTTCTGCACCTCATCGAACCCTTGTTCGTAATTACGAATGCTGTGGTTGTACCACTTGACGGTGGGCGAGATCTCATTCAGAAGCCAGTAGACGAAGCCGATGCAATCGAAGTGACGCTTGCCCCGGCAATCATCGCCGGCGGCTATCCCTGAGCCCGCTCCGCCGAGCCTGCGTGGAAAGAGCTTGGCTCCGAAGTGCGGCGGGTCGGGAAAGTGCGGCCAGGAATCCATGGGCTTCCCGTCATTGTCCTTCACATATTCTTTCAGGCGAGCGAGTTCCGACGAGCCAACCTGAAAGAGAAATCCGTTCACTGTCTTCCAGCGGCCATAGCAGTTCTGCAGCGAGTTTGTCCCGGTATGGATTCGCAATGTATCCCATCGCGCATCCTGCTTAAGCTTGACCTCGCGGCCGACGGCGGGACCTTCTCCTGGAATTCCACCCCGGGCTCCCTTTAAGTAATGGGCGCCCATCAAACCTTGTCCCATCGCCAGGGTCGCGAGCATGAATCGTCTTGTATCCGACATGGTTGTGTTCTCCCGTTTTGCTGATTTTTCAGGCTTGACCGAGGGCCGGGCTACCGCCGGCCCTCTGTCTCAGGCTCCACTGCTATCTCGGCGTCAGAATCCGTGCCAGCCCGGCCAGTCCGCTGGCGTTTTGGGGAGCTAGAAACGGAGTCGACGTGGAAAACTGATGGCATCCGCCGCATGTTTGGGTGGTCGCGCGATCGATAATCCCATGCTGGGCAAAGGAGTCCTTCTCGACTGTACCGATGAAGTCGGAGAGCGCCTTCCGCGCGGTGTCTTGATCGCCTCGATTTGCAGCCTTTTCCGCAGTCGCGAGCAGACCGTCCAACTTTACGGACATTTCGCGGTTTAGGACGAGTTGCGTGGTGAGTCGCCTGGCGCTGCCGAACGTCAGTAGATCTCCGGCGGATCCTGGCAGAATGCTCGAAACGGCGACCCCGGGGAGCGATTGCCATTTCTCTCCATAGACTCCCAGCTGTAGACCTTGCTGAAGCTGGGCCCAGATGCTCGATTTTACCGATCTGACGGATCCGTCACCCATTAGGAAATTTCCACCAAGATTGCTATGGATGCTCGCGTAACTGATGCGTCCATCGGGCGCCTGCAACTGAGTCGCGATCTGGTTCACGGTCCCAGGCGTGTTCACGTAAGACAGCACCTGCTGCTGAAGCTCGGTTCGCGCCGTGCCAAGCGGGACCATTGCGAGGACGTCGGCGATTCCGATGACAGCGCGCGTACGCAGGTCGGCCCACATCCGGGAACTGCCCTCGGCGGCTCCGGCAACCGGCTGCCATTCGATTCCGAATGCTCCCAGCGGCGTGCCGAATCCGCGGGCGCTCTCCCATCCGGTTACGCCGGGAGCAGGACTCATCATGAGATACCAGCCCTGTTTGTCGGCGAAGTACCAGAGCGCTTTGTAGCCGTCGAGTTCGCCATTGGCGGCAAAGCCGGCGGTGGTCAATGCGTCGACGAGAGTGGGTGGATAGGTCTTGTGTTGATTGTGATAGTTATGCAGGGCCAGTCCTATTTGCTTCAGGTTGTTGGAACACTGCTGTCGCGCCGCGCTTTCCCGCACCTTTTGGACGGCCGGTAAAAGTAGGCCGATCAGAATGGCGGTAGTGGATATGACAACCAGGAGTTCAATCAGGGTGAACCCTGCCCGGTTGTGGGATTTCGACATCGTCTTTTCTTGTGTGCTCGACGTCTTGGTCGTAGTCATTGTTGTTTCTCCTCGTGTCCGGCTTGTGCTGGGGTGCTCAAGAAGCTGCGTTTTATCCGGATTCGAGAGTGATTGCGTGACACTTGTGGCAAGCGGCTCACGCGAGGCGCTTCGTATGTGGCTCGCAATTTCCTACAAATTTCCTACACGACCTAAGATGCTGATGTAGTGGGTGTTATTGGCCTGCTGGCGACAAGCCAAGTTGACGAAGCACTGCGGGATAACGTGGATCGGAGCGGATTCCGTCGAGTCTGGGATCGATACGTAGGGTCAGTAGTTCGACCGCGCGGGTGTCGATGGCTGCCTGGAGAGCTTCGAATGCCTCATCATTATTCCCGAGAATCGTACTGAGCATGAGTTTGGCGGACGCGTTTACCTTGCCTTGCCGGATCAACTCACGCCGGCTCTCGAGCACCTGTTTGGCGGGACGCCTGTCACCATCCCTTAGGCTCAACCACGCCCGGTCGGCCTCGATCACTCCAGCGGCCATGGCCGTCTGGTCGAAGGTCTGGCGCGCTTGATCGGTTCGACCCAGCCATCCCAAGCTGAGCGCCAGGTAGTATTCGGCCAGCGCGAAATGAGGTTCGCGGTCGAGCACCTTCCGGCATTCGGCTTCGGCGCGGTGGAAATCCCGGGCGTAGTAAAACGCCTGGCAGTAGCGGGCGCCGAGGAGAGGTGAGGCTGGATCTAGGCGAAGCGCTTCCTCTGTCAGTCGGATGGCTTCACTCACTTCGCCCTTGGCAAATTTGAGTTGGGTATAACCGAGGCGCGCCTGAACGGACGTCGGATCCAATTTCAGAGCGCGCGTGAGGTGCTTCTCCGCCTGATCGAATTGCCAGTGGTGGAACAGACTTACCAAGCCGGCAGCGTAGTGGGCGGAGGACAGATTCGGATCGAGTTGCAGGGCCCGATTGGCTTCGGCCTCGGCGCGGTCCACAATTTCGGCCAGGGCGCGCAACCCAAGCAGGGGCATCTGCATGAGGGCTATGGAGAGTCCGGCATGCGCGGCCGCTGAGTTCGGGGTCGTGGATAAAGCTTGTTCGAACTGCTCCAAGGCGCGAACCGCCTGTTCGGGAGCGACCTTATATAGAAGATGCTCGCCGATGCGAACACTTGGTCCGACAGGCGAATTTACATTTGGTCGAGTCGGACGGATGATGAACCACGCAAGCGAGACAAGCAGGACGACGGCGGCGATGGTCAGCCATCGGAAGGGAAACGCTTTGGTCTTAGAAGGCGCGGTTTCGATTGCCGTTCTGGTGGTGGGAGATGGAAGGGTTTCGATCGCGGGTTGGGGTAAAGGGTCCGGCTCGTAATATTGCTGGGTGACGCTGGCTACGAAGCGATAGCCCCTGCGTGGAATGGTTTCGATGTATGATCCCTCGGGCGCGCCTTCCTCCAAAGCCTTGCGGAGTACTGAGATGTTGCGGGTTAGACCTGACTCGACCACCGTGACATCGGGCCAGACGGCTTTCATCAAGGATTCCTTCGTCACTAACTGTCCGGCGTTTTGCACGAGGACGAAGAGTATGTCGATGACTTTCGGTGTTAAGAGGACTCTAGTGCCGTTCCGTTCGAGTATGCGGTCCTGCGCGTTGAGCCGGAATTCCCCGAAGGAGTAAGCGCTGACTGGCTTTGGCGAAGGGCTCATGCGGTGAAAGCGACTTTCCTTACTATAGGCGCACTGGATTACACGTCTTGAGAGCTACTGTTTATTTGTCTGTCCAGAACAACTCGGCATCCGACCTGCGCACATAGTTTGCGTCGAGGAGGGCCGGATTCTGTGCTGGTGTGGTCGCGGCAATCCGCGCGATTGCTGACGCCAGCGTTCGTTGTTCGACAATTCTTACGCTTTCAATGGCGAAGCTTGCGCGAAAGGGGGAGAAGTCGGGCGAGATGATCTCTTCGGGTTTTCGCGGGAGGTTCGACAGCCAAGTGGGGAAAGTTGTGACGATTTCCGGCGCTAGCGGTTGAAGGTTGGCATCATAAAGCGCCGCATAGATTTCTCCGCGGCGGGCGTCCATCACGACGCCTCGCGCGTCGCTGACGCCGAATTCGGCAAGCGCCTGAAGGTTCGAAACGGCGACTGCTCCGCGGCCCATGGCGTCGGCAAGACCTTTTACGGCGGTTAATCCGACACGAACGCCGGTGAATGATCCTGGTCCTGCGGCTGCTGCAAAGACGTCCACGCTGGCGAGCGGCCAGTCGTGGCGGTGCAGTAGTGATTCGAGTTGACCGTAAAGAATCTGGCTGAAGCCATCGGGCGAATGGAGAGGGACTTCCTCCACGGTTTCTCCGTCTTCATGCAACGCCAAGCTACCAAAATTGGAGGTTGTATCGATTGCCAGAATTCGCATTATGGATTGAGCCGGAAGATGCGATCGAGCACATAAACCTTCCCGTTGGCATTCATCCCATGAACACGAATATTGAGGACCGTGGGTGATTTCGCAGTCAACGCTTTATCCACGCGGAACGTTCCTTGCGTCCCGGTCCCCATGACTCGGAATCCCTGCTCATTCGAAGGCGCCTCGCCGGTCCAGAGATACATCATGGTTCGCGTGCCGCGCGTTTCGCGCTTGAGCTTCAGCTCATATCGAGGAGGCACGGCTAGCGATAGTTCATCCTTCGCGGGTTGCACGATTTCAAACGGGATCTTGGTTACACCGCTCTCCACTTCCTGCATCAAGAATGGACGCGATTCAAATTTCCACGACTTGAGCATTCCTTCCTTGCGGCCTTCGCGCGATATGTGAAGAACCCAATCGTGCTCGGTGCTAGGCGGATCGAATGACTGTCGCTCGGACTTGAAGTTCTTTGCGGGGATGATCTCTCCAGTCGCGGGGTCCATCCATTTAACGTCGTAGCCGTGCTTCTCAAGGCGGACTTCTACAGGGCCGGAGGGCTTCTCGATATAGACGATGTACTCGATACCGGGAAGCGCCATAGCGCGTCCGCCATCCACGTCGAAATACGGCTCGAGCTCCCAGTAGCGATTGTCAGAGAAGAAGTCGAACCAAACCGTCATTGCTTTGGCGCCGGGTGATTCGACATACTTTAGATCTGTCTTCAGTGTGCCGCCACCATACGTCCCGGTATTGCCGAAGACGGGATATTGGCCGTTCATAATGGTGTTCCAGAGCCGCCGCCGGAACGTATTGCTATCCACGTGATGGGGATGAGTTTGTCCACCGCCGCTGTTTTCATAACCGAACTCGGCGTTGACGAAGGGCGCAGCGTATAACTGGTGTTCGATTGCGCCGAGGTCGTCAGAGGAACTCTGATACAGCACGTGATCCATCCAACCGTCGGGCAATAGCGGCGTCGAGGAGGAAGTGGTGTGGGTTGTTCGCGGATGCGCGTAGGGATCGCGGCTCTTCAAAACCGTCCCGAGCTGCTTCATTAACTCACGCGCATCGGTATACTCTTCGAACTCCTGCACGAGCTGCCAGGTGATGTTGTAAGCGCCGTAGCGCGACACCATGTAACGGATGTAACGCTCCCGTTGCGCAGCCGATGGGAACAACTTGCGCAGATGATCTTTGTCGTGACCAAGGATGAGATCGACGATGATGCCTTTCGCATTCATCGCCGCCAAGCGTTCGTCGAGGGTTTTGTGGAAGGCGATGTCCGGTTTGTCAGGACCCTGCCAGGTTGGCTTCTGCTCGCCGCCAATGGCGTAGCCGCGCATGTGATTGAACTTCTGCTCGGCACGCGCCTCAATATATCTGGTGAAATCTTCCGCGGCAATAAATGCGAAATCGTAACGCGTGTCACCCATCCAGAGATGGGGTTGCTTGTTCTCCACGGTCATCCAGTGGTGTCCGTTGACAGCCTTTATGAAACCAGGATGACCGGATGCCGTTGACATCACTTGCCCTTGTTTGCCGTTGAACCGCTCAATATTTCCGGTGAATCGAAGATCCCACTGGCCCTCTTCCGTCGGCGCGAAGCGGATGACCATCCGATTTCCACCATCCCAAAATGCGGTTGTGGGCAACGTGCGGTGACGCGGCGACCGAATTTCGGCCTGAATGTTTACGCTGGCATAGGGATTCGGATGCGCTGCCATCTCCTTGGCGTCGAGCTCAAACACGATGTCGCAGATCGAGTAGGCCGGCGTCGTTTCGCAGATGGTCTGCGCGGCGGCCGTGGTCGCGACGATCAGTACAAGGAAAAGACTCCTCACGGTCATATATCCAGTGTATTGAGTCGGAAGTCCGCGTGCTAACCTGACGCTTGGATTCCTCCGCCGGCGAAAAGTTCGAGAAATTGATTTCGATAATGGCCCGGCTGCGCGGGCCGAATGGTTGTCCCTGGGACCGTGAGCAGACATTCGACACCATTAAGCCATACACCCTTGAAGAGACGTATGAGGTACTGGAATCGATCGACGCGCGCGACTGGCAGGGGCTGGCGGACGAACTCGGCGATCTGATGTTGCAATGCGTTTTCTATGCGCAGATGGCGTCGGAAGAAGGCCATTTTCGCATTGAAGATTCGCTCGACGCCATTAACGAAAAGCTGATCCGCCGTCACCCACACATTTTTGGCGACACAGAGGCGCGGACGGCCGACGAAGTATTGAAGAACTGGAACGAAATCAAGGCGGAAGAAAAGAAGAGCAAGGGCGAGAGTCCCAAGCTTCTGCTCGAGAGCATTCCGCGTTCCTTGCCGGCGCTGATGGAAGCAGCGCACATTAGTTCACGCGCGGCGAGCGCGGGGTTCGATTGGGAGAACGCCGAACAGGTTTTAGCGAAGCTGGAAGAGGAACTGCATGAGCTGGCTGAGGCTCGGAAGCAGGCGTCGCAGGAAGAGATTGAAGGGGAGATCGGCGACTTGTTGTTCGTGCTGGTTAACCTTGCTCGATTCGTTCGCGTGGATCCCGAGCAGGCGCTACGCAGGAGCAACTCGAAATTCCGGCGGCGCTTTGCGCACGTTGAGAAATCGCTGCAGGGGCGGGGAAAGAAGTTCGCCGAATCGGACATTCAGGAGATGGAAGAGCTTTGGCAGGAGGCGAAGCGCTCGGAATGATTGAAGTTCGCGCGCTGACCGAGCAATCGGAATTACAGGAAGCGGTTCGGCTTCAAAAAGAAATCTGGGGATTTGCCGAGATTGAGTTGTTGCCGGTACGACTGTTTGTCGTCGCAACGAAAGTCGGCGGACAAGTATTCGGCGCGTTCGATGGTCCGGAGATGATCGCGTTTCTGCTGGCGATTCCGGGAATCAAACAGGGCGGCGCATCGTATCTGCACAGCCACATGATGGGCGTGCTTCCCCCGTATCGCAATAAAGGCGTTGGCAGAATGTTGAAGCTGCGCCAGCGCGAGGAAGCGATCGAGCAAGGTGTGCAACTGGTGGAGTGGACCTTCGATCCGCTGGAATTGAAGAACGCGTTCTTCAATATTGAGCGTCTGGGGGCCGTTGTCCGGCGTTACGTATTGAATCAATACGGAACCACAACGAGCCGTCTGCATGGAGGCCTGCCGACCGACCGTTGTGTTGCCGAGTGGCACGTGCAACACGCTTCGAGTCGATCAGATTCTTAACGGGCATCGGCCTTACGAAGTGATTGAAGCGAGGATTGACGTTCCCTATGCGATCGCCACGTGGCGCGTGGATGATCCGCAGCGGGCGCGCGAGGCGCAGCAGTCGATCAGTGAACAATTTCTCGATCACCTGCGGTCGGGCCTTGTCGTGGTTGGCTTCGAACGCGGCGAGACCACAGGAACATATCTCTTAGGACCATGGAATTCCTACTAGAGCGAGCAACGATCCGGCATCTGCGGATGCCGCTTGTGCACTTTTTTGAGACCAGCTTCAGCCGTACTTATGAGCGCGACATCGTGCTGGTGGAAGTCATCGCCGACGGCGTGTCCGGTTGGGGAGAAGTGACGGCCGGCGAGCATCCTTTCTACAACGAAGAGTGGACCGAATCGGCCTGGCTGCTGTTGAAGAACTACATCGTTCCGCGTGTGCTCGGGAAGCCGCTGAAGGCGGCCGCCGATGTGTACCCGCTGACGAAGCATATCCGAGGGCACAACATGGCGCGCGGCGGTTGTGAGGTGGCCGTGTGGGACCTGGAAGCGCGGCGCGCCGGTCTGCCTTTGTACCGGCACATCGGCGGAGGCGCACGGCGCGAGATTCCTTGTGGTGTGTCGATCGGAGTTCAAGATTCCGTCGATCAGCTTTTAGGAAAGATCGAGACCGAACTCGCTGCCGGTTATCAGCGCATCAAGATGAAGATCAAACCCGGCTGGGACGTTGATGTTGTCGCGGCCGTCCGCAAGCGCTTTCCCCAGATCAAGCTGATGGCGGATGCAAATTCCGCGTACACGCTTGCGGATATTGATCATTTGCGGCGATTGGATGAGTTTGACCTGATGATGATCGAGCAGCCGCTGAGTCACGACGACATCATCGATCACGCCACGCTGCAGGCTAAGATGACGACGCCGATCTGCCTGGATGAATGTATTCGTACGGTGCGGCACGCCGAGCAGGCGATTGAAATGAAAGCCTGCCGGATTATCAACATCAAGCTGGGGCGAGTGGCAGGATTCTCTCAGGCCAAGCGGGTGCATGATGTTGCGCAAAAAGCGGGAATTCCGGTGTGGTGCGGGGGAATGCTGGAAGCCGGTGTGGGCCGCGCTCACAACATCGCCTTGTCGACGCTTCCGAACTTCGTGCTGCCAGGCGATGTCTCGGCGAGCAAGCGCTATTGGAAACGGGACATTATTGTGCCGGGAGTAGAGGTGACGCCATCGGGAACGATTGCGGTTCGTGACGAGCCGGGATTCGGATATGAGATCGATCACGACTGGGTGCGCGAACTAACGGTACGCGAGGAAACCATTGTTGTCTGAGGGTCCATCCTTTGTCAGGATTTACTCTCTCGTCGCATTGATGACCACGCTGTGGTCATTGAACTATATCGTCGCCAAGTACGCGCTACGCGAGTTCCCTGCAATGCTTGCGTCTGGGATGCGCATGATCATCGCAGGCTCCATCATGATTGCGGTGTATCGATGGAATCGCGCGAAAGGCTCCATACCGCCGTGGACCCGTCGAGACGTGGGTTTGCTTGCGTTTCTTGGCGTGATCGGTGTGGGGTTGAACCAGTTCTTCTTTGTTCTGGGGATCAGCATGACGACGGTGTCCCACGCCGCGATCGTTGCCGGATTGACGCCCGTCACGGTGTTGATGCTCGCATCGGCGATGGGAATGGAGCGGCTGGGCGTTGTGCGTCTCGGCGGAATGTTTATTGCGCTTGCAGGCGTGTTCACGCTGCAGATGTCATCTTCGCAATCCGGTGGCGCGACCGCTCTGGGCGATATCTTCATCTATTTGGCGTCCTTCACCTTCGCGGTGTTTACAGTGCGCGGCAAGCAGGAAGCATCAAGGCTGGGCGGTGTTGTGGTGAACACTTTTGCCTATGCCGGATCAGCGGTGGCGATGATGCCGATCACCGCCGGATACGCATGGTCGTTTCCATTTCGGAATGTCAGTTGGGTGGCCTGGATGAGCCTTCTGTATATGGCGGTGTTTCCGTCGGTAGTTTGCTATTCGATTTATTACTATGCGCTGAAACATGTACCGGCATCGCGCGTGGCTGCCTTTCAGTATCTGCAGCCGCTGCTGGCGATGATTATGGCGATTCTGATTCTCGGTGAGAATACTACAGCCGGTTTGATGAGCGGTGGAGCGCTTGTATTGCTCGGCGTTTTCATGGCAGAGAAAGGCTGAGGGTCTTCAGGTATGTTCGAACCGCTGAAAGACAAAGTCGTGCTGGTTACGGGCGCTGCCAAGCGCGTCGGGCGGGGAATCGCATTGCGGTTAGCGCGGGAAGGGGCTCGCGTACTGATTCACTATCACAATTCCGAGGCTGAAGCTCTTCAAGTTGCAACAGAGGCCAATGACGCTGAGTTATTTCGCGCAAATCTCGAGAGCGTGACCGAGATCAACTTAATGTTCAGCGCCATTCGCGAGCGGGTCGGACGTCTTGATGGGCTGGTGAATAACGCTGCCAGATTTACGCGCTTCGATCCATTGAAGATTACTGAGGCCGATTGGGATTTTATTCATTCGGTGAATCTTAAGGCGACGTTCTTCTGTTGCCAGCAAGGCGCCCTGGTGATGCAGGATAACGGCGGTGGCCGTATCGTAAACATCAGCTCGATGGGTGGCATCCGTCCGTGGGCCGAGCATACGCATTACTGCGCATCGAAGGCAGGTGTGATTCACATGACACGGGCGCTCGCGATCGCACTGGCGCCTGACATTAGCGTGAATTCGGTGGCTCCTGGAGTGATTCCCTTCGGAGAGGCGAACGATGCGCGTGTTACATCGTTGGTGGCTAAGACGCCGGCGCGACGGGCCGGGACTGCTGATGAGATTGCGGATGGTGTGGTTCATTTCCTCACGGCGACGAAGTTTGTGACCGGGCAAGTGATGGCGGTGGACGGCGGTTTGAGTCAGGTTTGAGTTTGCGTCGGCGTTCTCCATCGGCAATTCTTTGCATCGTGGTTATCCTGGCCAGCGTTAAAGCTTGTGAACGGTAATACGTATTGGAAATTTCGAGAGCGCTCATCGTTGCAACACTTCTATACCTAGGCAGCTTGATGGTCGCGTGCAGCACGAAAACGCCCGTTGTCCAGCGAGCCAATCCCGCCTCTACAAACTGTGTGCAGCAGGGGGGAAAGCATGTCGTCGAGCGCGGACCTGGTGGTGAGTTCGGTGTCTGCCAGTTCTCAGACAATCGCCAGTGCGAGGAATGGGCGCTTCTTCGTGGACAATGTCCGGCCGGATGCGCAGATGGACCTGATGGTAATTCGAGCTCGCGCTGCATTAGTGGTGGCGAGAACATCGCTGGTTAATACTGTGCGAGGACTCGCGAAGTCCGTGGGCGAGCGACTGCCCAAAGTCGACGCCGAGGCTCTCGATATAGAAGATGCGAAAGCACTGCCGGATGCCTTGCGCGAGGTGCTCAAGCCGATCTTGCAAAGCATAGAGCAATTGACGGTCAAGATTAAAGCGGCCGACAAAGAACTCGAGCAGATCGCCCGGACTCGTTATCCGGAAACCAAACTGCTGATGCAGGTCAGCGGAGTGGGAACCTTGATCGCTCTGACGTTTGTGCTGACAGTGGAGGACAATACCAGATTCCGCAAGAGTAGGGATGTAGGTTGCTTTCTTGGACTACGGCCGCGGCGTGCTGACTCCGGCGAACACCGGCCGCAACTGCCAATCACCAAAGAAGGTGATGTGTACTTGCGCGCGCTTCTCGTCCAGGGGGCACACTGTATTTTGAGCCGGCAAGGGCCGGACACGGACCTGAAGCGATGGGGTACGCGAATCGCTGGCGGCGGAGGGAAGAATGCGAAGAAACGAGCAATTGTCGCGGTAGCGCGGAAGCTGGCGGTATTGTTGCATCGACTGTGGACGACGGGCGAGGTCTACGAGCCGCTGCGGAATAGCAACACGCATCCCGTTGCTGCATAGAAGATCAGGTTTGTTTCTATTGCAGATCGCCGAGTTCGGGTGACTGCGGACGTGGCGGCGGAGCCATTGCTCTGATATTCAGACAATGAGCTCGAGCCTGGAGATGGCAGCACCCGACAAATCGAGGACCCCAAAAGGCACCGGGCAAACCAGAGTGCGGATGGAAGCAGGGCGATACGGCGGCTACGAGCGAAACGGCCAAGACTAGGAACGATGATCGTTGCTGAATAACTACTTGATGAAGCGACAGCAGCGAATCACTTAGAAAGGGTCAGGAGCTGATAGTGCGATAACACACGAGGTTGAAGGATGTAGGCGTCCGTGTGACCGGATATGTCACGGTTGCTGCGCGGTACTGCGCTATCACCGGCGGCCGCTACTCAATTAGCTCCCGTAGCGGCGCCGCTGATGAGCAGGGAACCTGTACGTTTCCAAATGGCCGGACGTGTGACGCAGACGCCTATTACCGCGGAGAATGTCGCGCAGACAAGTGACTGAGTCGGCGCCAATACGTTTTGCGCTAGACTCCTAGATAACGATGCGCGTACCGTTTAGGCGCCTGCTGTGGCTTGTGCCTGCGTTTCTGGCTATGCCGGCGACACCGCAGTCGCGCGTCGATCCGAAAGCGCTTTCGATCTATCCATTTACCGGCCAAGGCGGAACAACATTTACCGCCACGATGCGCGCGACGGGACTAGGCGGGGCTGCGAAGGCCGTCGTGACGGACGCTCCGTTGAAGATTAGTGTCGACCGCATCGAGGCTGATTCCTCCGGGCGATCGAAGACTCCTGTGGATCTGGTGACGCTGCGCGTTGAAGTCGCGGCTGACGCGAAACCTGGCCGCTATCCGATTCGATTGATCGCTCGCAATGGGATCTCGAACGCTCTGCCGATTTATGTGGTGGAGAGTTCGGTTATCGGCCGAACCGAAGGGAGCCCACGATACACGGGAGTCTGCGATTTCGGTTCCCGCTGCTCCCGCGGTGTTTGCCGGAAGACTTTCGCAGCGCGGCGAAGCGGATCACTATACGTTTGTCGCGCAGGCCGGTCAGAGTTTGACATTTGAGGTGGTTTCTGGCTTGCCGCACACATTGGCAGGCGGTTCCGCGGCTACGATCGCTAACTTCGATCCGTCGCTCACGATCTACGATTCCGAGGGAAGCTGGTTCGATTCGAAACGTTTGAAACGCATCGCCTATAACGATGATCCGGTCATGGCTTTCGGGCGGTCTTCTGACGCCTATCTGACCCATCGTTTCGAAAAGGCCGGAACATATCTCCTGCGCGTCGAGGCGTTCGCCGGTCAAGGCGGACCGGACTATAGCTATCAACTGAAAATCGCACCCGGTAGCGTGCCTCAAAAGACTGAGGCTAAATCGGGCGGTTGGTCGGAGCGGTCATGGACGAGGCGACTCGATAGCGATCGCTTGAACCAGTTGTCAGCGCGGGCCGGGAAGCCACTCGACCAGAAATCGATTGAAAGCTATCGCGCCGGCGCGGAGCCGGCAATGTTCAAATTGCCGGGTACTTTACAAGGCACTTTGACGGAGCCCGGAGAGACTCATCGCGCGCGATTCCACGTGGATGCGCCAGCCGACATTGCGATTGAAGTAGAAGCGCCGGCGGCCGCCCCGCCATTCTTCAATCCCGTTGTGCGTCTTCTGAACCACTCGGGTGAAGAGGTGGCCACGAATGTTTTCGCTAATCTTGGCGCCTGCAGTGGAGCGCTGTCGAAATCGATGCAAGCGAAGACCATCGTGCCACTGCGGGACACGGGCGACTACACGGTGGAGATTCGCGATGCCACCTCAGACTTCGGTGGACCGGAGTTTCAATATCGCGTGCAGGTTCGGCCGCAGATTCCGCACATCGGTCAAGTTACGATCAGCAGCGATGCCGTGAATCTTGCTCCGGGCGAAGCGAAAACGATCCGTGTGCTGTTTGATCGTGAAGAAGGGTTTGAGGGCGGTGTCGCTGTGCTCGCCGAATCGCTGCCACCGGGTGTGTCGGCCGCGGTAGGGGCAGACTTCGAGCCCGATAAGGATCCGCCGGCCGCCGTCGGGAAACGCGACCGCTACACGCCTCGGTCGGAGCGCGCTGTCGTTATCGTTTCTGCAAGCGCTGAGGCGCCGGTTTCCGTTGAACCGCACAAGATGAAACTTGTCGTTCGTCCGCTGATGGACGGTAAGCTGGGTGCTCCACTTTCTACAAAATCTCTTTATGTGATGGTCATACAGAAGCCGTGAGATTTGTTTTCGCATTCCTTCTGATCGCGGGGGCAGCCTGGTCCCAAGCCAAAGTAATATCTCTGCACGTCGTCCCGGCGCAGACAACTCTGAGAGGAGCCCAGGCGTCGCAGCAGTTTCTTGCGATGGCGAAATATGCCGATGGACAAGAGCGCGATGTAACGGGGAAGGTCGAATGGAGTCTGTCCGATCCCGGCATGGCGGCGTTCGTTTCTGTCGGGCGCGTGAGTCCTTCCGCGGACGGATCTCTCAGTGTGACGGCGGCGTTCTCGGGGCGCAAAGCGCAGTCATCTGTACGAATCGAACAGGCTAAGACGATTCGACCAGTTACGTTTACGCGGGAGATCTCCAGCGTTCTAACGAAGCTTGGCTGCAATGGCGCTGCTTGTCATGGTGGTGTGAAAGGTCAGGGTGGGCTGAAGCTCTCGGCGAGCGCGCTGTATCCGGCCGAGGACTATGAGTGGCTCATGAAGGGCGGCGCTTACCAAGTCCTGACGGCTGAAGTAAAGGGGGAGCGCATCCCACGAGTCGATCTTGCGAATCCGGAAAAGAGTCTGCTGCTTTTGAAGCCGACTATGGCTGTAGCGCATGGCGGCGGCAAACGACTCGACCCCAGTTCGAATGACTACAAGACCATCGTAAGTTGGATTCGCAAGGGCGCGCCGTTTGCGTCTGGTGATGATGCCGTAGCGCCCAAGCTCACGCGCCTCGAGTTGTATCCGCCGATGGCGATCGTGCCAGTGGATGGCGAGCATCGCGTGCTGGTGACTGCGCGTTTCAGCAACGGACAGACTGAAGACTACACGCATCAGGCGCTTTATGTTTCGAACGATTCGGATGTGGCGTCGATGGGCGCAGGCGGTGTCATCCGGGCGAAACGTCGCGGGGAAACATCGATTCTCGTACGGGCCGGTGGACAGGTGGCGACTGTGGGAGCCGGTGTGATCGGTCCTCCGATCGCTGATTATCCGAAGATCAGCCGGTTCAACTTTATCGACGAACATGTGTTTGCGAAACTGCGTAAGTTCGAGATCGTTCCCTCCGAACTGGCTTCCGATTCGGAATTTCTTCGGCGCGTTTGTCTCGATCTGACGGGAACGCTTCCGCCACCGAATCGCGTGCGGGAGTTTGTTGCGAGCAATGATCCTCGTAAGCGCGAGAAGGTGATCGATGCGCTGATTGCATCGCCGGAGTTCATCGATTACTGGACGTTTCGCTTTGCCGACATCTTCCGCGTCTCGATCTTTTCGAATGGTTTGTCGTCGAAGTTCAGCCAACAGTACTGGGAATGGATCCGATCGAACATCGAACGCAATCGACCCTATGACGAGATTGCGAGAGAGCGCATTTCGGCGCAAGGTTATGGAGCGGCAACCTCTCATTTTTTGCCCTACGCCCAGATTGGAGCGCCTGCGGACGTGATGGCTGAGGAAGTTCGTGTCTTCATGGGCCGTCGACTCGATTGCGCGCAATGTCACAACCATCCGTACGAGAACTGGAGCCAGGATCAGTTCTGGGGCATGGCCGCTTTCTTTTCCCGTCTCTTCAAATTGGGTCCGGTGGTTGTAGATCATCCGACGAACATGGACTTGAGCTCGAAGGATGTGGGCGGGAAGATCGAACTGCTGCATCCTCGAACAAAGGTTCCCGTCAAGCCTGCGCTTCTCGACAACTCGCCGCTGTCGATTTCGCCGGAGGGGAATCCGCGCAAGGAACTCGCTCGCTGGTTAACTTCGAATCCGTACTTTGCCGAAGCGGCGGTGAATCGAGTTTGGGGTCATTTTTTTGCGCGTGGGATTGTTGATCCGGTGGATGACTTCCGTTCGACGAATCCGCCGACTCATCCCGAACTGCTGGCAGCGCTGGCTAACGATTTCCGGGATCATCGATTCGATTTACATCACTTGATGAAAACGATCGTTTCGTCGCGAACGTACCAGTTGTCGCATCGGTCGAATGCGACGAATCGGGATGATGTGACGAACTACTCTCGGGCGCTGTCTCGTGGTCTTGATGCGGAAGTCCTTCTGGATGCGGTTGTGGATGTTACGGGTGTTCCGGAGACATTTTCCACGGCGATTACTGATACCGCAACGGTGGGACAAGCTCCTGTTGGGACTCGGGCGATTCAATTACGCGATCCGGATACCTTCTTTTCGCGGTTTCTCGAGCTTTATGGCCGGGCGAATCGCGGCGCGATCCCGGAGCGGAATAACAAACCGAATCTCGGCCAGGCGCTGCATGTTCTGGCGGGAGCCACCTATGTGGATCGTCTCAGTATGCCGAACAGCCGGTTGGCCAAGATGCTGCAATCGGGCGCTGACGACGAGAAGATTTTCGAGGAGTTTTACCTCGCCGCGCTCGGCAGGCCGCCCAGTGGCGATGAGGTTCGGGAATTGAAAGAGATTCTGACACAACGCGACGATCGCGAGGCGGGGCTGCGAGAATTCGTCTGGGCCTTGATCAGCGCACGCGAATTCGCGGAGAATCATTAAGGAGGGCCATGATGGCACAGCATCCCACTTCTCGCAGAAGTTTCTTGAGTGCGGGATCGCTCGGCTTTCTCGGGCTGACGTTGAGCGAATACCTGTCGGCTGCGGCTTCGTCCTCCAGTAAGGCTCCGGTCGCCGGCAAGGCGAATTCGGTCATTCTCTTCTGGCTGGAAGGCGGCCCCAGCCACATCGACACATGGGATCCGAAGAAGAATAGTAACTTCAAACCGATTTCAACGAACGTCGCCGGGATTCAGGTTTCCGAGCTTTTGCCGAAGATGGCAAAGAAGATGGACAAGTTCGCGCTTGTCCGGTCTATGCACACGCGGGGAACTGATCATCCGCAGGCAACGCACTATGCGATCACAGGGCATGAGGTCAATCCTGCGATGCAGTTTCCCAGCGTCGGATCGATCATCACAAAGGAGATGGGGCCGCGGAATGCAGTGCCCGCTCATGTTCTGGTTCCCAAATGGGATCGAACTCGTCAATACGAAGAGTACTTTCGGGCATCGTTCCTAGGCGGCGAATACGATCCGATGTGCATTCCCGACCCGAGCAGGCCGGGATTCGAAGTCACTGACCTCAGTCTTGCCTAAGACAGTGTCGCAAGCGGCCATCGATGGCCGATCGGCGTTTCTGAAGGCGGTGGACCGACAGTATCGCGCATTGAACGAGACCGCGGACCATACCAACATGGACGCGTTCAGTTCACAGGCGCTAAAGATGATTCTGACGCCGGAAGTGCGGGCCGCGTTCGATCTTTCGAAGGAGTCGGAGAAGATCAAGGAGCACTACGGCAAGGACTCAGTGGGACAGTCACTTCTGTTAGCGCGAAGGTTGGTGGAAGCAGGGAGCCGCTTCGTGACCGCGGCGGGGTATCACAGCAACTCCTGGGATACGCATAGTGACAATGACAAGGGCCATCGCGATCGTCTGGCTCCGACGCTCGATCGCAGCTTGACGGCTCTGATCGAGGATTTGGGTGAGAGAGGTTTGCTTGATACGACGCTCGTGATAGCGATGGGCGAGTTCGGCCGAACTCCGATCATCAATCCGGCGCTCGGCCGAGATCACTGGCCGAATTGCTGGTCGCTTGCTCTAGCGGGCGCGGGCATTAAGACCGGTCAGGTAGTTGGCGCGAGCGATGAGCGCGGATACAACGTCACGGAGCGGGTGGTGACGATGGGCGACTTGTACGCGACCATCTATAAAGCTCTTGGGATCGATTGGACGAAGGAAATTATGAGTCCCATCGGCCGGCCGATCAAGATCGCGAACTCTCTTGATGACCGCACAGGTGAGCCTGTGAAGGAATTGTTGGCATAGCGGAAACCCGAAGACAGAGCGCCACGTCTCGGGGTTTGTGTCGCCACTCTCGCGCAGGCTGTTCCTCACATCCATTGCAGCGAGCCCATTCGGGCTTGCACGAAATCGAGTATCGCGCTCGTATCCCAATTGGACGACCGACGATGCGGATCGTGTGCTGACGGACTCGCCATGGGCAAAGCCAACGACGGTAGGTGTTCCGGAACTGCGCGCGGAGATTTACCTTACGGTGCGCTGGGCCAGCGCGCTACCGGTTCGACAGGCGTTTGCTTTACAGCAGTCGAAGGCGCCGGAAACAATTGCGATTGCCGAGCCGGAGTATGTGGTCGAGATCGCGGGCTTTCCAACGACGCTGATTCGGCAGGGAACAAGGCGCTTTGAAGCCGAATTGGCCGACAGCGCGCGATTGATCGTGGCCGGCAGACCCAACTTAAAGCCGGTATCGGCGCATGTGCCGGAACATGGAATGCACCTGATGGCTACGCTGCGCTTTCCGAAGTTCGAAACGCTGGACACGAAAGAAGGCGACATCGCGATTCAGGCGGCGTCGGGTACGGTCAAGGTCGATCAACGATTCAAGTTGAAGGACATGATCTACGACCGACGTTTGGAGTTGTGACCGGTTTGCAGGCTTCTGATAATTTCGTCTGCGGAGTCACTTTGATTGCAGAGTTCACGGAACTCGGCGCGATCGAGTAGACGGGAGACATCGAACTCTCGTACAACCGGCTGCCACAAATCGTACCTATGCGATGTGAACTCAACGTCAGGTTCGACGGCTGAGCCTGGCGCAAGCGTTAATTTGTAGCTCGGCTTTTGCACGAAAGACACGTCAAGCATCGAATACGTCCATCCGAAGATTGCCCAGACTCGCATTTGGTCAGTTAGGGGATTGTAGGCAACAGGAACCATCATGCGAAGATCTGTTCCACAATCAGGATCGGAGGCGATATTTTTCGTCCACGCTGCGAAATGATTTTTGTCTGCCTGTAGATCGCGACCCTCCTCGACGATCGGGGAACTAAAACCGAGTTCGTGCTTGACGGTCGCATACGCTCCGAAGAAGAGCGACTCCATTGAGGCCAGTTCTTCTCCGAGAGAACCTGAGACGCCACTCTCGCGAAGTCGCGGCAAATCGATCCACGCGTCGCGACCGAAACCATCGTCGAGGACGGTTCTCAGGAAGGTATACGCGCGCGCCCGCCGCAGATAGTGTTCGGCGAGGGGCTCGACTGTAAGATCCGGCCCCACCACGATCCGTTCGAAGAACCCACAGCCAAACATGCCGAAATCGGCCTGCTTTACGTGCGTTTCGCGCGCCATCGCCCAATAGGCATGAGCGAGGTTGCGGAGGTGTTGCAGGTAGCTGGTTGATAGCACGAGCCGCGATGTTGCGGGATCGATGTCGGGGCAGATCAAAGGCTCGATCGAATAGAGGACATGTTGATACCAGCCATCGTCCGCTGTGGGTTTGAGGGAAATTCTGCCGGCTCGCACGGCATCGAAAGCGGTGTCGAAAACCTTGACGCTATCCGGATTCGTGCGCGCTTCCGGAAGATGGTCGAGCAATGTGGATTCCGGCGTACGTGATGGAGGTAATATGCAACGCTCGAGACCGTCTTTGAGAAGGTGCGGGCGCGAAAACGAATTCGTTATTCTCGTGACGAACTTCAAGAGGCGCTGGTAAGCAGCCAGTAAGTTCGGCTCGGAGCGTATTGCGTTTGCCGCGGCTTCCGGTCTTGCAGAAAGATGTTTTCGCAGTTCATCGGTCCACGTGTAGAAGCTGAGCGGCTTCGATTGGTGACTGGCAAAGAAGTTGTCGATCAGTTCCGATACGCCTACCCGGCCGGGTGGAATTCTTTCGAGGGACCCGCCGGCAAACCGCGCTGCCATCAGTGTGTCGGAAACCGAATTAAGACCTGCGACACGTTCGATCGTCTCCGAGAGATTGTTCAACAACGCGCCTTTGGGGGCCATCGCGCCCAGCCCTCGCTGAACCGCGATTTCGATCATGGCGTAGAGGCCATCATCGAATTGTTTAGCCTTCGTCTCCAGCAGGGCCGAGGACACGAAAGGATTACGTCTCAGTTCCGGCATCGGAAATAGCGTCGGTTGTCCCGGCCACGTTTCTCGCGGCTCGACTTCCAGACGGAGGATTTGTGTGGTTCTGTCGACATCAATGCGGCAATTTTTGGCGGAAGGCATAATGGTAGGCGCTCTTACGTATAATCTGTCTAGAGTTTAGGTTAGGATGCGCCCATTGATCCGCCAGTTTCGGCAAATAGCTTCGCTTTTGGCGGCATCGGTGGTCGTATCAGCGCAAACAAGTCCTATCGAAAAGCAGGCCGCCGCGATTCTTCAAGCGAAGTGTCTTGCTTGTCATGGAGCCGCAAAGATGGCGGACCTGGACCTGCGCGAGACGCCGATGATGTTGAAGGGCGGAAAGCGTGGACCGGCCGTTGTTCCGGGGAATGCGGAAGCCAGCCTGCTCTTCAAGGCCGTGAAGCGCGACGGCGAACTGCAGATGCCGCCAGGAAAGGCGCCTCTGACCAAGGCTGAAGTCGACACGCTGCGGAAGTGGATCAATTCCGGGGCGAAGCTCGAATTGGCGGCTAAGAACAACAGGGCGGGCCGTCGTGGTGGTCGTTTAAGAAGCCGGTGCGCCCGACGATTCCGGCCGGGTCCACGAAGAACGCAATTGACGCCTTCGTTCTCGCCAAGCTTCGGGAGAAAGGGTTCGACAATCGGCGCCGGCGGATCGCCACACTTTGGTTCGCCGCGCGTACTTCGACCTGCATGGATTGCCGCCTACGCCGGAAGAAGTGGATCAGTTCGTCAACGACAAATCGACGCGACGCATATGAGAAGCTGATCGACCGGCTGCTCGCATCGCCGCGCTATGGTGAGCGATGGGGGCGCTATTGGCTGGATCTGGTGCGATACGCCGATACGTCAGGATTCGAGACCGATCATTTTTTCACGACGGCGTGGCGGTATCGCGATTGCGTGATCACGAGTCTTCAACACCGACAAGCCTTACAACACGTTTGTGCAGGAGCAGATCGCGGCCGACGAGATGTGGTCCATGAACATGGACCTCGAAGGCACGATGAAGCTGCCGAAGGAGAAGGAAGAGAACGTCAATCGCCGGATCGGAACGAGCCTGTTCACGCTGGGCTCGTTCCCGATCGAGTTCACCTATTACGGCGATCAGTTTCGCGCCGAGTGGCAAGCCGACGCGGTGGATACGGTCGGCGCGGCGTTTCTGGGACTGACGGTGGGATGCGCACGCTGCCACGATCACAAGTTCGATCCGATCAGCCAACAAGGATTACTACCGCATGACCGCGCTGTTCGCCGGCAGTGTGGAGCGGGAGATTCCCCTGGTCAGCCTGTTCGACGTGCAAACGAACTCGCGCAATTTTCCGTTGCTCGCACAAGCGGAGATCCTCAAGCGCATGGCTCGTGCGGCATGCGCGGACGGCCCCGCGGAGGGGATGGAGCGACGGCGGAGCCGGCGGGGGAGCGAGTTCCCGACCGCGCATGCGAGCCGCGCTTCTTCAGAAGCTTGGCGAAGCTTACCTGCGCGCGCCGGAACGATATCCAACCGCTAACGTGCTGGCGCATGAAGAGATCGTTCCCGACACGCACATCCTGATCAAAGGCGATTACAAGAACAAGGGCGAGAAGGTGGAGCCGGGATATCTTTCTGCGCTGAATCCGGGACCGGCGATCGATGAACCCAAGGGCTACCTGTTCGTGCCGCAACGGCGGAAGGCGCTTGCGCAATGGCTGACGTCGGCCGAGCAGCCACTGCTGGCGCGAGTGATGGTGAATCGCATCTGGCAGGGCATTTCGGCGAGGGATCGTAAGGACGCCGAACGATTTCGGACGACAGGGCGATGCGCCGACGCATCCCGAACTGCTCGACTGGCTCGCGGTGGAGTTCGCGGACCGCGGCTGGAGCATGAAGCAGATGCACCGGCTGATCATGCTGTCCGACACATACCGGGCGTCGAGCGTGGCAGACGAGGAGAGCTTGCAGAAAGATCCGGAGAATCACTTTCTGAGCCGGATGAATCGGCGGCGGCTGGATGGCGACTCGATCCGGGACACCGTGCTCGCCGTGGCAGGGACGTCTGAATCTGAAGATGGGCGGCGTGGGCGTGATTCCGCCGCTGACGAAAGAAGAGATATCTCGCGGCGCGCATGCCGGATTTGTGGCCCGCGAATCCCGATCCGGCCGAGCACAAGCGGCGCAGCGTCTATCTCCAGATGAAGCGGTCGCTGACGCTGCCGCATGCTGCAGATCTTCGATGCGCCGGATACCGCGACGAGTTGCGCGCGCCGTGAGACGTCGACCGTCGCGCCGCAGGCGCTGGCGCATGATGAACAGCGAGTTCACGAACGCGCAGGCGGAGACAGTTCGCAGCGCGAATCAAGAAGCAGGCTGGCGAGAATCCGGAGGCGTCCGTGGATACGGGATGGAGGATCGGCGTTGGGCCGCGCGCCAGCCGCGGAGGAACGCGCGACCGCGCTCGATTATCTGACATCGAAATTCGCTGCCGCGGCTTTGTCTGTTGATTTTCAATATGAGCGAGTTCATCTATGTCGATTGACGAATCGCGCCGGAAATTTCTGCAGACCTCGGGGCTGGGCATTGGCTGGCTGGCGGCGCTGGATCTGTTCCAGCGGACGGCGTCGGCGGATCCGGTGAATCCGCTGGCGCCAAAGACGCCGCCGATGCCGGCGACGGCCAAGAGCGTGATCTCGCTGTTCATGCAGGGCGGGCCGAGCCAGGTCGACACGTTCGATCCAAAGCCGCTGCTTGCCAAGCTGCATGGGCAGCATCCGCCGGAAAGTTTCGGCAACGAGGATTTTCAGAACGGCAAATTACGGGAATCGGTCATTCTCGGGTCGAAGCGGACGTTCGCCCGAGCATGGGCAGTCGGGGCTGGAGGTGTCGGATCTGCTGCCCCACATCGCGCAGAAGGTCGATGATCTGGCGGTCATTCGCTCCTGCTATCACGAGGGTTTCACGCACTCGCAGGCGCAGTTCCTCATCAACAACGGCTGGCCGCGCATCGGACGTCCGAGCCTGGGATCGTGGATTCTCTACGGACTGGGCAGCGAGAACCAGAATCTGCCGGGATTCGTCGTGCTGCTGGAAGGCGGTGTGCGGTCGGGACCCGGCAGTGTATGGCCAAGGGTTCCTTCCCGCGGCGTATCAAGGGCACATCGTTCCGCCCGGGCCGCAATCCGATTCTGAATCTGAGTCCGGCCGCGGGAATGAAGCCGGCAGAGCAGAGGGATCTGCTGGACACGCTGCGCAGGATGAACGAGCGGCATCTGGCCGAGCGAAACCAAGATTCGGAGCTGGCTGCGCGGATCGCGTCGTACGAGCTCGCGTTTCGCATGCAGATGTCGGCGCCGGAAGCGACGGATATTACCGGAGAATCAGAGGCGACGAAGAAGCTTTACGGTCTGGACAATCCAGTCAGTGCGGATTTCGGCGGGCGATGTCTGCTGGCGCGCCGATTGGTCGAGCGTGGCGTGCGTTTCGTGCAGGTGTGGTCGGGCAATGGCATGAATGCGACCGATTGGGATGGCCACATCGCGTGCGACAAGAATCATCAGGCGAAAGCGGCGCAAACGGATAAGGCAGTCGCGGGCTTACTGACGGACTTGAAGTCGCGTGGCCTGCTGGACGACACGCTCGTGATCTGGGGCGGCGAATTTGGCCGGAGTCCAACGTCGGACGGCGGCGCCGGCGGCTCCGAAGGGCGCGACCATAACCCGTACGGCTTCACGATCTGGATGGCCGGCGGCGGCGTTAAAGGAGGTCAGGTCATCGGGTCGACCGACGAGCTTGGTTTGCGCGCGGCGGAGAATCCGGTTCACCTACATGATCTGCACGCGACAATTCTCGGACTGGTCGGGCTCGATCATACCAAGTTGACCTATCCGTATCTTGGCCGTGATTTCCGCCTGACGGATGTCGGTGGCAAGACCGAGCTGATGGACAGGTTGCAGGAATGCTTAGGCGAGTCGTCTTGTTCGCCTTGATCGCTCGATTGCGTTCGCGGCCAATCCCGAGGATCGTGTGCACGAGGCTGCGGTCGGGTGGACGCAGGGCGCAGTTAAGCAGGATCCCGCAGCTCTACAGCGCTTCCTCGCAGATGATCTGCAATATGCCCACGCGGGCGGGCAAACGCAGAACGAAGGAGCAGTATATCGCGGCCGTGATGAAGGGTCCGCCGCGCTACGAGTCGTTTACCTTTAGCGAAGTAAAGATCGTGTTCTATGGCAAAGCCGCAGTGTTGACGGGCTATTGTCGACGTGAAGATGGTCGGTCGTGACGTCTTTCGCGTGCGCACGCTGCAGGTCTACGTCGAGAAGGACAAGCAGTGGCAGATGGCTGCGCATCAATCGACGCGCATGGGCGGATAGAATATTGCACATGAAACTAGCCTCATCTATAGCGTTGTTGTTTTCCCTCACAACATGTCTTTCCGCAGCCCAGCCGGCAACGCGGCAAGTGCTGACGCTCGAGATCGCCAAGCAAGTGGCTGCGGCTGCTTCGGCAGAAGCTACGGCCAACAAGTGGACCGTTGTCATCGCCATTCTTGACGAAGGCGGCAATCTGATGTATCTGGAACGCGCGGACGATACGCAGATCGGCAGCATTCAAGTCGCGCAGGAAAAGGCTAAGAGCGCGGTCAGCTTCAAGCGGCCGACAAAGGCATTCGAGGAAGCGGTCGCGGGGGGCGTACGGCAATTTTGAAACTCCCGGGCGCCATGCCGGTGGAAGGTGGGCTTCCGTTGATGTTGAATGGCCGCGTTGCCGGCGCTATCGGCGTGAGTGGTGTGACCTCGCAGCAGGACGGCCAGATCGCTAAGGCTGGAGCCGATGCGTTGGCGAAGATCGTCGCCAAGTAATCTAGTCTGCTTCGCGACGCGAGAAGGTCCAGCAACCGATTGCTGCGACCGCGATTCCAGCCAGTCCGTGTGTCCAGAGAAGAGTTGTCAGATCGGTCGGGGGCGTTACGAGCGGCCGAGTCGTGACTGCCCAGGGATACCAAAGCTCCCATACATTTGACTTCGATGAAACCACGACGACTCCGACTATCACGGCTGCAACACCCACGCCGACGGGAACGGCGAATGAACGCCAGCGCATACTGATCCAATGCTGCGCTGTAACCGCCGTCGCTGAAAGAGCCGCGACCTGAGCGCCTTTCGTAAAGATTTCCAGCCATGGCGCCGGCCAACCAAAAGTCAGTTCCGGGCGAAGATAAGGAAGCAGCGCTCCAGCGATCAACACGCCGCACATGAGCAGGAATGTGCTGGCGATCACCATTGCGCAGGCTACTAAAAGCTTGGCGATATAGATTGTCCACCGCGGTATAGGAAGCGCCAGGATGTTCTTCCATTGGTTCTCCGAATGATCGAGGCCTGCGATCAACGCAGTCTCGATTGTGATGAAGAGCGGCATTACCAGAGTCGCCCATAATCCAAGCATCATACGAGTCAGCTCCATCCAGTGTGTTCCTCTTCGGAATAGCAGCGTCGATGGCATCTGCGACAGGAGGAATGTCACAAGTAAGGCGACAATCGCGGGCGCCAGCACAACCATACGAAGGGCTACGGTGCGCTTCATCTTCAACGCCTCCGCTGAAAGCGCGCGAACGAGTGTCATGCGTGTGTCGACTCGCCAGTGGTGAGTTGAAGGAAAATATCTTCGAGTGTCGCCTGCTGAACCGAGAGGTGCGACACTCTCAAACCTGCTTGCACGAGGATGGAATTGATTTCCGCAGGACCTAAGTGTTCGTCGATATCAACCATCATTCTCCGTTGCTGAAGTCGACACTTGCAGCCCGCTTCGATAAGGAGCATGTAGCCACGCTCGGGCAGATTGACTTCTATAACGACGGTAGGCGACCTCAGTCTCCTTAACTCGTCAGGAGTTCCTTCAAACCTTACAAGGCCATCTGCAAGAATTGCGAAGTGGGTCGCTACCTGCTCGACTTCGGCGAGCAGATGACTCGAGAGAAACACCGTGACGCCTCGTGTTTTCGGCAACTCGCGAATGAGATCACGTACTTCGTGAATGCCCGCGGGATCGAGACTGTTCGTCGGTTCATCGAGGACGAGCAATTCCGGATTGCCAAGCAACGCCCAGGCGATCCCGAGCCTCTGTCGCATGCCGAGGGAGTAGGTCTTGACCAACCGATTTGCTGCCGCGAGGAGACCAACTGTTCGCAACGCCTCATCGATTGCCGTTTTCGGGGAGGGCACGCAGGCGCCGCTGGATTTCGAGGTTCTCGCGGCCGGTCAGATGGGCATAGGCCGAAGGCGATTCGACTAGCGATCCGGTCCTCTGAAGTACTGCGATGCGGTGCGATTCCATGGACTTCCCGAATAGCGATATCGAGCCACGGTCCACTTTGTGCAGTCCCAGTATCAGGCGGATGATGGTTGTTTTTCCGGCGCCATTCGGACCCAAGAAGGCGTAGACGCTGCGGGGTGGAACACCCAGACTAATTCCGCGCAGAGCCGCGACATCGCCATATGCTTTCCAAACGTCCTGAATGTCTATGACGGGAGACTCCACGAGGCTTAGACACTCCGTTTCTCGGCGGAGTTCCCGCGACACGCTTGTTACCATGGAACTTAACCCCCATGGAGTCCCCGGAGTTTGATCTAAAGAAGACCGTCAATTTGCCTAAGACGGACTTCCCGATGAAGGCGAATCTGCCGCAGAACGAGCCGAAAATGCTGCGAGCGATGGCAGAAGTCGGACATTTACGGACAGATTCGGCAGCTCGCGCGAAGGCCGGCCGAAGTACATTCTGCACGACGGGCCGCCCTATGCGAACGGCAACATCCATCTCGGGCACGCGTTCAACAAGACGCTGAAGGACTTCATCGTCCGGTCCAAGACGATGGCCGGGTTCGATTCGCCCTACGTCCCGGGCTGGGATTGCCACGGGCTTCCGATCGAGATCAAGGTCGATAGCGAGCTCGGCTCGAAGAAGGCCAAGATGTCGGCCGCCGAGATCCGGCGCGCATGCCGCAAGTACGCCGAGAAGTACGTCAATCTGCAGCGGGAGGACTTCATCCGCCTCGGCATCTTCGCCGAGTGGGATCAAGCCGTACCTGACGATGGAGCCCGAGCTACCAGTCGGTCATCGCCGGCGCGTTCGTCGATTTTCTCGATCAGGGCTACGTTTACAAGGGACTGAAGCCGGTCAACTGGTGCTTGAACGATCGCACCGCGCTGGCCGAAGCCGAAGTCGAGTACGAGAACCACACCAGCCCGTCGATTTGGGTTCGTTTCGCGCTGACAGTCGGATCCGGCGGCGATCGATCCCGCGCTCGCCGGCCGCAAGGTTTGCGGTCTGATCTGGACCACCACGCCCTGGACGATTCCGGCCAACATGGCGATCGCCTATCATCCGAAGTTCGAGTACGTGGCGGTCGAGGTCGATGGCGACGTTTACATCGTTGCTCGCGATCTGCTGAAGGCCACCGCCGAAACGTGCGGATGGGCAGAGCCGCAAGTCGTTGCGACGTTTCCCGGCGCGCGGCTGGAAGGCGCGGTCTTCCGCCATCCGTTTCTCGAGCGCGACTCGCTGGGCATCCTCGCCGACCACGTCACTCTGGAGCAGGGCACCGGCGCGGTCCACACCGCTCCCGGGCATGGCCAGGAAGACTACGTAGTCGCGCGCAAGTACGGCATCAATACTTACTGTCCGGTCGATGCGGCGGGCCGCTTCTTTCATGCCGAAGGCGCCGATGGCCGGCTTCCCGAAGAGCTGATCGGCAAGAACGTATGGGAGGCGAACCCGCTCGTCATCGAGCTTCTGAAGCAGAGCGGCGCTCTGCTGGCGCTGAAGCAAGATCGAGCACAGCTATCCGCACTGCTGGCGCTGCCACAAGCCGACGATCTTCCGCGCGACCGAGCAGTGGTTCATCGGGATGGACCGCAACGACCTGCGCGAGAAGGCGCTCGAAGCGATCCGCGGCATCAAGTGGATGCCGGCCTGGGGCGAAGACCGCATCTACAACATGATCGCGCGAACGTCCGGACTGGTGCATCTCGCGCCAGCGCACCTGGGGCGTGCCGATCATCGTTTTTTACTGCGACGGCTGCCGCGAGCCGTTGACCGACCGCAAGGTGCTCGACAGTGTCGTGAAGCTGTTCGCGGAGCATTCGGCGGACATCTGGTACGAGCGGACGGCGGCGGAGTTGATGCCCGCCGGGCACGACGTGCGCGAAGTGCGGCGGCACGGAATTCAGCAAAGAGAACGACATTCTCGACGTGTGGTTCGACTCCGGTTCGAGCCATCTGGCGGTGCTGGGGCATATCCCGGAACTGCCGTGGCCGGCCGACATGTACCTTGAAGGCGGCGATCAGTATCGCGGTTGGTTCCACAGCTCACTGCTGGTCGGCGTCGCGATTGAAGGGCGCAGCGCCGTATCGGGAGTGCGCGACCAACGGCTGGACGCTCGATGGCGAAGGCCGGGCGATGTCGAAGTCGCTCGGCAATGTGATCGAGCCCGAGAAGGTGATCAAGCAATACGGCGCCGAAGTGCTGCGCCTCTGGGTTGCGTCGGTCGAGTACAACGAGGATGTCCGGTTCTCGGAGACGATTCTGGCGCGGCTGACGGACGCGTATCGGAAGTTGCGGAATACGTTCCGGTACGCGCTGGGCGTGCTGGCGGATTTCGATCCGGCGACAGGATGCGGTGCCTGCCGACCGAGACTGCTCGAAGTCGACCAGTGGATCCTGCTCGAAACGGAAGAACTCGTTCGCAAGTGCCGGGCGTGGTACGACGAGTACGCGTTTCACAAGGTCTATCGCGCGGTCTACGATTTCGCGACCGTGAGTCTGAGCGCGGTTTACTTCGACATGTCGAAGGACCGGCTGTACACGGCGGCTCCAGAGTCGCGGGAACGGCGGAGCGCGCAAACGGCGATCTATCGGATCAACTACGCGCTGGTGCGACTGCTTGCGCCGCTGCTCGCGTTCACAACCGAAGAAGTCTGGTCCTACATGCCCGAAGCGGCCGGGCGAGCCCGACAGCGTGCACCTTGCGTACTTTCCCGAGGCCGGGCGAACTGACGGCCGGTATCCCGGCAGAGCCGCTCGCGCGCGTCAACAGGATTGGGCGCAGTTGATGGAATGTACGCAGCGAAGTGTTGGCCGCGCTCGAACAGGCCCGGCAGAGAAAAGAGATCGGCGCAGGATTGGAAGCGAAGGTAGTCGTTTCGGCGAACGGCTCGATCGCGCCATTACTCGAACGCTATCGAGGAGAGCTTGCCGATCTGTTCATCGTGTCGCAAGTGAGTCTCGAGTCCAGCGCTGAGGACTTGAAGGTCTTCGTCCAGCGAGCGGACGGCTCCAAATGCGAGCGCTGCTGGAAGTACACAACCGATGTGGGTTCCCGGCCTGAAGTTCACGCGTCTATTTGCGCCGAATGCGCCGGCGAGGTGCAACGGTTTCTCCAGTGAACCTGCGCGCTACCGCCTGGACTATCGCCGCCGCTATCTTTGCGCTCGACCGTGTGACAAAGATCTGGATCGAGGATCGTGTTTCGGTGTGGGATACGCATTCGGTTATTCCCGGATTCTTCGACATCGTGCACACCAAGAACCGTGGCGCAGCCTTCGGGATGTTCGCGGACGGGGACAGCCAGTTGCGCACGTTCCTCTTGATCGGTGTTTCGCTCGCGGTGCTGGTGTACATTTCGTACGTCCTCATGCGTCCCGGACGCGGTGGGTTCGCGGCGGACAAAGGCGACGGTACTGGGCTTGGCGCTGGTATTCGGCGGCGCGCTCGGCAACATCTACGATCAGGGTGATGTACGGGCAGGTCACGGATTTTCTCGAGTTTTACTACGGGGCATGGCGTTTTGCAGCATTCAACGTTGCCGACAGCGCGATCACTGTAGGCGCGGCGTTCCTGATCCTGGATATGTGGAAGACTCGCAAGCTAACCGATGTTCCCGAAGCTAATTGATACGGGCGGCTTCTTACTTCCGACATACGGCGTGCTGGTGGCAATGGCATTCCTTGTCGCTATCTGGCTGACAGGGCGACTTGCGGCGAGGGCCGGGTTCAACTCGGACAAGATCACGAACCTGGCGATCTATTGCGCGTTAGCCGGGATGGTCGGCGCGAAGCTGTTGATGTTTCTCTTCGACTGGCGAACGTATTTGCTGAATCCTCGCGAAATCTTCACGTTCAGCACGCTGCAGGCAGCCGGAGTGTATCAGGGCGGATTGATCATTGCGATTCTCTTTGCGATCGTGTACATGAGACGTACCGGCCTGCCCGCATTTCTAACCTGCGATGTTTTCGCGCCGGGCTTGGCGATTGGACATGCGATCGGCCGGCTCGGATGTCTGGCTGCGGGTTGTTGTTGGGGATCTGTCTGCCATCGACCGTGGGCGATCACGTTCACCAAACCAGAAGCCCACGAACTTACCGGTGTGCCATTGGGCGTTCCTCTGCATCCGGCGCAACTGTACGAATCGCTCGCCGAGTTCGTGATTTTTGGTCTTCTTTATCGTCTCTTCCACCGGTCACATAGAGAAGGACAAGTAATTGGCGGATATCTTGTGCTTTACTCCGCTGTTCGGTTTGTCGTGGAGTTTTTCCGCAATCACGAGCAGGAACTCATTGCGGGATTGTCTCTCACGCAGTGGATCTCGCTCGCAACATTTGCGGCTGGTGTATGGTTGTTCACGACGCGAAGCAGCTACAAGCTTCGGCCTCAGACCGCTATCGGACAAGTAAAGTAGAACGTCGATCCATGATTCAGCACTGATTCGATCCAGATCTTTCCGCCGTTGCGCTCAATCACTTTTTGGCAAATCGCGAGACCGATTCCGGTTCCCTCATACTTATCGTTGCCATGCAGACGCTTGAATATCCCGAAGATTCGCTCATGGTATTGCGCGTCTACGCCAATACCGTTGTCGCGAACTGCGAACTGCCAAATCTTTCCGCTCGACTCAGCGGATACATGAATGATCGGGGCCTGGCCGTTCCGCCGGTACTTTAGCGCATTACCGATCAAATTCTGCATCACCTGCATGGCGTGTGTCTCACGCCAGACGATGACCGGCAACTTGCTATTCGTGATGGTAGCGCGACTTTCTTCAATCGATGCGTGCAGATTGCCTACGGTCTGGTCGAAAATGAGCTGAACATCTACTGGACGGATCGGGCTGTCATCGTCCATATGGACAGCTTGCGTATATTCAAGCAAGTCATGAACCAGGCGGTCCATCCGTCGTGCGCCGTCGACAGCAAAGTCGATATACTCCAGGGCCTCCTGGTCCAAACGATCCGCATAGCGTCGTTTCAAAAACTGAGTATAGAGGGCCACCATTCGAAGCGGCTCCTTGAGATCGTGAGAGGCCGAGTAAGCGAATTGATGGAGGTCTTCATTGGCACGGCGGAGTTCTTCATTTGCCTGCGCTAATGATTCAGCAACTGCTTTCGATTCCGTGACGTCGATTACGGCTCCGAGCATCCGCACCGCCCGTCCGCTATCGAAAACAACGCGTCCATTCGCGAAGATCCAGCACGTTGTGCCATCCTCACGAATCGCGCGGAATTCGACATGATACTCACCTTGCCCAGCGAGCGCCTTATCGAGCGCAGCGGATATCGAAGCCTTATCATCGGGATGAATCAGCTTGGAAAAGGATTCGATGTTGCCGCCGAACGTGCCCGGTGTCAATCCATGTATCTTATAAACAAGGTCGGACCACTCCACGTGATCCTCGTCGATGTCCCAATGCCAAATGCCAACCTTGCCGGCTTCAAGCGCGAGCAATTGGCGCTCCTCGCTCCGTCTCAGCTCAGCTTCGGTGCGCAAGAGATTCGTGATGTCATGAGTAACTGTCAGCACTGAGCGGACGGAGCCGTCCTCTCCGAACTCTGGAGCGCCTACGGCATCGTACTGCCGAAGTCCCATGGGGCCGTTGAACTCCAATCGGATGCTCTCCGGCTGGCCCGTTGAAAATATTCGTTGCAGACTGTCTTCGAGAAGACGCGAAAGCTCTTCCGGATAGCCGAGTTCGGCATGGGTTTTGCCTTTGACGAGCTCGGCCGCGATGCCAGTGTGACGCTCGACGGCGGCGCTGCTGAATACGAAGCTCAAGTCCGGACCATAGCGGGAGATCATGTCCGGAACGTTGTTGAGCACGGATTGTAGGTCGAGCTCTCGTTCTCGAATCAAATCCCGCGAGCGCCTTTCATCCGTTACGTCACGGACAAAAACAACGAAACCCCTCTGCGTTCCATCGGTAAGAATGTGTGGAGCGTAGGTTACCTCCAGATCGTGGAGCGTTCCGTCTTTGTGGCGGATATGCGATTCAAAGGAAACGCGCTCACCCGCCAGCGCCCGCTCAATGTACGGTCGCGCCTTCGTGAAGTGTGGCTCGCCAGTCAACTCCTGAATCGTGCGGCCGATCATATCTTCCCGACGGACATCAAATATTTGCTCGTACGCAGCATTGACGCGCTTATAGCGCTGGTCTACGCCAACGTAGGAAATAAAGACTGGGACGCTGTCGAGGGTCGCTTCCAATTCTGCGAGGCGCGACTCCAGTTCAGCGTTCCGCCGGCGAAGATAGTCTAGTTCCGTTTCGAGTGCTGCTGCTTCCATCGAGACACGTCCAAGACGCCCAAATCAACTCTATTCTACGAGAGCTAAGCGTCCAATAGCTCCAGGCGCATGGATCAAATCGAGGCAGCCATCGTGAGATCATAAGAGCAGTCATGCTGCCCAATCAAAGAGTAGTGCGCTGTATGTCGCTACTGCTCTTGTTATTTGCGGCCGTTGATTTGTTCGGGATCGATCTCTTCGTTCCGACGTTGTGCGATTCTCTTGCCACGTCTGCTGACGAAGATGATTGTTTCTGTTGCTGTGGACACATCGTATTCAAGACGGCGCCGCAGTTGGCTACTGCAGGCTCGCGGCCTTCGGATACACCCCCGCTGAAGGTGCGTTTCACCACCAGCGACCGCAGTTCGATTTATCGTCCTCCACGTTCCTAATATCTCCTCATCGCAACACATCCAGCGAGTGTTTTTCAGGAGATTGCTATGCACACCAGAGGTGTATTTTCAATGTCGGTGGTGGTGTTTCTACCGTTTGCTATCCATGCCCAAGGCCCAGGCGGCGTCGGAGTGAACGATCTTGTTCGTTTAGCCATCGAGAATAATCGCGAGCTTGCGGCGCTGCGGCAGCGGTTGCCGGAAGCGCGCGGTTTGAGGCGGCAAGCTGAAAGTCGTCCCATACCCACATTGGAGCTTTCCGGAACTACAGGGCGACCGCTTGGAACCGTTGGTGAAGAACAATACTCGGCAAGCTACAACTACACGATCGAGACGGGAGACAAGCGATCGCGGCGCATTGAAGTCGCCGACCTTGGCATTGCGCTGGTTCAGGCCGAATTTGAGGAACGATCCCGGGAGATTGCGTACGACTTGGCGGTTCTTTATGCCGGCGCAACTGCCCAGCAACGAAAGCTGGAGCGATTGGACCACCTCATCAACCTCAATCGGGAGACTTTACGTTTGACGGAGGCTCGGATAAAGGAGGGCGACGCCGCTCCTCTGGAACAAGAGCTTCTGTCCGTAGACATGAGCCGGACGGAAGCTGAGCGCTTATCCGCGGCCGGACAGCTTGAAGCCATCCTGATCGAGCTGAAGCAACTGGCTGGAATTGCTTCATCCGAATCGCTGACTTTATCGACGGCTCCTGTTGTCATGCCACAAACGGATCTTCAAGTTCTTCAGGAGCGAGCAGCAAAGGATCGGCCGGACCTGAGGATTGCCCGGCTTGCTGAGCAGCGGAGTGGATCGGAGGCAAGGCTCACAATTGCGCAGGGCGCGCCAGACGTGGGCTTAACGGCGAACTACGCGCGCCAGTATTCACGCTTCGATGATCAATTCGGGCTGACTACGAGCGGTTTACCAACGCAATTGCGCGATCGCGATGATGTTCTCACATTTGGAGTTCAGATCCCGATCGGCACAAGGAAACGAAATCAAGGCAATGTGGAAGCGGCCAGTGCAAGAGCCGCGGCCGCGAGGCTCCGCCGTGAGATATCTGGATGCTCGCGTCAATGCCGAAGTCGCTACGGCGCATCGAAGGCTGATCGCTGTTCAATCGAGGCTGGCTATTCTGGATCTCCGAGTTATCGGGCAGGCCGAGAAGAATCTTAATGTGATTCGTCAGGCTTATCAACTTGGCCAATACAGGCTTCTGGACGTTCTTGCCGAGCAACGCAGAGTTGTCGACTTGCAATTAGTGTTTATCGACGCCCAAGCGGAACTTGCCAAGTCCATTGCGGAACTCGAGCGGGCTGTTGGAGGGAACATCCAATGAAACGTGCCGCGATATTTGTTGGTCTAGTCCTGACTCTTTCAGGCTGTTCGAGGAAGACGAATCAAGCAACCGAACATCACGAGGATCACAAGGAAGACGTGGTCGAGATTGGATTGGAAGCGCAGAAGCATATAGGTCTGCAAGTCGTACCTGCAGCATAACAAATCTGACGGAGTATCTTCAGGTGACTGGAACCGTCCAGCCCATCGACAGCAAGATCGTTCACGTTCGGCCGCTGGCTCGCGGGCGGATCACGAATGTGACTGTGCGCTTGGGCGACCGGGTCCAAACCGGCCAGGAACTGGCGCGCATGGACAACATCGACGCGAGCGAGGCCGCTTCCGAACTGGTATCTGCCCGGGCGGAACTGCAGCGTCTTCGTGTCCAACTCGCAGCGCAAACCCGCCAGACCGACCGTCAGAGAAAGCTATCCGAGATTGGCGCTGTGCCGGCAAAGGAATACGAAGCGACACTTGCCGAACACGCAAGTACGGAAGAATTGATTCGCGTCCAGGACACCAAGATTGCGGGTCTGATGGCGAAATTACGGCGCTTTGGCGTGACGGACGCGCCTGCGGCAGGAGGGGTGAACACATCCACACAGGCGCCTTTCGCGGGTGTCATCACGAAAACGGAGGCCGCATCCGGCGCAGTCGTAGATTCTGACGACGAGCTGTTCACAATTGCCGATCTTTCGCACGTATGGGTGCAAGCCGAGGTTTACGAAAAAGATCTGGGACGGGTGCAACTCGGGCAACCTGCATTCATTCGTGTGGATACATATCCGGACGTACGATTCTCCGGGAAAGTGACGTACATCAGTGACATTCTCGATCCTCAAACTCGTACGGCTCGGGTCCGTTGTGAAGTAGCGAATCCTGGAACCAGGCTCAAACTCGACATGTTTGCGACGGTTGAGCTGCCCACCAACTTTCGCCGCACAGCGACTAGCGTTCCGGTCTCAGCCGTACAGCAGCTCGACAACAGAAATGTTGTGTTCGTTCGGGAATCGCAGACCAAATTCCGGATCCGCCCTGTGGACCTTGGCAAGCAAGTGAAAGAGCAGGTCGAGGTTCTGTCAGGAATCAAAGAAGGCGAGCTCGTTGTGACGCAAGGAGCTTTTCACTTGAAGTCGATCGTTGCCGGCAAGGAGCTGGGCGAGGAACATTGACATGAACAAACTTGTCGACGCCTCCCTCAACAACCGATTTGTTGTCCTGCTCGGCACGCTGCTGCTCATTTTGTTTGGTGTGCACGCGCTCTACCGGCTTCCTATTGACGTTGCGCCGGACATCACACCCAATCAGGTTCTGGTGCTCACACGCGCCCCGAGTTTGTCTCCGCTCGAGGTAGAGCAACTTCTCTCTTTTCCCGTTGAAATGGCCATGAGCGGCCTGCCCGGTGTGCAGCGGATTCAGTCGGTATCGAAGGCGGGACTCTCTTACGTAGCCATTTATTTCAGCGACGATATGGACCCTTACTTCAGCCGGCGCCTCGTCATGGAACGGATGCCTGAGGCTCGCGAGGCCGTCCCCGAAGGTGTGGGCGTTCCTGAGATGGGACCGATCGCGACGGGGCTTGGTGAAATTTATCAGTTCAAGGTCTCGGGTCCGGAGTATTCCCTCATGGAGCTGCGAAGCATTCTCGACTGGCAGATTGCTCCTAAGTTGAGAACGGTTCCGGGAGTCGTTGAAGTGAACACGCATGGGGGTCAGCTCAAGACGTACGAAGTTCAGGTGGATAGCGACAAACTGATGGCGTATCGCATTTCGTTGCGCACGATTATTGAGGCGTTGGAACGCAACAATGCCAACGCCGGCGGCGCGTACCTCGAACGATCGGAACAGCAGTCATTGATTCGCGCCGAGGGACTCATCACAAGCCTTGCGGACATCGAGAGCATCGTAGTCGGAGCTTCGGCGACCGGAACTCCCGTCCTGATTCGCAATGTCGCCAATGTTCGTTTCGCTCCAATGGTTCGTCAGGGATTTGCGACGCAAGATGGCAAGGGCGAAGTAGTGATCGGAGTCGCCATGATGCTGATTGGAGAGAATTCCCGCGCCGTTGCCGAGTCGGTCAAGAATCGTCTGGCGGAGATCCAGCGAACATTGCCCCGTGGCGTACGCATCGAAGAACTCTATGACCGCACAGATCTCGTCGACCGCACGATCGATACAGTAAGACGCAATCTCATTGAGGGCGGGCTTTTGGTGATTGCGGTTCTGCTGTTGCTACTCGGCAGTTTCAAGGGCGGCCTCGTCGTTGCGATCGCGATCCCGTTGTCTATGCTCGCTGCATTCGTCGGGATGGTTCAGGCGGGCATTTCGGGAAACCTGATGAGCCTGGGCGCGATTGATTTCGGGCTGATCGTCGACGGATCGGTTGTGATGATCGAGAACATACTCAGACGGCTTGGACACGAAGATCCAGATCGCAGCTTCATGGAAGTGGTTCGAGATGCCGGTCAGGAAGTGTCGCGGCCGATTGTCTTCGGGGTACTCATCATCGTGCTTGTTTACGTTCCGATTCTCGCGTTGGGCGGTGTTGAGGGCAAGATGTTCAAGCCTATGGCCGCGACGGTCTTGTTTGCGCTAATTGCATCTCTGATCATTGCGCTGACGCTTATGCCCGTTCTCGCGTCATTTGTGTTTCGGCGGAAGCATGTCGAGAAAGAAACGTGGATCATGCGTTACGCAATCCGCGGCTACGCTGCAGTTCTACGAAGGGCGATTCGCGTGCCGATTCTGACTGCTGGGCTCGCCATAGCCTTGTTCGTGGCATCCCTTTTCCTTGCGCCATTTCTTGGGGCCGAGTTTATTCCGACGCTTGATGAGGGTTCGATTGTCATCATGATGTTCCGAGTCCCGGGAATTTCGGTTGCCGAATCGTTACACGGGAACGAGATTATCGAAAGTGTGCTTCACCATTTTCCCGAAGTAGACCGAGTCGTGAGCCGTACAGGTCGGCCAGAGGTTGCCACCGATCCAATGGCAATCGACCAAAGCGATGTATACGTTTCTCTCAAGCCTGCGTCGGAATGGCCCAAGAGTCGAACGAAGGAAGAACTGGTTGAGGCGATGAAGGAGGCTTTGGAAAAGGAAGCGCCGGGCGCCGGATACAGTTTCTCGCAGCCGATTCAAATGAGAACCGCGGAGTTAATGGAAGCAGGAATCCGATCGGACATTGCAGTAAAAATCTATGGCGACGATCTTGAAACGCTGAGGCGTCTTTCCGAGCAAGTTGCCGCTGTTATCCAGAGAACTGAGGGAGCGGGTGATGTGCGGGCCGAAAGAGTTGCAGGACTGCCGTACATGCGCATCCGTATTCGCAGAGATGCGATCGCCCGGCATGGTATCGATGGCGCGGAGGTGCTTAATACGGTCGAGGCTCTTGGAGGAAAGGTTGTGGGTCAGGTCGTGGAAGGAAATAGACGGTTTGCTCTTCAGGTGCGTTTTGACGAGGCGCAACGATCGAGCGCTGAGGCAATTCGCAATGTGAAAGTCGGCGACGCCGATGGACACTTTATCCCGCTGAGCCAGTTGGCGGACATTTTCGACGATGAGGGTCCGGCGCAGGTTAGTAGAGAGAATGGCCAGCGTCGAGTTACGGTTGAGGTCAACGTTCGAAATCGCGACATTGGAAGCTTCGTTAACGATGCGCGCGCGGCAGTCGAACAGAAGGTTCGCGTTCCTCCCGGCTACACGGTCGAATGGGGAGGCAAGTTCGAGCAACTCGAGAGCGCAGCCACGCGTTTGATGATCGCTGTTCCCGTGGCACTGCTACTGATATTTGTGCTGCTATATCTCAATTTCCACGCGAGTCTTCCGGCGGTGCTGATCTTCCTCAATATTCCGTTGGCTGCTTCGGGCGGTGTGTTTGCGCTGGCGCTCCGAGGAATGCCCTTCAGTATTTCGGCGGGTGTTGGTTTTATCGCCCTGTTCGGGATAGCGGTTCTCAATGGTATCGTTCTGCTGACGTATATCCAACAACTGCGGAATAGCGACCGGCCGCTCATCAATGCTGTCGTGGAAGGAGCGCAAACCAGGCTGCGACCGGTCCTGATGACTGCGCTTGTGGCGAGCCTTGGTTTTGTACCGATGGCTTTGTCCCATGGCGCTGGAGCTGAAGTTCAACGTCCGCTGGCGACGGTCGTGATTGGCGGCCTGGTGACTTCGACGCTTCTGACTCTGCTGGTGCTTCCGTCTGTCTATTTGTGGATTGCTGGTCGCTTGCCTAGGAAGGCTGAAGCGCCTATTTGAGCCGAACGCGCTCATGAGTTATTCCACTTGGCCGTGTCCGTGACGATGACCAAGTCATCGGGCGACAGCCCGCTGATGACTTGAATCAACCCTCCCGATTGACGCCCGAAGCGAACCATTGTTCGCCTGGCGAAGTCACCTTTCGGTTCCAACACGAAGAGTGCCATCTCAGTGTCTGGGCGAAGCCTTCCGGAATGTTCACGCCGGTGGTGCTGAGAGTGCCGCTGCCGGTATTGTGAACCGTGAGCGTCCTGGTAACAGGCGCTCCGCCGGAAACAACTGAGCCGAAATCAGTATGGTTCGAGACCTCTACCGTCGAGTCTCCATCGGCAATCACCTTGCTGTTGCCGCGGACTTCCATTTCGGGCGTTCCAATCGGCGCGCCGCCGTCGTCTTTGTTGGAGAGGAATCCTGGCCCACCCTGAGCGACATAGCCGTTGCTCCGTCCGTCGGCATTATTGCTGACCCAAAACGAGTAGAGTTTCGCATTGGTTAGGTAGAACTTGAATTTGACGCTGGTGTTCGCCAGGGATCCGATCCTTCCGCCGGACCACGTAATCGCCCGCTTCGTGCTTCCTGCGCCTGTGGCCGATGATGAATGAGACTTTGCAAAGCCAGTAATCGGAGCACCACTGGAATTGAGAACTTCTACCTTGACCGATCCGCCGGGAGCAACATCGGCATTCACAAAGAAATGGCCGGGATTGCTGCTGAACTGTACGTTTCGTGTGGTGAGCGCGCCTTCGGCCCCTCCGGCATCATGCGAAACGAAGCCATCCCGGCGCATCTTCGCGAGGCCCATACGACTGTGGGTTCCGTCCCAGAACGGAGAAGTAAAGAAGCCATCGGGATTACCCCATCCGCCGCGGGCAGTGTAGTGGATGTAGAGCTCGTCGCCCACAACCCCGAGCAAACCACCGACAACCTGAACGTTGCCCCAGTTCCAGGGCGTATTCTTCTGTCCGTCATTTGGGTTCGGATCGTCAGCCGGTCCAATCCACACGTGGCAGTCGGGTCGCTCGCAGTGGAACCCATTGCGCGAATACCCAAGCGTCAGGTAGTTGTGTTTCGGACGGTAAGGCGCAACCTGCTGCGGAGGATCGAAATCAAAATCGTGCTCGGCTTTATAGGCCTGAATGCAGAAGAATCCAAGCATAAGGCTTTCGTATGGAGCCATCTCGAAGTCGTAAAGGTCCGGGGTCTTGGCGTTTTCTTCGACATCGAGCCCTTCGTCCCACAGTTGTTTCTCGAGGTTGTCCGCTCTCAGCCAATGTGGTTGCTTACTGAACTTGGCCCAATTGTTGGCGGTGAAGCTGTCGCCTTCGGCGTAGCGGGAGTAGGAATACTTCAATTCCTGCGCACGAAGAAGATATACCCACTTATTGCGGAAAGGATTTAACGCAAATGTGGTGTGGTCTCCCCCCCCAATTGCGTGTTGGAATTATAGGTGAGGATCGGGGGCGTCCAGTTCGTGCCATCGGAAGATGTACGGATCTCGAGACCGGCGCGGTACCGGCTCATCTTGTATCGCTCCCATGTCGGGACGCCCGGTCGCAAATCGAGCCACACCATGCCGGCGTCCCGCTGGTCTGAGCGCCATAGCCGCCCATGTACCACATCTTCCAAAGGTTGACGGAAGGATCCCACCAGACGCCGTCGTTATAGGGCGCTCCGAAGGGCTTATCTTCGCTTCCGCTCGCTTCCCAGCTTGGCGACGGAAGGGCTTCAAATACAGGGTTTTCCGGATGATCCACCGGATTGGTGCTGTGCGCGTGAGCTTGCTCGTGTTAGCGATCAGAAAATCGTCCACGAATAGCTGCCGGCCCACATCGATCTTGATGGGATTGGGCAAACCAATGGTCATGTAGTAAGGACGGACCGGGTCGGCAGGTAACGTTACGATCGGGATATTCGGATTCTCGACAGGATGTTCCGTCGGTTGCTGCAGGACGATCCCCGTTGTACAAAGTGTCACTCGGCGCGCCAACTGCTGAAACACTCAGGACGAGAACGGTAGCATAGCCACGGCCGATCTTGCGGCAGAGTATGGTCTAAGGACAGACGAGTAGTTCGTGCGGGTCGGGTTCAATTCTTCTTTACTCATTTCTTGGAAATTTGTGGGGAGTAAACGCAGTAGTGGCAGTTTGACTAAGAAAGTCTCTTATGAATATTCACGAATTTCCCTAATTCGTGCAGACGCGTACTGCTTGATATGCTGTAGTTCCGACATTCCCATGGCGCAAATCACACCTTTTCTGCCCTACCGTTACAGCCCAAAAGCGGGCGAACTTCAGGACCTTGTCACTCAGCCGTATGACAAGATCAGTCCGAAGATGCAGAAGGACTATCTCGCACGAAGCCCGCACAATCTGGTCCGCGTCATCCTCGGTCCACGGGCCGAAGACGATGATGAAGCGAACAACGTATATACGCGCGCATCGAAATATTTCAATGATTGGATTGCGTCCGGCATTCTTCAAAAAGAGGCTGAGCCGAGTATCTATGGGTACTCTCAGGAATTTCAGGTTCCCGATTCGGGGGAGACGTTAAGCCGAAAAGGATTTATTGCACTGGGAGCGGTCGAGGATTACGGGGCGGGCGTGGTGCATCGTCACGAACAGACTCTGTCGGGGCCGAAGAAGGATCGGCGCCAAGTGTTGGAACACACCAAGGCGCATTTCGGCCAGATCTTCATGATCTATCCCGATCCAGGAGGCCGTGTCGACGCGTTGATCGAAGGGGCGCTCTCAGCCGAGCCAACTGCGACCGTTACAGATGAGTACGGTGTTCTGCACTCCCTGTATAAGATCTCCGATCCGGATGTGATTGCCGCTGTCACGCGAGAAATGGCGGACAAGAAGCTAATCATTGCCGATGGACATCATCGCTACGAAACGGCGTTAGCGTATCGTAAGGACAATCCCGAATCAAAGGATGCCGAACGAGTCATGATGACGTTCGTCAACATGCACTCGCGTGGTCTGCGTATTCTTGCCACGCATCGTGTGCTCAAGGGACTGAACGAATTCAACCTCGAGGCTTTTCTTAAAAAGGCCGAAGACTCATTCACGATCAGCCGCTATGATTCCGTTGCGTCTTTGAAACAGGCTTTCGAACAGCCTGCTCCAAACCGTATCCGTATTGGCATGGCAGTCAAGGATGTGGAGGGCGTGTTTCTGCTGGAACGGGATCGTAATGGAGGCCTCGATGTTCGCGTCCTACACGAAGACATTCTGGAAGGTTTGCTCGACATAACGCCGGAAGCGGTGCGCGATGAGCACTACATTCAGTACGTGCGCGGGCTCGAGACCGCTGCCGATATGGTTACGAGCGGTCAGGCGCAAGTTGCGTTTCTACTGGAGGCGACAACAGTGGAACAAGTAGCGGAGACGTCATTTGCGGGCGGCTGCATGCCACAGAAGTCGACGGATTTTTATCCGAAGCTCCTAACTGGTTTGACAATCTATAAGCTGGAGCGCTGAAGTTCGCCGCTTTGAAGAAGACTCTCGACAGAATATTGTCGCGATCCGGAATCGGATCGCGGACCGATGCTCGAAAATGGATCGGCGCCGGGCGCGTTACCGTAAACGGTAAGGTGATTCGGACACCGGATCAATGGGTGGACAGCGAGACGGATCGCATCGCACTCGATGGAGCGCTTGTCACGGAGCAGGAGAAGGTTTACATCCTGCTCTATAAACCGAAGGGTTACATCACGACCTATCGAGATCCCGACGGCCGCCCGACCGTATACGACCTGATCAAGGATGCGGGGCAATGGGTTGCGCCGGTGGGGCGGTTGGATCAGGACACGAGCGGTTTGTTGATCCTGACGAATGACAATGATTTCGCGGATCGCATCACGGACCCGGAACACAAGGTTCCAAAGACCTATACAGTGAAAACCGGATCGATATTGACCGACGAGGCGATCGAGCAATTGCGCAACGGCGTAAATCTCAGTGACGGACCTACGCGCCCTGCCATCGTCCGGCGACTTAGGGATTCTTCCAGTTCTACATTCCTCGAGATCACGATTACGGAGGGCCGCAATCGTCAGATTCGACGAATGATCGAAGCGATCGGCAGCCGGGTCCGCAAACTCGTGCGGACAGCGATAGGGACGGTTGTGATTGGCGACTTACCAATCGGAAGTCACCGCCCAATGACGTCGGGCGAACTGAAAGCGCTCGGGGTCCGGCAGGCCCGAAAGTAGTATTGCAGGACCCAAACCATTGAAAATGTTAGTCTCGCGGTACCCTACTATAAGTAGCGATGCGAACGTCCAAGCGCCGATCAAAGGCGAGCGCCGAAAAACCCGTAACTGCTCTCGCCGTTGTGGCCGAGCCGCCCCGACTTGCCGATCCGTTACTGTTCCTCAATCGAGAACTCGGCCTGCTCTCCTTCCAATACCGCGTCCTTGAGGAAGCGCAGAACAAAACGAACCCACTTTTGGAGAGGGTAAGGTTCTTATCGATCGTCGGCTCGAACCTCGACGAATTCTTCATGGTTCGTGTAGCCGGCTTGATTGCACAGGTAGATTCGGGCCTGGTGGAGGCAGGCCCCGACGGATTGAGTCCATCGACGCAACTAGTAGCTATTCGTCGCGAGGTGAAGAAGCTCTTTGTCGAAGCGCATCGCTGCTGGCGTGAACTGGCGACCGAGTTGAACGAGGAAGGCGTCGAGGTACTCGATTACTCGCAACTTGACGAAAAACAACGCCGGACCGCCGACGAGTATTTCCACAACACTATTTTCCCGGTATTGACGCCGCTAGCGTTCGATCCGGGCCGGCCCTTTCCGCATATTTCGAATCGTAGTCTGAATCTGGCGGTTCTCATACGCGATAGCGAGGGACAGGATCGTTTCGCGCGCATCAAAGTACCGAGTACGCTGCCGCAGTTTGTACCCTTGGATCGACACCCGAAGCAGTCTGCAAAGAGGCGTCTGCGGAAGCATCTTCACTTCGTCTGGCTGGAACAGTTGATCGTGGCGAACCTCAATGCGCTCTTTCCTGGAATGCGCGTCGTGGAAGCTCATCCGTTTCACGTCACGCGTGATGCGGAAGTGGCGATCAAGGAACTGGAGGCCGAGGATCTCCTCGAAACGATCGAGGCCGGTGTGCGGCAGCGCCGCTTCGGCGATGTCGTCCGGCTCGAGGTAACAGCGGACATGCCGGCGTCGATGCTGGACATTCTCATGTCCAACCTCGAATTGAGTCCAAGCGAACTCTATCGGGTCAACGGCCCGCTCTCCTTAAGCCGTTTCAGTGATCTCGCCGGCATTGACCGGCCGGAGATGAAATACCCTTCATTCGTTCCTGCGCAGCCTCCTGCTTTTCAGAACGCCGATGACGAGGACATATTTGCGTCGATACGGCGCCAGGACGTTCTCCTGCATCATCCTTTCGAATCTTTCCAACCAGTGGTCGATTTCCTGCGTAAGGCAGCGCGCGATCCGGATGTCCTCGCGATCAAGATGACGCTGTATCGCGTCGGCCGCAATTCGCCGATTGTCGAAGCGCTGCTGGAAGCGCTGGAGGAAGGCAAGCAGGTAGCCGTTCTTGTGGAACTGAAAGCCCGATTCGATGAGGAAAGCAACATCGAATGGGCACGCGCCCTGGAACGCGAAGGCGTTCATGTTGTCTACGGCCTTGTTGGACTGAAAATCCACTGCAAGGTGTGTATGGTGGTGCGCCGGGAGGCCGACACGATCCGGCGCTACGTTCATCTCTCGACGGGTAACTATAACGCCATTACGGCTCATACCTATACGGATATCGGCATGTTTACCGCTAATGAGCAGATTGCCGCCGACGCAACCGACCTGTTCAACTACCTGACCGGCTACTCGGCCAAGCGCGATTTCCAGAAACTCCTCGTCTCTCCCGTGACATTACGAACGCGTTTCGAGTCCCTGATCGCCCGCGAGATTGAACACCAAAAGAACGGCGAGTCCGGACACCTGATCTTCAAAATGAATGCGCTTTCCGATGCGCAGGTGATCGGCCTGCTGTATGAGGCATCGCAGGCTGGGGTCAAGGTGGAACTGCTGGTTCGGGGCGTCTGCTGTCTTCGCCCCGGAATTCCCGGGATCAGCGATAACATCACCGTCACCAGCATCGTAGGGCGTTTTCTCGAACACACTCGTGTCTATTACTTCCGGAATGGCGGGGCCGAGGAAATCTATCTCGGGTCGGCGGATTTGATGAACCGGAACCTCAACCGCCGTGTCGAGACTTTGTTCCCGCTCGAGGAGCGGGGGCTGGTAGACCACGTCCGAAACGGCATGCTTTCGATCTATCTTGCCGATAACGTGAAAGCGCGAAGGATGAATAGCGATGGCAGCTATAAATTGGTCCCTTCGTCCGGCGAGCCTTTCAACGCCCAGGAGTGGTTCTTAGAGCAAGCAAAAGCTCTGAAAAAGACCAGATAAAACGATTTGCGCGGCGGCCGTTTCGGCAGGGCGATGTCATTTAGCTCTGCGTAGTACGATGTAACTTAACGCATGCAAGCTCTCCTCGATTCGCTGAAGCCTGGGGAAGAGGATTGGCTGCTCGCGCAGGCGATCGATCCCCAAAGGCTTCCCGCGCATATCGCCATCATTATGGATGGAAACGGCCGATGGGCAAATAGCCGGAACATGCCCCGTGTGGCCGGTCATCAGGCCGGCATCGACCCGGTCCGGAATACAGTGGAGGCGTGTGCGCGCCTTGGACTCGGAGCGCTTACGCTTTATGCCTTCTCGGTCGAGAACTGGAAGCGCCCGCGCCATGAGGTCGAGACCTTGTGGAGACTGCTGCGCTATTACCTGAAGCGCGAACTGCCGAAGCTCCTTGAGAACAATATCCGTCTTTTCGCCGTCGGCCGGATCCATGATTTGCCGCAGCAGGTCCAGGATGAACTGCTCGTGGGCGTCGAGGCCACGAGTCGAAATACGGGACTGAGGGTCAATCTCGCCATCAACTACGGCGGACGGGCGGAACTCGTCGACGCGATGAATCAAATCCTGCAACTCGCCCGACGCGACGGCGTGCTCGGAAATCTTGAGGTGAACGAGCAAATGATTTCGTCGCATCTCTATACAGCCCATGTACCTGATCCGGATCTGCTGATCCGTACATCAGGCGAGATGCGTATCAGCAACTTTCTTCTCTGGCAGATCGCCTATGCCGAGTTGTACGTCACCGACACGCTTTGGCCGGATTTTACGCAAACAGACTTGCTGCGCGCAGTTCTCGATTATCAGCGTCGGGACAGGCGCTTCGGCGGTGTGAAAGTGGATCGTACTGCCGCGAACGACGCGTTTCCCGAGGTTGTTGTAGCGCCTACGCGATGAGTCGTGTCTTAACCGCGCTCGTTCTTATTCCGTTCGCACTCTACGCAATCTTCTGGGCTCCTCACTGGGTATTCGTGATCATCGTCGCGATGATGGCGATCGCCTGTTACCACGAATTCGTGGGCATCGCCGCGGCCAGCGGAGTTGCCGGGCCGGTTTGGATCGGCTTTGGACTTGGAGGGCTGTTCCTCGCCGAACCCAATACGGTTCGCCTCTTTCCTATCATCGTTCTGACATTTGGGCTTCGGCTGGCGGATCTGACCAAGGTACTCGGCTTTTCGGCCGCAACGATACTCGGCGTGCTCTATATCTTCGGGGCGTGGCGTTGCGCGATCGACCTGCGCGCGATTAATCCCTACTGGATTTTGTTTGCCCTAGCGATTAACTGGGTGGGGGATATCGCAGCATTTTACGTTGGGCGCACCCTCGGTAAACACAAATTGTCTCCGCGCGTCAGTCCCGGAAAATCGTGGGAAGGCGCGATTGGCTCCATCGTGGCAGCCGTCCTGTTCGGCGTGGCGATGCAGAAACAGTTTGTGCTAAACATCAGCATTTCGGAGGTTGTAGGGCTCTCCGTCCTGTGCAACATCGCGGGGCAATTGGGCGACCTTGCGGAATCCGCGCTCAAGCGAGGCGCAGCGCTCAAAGACAGCGGAACGCTGCTTCCCGGTCACGGCGGCTTTCTCGACCGCCTCGATAGCTCGCTCTTTACGATGCCGGTTGTTTACTACTTTCTGGTCGCTCGGGCTACCTGAGAATCCGAAGGAGATTGCTATAGTCGTCGGTCCATAGCGGGACTTTCGCTTTCACCGGGCTCGACAGGTTTTGTATAGAAGCCGCAAGGCGCTCGTCCTTCGTCACAACCACCCAGCTCGACGAATAGACCTTGTTCATCAGCTCGCTGCTGTTGTGAATCGTCAGCGCCTTGGCGTTGAAGTGCTCGGCGATCGTCTTAACCACCGGCGACAGATCGAGATGTTTATTCGTGACATGAATCGCCAGCACTCCCCCAGGCTTCAAGTGCCGGAAGTATAAATCGAATGCTTCTGCCGTCAAGAGATGGACGGGTATTGAATCGCCCGAGAACGCATCGACAGCCAGCACATCGAACGATTGCGGCTCCTCACGCTCCATCGAGAGGCGCGCATCGCCGGCGACGATCTCGATCCGCGCTGCCGACTCGCTCAAATATCGAAACTGCGTACGCGCAATGTCGATCACAATCGGATTGATCTCGTAGAAGCTGTAGACATCGCCGGGTTTGGCATATGCGGCCAATGTTCCAGCGCCCAGTCCCACGACTCCCACGCGCATTGGACCGTGGCGAAGTTTGTCGATGGCGATCGCCGCCCCCGACGCCTGCCCATAGTAGGTCGTCGCGATGCGGCTCCGAGCCGGCAAAATGAACTGCAAGCCGTGTTGAATGGTGCCGTTGAAAAGGGAAATGTACCTGCCATCAGAAGGACCGGCCTCGTTTACCTGGACAGTGCCATAGAAGTTTCGTGCCCGCAGATGACGGGTCAGCGTCGTATCCGGGACAATCGCGACTGCCAAACCTGCAGCCGCGGCGACGGCGCCGATTCGAAGCACGCGCTTTTTTGGAAAACGATAGAGGAGCCGAAGGGATAGCATCACCGATCCGAGCACGCCGATTGGCAACTCCAAAAATTCCTTGAATATTCGCGGCGCGATCAGACCGACGAATACGCCTCCTACTGCGCCGCCTGCCGAGATCGTGAGGAAGTAAGCGGTCAGCTCATTCGTTTCCGGTTTCTGCCGGGCCAACTCCCCATGACAGAACATGCAGATCACGAAGATGGCAAAGGCGAAGACAACGAGAGTGAGCCGGATCGGCATCAGCCCTTGCTGTCCGACACCCAGCATAATTCCGATCCACGCCAGAGGCAGCAGCCAGCGATATAGATTCGGCTTGTACCATCCGCGCGAGTCGAAACAAAGCGCGAAACTCAGGAGATAGAGAGCCAGCGGCATCACCCAGAGAAACGGTACCGCTGCCACGTCCTGGCTCAAATGATTCGCCAGCGCAAGCCACATCATGGACGGACACACGGATAAAGCAAGCCAAGTCCATGCCCGCCGGTCGATGATGAGTCTGCCTTCGGCCATGGCGGTCCCGGTCCGGCTCTGCAGGGCCGCAAGCGAGCACAGCAGAACGAACAGAGCAAATCCCGCCGACCAGACGATCATCTGCGTCCGCGTCGCCAGCAACGGCTCAACTACGACCGGATACGACAGGAGCGCGGCGAGGGAGCCGACATTCGATAAGGCGAACAATCGATAGGGCGTCTCCGTCGGTGCCGAGCGAGCAAACCACGATTGCACCAATGGACTCGTTGCAGAGAGCAGAAAATAAGGAAGTCCCACGGTCGTGATCAGCAGCCCAAGAATGCGCAGGGCAGGATCATCGATCGGGTTCGGTTTCCATGACACGGATGGGCTCAGAGGAAGCAGGAACAGGCTGGCAAGCAGGAGAGCGATGTGTGTCAGGATTTGTAGCCGCAGGGTCAGCCTGCGGGCCATTACGTGAGCATAGGCATATCCAAGCAGAAGCAGGCTCTGATAAAAGAGCATGCTTGTGATCCACACGCCTGCAGACCCGCCGAACCACGGCAAAATGGCCTTGGTTAAGATCGGTTGAACCAGGAGCAGCAGGAGCGCGCTCCAGAAGACGGTGACCGCATAAAGCAGTCGCTTGCCGGGGACACCCACTCAAATCAGTCTCGCATGAGGAGTCATCACGCCATTGTGCGTTAATTTGAGGTAATGGCTTATTTGCCCATCGAGGACTATGGGATCGTCGGAAACTTACAGACGATTGCCCTTGTAGGAATGAATGGATCAATCGATTGGTTCTGTTTTCCCCATTTCGATTCCCCGAGCATTTTCGCCGGCATCCTCGATGAGCGAACGGGAGGCTACTTCCGCATCAGTCCGGCGAACGGCGACGGCATCGTCTACAAACAGCTCTATTGGCCGGAAACCAATGTGCTAGTCACCCGCTTCCTATCCGAAGATGGCGTAGCCGAGATTATTGACTACATGCCGATTGGAGCGCCACGCGAAGGAAGTGGATTCCACGGCCTTGTCAGGCAGGTGAAGGTCGTACGGGGCGAGATGACGTTTCGCGTGGAATGCTTTCCCGCCTTCAATTACGGTCGCGATCAACACACAGTGGAAATCGTTCCCGGCGGCGCGAAGTTCATGTCTTCAAACCTCAACCTCGCCCTTGCTGCCGATTGCGACATCAACAAAATTGAAAATGGAATCTGGGGAGAGTTCACACTAAAGCAGCAGCAGAGCAATAGCTTCGAACTCCACGAACTCAGCAAGAACGCTTCCGACGACATCGGGCTCAGCGAGCAGGAAGCGTATCGCCTTTTCACGGAAACTGTCGAGTATTGGCAGCGCTGGGTCGGCAAGTGCACTTATACCGGTCGCTGGCGCGAAATGGTTCATCGCTCCGCCTTGGTGTTGAAGCTTCTCGTCTATCAACCGACTGGAGCCATCGTTGCCGCCCCGACGACCAGCCTTCCGGAAGCCATCGCAGGCGAGCGGAATTGGGACTACCGGTACACCTGGATTCGCGATGCCGCATTCACGCTTTACGCGCTGCTTCGCATCGGCTTCACGGAAGAAGCTGCGAATTTCATGGCTTGGATCGAAAAGCGTTGCCATGAAATGGAATCCGATGGCAGCTTGAACATCATGTATGGCATCGATGGCCGCCACAACCTCAAAGAGGAAATACTTACGAATTTTGAGGGCTATCGGGGATCGTCTCCGGTAAGAATTGGCAACGGCGCGTTCGATCAACTGCAACTCGATATCTACGGCGAGTTGATGGACTCGGTTTATCTCTATAACAAGTACGGCAGCCCAATTTCTTACGATCTCTGGAGATACCTGCGACGGCTGACGAACTGGGTCTGCGATCACTGGAAGAAAAAAGATGAAGGGATTTGGGAAGTACGCAGCGGTCGTCAGCATTTCCTGTACTCGCGGCTGATGTGCTGGGTCGCGATTGATCGAGCGCTTAGACTTGCCGAAAAGCGTTCGTTCCCCGCCGACCGCGAACGGTGGCTCAAGGCGCGTGACGAGATCTACGAAGAGATCCAGGCCAAAGGTTGGAACTCAGATCGCAACGCCTTCGTGCAGTTTTACGGTTCAGATTCGCTCGACGCTTCGCTTTTGATGATGCCGCTCGTGCTTTTCATGTCGCCGACTGACCCGCGCATGGTCAAGACCGTCGATGCGATCCTGAAGCCTCCTGCCGAGCGCGGACTTGTCTCGGACGGCCTGGTGTATCGCTATAACGCCGAAGAGACGCCGGACGGGTTGCAGGGCAGGGAAGGCACATTTAACATCTGCACTTTCTGGCTGGTGGAAGCTCTTACGCGTATGGGCGCTGCAGGCGACCGCCGCCGCCTGGATGATGCTCGCCTCTTATTTGAGCGCATGCTCGGATACGCCAATCATCTGGGTCTTTACGCTGAGCAGACAGGACCTCGCGGCGAAGCGCTAGGAAATTTTCCACAAGCCTTCACGCACCTGGCATTGATCACTGCAGCCTATAATCTCGACCGCAGCCTCGGCGGGGAATCGTTAGAGGCTCACGATTTCTAGACGTGTCCCCGAGTACCCGAGAATCCCGCATAATTCGGTAGAGGTATTCGATGCTGCTGCCAATCCTGCTGCTTGCTGCCGAAGCATGCAACTTCAAAGTCGCATTCCATCGCCCTGACGAGAACGGCACGCGCAAAGTCCCTGTATACGCCGCAAAAGCCGAGCCGCGTTCCGGCAGCACGGAACCCCTCGCCTTTGTCTCGACCCTCAAAGTCAACACTGACGGCACCCGCATCTCGTACAAGGCCGATGATCCCCGCGCTGTCAACGGCGCCATCAATCACATTCAAAACGCGATGCGCTCAGGCGCCCGGCTCGCCGATTTCGAACGCCTTGCCGCCAACAATTGGGAACCCGTGGCGGAAACGTGGAAGGTCCTCAGTTCCAGCGTCATCGAAAAAGACACAAAGCTCCGCAAAGATAACAAGCCGTGCATGACAACGGATAAGTTCCTGGTCTCAAAGACCGCCGATGTCGCGGTCGCAGGAGGCTTCAATCGCGACGGCGATTGCGACCAGTCCAAATGGATCGACGCGCTCACCATTCCAGCGCTCGTCGTTCCGGGAGCGTCAGAGTTTCAGACGCGCAACGCGAGAACGCGAAGCTTTGTCGTGGCGATGACGCTTGGCTCTCCGCGCCGCTTCGCCTTCGGAATCATAGGCGACACGGGTCCCTCAAATGAGATCGGTGAAGCATCGGTGGAGATGAACCGCATGCTGAACGGCTTGCCTGCCGGCAGTATCCCCGCCAACCGGAAGGACGCAGTGGCACGCTTTCAAGGGCCGAAGTCGATTGTACTGATCTTTCCCGGACCGGCAAACCGCCTCGCCCATCCGATCACACCGGAAAGAGTTTTGAGCGAGGTTAAGGCAAGATTCGACGCCTGGGGCGGGGAAGCCAGACTCGCAGGCTGTCTGGTTGAGATCCCCGAAGCCCAATAGCGTCGCGAAATCACCACTTCTTCAACCTGTCAGACCTTGTCCCAGCGTAAACAGACGAGTAGCGACTTAGTACTCGTACACATATAGTAATCCCCTCAATGGGGGGGTGAATATATCATTGTTGATTAACGCGTACAATGAACTGCGACCAATGGGCTGGGAATATACAAGCGTTACGATAACTCTGCAGCGATCTGGAGAATTCCAATTGCAGGACTTAGAACAACACAAACAGGTATTGACAGACAATGGCTGGGAATATATCGGCATGCGCGCTCTCGCCCAAAAGCAGGAAGATGTTGCGGAAGTGGTATTGCGCTTTCGAAGACGCGCTGTTAAGCCGGCGACTAAAAACTGACATGACGACGGGCGTTGGCGCCACATGACGGAACGCTGGTTCGAAGTGTTAGCATTTGCCTATGGATCGCCGCCATTTCATGCAGCTCGCGGCTGCATCGCAGGTTCTCGCTCGAAGCACGCGGCCAACGCCGGCTTATACCAAGGTGACTTCCTTTAAACCCGGGCCATCGGGCTCCGGGATGCCTGGCCCATTTCCGGGCCGACTCAGTACCATTCATCGAGCGGACTCCGTCGATCCCGACTCAGAAAAAATCAATCTCGTCGCTGTGCAACAGATGATGCGCGACGGCATGCTCGCATTCACCGGTGATAAGGATATTCGCGACGCCTGGGCTCGCTTTTTCGTCCCGGAAGACGTCGTCGGTATCAAGATCAATGCGTCAGGCGCTCCGAATATTAATTCGAGCCCCGAGATCGTCGGCGAAATCGCCAATAATTTAGTGGCCGTCGGCGTGAAACCGGAAAACATCTGGGTTCATGAGCGATTTCAATCGCAAGTGAACACGGTGAATTACGCGGCATTTCTTCCGAATGGCGCCCACGTCGTCACCGCCGACACGATGGGCTATGACCCCTACACATACGTCGAAGTAAGTTTCTTCGGAGAAGACGATACTCGCTCCAATCTGCAAAGGTTAGTCAGCGAGAAACTGACCAAGATCGTCAACGTTCCCAACATGAAAGACCATGGCGCTTCAGGTGTCACGGGCTGCCTGAAGAACATTGCCTATGGCGAGTACAGCAATGTTGCACGCTCCCACTACTCGAATGACACGCATACGTTGTCATTCATCGGAACCTTGGCGTCGATGGAGCCGCTACGTTCTCGCACAGTCCTGAACGTCATGGATGGTTTGAAGGGTGTCTGGCACGGAGGCCCGTTCGCCCCGGATAAGAAGTTTCGGTTCTATCCAAGGCGGATCATGTTCGGAACCGATCCGGTTGCGCTCGATCGAGTTCTCCTGGATGTCATCGAAGAAAAACGCCGCGAAGAAAAGGCCATCTCTGTATGGGATCGCTCTGACGATAGTTTAAAGCCCGGATTCCGCAAAGATCCTAATGCAAACAATTACATTCGGGAGCCTGGCCACATCGAGTATGCGGCCGGTCTGGGCTTGGGAATAGCCGATAAGAAAAAACTCGACATTCGTGAGGTTAAGGCGTGATCGCGGCTCTCTTTCTTGCTGCTGTAATTCCATCGATTTTTACTTCGGAGAATCCGGCGAACTCGAGTGACCTGGTTAAAGCGGGAATCAAGCGGGTCTATGTTCCGGCCGCTAATGTCGGCCAGTGGAAAAGCAGCGGCATCGAAGCTGTACCTGATAGCGAACTGAAGGACTACACGAATGTTCCAGCTCCGGGCATGAAAATGCGCGCTGACCGGGCCGCTGCGACGAGTATTCCCTGGGTCGATTCCAACGGCTGGCGGTATCGCCGTGGAATGAAGCGCGCCTATTACTCCAACTTGCCGGCCGGAGCGGCTACGCTCGCAGCAGCCGAAGCTTATGCGTACGGCTCCGAAGCGGTGCTCGCTCTCGATCGCGCAGACACGACTGCTACCGCCGCTATGCTGCGATTCCTGCAATCGATTCCGCCTGCCGATCTTCCGGCTGTTGCGGATATCGGAGTCATCGATGATGGATCGGCTCTGCTTGGTGAAGTGTTGAACCTGCTCACCCGGCGGAACCTGCTCTATCGAGTCGTTCCAAAGAAGGACCCGAAACTGGAGCTCAACGTAGAGCTTGGATCGGAACAATTTCCAAAAGCTTCCGCCGCCAATCCGAGTGACTTTGCAGCGCGTGTGAGAGAAAAACTGAGCGATGAAAAGCGCTCGCTTCGTGTTTACAACACAAGTACCGTCATTGGATACTTGACAGGAAGTGGCCCTCGGGTGCGGTTACATCTTTTGAACTATGCTCGACGTCCCTCGAAGGACGTGCATATTCGTATTCTTGGCGCCTACTCGAAAGTCCGGCTCCTTGACAGCGCCGATGCTCAGATGCAGGCAATGGACGTAAGCAATCATCGCGGCGGCACAGAATTCCGAGTGCCATCGTTACAAACGTACACCGTCGTAGATCTGGAAAAATAGATCTGGAAAAATAGAGGGGATCATGTCCGACCGTCGCACATTTCTGCAGCGCCTGAGCACGCTCCCGGTAGCCGGAGCATTCTTGACGAAGACCGGAGTCGCACAAGCTGCGCCGAAGACCCGGGATTATTTTTCCGAACTCGGCGTTCGAACGTTCATCAATGCAGCGGGGACCTACACCACGCTGACCGCGTCCTTGATGCCGCCTGAGGTTGTTGGGGCATATGACTACGCCTCCAAGCACTTCGTGTCACTCATTGAGTTACACGACAAAGTAGGTGAGCGAATCGCGACACTGCTTGGGGCAGAGGCGGCGATGGTCACCTCCGGCGCTGCTGGCGCAATGACGTGTGCCACAGCCGCGTGCATTACGGGTCTGGATCGGAAGGCGATCCAGCAGATTCCAGATCTCACTGGACTCAAGAGCGAGGTCATCGTTCAAAAGACGCATCGTTACGGATACGATCATGCGGTTCGATCGTGCGGCGTAAAGCTGATTGAGGTCGAGACGGCTGAGGAGTTGGAGCGCGCCGCGAACGAACGCACCGCGATGATGCTCTTCTTCAATGCCAACGAACCGCTTGGAAAAATCAAGGGGCCTGAATTCGTAGCTCTTGGGAAGAAACTCAAGATTCCGACGTTCAACGACGCTGCCGCGGACACGCCTCCGGTGGAGAATCTGACGAAGCACGTCAAGATGGGCTTCGACCTCGTGACGTTTTCGGGTGGCAAAGGTATCCGAGGACCGCAGAGCGCCGGTCTGCTCTTCGGCCGCAAAGATTTGATCCAGGCCGCTCGAATGAACACGTCGCCCAATAGCGATTCCATTTCGCGTGGTCAGAAGGTTAACAAGGAAGAGTTGCTGAGCATGATGGTCGCGCTTGAAACCTACCTTGCTAAGGACCACAAGGCAGAGTGGAAGGAATGGGAGCGTAGGGTCAAACTGATCGGCGATTCGGTCGCGGGAATCAAGTCCGTCCAGACGGAGCAATGGATTCCTGAGATCGCCAACGCAGTGCCGCATTTGAAGGTCCGCTGGGACCAGTCGCAGGTCAAGTTGACACCGCAGGACGTCATGAAACAACTGCGGGAAGGCAAGCCTTCGATCGAAGCATCTCCGGCGACAGACAAAGACAATTTAGTCATAGCCGTTTGGATGCTGCAGCCCGGTGAAGCCGAAATAGTGGCCCGGCGCGTTCAGGCTGTCTTGAAATCCGCCTGATCCCAAATTATCGGTGTGCAGCTTTCACCGTTCCGGCGATTGCCTCGGCTGCGGGTGTCTGCAGTCGCACCAGCACGCTCGGCGCGAGACCGCCCCACACCAGGAATAACAAACAAGCCGATAACACCCAGCGTTCCCGAGGAAGAGCATCGGGAACGCCCTCCCCGAGGGTTCCCCGCGTTCCCAGGAAGAGATGCGAGAACAGCCGGAGTACTTGGACCGCATTCAGCGCCGTTGCCAGCGGCATCGCGATTCCGATCAACGGGTCCGCTTGCAGTGACCCATGCAGCAGCAAGTCTTCCGAGCAAAAACCGAGTGTTCCCGGCAAGCCGACAAGCGCCAAACTGCTCCCCGCGAAGAACACGGCGAGCCGCGGGAACTGCGTCGCCAAGCCAAGAAAGCGCCCACTCAAGTCTGCGCCTGCATCTTCTCCGATCCGCGCTTCTAGGCCTCGATAGACGCCGATCAAACCGGTTGTCGAGACAGCAATCACAAACCAATGCACCAGTCCCCCAGCAATCCCTTCTACGCTTGCGCTTGTGATGCCCGCGAAGAGAATCGCCGACTGGCTGACCGTGAGCAGGGCAAGCAAGCGTCGCGGATTCCGCTCCACTACGCCGAGGATGGCGGTATAGACACTCGTGAACAATCCCAGATTGCTAAGAATCACGAGCAGTTCCCGCTCGGCGTCCGGCAACATCGACACCATCGCGCGAGCTATCAGAAATGCGCCCAGTTGAGCATTCACGAGCAGGCCGCCGCCCAGCAAAGGACCATTGCCTAGCAAGAGCGCAGGCCAGGAATGGAAAGGAAACAGTCCGGTGCGCAGCACTGCGGCGATCGCGAGAAATCCAAATCCCAACATTGCGTACATCGATGACGACGGATGTGCGCCAAACATCGAGAACGGATTGGGCGACTGCGCATTGGAGCGTTCAATGCCCAGCAAGACTACGCCCGCGATAAGCGCTGTCAAGCTTATGAAGAGAATTGCACGAACAGGTTTTGGAACGATTTCTTTCGAGACGAAAGGCAACAGTCCCAGCGCCCACCCGATTGTGAACAAAATCAGATTGCCGGATGCATAGGCCATCGTTGTCGCTGCGAGCGTCACCAGTGTGCTGCTGAGGAACTTCGGGGTGCAGTCGCGTCGTGGCGCGAAGACAATTGTCGACAGCGTGATTGCCGCAAACAGAGCCATCGTGACGGTGTTCAACGGGTCGGCTGCCAACCATCCGCCAGCTACGCTTATTCCTCCGCTCGTACGAACCTGCCAATTCGCCCAAAAGGCGCTGAGTAAGGTTAAGGCTCCTGCGATCGAGGCAATTCGCCGGCCCACATCACTCGAAACCTTGCGGACGGCGACAGCCGCCATCAGCGGCGCCAAAATAGCGAGCAGAAGACTAACCATCGGCGCGCCTCTCGATCTGCAGCGGAGTTACCGGGATGGAAGCCGGTCGCGCCGGAGTGACTTCGGATGTGGATCGCAGATTGAGTACGCCGAGTATCCGCGCCAACCCGGATAACGGATCGATCACATAACGGTCGATAGCGGTGTCGTGATGCCCGCGATCGAGAGCCAACCGGTACAACCAGGAACGCAAAGAAGCCGGGATCATCGCTTCATAGTGCAAACCTGTCCGGCCGAGGTGTCCGCCCGAGGCTGCATGCATGCCGTGATACTCATGCAACATCGACGGGGCTCGCAGGAATTGCAACATTCGGACAAGCGAGTGCCCGACGATATGCGCCAAGGCAAGCCACGAAAAGCCGAGGCCGATTTCAACGAAGATCAAGCCCAATTGCGCCATAGCTGCATACGCCAGCGCCGTTTTTGCATCGGGACAGACACGTCCGGCGAAGGTTCCATGGAGAGCGCTCCAGGCGCCAATGATCACAACCGCGGCGCTGGCGACGGGAGACGCTTCGAGCACAGGGCTCGCTCGCAGCAACAAATAGGCGCCGACGTGAACGGAAATTGCGCCGTAGAAAATCGCGCTGGATGGTGTCGGACCCTCCATAGCGCGCGGCAGCCATCCCGAAAATGGCGCTTGTGCCGACTTACCCATGGAAGCGAGTAGCAAAAGGAGGGCAGCAGTCGTTGCTGTCGCTCCAGCCAAAGTTGTTGTTTGATCCGGCCAGGTTCCGATAAAGAGCCGCTCGAACGTAGCCGCGCCCGAGTGGTGGTATAAAACGAAAACCCCGACCAGCAATCCGAGATCGCAACCGCGATAAGTCGCAAACACACGGATCGCATTTCGAACCGGCTCGACACGCTCCTGGAAAAACGAGATCAGGAGCACAGACGTGATTCCTACAAGCTCCCAGCCCGCGATCAGTAGATCGAATGAACCCGACGTGAACACGAGCACGGCTCCAAAGGTGAACAACTGGAGCAGGAAAAAGAACCGCAGAAATCCGCGTTCGCGATGAAGATAGCGCTTGGAAAATGCCGAGACAAGTCCAGACAACAAGATCGTCAGCGTGACCATCGGAAGCGACAACCAATCGACAAAGAACGCCAGTGGGAAGTGGTAATTTCCGACCGAGAACCAGTTTCCAAACGCGATGGACACTACGTTGCTGCTAGTGGAAATCATCCACCACATCAGGACCAACGCGGCTAAGAATGAGGCCGTCAGCGTCGCGTTCGTCAGCGCAGCCATCACGCGCTCTTTTGGACTCCAGCCCAGCAACCACCCTAGACCGAGCACAAGGAACATAGCGCCTGGAATGCAGGAAGTCGCTACAAGACACATCTGCATCGCCGCGTATAGGTCAATCAAGATCGCGCTATCCCCTTTTTGACGAGAGCGATCGGCAAGTGTTCCATCTTGCCGCCGTACCATTCCACGGAGTCCGCCACGGACGGTAGCGCCTGCTTCTGCTCGTCTGCGCGCTCAAACGTCCCATCGCGATAAACATGAATCACGCCTGTTTCCGGATCTAGGGTCGCGATGCGAATCCAGCGCTTCTCTAGTAGTTCCATGAGTAGCGCGCTCGTTGAGAAGGCCCGCATGACGCGTTCGGGCGTTGTCTCTATGACAAACAGGATGCGTACGGGCTCGTGCAATTCGACCATCTGCCAAGGCAAGCCGGTTCGAAGATCGCTCGAAGCGCCATTCATGACACCGACAAGACCGGTTACGTTATGCGGAAGCTTGGTTCCACATCCGTAGCCCTCGTTGTCGACGAATGAAAAGTAATACTCGAGACTGATGCCTGCGCATACCGGACCTGCCGCTCCGAGCAACCCCGCGAGGCTTTTGTCCTCTGGATCCTGCGTGGCGTCGTAAGAAATCAGGAAAGCGCGACGATCGAGATACAGCCCACGTGTCGTGCTGCGACGGCCGATGATGCACGTTGCGTTTGTGCAGTGGCCGTATTCCGGGCGTGGTTCGGCGAGATGTTCCGCTCGTTCCTCGACATGCCGTAACGCCTGGTCGGGAGTAGCGCGAGGATTGGCGGCTTCGAAGCGCCGCGTCCTCTCGTGCGCGTCCCAGGCGCGAGCCTTGTCCAGGGATGCTTCAATGCGTTCTAGGTCTTGTCGATGGCTCTCCGGCAAGACATCGAGGTCGTAAAGATCGATTCCGTCGTGACACGTATCGTGATAGCCACCTACAAACCACGTGTCGTCCGGTATGTCGATGCCGCGCTCCCTTAAACCGGCTCGAACTTGAGGCTGGTTAGCCATGGCGGCGAACAGGCGCCCATTGGGGCCGCCGCGTCGTCCTCCACATGCGCCGCAATCGTGTGCCGACTCGTGTGGATTATTCAGGCTGTTCGATCCATGACCAAGCGTCACGACGATTCGCGCGAATCCATTTCGCAGGCCGGCGGTCCCCAATACGCCTGCGACCCGGTCGACCTTCTCGCGTATCGTGAATCCGAGCAAAAGCCCGCCTGGAGCAGCGCTTCCTTCCGCATCGGTACGCATGAACGCCAATTCTGTTCGCGGCTCGGGCAGGAAACCTCGATTCAAGGCTTCGCGCAACTGCGCATACCGTCGCGGAGCCAAAACACGAGTCACCAGCGGAAACAACGACAATCCGCCCAGCGCGGCAGTACTCAGCCAGCCACGAACAAGTGTCCGCGACGCCACGTACGTGCCGAACGCCATCCTCGACCAAAGGCGCCGGCGCTCGCGTCGTCGCTGTAATATGTGCTCGTTATTTGAAGCCGGCTTCTCGAGAATCGCGTGTTGAGGCTTCACGACGACAGGACACAGAGCCACCCCGTGAGCATCATCGATGCCCGTGTAGTCGATGGCGGCGCCATAGAACCCCGCAGCCGACAAGGTCTCAACGCCGGGATCGATCTCTTCGAGGTGACGGCGCATCGATTCTTCGCGCTCATCAATACAGAAGAAAACCTGAGCAGCCGGCCGTTTGGCTGGCTTAGGATGCGGCTTCGAGCAATGTTTTCCGAGTGGCCCGAGAATGAGCAGTTCGTGACGCCGCTCATAAGCAAGATGGAAGATACGCCGACGTTCGAAATCGGTAAAGTCCGCCATCTCATGCCGGAGCTTCCATAGCGCCGTCGAATCCATTGCGGCAAGCTGCGGCGCGGAAAGTCCGAGTAACTGCGCGACGTCGAACAGACGGACCGCGGAAGTGAGATGCTCCAACTCCGGACGGTCCCTACGCGCTGCTTCGGGCTCCTTTGGCACATTGGCGCATGCGACCGCGACCATCGTCAGACGGACCGCGAGAAAATCGGTCAGCGAACAGGGTACGCGCTCATGAGGCGCAAGCTCGGGCTCTTCCTCGAGCCGCCGCATTAAGCCCGCCCATCCCGGCAGCGCCAGCAACTCAGCCTGAACGAATGACTCCCACTCTTCTTCGGCGATGCCCAATCGGCCGAGCATTTGAATCGCGACAGTCGTCGAGTCGGCTCCGTTCTGGCGCCGGAACTCGTCTCCCAGGCCGTCGAGGCACTTCGGATACAAAACCAGTGGTCGACCTAGCAGGGTACGGACGGCGTTCAGGAAGCCGTGTTCCCGATCCGGCATCGGCCAGTACGCCATGCCCTGATCGAGGAACACCGCGGACAGCCGGATGAGGAACGGATGGATGAGTTCATCAATGTCGGTGCGACGCTCCGGGGTTGAAGCATCGTCAGAAGGCGCGTTTCCCGGAATTCGCTGGAAGCATACCGAGAACAAAGCGTGAACGGCGTGCGATTCGCGCCCCGCATCATCCGTCGGCTTCGGCGCGCCGTACTTAATCGCATACGGCCAGCCTTCCGCGATCAGCCGAGTCCGGGTTTTCGGGTCGAGATCCTGCCGAAATCTGGTCAGCAGATCCGTTTCTGTAAGAAGCCACTCAACGGTATTCGTCTCAAACCGCCGGATTCCGGGGAGCAACATCATCCGGCGTAATCGGTTGCGCTCTGCGCCTCCGGGCTCGCGACCGAAGACCCAGTCGATATCCTCATCGCGGATGCGTCCGGCTTCCAGTTGGGCTCGGTAAGCGTTCTCTTTCATGTACGGTTCCGTACCGTACAGTCTCGACGCATTCACTACCGCCTGTTCAAAGGGCAAGTGCTGGAACGCATGAAGGGTGTTGTGATGGATGAAGACGCCTATGGGCCCTTGAGCCGGCAGCAGATGTGCAGCATGGGTGACCGCGTGGGCGAGGTGCTCCTTGCGGCTCTCAGGGCTATTCGCTACCGCGGAGGATCGTCTCATCTATCGGACTTCGCTTGAATTCTAGCAGTGTCCGGAATAATGCATTTACTGTATGCCTGGGAACCTGTTATTCACCTAATCCCGATTGGTTTGGTAGAGTAGAAGATTGCGCAGAGTATTCCAGCCGGTGATCCTATCGCTACTCGCACTGTGTCTGGTCGCCTGTTCCGGGTCTTCCGACGGCACAAGAGTGCTGCGGAACGTCTCCTACGACCCGACCCGTGAGTTTTACCAGGACGTCAACGCGAAATTCGCCGAGGAGTGGAAACAGAAGACCGGAGAAGCGATTACGATCGAGCAATCTCACGGTGGTTCCGGCAAGCAGGCTCGGTCGGTGATCGACGGCTTGGAGGCTGACGTGGTCACTTTGGCGCTCGCCTATGACATCGACGCCATCGTGAAACGGGCGCATCTCCTCCCGGCGAACTGGCAGACGCGGCTCCCTTCCAAGAGCTGTCCCTATACCTCGACTATTGTCTTCGTCGTACGGAAAGGCAATCCCAAAGGAATCCGTGATTGGGAAGACCTCATTCGTCCCGGTGTTGCGGTCATCACTCCGAATCCGAAGACATCCGGAGGAGCCCGTTGGAACTATTTAGCCGCGTGGGGCTACGCGCTGAAGAAGAACGGCGGTGACGAAACCAAAGCTCGTGAGTATATTGCGGCCCTCTATCGAAACGTGCCGGTCCTCGATTCCGGCGCTCGAGGCGCAACCACGACGTTCGCCCAGCGCAAGCTCGGGGATGTGTTCCTGAGCTGGGAGAACGAAGCCCGCCTGGCCGTGAAGGAGTTCGGCGCCGGCAATCTCGAAATCGTCAGCCCGCCTTCCAGTATTCTTGCAGAGCCACCGGTCGCGCTCATTGACGGCGTAGTCGACCGTAATGGCAACCGAAAGGTCGCCGAGGCGTATCTCCAATACCTGTACAGCGAGCCTGGACAAGAACTCGCGGCGCGCCATTCTTTCCGGCCACGATCGGAAGAAGCGGCGAAGAAGGCGAACGTGTCGTTTCCTTCGATCCAGCTATTCACCGTCGAAGAGATATCGGGCGACTGGCAAAAAGCGCACGATAAGCACTTCGCCGATAATGCGCTCTTCGATCAGGTTTATAAGCCCGCCGCATGACGTTAAAGCGTTACAGCGTGCTGCCCGGATTCGGGCTGACGGTCGGCTATACAATCCTCTATCTCAGCCTGATCGTGATCATTCCGCTTTGCGGATTGTTCCTGAAATCGATGACGCTGACATGGGCGCAATTCTGGGCCATCGTCACAGACGCGCGTGTGGTTGCATCGTATCGGATTACCTTCGTGACCTCGCTCGCCGCCGCCTGCATCAACGCCGTGTTCGGGTTCATTGTTGCGTGGACTTTGGTGCGATACGAGTTCCCAGGACGCCGGATCATCGATGGTCTGGTCGATCTTCCATTCGCGCTCCCGACCGCTGTTTCGGGAATCGTACTGACTGCTGTCTATTCCCAAAATGGCTGGTTGGGCCAATTTTTGGAGCCGCTCGGAATCAAAGCGGTCTACACTCCCCTCGGTATCACGATCGCGCTTGTGTTCATCGGACTTCCGTTCATTGTCCGGATGCTCCAGCCGGCTCTCGAAGATCTGGATCCGGAAATTGAGGAAGCGGCTGAGAGCTTGGGCGCGAGCCGTCTACAGACCTTCGTTCGGGTGATTCTCCCCGCCCTTCTTCCTGCTTTATCGACAGGATTCGCCCTCGCGTTCGCGCGCGCCCTCGGGGAATATGGCTCAGTCATCTTCATCTCGGGCAACATGCCGATGAAGACCGAGATCACATCGCTGCTTATCGTAACCAAGCTGGAACAGTATGATTATGCCGGCGCGACAGCCATCGCTGTCGTAATGCTCATCGCGTCCTTCTTCCTTCTGCTCAGCATCAATGGCCTGCAGTGGTGGACCGCTCGCCGTTACGGGAGAACGTATTGAGCGTCGCGGTGCAGACGGAGCCGGTGTGGGTTAGGCGAGCAGTTATTGCGATTGCCTTGACGTTTCTCGCGCTTGTTCTCGTGGTGCCTCTTACGGCCGTTTTCGTCGAGGCCTTCCGAAAAGGCATCGGACTTTACTGGGCAAGTATCACCGAACGCGCTGCGCTCTCTGCTATCCGGCTGACGTTAATCGCGACCGCTATCGCGGTGCCGGTGAACGCGATATTCGGCCTGGCTGCCTCGTGGGCCATCGCCCGGTTCGATTTCGCAGGCAAGAGCTTATTGTTGACGTTGATCGATCTGCCATTCGCGGTATCGCCCGTCATCTCCGGACTCATCTACGTTCTTCTCTTCGGTGCGCAAGGCTGGTTCGGGCCATGGTTGACAGCACACAACATGCGCGTAATCTTTGCTGTTCCTGGGATCGTGCTCGCGACTATCTTCGTCACCTTTCCTTTCATTGCGCGCGAACTGATCCCACTTATGCAGGAGCAGGGAAGCGAAGAAGAGCAGGCAGCAATCATCCTCGGCGCGAATGGCTGTCAGACGTTTTGGCGTGTCACGCTTCCCAAGATCAAATGGGGATTGCTTTACGGGCTCATCCTCTGCAATGCCCGCGCGATCGGGGAATTCGGCGCGGTATCGGTTGTATCGGGCCACATTCGGGGCCGTACCAACACCATGCCTCTGCATGTCGAGATTCTCTACAATGAGTACAACTTTGCGGCGTCATTTGCCGTGGCGTCCTTGCTGACGCTATTTGCGCTGTTCACGATCGCGGCCAAGAATGGTCTCGAATGGCGCCTACGTCGCGAACACGCCCGAGCGCTTGCAGAGCGCCCAACGGAGGACGTCCTTGGGAATTGAGCTCCGCAATATTAACAAGACCTTCGGCACGTACTCCGCGCTTCGTGATGTCAATCTCGACATTAAAGACGGGGAGCTGATGGCGCTACTCGGACCGTCCGGTTCGGGAAAGACGACGCTGCTCCGTATCATCGCGGGCCTCGAATTTCCGGATCCCGATGCCCGGGCGGCAATTCTCTTCAACGGGGAAGCTATCGACATCGCTAAGCCGGCGCAGCGTCAGGTAGGCTTCGTCTTTCAACACTATGCCTTGTTCCGCACGATGAGCGTGTTTGAGAACATTGCCTTCGGATTGCGCGTACGGCCAAAAAAGCTTCGGCCCTCCGAGAGTGTCATCCGCGAGAAAGTAACCGAACTGTTGCGGCTCATTCAACTCGAGGGCCTCGCGAGTCGCTATCCGTCGCAACTTTCCGGTGGTCAGCGTCAGCGCGTCGCTTTGGCGCGCGCCCTTGCGATCGAACCCAAGATCCTGCTGCTCGACGAACCTTTCGGCGCTTTGGATGCGAAGGTCCGGCAAGGCCTACGGCGCTGGCTTCGCAAGCTTCATGACGAGATCCATATCACCAGCGTGCTTGTCACGCACGACCAGGAAGAAGCGCTCGAGGTCTCAGATCGCATCGTCGTAATGAATCAGTCCCGCATCGAGCAAGTCGGTACTCCCGATGATGTGTTCCACAAGCCAGCGTCGCCCTTTGTCATGGATTTTCTGGGTAACGTCAATCTCTTTCACGGCCGGTTGCAAGGAGAACAGGTTGCGCTTGGAAAGGCATCGGATGTTGGACAAGCAGCCAAGATCTTTGTTCGGCCGCATGACCTCGAGCTGGATGTTACGGAAAACGGAAAACCCGCCCTTCGCGCCGCGGTTCAACGTGTTCAGACAGCCGGCGCGCTCGTGAAAATCGAAGTCATCACCGATTCCGGAGAAACTGTCAACGTCGAGATGCCTCACGAACGATTCCGATCAACGCCCGTGAAGAAGGACGATGTTGTCTTCGTCAGCCTGCGGGACGCGCGCGTCTTTTTTGAAGATTATTCCATCTGATCAAAACCGCTGCGATCGTCCACTCGCGCCGGGAACAGTGGGCAAGCCGAAGATGCAAACGTGGTCAAACGCCCAGAGATTAATGATGGGCACACCCGCGCTGGTCGCAATTCCTATCTCCTTTTCCCAGGCGTACCCGCAACGAAAGACCGGGACCAGATGACGCACCGAGTCTTTCGGCCAGCCGAGTGTAAATGGCAATTCGATCGCCGTCCGGGCAAGGTCGAGATTGCGAGACCAGGCTCCGAAATCGAGCGCTTCAGTCTTGATCGAATCGAGGCCGCTGCTACCCTTGGTCTCCCACTCGACAGGCAGGTTGACGAAGCGGTTCAGCGCGCCGCCCAGGTTGTGAATCCCGGCAGGTGTCGGATGATTAACGTCATAGGGGAAGAGCAACTCGAACTTGGTTGCAGGATGCTGTGCTCGCACATTGGCAATGATTCCAGCCAGATGGTCCCGCAAAACATTACGTAGGAAGATCGCGTCGGCCCCGCCGTTAATCTGGGGGTTGTCATTCGGATTTATGAAGCGGTGTAAAGGACGGCCAAGAGCCGCTGCCGCTGCTGCTTTCACTTCCGGATGATAGAACGCCATTCCACCGTTGGTGTTCGTCGCCTTGTAGTTCGTGAAGAACCACCAGAGGTATTCTCCGAACTGGATCGAAGGCGTAATCCCAGCAGCCGACATCAGACCGGCGACGCAACTGAAGACCTGTGAATGATAATTCCTGACGGCAGGAACAAACGCGCAGTGGGTCGATTTCAACGAACCGAAGCCAACGTCGGTTTCGACAATGGCTCCATCCGGATAGACGGCGCCGAATCCTTCGGGCGGATTGACCAACTCCATAGAGCTCGCCACCACGACTTCGCGGTTTCTCGTCTTACACTGCGCGAAGAAGTCGGCATGCCAGTCCCTCGCTCCACGATTCAAGGCTGGCGACTGCAATGGATCTATGACCCATACGCCTGTCTGGCCGCCGGTTAACGTACCGACTTTCGTGACGGAACCGCTCGAGCCTGGGACGTTTTCGACGGCGGCACTCAGCGTGTACGAATAGGCCGGCTTCGGGGAGCGCGCCGTAATCGTGAGAACGGCGTCCGTCGCGATCGCCCACACGCCGACGTAGTTGGAGTTGATGAAGTACTCAAAATGCTTGGCGATCACCTCAGGCGACTCGTTTGGAAACACGGTCTTTCCGCACTGCTGGCCTTCGATGTCGACAAACACTTGATCGCCTGCGCTGAACGATCCACCGAACTCGAGGGTTGCTTGCGGGAACGCAGCGCCCTCTCGTTTGCGCTGATTCCACCAGAAGACGCCGAGATACTCGTTCATCGGTCCGGCATATCCCAAACCATCAAAGTTCCAGTGGAGCCGAGCGGGAGAAAGCTTGTACGTGTGGTCGGTGCTGTAATCGAGAGCCGGGGAAACGTTCGTCAGAGTTGCGGCGGCGGCAGGTACATCGGATGGAACGACCGCTTCGAGGAAATCGAAATAGAAGTAGCCGGCCGAAGCAAGTCGAATGGTCACCGTATGCTCGCCCGGAGCGACGGTCGATCGGATTTTCCGCCGGGTATTTACCGAAGGCTCATTTGCAAGAGCGCAATTCAATGTCGTTTCCGTGTCACTATCTAAACGAATTGCGACCGTCCCGCGATCCGAATAGAGTGACGTGCCGAGGTACACGTCATGCGGACTCGGACACGAGTATCGAACAGTCACCGTAGCGCCGGCTGCGGAAGCTCGCTTGGCGAAGCCTTCCGAGAAAAAGCCCGTCTCATCCGTCCAGGCGCCGGTGTACTTGCACCACGAATCATTCTCTTCAACCCGAACCGACCCAGGACCGGCGACCTTCAGAAAACGAACCTCATCGGGACCTGTCACCGTCCAGTTCGTGAACTCGGCCTCCCATTCAGTGTCGACAAACGCGCTGCCGTTGGCCAACTCCGGAGCAAAGGTCAGCCACATCTGGCGAATGTTTGCCAGGCCGAGAGATCCGAAATTGAGCGAGACGCGCCACTTCCCGTCCGATTTGCCGGCGGTGAAGACCGCGGCCGAGTTTGTGGTCTTCAGGCGCTCGTTCTTGGCGACGGCGTACATGCGCAACATGTTGCCGTCCATGCCGGGTCTTGCCGCAATCAGGCGGATTGTCGAACCGTTGGCCTGGGCCGTTAGGGGAATCAGAGCTCCGGCGGCGGTCCAGTTCGTCGCATTGATCTGCGATGCCAGGGAATAAGCCACGGTCGAGGCTCCGATGCCCGTCAGACGATTGTTTAGCGGACCATAAGCAACGTCGAAAGGGATTCCATCCGTTTGAGTCGCCCGAATGTTGACTTGGTTTAACGGGCCCAGCCCAGCCGATCCGTTCCCCCGTATCGCCGTGACTACCGGACAGGCCGCCAGTGCGGCCGTGATACCGGCAGCGACGCCGGCGTTCGCGTCACCCGCCTGTTCGACGTAGCTATACGCTTGCCCCGCGACATTCACCGTGTGGGTTGTACCTGGCCCCTGAGCAGCTATGACGAACGCGCATTCAACTTTCGGAACGATGTAATCGTAAGCGATATTCAGATACCAAAGTGTCAGCCGGTCGAATTCCTTCAGGTCGGTCGCTTGGACTTCGAACGACGACTCGGCCTGCAGATATTCGCCTCCGTTCTGGGTTGCGTTTGCGAAGAGCGACACACGCCCTGTTGACCCGTCCGCCAGGATGTAGTCGAGGAACGGCCAGTCAATGGTGGCGTATTTTGGTGAATCGAGGGGCATCAGCCCCTGATAGCGCACGTCGAAACTCAGCGTAAGACCGTCGAAGCGGAAGTCCGGAAGATACTTGAGCCGTGGATGCTCGTAGAAGTTGTCTGCATCGTAAAGAATGAGCACCGCAAAGTCGGCGGGATCGCGGAAAACACCACTGACTTTGAATGAATCATTGGTCGCAGAATGGAGAGCTGCGGAAGCGCCAAGATCGTCAAAGCCGCGGAGAGCCAGTGTCCGGTTAGGCTGCAATTTGTGGATACGTTCATTCATAAGCGCAACTTCGATTTGATGTTAGCGCGCCGGCTGCCGAAAACCGGGTATCTCGGATGTGCAAATCGCCGTAAATGATAGTGATTTTAGCCGCTTACGAAAATTAGCTACTTTCGTGAACACCTGTGTGACTAGTGCTCAAAAAGAAGAGATGCTAGGGATCTCGGGTTCGTTTTGTAATGAATGGGAGGCGTCAAAAAAGAAACCCCTTCCGGTAAGAAGGGGGTAAGCTGGGGAACTGAGATTAAGAAACTTATCGCTTAATACGGCGACGAAGCAAGCCGAATCCGAATAGCGCGCCGCCCATCATGACGTAAGTGCCGGGCTCGGGAATGCTTGCGGGGCGGTCGGCGATGATGTAGTCAAGAATGACGTCCGTTCCAGAAGTGACGCCTGCGCGCGTGCCGTCGAATTCAACGGTCAGGGCGCGAACGCCGCCGAGAATATTCGACAGTGTATCGCCTGTTGCCGAGAAAGTATTGAAAGCAAGAAAGTGCGATGCAAGAACGCCGCTGCTGCTGCCGGGAATATTCATCGTGCCGCGCGCATAGGTTCCGGAATTGATCCAGAAAGTGAAGACAACCGGTATACCATTGTTGTCCGCGTAGCCCTTAACAACTACACCCGTATTCATGCCACCTTCCGTAATGTCAGTTGGCGCAATCCCGTAATTAAGCGGCGCATTGAACTGTCCGCCTGTCACGCTGGTATTTGGTGAAGTTGTTCCGTTGTAAGTAATTAGCCCTTTGCCTGCGACAAGCGCGCTGGTTTCAATACTGGCGAAACCCGAAGCGTTCGAAACGCGCAGCCGGTAGCTATCATCTTCTTGGCCTCTCCTGACATGAGCAGCCAACATACGCGCGCCGCCAATGGTCGTTCCGGCTGGATTAACCCCGGTTGGACGGGCCGTAATGGGAAGACGCGGCGGATCTGGAATATTGATTGTGACGTTATGACTGGTGTTGAAAGAATCGATAATGATCGAGGCCGTCGCGGTTTGCGAGGACACAGCCAATCCGGCCAATAAGGACGCCGTCGGAAAGAGAGAGTAAAAACGCCTCCGATTACTACTAAGCATTTCTGCTTTTGCTCCTTGATTTCACACGTAATTATAACTTGTCTGATATGACCCAGTAAACACTGGGATTACATAAAAAGTACTACTACTAGTGCAACTTTGAGGGTAGTCGTCTCTTTTTAATTTTACTTCTGTATTGTGCCTTACGCTAAATAGGGATTCTGGCGTCTCTGGGTCCGTCTATAATACTGGTTGCGGAGATTCCTACCATGACAACCCTACGGATATGGCTCACAGGAAGTTTGCTTACCGTTAGTGCCGCCTTTGCGGATACTTGGACCGGTACGATCGTCGATGTGATGTGCAAAGGGAAAGACCTTTCGAGTCACACGTCAAAATGCGCCGTCATGCCCAACTGCGCCAAGAGCGGGTTCGGGGTCGTCCTGGCCGATGGAAAGTTTCTGAAGTTTGATGAAACCGGCAATGCCATGGCTTTAAAGCGGTTAAAGTCTCCCAGCGCTAAGGAAAAAGACCTGAAAGTCAAAGTGGCGGGCTCACTTGATGGCGAAGTCATCAAAGTTGAGTCGTTCGACCTTCAGTAAGCAAGAGTTGCTTTCGAAGGCTGACCCACTGCGCGAACAATAGCGGGTTGTCCAGCCACGTGGAAGTCCACAGGAGAATTTCCTGTTTTAGCTTTGATTCGGCGGGATTCTGCGCGGCGGAACGTTGCAGCCACCATCTTGCTCGTTGTTTGGCCTCGATGACGAGGCGTCGACAGATTTTCCTGCGTTCCATATCGGCCGATTCGTATTCCTCAGCCAGCGCCCGAAGCGTTCGCTCAGCCTGGTCGAGATCGCTCGTGTGGACACCTTCGATCAGAGGCGAGAGCGGATGACCCGTCGCGATGAGAAGCGATCGCAGGTAGTTGTCTGAAATCGGAGCCAATTCCTGTTTGAGAAGGTTCCAGGCATGCTCGTCGATTTTGCCGAGACTCGGAAGTTGCTCGGTTAACCTGGCGCGCTTCGTACTTCTGCGCGCCGGCACGCTAATGTCGCTTTCGGTATTCGGTCACAGCGGTGTTGTGCTGGGCCAGCGTCTCGGAAAAAACATGGGCTCCGGAGCCGTCCGGTTTCGCTACGAAATAAATATAGTTCGTTTTAGCTGGTTGGATCGACGCTTTGAGAGATGCCAGACCTGGGTTTGCAATGGGTCCCGGAGGGAGTCCGGGATTCCGGTACGTGTTGTACGGATTCGGACTATCGAGATCTGACCGATAGATCGTTCCCCGATAGCGACCGTCGAGGATCGCGGCGTAAATGGTCGTCGGATCACAGTCGAGCTTCATGCCGAGTTCCATACGATTGGTATAGACGGAGGCTACCTCTGGCCGCTCATCAGGCACCGCCGTCTCCTTCTCGACGAGCGATGCAAGGGTGACGATGCGATTCACATTGGCGCTTGGCGCTCCGAGGTCCTTCCACACTTTCCGGAACTGATTTGTCATTTCACGGACTAGTTGTCGAGGTGTTGTCTGCCGCACCAGATGATACGTGGACGGAAAGAGGTAGCCTTCGAGCGTCGGTGCTTCCGGAGCGATGTCGCGTATCGGCGACGCATCGCGGGCGACCTGCAAAAAATCGTCACGTTTTATCAAACCAAGCTTTTCGACTGCAGCGGCAATGTCGAAGATATTACTTCCTTCGGGTACCCGCAACTCATAGTAGAAGACGTCTCCCCGAGCTATTTTCCCGAAGACGTCTAGGGGCGTCATTGCTCGATCGAAGCGGTATTCACCGGCTTGCAGGATGGCTCCGCGGCTGATTGCACGTGCTACCAGCAACTGCCACTCGCTGCGAATCACGCCGGCCTCGCGCAGCAACCGCGCAATCTCCCGCGTACTGGTGCGGGGAGGGATATTGACGAAAGCTTCTCCACTATAGCCGGCATATGGCATGCCCAACGAATAATACAGGGCGCCTCCGGCGATTGCGAGCAACAGGAAGAAAACGATTAGAAGTCTTTTCATTCGCCGCTCTGAGAGAGAGAATCGAGATAGCTTTCGAGGAGGATCACCGCTGCCAGTCGGTCGACCGCCCGAGCACGTTTTTCGATACTAATACCGCTTTCCTTCAAGACGCGTTGCGCCTGCACAGTCGTTAGACGCTCATCCCAGAACTTTACTGGGATTTCCGTTTTTTCACTCAGCCGCGCGGCGAAATCACGGATATATTGGGCTTGGCGGCTCTGATCGCCGCTCATATGGAGGGGGTCGCCGATCAAAAGAAGGGTTACTTCTTTTTCGCTTGCGAGGTCCGACAGACGGCTCAAATCTTCGCGAACGGTGGTCCTCTCAAGGGTTGGCAAGCCCTGGGCGGTAATGTTTAGACCGTCGCTAACGGCCAAGCCGATGCGTCGTTTTCCTACATCGAGCGCCATTACCCGTCCGCTGCCACGGCCATCCACAAAATAACTGTAACGCAGTGTTTTCGTCCGCTTGCTACAGTAACGACTAGGGTCTTAAGTGGCGGTCTTTACACCATCAACGTCGTCAGTCCGCACGCACCGAGCGAGTCTTTTGATTATTGCTTTCGGAGTGGCGATTGCGCTTCTGTACTATGGCCGCTCGTTTTGCGTCACGCTGGTAATTTCCGTCATTCTTGCTTTTCTGCTGGAACCGTTCGTGGTCCTGGTGATGCGGCTGCGTATTCCACGCGGAGTTTCGTCTTTTATTGTTTGCTTCGTCGCTTTGTTAGCGCTGTATTCAGCCGGGTTCATGATCTTCAGTCAACTTGCCGACTTCAGCGACGATCTGCCTTATTACAGTAAACGTGTTAACGAGCTGGTAGACAGTGTCGCGGACCGGCTGCAGCGGGCCGAGAACAACGTATTCAAACTAATTGTTCCGAAGCGATTTCAAGCCGCTGAGCCGCCGAGTGAGGCGCCGGCGGAACCCCCGAAGCGGCGGCGTCGAAACGACCCACCTCCGCCACCTCCTCCAGTGCAGGAAGTGCGCATTCGCCAAGAGCAACCATCGATATTTTCCAGCGTGCCGGGATATTTAAGTCCCCTTTACAACATCCTGCTTATGGTCTCGTTTATTCCATTTCTGGTCTTCTTTATGTTGAGTTGGCGGGACCATTTGCGGAAACGGTTCTTGTCGATGTTTCAGGGTGATGAGCGGGAGGTTGCTAGCAAAACATGGCAAAGTATCGCCGATATGGCTCGCGCATATGTCGTCGGAAACTTCATCCTCGGCGTGATTCTCTCTATTTTGAGCGCGCTTTGTTTTTGGACGTGGCATCTACCGTATTGGCCATTAATTGGAGTGATTAGCGGATTTCTGAGCCTGGTGCCTTATGTGGGTCTTCCGCTTGCCATTCTGCCAGCCTTTGCCGCGACGTTGATGACCTACAATGCAATCACTCCCCATCTCGTGATTGGCGCACAGGTCTCGTTCTTTCACCTGATGGCGTTGAACCTTTTGTACCCTGCCATTGTGGGCGCGCGCGTTCATCTGAATCCACTCGCCGTGACGGTGGCGCTGATGTTTTGGGGCACCTTGTGGGGGGCAATCGGTCTGCTGCTCGCGATTCCCCTTACCGCCGGCGCCAAGGCGGTGCTGGACAATATCGAGGGCCTTCGCCCTTACGGGCGGCTATTAGGGGATTGAGCTCGCCATACGAACGGTCCTCTTGAAGAGCCTCACGTAAAATAGAAATCAGGAGATTATTCAACTTGCCTTATCCGGAACAACTTATTGCGGCGATGCGTCAGGACCTCACCCAACATGGAGTAGAAGAAGCTCGTACGCCGGCCGACGTCGATCGCCTGCTCACGACCGATCCCAATTCGGTGGTCATGATGGTGGTGAACTCCGTTTGTGGTTGCGCCGCCGGAAAGGCGCGGCCCGGCATCGCGATGGCATTGCAACATCCGGTTGGTCCTGACAAAGTCGCGACCGTTTTCGCCGGAGGCGACGTCGAGGCCACTGAGCGTGTTCGCGAGATCGCCGGGCAACTGCCACCGTCTTCTCCGTGCGTCTATCTGTTTCAGGGTGGTAAGCCTGTGTATCTTCTTCCGCGGCACCAAATCGAGAATCGCCAGGCGCCGGAGATTGCCAAGGTCTTGACTGCCGCATTCGACCAGTACTGCAAGCGGCAATGATCGCACTCGATGCTGTCGAATCGAGAATTCTCGGTTGTCTGATCGAAAAGGAGACCACGACTCCTGAATACTATCCGCTGACACTTAATGCTTTAGTGAACGCTTGTAATCAGCGTTCTAATCGCGACCCACTTGTCAATTTCGATGAGGATGATGTAACCGCAGGGCTAGACGCTCTGCGGCAAAAACAGCTTGTTTCTACGCTTACCGGCGGAGGAAACCGTGTTCCCAAGTACGGCCATCGTTTCCAGGAACGCCTCAATCTTGGACGGCGCGAGATGGCATTGCTCTGTGAACTGTTACTGCGTGGACCGCAAACAACAGGTGAGTTGCGCGATCGCGCTGGCAGAATGCACCGGTTCGGAGACACGGATGAAGTGGAGCGATGTCTTAGAACCTTGGCCGAGCGCCCGGAACAGAGTTATGTCATTTTGCTGCCGAGGCAGCCGGGTCTCAAAGAACCGCGATGGGCTCATTTGCTTTCGGGAACTCCACAAATCATCGAAAGCGTTCCCGCGGCTGGCCGCGTCCGGGGCGACCAGGGCGATCGGGTTGCGGAACTTGAAGGTGAAATCGCGAGTCTGCGCCAGCGCATGGAAGATCTCGAGCAACAATGGGCGCGCCTCAAGCAGCAGTTCGACTAGTCAATTCACTTTGATGAGCCATATCTTCATTTGAAGCGCTTCGGCGGCCAGCTTGTCGATCCGCGCGAGATCTTCAACCGTGCGCAGTGCGCCTGCCGTATCTCCCGCCATGTGCCGGGCAAGACCGAGTTCCGCGAGTGCTTCTGGGTTCTCCGGGTTAGCCGCAGCCGCTCTTTCGAGAGCTGAGAACTTGCCAGCATGGGAGCCGAGTAGTCCGCTACATTGGATGAGCTGCATCCATGCAGCCCAGTACTTGGGGGCAAGACGCACCGCGAGCTCGAAATGCGGAAGTGCGGCGGCGCACCCGACTGAATCGCGAATTGCCAGTCCACGAAGAAAATAGCTTATGGCGCGAGGGTCGTCTGAAGGACCAGCGGCACAAAAACAAGGAAGGATGAAAAGGATCGGGGTGAGTAGCGTCCTCATGCGATTGTAATGTCACGGGAAGGGGATCCCTTTCGCCGTGTGTAACGGAACGCCGCCCCACTACCTCCAAACATTTCAACTATGAATATTCCGGATATCGCTATCGCGCCCGTCAAAAACGCGGCAAAGCTAGCGGAAAGATTGCGGGCTGCCGGATTCGCTGTCGCTGATCCTGTGAGTGATATTGCGGGACTTTCGTCGATCGGCGCAGCCCTGGCAATCGTGGATGTCCGTCTGGGCCTGGAAGGCGTGATTGATATTCCGGTAGTTGTGCTGGCTGGGGAAGGGCAAGCGATTTCGGATCACATGCCTTCGAACATTGAAGCCATCGTTTACGAGCCACTGCGAGACGAGGAACTCGAAAACGTTGTCCGCTTGGTACTGTGCCGGATCGAATCGAGATACGACCACGCGTTGGTGCAGTCGGTGCGGCACTATGCGATGTTCATGATGGACCCTGACGGCGTCCTGATTTCCTGGAATTCCGGCGCCGTCGAAGTATACGGATACGAAGCCGAGGAAATCATCGGCAAGCATTTTTCGATTCTTTACCCGGAGGAGGATCGCGCCCAGAAGGTGCCCGAGGCCGAGTTGCGTACGGCGACAGAAGAACAATTTGCCGATGATACTCGCTGGCTGTTAAACAAAAAAGGGGAATGCTTCTGGGCGGAAGGGGTGACCACTGCCGTCAGGAATCGTCGCGGAAGTGTTGTGGGTTTTGCGAAAGTAACGCGCGACGCGACGGAGCGTCGCAAGCTGGAGCAACAACTCGAGCGCTCGAATGAAGAATTGCAGAAGTTTGCATATACGGTTTCTCACGATCTACAGGAACCCTTACGTACCATTCGTTCCTACGCCGAACTGCTGAGCCGGCGTTACAGCGGCAAGCTGGACGGTGACGCGAATGAGTTCCTCCAGTTCCTAATGGATGCTTCCGGACGAATGACGCTGTTGTTGAAAGATTTGCTGGCTTACTCGCAGGCCGGTCGGCCCGATCGCACAACGCCGGAGCCGACTGCGACCGCAAACATTCTGCAATGGGCCCTCATGAACGTCGACCGCCAGGCAAAAGAAGCCGGCGCTACAATCACGTACGGTTCGCTCCCGCTAGTGGAAGCCGACCAGACGCAACTCTTGCAGGTATTCCAGAATTTGTTGGGGAATGCGATCAAATATCGAAGCGCGGAGCCGCCGTTAATCCACATTTCAGCGGTTCGCGAGGGAGATGTGTATGAATTCTCCGTACGGGACAACGGTATCGGTGTCGACCCTGAGCACCACGAGCGGATTTTCGGGGTCTTCAAGCGTCTGCATGGCAAAGAAATTCCGGGAACCGGGATCGGCTTGGCGATCTGTCGCAAAATCATAGAAAGCCATGGTGGGAGGCTGTGGATTGAGTCCGAACTCGGGAAAGGCTCAACCCTGAAGTTTACGCTTCCGGCCCACGACTCGCCGGAACAGTGAAGCTAAATATAGATCCTTCGCCGGGCGCCGATTGGACAGAAAGATGACCGCCATGTACTTCGACGACTTTCTTACAAATTGCCAGTCCGATTCCTGTTCCGGGATACTCGCTGCGTGAATGAAGCCGTTGAAATATCTGGAAAATTCTTTCCTGATACTCGTGCGAAATACCAATCCCGTTGTCGCTAACGCGAATCTCCCACATTTGTTTGTTGAGAGCTACCGCGGACACCACGATTTCCGGCGGAACGCCTTCGCGGTGATACTTTAGCGCATTTTCGAACAGGTGTTCGAAAACTTTAACGAATGCATCCTGATCGGCGTCGATCGTCGGAAGGTTTTGAATTGTTATGTGTGCGCCCATTTCGGCAATCTTGACCGAAAGGTTGCTCTGTGCAGTGATCGCCGCTTCTGTCAGCGGAGCTCGAACCTTGACACGATTTGCTTTGCCAACTTGCTGAAGCTGCAAAAGATCCTGGAGCAGGGATTTGAGGCGTTCTGCGCCCTCGACCGCATATTGAATGAAAGTATCCGCTTCGGCATCGAGTTTTCCCTGGTAGCGTCGCGACAGAAGCTGCAAGTAGCTCGCGATCATGCGCAGCGGCTCCTGCAGATCGTGGGCAGAGACATATGCGAATTGTTCCAACTCGGCATTGAAGCGCTCAAGATCACGCGCCTGCTGCACTCGCTGCTCTGTGCTGCGTTCACGTTCCGTGATGTCGAGATGAATACCGACCCAGGTCCGATGCTTGCCCCGAACTCCCGGAACTGGAATACCACGGCTTAAGACGACGAATTGTTCTCCTACGGCATTGCGCAGATGATATTCGTAATCCCAGAAATAGCCGGTGCGTACGCACTCCTTCCAGTCGGCCAACACTTGTTCGCGATCGGATTCGTCCAGCAAGCGAATCCACCCTAGTCCGCGGCATTCCTCCATCGTGACGTTGAAAGTATTCAGGAATGAAGAGCTGATCCGGGTCATGTAGCCGCGACTGTCGGCAACCCATCCACCGAATGGAATCAATTCAGCGAGACTTCGATACCGCATTTCCGACGCGGTTTGCTCCTCGCGAGCGCTTCGAGCGTAATGAATCAGAAGGATAATGATCGAGTTCGAGCCAAGGAAAAGAAAAAACTTGGTCTGTGCCCCGGCATCGAGAAGCTCAAAGCTGTTATATGGCGCGAGAAAAAAATAGTCGAGCGCCAGGGCCGAAAGCAGAACACAAGCGAATGCGTATGGGACGCCGCAAAGCCATGCGGTAATCGCAGAAGCGGCAATGAAAAGGGGATCGTAGGTTGGGTCGAGCCAAGGGCGGAGTAAATGGCACGCCAGCAATGCGAGAGCCGGTAGGGCGACGGTTATCGCAACCCGAAACGCCACCGACCGGATCTGCAAAATCAGACTACCTCGGAAGGCGAACTATATGCAGCCAAAAATTCTCGCAAGCTCGAATAACTTCCATATATTCGTCGAGCTCAGTAGGCTTTTTTACATAACAATTCGCATGAAGGTCGTAAGCGCGTAATATATCGCGTTCAGCCTCCGACGTTGTTAAAACGACAACCGGGATGCGGCGGAGCGATTCATCCTTTTTGATTTCAAGTAATACTTCGCGCCCATCCTTTTTTGGGAGATTGAGGTCAAGAAAAATGAGATCAGGTTTCGGGGCTTCTGCAAAGGGAGGTTCGCGTCGAAGATAGGCGAGTGCTTCTTCCCCATTCTCGACGGCGTCCATATTCTTGCCGCCACGGCCATTCCGGAGAGCTTCGCGCATGAGTCGCACATCACCAGGATTATCTTCGACGAGCAGAACATGAACTGGTCGGGTTTGTTCTTCAAACAATTAAGCCTCCCTATGGTAGCGGTATAAGGGCACAGCCAACCCGCAAAAACACTAGTATGAATGAAAAACTACACTCTTTGAGTTTATTGTCACTGTAAAAACGCTACATTTTTCGTGGTGACAAGATCTGGTACTGATCCTGAGTAAACAGAACCACTCTGATCTGGCCACGGGGTCCTAATGGACCCAAGGGACGGCCGTTCATTCGCACATCCAGACCGGCGGCATTGCCGGTCCAGAGCTTCGCATCCTCCGCGAGCGCGAAGTTTCTCGTCTGGCTGGCGTCGAGAACACCAGCAAAAACTGTTCGGCCGGCCGAGGAAAGCGAAACCCACGTTTTCTCGGTAGCGGCGAGATCGACACTGATCCTTCCGGTTTCCGGCGCCGCCGGTGTTGTCGGCGGCTCTGCGACGGGACTCTGTTGGCTAACAGGTTCCGGAACAATGGGAACCGGCTCCGCGGCCGGACTCGTCGCCTGCGCGACAGAGGGTTCGACGACATCGATATCCTCCTGCGATTTACTCCAAACGGCATAAAGTCCCGAGCAACCAATCAAAACCAAAAAGAGAAGCGTGGCTGCTACTCGAGTAGGAATTCGAGCAAGCGGCTTTGATTGCTGCTCGACTTCGGCTATGTATTGTGGAAGGTTGAAAGCCGGTATCGGATCGATTTCCGGCGCCGGTTTCAACAGCGACAGGATTTGTTTCGTTTCGGAATCGTCGAGGCCAAGCGCAGAGGCATACTGACGAATGAAGTTCTTATGGAAAAAGTGGCCCGGGAGAGTCTTCGTGTCATCTTCTTCGATTGCAGTAAGATAGCGACTACTAATGCAAGTTTCACTTGCAAGGTCGGAAATGGTCCGACCCCGTTTTACACGCTCGCTCTGAAGGAGTTCCCCGGCGGACGACATGGTTTCACTAAAGTCCTAGTAACAAAAGTATAATACAACAGTCAGTGCCTGACTCAATCCCTTTGATTTCTGTAATCGTCGTTAATTGGAATCGACGGGATCTGCTGAGGTGCTGTCTTAACTCACTCGCTGCACAGAAACAGTGTCCGGCCTTCGAAGTAATCGTCGTGGATAATGGGTCTACCGACGGTTCAATTGAAATGCTCGAGGAAGCAGGATCTCTATTTCCATTCCCGCTACTCGTTATTCGAAATTCTGAGAATCGTGGCTTCTGCGGCGCCAATAATCAGGGCATTGCGGAGGCTCGAGGCGCTTGGATCGCGTTATTGAATAATGACGCTGAGGCTCGTCCGGAGTGGCTCGCAACCATGTTCCGCGCGATCGAACAACGGGCGGACTATGGGATGGTAGCATGCAAGATTCTCGTTTACGAAGATCCACATAAGATTGACAAAGTAGGACACTTGATCTATCTCGACGGACAAAATCGAGGGCGTGGCTCCGGTCAGATCGACCGTGGGCAATTTGATCGTGTCGAAGACGTCCTTTGGCCTGACGGGTGCGCTGCGATGTATCGAGCATCGATGCTGAAGGAGATTGGCGCTTTCGATGAGGATCTATTTGCCTATGGGGATGACGCCGAACTCGGGCTGCGAGCAAGAATCGCCGGCTGGAAATGTGTTTACGTTCCCGACTCCGTCGTCCTGCACCGGCGCGGATCGACGCTCGGCTTACTTTCAAACCGCCGTCTCGAACTGATCGAGAGGAATCGAATCCTGTTGGCGGTAAAACATTTTCCTTTGAGTTTGTTGTCGTTCAACGGAGTTTACTGGTTGGCTCGGCTGACAGCGGGGGCATGGGCGGGTTTGCATGGGAAAGGCGAGGCGGCTCGCTTTAAAGGGACCGCAGGAAAAGCCAAAATCACGATGGCGCTCCTGAAGGGCACAGCGCAAGGATTGGCGATGATTCCCGAAACGCTGCGGAAGCGGCGCGCCATGCGTCAAATTCGTAAGCTGACGCCAAAACAAGTTCGTGAACTATTGTTGCGTTATCGCATCAGCCTGAAAGAGTTGTCGGAGCAGGCAATTTGATTCATGCTCCAACAGGCGAGTGCTGTCCGGCTTGCGGAAGCCGGCAATCGCGACCACTCTTCTGCGGGGCCGATCGTCTGTACCAGACCACGGACAAGCGATTCTCGGTAGTCGAGTGTTCCGGATGCAGGCTGCTGCGTTTGTATCCTTGGCCGAGCGTCGGGGAACTTCAGCGCTACTATCCGGAATCGTATTGGTTCACATCGGCGGATAGCTCAGTCAGCCGGCTTGAAGAAGAATACCGCCGGTTCGTTCTGCGCGACCACGTGAACTTCGTCGCCAGAGCGTCTGCCCCCACTGATGGTCCGGTCCTGGATGTGGGATGTGGGGGAGCGTTGTTCGGTCGCCTCTTGGCGGATAGGGGCTACCGGGTATTCGGGCTGGATTATTCGCGACGCGCGGCGAGTGTTGCATGGGAGCAGAACCGCGTACCGGTCGTCGCCGGTATTTTTTCCGATCCTCCGTTTGAACGGGACTTCTTTGGGGCGATCACGATGTTCCACGTCCTTGAACACCTCTACGACCCGGGTTCCTACATACAAACCGCGTTTCATCTTCTTCGTCCGGGCGGCCGACTGATCGTCCAGGTCCCCAATGTTTCCTCATGGCAATTCCTGCTGTTCGGCGATCATTGGAATGGTCTTGACGTGCCGAGGCACCTGATTAACTTCCGAGCCGATGATGTTCAAGCGCTTCTCGAACAGAATGGCTTTAAGATGAGAAAAACAAAGCACTTTTCGCTTCGAGACAATCCTGCTGGATTCGCGAGTAGCCTGGCGCCAGCGCTCGATCCAATGGCTCGAAGAGTTCGAGGCGTCATTGAGTCGGAGCGTATGCGGATGTTCAAGAATCTGTCATACTTCGGGCTGGTTCTGGCAGCCCTTCCATTCACGATTCTCGAGGCTGCTTGTAGATCCGGATCGACTGTCATGATCGAAGCCGTCAAGCCGGCATGAAGGTAAATCCTCCGCTCGACCGCCTGCCCGACGTTTTACAACGCCACATCTTACATTTCGAGTCGCGCATCGAGGACGAGGTCAAACGGCTGGCGTCAGGTCTGGCGCCGAAAGCAAGGGTGCTGGACGCTGGAGCGGGGGAGTGTCAGTATGCGGAACATTTCACGCCTTTCCGATACACGGCGGTCGATCTGGGAATCGGAGACGGCAAGTGGTCCTATGGACGTTTGGATGCGGTAGCTGATTTGCTGTCGCTTCCGTTTTCCGATGGCACGTTCGATGCGGCTCTGAACGTGGTAACGCTCGAACACGTCACAGATCCGGCGCGTGTCGTTGGTGAACTGTTCCGCTGCTTGAGACCTGGTGGCCGTCTGCTGTTGATCACACCTCTCGAATGGGAAGAACACCAGCAGCCTCATGACTACTTTCGCTACACGCGTTATGGCCTGGAGCATCTGACCACGCGAGCGGGATTTGCCGACGTACAAATTGAGGCAGTTGGAGGATTCTTTCGGCTACTGTCTCGACGGTTACTGAACTCGGCGCAGTTTTTTCCTGGCGTGTTCGCGATCCTGCCTGCGATCGCGTTTGGACCAGTTGCGCTTGTGCTGCCATTGCTCGATACACTCGACAAGAAGCGTAATTTCACACTTGGTCACATATGCACTGCAACAAAGCCATAGTTCTGCTGCTGGCGTCGCTGACGGCTTTGGCCGAGCAGACGACACCAAGCCCGCGCTTTTCTGGCGCTTCAGCACTCGAGTTCACGCGCCAGACGGTAGCCTTCGGTCCGCGGCCTGTCGACTCTCCGTCCCATCGCAAACTGCAGGCGTATATTGCGAGTAAATTGAAGTTATTCGGGTGCGCAGTGGAGCACGATAGTTTTACGGCACAGACTCCAATCGGCGCCAAGTCGATGAACAATATCATCGCGAAAATAGCAGGGCAATCTAAGGAACTTGTTGTCTTGACCGGTCATTACGACACGAAACTAATGCCGAATCGAGTTTTCGTTGGCGCCAATGATGCAGGATCATCGACCGGCTTCCTGCTGGAAACGGCTCGGGTTTTGTGCGGCAAGCCCACAAAGAACGATATTTATCTCGTTTGGCTCGATGGTGAGGAAGCCATCGAGAACTGGGCTCCGAACGATAGCCTCTACGGCAGCCGGCATCTTGCCGGCCGATGGAAAGAGGACGGCACCCTGCACCGGATAAAAGCGCTGGTAAATCTGGACATGATCGGAGACGTCGACTTGTCCGTGGTTCACGAGTGGAATTCGACGCCCTGGTTGCGAAAGCTCGTTTGGGATACTGCAGCGAGCCTGGGATATTCGCGCCATTTTTCGACGCTTGATGGCGCAATCGAAGACGACCATATTCCATTTCTTCGGGCCGGCGCTCCTGCGCTCGATTTGATCGATTTCGAATACGGCCCACAAAATTCCTGGTGGCACACGGAGCAGGACACAGTTGATAAGCTATCTCCGCGGAGCTTTCAGGTAATCGGAAACGTTCTACTGAAAGTACTCTCGAAACTGGAGAACTGATAAATGAAACGCAGACGCTTGCTTCTTAGCGCAATGGCTCTCTCAATGCCCGGCGCTGCCGCTCCCAAACTTCTGGACGGCACGATGGACGAGAAAGGCGCAAAACTAACCAAGGAGCCGTTTGGAGATCTTCGCATTTACTACGATGGTCCGACGGATCAGCTCAAAGCCATGACGGCAGGTAGCCTGAAGCTGAACCCGGGCGCAACGCCGCACCCTCCCCACAAACATCCTGAAGAGGAATTCATGTTGATCACCGAGGGGACCGGTGAGATGAAAGTTGACGGTAAATTGACCCAGGTGGGCCCCGGGACGATGATGTATTGCGCTGCGAATAAACTCCACGGCATCGTCAATACCGGCAAATCATCAATGCTCTTTTATTTCTGGAAATGGAAGGCATGAAACTCGCCGGAATTGTTCTAATTGGGTCGATGGCGATGGCGGCAGATCAGCCTTCCTATCAGGACGTTCGAAAGGCGCTTGACGCGAACTCTTCCCAACTTGGAGCGCTCGTTACGGCCGCCGCCGGCGAAGAAACTTTTCGGAAAGGGCAGGCCGTCATTGCCGAAGGCGGGAACTTCATCTTTGCAGTCGAGTCCCCTTCGCCGCCAAAGATTGCCATTGACGAAAACGCGCCGGTTCCCATGACGAAGACCGGGACGAATTTGTGGACCCATACGGCGGTTCTGCCGACATCGCGAACCCACAATTTCTCTTACGTCATCGACGGCAAGCCTTTTGGCGGACGGACAGACGTGCCGGCGTTCGGGCCTTATAGCTACGAAAAGGCGGGTGTGCCAAAGGGCAAACTGTCGGAAAAGATCGTCCACACCAGCAAGATTTATCCAGGCATGAAAAGCGACTTGTGGATCTGGGCCCCTGCTCAATACGATCCGTCCAAGCCGGCTGCCGTCATGGTGTGGCAGGACGGAGAGGTGCTCGTGAACCGGGAGCTTCCGTCAAGGGCGCAGATTGTCTTCGAGAACCTGACGAATGAGCGAAAGATTCCTGTCATTATTCAAGTGCTCATCTCGCCTGGTATGACGGACGGTAACAGAATGCGGTCGATCGAATACGACACCGTCGACGACACCTACCCGCGTTTTATTCGTGACGAAATTCTTTCGCTGGTTGCTGAGAAATACAACCTCCGTAAGGATGGCTACAGCCGCGCGATGGCAGGCGATTCGTCGGGAGGAATTTGCGCCTTCAATGCAGCATGGCAGATGCCCGCCGAGTTCAGCCGCGTCCTTTCACGGATCGGCAGTTTCACCAGCATCCAATGGCATCCGGGCAAGATCGATGGCGGCAATCTCTATCCCTTCAAGATCCGGAAAGAGCCGAAGCGGAATATCCGCGTGTGGCTGCAGGACGGAAGCGGTGACCTCGAGAACAACCATGGAAGCTGGCCTCTTCAGAATGTGCAGATGGCGAATTCGCTCAAAATGAGCGAATACGACTACCATTTCAGTTGGGGAAACGGCACCCATAGTCGTAATGGGGGGCACGCCGAGCTTGCCGAAGAAATGATTTGGCTGTGGCGCGACTACGATCTGAACAAAACCACCCAAACTTACCAGGCAGATCCCGCGGAGAGCGCGAAGCCGATGTGGCGTGTTCAGTCGCTCAATCGGTAGCTAAGTCGCTGTAATGGCGATTCTTGTAACCTGGGAAGTGCGCGGTCCATCCAACGGAATGCGTCCGAGCGGAAGTTGTAGATAAAACGGTGCAACTTCCGCTTGACGCGCATCCGGATCGGCATCACTATTAGAATTGGGAGGTGTCACGTGACTTATAAGAATTTGTCGTTTTCGGTGGCCGCAGGATGCCTCCTGGCGAGTTTTGCTTTTGGGCAGGACGTAATCTCCGCGAAATCAGGGTTGATTCACTACATCGAAGGCGATGTCTTTCTGGCGGACAAAGCTGTCGTCCAGAAGTTCGGCGAGTACCCCGAAATGAAAACCGGACAGCATCTGCGAACCGAAACGGGCCGCGCCGAAATTCTTCTAACCCCCGGTGTCTTCCTGCGCCTGTCCGAGAATTCGGAAATCGCCATGACGAAGAATGCGCTCACTGATACCCAGATCGATATTGTGAAGGGCTCGGTGCTGCTTGAGGCGGGTGAGGTGTTGAAGGAGCAGGGGATCGAGCTTACGGTCCAAGGCTCGGTGCTCGACGTTCGCAAGCGAGGTGTGTTTCGAATCGATGCCGGCACTTCGCCGCGTGTTCGAGCCTATGATGGCGAGATCACTCTCGTCGAGGCGGGTCGGCCGGTAAATGTGAAGGAAGGCCGGCAATTACTGCTGACCAGCGTCCCCGTAGTCGAGAAGTTTTCGACGGACGATACCGACTCTTTCTACAGATGGGCTGGCCGCAGGTCGGGTTATCTTTCGTTGGCGAATGTTTCGGCGGCCAGACGGATGTATGACGAATATGGTACGGGTTGGACCATGGGCGGTTGGTATTTCAATCCATATTTCGGAATGTATACGTACTTCCCGTCGCGCGGACGCTATACGAATGCCTGGAACCATTCCTATTACGCTCCGATCCCACCGGCGCCGGTTCCGTCAGCCGATGCCATCAATGGACTCGTACATGGGAATGGGCTCGTCTCGCGGTATGTCAAACTCTTCCGGGGGCGGCTATTCTGGCGGTGGCGGATATCAAGCGCCCGCGACCTCCGGTGGTGGCGCTCCGGCCGCAGGGCCTGCACGATCAGGCGACGCCGGTGGTGGTTCACGCGGAGGCGGCCGCGGCGGTTCTCGATAATAGCTGTGCAATGCTGTTGATGTGAAGATCACCTTCTGGGGTGCTGCCCGGACCGTCACGGGCTCGATGCATCAGGTTGACGCAGGTGGGCAACGATTTCTCCTCGACTGCGGCACCTTCCAGGGTAGACGCCAGTCCGCCAGAGATATAAATACAAAGCTGCCGTTCAAAGCGTCCAACATCGACGCCGTACTGCTGTCGCATGCTCACATCGATCACAGCGGGAACCTTCCGACGTTAGTTAAATACGGTTTCAGCGGACCGATTTACACATCGCCCGCTACCGCCGATCTTTGTGATCCGCTCCTGCAGGACTCCGCCAACATTCAGGAGAAGGATGCGATCTTTCTGAATAAGCAGTTCTGGCGAAAAAAGGCCGTGCTGGGCGAGACGAATGGTTCCGAGGCGGTCGAACCAATCTACACGACAGAAGATGCGGAGCGTGTTCTGACGCTGCTTAAGCGAGTGCTCCTGCACACCCCTACGCAGGTCGGCGACGATCTCACTTATGAGACGTTTGACGCAGGACATTTGTTGGGTTCTACCAGCATGGTGCTGGAATCGCGCGATACCGGCAATCCAGTGCGGCTGTGCTTCTCAGGGGATGTCGGACGGATTAACCTGCCAATCATTCCGGATCCTGAGCCTTGCCCGCAAGCCGACTACTTGATTCTCGAAAGCACTTATGGCGATCGCCTACACAAAGATCTCGAGCGAGTAGCTGACAAGTTGGTAAGTGCGATCATCCGAACGAGCGAGCGTGGTGGACGCGTCATCGTACCGGCTTTTGCACTCGGGCGCACGCAACAGCTCGTTCTTCTGCTGCACCAACTCGTAAAAGCGAATCGGATTCCGCTGATTCCCATCTTCATCGATAGCCCGCTGGCCTTCAAGACCACGAGCGTATTCCGAGCGCACCATGACGCGCGCGATGCGGAAACGAACGCCTTCTCTGACCGTGGCGAGGATCCTTTCAGCTTCCCGCGCCTCCGCTACATTCAGGATGTCAACGAATCGAAGGCCCTCAACGATCTGCGTGGGCCGTTCATCGTCATTTCCGCATCGGGGATGTGCGAAGCCGGGCGCATCCTGCACCACCTTCGAAACAACATCGAGAATCCCCGCAACACCGTGCTGATTACAGGCTTCCAGGCAGAACATACTCTCGGTCGGAAGATCGTAGAGGGTCATCGCGAAGTACCGATTTTCGGTGATCCGATGCGCCTGCGGGCCGAGGTGGTTACATTAAACGAACTCAGCGGGCACGCAGATCAGCGGGAGTTGCTGACCTGGATAAAGCCTGCCGTTCCCGGCCTCAAGAAGATCTTTTTAGTGCATGGCGAATACCCGCAGCAGCAAGCTCTAGCGAAGGCGATTGAGCAGCAGTACGGCACTCCTGTCGTTATCCCGTCGCGGGGAGACAGTTTCGTCTTGTGAGCGCATTCATTCCAACGCTTCGCAGCGCGTTTCTCTATCTCTCGCGTCAGAAGCAGTTGCGCCACTGGATGGAGACATCGAGTCTGGCCCATAAGCTGACGGAACGCTTTATTGCCGGCCTTCGATTGGAAGACGCGATCAGAGTAGCATCCGAGTTGCAGCGCGCGGGCATGCTGAGTTCTCTCGACTATCTTGGGGAGAATGTTAAGCAACTCGAAGAGGCCACTCAGGCTCGGGCCGAGTATCTCGCAGCTCTGCGAACCGTTTATCCATTGCAGGGAACTGTATCGGCGAAGCTCACGGCATTGGGTCTCGATATCTCCGAGCCTGCCTGCGTCGATAACGCTAGTTCGCTTGTGGCTCTAGCGTGCGAGAAGGGCACGCGTGTCGAGTTGGATATGGAAGACTCCTCCTACACGGATCGCACGTTGAAGATCGTGAATGAGTTGCACCAGAAGCACGGTGGAGGCGTGCGCGCGGTGATTCAAGCGTACCTCTATCGCAGTGAAGCTGATATTCACGAATTGTGTGATCGGCACGTGCCAGTGAGGTTATGCAAGGGAGCTTATAAAGAGCCCTCCGACAATGCCTTTCCGGAAAAGGCGGAGGTCGACGCAAACTACATAAAGCTAATGAAGCTTCTGTTCGATCGCGGTACATATCCGGGCATCGCTACCCATGATGACAATATGATCTCTGCGACTCTTCAGTACGTAAACGAGCGGCGAATCCGGTCTGAAGATTTCGAATTTCAGATGCTTTATGGTGTCCGTCGAGAGTTGCAGCAACGAATCGTAAAGCAGGGATACCGACTGCGGCTGTATGTGCCGTATGGCGCGGCTTGGTATCCCTACTTCATGCGGAGGTTGGCGGAACGGCCCGCTAACGTTCTCTTCCTGGCGAAGAGCCTATTCAAGCGATAGAACTTCCATCAGCGGCCAAGCCAGCCGCCGTCGACGACTAGAATCGATCCGTTGACATAATCCGACGCGCGCGAAGCCAGAAAGATGATTGCGCCTTTGAAATCGTCGGGTTCTCCCCACCGACCTGCAGGGATCCGGGATAAGATTGCTGAACTTCGTACCGGGTCGGCACGCAGAGCAGCGGTGTTGTCGGTCGCTATATAGCCTGGGGCGATTGCGTTCACTTGTACTCCACTACCGGCCCACTCGTTCGCGAGCGCCTTTGTGAGTTGTCCGATCGCTCCCTTACTGGCCGCATATCCCGGTACCGTAATGCCACCCTGAAACGTAAGGAGAGACGCGGTGAAGATAATCTTTCCCGATCCGCGGTCAACCATCTTTTTGCCGACCTCGCGACTCAGAATGAACTGCGAGCTTACGTTTGTGTTGATCACCTCATCCCAATAATCATCCGGATGCTCGGCGGCAGGTTTGCGGAGAATTGTGGCCGCATTGTTCACGAGTATGTCGATGTGATCATTTTCTCCGTGAACGCGCTTTACGAAATCGTACAGCGCCGTTCGATCGATGAAGTCGCAGGCATAGGATTTAAATTTTCGGCCTAGCGCGGAAACCTCCCGTTCCACTTCGCTGTCGGGCGCGAGCGTGCGGCTGACGCCAACAATGTCCGCGCCCGCTTCAGCCAGCGCGATCGCCATTGCCTTCCCGATTCCCCGTTTGGAACCCGTAACGAGCGCTGTCTTCCCATCCAATCGGAAGAGATCGAGAGCGCTCATGCTGAGCACCTCACAAGGATCTTCATCACCTCGCCACCAGATTCCATTTCGCGAAAAGCGTCCGCCAACCCGTCGATCGGCACTGTTTTTGTAATGATCTTACTGAGTGGCAATGTGACCGAGGCGGCGAGTTCGATAGCCTGGTCGAAGTCTTGGGCTTCGTAAACACGGGCTCCCACCAGTCTCAGTTCGCGCCAGAAGAATCGGAACAAGTCCACGGGAGTCGGTTGGGGATGAATGGCCACAATGACGATGCGTCCTCGCGTTCGTGGAAGTTTGGTCATCGCTTCGGTGGCTGCTTTGGCTCCCGAGACTTCGAACACGCAGTCGGCTCCGGCTCCTCCGGTCTGTTCGTTAACGAGCGCCACAAGATCTACCGTTCGCGCATCGACAGCATCCAGACCCAGACTATTCGCCAGTTCGATGCGAAACGGATTCACATCAGATAACAGCACATTCGCTCCGGCCGCGCGTGCGACTAAGGCGATGAGTAATCCGATGGGTCCGGCGCCGAGAATTACAACAAATTCGCCGGCCTTAACTTCGCCTAAACGAACGTCATGGCAGGCGACCGCCAACGGCTCGATCAATGCTGCCTGCTCGAGTGTGAGATTTGCCGGTAGTCGATGGAGCGTGTGGGCAGGGACCGTCCACAACTCCTGCATGGCCCCAGGCGAATCGATGCCAATAAATTTCAGGTTCATGCAGATGTGGCTATGCCCGGCTTTACAGGCAGGGCAGGAGCCACAATGGTCCAGTGGCCGCACGGTGACCCGATCCCCGGCACTCCACTGAGGAACGCCATCGCCAACTGCTTCGATCGTGCCCGACATCTCATGTCCGATGATCTGTGGAAGCTTGACGCGGTGATCCATGTTGCCGTGAAAGATATGGAGGTCCGTTCCGCAGATGCCGCAATGGGAGACGCGGATTTGCACTTGTCCGGAACCGGGCTTCACGGGCGTGCAGGAGCCAGTCGCGATAGTCTCATGACCCTCGTAGAAAGCTGCTTTCATAAGAACTCCATATTATCGAGCAACTGCGGTGAACTTCGAATCGTGTGATTGAATTGAGCTTGTTGACTCAAGAATCGGGAATCGGGATGTCGCCGGCCGCGCGGTGGACAGTAGTGGGTCTACTCGGACTTGCGATGGTCATCGGTCTGTTGGATCGGATCAATTTTTCCGTTGCGCTTGCCTTGAAAGACTTCCAGGACCGATTTCTCCTAACGGACCAGGACCGGGGACTGCTGAACTCAGCATTTTTCTGGACTTACACGGCCTTACAGGCTCCTGCTGGTTGGGTAGTGGATCGATATGGCGTGAAGCGTCTGTTTACGGTCGCGGTCGCGTTGTGGGGTGTGATCACGGCGGCGACGGCAGTGGTCACGTTTGCATGGCAACTCGTTCTGCTCCGTTTGCTGCTTGGCGCGAGTGAAGCGCTTCTGACACCGGCAAGCATGCGCTGGATTCGGCTGAACTGCCGTGAAGACCAGCGTGGCATCGCGATCGGGATTGTCATGGCAGGGACCAAGGTTGGTCCGGCGATCGGCGCCTGGCTATCGGCGATTCTGATTTCTGCATACGGGTGGCAAATGATGTTTGTTCTGCTCGGTCTGTGTTCGTTTGCCTGGCTGATTCCATGGCTGCGTTTTGCAAAGGACGGAGGCGCGGAGCCGTCGCAATCCAAGGCAAGAGATTCACAGGCGACAGTCAGGGATCTGTTTCGTAATCCGATCCTCTGGGGAACTTTGATCGGAGCGTTCTGCTACCAATACTATGTGAACTTCTGCATCACGTGGATGCCTGCGTACTTCGTCGATAGACACGGATTGACGCTGAATTCAATGGGGCTATATACGATGTTCAGCTTCGGCGGCATGGCGTTGATTGCAACGCTGGCGGGATATGTGGCGGACAGGCTGATCGCTCGCGGATATAATGCGCCGTTGGTTCGGAAGTCATTCGTCATTGCAGGATTGGCGATAGCATCCACGGAACTCCTGGGAGCGGTTGTCGACTCGCCTTCTACAGCTATAGCGTTCGCCATAGTGTCGTTAAGTGGACTCGGTTTAGCGACCGCGAATGCCTGGGCGTTGACGCAGACTCTGATTCCTGGACATCTGGTCGGTCGAGTTGTGGGACTTCAGGCTCTGGCAGCCAGTGCGCCCGGCATTGTGGCGCCGATTGCAACCGGTTGGTTGAAGGAGACGACCGGAGGGTACACGGTGCCTTTTCAACTGATCTGTGCGCTGCTGATTATCGGGTTGCTTTCTTATCTGTTTTTGGTTCGGGAGAAGTACGCCGATCAGTGGACTCAATCGGCTGTGCTTGCGAGCGGTTGAGTTCGACGAGAGGCGCTCATGAAGCCGCCCCTCGCCGATTTCGAACAGCTATCGGATTACTTTTCGCCTTTGACTAGAAGGTTGAGTCCCGACAATCCGGAATCGCCCCCAACAGCGGAGTCGCCCCAGACGGCTGAATCACCCCAAACGGCGCTATATCCGTTGGTTGTATGGTCGCCCCAAACTGCGGAGTCGCCCCACACGGCCGAGTCACCCCAAAGTGCAGAGGAGCCGCCGACGAAGACGGAATCACCCCATACCGCGGACGGGCCATAGGACCCGGAGTCGGACCAACTATTCGCCTCGGTACGAACAATCCTGACTTTGCCAGTCGCGGCGTCTACTACTGCGCGCGGCGACCTTGCAGTACCCCGAACGTTCTCGCGGTTGTTCAGGGCCGCCCAGATGTCGAGATACCCGGCGCCGATGCTGAACATGTCGTATTGGCTGACGAAAGTTTGGTTGGTTGCCGGGTCGAAGACAGTGCTTTGCGTTGGGAACGACTTCGAGGCCGTTCTCATCAATCGCGCCTTGAGTTGATCGGGAGTCAGCGAGGGCTCGCGATCGAGAAGTAATGCGACCGCTCCGCTGACGACCGGGGCCGCCATGCTTGTGCCGCTCAGCTTGTAGTAGTCTTGCGAAAACAGATATCCGGCTGCGTTCCTCTGATAGTAAGAAAGCGGAATCAGGGTGTTGTTGGCTGCGGCCTGTGCCGCAAGAGTACCGCTCGTCATGAGAGATGCGACCTGATTGCCCGGGGCTACCAGATCCGGCTTAACGATATGGTCAATTCGCGTCGGACCTTTCGAGCTATAGCTTGCAATCAGATCGTCGCCACGGGACATCGATTGCATCGTCCTCATTGCGCCGACGGTAATCGCGTACGGACTGTTGCCAGGCGAGCTGATAGTTCCGTAGCCGTTCGTGCCAGCGCTATTGTTGCGGCCTTCGTTGCCTGCCGAGACGACCACCGTGATGCCGGCTTTCCAGGCTACCTCGACTGCCCGGCACAGGGGATCCTTGGTATACGATTCCCAGACCGGTCGTCCGAGTGACAAATTGATCACCTTTATATTCAGCAGTGTCTTTAGAAGTATTGCGCGATGGATAGCATTGATCACAGCACTGTCCGTGCCTTTACCGTTGCGATCGAGTACGCGCAGGTTCATCAGGCGCGCTTCGGGTGCAATACCGCGGTACGTCTTCGTGAAACCGTTGCCCGTCGATTCCTTTCCGTTCCCTGCAAGGATGCCTGCGACATGGGTGCCGTGGCCAAACTCGTCATCTGTGCGAGGATCGCCCGGCACAAAGCTTTCCTGATAAATGACCCGAGGTAAGAGGCCTAGCAGTAGACCGCCGCTCTTCACATCAGGATGATTCGCGATACCGCTGTCGATAACGGCGACGGTTACCCCACGGCCAGTCGTTCCGGCAGTGAAGGCGAGATTTGCGTTGACGGCAGCAGCACTGAGGTCCATCTTCGCGTCAATCGGGCGATCGAGTGATACGTACTCGACGTCGGGATCATTCGCGATGGCAAGAGCCTCCAATGGGAGGATACGAAAAACGACTGCTCCAACTAACGGTAACTGTCGTACGAGATCTGTGACCGATCCAAGAATCGTCCGCAGTGGACGTCCAAGCTTGTACTGCACGATGACGTTGACCGGGCGATCTGGGGCGGCTCGTTCAAGATCCGGAGAAATTTTCGGGTGCGCCATTGCATTCGTTACAGCGGCGAGGATCAACAGCCAAACGAAAAGAAGGCGACCTAAAGAATTCGACATATAGTAAGTGTCCTTTCGGAACTACTCATCGGACCGGAAATAGGCGCATTTAGCGAAAAAACGGAAACATCCAAAATTGAACCGGTCGGCGTTAACGTCCTATAACCAAGGAGATAGGCCACATCGGTATAAATTCCTCAAAAGCCGTCTTGAAAAGTCGATAAGAAACATGTGTCGCGCCTTCTACAGCGAATTGAAGCGGGTTTCAACCTTCTAGGCCGTCGTACCCAACCGAGGTATGAAGCGAGCGGTCCCGTCCTGGTTTACGACGGCGGCCCGGGTGGACCATTTCTCGAAAACGCCACGCTACGCAACATTTCTGCGTCCGGAGCCTGCATCGCTATGCAGAAGCGACTAGTGCCCGGCTGTCACGTCTACCTCGCTGGTCCAGTTATTAGGGGCGCCGCCATAGTCCGGCACGCAGGAGCCGGTTGCGATGGATACATCGTAGGGCTTGAGTTCCTCTCCGCCAAAGCACAATCAGATCAGGAACCCTCGGGATTGCCGGCTGCGTGGTGAACAAATGGCAGACGGGAAAACATTCAGTGCGAATCTCTATATCGCAGCAGTTCTTTGCACCGGGTTAACTGCCGTTTTGGCGAGTTTGATCCGCTGGGAGCTATCCGACCCGCTCGCAGCCCTGGGATATTCGGTGGGTGCGGTGCTCAGCTCTCGCATGAAGGTTAGCCTTCCCGGTGTGAAAGGGACACTGTCGGTCAATTTCCTCGTCCTACTGCTCGCCATTACGCAGCTGACATGGTCAGAGACGCTCTTGATGGCGTCCTCCTCGTTTACTCTCCAGTATGTTTGGCACTCGCGAGAGAAGCGCCAGCCCCTGAAATTGCTATTCAATTTGGGGAATGCGGCGATTTCGATTACCGTCGGTTTTGCGCTGTACCACCTGCCCATCCTGACACAGGCCGGCGTGCAGGAGCCCGTACGGCTCGTACTGGTTGCGTCTGCCTATTTCCTTGTTAATACAGCGATTGTGGCCGGGGTGATCGCGCTGACCGAGAACCGAAACATGCGGCAAGTGTGGCATGAGTCGTATTACTGGTCGTTCCCGTTTTATCTTTCCGGGGCGTCCGTGGTCTGGCTGATCATCGTGCTCAACCGCATGTTTGGATGGCAGGCATGGGTTGGAGTTGTACCCATGATGTACGCGGTCTATCGCGCGTACAAACTCTATCTGGAACGGCTCGAAGCCGATAAGAGGCAGGCGATCGTCAAAGCACAGTTTCTGGCCAATATGAGCCATGAGATTCGCACTCCAATCAACGGAGTGATCGGTATGACGGCCCTGCTGACCAGTACTCCCCTCAGCGGCGAACAACGAGAATATACAGAAACGATTCAGAAATCGGCAAATGCTCTCCTGACCATCATCAACGACATCCTGGACTTCTCGAAGATGGAAGCCGACAGGATGCGTCTGGAAGCAGCGGCATTCTGTCTTGAGACTGCTGTCCAGGACGCAATCGAGATCGTGCGCGCCGATGCGACCCGCAAACAAATCGAGCTCAACATCAAAATCGAACCGTCGATCCCACGCTGTGTCAGCGCGGACGCGGGCCGATTACGTCAAGTCCTTCTCAATTTCGTTAGCAATGCGATCAAGTTCACGGACAAAGGTAGTGTAACGATCAATGTCCTTCCTGGCCGAACTGGCGGCCGAATTCTGTTTGAGATTGTCGACACCGGTGTCGGAATATCCGAGCACGGGTGCACGCAGTTGTTTCAACCGTTCACGCAGCTTGATTCGTCCGATAGCAGACGCCACGGCGGAACCGGACTTGGTCTATCGATTTCCAAACGGATCGTGGAGATGATGGGCGGGGAAGTCGGAGTTCGAAGCCAGCTGCACGCGGGCTCAACATTCTGGTTCGAACTGCCCGTAGGTCATGTAGAGGAGAAAAGCGAAGTTCCTCCGCCGACGACAACGGCGCCGGTGTTGCACTCGCAGAAGCCGAAGGACGCGCGCGTTCTCGTCGTTGAGGACAATATGGTGAACCAACGTGTTGCGATGCGGCTACTCGACAAACTCGGCTACGTCGTCGAAGCTGTCAGCGATGGACAGAAGGCCGTCGATCGAGTCATGGAATCGCGATATTCGCTCGTCCTGATGGATTGTCAAATGCCGGTGATGGACGGACTTCAGGCGACGCGAGAAATTAGAAAACGCGAAGTGGGTCACCGTACGCCGATCGTGGCGCTGACGGCCGGCGCTCTGCAAAGCGACGAGGCTAACTGCCGCAACGCAGGCATGGACGGGTTCATCTCCAAACCCATCGACATTCATAAGCTGAAGCGCGTTCTTGAGACGTGGCACGAGACGGAGAACCAACCTTCTTCAGTGGTTTCGCCATGCTGACTCCGGTTCACGCGGGTATCACGGCCGTCGGTCGAATAGCATTCCGGGTTGGCATCCGCCTTCCGATGGTGCTATTTCTAACATCATTGTTAGTCTGTCTGGCCCCGGGGTTTGATTCCGATGAGCGCCAGATCGACGCGCGTCTGAGCACGGAAAGCATCGAGAGTTTACGGCAGTCCCGGGCAGAGGATCGGAATCCGCTCCAAGCTTACGTCCGCTTCCTTCGCGGCGCCTTTCACGGTGATTTTGGGCACTCGTCGACATTCAACCGACCTGTGTCGGAGTTGTTGTCCGAACGCTATCCTGCGACATTTCGCGCAGTCGGGATTGGAGCCCTCGCGGGTTGGGCCGCTGCGGCGCTCCTTGCATCTTGCGTAACACTTTCTCCGTGCGTTGCACTTCGGGGTACCAGTACGTCCTTGGCGGGGCTGTTGCTTTGTGTACCTTCAGCGCTGTTAGGCTTCGTCGCGATTGTCGTTCAATCGTCAGTCGCAGTGGCGATGTCGTGTGTGGTTTTCTCACGTGTCTTCCTGCAGATCAATACGCTGTTTGACAAGGCGAGAGCTCAGCCGCATGTCATGGCGGCCGAGGCTATGGGGCTGAGGCGCGGCGCCCTGTTTCGTTGGCACATCGTAGGAGCCAGCAGACCGCAGATGATTGCGATTGCTGCTTCGTCTATCTCGATTGCCCTGGGGGCTGCAGTACCTCTCGAAGTCATCTGCGACTCACCGGGCCTAGGTCAATTGGCATGGAAAGCAACTCTCGGAAGAGATTTATCGGTGTTGCTAGGCGTTACCCTCATGATCGCCGCTACCAATAGTGTTGCGGCGGCAACGACGGACATTGCCAATAGGGCCCTTCGGGAGCAAGCATCGTGACGATTCTCCGTAGATTCGCTTGCGGCTTCCTCCTGGTGATCTTGTTGAGTTTGATCGTGCCTCAAATTCTCACGTCATCTTCTTATGACACCCAACACCGGCGGCAACCGAATGAAGGTCCCAGTCCAACCTTCGTGCTCGGCACCGATGAGTTGGGACGGGATCGCTTCGCCAGACTGCTCTACGGAGCACGAACCTCACTGCTACTTGCGCCCGCGGCTTCTCTGCTGGCAACGGCAATCGCGACGATCGTCGGAGTCCTCGCCGCGTCCATAGCGAAGCTGCAGCGACCGCTGTTCTATGTGGTCGATGTGATCGTGAGTACGCCTTTGCTTTTCCTGTTACTGCTCGTGAGGGCGCTTCTGCCGCTCGACACGTCCGCGATGGTCTCTGTGTCCATCATGTTCGCTTTATTGGGACTGCTCGGATGGGCTTCGGGCGTGAGGTTGTTCGCGGCGACGACGCAACGTCTGGCAGATTCGGATTTCGCTACTCAAGCCCGAGCGTCCGGCTACTCTCCAGCGCGACTGATCCTGATTCAGTTGCTGCCCGGACTGATCCCAGTCATGTTTGCTCAGTTCTGTATCTTCGTGCCTGTGTTCGTGCTGGCCGAGGCGAACCTCAGCATGCTTGGATTGGGAGTCAGTGAGCCTTTGCCGTCGCTCGGAAATCTGATGAGCGATCTCCTCAACTATTCAGCGGTGCTCGAACAACCGTGGTTACTAGCTCCCGCGATCCTGTTGTTCAGTATCACGGCATCGTTGCAATTACTCGTACCTAAGGTCGACTGATTATGTCCTCATCGAATCTGATTCTTGCCTGGTTGTTGATTCTCGCTGCGCTGCCCGTTGCAGGCCAATGGGGTGGGCAATTGCGTTTGTCCTTGCGCAATGATCCAAGAACGTTCGATCCGCTGCTGGTCGACGATAGCGCAGGCGAGACAATTCGCTACTTGACCGGCGGCGTTCTTGTCCGCCTGAACCGCGTTACACAGAAGCTCGAGCCCGAGCTGGCAAAGTCATGGAAAGTATCCGATGGTGGCCGCAGGTTGACACTCGAACTCCGCGAGAATGTCGTGTTTTCCGACGGTACGCCGTTTTCCGCCGACGATGTCGCATTCACGGTTCGCCGCATGATGGATCCGTCGCTTCATTCCCCTACAGGTGATTCGTTCCGGTCAAGTGCGGACAGCGTAAAGGTGTCGACTCCCAAGCGAAGCTCCGTCGTGATCGATTTCCCAGCTCCGGTTGCATCATTAGAACGGCTGCTGGATCAGGTGGTCATCCAGTCGTCAAAAGCGTCGCCGCAGACGCGCGCTGTTCTCGGACCATTCCTAGTGTCTGAGCACAAGCCTGGTCAATTCGTCGAGCTGAGGCGCAATCCCAACTATTGGAAGAAGGACAACAGCGGCAGAAGGCTGCCATATCTCGACTCCGTCCGTCTCGACATTCTCGGTAACAAGGATATGGAAATGTTGAGATTTACGAGAGGCGAACTCCACATTATGGAAGGACTGGATGCCGAAGCGTATGACCGCCTTCGAAACAGGCAAGGCATCGCCGCCGTGAATGCGGGAGCAACCACTGATGTGGAGATGCTCTGGTTCAACCAGGTAGGGAAAGCGCCCATCAGCGCTTCAAAGAAGTCTTGGTTCCAGTCTCGCGAGTTTCGCCAAGCCGTATCAATCGCGATCAATCGCGAGGATATGATCCGGTTGGTCTACAGGGGATACGCGAAACAGGCTGCGGGCCCGGTTCCCGCGTCGAGCGTATGGTTCAACCGGAAATTACAGCCGCCGCGTCACAACTCCGAGGAGGCTCTGCGCCGACTTGGCTCCCTCGGATTCCAGTTGAGAAATTCCCGTCTCTACGACAAGCAAGGGAATGCTGTGACTTTCTCCCTAATCACGAACGCAGGAAACAAGAACCGATTGCGGCTCGCCAGCCTGATCCAGGATGATCTCAAGAAGGTCGGAATTGAAGTAAACATAACGACGTTGGATTTCCCGTCGCTGCTGGAGCGAACCGGAAAGACGTTTGATTATGACGCCTGTCTGTTGGGATTAGTCAACGTTGACCCCGATCCGAACGCGCAGATGAACATCTGGTTGAGTTCGGCTGTGAATCATCAATGGAACCCCGCCCAAAACGTCCCTGCTACCCAATGGGAAGCAGAAATCGATAAATTGATGCGCGCCCAGGCGTCGGCGGCCACACATCAGATGAGGAAGCAATCCTTCGATCGTGTCCAGGAAATAGTGGCACGGGAGTCACCTTTTATCTATCTCGTGAACCGCGATGCGCTTGGGGCGCTGACGCCAACTTTGCGAAATATCTCGCCGGCATCGCTGCGGCCTCACTTCTACTGGAACGTGGAGTATCTCAGTTTGAGCGCAGGACAGAGAGGAGACTCGCATGTCGCAGCCGCTACTGTCCGCTAACATTACCGTCGACTATCCCGGCAAGAAAGACGTCCTTCTCGCCGTTCAGATTTATGTTGAGGAAGGTGAAATCGTAGGTCTCGTCGGTCAGAGCGGATCAGGCAAAAGCACTCTTGCGCTAGCGATTTTGAGGCTTCTCGGTTCGCGTCGAGCTGTCGTGTCAGGAGAAATCGCATTTCGAGGACTGCAACTGCTGGACTTGAATGAAACGCAGATGCGAACTGTTCGCGGAAAGGAGATCGCGCTTGCGCTTCAGAGTGCGTCGGCCGCGCTGAATCCGGCGCTACGCATCGGAACACAGTTACGAGAGGTCTGGAAGGCGCACAGACGCGGGAATCCAGATCCGGCGTTCATCGCCGATCTTTTGCGAAGCGTCGAATTGCCGGACGATGACACGTTCTTGCGTAGGTACCCTGGACAGATCAGTATCGGACAAGCGCAGCGAGTCGTCATCGCCATGGCGATCATGCACAAGCCCGCGGTGCTAATCGTGGATGAGCCCACAAGCGCTCTCGATCTTGTCACTCAGTCACAACTTCTGAGATTATTCCAATTGTTGAATCGCGATCATCGAGTGTCGATTCTGTATATCTCTCACGATCTGCTGTCCGTGGCGTCCTTATGCAACCGGATGTACGTTCTTCGCGAGGGTCAGGTCGTCGAATCCGGACCCGTCGACGAAATCTTCACCGCTCCTCGGCATCCTTATTCGAAAACCTTGATTGATGCTCTCCCGATGAAAGGGATGAATCTCAACCCTGTATCATGACCTGTAACGTATGCTCGTTTCATACAAGAAGGGAAACTACTCATTCCTGCGTGGGATCGCGCCATATTCGGGGGGCACGATTGCCGATGAAGGCCATGAGATCGTCCACGTCCGATTTCTGCAACCCATCGGTCTAAGCGCTGGATTCGATCGCGTCAAAGATCATCTTGCTTCGGTCCAGCGACCGCTGCACTCGCTCTGCGGCATGGAGCTACGCTCACCGAAACCATTCAGCTTCCAAGGTTTCTCGGACTTCAACAGCGGTTATGTTCGCGTGCTACAGGACTGGGGACTCATCGTCGATGGAGTCAATCCGGTTGCTCGCACCAATGTGGCGCCTGAAATCAATCCTCCCGCGACGCCATCTTTGTATGGATTCAGTTATACGATTCCTTCCAGCACAATGGCAAAGACGTTCATCGTTGCCGGCGGAGGAGAACTCCCCGAAGGCTCTCTCGATCCTCATGATGTTGTCAGGCGTGGAGAAACTTCACCCGATGCGCTGGAAAAGAAAGCCCGGTTCGTAATGGGCCTGATGTCAGGACGCCTCAAAGGATTGGGAGTCAGCTGGCAGCTTGCAACGGTGGTCAACGTTTACACCGTGCACTCGATCAGCGGCATGTTGGCTGACGAAATTGTTCGTCCCATGGGCGCATCAGCCATTCATGGCGTGACCTGGCACTATTCACGACCACCGATTGTCTCCATCGAGTATGAGATGGATCTTCGGGGGTGCGAGCACGAGATTGTGTTAACGTAACGGGACCGCGTTGCGCTTTATGTAATCTTCGACTCTCGATCCGCGGCCAGTGGAACCTGGGCCGATGTAATGGAAGGCTTCGGCATACTCGACGCCATACTGTTTCCAAGTTCCCGATTGCGCGCCAGCACGAACTCCTTAATGTAATTGCGGTCTGCTGTTGCGTCATCGTCGCCGAGCAGCGGTAGCTTGAGGCTGCGCTTCGCCAGATCTGCGCGTAGGCGAGAACCGTTAGTGCCGGCAGGACCCTTAGCTACATTGGCGCGATTGGCCTCCACTTTCTTATCGATGACGCCGCTAATGTCCACGATCCTTGTGATCTCGGGCCTTCGAGCGAAATAGTATTTGTCGGTCACTGCGTGCGGTTGTAAACCGGCGGCGAAGTGCTCAGGATAATCGTGCTTGCGACCGGCTATCCAACACGCGGCCTCGACAGCGCGCGCCGTCATATGGTGGTCGGGATTTTCTTCATCATGCGCCCAGGGATCCCACGAGACGACAGTATTCACCTTCAGGAGACGAATTAAGAAGATCAGGCGGGACATCAGCTCATTGAACGCGATCCCTCCCATCAGGTGATTGCTGTAGTTCAGATCAAACTTGTCCTTCAATCCGAGGATCGGAACGAGCTTCGCATTATCCCGTTCATTGCCGAGCACGTGCTCGCCAATCGTCCCGGGAGTTCCGAGCCCCGGCGCGTCGCCCATATCATCGTTCGTAGCGCGAACCAGGTATCCGGTGTATCCTTCCTTCGTCAGTTTTGCGACAACCCCTGCGGCAGAAAGCGGAATATCATCCGAATGAGCCTGTACCGCGAGCAGTACCTTACCTGAATGAGGCGTACCCTCTGCGGCGCGCTCCAGGAAGGGCGCCTGAGACTGCGATTGGATGTACTGCGCTGTTGTAGCGCCTACCGCAATTGTCGAGAAGAACTCGCGTCGTAGCATGGCCGCAATTAAATGCGCTGTTTCACCCGTTCAGCGCATAATACAAACGTGAGGTCCAAGTTTGTAGTTTTGCTGCTCGCGGTTACAATGCTGCGTGGACAGGACCCGTTCCGATCCGACCGGGATCGCATGGTTCAAAGCCAGATCGCCTCGCGCGGCATTAAGGACGTGGCGGTTCTGAAAGCGATGCGCGAGACACCCCGGCACATGTTCATGCCCGTCGACGTCCGTTCGGCCGCCTATGAAGACCGTCCGGTGGCGATAGGCCACGGACAGACCATCTCACAGCCTTACATCGTCGCCTTCATGACCGAAGCGCTCGAGGTAAACAAGGATCATAGAGTGCTGGAGATCGGCACAGGCTCGGCCTACCAAGCAGCGATTCTGTCCGTGTTGGCGCGTGAGGTCTACAGCATCGAGATTGTCCCGTCGCTAGCGCGATCCGCCACGGAAAAGCTGAAGCAGATGGGATACAAAAATGTATTCGTCCGCGAGGGAGATGGCTATCAAGGTTGGCCGGAGAAGGCGCCTTTCGATCGGATCATTCTGACTGCCGCTCCGCCCGTGCTTCCTGAGGCGCTCGTAGACCAGCTAAAACCTGGTGGAAAAATGCTCGCCCCGGTTGGTCGTTCGACCTTCGAGCAAGAACTCGTTTTGCTGACCAAGTCTGCAGACGGCAAGATCAGCAAAAAATCAGTTCTGCCGGTCCGATTCGTCCCGATGGTCAAGCCGCAAGCGCAATGAACAGCGCCGAGATCCTGCTGCAGAGATTATGCAGTCAGCGTCTACGGACTTCCTCTTCCGATACGCCGGAAGCAGTTGTTCGACGTTTTGGCGCGATGCAATCTCAGGAGTGTGGTTACGCAAAATGGTCCATCGCTCAGCGCACAAGCGGGATCGATGTCGATGGAATCAACCAGGCGCTTGAGACCGGAGCGATCCTACGAACGCACTTGGTCCGCCCGACTTGGCACTTCGTAGCGGCGGCGGACATACGCTGGATGCTAGCGGTCACTGCGCCACGAGTAAACGTTTTGAATGCGCATATGTACCGCAAAGTCGGACTCGATGACGCTGTGTTCACCAAGAGTCGAAAGATATTCACAAAAGCATTGCGAGGCGGGTCTTGTCTCACACGGACTGAACTGGCCGGCGAACTTGAAAGGGAAGGTATCAAGGCCAGTGGCTTTCATCTTGCCTATATCGTCATGCGGGCTGAATTGGACGGAGTTGTCTGTAGCGGCGCATTGCGAGGTAAGCAGCAGACGTATGCGTTGCTCGAGGAGCGAGTCCCTTCGACGAAGACACTGGACAGAGAAGAAGGCCTGGTCGAACTCACCCGGCGCTACTTCAACAGTCGAGGTCCAGCGACGCTGAAAGATTACCTTGTGTGGTCAAGCCTAACTGTCGCGGAAGGGAGGAGAGGGCTCGACGCGATCAAATCAGAGCTTCAAAAGGAATTGGTCGATGGTCGCACATACTGGTTTGCGCGGTCTTTCGGGCACACGAAGTCAACGCCTCCGGTGTTCGATCTGGTTCAGGGCTATGACGAGTACATCATGTCCTACAGCGAGAGCAGAGATCTGCTTCGTCCACAGGAGAATGCCAATGTACTACCGACATCCGAATCTGCATTTCTGCATGTCGTGTTGCTGGATGGCCGCGTGATTGGCCGGTGGAGACATTTTCTGACGAAGGATCACGTGGTTGTGGAAGCGCGTATTGATCGCGCGCTTAGCCCACCAGAAGCCCGAGCGCTGGAATCCTCGGTAGAACGCTATGGCCGCTACATGGGACTCCCTGCCGTGCTCAAGACTGCATAGACTGGCCTTGATCCAGTAAAGTTAAATTTGCATGGAGAGATCGCACGCGCCGTTCCTGTCCGTAGCCGGTGTCCTGGTAATCGCGACTTCACTGTACCGTCCGGACAGGATGGCAGAATGGCTTCTCGAAAACCTCTTGGTTGTGCTTCTGGTCGTCGTACTTGTCTTCATTCATCGCCGCATCCCGTTATCGAACACCTCCTATTGGATGCTGTTTATTTTCCTTTGCATTCACGAGTGGGGCGCTCACCACAAATATGCGGACGTGCCGCTCGGCGAATGGATGAAGGGGTTTTTGGGCACGCCAAGGAACCACTATGATCGAGTCGCCCACTTTGCGTTCGGCCTTTGTTTCGCCTATCCGTTTCAGGAACTATTGATTCGGACTGGCGGAGTGCAAGGCGCTTGGCGATATTACCTGCCGGTGGACATTGCGCTGGCTTTTGGCGGAGTGTACGAGATCATCGAAGCCGGAGTTGCAAGCCTCATCAATCCGGACTCGGGAGAATCCTTTGTGAGCATGCAAGGCGACATTTGGGATGCCCAAAAGGACATAGCCCTGGCAGGCATCGGCGCAGCGCTCATGATGACGATCGTCGCCGTCAGCCACGCCTATCGTGCTACGCCTGAATTTGCGCGACCACCGGCTCAATTGACCTTAGATCGTTAGTGCAGCGCTGCGAGGCTCGGTGTCGGCGCTGAATCTTCTCGATGTCGTGATGATCATTAAGACTGCCGCCAGGATCGCCACAGTCATCATCCACATCATCATCGCCGGGAAACCGATCGTATTCTTCCAGATTCCCGCCATGTAGATCATTGCGGATGACGACAGACCGCCCATCATGTTCAATACGCCCGACCCGACACCGCGATTCTTCCACCCAACGACGTCATAAGCTGCGGCGAATGCATTGGCTGCCAGGCTTCCGGCAAATAACCCGAAACCCGCCGAGAACAGGCGCGCCATGGGCAGCGACTCTGCAGAAAACGTCAGGTATGCGAACGGTGCGCTGCACAACACGCCGAACGCCGCAACATACAATCGCGCAGCCGGCCATCGTTGCGAGAGCTTATCCGCGAGTGTGCCTCCTCCGAGAATTCCAGCAATCGTGCTTCCCTGGACGAAGACTGTAGCGTTCCAGCCGCTGTCCGTCATCGATAGATGATAGCGTTCGTAGAGAAACGAGGGGAACCACGCGAAGAAGATCCACTGCATTGCGCAGAATGCTGCAAACGCGAGACACAACGTCACGTAACAGCGCGATCGAAACAGTTCACTTACACTTCCTGCCCGCCGGGTGTCGACTGGCGCCGAGGGTCGTTTCAGCCGGCGAAGGACACGCCATAAGACAAAGCCATACGCAATTCCAAGGACGCCCGCATACCCAAATGCTTCCCGCCAGCCAATATGATCGGCTGACCATCCGCCGTACCATCCGCCAATGATTACCCCGGCAAACTGCGCCGATTGATGAATTCCGAGCGCGCGTGACCTCGTCTGATCAGGGTAATGACTTGCGATCAGAGCGAGCGCCGCTGGGAAATAGAGAGCCTCAGTCAGCCCCATCGCGGCACGCCAACCGAGGAAGGCTGCCTGCGATCCGCTCCATCCGCAACCCAGCGTCGAGACGCTCCAAAGCACCAGGCTCGCAAGGATCATCCACTCCAGCCGGCCTCGATCGGCCAGACGTCCGGCCAGCGGCATCGACAGCGTATAGACCCACAGAAAAACGCTACCGATCAGACCAAGTCTGACGGCGTTAAAACCCAGATCGGCCTGCAGGGCGGGGAACATCGAGTAGACCATTTGCCGGTCCACATAATTCAAGGCGAACGCCACCCAAAGAAATGCCACGAGCGACACTCCGGGCGCCCCTCGATTCATGCCGTCCTACGCATGGACGCCACTGAGATCAGCTCCAGAGAACTCCTTTAAAGCCTCGAGATTGATTCGAATCCCGAGCCCGGGATCGCTCGGAATCGATAGCATACCGTCTGAATCCAGCCGCCATCCACCATCGCGCAAATCATCGATGAATGGCGACCCCGTCAGGTACTCAACAAGATCCGTATCAGAAATGGCCGACGCGAGTTGGAGGTCTGCGGCGAGGCCGACGGTTGTATTCCAGCCGTGCGGGATGAACCGTACACCGTTTGCGCGCGCCATCCAGGCGATACGGCGCTCCTCGCTGATACCGCCGACTTTGGTAACGTCGGGCTGCACAATGTCGAAAGCTCCCGCTTCCAACCATGGCGCAAACGATTGTCGCCGGGTAAGTACTTCACCGCCGGCGATTGGTACACGCGCTGATCGTCTTAATGCCACATAGTCGTTCAAAGCGTCTGGAGGCAGCGGCTCCTCAAACCAAGCGACACCGTAGTCCGCCAACATTTCGGCTGTCCGCAACGCCCATTTGAAATCGCGCGGCCAGAAGGCATCGCTGGCGCCGGCGTCCACCATCAACAACGCCTCCGGACCGACCGCATCCCGCGAGGCCCGGACAATCGCCTCGTCCGTTGAAGCATCTCTTCGGCCGAAGGGACCCCAACCGATTTTGAACGCGCGAAATCCTTGCGATTTCACCGGTAGAAGCTCGTCCGGCATGCGTTCCGGCTCTCGCATCAGCAACGATGCATAAGGCAGCACGCGTTCGCGATACCGTCCGCCTAATAATCGCCCAACGGGCTGTCGCGTTGCCTTCCCCAACAAATCCCAGAGCGCGATATCGATCCCGCTGATGGTATGGGTGATAGCGCCGCCGCGTCCCTGCCAGAACGTGTTTTGATGCAGGATCTCGCTGACTCGCTCCGGCTCCAACGCATTTTCTCCGGTGTAAAGCGGCTTCAGGACGTTCAGAGATCCGCGGACCAGATCCTCGCTTGTAAACACGCTGCCCCAACCCGTCAGCCCTTCATCCGTGATGACCGCGATGAGTGTATGGACGCAGTCGTCGGGACGCAACTCGTTTGACCATCCGCCTTCCGGCGTACGGCCGCGAAGGCCAAATGCTCTTACTTCAAGAATTTTCATAGTTTTGTTGGAGGCTGCCAAGGCACGAGCCCGGCGCGTTGGATATGCGCAGCCAAGGCGGTCGTTAATTCTTTAGCGATCTGCGGCTGCTCTTTGATCCGGTCGTGCTGCTCTTGTGGATCCTCATCGAGGTTGTACAAAGCAAGCGGCTCGAAGGGTGTGTTGTGTAGCAGCTTCCAGGGCCCGCGCCGGACTGCATAATAATCCTGGCCGAAGTAAGGCGCCCCACCCTCGCGACGAACCCAAAAAAGAACCCGTTTGCTAAGATCCTGTGGACGTCCGAGCAGCGTCGGTAGAATCGATACACCGTCGACAGTCCCACTTCGAGCCCCGGTCGCTTCACAGATCGATGGCAAAAGATCGCTGCACTGCGCAACCAGATCGGATCTCGATCCCTTCTGAACACGACCCGGCCATACGAAAATCGCAGGCACACGAATCCCACCCTCATAGACGTTCTGCTTATTGCCTCGTAAAGGACCGACACTTCCGCCGAAGCGCAGTTCGCCGCCATTATCGCTCGTGAACACGATTAGCGTATTCTCGTACTGCCCGTTCTCCTTCAGCGCCCTGATGACACGGCCGATCCCATCGTCCATATGCTCGATCAATGCAGCGATCTTGGCTCTCTCCGGACGCATACCGGGATCGCGTGTGGTCACTCGGGATAGCGATTCAGTCGTGGGTTGAATAGGCGCATGAGGCGCATTGAATGCGAGATAGAGAAAGAACGACGAATCGCGACGCTCCTTCAGATATTCAACGGCCCAATTGGAAAAAAGGTCGGTCGCATGGCCCGGCGGATTGATCTCCTCACGGTCCTTGCGCATGTAATTGTTCCCATGGCGACGGTGCTCGAAATAATCGTCCATCATGTCGCCAAGGAAACCATGGAATGAATCGAAACCCCGCTCAGTCGGTGTATTAGGCGATTCGAGTCCCAAATGCCACTTGCCAACAAGACACGAATGATACCCGCGCGTCTTTAACAGCTGTGGAAGCAGAACGGCGGACGGATGTAAGTATCCCCATGAATTATTGTGATGGGTACGAATGACACCGGGAACGCCAACGATGTCGGGACTACAACCAGTCAGCAGAGCGGCGCGTGTCGGCGAACACACAGGCGAATTGGCATAGAACCGCGTAAATCGCATTCCATCGCGGGCAAGGGCATCGATGTTCGGCGTGCGGATATCCGGAGCGCTATAACAGGAAAGATCTCCGTAACCAAGATCGTCGGCAAGGATCACCAGGACATTCGAGGGTCGAGAACTCGGCTGCGCGGCAAGACTAAACGGCGTCCCAGCCAGGAAACCACGTCGAGTCATCTTCATTGTCCGAGGTCGTGGCATGTGTTACAAGCAATCGACGCTTGCTTCTGTCGATGACAATCCATGCAGGCGACCATTCCCGTTGATATCTCCTTCATCAGAACATCGCGGGTCTGAACAGGCCCATGACAGCTCGAGCAGTCGGTTCTAGCGTGCTTCTGATGACTAAACGATACAAAGTCCGGAACTTTGTAAACTCTCACCCAATCGATTGCAGTTCGCTTCATCGCGGGATGGCACTGCCTGCACTTTGCGGCATCCGGTAAAGTGGCGCGCGCTTGCGTCGTAGCGCCTGTATGGCAGTCCTGACACTTCACGCCGACAGAGTGAACTTTGTGGCTGAACTGCAGGGGCTGCGGCGCCACCGCTGCCGGCAACGTTTCGTCCATGCCCTTGTACTCTGCGCGAAAGACTGGCTTGCGATTGGCGGAGATTATGCGCGGATCCCGTGAATCCTCGCTTGTCGGTAAGGCAAACGCGATGAGCTTGCCGGTGTATCTTGTGTTGTATTTATTGCCGCCCCCGGCCGAGATCATGAGGAACTGCCTCCCACTCTTGCCGATGAACGTCATCGGCGTGGCGTGACCGCTCGCCGGAAGGTCCGTTGTCCAAACCTCGTCGCCGGTGTCTTTATCGAAGGCGCGGAACTTAGAGTCGTTCGTAGCGCCGATGAACACCAAGCCGCCGGCCGTCACAATCGACCCGCCGAGGTTCGGCGTTCCTGTCTTCGGGACGCCACGCTTCGTTAGCTCTTCAAACTCTCCGAGTCGTGATTGCCATCGAAAATCGCCTGTGTTCAAATCGATCGCCGTCAAGGTTCCCCAAGGAGGCGCCTGACACGGATATCCGTTCTTGTCCCAAAACCTTCCGAATCCCTGGCTGCGGTAAGGGATCTTAGAATCCGTCGGGCGCTTCACCATGCGCAAGAAGGCCGCAACGTCCATCGAATTCACATACAGGGTACCGGTCGTCGGATCGAAGGAACCTCCGCCCCAGTTCGACCCGCCATTCGTGCCCGGGAACATTACAGTCGGCTTCTCGCCAATCGGATCGTACATGCGGCCTTCGACCACTGCATCCTTGATCATCTCCATGCATTGCGCTCGAGACTCAGGTGTGACATTCGTCATCTCGTCTAGCTTCATGGATTGACGCGCGAATGGAGGTGGCTTCACTGGGAATGGCTGCGTCGGCCAGGAATCTTCTCCCGGTATTGCGCTCTTAGGAACAGGGCGCTCTTGCACGTTAAACAGCGGCTTACCGGTCTCGCGATTCAGCAGAAAGACAAAACCTGTCTTGGTCGCCTGCGCCACTGCATCCACCTGCTTACCTTCGCGTCGCACGGTGACGAGAACGGGTTGCGATGGCAGATCGTAATCCCAAAGGTTGTGATGAACAGTCTGAAAGTGCCAACGCCTTTTGCCTGTTTTGCAATCAAGAGCGACAACGCTGTCCCCAAACAGATTTGCGCCGTGACGATCACCGCCATACATGTCTGTCGACGGCGAGGTGAGAGGTAGAAAAACCATGCCTCGGCGTTCGTCTACGCTCATCAGGGACCAAACATTGGTCCCGCCACGATCCTTCCAGGAATCGCCGGCCCACGTGTCATGGCCGAATTCCCCTGTACGAGGCACGGTATGAAATCGCCATAGTTCACGGCCGCTGCGGGCATCCCAACCTCGTATGTCGCCGCTGGGGCCTTGCGGTTCCCCGTCGCTAACCCACGCGCCCGTAACAATGGTGTCCTGGCACACGGCGACCGGCGATGTCAGACCGTAGGACCCGAGCGGAAACTTGTCAGCCATGCCTTTTCTCAGATCGACCACACCCTCGTTGCCGAAACCTGGATCTGGCTTACCCGTCTTCGCGTCAATCGAAAACAATCTTCCTTGTTGGTTGGCGAGCAGGATTCGCTTACTCGAGCCGCGTTCCCAGTACGCTACGCCGCGACTCTGATACAGCGTCACTCGTGTGGAGCGATCGAACTTGGAATCGAACTCCCAAAGAATAGCTCCAGTTTCGGGATTGAGCGCGAACAATCGATGAAATGACGTCGAAACGTACATCACGCCATCGATCACAAGTGGTGTCGTTTCAAAAGCCGAGCGTCCGGCAAGTAGCTTACCGTCGCTGAAGTCGCCGGTATCGAAGATCCAAACGGGCTTCAATTGCCGGACATTCTTTTTGTTGATCTGGTCGAGAGGAGAGTACTTTGTCCCGCCTGCGTCCGCGCCATAGTAACGCCACTCGGATGGCGCAGCCGCGATGACCGTGATAGCGGCGAACAGCAGCGGCACGCGCTTCAATTGCGTCACGTTCCGCATTTTACAGTAGCTTCATTCGAAGATTAGGGAAGGGTTCCACCTACCGCTTACAATTCGGCAAATCGTTGTATAGCATAGATGCAGCGGCTTGCCACGGCGCAAGAGGCAGTCCATGTAGGGAGGGAAGATTTATGACTCGAAGACAGATTCTTGCGGTGGCCGCGGCAGCCCCCACCGTTTTCAACGCCAGACCGGCCCGCGCGAACGGAGCGCCTTTGAAAAACATGGGGCTGGCCCCCACGGCCGTTGCGTTGCGATCTAGGGCGGACCGCCAGTCGTTCGACATGGTCGAGCAAGCGCACAGTCTGGGACTGGGATCCACACAGACTCGCCTGCCATCGAATGATCCTGAGGTGGCCAAAAAATTCCGCCAAAAGGCGGAAGGCTATAATTTGCGCACAGTTCTCAGCGCGCCGCTGCCTAAGGTGGAGAGCGAAGTAGCCGCTTACGATGTCGCTGTAAAGGCAGCGAAGGAAGCCGGCGCGGTTGCGATGCACACCGCGCTAACCGGACGTCGGTATGAGGCGTATCCGACGCTCGAAGCCTTCAAGTTGCACTTTGCGCAGTGCCAGAAAATGGTCGGTCTCGCCGAACCGGTCTTGCGCAAGCATCAGATGAAGCTTGCGGTAGAAAATCATAAGGGCTGGCGCGCAGCCGAGCAGGCCGAGTGGATAAAGCGCGTGGGCAGCGAGTATGTCCGCGTCTGCTTCGATTTCGGTAATAACCTTGCGCTCTGCGAAGATCCGATGGAGACGTTCAAGATCCTGGAGCCCTTCACCATTTATTGCCACATGAAGGATATGGGCGTCGCAAATTACGATGAGGGCTTCCTGCTCTCGGAAGTCTCCTTTGGAGACGGCATAGTGGATCTCCGTCAGATGGTCGATACACTTCAGAAGCGCGATCCGGATATGATCTTCGCTCTGGAGATGATTACGAGAGATCCCCTCAAAATCCCGGTCTACAAAGACAGTTATTGGCCCACATTCGACGACCCGTCGAGTCCGCTGCCCGGGCGAGACCTCGCCCGCGTACTCGATCTGGTCCGCAAGAATCCACCGAAGACGCCCCTGCCAAAAATGACAGGTCTCAGCCCTGCCGATCAGGTCAAGGCCGAAGACGACTACAACCTGAAGTGCATCGAATACTCGCGGAAGAATTTCCGTTTCTAGGCGCCTGATAAGGCACACCGCTTGCTACGCGCGCGGTTCCGTAGCAGAACCGTGACCGTGAGGGAGCGGTCTTGAAGTGACCGACTAAGCTACCGCGAAGCGTAGGTCTTGCTAAAACCGTTGCGAGCGTTCGTAACGGTATACTTGCCGTCCGGAGCCACGGAAACTTTCAACAAATTCCCTTTGCATTCGGCCGTCGGCTCGAAGTTGGCAATCATTTGTTCGTTCGTGTTGATTTCCTTCGGAGTTCCTAGCGCCAGGTGTCCCTGCCAGATATCTTCGAGTCCAGGAGATTTTCGGAGAGTCTCAAACGTCGATGGTGGGCCACCCTTGCGCGGACCATTATTCATAACGGCCACGCGCGGCTTCACCGACCAAACCAGTTGCGGCAGGCCGGATCTATCGAGCCCATGGTGAGTTGTCTGATACAAATCGACTGTGCCGATCAAATTCTGCGGGCACACCAGAGCTTTCTCGTAATTCCATGGAAGATCACCAAGACCGAGAAACTTGAACTTCCCGAAAGTTAGCAGGATTCCGACGCTCTCGTTGTTCTCAATGTCGGTTTCGGCGGCCTTCTGCCGCACGTCTTTGCACATATCCGACGGACTCGTGCCGCCGCCTTTCAAAGGCTTCGACAAGACCCGGCCACCCGAGGCGACTACGGTAATCCTCACGCCTTTCAGCGGAATCGAGTCGCCGGGCTTCACGCTTTTTCGCTTACCCTCCGTCAAGGCAACGTAATTCTTGTACAGTTCTATGCCGCGAGGCCTGTCGAGTTCGATCGACTCTCCATGATCGAAGTACTGGCCGATAGGGATCATTTTGCCGAGCGCCTCCATCGCGCCGACATGATCTCCGTGATAATGCGTAGTCAAAACGAAGTCGATCTTCTTCAAGCCCGCCTGTTGTGTCGCCGCGAAGATTCGCTTGGCGTCACGATCGTCTGGTGTTCGATTGGCCGTATCGATCAGCATCGATTGACCCGCCGGCGTCACGATCAACGTCGAAGCGCCGCCCTCCGCGTCGATCCAGTAGATGTCCAGGTTCGGAGACGCCGCGCTAACCGCGCTGGCGACCAGAGAAATTATCGCGAGGCTTTTATAAAACATAAAGATCTACAGTTAGGTAGCGTAATCATATCAACGACATCTCGAAGACGCACGATAGAATGATGGTTTCGATGCCGCGCGACGTCTATCATTACTTTCAACAGGCTTGCCGTCGCAAGCTGCAGTCGCATTTCGAACCGCAACGGCTTGTAAAGGATGGCGACGCGACCGCTGGATTCGCGATCCGGCTCGGTGATCACGGTTCGATTGAGGACGTCCAATATCGGTGCACTACCTGCATGACATTGATCGCTCTCTGTGAGCATGTCGCGGAAGAGATTCGCGGCGCCACACCTGATCATGCGCGTAAACTGACTGCCGTTGGTATCCTTGAGTCCCATCCGGAAATCCCATCCAGCCGCCGGTCGCGCGCGTTCCTCGCCACTGCTGCATTTCACGCGGCGCTCGATACCCTTCCAACATGAAAGTAGCCTACATTTTCTCAACACAGGGCCATACAGTGTCGTACAAGCTGGGCCGGATGATCTTGCCACAGCTTGAAGAAGGCCGCCACGGCGTCGATGTCGTCGGGATGTTTTTCTTCGAAGACAACAACTACGTTCTCGTCAAAGGAAATCCAATTGGCGAGCGGCTCGCCGCCGTCGCGAAAAAGAGCGGGATGCTCCTGATGGGATGCGACCAGTGCTGCTATGAGCGGGACATCGCGGACAAACTGATTGACGGTGTGCCGATCGGTTGTTTCCCGGATCTCTACAAGGCGCTTTCCGGCGCCATGCCCGACCAGGTAATTACACTCTAAATGACTCCTAAACTTCGTATCGCCGCCATAACTGACGAATTTTCTCCGGATCTCGAAGTCGCTCTCGATGCCATGCAAGGTATCGGGATGACCGGCGCAGAGTTGCGCGTGTTGTGGGGCAAGAACATCATGAACCTTTCGCAGGACGAGCTGAATCGTGCCCGCGATCTGGTCCAGAGCAAGAAAATGGAAGTGATGTCGATCGCTTCGCCGGTCTTAAAGTGCGTGCTGCCGAATGCGCCCGGTGTTGACACGCGTTTTCAACAGGACATCTTTGCGTCCAAACACACTTTTGAAGATCAACCTCAGTTAACGGATCACGCGTTCATGATCGCGAAGCATTTTGGCGCAAAGATCATCCGTGTCTTCTCGTATTGGCGCACAGTGGATCCAGACAAATGCTTCGACGCCATTGCCAGGTCGCTTTCAGACTTGGCAGACAAGGCGGCTAAGGAAGACCTGATCATCGGATTGGAGAATGAGCACGCCTGCAACATCGGTACAGCCGCCGAAACAGCGCCAATTCTCAAGGCCGTGCAACATCCGAATCTGAAGTTAGTCTGGGATCCCGCAAATGCTTTCGTTGGCGGCGAAAACCCGTTCCCGGGTGGATATAACCTGCTGCCCAAGGACCGGATCGTCCACGTTCACGCAAAGGACTGTCACATGGAAGGGCACAAGCCGATCTGGGGTCCGGTCGGCACCCGGCACGTCGACTGGAAGGGTCAGATAGCGGCTCTTCTGGCTGACGGATATGACGGCTGGCTTAGCCTCGAGACCCACTGGGCCGGACCGGGAGATGATAAGAAGGCCGGCAGCACAATCTGCGGCTGGAATCTGCGCGGTTTGTCAGCGTCCTAGGCTTTCACACGCGCCGGTCGAGGATCTTCTGCAAGATATCCGGAATCTCAAACACGGCGCGATTGTTTATCTTTGCGACGTTCTGCTGAAGCTCACTCAACCGGGCGGGCTTCAGCAGTTCAGATACAGCATTCCGAATCTCGGAGAAGTCGTCGACGACGATTCCTACGCCTTTTTCTCGAACCCAGTCTGTGTTGTAACGCTCCTGAGGCAGCGTCCACGCGTTACGTTCCACAATCACCGGGAGTTTCATCCCTACAGCCTCACTAATGCTTCCCGGTCCCGGCTTGCCGATAAAGAAATCGCTGAGGCTCATGAAATAAGGAATATCAGTCGTAAACTCCACCACGTGCATCGGCAGTCGTGAGGGCATTCGCCGAAGCTTGTCCGCGAGTTTCGCGTTGCGTCCGCAGATCACAATTAGCTGAAGATCCTGGTCCATCTCCTGCAAATTTCTTGTGATCCTCAACATCACATTCGACCCCTGACCGCCGAAGAGCATCAGCGCTACCGGCTTCATCGAATCGAGCCCGATCTTCCGGCGCTCCGCCGCGCGATCGTGTTGAAACTTCTCGTAGAACGCCGGTCGAAGGATCATTCCCGAAGTTAAAAACGTCCTTTCCGGACGCTTGCCGCTGGCTAAAGCCTGTTGGTAGGCCCGCTCCGTTCCACAAATGACGTAATGATCCTGCCGCTCAAGCCAGAAGTTCGGAGGATAATCCGCCATATCGGTGAGGATTGTCACGAATGGTATTTCGGGATTGGCCTTTTGCAAGCTCTGGAACAAAGCGCGATTAAAGTTCGGGACCACCGAGACAACCATATCCGGCTGTTTCGCCCGCCAAATATCGGTCAGCATCCGGACTTGCGCGCCGTGAAAGATTCGGATGATTCCATGCATCGGAGGGAGCAGATACTCCGACCCAAGAGTCCAGCCTTTCGCCAACATTTTGTTGTAAAGATCTTGAAACCGGACTCGCGTGATCTTTCGGAATATGTCGAGAGAGTCCAGGTCTTCCTGCATGTTCATCAGATGGACCGACCAGTCTCGAACCTGTTGTTCTATTACTGCCTTCAATGCGTTAGCAGCGCTGCGATGGCCGCCGCCGGCGTCAAAGAAGACGAACTCCACTTTCTTCATGCGTGTTCTTGAGCCTACTATCCCACGTCACGTCGTAAAACAGAACATTTCATAGATGTTTGTTGTTCACGTCACGCGAGTGTAACATCCACGACGTTATATGGAATCGTATGAGGACGGGAACATCTGTGGCGGGTTAATCGTATGTCTTTGCGAACGTCGTCATTATTCGGAAGGCTAGTAAACTATTGGATGGAAGTGGCGTTCAGTCGGGAGATCTCGGAATGACTGTTCTCCCGTCAACAATGCTTGAGTACATTAGCAGCCGCGATCATCGTTTGATGCGACGCCTGAACAACTGGCGGGCGCCGCGGTGGGTTCGTTTTTGGATGGTTTGCGCGACACGTGGCGGCGACGGCTGGCTGTGGTATGGATTGGCGTTCGTGATCTTCCTGTTCGGGGGCCCGGAACGCTTCGACGCTCTTCTGGCTGCGGGACTTGCGGCAGCCACAGGCGCACTTGTGTTTGTCCTCATGAAGCGCAAAGCGCGCCGCAAACGTCCTTGCGCAATCGCCGAGCACTGCTGGGCGACTCTGCTCCCCCCGGACCAATTCTCCTTCCCGTCAGGTCACTCGATCACTGCGTTTTCGTTCGCTGTTTCCTATGGACTGTTCTACCCGGCGTTTATGCCGGTGCTTCTGTTCTGCGCCGCCAGTGTGGCCGTGTCGCGCATTGTCCTCGGTATGCACTTTCTCAGTGATGTTGTCGTCGGCTCGCTACTGGGAACACTTCTCGCTTATACCGGCTTCCTGATCCTCAATTAGCTATCGCTGTTGAACAGGCACGGGAGAGGCTGCCGGATCAACGGCGCTCGGCGGCGCTTTCGGCATGTAGTACCGGGTCAGCCATGCGGAAAGGCCATCAAGGCCGGGGAAGAGCATTCGCTCCGTTATTCCTGCCTGGTCCAACTTATCTCGCAATTCCCACTTCATTCCGGCTGGAATGATGATCTTTCTCGATACGTCCGGGTGCGCTTCGAGCCAGTCGTGAAGTTGAAGAACAGGATTCGACAGCAATGAGAAGAGTGCAAATTGGTTAACGATCCGGTCATCGAGCGACGGCGGCTCCAGGTACACCACGAATGGATCGTCGGACAACTTCTCAAGCTGCTGTAGCGTTCGCGCCACACCTACCAATAAATCGACTGAGAAGACGTTGGAACCCTCTTCGTCCAGCTCTTTGCGGAGTTTCTTTGGAAGCCGTCGATTCGTCTCCCCGTGATTGACACACCAGATCACTGCGTCGTTTTCATACTGCGACAGGTCGGCGGTGGCGAAATGCATGGCAACAAAGGGTGAGTAGGTCCAGTCGAGCAATCGAGTGGGCAAGCCGTGATGTGCTGCGAGCGCAAGCCAGTTCCAGATGGAGTGGCCTGCCGCCGAGTCGGCGTGCGCATACTTCCGGAAATTACGCAGCAGATGGCCCTCCAGATCCCGTATTTTCTTTCCTCCAGCGATTCGCATCAGGCTCGTCCTGAGATCCATGGAAGCATTCGACATGCCTCGATACACAAAGGGCGATCGATGCCGGCTGATTACCGGATCCCATGAGTCGCGATATAACTCATCAAGCAGTTCGGCCCACGATTTGACCGTGGTAACGACAACTGAGTTGGCTTTTGCCATCGCCCCACTATATCGCCAGTAACCGTTATGGTCCTCAATAAATGAAGTCTTCTCGCAGCCTGACCCGGTCTAATTAAGCGAGCCATGATGAAGCAGCCAGCCGGTAACCCGAATGCTACTCCTCTCGATGAGAGACGTAGCGCAGAACGACTCGTGCGGGGGCGTGATCCCGTTCAGGAGTTTATGGAGATTGAAGCGGAGGCGCTACGTTTGTCGCGACTCCGTGACACCGATGGAAAGTTCAGCCACGACGACTGGGATCAGGCGGCGAGGATTGTACGTAACCGGATGAGATCTCTCAGCAAAGCCTGACGTTAACGGCAGGCTGTCAGATTCCTCGCCGCAGTAACGCCGACACTATTACTGATCGTAATGGTGTTGGGCTGGAGGGTCCCGATGCCGTCGAGAACCAGCGGGAGAGTCAGCGTGAACGCCCCGCCGTTTCGAACCGCCTCATCGGAGGAGAAATACTCCGCTGCGGAAGCGGAAATATCAAAGTTGATCGTCTGCTGCGTTCCTGACGTATAAGCGAATTCAGCGCGCTCGAGCTGCCTCGTCGTGGTGTAGCCGGTGATCCGAACTTCCGGTCCAGTGGATGGAGCGGCATAACAAGCATCCGTGATAACTGGGATCGCTCGCGCCACACGGAACTGCCTGGGCGTCGGGGGTGTGAGAATCGGTGTTCCGGAGGCGCTCAAATTCATGACCTTGGCCGTTACCAAGCCAGCGACCGTTCCAGTCGACACGATCTGCGCGCTGGTTTGCGTCGAGCCGGCCGGAATGGTGAATCGCAACCGCTGCTCGCCGTTTGCAAAACGAACCCGAGGATCGGGCCGGTTGATCGGATTTTCAAACGATCCGGTATCAGCTTCCGGGGTCAAAACGAACTCGCCTTGAATCGGCAAACTGTAAGCGCGGCCGAGTTCGAAGGTTACGTTCGGTCCATTCGAAGCCGGAGCAAGCGTGGACGGGATCGCTCCGAGATGGAAGCCGGGATACGCGGGAAGGTTCGATTCGATACTGCATGCCTTGGGCGCCGTAATCCCACGTGAATCGGACACTTCGATCTCGAATTCCGTGCGTCCAGGCGCAACCGGAGTTCCCCGCAAAGCGCCGTCCGAATCAAGGTACAAGCCGACCGGGAGCTTGCCGTCGAGGCTGAACCGGTAGGGCGGGGCGCCACCGGTCGCCGTAAAGCGTTGAAGATAAGCAGTCCCAACAGCCGCTTCGGGAAGCGGGCATGTCCCGCTGATCACAACAGGTGATGGGCTGACCGACAACCCACAAGTCTGAGTGGAAGTTCTACCTCCGGCGTCCATAACACGCAGTGTGACTGCTCCGCGCGCTGCTTCGCGGGGTCGGCCATTGAGCAGTCCGTTCGTGGTCAGGTTCAAGCCCGCCGGGAGTCCCCCGACAGCCGTAAACACGTACGGAGCTGTGCCGCCTTCGGCTTGAAGAATCTGCTGATAGTTCACTCCGACAGATGCTGCCGGTAACGGGCATGTCGTGATGCTGAAAGCAGATCGCTGATGACTGACAAGGTTGCATCCTGAGACTGCCGAGTTGCCGTCCGCATCGGTGAGCAAGATACGAAACGAAGCCGAACCGGCTGTACCGGGATTACCGCTCAGGACACCATCGCCGCTCAGGGACAATCCCCCGGGGAGAACTCCAATCGCCGACCAGGTGTACGGAGCCGTCCCGCCGTTCGCCTCAAGGCGATACGAGTACGGTTGCCCGGTGACTCCGGACGGAAGCGGGCACGCTGTCGTGACACCGACAGCCGGTTGATAGACGGAAAGCGAGCAAGTTTGGTTGTTTACCGTTCCGCGAGAGTCGCGGACCTGCAGTAGAAATAATCCGCCGGAAGCGGTTGGGGCTCCTGAAATGACACCGTCTCTGCTAATGGACAGAACCAGACGGAAGGGGGCTCACGGCGCTCCACGTATAGGGGGTGGCTCCGCCGGAAACGGTCAACGTTTGCGAATAGGGAACTCCTGTCGTTCCATTCGGAAGGGCGCACGCGGAACTGAGCTCGAGCAAAGAGGCGTTGACGGTGATCGAGCACGTCTTGATGGCAGGAACGGCATTGTCCTCGGGGTTGCTGTTGGCCCGGAACATTACAATCGTCGTTCCCCCTTCGCGAGGCACGCCCGAGACAATGCCGCTCGAACTCAACGAAAGACCCTGCGGCAGCGGGCTTGATCCTTCTGCCAGGGACCAGGAATAAGGAGCGCGTCCACCAATCGCCTGCATTGACCGGTTATAAGGCTGCCCGACCGAACCCGTCGGAAGAGGGCACGCTGATGTAATCGTGACGGTTGGCGGTCGAACGCTCAAACTGCACCGCTTCGATGCGTTCTGGTCCCCATCTTCGGTAGATGCCACGAGTCGAATAGTGAACTCGGTCTCGCCAGGTGATGTCGGCGTTCCGGAAAAAGTGCCGTCTGGAGAAAGACTCATGCCAACAGGCAGTGACCCGCCGGGATCGGCGACCATTGACCATCGATACGAAGTCGCGCCGACCGCCGCGAAGCGCTGAAGGTAAGGTGTGCCCACAAACGCAGCAGGAAGCGGGCACCCGCTGAGAATTGTCAACGGCGGCAAGACCTGTCCACCGCGAGCGCGGAAAATGTAGCGCCCGGTGACGGTGGCGTTGAGACGATTGCGCGTGAGTCCGCGTCGTGCGCCGTCAAGGAAGGCGCCTGGCGACAACGAGCCTTCGATTTCAAAAGAGGTTCCAGGTTCGCCGGTTCCATTCGACCAGCCTACGGATGCCGGGACACCACCAAAGCCATTCTGACCACCACTCGCGTCGCCGGCCTCCCAGGCGATTCGTTGGTAATTGAACTCGATATCGAAGTTCCCGTCGCCCGTTTCCCCGCGGTCGATCAGGATGAGTTGGAAGGTGTTTAGCTTGTCGTCATGGATGTTGTAGTAGCCCACATCGACATAATTGACACCAAAGGCCCGCCTGCCGTCGAGCGTATCTATGCCAAAAGTGACAAGCTTTGACCCGAGTGGCCGCGTATCGACGTCGGCAAAGAAAGCGGCAATGATCTCCCGTTGCGTGCCGGTCAGTCCAAACGGGGTGTATGTGGCAAGCGCGGCGTCGAACGTAATGTTGCCATTGTTGTTAACGTAAGCGTGACTCCGAGTTTTCCCAAAGAAGTTCACGCTAAAGCCGAGAGGCGTCAGACCGGATGATCCGTCGTCGTTGCGAGCGACTGAGCTGGCTCGGAACCCTGGGTTCGTTCGGACAACTTGTGCTTGTATCGATGCTGTGAGCAGCATCGCAGCGATGACGGTCCTTCTCAACGGCGGCCTCCCTCGGTGGGGATATAGAGTACTCGGGCCTCTGCGGAATCACCGTCGTAGACGGCGATCGACGGCGCTTCAAGGCTGGTCAGGCGGAAGACGTCCCGCCCGGAGAGGCGTTCAAGAGACTTGCCGTCGCAGTCGCAATCTAAGCTGCGTGATCCGCTTCGGTCGACGATGCCGACGGCTCGTTCGCCCGCAACAATCAGCCCAGTCGTGGTGAAAGCGACTGCCGTCGGTTTGGCGACCGGCAAAGCTGCCGGCTCAGCGTTCGAACGCAGCAACTGCGACTCTGTTACCGCCGCCCAATCAGTGGTTCCATCACGGAGCGCAGCTCCAAGGACCGGTTCATTGACAAGTTGCCGCGAACCGCTCGATTCGAGCAGAAACAGGCCCGATTCGTTCCAATAGAGAGCCGAATCGCCGCCGTTCGAGAGGACCACACCGGAAACAGAGTCCGCCGAACCGGTGAAATGAAGCGATGGCGTTTCGTTGGCGTGCGTCCAGACTTGCATTTCTCCCGAGCGGCTCGCCAAGACGAATGAGGCGCTGTCAGCGCTCCACGCTGCCGACGAGACATCGGTGATCGCATCCTTCACTTCGGCGATTCTCGAGGTTGCCAAGTCGACGACGATGACTCCGTCCAAAGTCACCGCCAACAAGTAGCGGCGGTTTTGCGAAACGAACCCAAGCTCGAGTTTCGAGGCGCTTGTAACGGCCCCTTCGAGCGCCGCGGCGCCGGGGATTCCTGCGATCGGTCGAATCGATTTCGAGGACGAGTCAAAGACATAACCGAGAACCGGGGCTGATAGCCGGGCGGGTGGTTCTGCCGCAAGCCCCGCAATCGCGGAGAAGATTAGGAGGGTTTTACGCATGGATTATCTCGATGCGCTCGTAACAGGATTGCCAGGTCTGACGGTCAGACTCGGCGCAATAGTGGAACTTCCACCGTACGTTGCGGCCACAATTGCGGCTGCAACGCCAGCGCCGGCGATGGACATGATGACGGTCCGCCTTTTGGAGAAGAAGCCCTCGGGCGGCGGAGGCGTGTCAGCGACTCTCTGAAGGACGTGGGCAGAGCCGACATTCTCGCCTCTTCGCGCTCTCAAAGTCGTGCTGAATTCGCCCAGGACATTCCGCAAGCGAATACCGGTGAAGCGAGCGTTTCCGTCGGCGTCCGTCTCCTGGGTGGAGATCGTGGTGTTGTCCCGGAAGTGCCCGCCTGCTCCTTTAGGTGGCAGGATTGCCGAGACTACGGCTCCCTCGACGGGTCTATCGTTTCGATCCGTTACGCGGATTCGAATATCGGCCCCTTTTCTCGCGGCCGCCGAAACGGCGACATCGTGGCCTCCGAGGACGTGAATACGTAAGTCGTTCGAGTCCGCAATCGGTTCCGCGCTCAATAGGTTCGCGCAGATGCAGAGTACCAGTACGGTGCCAAGTAGCCTCATAGTCCTGTTCGTGACAGTTATCGTCAGTTACTAAGAACTGGCTGATAGGGTAATGACCCTACGCAGGCGTCTGCTTCGACGTAAGGATTTCTAAAGAGGACCGAAACGCGCTGGACCGCTCAGGCCCGGTTGTTCGAAACGACGACGATGCCGCTGTCGGTCACAAAGTATCCGTTGCTCTTATCCTGCTCGGGGTCGTGGCCGATCACGCTCGATTCGGGAACCGAGACATTTGCGTCGATGATCGCTTTCCGTATCCTGCTGTACCTGCCGATCTGGGCATTGCTTAAGAGAATCGAGCCTTCGACTTCGCAGTAGCTATTCACACGGACACCTGGTGAAAGGACGCTATGTGTGACTCGGCCCCCTGAGACGATGCATCCAGGAGAGACGACCGAATCAATCGCGACTCCCATGCGCCGGCCTTCCTGCGCAAAGACGAACTTGGCCGGAGGCTGCTGCACGAGTTGGGTTCGGATTGGCCAACGTTCGTCATACAGGTTGAACTCCGGCGTCACGGACACAAGATCCATGTTGGCTTCGTAGTAGGCGTCGAGAGTTCCGACATCACGCCAATAACGTGCGGTTTTGTCGTTCAGGTCGCGGAAGTCGTACGCGACAACACGGCGCTTGCCGATGCACTTGGGTAGAATGTCACGGCCGAAGTCATGGGCGGAATTCGGGTCGGCTGCATCTTCGATCAGCGCGTCAACTAATACATTCCGTTCGAAGATATAAATACCCATAGAGGCGCTCACCATTTCCGTGTTGAAGATCGAGCGCGTAGGGTTGCCGTGCTGCGGCTTCTCTTCGAAGCCGCGAATGTTGTACGTATCGTCGATGTCGGTGATACCGAAGCGGACCGCTTCGTCCGGCCGGATCTGAAGAGTGGCGATCGTAATCTCGGCATTGAGTTTCTTATGCCAGTCGAACATCTCCAGATAATTCATTTTGTAGATGTGGTCGCCGGAGAGAATGATCACCTGCTTCGGTCTTTCAACTTCGACGCTCTCCAAATTCTGGTACACGGCGTCGGCGGTTCCCAGGTACCAATCGTCATGGACTCGCTTCATCGGAGGAATAACCTCAATGAATTCGCCCATTTCGCCGGGAAGGAATGTCCACGCGCTTCGCAAATGGCGGATGAGATCTAACGCCTTATATTGCGTGAGAATAAAGATTCTTCGAATGTCCGAGTTAATGCAGTTGGAAAGCGTGAAATCAATAATGCGGTAAATTCCGCCAAAACTAACCGCCGGTTTGGCCGTGTCCCTTGTTAGTGGAAACAGGCGTTCGCCCGCGCCGCCGGCCAGCAGAATAGCAAGAACGTTTTCCATTTACTTCACCAAGCTTAGCCTGTTCATCCTAACGGTATGCTAGCTAACCATAGCTTCATACAGAATGTGCCGTAGTGTACAATTACAATCAATCCGTAAGGAAGTTAAGACGTCCGGGGGAGCGATTCACTGTTTTCACTTTCGCAAACTCGTGTTCGAATCGCTATGCCTAACAAATTGATTGACATACTTTTAGTGGAAGATAACCCGGCCGACATTCGCCTCGCTCAGGAAACGCTCAAATTCTATAAGATGCAAAACGTTCTGCACATCGTGCAGGATGGCGAAGCCGCGCTTCAATTTGTTCGACGCCAAGGCAAATACGCTGATGCCCCCGTTCCAGACTTGATCTTGCTCGACATTGCCCTACCTAAAGTGGATGGCATCGAAGTGTTAGCGGAGCTACAAAAAGACGACGAGCTATGCGACATTCCGGTGGCCATTTTGACCGCGTCCATCATGGACGAACGCATGTTGAAGCACTTCAACATTGAAACCGACTGTTGTATTCAGAAACCCCTGACGCTCGAGAGTTACTTGAATGCCGTGCGCTGTTTCCCGGGCATGGGGCTGTCCATCGTTAAGCTTGCGAACGCGTAGGCAACCTTTACTTCAATTGTGGCTGTGAATAACGCCTAACTTCCTGTTCGAGCGTTTGATGCGCCGACTCGGGAATGATGCGCCAGTTATTGTCCGGCGCTGTCGGAAGTTCCTTCTCCGAGTAATAGCGAATGAGAAGATCCCGTATGTCTTCATAAGAGCGCCAAACCACCTTAGCGTCCTTGAACACGGTGTACCCATTACTGCCGCCTGCCCTGTAGTTATTTAATGCAATCCGAAGCTTCTGATCCGGAGCAAGCGGTTTTCCACGAAACTGTAGATTACGTATCCGATCGCCCTCCGGCCGGGTGAGGTCAATGTCGTATGTCACGCCATGCGCCATGTCGAAGTTGTAGCCGATGATGGCGCTGTTGATCAGCGATCCGCCTGCGCAGGACGCATCCGCGCAGGACTTGAAGTAACGAGCCGCATTCTCCAGCGCATCACGAACCATTTTGCCCGTACCGTCTATCGCATAAAGCTCGTTGTCATACAGATAAAGCGCGGCGGCCTGCCGGATCGTGACCGGTCCTTTTGCGATCGCTGCGCGGGGATTGAACGATGACGCAAAAGAAACATCGGCTTTAGCATAGTGCATCTGCACCAGTTGAATCGCATCGATAATCGCGCTGTCCTCTATGCGGCTTTCCGATGCGTCGATGGCCGTCTTTGCTTGCGCGACAACAGTGTTAAGGTACGTTTCCGTGATGTCATGATACGGCTTTGCAAGCCGAAGAATCTCCGGATCAGCTTCGGTCTTCGCAGTGACCGGAATAAGCCTGCTGGTTTTAGATCGAACCTGGTATCCACCTTCAGCCTTCGACTCGAGCTGGATATCCACACGGGACAGCGAGATCGCCCAATTCTTGGGTTGCGTTAGCAGCACTCCATTTACAGTGCGGTTTTCGAGCTGGCTATGCGAGTGACCGAAAATGATTGCGTCAACGCCTGCAATGGGAACCAAATCCAGCACGATGTCTTCATGACTCCTGCTGGCGGCTCCGCTCTCATTCATTCCCGAATGCGCGATCACGACAATGACATCGGTCTTGTGTTTCGTCTTCAATTCATCGACCGCGCTTTTTGTAGATGACACCGCGTCATGAAAGGAATAGCCGGCGTAATTCTCCGGCTTTTCCCAAGTTGGCACCGCCGGTGTAGTGATGCCGATGATGCCGACCTTCACGCCATCGACTTCCTTGACGATATAGGGCGCGAAGGGTTTGGGCCCGTTGCGTGAACTCGTTCGCGTGTTGGCAGAAAGCCATGGGAACTTAGCATCGGAGCGCGCTTTGCTGAGATTCTTTAGCCCATAGTTGTACTCGTGGTTGCCAACCGCCATCGCGTCGTAGCGCAAGTAGTTCATCGCGCTCATCATCGGGTCGGACGGCAATGCTTTGCCGTCTAACGGCAGATTGCGAGGCAGTTTGCCTGTTGCTACAAGCGTCTGATAAACACTCTCGAGCGCCGAACCCTGAATGGTGTCCCCACAATCGAGCAGCAAGGCTGATGGAGCCGTCCGTCGCTCGGCTTGAATCAGCGTGGCTATTTTTGCCAGGCCTCTCTCAGCGGCTTTCGAAGTGAGGTAATCGTAAGGATAAATATTGCCGTGCATATCGGTGGTCGCCAGGACAGTGACGGTCACCTCACGAGACTGCAAGAGATGGGCCTGCAAAAAGGCCGCAAACATTAAAAAAATCGCGTGAACTCGCATGTAGGACGCTTACAGTATACGCTGACAGTATGAGTGTTCGTTCCGTGTTATCCGTGGTCGCGTGCAGTGTGTTCGCGTCGTTTGTTTTTGCCCAGGAAGGAGGTCAAGTTGCCGCTCCAAAACCTGCGGCCGAAGGAGCCAAGCCGGCCGCCGATCCGGCGAAACCTGAGCGGGAACCCGGTCTATATGCCACTATCACAACGTCGATGGGCACGATCGTCGCGAAGCTGTTCGAAACGGAGTCCCCAAAGACCGTGAAGAATTTCGCCGATCTCGCAATGGGACGCAAATTGTGGACCGATCCGAAGACCGGTCAGCGAACCAAAAGGCCGCTGTACAACGGGCTCATATTTCACCGCGTCATTCCGGGATTCATGATCCAGGGCGGCGATCCGCTTGGAACTGGAACCGGAGGCACGGACGTGATCCCAGACGAGTTCAACCCGTCGCTGACGTTTGATCGCCCCGGCAGATTCGGTATGGCGAATGCAGGTCCGGGAACCGGCAGTTCTCAGTTCTTTATCACGGAAGCTCCGACGCCACATCTGAACGGGCTGCATACAATTTTCGCTCAGGTCGTCGAGGGTCAGGATGTTGTCGACAAAATTGCTCGCGCGCCACGCGGCGCGGGCGACAAGCCGACAACCGCCGTCCGTATGGTACGAGTTGTTGTGAAGAGAGAAGGCCCGGCGCCTGCGAAACCTGCCACCGCGAAGCCGAAGCCGACGACACCGAAAGCGAAGCCCGCTGCGACTACGGCCAAGCCCGCTGCCACTAAGCCGCCCGCTACCAAGCCGCCGGCCACGACACCAAAGACTACGCCCGCAAAGTAGGATCGAAAGGTCGCGTTTGCCGAAGCTCTAGTCGAGCGGGATCTCGAAAAAGAAGAGATCCTTGTCGGTTGAAGCTTCTTTAAGACCCGATATGTAAAGACTGGCGCCGGAGCGATGACCAGTCCGAAAGTAAAAGAACCCATGAGCGGATTCGCCGGGAGGTAGCATCTTGGCCGAGAAAGCGCGAATCTCGATCTCTGGACCGCCCAATGGGTTCTTTTTCTTCCTACCAAGTCCGGGAATAGTTGGTCCTCCAAAAGTTGGCCGCTTCGGGGCTTCTAGAAAAGGGACATCGGCTGGGGGAATGGCATCGACAGTTTGGCGATCCTTGTCGTGATACTCCACTTTCATGGACTGCAACCCGATTGTGTTCTTGCTCCCGTTGCGGATTATCACGAGCACCGGCAGCACGCCATGCTCGTAAGGATGCATCTTTCCGAAAGCGGTCGCTGCTTCCGCCTCTCCCTCGTACGGCACCGCTCCCATGGTCACTTCGCTGACCGTCTGTTTCGCTTGAAGCGTGTCCAACTCCGGCGGCGTGAACTTCTTATCACGATCGACAGCGACAAGCGACGGAGACAACGCGGTTATACTCGCGACTAGACCGAGGAGTAGCGGCAGGCTTTTGCGAACAAAGGTCATCTTATTTCTCTACAGGGCGGCGGTCCGGGCCGCGTTCCCGCTTCTTTTACTTTATGTCCTCTGGCGCGTCATTCGTGACCGGAGGTACCTTCCTCGCCTGGGAGAACGATTCGGTTTTTGGCGCCTGAGGGAGCGGACGGCTCCGGGAGCAGTCTGGTTCCATGCAGTATCGGTGGGCGAGGTTCTGTCGCTTAGTCGAATTGATTCGGCAGGTGCAGGAATCGGTACCGCACACTCCCATATACATTTCCTGTTCCACGCTGGCGGGCCGTGAACTCGCCGACGCCAAGTTCAGCAAGAGCGTGGAGGGAGTGTTTTATGCGCCGCTCGATCTCCCCTTCGCGGTACGTCGGGTCTTGCGGTTAATACGGCCCTCGGTTTTAGTTGTGATCGAGACGGAAATCTGGCCGAACCTGTACTACGAAGCAAAGCGCTCGGGCGCATCGGTCGTCGTCGTGAATGGACGAATTTCTGACAAAGCTGCGCCGAAGTACAAGAAACTCCGGTGGTTTTTCTCGGCTGTATTCGCCAGAGTCGACGCAATTCTCGTGCAGAGCGCACAGGATGAGCAACGATTCATAGCAGCCGGAGCTGCTTCCGATCGCATCCGGGTTGCAGGGAACCTCAAATACGATTTTAAAGCGGCTTCCGGAGAGGGACCGGAACTGGTGGTCCGCCTTTTGCGGAGCCCTCTCTGGATTGCAGCCAGCACAACTGGCCCGATGCGCACCGGGGATGTCGACGAGGACGACGCGGTCCTTGCAGCGCACGCGCAACTCGTCAAATCCTGGCCAGGATTGCAATTGCTCATCGCTCCCCGAAAGCCTGAGCGCTTCAACGAAGTCGCGGAAAAGATCAAGGCCGCAGGTTTCGAGTTCGCCCGCCGATCGGAGATGCATTCCGCTACTCCCATTCCCTCTGTGATTCTGCTCGACTCGATTGGAGAGTTGGGTTCCCTCTTCTCTCACTCTGATCTAGTGTTTATGGGCGGTACATTGGCCGAGCGTGGTGGCCATAATATTCTCGAGCCGGCAGTGTGTAGCAAACCCGTGATTGCGGGCCCACACATGGAGAATTTCGCCGCAATCCGAGATCGTTTTCTTGCGGCGCGAGGCTATGTCCCGATTGAATCAGCGGGACAACTCGAAACAGCTATTCATGAATTGCTTGGCGACGAAGGCAGTCGAGGTTCGTTCGGCGCGCGCGCGAAAGCTTTGGCGGAATCCGAGCGGGGCGCCACAGCCCGAGCTCTGGGCGTGATCGATCGGATGCGATGGAATTACGTTTCCCGGGCAATGCCCTGGCGTCCGCTCTGGCCAATTCTCTGGCTTTTGTCAAAGGTCTGGATCGCAGGCGGAATGCTCAAGCGGTCTTTGACGACGCCGCGGTCTCTGGCGACTCCTGTCATCAGCGTCGGTGGTCTTGCTATGGGAGGGGTAGGCAAGACGCCCATGGTTCGGTATCTCGCGGACGCGCTGAGGACTTGCGGGGATATCCCCGCAGTTCTGACGCGAGGTTATCGACGACAGTCCGAGGTGGCGGTGTGTCTACGAGCCGGCTCGAATGCCCCGGTGTCTTTGACGGGAGATGAAGCGCAGCTACTCCTCCGCTCATGCGATGTAGGAATTGGTAAGGATCGATGGAAAGTTGGCAAGGAAATGGAAAAATCGTTCTCGCCAAGTGTCTTTCTGCTCGACGACGGATTTCAGCACGCGCGTTTAAAACGCAATGTGGACATTGTGTTGCTGGATGGAATCGATCCACTCGCTGGGGAAGCCGTGTTTCCACTTGGCCGCCTGCGCGAGAGCCTGACCGCGCTGACTCGCGCGGACGTGATTGTAATCACCAGAGCCGGTCAAAGGCGGTTTGATGGCTTGCTCTCGGGTCTTCCCAATCGCCCGATTTTCTTCGCGGATGTGGAGGTTGCCGAGTGGCATCCCGCACGGCCTTCCCTCGATGCGGTGGCTGCGTTCTGCGGACTCGCTAATCCTTTAACTTTCTTTGAAACACTCAAAGAAGCGGGAGCGCGATTATTGCTCACGGAATCCTTCCCGGATCACCACCGTTTCACGCCCGAAGAATTGCGTGAACTGGCGGATAAGGCTCGTCGCGCCGGAGCGAGCGCCTTGGTGACTACGGAAAAAGACTTTGTGAACCTTCCCCTGGAGGCCAGTGAGATCGTGTCGCCGCTCGCTCTTCATCATCTCGAAGTGCGCTTGACAGTTCGAAACGAAGCCGATTTCCTGCGCCAGATCCGAACTGGCTGTCATACGAATTTAACCAGGTCGTAATCTGTCGTTGACGCAGTGCACATAAACTGGTCTTGTTAAGCCCAGTTGCTTTGCCCGCCACCATCGAGGCGGTCCAGAGCCGTCTTTCCTCTTAAAATAAGGTTTGGACCTTCAAAGCAAAACGTCGAGACTGACCGCCAAGATCTTCCTGAAGATCATAGTGGGAGTGCTATGTGTTCTTGTCGTAGCGCTCACTGCAGTCGACGTCCTGGCCTCCAGAGTGGCGGAGCACAGCTATCATCAAACACTGAATCGAGAGTTGGAAGAGAAGGGCAGGATGCTTGCCCAGCTTCTCGTACATCAGCTCGATCGCCCTCAATTTCAGAGTCTTGCCAAAGACGCTAGCGCGCGCCTAACGTTCATTGACCGTAGCGGCAAGGTATTGAACGATTCGGAAGCGGATCCAAAATCGATGGAGAATCATGCGGCGCGGCCGGAATTTGTCGCGGCGCTGGCTGGTCGTGCGGGATCGGACATGCGAATCAGCAACACGATCGGCGCGATGTTCTTGTATGTGGCGGTTCCGGCGCGAGACGGCGCTTTACGACTGGCTGTTCCAGTGCGCGAGGTGAAGAGCAAAGTGGACGAGATGCGGCAACAACTACTCGCCGCAGTCGCTTTGGCCTTTCTTCCTGCGATCATCGTGGCGGCTTTTTTCGCGAGGTATGTCTCATCGAAACTGGCGACGATTATCGATTATGCGGGCAAGCTGGCGCGGGGAGAGTTTCAGGCACGTATGAAGGGCGCAGGCCGCGATGAGTTGGGTGTGTTGACAGAGCAGCTCAATGAAACCGGTGAAAAGCTTCAGGCGATCTTCGAACAGCTCCAGCGCGAGCATGTTGAGCTCGAGAAACTTGAGCGCGTGCGAAAAGACTTTGTTATTAACGTCTCGCACGAGCTTCGGACGCCACTCGCGTCCATTCAGGGTTACACGGAGACGCTGTTGGACGGGGCCGTGCATGACCCCGATCACAACATTCGATTTCTCACAATCATCCGCCAAAATGCCGAGAGACTCGGCCGCCTGACTGCGGACCTGATGACGTTGTCACGGCTGGAATTGAAGACGACGAAATTTCAGTTCGCATCGTATTACGTAAACGACTTGCTGGGTGACTGCTGCGATTCCGTTCGTCCGCTCGCCGAAAAGAAACATATCGATATCGTGCTCGAGCCGGACGCGCAGAGTTCCGAAATATTTTGTGATTCTGAGGCCGTTCACCAGGTGATGGGGAATTTGCTCGACAACGCCATCAAGTACACGCCTGAAGGTGGGAAGATCGTCGTGGGAACGCGTAAAGTTCAGGGCGGAAAGACGGAGATGGCTGAGATCTTTGTACGCGACAGCGGCATCGGGATTCCCGCTGATGAACTTCCAAGGCTGTTTGAGCGCTTCTATCGCGTCGACAAGGCGACGATCTCGTCAGATGGGAGGGACGGGCTTAGGGCTCGCAATCGTCAAGCACCTGGTGAGAGCAATGGGTGGAGACGTACGCGTGCAAAGTGAACCAGGCAGTGGGTCGACATTTTTATTCACTTTGCCGATGCACGATATCGGCTTGATGGAGTTCGGCGCGATTGAGGCGGAACTGACCGCTGCAGCTCCTACTCCACGGTTCTTCTGACCTATTTGAGATTCTTCTGAAGCGCTTGCAGCAGCGCACTGGCCTGAGGTCCGCTTCCCGGGTCGGCCACGATGAAGTACGGACCGCTATAGACCGCCAGTCCGTCCGTCTGGCGCCATTTCTGAATCAGCTCGAACGCGCTGGTCTGCCCTTTCATTCTGAAAATCTTGACAGGAACCGCCGCCGGGCCCGTGAATGTCGCCGACACAGCCTGGTCCAGCCCTAGTTGGCGAACCATCTCGGGAGCTTCACTCTCGGGAAGAGACGTAATCTGCGAGCGCGTCCAGCTATCGACGGTCGCGGGAATCGCTTCGGTAAGCGGTCGTGTCGAGCTGCCGCAACCGACCAGGGAAGCTATGATAACTAACGAGAGCCAGCGCATCATCTCTCTAGCATCGCAGGATAGAAAAAGCCGGGTGCTACCATCGACTTCATGGCGAAATTTAAGCCGGCCCGGGGCAAAAAGAGCCCTACGGCCGCCACACGCCCGCAGGCCATTGGGTGTGTGATCCTCCTACTGATGGTTTTTGTCTTTATTTATTTAGTAATGTACTATGCGATTAAGCAAGGCTAGGCGTCGATGAAGAGATCTGATAGTCGCGCGCCAGACGAGATGAGACCAGTCAGCATTCGTACAGAGTACCTGCTGACCGCGGAAGGCTCTGTTGTCATCGAGGTTGGAAACACTCGAGTGCTTTGCGCTGCCACAGTGGAAGAAACTGTCCCACAGTTTCTTCGCAACAGCGGGAAAGGATGGGTGACAGCGGAATATTCGATGCTGCCTCGCGCCACAACCACTCGTACAGCTCGTGAAGCAACAAAGGGACGACAGTCAGGAAGAACGCTCGAGATCCAACGGTTAATTGGAAGATCGCTGCGCACGGTGGTCGATTTGCAGGCTTTGGGCGAGCGTAGCATCATCGTGGATTGCGACGTCATTCAGGCCGATGGTGGAACGCGCACTGCGTCCATCACTGGCGCCTATGTGGCACTAATGATTGCTGTACGCAAGCTGATGCAGTTCGGCACATTGAAGAAGAACCCGATCGTCGATGCTGTTGCTGCGACAAGCGTCGGTATTGTGAATGGAACTGCGCTACTCGATCTGAATTACGAAGAAGACTCCCGCGCCGCTGTGGATATGAACGTCGTAATGACCGGCGCCGGCAGATTTGTCGAGTTGCAGGCGACAGCCGAAAAGGTCGCATTCGACGATGCGGAGCTTGCCGCTCTGATTCAACTTGGCCGCGCAGGCGTGAAGGATCTGCTCGAGGTTCAGACCGCAGTTCTCCAAACGGCGATGTCGCAGCGTCAGTGATAGTTTACTGCGCTACTACGAATCCGGGAAAAATCGCTGAGTTCCGGATGGCGGCATCGGATACGATCCAAATCGAACCATTGCCCGGCTTGTCCGGCATTCCGCCTTGCGACGAGACAGGCTCTACATTTGAAGCGAACGCAGTCGAGAAGGCTCTCTATTATGGAGCGCACACGAAGGGCTGGCTCTTCGCCGAAGATTCAGGTCTCGAAGTACAAGCGCTTAATGGCGAGCCTGGTGTTTATTCTGCGCGCTTTGCTGGCGCTAACGCGACCGATGACGCGAATAACCGTCTCGTCTTAGAGCGACTAGCCGGGTCGACGCAGCGCGCCGCGCGTTATGTGTGTGTCATCGCGCTTGTTCATGACGGCTCGCTGGTACAAACATTTCGCGGCGAAGTGGAAGGGGAAATCCTCTCGGAGCCACGAGGCGAACATGGTTTCGGGTACGATCCTTTGTTCTACTACCCTCCATTCGGCTGTTCGTTCGGCGAGGCCGCTCGCGAACGGAAGCAAGCCGTGAGCCATCGCGGCAGGGCTCTTGTACAACTGATCTTAAAGCTGCTTTCCCGTTAGCAATCGCGACAAAACTGGAAGCGGTACCGCGCCGGCGCGCAGAGCACTCTCATGAAACTCCTTCAGCGAAAAGGCCGCGCCTTTTGCTTCTCGGACACGATCACGAAGTCTTCTCCAGTCGGAGAAGCCCACGTAGTAGGTGGGTAGCTGCGTGGATGAAAGCTTGGCACGACGCAGTTTACCGGCAGCTTCTTCGCGTTCCTGGAACGCGTCGTTGATCATTAGGTCAAGCGCTTCCTGATCTGTCATCCCTTTTGTTTGAAGCCGCACATCCAGGATCGTGTTTGCGAGTACGCGCAGGTGATGCTTCAGGAAAGTCAATCGTAATTCCGGGCTGTGATTCAGGTATCCCTGTTCGAGTAGAAGGTCGGTTGCGTAGACGGCCCAACCCTCAACATAGGGTCCGTTTCCGAACACGCCTCGAAGAATTCGGCGTAGCGGAGGCTGCACTTGATTCGCATACTCGAACTGGACATAATGTCCGGGCATCGCTTCGTGGACCGTCAGAATCTTCAGGCCGTAATAGTTGTACTCCCGTAGCTTCGACTCGATACTTTCCTTCGGCAGAGTCGGAGGAATCGGCGTCAGCCAGTAGAATGCGCCAAGATGCGGCTCGAGGGCTGGCGCAGGATTGAAGCCGCCCACCGAGTATATGCCTCGCATGAATTCCGGTGTCTCGATGACCTGCAGATTATCGTTGGCCGACAATGTCAACAGATCTTTCTCGCGGACGAACTGTCTGGCTTCTGCAAGATCTCGGCGCGCGTCAGCAAAGTAAGTTTCAGGCGACGCATGTTTGGCTGCGATCTGGTTCAAAGCGCGCTTGATGACGCTGTTCTGATTGCTGGACACAGGTTGACTATTTGTCAGCTTCAAGGCCAACTGATACATCTCGTCGCGAGTCTGCTCCATCTCCCGCTCGGCGGCGGCCAGGACTTGCTCGATGGACTGATCCGTCGCAATCGTGTACCGAAACTTCTGCGTGTACTTGTCATGCCCGAGCCGCCAATCATAGGAACGGCGAATGAGATCAGTCTCGAGGAAGCGGTTAAAACTGCGGATGGTTTCGAGAGCCGGCTTGGCGGCCTCGTCATAGCGCTGGCGAAGGTTTTCCGGAGCCTGGTCCCGCAATTCTTTATCGATGAGAGCGATGTTGCCTTCATTCTCGGCGATGGCCACACGAGTCCATGTCTCCGGGGCTGACCTGAGGTTCAGCCGAGCTTGTCCCAGAAAGCGAGGCACGCCCTTCAGCCGATTGATGATGTGTTCGTAACGCTTGTCTTTATTCGTGTATTCGAGAACGAATGGAGCGTATAGCGCGTTCCCAACAAGCTCGACATACATTGTCGGGTCATGACGGTAGTCCTGGATCGACTGCAGTTCCAGGAGCGCCAAAGAGATCTGATCTTCAATAATGTCGAGGTCGGCGCGATCATCGGCCGTCATCGTCGCGTCGTTCAGGGAACGATGTAATCGCAGACGAAGATCCTGATACCAACGCCGTTGCTTGTCCAAGGCTGCCGGACTGTAATCATCCAGCAGCGAATCAAGTTCTATCGAACCGTGGCGGTGATGGCCGACTTGCGTCGCCGTGCTCGGAGAATTGGCGAGCGACGTATAAATGAATTCTTCTGCGAGTTTGGAGAACGGTTCTTTTGGCTGGGAAGCAACGCAACCGCTCATGGACAACGTAATGGCCGCAATGGCGGGCGTGAACCACAGGTTTACGGACATGTGCAGACAATCATAAACCGGCTTCGAAGGCGCGGGAACCTTCGATAGCCGGTTTATGTCTGCGGGGGCTCCTGCAAATGAAAGTGACTATTTCAACATCCGTGGCGGCTCGCCGGCTTGCGTGTACTGGCCGGCTTTTCGTTTGCTGTCCTGTTCAAACTGGCCGTTTGTCTGGCCGGCTGCATTCTTGCCGCGTGTGTTGGGAACAGCGTTTTTGCGAGCTTCCTTCGCGCTCTGTTCCATCGGGTTCTTCTTCTTTGTCATCCATCTCCTCCCGGCAGTGGGACCGGGGGCCATGCGGTCTTGTTTCAGTAATTTACAAATAGAAAACTTAGTAACAGTGAGGGTGATCGTTCCTCATGCGCTATCCTTTGGGCAAATGGCAGCCACAAAATGGGAGTACATCACTCTCGAGACAGAAACCGGTGACGACATCAATGAAGTGCTCAATGGCTATGGCGGCCAGGGCTGGGATCTTGTGACTGCTCAGCGCTACACGGGCACAGAATTCGTCGACCCCTCGGCTCCCGAACCCGAATATGCTTCATTTGATTACTGGATGCTCGTATTCAAACGACCCCTCGAGGATTGAAAACGCTTCGAGGCGCTTTACGTCTGTGGTAAACTCGTCTTTGTTCACTTGCACGGGCTCTTGAGTAAAGAACGTCATGCAAGTAGTTGATTTTACGGGCTCGTAGCTCAGTTGGTTAGAGCGCTTCCTTGACACGGAAGAGGTCGGAGATTCGAGTTCTCTCGAGCCCACCACCTGCACTTTTCTTCTTTTCCACGCTTCCCAAATCGGTCCAAAATGCGTTGAGTACAGGATCAGCGTTACCATGGACTCGTGCACAGTGAAACCGGCCTCCAGGACGCCGTCTCTCAGTTAAACGGCGTACGGAAAGAGATTGCGAAGATCATAGTCGGACAGCAGGACATCGTCGATGGTGTACTGATTTGTCTCATGGCCGGGGGACATGTGTTGCTCGAAGGTGTTCCTGGCCTTGGGAAGACAACGTTGCTCCGTACTCTGGGCCGCGTCCTTCATCTTCGGTATTCCAGAATTCAATTCACTCCCGATCTCATGCCGGCCGATATCGTCGGCAGCATGATGATCGAGACGGATGATCGGGGCGCACGCGCGCTCAAGTTTCAGCCGGGACCGATTTTCTCGCATCTCGTTTTAGCAGACGAAATCAACCGCGCGACACCGAAAACGCAATCTGCGTTGCTTGAGGCGATGCAGGAGCGAACCGTAACCAGCGGAACTACGACGCATCACCTCGAAGCGCCGTTTCTGGTCATGGCCACGCAGAACCCGATCGAGATGGAGGGCACATACCCTTTGCCCGAAGCGCAGCTCGACCGGTTTTTGATGAAATTAATCGTCACGTATCCATCGCGAATGGATTTGAGCACGATCGTCGAGCGTACGATTCAGCCTGATGAAACGGAGCTCAACCAGATTGTGGATGCGGAAGGGATCTTGCATTTGCGACGCACTTGCCGGGAGATGCTGGTTGCCAAACACGTGCAGGAGTATGCGATCGACCTCGTGATGGCAACGCAGCCGACCGGAGACACGTCCCATGAGCTTGCGACGAAATACATCCGGTACGGCAGTTCCCCACGCGGCGCGCAAGCGCTCGTCGAGTGTGGCCGAGTGCTGGCGTTAATGAGTGGGCGCGTTCATGTGAGTACGGACGACATTCGTTCCGTGGCGGCTGCTGTCTTGCGTCATCGGATCATCATGAACTTCGATGCGCACGCGGACGGGCAAACACCGGATACCCTTTTGAACAAGATTATCTATAGCGTGACGGCGGCCGCTCGATAGCGTCCAACTAGCATGGCGGCGCAACAGCTCCTGATCGATCAAGCGCTTCTCGAAAAGCTGGAGCGTCTCACGCTTCACTGGCAGAAATCCTTTCCCGGCCTTGTGGGCGGCCGCAACGCCTCGCGATTTTCCGGACCAGGCCAGGAATTTCTTGACCACCGGCATTTTCACCACGGAGATGACTACCGGGCCGTTAATTGGCGCGCATTCCTGCGACTCGAGAAGCTTCTGCTGAAGCTCTTCCAAGTGGAGCCGCGAATTCCAGTCCGGATCCTCATCGACTCCAGCGCTTCCATGGGTACAGGAGAAATTCCGAAGTTCCACTATGCCTGCAAGCTTGCCGCGGCGCTGACTTATGTCGGCCTGGTGCGGCTCGACACCGTATGCCTGCAGGCGTTCTCCGACTCGCTTGGAGGCTCATGCAATTGTGGCGGCGGGCGTCACCGGTTTCTTCCGGCAGTTCATTTTCTAAACGATCTGCAACTGAGCGGATCGAGTAACTTCTTGCAAGTGGCGCGGCAGTTTTCCTCGAACTATCCGCAGCGTGGACTAGTCGTCATCGTGTCGGACTTCCTCGATGAGAACGATCCGGAAAAGCCGCTGCAATATATCGCCGATCTCGGTCACGAGCTGCTGCTGGTTCATATCTGGGCGCCGGAGGATCGGGAACCGCCATGGACGGGCGAACTCGATCTGATTGATGCCGAATCCGGTGTTCATCTCGAAATCGACGCGAACGAGCAGACGCGGACGGCCTACACGAAGGCGTTTGATGATTACGCCAAGCGCTTACAGACTCTCGCGATGCGCACGGGAGGCCGTTACGTGGGGCTGCCGGCCAATATCTCCGTGGAAGAAGCGATTTTCGGACCGGTTATGCGTGTAGGAGGCTTGCAGTAAGTGTTTCTCCTCAACCTGAGCCCACTGGAATTTCTGGCGATCTTTGGAGCCGTGTCGGCGTTCGTCGTAACTCTCTATCTTCTGAGTCGCTCACGGAAACGTCAGAAGGTTGCAACGCTGCGATTTTGGGCCCAGGCGCAGGCTCCCGTCGTTTCGAAGCAGCGACGGCGCATCCAACAACCACTTTCCCTCCTCCTACAAATCCTCAGCATTGCTCTTCTATTGCTGGCGATCGGTCAGTTGCAATGGGGAACGCGGGATGATGTCGCGCGGGATCATGTGCTGCTGCTCGATACATCGTCGTGGATGAGCGCTCGGGCAGGGACTAGAACGCTGCTTGAAGACGCGAAGGCCAAAGCGAAAGCGTACGTCGAATCGCTTCCGGCTTCAGATCGGGTGATGGTCGTTCGCGCGGAAGGTTTACCGGGTCCCGCTACCGGAATGGAAGAAGACCGGACGGCCGTCGAGACAGCCATCAATGATTCGCGCCCCGGCGCTGCGGCTCTCGATCTGCAGCAGGCCTTTGCGTTTGCCGAGCAGGTGCGTCGACTTCACGCAAGACGCGCAGGCGACGTCGTCTACATTGGCCCTGGACGCGTGAGCGAAGAAGGTCTCCCGCTGCAGATACCCGTTGGCCTTCGCGTGATTCCGGTGGAAACGGGAGCGATCAACAACGTCGGCCTGACTCGTGTGGGACTGCGACGCTCGGATCAGGATCCCGAAGTATGGAACGTTTTCGTCACGGTTCGCAATTACGGAACATCGGCGCGAACTACGCCGCTCGCCGTTCAGTTTGGCGGCGCTCCGATAGCGAATAAGGCGATCGTCGTTCCGGCTGCGAAGACGGAAGAGTTTTCTTTCTCGTTTCGAACCAAGGCTGCTGGCTGGATCGAGGCGCGGCTGCTCGAAAAAGATTCCCTCGCCGAGGACAACCGCGCAGTCCTGGAAATTCCTGCGTTGAAGACTGCGAAGGTCGCCGTGTTTACAAATGAACCGGACACCTTACGTCCGGCGTTGCGAGCGCATCCGCAGATTGAAGCGACTTACTACACCACCGCGCAGTACCGTCCTGATATTCCTGCCGCCGTTGTCATTTTGGACCGCTTCTCGCCGCCAGTGGCTCCAAAGAATCCGAGTATCTGGCTTGAGCCTCCTGCGCCGTCTCCATTCCGGGCGCGTACGAAAGTGACCGATGCCAAGATCGTCCGCTGGCGGGCAGATCATGATTTGGCTGCAGGTTTGCGATCGCAAGACATTCGCGTGCCGGAAGCGCAGGTCTACGCGACAGCGCAAGGTGATATCTCCGTTGCGGAAACTGACAGTGGTCCCATCGTGGTCGCGAGGCCTTCAACACGCGCCGTTGTGCTGGGGTTTCATCCCGGCCGGTCTGACTTAAAGTTCGATCTTGTGACGCCGCTGCTTCTGGCAAACATCCTGCGCTGGTTCGAGCCGGATGTTTTCCGCTTATATGATCTGCACGGCGGAACGTCCGGTACCGTAACGGCGACGCTCGATGACGACGCTGAGCCGGACAGCGTGAAAGTCCTCGGCGAACAACAGCAGCTTCCCTTCACGATGGAAGGTCGCACGGTGCGATTCTTCGCCGGAGCGCCGCAAACGGTTCGTGTGATCAGCAGCGGTCGCGAACAGGTCCATTCGCTCTCGCTTCCGGACATCGCTGTGACGGCGTGGGAGGCTCCACGATCGGCCTTCCGAGGTATTCCGGGAGCTGTGGAACGCGCCGTGTCAAGAGACCTATGGCGCTATCTCGCGATTCTTGGAACGCTGGGGTTATTGGCCGAATGGTTGATCTATGGACGCCAGCGAAACCGGGCGCGTACAATGGCGGCTGCGCCGGTTGAGGAAGTTTCGATGAGGCAGGCGTCATGACGTTCGATTTTCCCTGGGTGCTGTTTTTCCTCATCCTGCCCGTCATCTTTCTCTTGTGGGAATGGAGAAAAACGCCTAGTCGTTTGGGACTGGCGCTGAAAACTGCTACCTTCATCGCCGTCATTCTCGCGCTATCCGGGCCTCGGCTGGAAGTGAACAGTTCCAAGACCGCGACCATCGTTCTGGCCGATACATCCGCAAGTATCTCGGCCGCCGATCTGCAGAACGAATCGAAGATCGTCAACGCGATTGAAAAAGAGAAAGGCCGTCACTGGCTACGCGTCATCCCGTTCGGGCGATCCTCCCGCGATGTCGACGCGTCCGAGCGAACGAGCGGATTGGCGTTAAAGCACAGCGCCGGCGATGCCGGCCGCGGCACGGATATCGAGGCGGCGGTCAGAGACGCGATTGCCGGTTTGCCCGGCGGTATGTCGCCGCGTATCGCTCTCATCTCCGATGGTCACGAGAATCAGGGAAGCGTCGCGCGCGCTTCCTGGCTTGCCCGCGAATTGAACATACCCATCGATACGTTCGCGCTCACGGGTCGCCCGCAGCCGTTGCTGCGCATTGAATCGGCATTCGCTCCGGCGATCGCGTTTACGGGAGAGAAGTTCCCCATCGATCTCGTTGTCAGTTCCCCGAAAGCTGCCCAAGGTTCCGTCGAACTCGTGGCGGAAGGTAAACGCATCGGATCGAATAATGTGTCGCTGGAAGCAGGCAGCAATGTCGTACGTGTCTTCGCCAGCTTGAACGCGACAGGCGCCATCGATCTTTCCGGTGTCCTTAAAAGCGCAGGCCTCGGCGATGCTCCATTCGAACACGCCATTACTTTGCGGAAGCCGCGCGTCCTCTTTTTGTCCCAGGACCCTGCGGGAACGGAAGATCACCTTCTGCAAGCTCTCCGCGCGGCTCATTTTGAAGTGAATCGCACAACGGACATCGCGCCATCGAAGTTTCCCGACTATCAACTGCTTGTCTTCAATAACTGGAATCTCGAAACGCTGCCGGTCGATATCAAGGACTCGGTCGAACAATATGTGAAGCAGGGCGGGGGATTGCTCGTGATCGGCGGCGAGCGCAACGTCTACGTCGAAGGCAAAAAAGTCGAAGACGCGATGGACCGGACATTACCGGCCAAACTCGCGCCTCCCCGGTCTCCGGAAGGAACGACCGTCGTTCTCATCATGGACAAGTCGTCTTCGATGGAAGGCCGCAAGATGGAACTGGCGCGGCTCTCCGGGATCGGCCTTATCGACAATCTGCGCCAAACCGACAACGTCGGAGTGCTGATTTTCGATAACTCCTTCCAATGGGCCGTTCCGATTCGCAAGTCAGAGGATCGCACGCTCATTAAGCGCCTGATCGGCGGCGTGACTCCCGATGGCGGTACGCAGATCGCTCCAGCGCTTGCGGAGGCGTATCGGCAGATTCAACGACAGACATCCACCTATCGTCACGTCGTATTACTGACAGACGGTATCTCGGAAGAAGGCGATAGCATTTCGCTTGCAAAAGACGCCGCGTCGAAAAAGATCACGATATCGACAGTAGGTCTAGGTCAGGACGTCAATCGACCGTATCTCGAGAAGATCGCTCAATTGGCGAAGGGACGTTCCTATTTTCTGGTCGATCCGTCGGGACTGGAGCAGATCCTGATCAAGGACGTCCTTGAACATACCGGCTCCACCGCGATCGAGAAATCGATCACGGCTGATATCGCCAAGCCATCTCCCATCCTGGAGGGCGTATCCATGACTGCGGCGCCCCCACTGAAGGGATATGTGAAGTTCATCGCCAAACCTGGCGCCGACACGATCCTTACCGTGGACGTCAAGAAGGAACCACTGCTATCGGTGTGGCAGACCGGACTCGGCCGTTCGGCCGTATTCGCTTCCGATGCTAAGAGCCGATGGGCGGAGAAATGGGTCGCCTGGGACGGCTTCGATCGCTTCTGGGTCAATGTGTTCCGCGATCTGCTGCCGCATGCTCAGCCCGGCGAAGCGAGCACGTCCTACGATCCTGCTTCCGGAAGTCTCGTCGTCGATTACAAGATGGCTCCGCAATCAGGCAATCCGGGAAAGACGCCGGACATCTTCGTGCTCGGCCCCAACGACTTTCGTCAGGCGATGCCGGTGCGTAAGGTTGCGGAAGGACAATATCGCGGCACAACGCGCATCGGGTCGATGCAAGGGCTGTTCCGTATTCGACCTCTCGCTGATTCCCGGTTCTTTCCGGAAACCGGATTCTACCGTCCGGAAGAAGAGTTGACGAAGTACGGATCGAACCAGGCGCTCCTGAAGCAGATCTCCGAATTTACAGGAGGCCGCTTCTCCCCGGCGCCGGCGCGCGTCTTCGATCCATCGAGCCGGCCGACTCCTTCCAGCATGCAATTGTGGCCCGGATTGCTCGCCTTCGCAATCGCCTTAAACATTGCCGAGTTGGTGCTTCGCAAGTGGCGGGGTATCGTTGCCAGCTTCTCGCGTCGCCCGGCCCACGTCAACGCGTAACAAAATCAGAAGGCCCACGATGAAGAACCCGAGCAGCGACAGAATCGCGGTTCGATAGCTGCCTGTAAATTGAAGCGCAAGCCCGAAGATCAACGGCGCCATCCAACTCGTGCCCTTGTCGCTAATCTCGTACAGGCTGAAGTATTCGCCCTCCCGGCCTGCAGGGATCATCTGCGAGAACAAGGACCGGCTGAGCGCCTGCGTACCACCCAGCACAATTGCGACCACTGCAGCCATGACGAAAAACTCGGCGGTCGTGCGAACAGTCACATAGATCGCGAGAATCACACCCGTCCAGATCATCAGGCTGATAGCGATGGCTTGCTTCGTTCCGACTCTTCTCGAAATCAAGTTGAACAAAAGCGCTCCAGCAAAGGCGAGAAACTGAACCATGAATATCGCCATCGTCAGAGTTCCCATCGGAATCTTCAATTCATCACTCCCGAACTGGCCGGACAACGTGATCACGGCTTGCACCGCATCGTTGTAAATGAGATAAGCGATCAGGAACGTCAGCGTTTGCGGATAGTGCCGCATGTCGCGAAGGGTTCGGACCAATTGCTTGAACCCGTTTGACAGGCTCTCGCCCGGAGCCCGCTTTCTTGCCGGCGGTCGATTCTTCAGACCGAAAAGCGGAACCAAAGTGAATAGTCCCCACCAGAGTCCCGCCGACGCCAAGCTGATGCGGACGGCAAGTCCTTCAGACAACCCAAGCTTTGCGGCATTCGCAAAAAGCGCAAGATTTAACGCCAGGACGATGCCGCCACCCAGATATCCAAATCCCCAGCCTTTCGATGACACGTTGTCCCGCTCCTCCGGCTCCGAGATCTCCGGAAGGAATGAGTTGTAGACGACGATTGACGCGCCAAACGCAAGATTGGCGACGAGGAACAGGAAGCCGCCCAGCAGATAAGACGATCCCTCCAGCGTGAACATCGCCACCGTTGCGGCAGCTCCTGTGTACGCGCACAACGCCAGCAGGCGCTTCTTATTCGGGCTGAAGTCGGCGATCGTACCCATCAGCGGCAGCGTCAGAACCTGAGTCAAGACGGATAGCGCGACCATGTATCCCCACCACGACCGAGGCTCTACCGGGATGCCGAAGGGATGTACCCTCCCGTCCGCTCCCGCTGCAGCTTTGGCTAGCGAGGTAAGGTACGGACCCAAGAAGAGCGTGATGACCGTGCTTGCAAATGCCGAGTTGGCGAAGTCGTAGACGTACCACGCGCGCTGCTCTTTTGCATTCAAACTCGCGGTCAAGCGGACACCTCGGAACTGACCGACATTTCGCTGGCCAGTTTCCCAAGCGTTACATAGTCCTTCTTGCCATTGCCCAGCATCGGGATGTGATCGAGATGGATGATCTTACGCGGAATCGCGAGCTCCGGCGCGCCCATCTCGCGCTGAGCAGCCTGCAGTGTGTCGCGCTTCAGATTCTTGTCCTGCGTGAATAGCACGATGACTTCACCGCGCCTCGGATCTTTGTATGACGAGGCCGCATGCAGCGACTGTGGATGAGCTGCAGAAGCGATCCTTTCGACGAGTTCGAGCGAAACCATCTCTCCAGCGACCTTCGCAAAGCGCTTCAATCGCGCCTGCAACTTGACGAACCCATCGGAAATGGTCACAACATCGCCGGTGTTGTACCATCCCGATCCGAACTCCGACTGCGGAGGCTGGATCACTCCGGGTTGGTCATGCTTCAGATATCCCAACATCACGTTGTCGCCATGCACATGCAGCACGCCGCCTGTCTCTACGCCTTCGACGGGTGCGATTCTGTATTCCATTCCCGGCACCAACTCGCCGACCGACCCCGACCGCGCGGCCAGCGGCGTATTCACAGCGATCACTGGAGAACATTCGGTTGCGCCATACCCTTCAAACACGCGCAATCCGAACTTCTCCATGCAAAGGCGCTGAACGTCTTCGGTCAGCTTCTCTGCCCCGACCACAAGGTACTTGATGCTATAGAAATCGTACGGGTGAGCCACCTGCGCGTACTTGCTTAAGAAAGTGTTTGTCGCGAAGAGAACGCTGCAATCGCGATCGTAAATGATTTCCGGTATGGCCCGATAGTGCAGCGGGGAGGGGTAGAGAAACACACGGCATCCATAAAGGAGAGGCAGGAGCATACCGGCCGTCAGACCGAATGCATGGAATAGGGGCAGCGCGCTCATGAACTTCTCTTTTGAAGAGAACGAAAATGCGCAACTGGCCTGTGCCGCATTGGCGAGAATCGATCCGTGGCTGAGGACCACGCCCTTGGGCATTCCCTCCGACCCTGACGTAAACAGAATCACTGCGGGATCTTCGGGTCTCGATTTCTTCATTACACGACGAGGTCGCCGCAAGGCCCACAGGATCAGCCAGAGCTTGTCAGCAAGTCCGAACTGCGCCTTCAGGTCTTCGAGGTAAAGAACCTTGACCGACGCGAGTTGCTGTACTAGATCTCCCAACTTTGCCTTCTCCACGAAGGCCCGTGAAGTAATGATGGTCTTCACTTGAGAGATGCGGCACGCGTTCTGCATAGCGTCGATCCCGGATGTGAAATTCAGCATTGCCGGAACGCGACGGACGGCGAACATGCCCAGCAGCAGATACACTGTAGCGTTCACGTTCGGCATCAGCACGCCAACGTTCTCGCCTTCCTTGCTGAACTTGGAAACGATTCGGCCCAGAGCCAGACTTCCTTTGATGATCGTGGCGTACGTAACCGGCTTGGCGGTGATGTCTTCGAGGATGTCTCGATCCTTGCCCTGCAGTTCCACAGCATCGAGAAACGCGTCATAGATGTGGGTCCGCTTCCGGGATTCGAACGCGGTTCGCTGCAGAACACGTCGCATTTCCTCGCTCGCAAGCCGGCGGCGTATCTTCGCAGTCCGGCCTTCCGGCATCGGGATAACCACGCCTGGATGAATCGTCAGCGTGATGCGTGGGAAGTTCATCTGCGGGAAGTCTCCCTTCATGCGGCTGAACGGCGAGTAAATCGCGCCATCAATGTTCAACGGCACAACCATGCATCCCGTTTTGGCGGCGACGAACGCAGGACCGTCGTAGATCTTCATCAGACTGCCCGTCTGCGTAATGCGGCCTTCGGGAAAGATTACAACCGGGTGACCTTCCTCTACCAGAGCCACCAGCGCTTTGATCGCCAGTGGGTTGTTCGTATCGACAACTTTATGGCGTAGGAACTTCAACGGCAATTTGAAATACCATCGGCTCGCAATGGTTGAGTGAATCAGATACGTCGGAGACAAATCGAGAAATGCGCCGATGATCACGCCATCGACGAACGATTGATGGTTGCTGATAATCAGCATGCGATCACTCTTGGGCAACGTGCCGACGACCTTCGCGCGAAAAAACAGCCGCAGCAGCAGCCGTGCGGTGAACGCCACGATTTCTCCGGGAATGGCAGACCAGGATGACATGGTTATGAATGACTCTTTCCTATCGTAAGAGATATGCAGCCGATTAGCTTACGGCCTCAAGAGGTGCAATTGACGGACCGACTCTCACATCTTTTCAATGCCTGGACATAGAAGCCAGACATTGTACCGATCCGATCATCTAATGTACATCACTGTACACTGGGTGCACATGGCGTCTATCTTCTCAAGCTCTGAACTCCGATTCCTCGAAGCGGTCTCGAACATCGCGCATGCCAATCCATTTTTGTCCGACCTCCCACGCTGGGAGAAACGAGCCCTTGGCTCCGAATTTGTCGAACAGCCGCAGTATTGGGGAATGAAGATCGACGAACCGGACAAACGGCGAGCGAATACATTGCGGATCTTGCCGAAAGTCGACCAGCTGCTTGATGCCCTTCCGATGCGGGTTCGTCGCGGCTCTCAGCCCACCGAGCGTGACCTGTACTTATACGAAGATGCGGCGCTGTACTCGATGTACCACCGGTTTCACGACAGGTTCTTCGATATAGCCCAACGACGACGCGACAGCCGCACGCCGTTTTATCGGGAGTTTCTGGCGCTGTGGAAGGACCGCATGGAACGTTCGGAATTCACGCTTCCCTCGCGATACGATCCGCGTCATGCCTGGGCAATCTATTTCCAGATTGCTTCGGCGTTTCATCACGTGTTCACCAACATCATCGGAAATTCGCAGCCGGCCGCAAATCTCAGGGCCGCGGTCTGGCAGTCGGTCTTCACTCACGACATGCGACGCTACCGCCGGTCTTTCTATAAGGAGATGGGCGAATTCGCCACTCTCATCCATGGTCCATCCGGTACGGGAAAAGAACTCGTCGCGCGCGCGATCGCGCTTTCGCGCTATGTGCCGTTCGACGACCACTCCCTCAGGTTTGGCGAGGATCTCAGCCGTCACTTTCATCCCATCCACATCGCAGCGTTAACCAGCACGCTTGTCGAATCCGAGCTGTTCGGACACAAACGTGGGTCGTTCACCGGAGCCGTAGCCGATCGTCGAGGGCTGCTCGAATCGTGTCCGGCCGTAGGCGCCGTGTTTCTCGATGAGATCGGCGAACTCGACGCCGAACTACAGATGAAACTGCTGCGCGTGCTCGAAACGCGCAGCTTTCTTCCGGTTGGCAGCGTTGAGCCGCGTAAGTTCGCAGGAAAAGTCATCGCCGCCACGAACCGAAGTCTTCCAGCCATGATGGCTGCAGGGCTCTTTCGGGAAGACTTATACTACCGGCTCTGCTCGGATATCATCGAGACCCCATCGTTGCGCGATCAAGTCCGCGAGTCGCCGGAGGTGCTGCGCGACCTGGTACGTTTCATGGCGCGTCGTAACGCGGGCGATGAAGCGGATGCTGTGGCCAAAGAGGCATGCGAATGGATCGACCTCAATCTCGGCGTCGACTATGATTGGCCCGGGAACTATCGCGAGCTGGAACAATGCGTTCGGAATTTGATGATTCGTAGAAACTATCGTCCCGTTCGAGCAAAATCTGCTGCAACCGAACGCCTATTTGAGCCTGCCGAGCGAGGTGAAATTTCCGTCGAAGAATTAATCAGCCGGTACTGCACTTTGATTTATTCCATGACCGGCAGTTACGAAGCATCCGCCAGACGCATTGGACTCGATCGAAGGACCATAAAAGCCAAGATCGACGGCAAGCTGCTGCAGCAACTGCGAGAAACTGCGTAGCCAATCGAGTAATTCATGCGAGAGGTCAAGGAAACCGGGGCGCTTGACTCGTCACGAGCGGATTTGCGGATTGTCGATCGGCATGACGTTACGCCCGACGGGTAGCGGACCCATCATGACGGCGTCGAGTTGGCGTTTGATGAAGGCCATGCTGGGTTCGTTTTGTAATTCGTCTTCTTCGTCGATTTTGCGGTCTGCCTGAATGAGCTGAAGTTCTTTCCAGGCCTTCTCAAAGGCTCGGCGGAGCTGGGAGGAATGGCGGACAAGCATGCGATAGGACTTCGACTCTGCGACTTCGGCGTAGGCGATGTCGAGGGCGTCGGGCGTGCCGGCTTCTTCGTGCTGTTTGATAGCTTTCTTGAAGAGCGCGGCTTCCATGGCTTCGATGCGGCGGAGGCGCCAGCGGGCAGCAGCCATTTCCTGGACGAGTTCGCTTTCGAGATCGTCGGCGGGCTTGAATCGGTTGATGAGCGAGGCTTCGAGTTTGTCGTAGGCTTCCTGCGATTCATGCGGGAGAACGACGCGGCCACTGGTAAGGCCGTGCTTCAAACTATTCTCCCCGGATCTGGCTTTGCCCTCGGCGGTAATGGGTCCGTTCGATTTGGCTCCGTTGGCTCGTGCGGTGGCGGCTTGCGACATGCGTATCTCCTAGTCTTATCGTGGCATGTGGGTTGGTGGGTCTGGCCTGATTTTGGGCGAGTTTTGTTGGAAATACAGGTAGAAATAAGTTTCCGAGTTGCGTGATCGCGTCCTAGACGACGTGTCGCTTCCGGTGCGAATAGATGGGTGGTAGGGTGACTTAAAGCATTATCTTTGCCGCGAATAAACCATAATCTTGCCGGAGCGACTTCAGCAAGCCACTGATTTCCCGTGACGGCGGGTCTGCCGGGGGCCCAGTTCATAAACCATAACCTGCCGAAGTACAAGCCGACAACCAGCTGCTTCATTCTCATCAACGGGCGTTATACGTCAAAGTGGATAGCTTCCTTGCGGACCGGCCCGGCGCGAAAAGCGGTGCCGGAGAACAATCAGGAGACGAGTTACATCTTCAATAAGCGACGCTTCAAGCTCTCGTAACTGATGGCTGCTCGCGAAAGATCACGCTCCGGCTGCTTCCCTTTCTTTCCCTGGCCTAAGTTCTCACAGTCTATTTTCCTGGCTTCACGGAGTATGAAAATGCTACCTCGCCCTGCTGATGTTCGGGCGTCTCGTCTTTCGGCATCCACGATCGGACGTAATCCACCTTCGCAATGCTCGGGCCAACGGTTACGCGGAGGTGTCCCGAGGGAGGACGATAATCTCCAGATTTGTAGGCAGAGCGGAACCGGTCAGTGGTCGCGCCGTAGAAGGGATTGGCGGGATTGGGCGTCTCCTGATACACGACGCCATCCTTTTCCTGGCGCACAAAAATGTGGTCGTGCCCCTGAAAAAAGATCGACACGCCATACTTCGCCATCAATTGATGAATCGGAAGATCCCAGTTTGGTCTCTTCTTGTCAAACTCCCACACGCCATCGGCGTTCCTGCCGCCCCATTCGTACAGATCCGCCCTTTCAACAGCGCCGCGGCCGGTTCCTAGGACGTGGTGCGCGAACAGGAACTTGTATTTCGCTTTGCTCTCTTCCAGCGTTTTCTTGAGCCAGCGGTACTGAGCCTCACCATGCGTGACCTCCCACATGTCCGTGGAGACCATTCTGCCGGTCGCGGCCCCCGCCGCGGTCGCTAGACTTCCTTTGCCTCCTTCGACCAGCATGGTGTCTACCGGCTGTTTCGAATGCCAATAGGGATCCAGCGTGATGAAGAGGGCGTCGCCCCACGTCCAGGCGTAATAATCTCGCAACGAGCCAATAAATTCCACCTTGTCCTGATCGCCCGTATAAAAGGCATTCGGTTCCGGCAGCGGATAGAACTTGTTTCGCGCTCTGCCCACCCATACCGCGGCATTATTGGGAGTACCATCCAACAGGTACATCGCCCCTTGCTCGTGTCCTCCTGCGACAAGGAAGATGGGCGCGGATGCTCCATCCATTCCCAGATAGCTCCTCTGATTGATGTAGACCTGATCCACCTTGTTTTGCGTGAGTACAGTCTGGAATTCATCGACGCTGAAGTCGTCGCCCAGAGTGATGTAAAAATCGGGGTGGTCTTTCCGAACCTCCATCATGGTCCGCGCATACAGTTCGGGGTTGTACATGTTCGCTACACGCTCCGGGTGCGAATCGGCTTGCACGTCGAATGTGAACGTCGCACCGGGAGGGCGCTGCGTCTGGAAACTGTATTCGGTTCCCGCCGTGTAATCGCGCGTACCCGGTTGACGATACCGCAGCCGGTAATAGTAACGCGTGTTCGCCGCCAGTTTGTCCATCGTCAATTCGAATGGCGTCCGTGCCGCGGATTTCGCAACCGGAGTCTTTCGCGAATAGACGCCTGTCTTCACGCCATACTCGGCGTAGGCTTCGATATCGCCTGGGGCGAGAACATTGGTGGTAATGGAATTATTCGTCGGACGCCCCAGCACTTGCGTTAGACTCGCGACCGACGTCTCAGCGCCCACGTCCTGCGGCCTGGTCTGCTGCGCCTGGGTGAACGCCGCCCACAAACACAGTCCCAGTCCGAGCGCTCCCGCGATTCGCGTTCGTACGGATTTTGAGCTCGGCATATCCCTCCCCTGAAAGTATAATTTGCTAGAAGCTTCACCGGAAAGCCGTTAGGCCGGCCTTACGTCCAATTGGACGTAAAGTCGCCGACTAGTGGATTGGCTATTTCAAGCTGCTAAAGCGCCTAATATCAGCAATGGGCGTTTGAACGAAGCCGCTAAAGCGGCAGACGCGTTGCGTGCGGTCTTTTAGAGCGCACTTGCTTCGCAGTAGTGTTGTCGCAGAGAAGGAGGTTCTCTGTGACCCAGTTACGTCAGATGGTGCTGGACGAACTCCAGCGCCGTAATTACGCCGAAATTACGATCAAGAATTACCTGCGAATCATCGACGACTTTGCCCGGTATTGTGATCAGCCGATCGAGAAGCTCGGACCCAATCACATTCGTGCGTACCAGGCACACCTGTTCCGTGACCGCAAACTCGCTTCCAAGACAGTTCGTCAGCATGTAGCAGCGCTCCGATTCGTATATGTGAAGACGCTGAAGCGCGCGTACATGTTGGAGTACATTCCATTTCCAAGGGAAGAGCGAAGGTTGCCGCTCGTTCTCAGTCAGGAGGACGTCACGCGGCTCATCGAAGCATCCAGTTCGCTGATGCATCGCGCCATGCTGATGACCTTGTATGCAGCCGGCCTAAGGCGAACGGAGGCGGCGAATCTAAAGGTCGCTGACATCGACAGTAAGCGGATGGTGATTCATGTTCGCCAAGGTAAGGGCAGGCGTGATCGTGACATTCCTTTGAGTTCGAAGCTGCTCGACGTTCTGCGAGATTACTGGCGGTGGATGAAACCGAAAACGTACCTGTTTCCGGGCACTAGGAACGGATGGCGGGCCGATGTGCCCATTTCGCCCAAGATATGTGGGCCGCCTGCCGTGAAGCAGCGATCCGCGCTGGACTCGATCCGAAGATCTCTCCCCATTGCCTGAGGCACAGCTATGCGACTCACTTGCTCGAAGCAGGTACGGATCTCTACACAATCCAGAAGTTGCTGGGCCATGCTGACCTGCGGCACACGCTCGTGTACCTCCATCTTTCGCGGATTCATTTGCATTCGGCAGCGAGCCCGCTGGATGCGCTGGAGATCGCCGACGCCAGTTTGGTTCGAAGATCGCGAAGGCTGATGCCGAAATGAATCGACCAGCTGTCGAGCTGGCCGATATCATTCGCGCAATAGGGGACGATTTCATTGACCGTCACCGCTCATCGCTGACATGGCCGCAGCTGAAGGTACTGCTCGCGATTCGGCGCTGCCGCACCGCAGCGTTAGGCGGTCATCTCGACGGTTGTTCCCAATGCGGTCATCAGGCCATCTCTTATAATTCATGCCGCAACCGACACTGTCCACGGTGTCAGACCAGCGCCCGCGACAGGTGGCTCGCAGAACGGACGAAGGAGCTTCTGCCGGTTCCCTATTCGCATGTTGTCTTCACGATCCCGCACCAGCTTGCTGCGCTCGCTCAGCAGAACAAGCGCGTCCTTTACGATCTGCTGCTCCGTACCAGCGCGGCCACGTTACTGAAGATTGCGGCAGACCCGCGCCATCTCGGGGCCAAGATCGGCTTCCTAAGCGTTCTGCATACATGGGGACAAAACTTGAGGCATCATCCTCACGTTCACTGTGTCGTTCCAACGGGAGGGCTCGCTTTCGATGAGTCCTCCTGGATTCGCCCACGCGACGGCTTCTTTCTTCCCGTGAAGGTGCTCAGTAAAGTCTTTCGGGGCAAGTTTGTCGCCGGCCTGCGACGAGCATTCGGCTCGGGAAAACTATCCTTCCACGGCGACCTCAGGGCACTGTCCAATCGTCGATTGTTTTGTGAATTCGTCCGGTCTCTTTACCGAACCGACTGGGTGGTGTACTCGAAAAAGCCCTTCCGTGGGCCAGAGCACGTGCTGCAATACCTCGCACGCTACACGCACCGGGTCGCTATTTCGAGCCATCGTCTGCTGGCCTTCCACGACCGTCGGGTTACCTTTCGATGGAAGGATTACGCCCACGGTAATAAGCAGAAGACAATGACGCTTACCGGCGACGAATTCTTGCGGCGGTCTGGTTCATGTGCTGCCGCGCGGGTTCGTGCGCATCCGATTCTTTGGCTTTCTTTCCCGAAGGACGCGTGCCCGCATTATGCCGATTTGTCGAACACTGGTCGGAGCCATCCCGCATGAAAAAGCCGAGCCGGCACCCGGCGTTTCGCGCTTATTTACCTGTCCTTGCTGCGGGGGCTTAATGACGATCCGCCAATGGTTCACCTTGCCGAGATTGCGCCTATGCGGAAGTCGGCCAGGGTTGAATGATTCTTCGTAACCCGCACTCGAACACGACGACTTGTAGAGCGCCAGCAGTGTTCCCGCTAAACGTGTGTCAGGGGACACCTGCGAGCTTGCTCAGCCACTCTCAAACGTTGAAAATCGATTACGTGTTTAAATCATCCCGCCTCTTCTATGGGCCTGTGGTTCGCCGAATTCGATGCTCGGGATCCAACTGCTCAGAAGCTAATTCGCAGGAAGGGCCTTAGAACTCCATAACCGCGGCAGCACCGTAAGCGGCTTCCTTCAAACGGTCCTATCGAAAGCGCCCAATCGACTGCGGCGTACCCCCGGCCCTCCAGTGGGGGCGCTTCCGATAAGAATCTACCGTTTCTCGTAAGTTGACGCCGGTTATGCGAAATTCTGGATGCCACGCGCTCCAGGCGGAGTCCAGCGTTCCGGGGTTATGTCGAACAGGCGCTCGCCGGGAGCGATCCCAAGCTGATACTGTGAGGCGTGATGGACCGATCGAATGGATACGAAGGAATTGCGCCGGAGTTTCTGGCCCGGCGCGGCAGTGGCCGTTCGACCGGCATCGGCGTGAACCAGGTGCGGAAGTGGGCCCGAACGCTACCACCCGGAGCCGCTGTCATCGACCTGGGCTGCGGGCCCGGTTTTCCGATTACCGAGGTTCTGGTCGCCGAAAGCCTTAGCACGTTTGGAGTTGATGCAGCACCATCTTTCGTCCAGGCTTTCGAACGCAATCTCCCGAACACACCCGTCGTTTGCGAAGCCGTCCAGGATTCGAGATTCTTCGATCGCACTTTCGATGGTGTCCTGGCGTGGGGACTCATGTTCCTGCTTTCGCCCGAGGACCAGCGCCACCTTATCGAGAGGATCGCCGGGATACTGGTGCCAGGGGGCCGGCTGCTGTTTACGTCTCCTGCGGAACCAATTGTTTGGAACGATGCGATGACGGGATTGGAATCACGCTCCCTTGGAGCCGCGGAGTACCGTCGGCACATGTCAGCAGTTGGTCTCTCGGTCGCCAGTGAGTATGAGGACGAAGGCCAAAACCACTATTTCGATGCGTTCAAGGACGCGCATTCTTTAGCCAATCCTCGCTGATGCAACCCCGGAGGCGATCCATTCTGACGGTTTGTCGCCGTTCCGCTGATTGATCGGGCCCGCCGCACGGCCGATCCGCATAAGAGAGCAACGGCCGTTATACGGCAAAATCGTACAACCTCATTTTCTGTTGCACTCGTAACGAGTTCGATTGGGGTGCGCGCAGTGAGGAGTCGCGCACCCCAATCAAGACCATTCAGTCGTGCTTAGTTGTTCGAAGTACGAGCAGCTTCCATCTTTGCCATCGCCTCTTCAAGCTTTTTCTTCAAGCTCAGAGTATCCGCTGCCTGACGCGGCGGATAATCCTGAATGCTCTTTAGATGGGCCGCGATAAAGGGAGCGCCGGCAGTAGGCGCCCACATCTTCTGCGCAAAGAACTTGCGTCCGGCGTAACCCCACTCATGAGACTCCGGATCTATCTTTTCCATCGGGTCCATCAGCAGGTTAAAGAGGTACGGAACATTCGGATAGACCTTTTCGTTCCACCAACTGCCATCTTTCTTGATCCCAATGTGCATTTTCCAACCGTCTACGCGAACTGCCATTAAATCGGTTTCATCGTAATAGAAGAACTCGCGGCGCGCCGACTTCGGTGATTTTCCGGTCCAATGGTCTAAATTGTTGTAGCCATCCAGATGGACTTTATATGTGGTGCCGTTCATCTCATGGCCCTTCAGCAATTTCTCCTTGAGGTCCGGTACACCGGCTGCCGCTGCCAGAGTGGCATAAAGATCCTCATGACTCTGAACGCCGTTCGATATGGAGTGCGGCGCGATCTTGCCGGGCCATTTTACGAGACAAGGGACACGAAAGCCACCTTCCCAACTGGTACCCTTTTCACCGCGGAAAGGAGCGTAGCCGCCGTCCGGCCACATCATCAATTCGTTGCCATTGTCTGTGGTGTAAACAACAATGGTGTTATCGTCAACGCCTATGTCTTTGAGCTTCTTCAGCAGCACGCCAATCTGCTCATCGTGCTCCAGCATCTTGGCTCGAACGACATCCTCTTGTGCACGTCCTTCATCTACTGCCATCTGCACGTATTTCGGTTGCGGATGAGACCAGATGTGAATGGCCGTAGTATTGAACCAGCAGAAGAACGGCTTGTCGCCCTTGGCTGTGCGATCCAGCCAATCCAGCGTTTTTTCGAGCACTTCCGAATCAAACGTCTCCATGCGTTTACGAGTAAGTTTGCCTGTATTCTCAATCTTCTGCTTACCGACACGGCCGAAGACAGGATCCTCAGTTGGATCGTCTACATCCGTCGCCCAGGTATGAAGAACACCACGTGGACCATATTTCTTAAGGTACTCGGGGTTCTTCTGGCCCGGATAATCCAGTTCTTCGGGTTCCTCCTCGGAATTCAGGTGATAGAGGTTACCAAACCATTCGTCAAAGCCGTGTACGGTCGGTAAGAACTCGTTCCTATCGCCCTGATGATTTTTCCCAAATTGGCTGGTCGTATAGCCCTGCGACTTGAGAACCTCGGCGATAGTCGGATCTTCTTTCTGGATTCCACGGGGCGATCCCGGAATTCCTATTGTCGTCATTCCCGTCCGTAGCGGCACTTGACCCATAAGGAAGGCTGCCCGACCGGCTGTACAACTTGCCTGGCCGTAATGGTCGGTGAAGACCATGCCCTCGCGGCCGATACTGTCGATATTCGGGGTATGCCCCATCATTCCGTTTGCGTAGACGCCTACGTTCCACATGCCGATATCATCGCCAAAGATGACGAGGATGTTCGGTTTAGCTGTCTTAGCCATCAGTTATCCTCCAGAATTGTGAGTTCCACGAAAAAAGCTTCTGGTCAGAGCTACTTTCGTTGATGGTCTGACGCGGGACTGGCGTCGCGGCTCCATTTTTTTGAGCAGAAAACCAATATTTGATTGACGGTTACAATCCACTTGGACGGTTGTCGCCATACCGTAGACATGTCCCGGCCGTCGCGTATTCTCGACGGTCTCCGAGGTTGCGGCAACAGTCCGTAGTCCGCACTGGAAGGTCGGCACGGACGAGGGGCGCAACGCTTTCCTGCAACCAACCAACTCCGAACCATCTCCGGCGGCCCAAACCTGCCTTCACCTCGATCGCAGCGATGGTGGAGCCGGGAGATCGGCGATCGCCTGCAGCATCCCGTTGGTCTGGTGCTTGAGCCAGAAGTCGTCCAGGGCTACAATGTGCCCAGATTGGATGTCCTGCTTACGGGGCGTGCCAGTCTAATGCGTAAATTTCCTGGATGCCGGTATCTCGCAACACCAGCGGGGAGTCATCAGCGGCCAGTCCAAACCCCTTTCCTGCAATGGTCCAGCCGAGCTGTTGCGCGTCGATCTCTGTGAGCGTTTCAGTGACATTGTCGGAGACCCGTAACCGGCATAACTGGGGGCGACCAACGTACGGCTTGATGAAGTACACGTACTTCGCATCGCGCGACCAATTGGGAGCTGCGGCACCCGGTTCACTCACCTCCTTCCAGCGCTGGGTCGAGAAGTCAAACAAGGCGATTCTGGACTCCAGATTCACGGCAGTCAGGGCCTGCATGTAACGGCCGTTCGGGGACCAATGGGGCGAGTATAAACCTTCTGAACCCGGAAAAATCGCCGCCTGCTTTGTCTTCAGATTCACGATGGTGATGGCGGAGATTGCCTTGCTGTCCTCGCGCCAGGGCATACGCCCGAAGGCAAGCGAGTTGCCGTCAGGCGACCAAGACGGGTCGGTTTGAATGCGACCTTCATTGAGCACCCTCTCTGGCAGTCCACCGTCTGCTGACACCAGATACACTGCAGCGGTTCGACCTTCGGCATGAGCCGTGAATGCGATTCGTTTCCCATCCGGCGACCATTGCGGCAGGTCTACGCGCATCGGAGGCTGCGTAAGTTGCAATCGCTGGCTTCCGTCCGTTCTGCTTCGCCATAACACGCCGTCCGGGTAGCTGGCCCAGGCGTACCATTGACCATCGCGAGATGCCGCGACGCTGTGCGCGGAGAGGCGCCCGAGAAAGGGCACAAACCGTCCCGCCGCCACGTCGTAACGCACCAGCTCGCCCCGTTTTTGTACTCCCAACGCATACAGCCGCTTGCCATCCAAAGCTGGCGCCACCGACCTGAAGTCCATCGGGCCTCGAGTCAATTGAAACAGCTTCGAGGCGCCCGACATCAACCACGGCTTCTCGCGCATTGCCCACAGGTCACTTCTATCTCCACGCCGGACCTCAAAGACGTAGTACTTCCCGTCGGTTGTCCAGTTGCCGCAACAGTACCGGATATTCGACTGAGGCAGCAATGGCCGTTTCTCCCTTCCGTCTGCCGCGACGACTTCGATCCTCATCCAAGCAGATGGGTCGCCCACTGTATAGCGCAAAGTTTTGCCATCCGGCACCCAGCGCGGCCATCTTACAGGTGCATCGGCAGATACTAAAAGTCTGATATCCCGACCGTTTGCCTGGCCGATATAGAGCTCATTAGCCTTCGCAAACGCAATCATTTGCCCGTCTCGACTCCACGTTGCGTCCCGCCCGGCCAGATCGTGCAGTCGAGCCGGCGCTCCCCCGGTGAGGGGCAAGGTCCACAACTGCATCGCCGGCTCCGGAGACGCGAAGGTTTGCAGTGAAACGCGCGAGCGGTCCGGCGAGATATCACCGATCTCGACGTTGTCGCTCAGCGCAGTCGGTATAACAGATGTCTCTCCGCCGGATTGGGATACCTGGTAAAGTGACGACCGCGCGGAGCCGTCGCCATGTTCCGCGAAGTAGACGCGCGTGCCGTCCGTCACGATGACCGGCAGGGCATTGCTGAGAAAAGCTTTTGTGCGGGCGTCCTGCGTGAGTTGCGTGTAGCCGGTTACTCGTGGAGTTGAATCCGAAAGAACCAATCGATTTACAGCGACGCCGAGTACGGCGATGATGAGCGCTAAGATGAGCCAGTGCCATGCGCCTGAATGCACATTGCGCTGCGGCTTTCCGTTTGTGGCGGCCTTCTCCTCCGGCGCCTCTTTCCCATTCGTGGTGAGGTCGGTCACGGCCGGCATTCGTTGATCCGATCCGTTGATGGCGTCTACACGTCCAATGAACCTGTATCCGCGGCGAGCCACCGTCTCGATGAATCTCGGGTTCTCGGCCGAGTCTTGTAAAACCTGCCGCAGTCTCGCGACCGCTGCGTTCAATCCATGCTCGAAATCGACGAAAGTACCGTCGGACCAAAGAAGAGCGCGCAACTCCTCCCTCGAGACAACCTCGTTCGGTCGAGCGACGAGAGCTGTCAAAACCTGTAACGGTTGCTCCTGAATGCGCAAACGGACGCCGCTCTTCCGCAACTCAGAATTGACGATGTCGAGGTCGAAGCTGCCGAAGCGTATGACAGTCGGAGACAGCGGAGGTGTCATCATTAAACCTCAAGCACAACTTCGCCGCGAGTGTACCATTACGAACCTTGCCGCGTTGCCTCATAATCCTCCGCCAAGCTCGCAAATGGCGTGATGTGCGCCGCGTTCCCCAATAGAACCAATGTCATAGCTCGTATCCTCCATTTCGCCAGCCGTGTACGCGCCAGGTATTGAGGAACGTGTACGAGTGACTAAAATCGGTCTCGCCCAGTCGGGCTGGAGGTCGAATGAAGTCTCTCTTTCTGCTTGTAACCGCTGTGAATTTGATCACGTTTGCGGTTCGCGCAAACCCGGCGCCAGAAAGGATGGATCGATCGTCCGTTTCTATCGAGCACGGCGCGCTTTCTTCCGGCGAGGACAAAAACGAATCCTGTCCGGTCGAAAACGACAGCGATGTCGCCGCGGGCAACAAGCTCCTGCAGGAAGGACGGCCGGTCGAAGGCCGGGCCCAACTCGAGTCTGCCCTTGCGGCCCTGCAACGAGCCGGTGCACCCGGCAAGAGTCAGGCATGCCTGATGAATGTTATCGGCGTTGTCGAACGGCAACAGCGTCGCTCGGACGTCGCAATAGAGTGGTTCCAGAGAGCGCTCCTGGTGAAGCCTCTACCGGACGCACTCGTGGCTCGGTTGACCAGCAATCTTGCCGGCGCTTGTTTCGATCTCAACCAAATGGACCGGGCGGAAGCACTTAGCCGTCGCGCAATCGAACTTTACGAACGCGCGTTCGGTTCGGATCATCCGGAAACAATATTTCCTCAGGCAACGCTTGCGTCAGTTCACGCGGCTCGTGAAGAGTATACAAGGGCTGAGCCAGTTTTTCGACGTATTCTCTATGTCGCGGAACGGAACTGGAGCCCCTCCTCTTATGACGTCGCCGTTGCGGCCGGCAACTTGGCCCTGGTCTACATGGCGCAAGCCAGATATTCTCTCGCCCGCGAGCTGTTCGAGAAGTCCATTGCAGGACTCGAAAACAATCCAGCAAGAGCAAACGGCGAGGTCCCAATTGCTCAGGCGGGTCTGGCTGTATCCTGCGCGGCAGGAGGGCGGCATCGGGACGCGCGAATGTGGCTCGAAGGAGCGCTGGCGCAAGCTGAGCGGGAACTCAGCCCGACGGACGATCTGTGGCCTGTCATTCTCGAACGTCTCGCCATGGCGCGATTCTTTCTGAAGGATTATGAGTCCGGCAGACAGATGTTCGATCGAGCCATTGCTCTCCTCGATGTTCGCTACGGACCGGGGTCGCCACAGGTTCAGGGCGCATTCGACCGTTATTTGACTGTACTGCGGAGGGTCAACGACAAGAGGGGAACCCGCATGCTCGAATCGCGGCGCAAGGCCTTTGCCCATTGACAGTGCTTCATACACCCGCAGAGATTGAAAGCGTTGCCCTTCCTGCCAGACTTGGGCAAACGTTCACCTACGAAAGTAGCGATGATGATTGCCGGTGATGGTTTTCCTGCCACTCAGAGCCTCGAGCCCTGCCGCTGTCGAGTCAGCCTGCTCAGCCTGCCGTCGCCTTCACCGGCGGGTCACAGAATCCGACCCGCCGCATAATTCCGACACGTTTTCGTTCGTGATTCCACATCCGATGTCAAGCTGATTGTATTAGGATCGTGACACTCGTCGGCCTTAAAGACACTCTTCACTTTGACGCCAAGTCGCCGAGTCGTGGAAGTGCCGGAGAGTGCTTGGGCATTCGCGGGTACTCGGCATTCGGTTGGAACGTCGGCTGAAATCGTCCCGGTTCGGTCTGAACAAACCATAAGGTTGCCAAACGGCAAAGTGATGGTTAAGTCACCGGTAGCTCGGCGGCGGACAACGTTACTACTACGCGCACTTAGACCAATACGTTTCCGGATCCGGAGATTGGCGATCGTGCTACAGGCCCGACGATCAGGTATGTTGGAATGTTAGCTAATGCCGCCTGCGATGGCGGCTGCAAAGCCCTTGGAAACCAGCCGCCTGGGGACGCACTGTGCCTTATGCGCCGGCGCCCAAGGGGAAACCGAAGTGGCGCCGGGCCTGGCTGATAACGGGTGCTGTTCGCTTTTATTCACCTGTAATAGGAGCATGCCCCTGAGTATCGTTTACGCGAAGGCGAGCGCCACAGTTCGAGCTTTAGGCGGAAAGCAAAACGATGCGGCTCACCATTGTTTCGCCGCCGTTCTGCGGAATCGTCAGCAAGTCTGACCATCATCCGTCTAAGTTGTTCTTTCTTTGCGAGAGGTACGCGAATCGAATTTGTGAGCTCGAGGCCAAGGCGACTTGGACGAAACCCTTATCCGTGAAGGACACTGGCGCCGATTGTTTTGGAAGAGGCACGAACCCTGAGAAGCGGCGCAATTTCGAGCGGATGCGGTCGTGCGGAGCGGCCTCGTGTGGAGCGGCCGTCAGGAAGACTTTGGATCGGGGGGTATAATTCGCTTGGAGTTCAGCGACATATTGCGGCGCCTTACCCCGGACCAACGAGTTGCAGGGCGTCTCAGTGCCTGTTTTACGAAGGGCCTCTTGCCTGTTGCATTGGTCCTTATCTTCTCCAATTGGGTGCAACCTTCCTCCGCCTCCCCGGAGGATGGCGGAATCCAGAGGCTTCAAGTAATCGAGAAACAAGATATCCGCTTCGAGGCGCTCTCGGTTGGCGGTAAGCCGTTTCAGAAGCGGGTCTTCGCGCTCGCTCAGGACAACTACGGTTTTCTTTGGCTAGGTACCGATGACGGCCTGTTCCGCTACGATGGGTACACTCTCCGGCGATACGGCCACGACCCTCGCAACCCACGCAGTCTGAGCGAAAACACCGTAATGGTGATCTATAAAGATCGTGCCGGCATTCTGTGGGTCGGCACGGCTTACGGAGGGCTCAACCGGTTCGACCCCGCCGGGGATACTTTCACGCATTACAGGCATGATCCGAACAACAGCCATAGCCTGAGAGACAACCACATCGCTGCGATTTACCAGGATCGGACAGGCGCGATGTGGGTGGACACCGTCGGTGGGTTCGATCGTCTGGATGTCGCGAGCGGGCGGTTCTTCCACTACCCTGACCCTGCCGAGGAAAGCGCGCGCAGGCACGTGGTCCGGGAGTTCTACGAGGATTCCCAGGGAAATCTCCTGGTGGGCTATGCTCAGGGCCTGTATAAGATGGATCGGTCCAGAGGCCTGCTTTCGCGCGTTTGGAACAGCCCGAGAAGCGGTTACAGCGAATCTTCAGACAAAGGTGTCCAATGGTTGCCGGGCCTCGGGGGTATGGCGTGGTTCACGTCACTGTCTGAAAATATGATCGGTGGCGTCAATACCGGGAACGGAGCATGCAGGTGCTACGCGCCACCCTGGGATGGCGCTCACAGCCCGCCTTCTATCGAGTTCCACAGGGTGCTTGAGGATCGTAACGGCCTGCTGTGGATCGGCTCCCGCAGAGGACTGTTCCGGGTGGACAAGGACCGAAAGAACTTCGTCCGGTACGCGGATCAACCCGATCGTGGGATGGGTGGCCTGATCTGGGCGCTGCTCGAAGATTCGGAAGGGAATCTGTGGGTGGGCAGCGAGGCCGGGCTCAGCCGGTTTCAAACCACGCCCCCCGCCTTCGTGAATTACCGGAAGGATGCGGCAAACCCAAACGGATTGCGAAGCAACAAGGTCCTGTCCGTGCTCCCGGATAGTAGCGGATTTCTTTGGATCGGGACGAATGCCGGACTTCACGGGCTGGATCGAAAGACAGGACAAGTCTTGCATTATCAGACCAACGCCAGAGATCCCCACAGCCTTTCGCACAACACGGTCACCGCCATCAAAGCGGACGGTACTGGCAAGCTTTGGATTGGCACACAAGGTGGGGGACTGAATCATTTCGACCCTGCCTCCGGCCGCTTCATCTCGTACAGGCACAATCCGGCGGATTCGCAAAGCCTCAGCAGCGATGACATACGAGGCCTTACGGTAGAGCCTGGGGGAGTGCTGTGGGCCGGAACTCAGGCAGGAGGCGTCAGCCGGTTTGACCCGGGAACTGGCCACTTCAAAACTTACCGGAACGATCCGCGACTCCCTGGCACCCTTTCTCACGACGTGGCGTGGACAGTCTTCATGGATCGAACCGGAACGCTGTGGGCAGGAACGAATTTTGGGCTGAACCGGTTCAACCGGGATACGGAGCGCTTCACGGTCTATCTCCAGAACGAACACAATCGCGCCAGTCTCAGCAATGACGGGATAACCTCGATCTACGAAGACCATCAGGGAACCCTCTGGATCGGAACCCGCGCCGGGCTGAACCGGTTCGACCGTAATCGCGATTCATTCGAACGTATCACCACGCAGAACGGTCTCGCGAATGATTACATCCAGGATATTCGCGAAGACGGCCGGCAACATCTCTGGCTAGCGACGCATGAGGGCCTTTCGGAGTTCGATCCGCAAACCGGGAAAGCGCATAACTATTCGGAGGCGGACGGATTGCCCGGCAATTTCGCAAATCCAACCTTGACCGAGCGCAGTGCTGTAACTCCGGAAGGAGAATTGATCTTCGGGTCTGCGCACGGTCTGACAGTGCTGAACCCCGCCCGGGTCTCGACCAATTCGTTTCGCCCTCCGGTCGTCCTTACGAATTTCCTTCTCTTCAACCAGCCTGTGGCGCCTTCCCGCGATTCCCCGCTCCGCCAGCCAATTTGGGCCAGTAACGCCCTCACCCTGGAGCATTGGCAGAATCAATTCACAATCGAGTTCGCGTCACTCAGCTATGTCGCGCCTCAGAGCAATCGCTACCGGTATAAGTTGGAGGGTTTCGAAACGAGCTGGAACGAAGTTGGCGCCGATCGGCGCGCCGCGACTTATACCAACCTGGCGCCCGACAAGTATGTTTTCCGGGTGCAGGGATCGAATGAAGATCTGCTCTGGAACGAGACCGGTGTCAGCATGGACATCACCGTGCGCCCGCCGCTTTGGGGAACATGGTGGTTCAGAAGCATTGCGTTCCTGAGTACTGTCGGCCTTATCTTCACCGCCTACCGGGCGCGTGTACGGAGTCTGCACCTTGCGGCGCAGCGCCTCGAGGCTCAGGTAGACAAAAGAACCCATCAACTCCGAATCGCCCGGGATGCCGCGGATTCGGCCAATCGAGCCAAGAGTTCGTTCCTCGCAAACATGAGCCACGAGTTGCGCACGCCGCTGAATGCGATTCTCGGCTTCTCGAGCCTCCTTCGCGATGGCGATGTTTCTGAGAAGCAGCGGAAAGACCTGGACATCATCCAGCGCAGCGGCGAACATCTGCTCCATCTCATCAATTCGGTCCTGGACCTCGCCAAAGTTGAGTCAGGGCGGACCGATATCCAAATTGAGTCCTGTGACCTGAAGCAACTGGTGGACGATGTCACGGAAATGACAGGCGTTCGCGCCGGCAACAAGAACATTGCGCTTCGACTGAACGGTTCCAGCGAGTTCCCGCGATTCGTAAGAACAGACGCCAGTAAACTGCGCCAGGTACTGGTCAATCTTCTTGATAATGCCGTCAAGTTCACGGAGAAAGGGTTCGTAGAGCTGCGGTTGACTCTTGGAACCACCGAAGACGTCCATCGCCCCATGCTGATATTCGAGGTTGAGGACACGGGCATCGGGATCTCGCCGGAAGATCAGCAACGAATCTTTGACCCTTTTGTTCAGGCCGGAAAGCGGGGAAAAGAGGAGGGTACCGGGCTGGGCTTAGCGATAAGCCGTCAATTTGTGGAGCTGATGGGGGGAACCCTCGAGGTCGCGAGTGCGCTCGGCACTGGAACGCGATTCCGGCTGGAACTTACGGTCGAGACGGTCGGCGAATCGGAAATGGCGTGTTTGAAAACGCAGGGGGAACCAACGGTGGGGGTCGAACTGGATCGGCCCGATTACCGTATTCTGATCGTGGAGGATGTTGAGGAAAACCGGCTCGTGCTGCAGCGGTTGATGGATCGTGCTGGATTTGAATCGAGGTCTGCGGAGGACGGCGCGCGGGGAGTCGAGGTATTTCAAAACTGGCGGCCACACTTCATCTGGATGGACCTGAGAATGCCCCTGATGGATGGGAAGGATGCCATCAGACGAATCCGCGCTCTGGATGGCGGAGTTGAGGTGAAGATCGTGGCGGTGACAGCCTCAGCCTTCGCCACCGATCGCGAGAAGCTACTAGCGGCGGGGGTCGACGACTTTGTCCGGAAGCCGTATCAGCCCAGTGAGCTCTTCGATTGCATGGCCCGGCATCTTGGTCTGAGGCGTGTGTTTATTAAATCGCAAAAGGAGCAGCGGACAGTTCCGCTAAGCAAAGAAGGTCTTGAAGCACTACCACGGGAACTGGTTGGCGAGTTAAGATCCGTGATTGTGACGCTTGATAACGAGCGGATTCAAAGTGTCATCGCCAAGATATCGCAATTCGACCCGGCAATCGGACAGCAGCTTACTGACATGGCAGCGGGCTTTGCGTACACGGCAATGCTGGAGGCGGTCGAACCGGGAGACGATAAATCACCTGGAAGCATCCACAGTTGAACGAATGTAACGCCCTGTAACCCGCGCAGTATTCCTACACTCGTCTGCTGTGGACAGGTGGGGCCGGATTTATAGGAATGACTCGAAAGGAAAGATCGCGGGCGACCGGAGGCATCCAGCTTCGTCTACGACCTTTCCCTCGGCCCTGGAAAAGTGGTTGTTTTCCAACGCGCATGGCGTGGCCAAAAGGAGTCGTGAGCAGGTGGCAGTTCTTGGGTGTCATCTGCGGGCTTTCCGGCGCGCCATTCTCACCGAGTCTCACAACATCGGTAGTAGGGTCGCTCGGCGGCGACCGAACGTTGTTCCTGGCCAGCCGTCTTTACGCTTGAGCGCGGCTTCCTCTGCTGGTCGCGAGGCTCGGCTTCGCGGGCGCATCACTGGCGCGCCCATCCCACCGGCCTACGACAGGGCGCGAATCAGCGAATCGGAATCGCCATGATGGACCAGTAACGATCCATGGCGTAGGGTTTACAAATCCGAGTTGACGGGTTGTCGCCGAGTCGTGGAAGTGCCGGAGGGTGCTTGGGCATTCGCGGGTACTCGGCATTCGGTTGGAACGTCGGCTGAAATCGTTCCGGTTCGGTCCGAACAAACCATAAGCTTGCCAAACGGCAAAGTGATGGGTTAGGTCACCGGGAGCGCGGCGGCGGACGAATTTACTACTATGCGCACTTAGACCAATACGTTTCCGGATCCGGAGATTGGCTCGACGATCAGGTATGTTGGAAATGTTAGTAGAGTTTGGCGCCTCGAGGTTAAATTGAACCGCAGAGAATTATTCGCCGGCATGATTGCGTTCCCATTAGCCGCTTTTGTGGGAAGACCTCCGATGCAGCCATTCAAAGCCAAAACGCTGAATGGCGAGTCTTTCACCAACGAGTCTCTAAAGGGCAAGGCCTACTTGATTCAGTTCTGGGCTACCTGGTGCGGTTATTGCAAACGCGATGAACCCGCGGTAGAGCGCATCGTGAAGGAATCGCCGAACGTCCCGGTCATTGCGGTGAGCGTCGGCGAGGGGCGACAGAAAGTGCGCAAATATCTCCAGGACTCGCCCCGCACGGCAAAGATCGTCGTCAATGAAGATACCAATCTCCCGGCGCTTTTTGAGATTAGCTCGTTTCCCACGTATGTTCTGGTCGACGCCAGTGGCGGTATTGTCGACATGCAGGCAGGCTCAGGCGGCTACGAAGCTCTTAGCGCCCTTTTGAAAAAAATCTGATTCCCCAGGGTTTGCGAGTCGTTGAAACTCAAGGATACTTGGCGTCATCTAAACGGGAAGACTCTCAGGGTCCTGGACAACGATTTCAGTTTTCTTTTGAATTCTACTTGCCAGTAGAGAGTTCCCTGTTTATACTTCTTTTTTTGTGGCGGTTGGTAGTGAAGAGCATGCAGCTGAGAGACGATTTCGATCCCCTTGCTTCCCAACGCGAAGCGGCGATGTTTTACGGCCTGTTCTTGCGCGGCCACTCAGTTGATTCGCTTCGCAGAGATATCGATATTCCGAAGCCGCTCCTGCACAAGTGGCTGAGCACTCAGCGTTTCGAACCCGGCTTTCGCGACAACTTGAAACGGGTCTACCACTATCGCAAACAAGTGCTTGCAATTTTTGAGGAACTCGTATATAGCGAGAAAAATCGGGCGCGCCTACAGTAGATTTCTTAGAGCAATCGGAATGTCAGATAAAACGTTCCGATGATAGCGAGCGGCTTCCCGTCTTTGGTTGCCGGACGGAATCGCCAGCGTTTGATCGCTTCCATCGCCTGCTCATCCAGTCCAAATCCCAGTCCATCCCGAACCTTCACGGCGCGTGTCAGACCCTTCTCGTCGATGATGCCTTCCAGCACCACTGTGCCTTGAACGCGCGCCTTGCGGGCCTGCTCGGAATATTCGGGCTCAAGCTTATAAAGCACGACGGGCGCTCTTATATCGCCTCGCAATGGAACTGCATGAAGCCCATCCACTCCGGGACCTCCGCCGTTGCCCGCTCCGCCCTTATCTCCGTCGCCCAAGCCGCCCTCACTACCCGGACCTCCCGATGGCGGACCCGGCACTCCGCTAGGAAGTCCGATAGGACCCTCGGGCGGACGCAACTGTACATTGGCAGCCATTACCAAAGTGGGTTCAACTGCCAGCTTCGGCGCAAGGTTGGCAGGAACAACAACCGGCGGCGCGAATTGCCGTTGCGCAAATCTTGGCAGTACGCCTCGACTCGGTGGGAGTGGAGTACTTGACCCGCCTCCCCCTTTGGATGGCGAAGGGACAGGTTGCAATAGAATACGAACTTTCGGACGCGCTTTGGCTGGAATGCGGATAACGTTCAGCGGCGAAGGAGCGATCAGGATCAACAACACGACTGCCAGAACGTGAAGCGCAATTGAAACGAGCATACACCGCGCAAGGCATGCTCATTTCCACATTGCTAACCCGTTGAAATTTCAGTGATGATGGGCTATCGCGCGGTTCGCCGGCATCACAGGTGTGAACACTTGGCGCAACTTCTAGTTTGTCTTGTCGGCGACAGGGGCCGAAACATTCGTTTGGTCGAGAGTCTCCCGAATAGCTGAAAATTCTTTTGTCAGCTCGGCGATCTTGTGGTCGTCGGAATTTTCGAGATCCACGAGTTCATTTCTGGCTTTGCTTACCGCGCGTATCAATTCGTCCAGCTTGAGCTGCATCGCTTTGGCATCGCGATTCTGCGTGTTCTGGATAAGAAACACCATCAGAAAAGTGACGATCGTCGTTCCCGTATTGATGATGAGTTGCCAGGTGTCCGAATAATGAAAATACGGCCCGGTCAAGACCCACGCCAAAATTACCGCAACCCCAATCGCAAAACTGCCAGGCGAGCCGCAAGCGTCGGCCGTCCGGCAGGCAAATTTTCGGAATGCTTCTCGCAACGTTTCGTACCCATGCTTTAGACGCCAAAAGCTTTAGGGCTGTGACAGCGCAGTTTTTGTCGTGCTACATTTACGGCGTGAACAGAACGTTATTCGCATTCCTCACTCTGGCAGCGTCTTTGATAGCCGCAAACAAGGACTTCAACGGACGTTGGGACATAACTGTCCCTGAGAATGACCGACGGCGCGCTTGGTGGCTCGAACTCAACAACGCAGAATCCGGCAAGCCAACAGGAACGTTCATTAGCGCCTACGCTGGTGATCTCAACAAAATCGACGAGTCCTCGATTGAAAATGGCGAGTTGCACCTTGTGTTTCGATCGCGTGGCAATCAGCCGCAAGTGACACACCTGCGCGCTCGATACGTCAACGGAAAGCTCGAAGGGACGCGCGAAGTTGAAGGGAATCCCGCAAAGCTGGCTTGGACTGGAGTGCGTGCGCCGAAATTCAAATCGGTCGATGCGAAGAAACTGAAGGCGGGGCAGCCTGTTGAACTCTTCAGCGGCCGCGATCTCTCAGGTTGGAGGCCTCTCCGACCGGAGCGCAAAATTGAGTGGACAGTCAAAGACGGGGTCACCGCCAATGTCCCGGGCGCTGTCGATTTGGTGACCGAGCAGAAGTTCTGGAACTTCAAACTCCATGCCGAGTACCGCGTCGGGCCCAAGAGTAACAGCGGCGTCGGTCTCCGCGGGAGGTATGAAGTCCAGATCCTCGAAGACCACGGGCAACCTCCAAACACTCACGGAAACGGAGCGCTATACAGCCGGATCCTGCCGACGCAGAACGCGAGCAAGCCCGCTAACGAATGGCAAACATTCGATATCACCCTTGTCGAGAACCGCGTCACCGTCGTTTTGAATGGCATCAACGTCATAGATAACAAGGAGATCGATGGGCTTACAGCGATTGGTATCGACCCGGATGAAGGGAAGCCAGGTCCGATCATTGTGCAGGGAGATCATGGGGCTGTGGAATTCCGGAAACTGACGCTGACGCCCTTAGAATAAAGAAGAAGAAGACCACAAGATATAGTGGTCCGCCGCGTTGACAATCAAAACTTCGTAGTCCTTGCGCTTTACAAGCGCGGCAAATGGGTTTAGGATAGGTTGCATCCCCCGAGACGCGGGCCCTCTGCCGGGCCCGCGCAAAATTTTTTGTCGCCGGAAAGGGGAGCACCCATTGCTCAAGCTGAAACGTGTTGAACTCCAAGGGTTTAAGTCCTTTTGTGACCGTTCGGAGATGCGCTTCCATGGCGCAGGTATTGCGGCTGTCGTCGGCCCGAACGGCTGCGGCAAGTCGAATCTGAGCGACGCGATTAGTTGGGTTCTAGGCGAGCAGTCCGCCAAAAGCCTCCGCGGAAGCCGGATGGAAGACGTGATTTTCGCCGGAACGCGCGATCGCAAGCCTGTCGGCATGGCTTCGGTGACGATCACGATGGTCGACCCCACGGTGCATGCTGAATTCCCCGCCCAAGCCAACGGAAACGGCCATGGGAACGGGAATGGCAGTGGCGCATGCCCACGGCAGCGCCGTCGTTAACAACAAAGAAGAAGAAATCACGATCACCCGACGGCTGTACCGGTCCGGTGAAAGCGAGTACCTGATCAACGGCCGGCACGGCTCGTTTGCGGGACATTCAGGACCTCTTCATGGGTACCGGTCTGGGCCCGGAAAGCTACGCGATCATCGAGCAGGGCCGTATCGGCCAGATTCTCAGCACGAAGCCGCAAGATCGCCGCGCGGTGATCGAAGAAGCGGCGGGCATTACGCGCTTCAAGACGAAGAAACGCCTCGCTGAGGCCAAGCTTGAATCGGCGAAGAATAACCTGACGCGCGTCTTCGACATCCTCGAGGAAGTCGGACGGCAGGTCAATTCACTGAAGCGTCAGGCTGCTAAAGCAAAGCGATACGGCGAGCTCAAAACGGAGCAGGTGGAGCAGTTACGAATCGCTCTCTCCGGCCGCTTCCGGATGCTCGAAAGGGAACTCACCAAGATCGCTCTCGATCTCAACCTGGCCACCGGCGAGTTTCAGAAGCTTCACACGGAGATTGGCGAAAGCGAGAAACACCATACGGCGCTCCAGGAGCACACTTATGCGATCGAAGCGAAGCTGACCGAAGCCCGCAAGGAACTGGCGGAATTTCGAGTCGAAGCCGAGCGCGTCCGTGGACGCCTGGAATCGCAGGCGCGGCAGATCGGGTCGATCGAGGAGCGTCTCACTCGTGGGGAGACGCGAAACCCAGGATCTCGACAAGCGTTTCGAGCAGCAGCAGTTTGAACTCGCCCAGCACACAGAACGATTGCAGGAAGTCGAACAACTGGCTCGAACAGTCGCAACGGGCTCTGGCACTCAAAGCCGAAGAGCGCGACCGTTCGCAAGGCCTGCTGCGCGAACGCGAGCGCGGCATGGAAGGCTCGCGGCAGCAGGTGCTGAAGTTGCTGGGCGAAGCTTCCGGGTTGAAGAACCAGCTCGCGCAAATCGACCAGTACCTCGTCGGAATCAATCGCGATGTAGAGCGAATTCAGCGCGACGAAGCGTCTGCCAATAATGATCGCGAACGTCTCGAAGCCCTTAAGGCAGAACTCACGCAGAAGCAGTCGGTCCGTCAACTGGAATTGCAAACGACCGTCGAGCAGCGCCGTAACAGTGGACGAGGAGCTCTCCACGCGCAAAGCGCGTGCCGGAGAAGCGCGCCGCAAGCTGGAAGAACTCCGGGCGGAAACATCGCGGCTTGAAAGCCCGGCGCGATTCTCTCGAGGAAGTTCTATCGCACCGTTCCTATACGACCGAGTCCGTGAAGCGGCTGTTCAAGGCTGTGGAGAAGGGCCAAGCGGGGGACTTCGCGCCGATCGGCGTCCTGGCCGACTTTGTCGAAGTTGATCCCGGTTCATGAAAAGGCGGCTGAAGAGTTCCTTCACGAGGAGCTTGGAATATCGTAGTCGTAAAAGATTGGGAGCAGGCCGAGCGTGGTATCGCGCTTCATGCGCTCCGACACGGATGGACGCGCGACTTTCCTCGTTCACCCCGAAGAAAATGAGTCGGTTCCTCAAGCTCAGATCGCGACACCCGTGTCTGAGCCTGGCATCGTCGCCAAATTGAGCGATGTGCTGCGCCTGACCAACGGCTTAAGCGCAGCGCCGGCGGATCTGCTTCCCCGTCTTTCCCGCTGCTACATCGTCGAAGATCGCGCCAGCGCGCAGCGGCTCTCAGTTCAATACCCGGAGATCTACTTCCTCCTGCCGGACGGCGTCTGCTATCACGGACACGCTGTGAGCGGCGGAAGAAAACCGGCAGCGGTCCTCTCGGCCTGAAGCGCGAGCTTCGCGAAGTCACCACGCAACACGCGTCGAAGCAGAAGGAGTTCGATCGCACCAAGAGCCTGCTCGAAGATCTCGATCTCGAGATGGCGCAGCTGACCGAAGACCTCGAACGGCTGCGCGGCCAGCAGCAAAGGCAGGAAAAAGACGCGGTTGCTCTCGACCATGAGATTCGCAAGATGGGCGAAGAGTTCAATCGTGCCGCGTCTCGATTGTCGATCGCCCGCACCGAGTTGCAGCGGCTGATGCAGGAACGGGAGCGCTCGGCGCGCGCCGGGAACAAAACCTCATACTGGTTGCCGAGAAGGAACAGGCGCGCGTTCAGCAGGAACAGGCGCTGGCAGAGGCTCGCGCGGCGCTCGAGGAGTTGCGTCAGGATGTGGCCCGGTTATCCGAGGAGCATTCCGCGATTGCGCGTCGAGCTGGCGGGACTCGAAGAGCGCCGTCGCGCCGAGCAATCCGCGCAGCAGCGACTCGAGAACCAGATTCGCGAAGTCGCGCATCGCCGCCAGCAGTTGACGCAGGAGATGGAGCGGCTGGGTGTCGAGAAGGCGCGATTGCTTTCGGACAACATCGAACTCGACAGCCGCGCCTCGGAACTCGCCAAGCATATCGCCGATGGCGATGCCGTTGCAACGGACTTGGCCGCGCAGGAAGCGAAGGGCCGGGCAGAACTCGCAGCAGCCGACGAATCGCTGCGCATCTCGCGACAGGAAGTTCAGGCTGCTTCGGACCGCCGTTCGCAGATCGAGCTGGAACTGGTCAAGAAACAGGCGGAGCTGAAGTATCTGGAGGAGACCTGCAACAAGCAACTTGGCTGCACGCTGCAAGAAGTTGCCGAAGGGGACGAAACGGTTCTGGACGAAGTCGGTCTGGCTGAAGTCGAGCAGCGGTCTCAGGAACTGACCTCGAAGATCGATGCGCTAGGGCCGGTCAATACAGAAGCCCTCGAGCAGTTCGAAGAAGCGCAGCAGCGCTACGATTTCCTCAACGCCCAGCGGCAGGACCTGCTTGATATCCATTCGCGACACGGAGAAGACGATCAGCGAAATCGATCTCGAAGCGCGCAAGCGATTCACCGAGGCGTTCGACGCCATCAACGACAACTTCCGCGAGATGTTCAAGACGCTCTTCAGCGGCGGGATCGGTGAGATGCGCTTGAGTGATGCCGAGAACGCAATCGAATCCGGGATCGATATCGTCGCGTCGCCTCCCGGAAAGAAACTGCAGAGCGTGCTGCTGCTCTCGGGCGGCGAGCGCGCGCTCACCGCGATGGCGCTGCTGATGGCGATCTTCAAGTATCAGCCGAGCCCGTTCTGCGTGCTCGACGAAGTGGACGCGCCGCTCGATGAAGCGAACATCGATCGCCTGACACGCCTGTTGAAGGAAATGTCGACGCAGACGCAGTTCATCGTCATCACGCACTCGAAGCGCACGATGGAATCGGCGCAGGCGCTTGTACGGCGTAACGATGCAGGAGCCCGGCGTGTCGAAGCTGGTCTCGGTGAAGTTCAATCCTCCGGCGCCTCCTCCTCCGGCTCCCGTATTGCAGCCCGAGTTAGTCGCCAACTAACCGCTCGGTTTGGTCATTCGGATACTCTATACGCAGGAACCGAATGACCAAACCAAATCGACTATTCTTTGCAGCCATATTCAGCGGACTTGCCGCTTTTGCCGCTGACCCTCCGGCGCCACGTGTCTTTGGACCCTCGCAGGTACAGGAAGTTTACCGGATCGTTCTCGATCGGGATGCGCTCCTCCTCGAAAGCATCAACGATGTCATCAAGCAGAAGAACATCCAGGATGGCCACGTGATGATCACTGCCGGCTCAGTGCAGGAGTGCAATTATCACTACGTCATATCATCAGCTACGAAGCCCAAAGACGAATTCAAAAACGTCAAAGGAGCGTTCGAAATCCTGAACTCAGGCGGAATCATCGCCGATGGCCAGCCTCACATCCACATCACTCTGTCCGCGCAAGACAAACCGGCGTTCGGTGGTCATCTCGAAAACGGATGTCGCATTCTGTATCTCGGAGAGGTCACGATCACGAAATATAGCGGACCTGCATTAAAACGCAAGCCGAATCAAAACGGCATTACTCTCCTCGACGCCAAATAAGAGTCGGCCGCATAGAACAACGGCAGCTACCATAGATGTATGGGCGCACCCCCCGAGCCTACTCCTTCGGCCCGGCCCGCGGTATATGCGGTAGAGCAGTTCTTTCAGGTCTCGCTACTCGGCCTGTTATCGAGCGGTTTCCTGGCGCTTGCGTTCTCCGGATATCTCGACACCGTGACCATAGCGCTCACGTCGCTTGGTTTGCTTGTGCGCGCGGCGGCGCTCATCTTGAAGCGGCCGTCGCTGGGATTACCGCCTGCAATCGCCAACGCCCTGACGCTTGCATACATCGGTTTCTATCCACTCGACTATATCTACGTATCGCAGGACTTCATCCCTGCCACCGTTCACCTCGTTTGCTTTTTGTCCGTCATTCGTCTTCTGTCGGCGCACACCAATCGCGACTTCTTTTTCGTTAAGCTTCTCGCGTTCCTCGAACTTGTCGCTGCGACGCTTCTTTCCTCAAACATCAGTTTCTTCGTATTCCTAACGCTCTTCATCGTGTTCGGCGTCGCGACATTCTGCTGCCAGGAAATTCGACGTTCAAGCCAGCGGCCCGGTCGAATCGCGACGGCGAACCTGAGCTTCCATAGCCGTCTGGCCGCGCTTACGGCGACCATCACCATCGCTATCGTGCTCATGACCGGGGGACTCTTCGTGCTGCTGCCGCGCACCGCGCAGGCGGCCTTCCGGTCCCTCGTGCCCGATAAGTTTCACGTCACAGGTTTCTCAAATGAGATTTCCTTGGGGCAGATCGGCCGTATCCAACAGAGCGCAACGCCGCTCGTACACATCAGGATCGATAACGTAAATGAGCATTTGCCGCTGAAATGGCGTGGCGGAGCGCTAAGCCAGTTCGACGGCCGCCGATGGTACAACCCACCTGCTCTCAACCAAACGATTCGAGTCAAGGATGGAATGGCGTTCCTCGCAGACGATGATCAGCGGCGCCGCGTTGGTCAACGAATCGGTTACCACGTCCGGATCGATTCGATTGAGACGGATGCTTTGTTCTTCGCCGACATTCCGGAAGTGATCAACATCGCGTTGCCTTTGCTGGTGCGAACGCCACAGGATGCCTATCGCACAGGCTTTGGTTTTGGGTCGGCTGCGCAATATTACGCCACCAGCTTCCGGCGTGAAGCCAGCGCCTCTCCAATTCCAATGCCTCCCCTGGCTCCTTCCGTTGCGACCGAGCATTTGCTCTTGCCGCAAGTAGATCGTCGGACGATCGAATTGGCGCGGAGTCTCGACAGAGGAGGATCAACAACAGACCGCGCTCGTGTGTTTGAGCGCTACCTCCGCACGAATTTTTCCTATACAACCGATCTGCTGAAAGAAGAGGTTAGCGATCCTCTTGCGCATTTCCTGTTCGACCGCAAGGCAGGGCACTGCGAATACTTCGCCTCGGCAATGGCTGTGATGCTGCGCGTCGTTCATATTCCCAGCCGCGTCGTGACAGGCTTTCAAAGCGGAGCTTACAATCCGATCACAGGCTGGCATGTGCTGCGCGCCTCTGATGCTCATTCCTGGGTGGAAGCATGGATTCCCGGACAAGGATGGGTTACCTTCGATCCCACGCCGCCCGGTGGCTCGCCTTCCGGTAAGCCATGGACCACGCTGGCGATGTATCTCGATACCGCGGAAATGTTCTGGCAGCGTTGGGTGGTCGATTACGATCTTGAGCATCAGTTGTACCTGGCTTCTCGATTCGAGCGATCGGCGCGCGGCTGGAAGGGATTCTCCACCGAACGCTGGTTGGCCCAAGTGACGCCGAAGTGGAATGATGTCCTGGCCACCATAAAATTCGTCGCCCCGTTTGTCGGCATGGCGCTATTAGTCGGCGCCGCCGCGTTTCTCTTGCTGCCTCGGTTGATTCACGCTCTGCGGCACAGACATCACGCCCGCCGCATCCGGCAGGGAGGGGCCGGCGCTTCGGATGCCGCCTTGCTTTATGGGCAGATGCTCGCCTTATTGCGAAAGAGAGGATATGAAAAGCCGGCATGGCTTACCCCGGCGGAGTTTGCGCGCGTCATACCGGACTCGCCGCTGTCCGTCCTGGTCAGCGAGTTCACGGGACTCTATCACGATCTGCGTTACGGACACAGATCTGTTGCGGGAGAACGCATGCTCGGTCTCTTGGAGCAGATCAAGAGCAGCAATACAGCCGAGCCCGCAGAACTGCGGCGATAATTTAGACGCTGGAAACGAGGTTCGACGAATGCCATGCCTCGGCGGGCTTGTCCTGCAGCAGGTCTAAGAACGCCTGAGCCGCGCGGTGGAAACGCTTCTTCTTCCGGTGCACAATTCCGACAGGACGATACAAGCCAGGTTCAGCGAGCGGCGCCGCGCACAACCTTCCGTCGGCAAGCTCACCCTGCAGAATGCGAGCCGGAACGATGCTCACGCCGGATCCCAAAATGACAGCTTCCTTTATGGTCTGGATGTTGTCAAAATGCATCGTCGTGTTGACTTCAACACCGTTAGTTTTTAAGTAGCGTCCTATTTCACGGCTAATCGGTAAATCGTCATCGAAGGTGACGAAATCCACACCATTTAAATCTTGAGGATCGATGCGTGAGCGTGAGGCCAGAGGATGACTCGGGGCCGCCGCCAATACCATTTCTTCGCGTCGCCAAGGTAAAACGGCTATTTCTCGTGTGGGTTCAGGGTAGCTGACTAAACCCAAATCGACACGGTCGGAAGCCACGGATTCATAAACTTTTTCCGGCCGTAGATACTGAACCTCTAATTTCGCGGCGGGAAGCCGGCGGTGGAACTCAGTCTCGAGGTCGGACATCTCGGACAACCCGACCGAGTAAATCGCTGCCACCCGGACGGTGCCGGCGACCTCCGATTTGAGTTGGTCGAGTGACGCCTGAAACTCTTCGTTGCGCCGGAGAATGTCCCGGCACATATCGCTATAGAGTCTGCCCTCGACTGTGAGCGAAAGCGGCCGCGTCGACCGGTCGAGCAGCATAACCCCTAGAGAACGCTCAGCTTCATTGACCTGCTGGCTTGCGGCGGAGGGAGTAATTCCATTGATTTCGGCCGCGCGGGAAAGGCTTCTCGTCTGGGCTATATCGCGAAAGAGCCTAAGCTTATCGAGGGTCACCAGACGCGATTGTATCTTAAGCCAACCTTAAAAGTAAAGGGTACAATTTTAGATTGCCTTAAGGTGAAAGTGGGTGCTATACTTCACGATATCCCACACGCCGGAGGGAAAGTGGATCACTCTGTTACGAATACTGGCTTACCTGTAAAACAAGGACTGTATGATCCTCTGAATGAAAAGGATGCATGCGGCATTGGCTTCATCGTCAACATCAACGGCGAACCGTCGCACGAGATTATCACGAAGGGCATTCAGATTCTTATCAATCTGACGCATCGCGGCGCTTGCGGATGCGACCCGGAAACTGGCGATGGCGCTGGAATTCTGATTCAGATTCCGGACAAATTCTTCCGCCGTGAGTGCGCGAACACTCGGCTTCACCCTGCCGCCGGTCAGGCGAGTACGGCGTCGGCATGGTGTTCCTGCCGGTCGAACATACACAGCGTCTGGTCTGCGAAGGAATACTCGAACGCATTGCTGTTGAAGAAGGTTTAGCAGTACTCGGATGGCGTGACACGCCGGTCTACGGCGATGCGATCGGTCGCGTCGCCCGCGCCAGCCAGCCATACATCGAGCAGATCTTCATCCGATGCGCGCCCGGGATGGACCAGGAGACGTTTGAGCGCAAGCTTTTCGTCGTCATGAAGCGCGCCGAGCGGGAAGTCCTCGAATCGCCTGAAATCAAGGACAAGAGCTTCTTCTACATCCCGTCGCTTTCTTCGCGCACGATCGTTTATAAGGGACTGCTGCTCGCTCCGCAGATCACGAAGTTTTATCGGGAGCTTTCTGATCCCGATGCGATGAGCGCTCTCTGCCTTGTGCACCAGCGTTTCTCGACGAACACATTCCCGACCTGGCAGCTTGCCCATCCGTTCCGGATCGATTTGCCACAACGGCGAGATCAACACAGTGCGCGGCAACGTGAACTGGATGTATGCGCGGCAGTCCGTGCTGCAGTCGCCGCTGTTCGACGACATCAAGAAGCTGTTCCCGGTCATTCCGGCCAACGGCAGCGATTCGGCCGCCCTCGACAACGCCGTGCAGATGCTGCGCATGGCCGGCCGCGAACTTGCCGCACGTCATGGCGATGCTGATTCCCGAAGCGTGGGATGCGGATACCACCATGATGCCCGAGAAGAAAGCGTTCTACGAATATCACGCTTCGCTGATGGAGCCATGGGACGGCCCTGCCGCCGTCGCCTTCACCGACGGACGCGTGATCGGCGCAACGCTCGATCGCAATGGCCTGCGCCCGGCGCGTTATCTGGTTACGAACGACAACGTCCTGATCATGGCGTCGGAAACCGGCGTTCTTCCGGTCAAGCCCGAAGACGTCAAGTACAAAGGCCGTCTTCAGCCCGGCCGCATGCTGCTCGTCGATCTGGAGCAGAAGCGCATCGTTCCCGACGAGGAGATCAAGAGCAACCTCGCATCGCGGCAGCCGTACGGCGAATGGTTGAACGCAGAATCAGATCACCTCGATCATCTTCCCGCGCCTTCGCGCGTGCACGGCACCGACTTCGAGACACTCCTGCAACGGCAGCGCGCCTTCGGTTACACGGACGAAGACATCCGCACGCTGATGACGCCGATGGCGGTCAACGGCGAAGAAGCGATCGGCTCGATGGGCACCGACACGCCGCTCGCCTGTCTATCGGACAAGCCGCAGCCGCTGTTCAACTATTTCAAGCAGCTTGTTCGCGCAGGTCACGAATCCTCCCATCGATCCCATTCGCGAAGAGATGGTGATGTCGCTGACCAGCTATATCGGCAACGAGCGCAACATTCTCGATGAGACGCCGCAGCATTGCCACACGCTCAAGCTGGAGCATCCGATCCTGACCAATTGGGATCTCGAGAAGCTGCGTCGCGTCTCCACCAGCGATCTTCCTCGCCGACTACTCTGCCGACGCTTTATCAGCGTGATCCGGCGGCGGCCTGGAACTCGAGCGCGCTCTCGACAGCCTCTGCAAGCGCGCTTCGTTCGCGATCAAGTCCGGATACTCGCGTGCTGATTCTGTCCGATCGCAACGTCGATGCAGAGTCTGCTCCGATCCCGAGCCTGCTCGCTCTGACGGCCGTTCACAACCACCTCGTGCGCGAAGGAACGCGTACGCAGGTCGCGCTCATCATCGAATCGGGCGAGCCGCGAGAAGTCCAGCACTTCTGCCTGCTGATCGGATACGGCGCCAGCGCGGTGAATCCGTATCTCGCAATCGAAACCCTCGAAGATCTCGCGCGCAAGGGAATGCTGCCTCCGGGCGTCACGCTTTGAGAAGGCGCTCAAGAAATACAAGAAGGCGATCAACAAGGGACTGCTGAAGGTCTTCTCGAAGATGGGCATCTCGACGCTGCAAAGCTATCGCGGCGCCCAGATCTTCGAAGCCATCGGCCTGAACAAATCGCTGGTTCAGAAGTACTTCACCGGCACGCCCTCGCGCATCGAAGGCGTCGGCCTCGATGTTCTTGCGCGCGAAGCGCAGATGAAGCACGATTTCGCGTTCCGGCCGATCACCGAATCGGACACGGAACTCGAAACCGGCGGCTCGTATCAATACCGCATCCGCGGCGAGTATCACCTGCTCAATCCGCAGACGGTCAGCAAACTGCAGCACGCCGTTCAGCAGCAGAGCTTCGCCACCTTCAAGGAGTTCTCGGAGCTGGTCAACAATCAGAGCCGGCAGCACTGCACGCTTCGCGGGCTTGATGAACTTCAAGCGAGGCGCCAAGCCGGTTCCGATCGAGGAAGTCGAGCCTGCAAAGCGAGATCGTCAAGCGCTTCGCCACCGGCGCGATGTCGTACGGCTCCATCAGCAAGGAAGCCCACGAAACGCTTGGCCATGGCAATGAACACGCTTGGCGGCCGATCGAACACTGGCGAAGGCGGGGAGGACGAGGACCGCTTCGAGCAACGCAATCGGCGCAGTGCGATCAAGCAGGTCGCCTCCGGCACGATTCGGCGTCACGACAAACTACCTGGTGAACGCCGACGAGTTGCAGATCAAGATCGCGCAGGGCGCAAAGCCCGGCGAAGGCGGTCAGCTTCCCGGCCATAAAGTGGACGAGAACATCGCGCGGACACGCCACTCGATTCCGGGTGTCGGTCTGATTTCTCCTCCGCCGCACCACGACATCTACTCGATCGAAGATCTTGCGCAGTTGATCTACGATCTGAAGAACGTCAATCCGCAGGCGCGCGTCTCGGTCAAGCTCGTCGCCGAAGTGGGCGTCGGAACCGTCGCCGCCGGCGTCGCCAAAGCGCACGCCGACGTCGTCCTCATCAGCGGCTACGACGGCGGGACTGGCGCGTCGCCGCTCACTTCGCTCAAGCACGCGGGCATTCCGTGGGAACTCGGTCTTGCCGAAACGCAGCAGGTCCTCGTCATGAACGACCTGCGCAGCCGCATCGTCGTCCAAACGGACGGCAAGCTGCAGACCGGCCGCGATGTAGCCATTGCGGCGCTGCTCGGCGCCGAAGAGTTCGGCTTCTCCACCGCGCCGCTCGTCACAATGGGCTGCATCATGATGCGCAAGTGCCATCTGAATACTTGCCCGGTCGGCATCGCTACCCAGGACCCGGCCCTGCGCGCGAAGTTCGCAGGCAAGCCGGAGAACGTCATCAACTACTTCTTCTTCATCGCCGAAGAAGTTCGCGAAATCATGGCGCAGCCTGGGCTTCCGCAAGTTCGAGGACATGATCGGGCGCGTCGATCTTGCTCGAGATGAAGGACGCGGTCGAACACTGGAAGGCGCGCGGTCTCGATTTTTCGAGCATCCTCTACAACCCGGCGATGCCGGCGCGCGTCGGTCGCCGCTGCATGGTTCCGCAGGATCACGGCCTCGATCACGCGCTCGACTACAAGCTGATCGATCACGCCAAGGATGCGATCGAGCACGGCACGCCCGTCGAGTTCAAGCTGCCGATCAAGAATGTCCATCGAACGGTGGGCGCGATGCTCAGCGGCGAAATCGCGAAGAAGTACGGGTCTGCGGGTCTCCCGGACGACACCATCAGGTTCTACTTCAATGGTTCTGCGGGTCAGAGCTTCGGCGCGTTTCTCTCGAAAGGCGTCACGCTGACGCTCGAGGGCGATTCGAACGACTACGTCGGCAAGGGACTTTCCGGCGGCCGCATCGTCGTCTTCCCGCCCAAGCAGTCCAACTTCGTGCCCGAGGAGAACATTCTCATCGGCAACGTTGTGCTCTACGGCGCCACCACCGGCGAGGCATTCTTCAACGGCGTTGCCGGCGAGCGTTTTGCGGTGCGTAACTCCGGCGCGACGGCAGTTGTCGAAGGCGTCGGTGACCACGGCTGCGAATACATGACGGAAGGGTTGGTCGTCGTTCTCGGCAAAACCGGAAAGAACTTCGCAGCCGGAATGTCCGGAGGCTTTGCTTTCGTTCTCGATGAGACCGGCGAGTTCGCCTCCACGCTTTGCAACAAGTCCGGAGTCGATCTCGATCTTCTCGATACGAAGGATATGGAGGCGGTGCGCAATCTGATCGAGCGTCACGTCGAGTTCACCGGCAGCCCGCGCGGCCAGTGGATTCTCGAGAATTGGTCGGCGATGCTACCGAAGTTCGTCAAGGTATTCCCGCACGAGTACAAGCGGGTGATGGGAGTCCCACGAACCGAGGAAGCCGTAAAGTCCATGGCAGTGAAGGGAAGCGAAACAACGCAGGAGGTGCGCGCCTAGATGGGAAAAGTAACCGGATTTCTGGAATACTCACGCGAACTGCCGCAGCGCCGACCTGTGCGGACCGCGATCAACGATTACTTCGAAATCTATCAGCCGTTTCGCGAAAACGTCCGTGCAAACTCAGGCCGCGCGTTGCATGGATTGCGGCGTGCCGTTCTGTCACACCGGCTGCCCGGTCAACAACATCATTCCGGATTGGAATGACTTCGTCTATCGCGACCGCTGGCGGGATGCCATTCGTCAGCTCCATGCGACGAACAATTTCCCCGAGTTCACCGGACGAATCTGTCCTGCGCCTTGCGAGGCCGCTTGCGTTCTCGGCATCAACGAACCGGCGGTCACGATCAAGAACATCGAAAAGTCGATCGTCGAACACGCCTTCGGCGAAGGCTGGATCAAACCCGAACCGCCGGAATCGAAGACCGGGAAGACGAATCGCTGTCATCGGATCAGGACCCGCCGGAATGGCTGCGGCGCAGCAACTGGCCCGCGCCGGCCACGATGTAACCCTGTTTGAGAAATGGGACCGCATCGGTGGCTTGCTGCGATACGGTATTCCCGACTTCAAGATGGAGAAGTGGACCATCGATCGGCGTATGGAACAGATGGAGGCGGAAGGCGTCAAGTTCGTCACGAACGCTCACGTCGGCGTCAATGTTCCCGGTCGAAGACCTGAAGAAGGACTTCGATGTCATCCTGCTGACCGGGGGCGCCGAGCAGCCCCGCAATCTGAACGTTCCCGGCCGTGATCTGAAGGGCATTCACTTCGCCATGGAGTTTCTGCCGCAGCAGAATAAAGTCAACGCGGGCGACCACCTCGACAGCCAGATTCTGGCCACCGGCAAGAACGTCATCATCATCGGTGGCGGTGATACCGGCGCGGACTGCGTCGGCACGTCGCATCGGCAAAAAGCGAAATCGGTAACACAATTCGAGATCATGCCCAAGCCGCCGGACGAGCGGTCAGCATCGACACCGTGGCCTCTTTGGCCGCTTCAACTGCGCATCGAAAGCTCGCACGAAGAGGGCGGCGTGCGCGATTGGTCTATCAACACAGTCAAATTCAGCGGCGACGAACACGGCAATGTGAAGAAACTGCACGCCGTACGAGTCGGACCTCCACCAAAGTTCGAAGCGGTTGCCGGCAGCGAATACGAACTCGATGCCGACCTCGTGCTCCTTGCCATGGGTTTCACAGGTCCCGTGCGCAATGGTCTCGTCGAACAACTCGGCGTCGAAGTGAATGTTCGTGGCAACGTCGCGACCGACGATAATTACCAAACATCCGTCGAAAACGTCTTTGCTGCCGGTGATCTTCGTCGCGGTCAGTCGCTGGTCGTGTGGGCCATCGCGGAAGGTCGGAAGGCCGCCCGCGCCATCGATCTGCATCTGATGGGCAAGACAAAACTCACTTAGCCCGCTCCTCCGCAAGAAATGGGCCAAACTTAATGTTCTGGCCCAAAACCTGCAAATCTGTTAACATTCTGGGACGGTTTGCTGTGCGGTCCCTCGCGATTCTGAGCCTCTTTGCCGTCCTGCCAAGCTTCGCGCAGGTCCAGTGGGGCGGCGTCCGCGGAACGGTATCTGACCCCTCCGGAGCGATGATTCCCGGAGCGTACGTGGGCGCGACCAGCAACACTCTTCCTCGCGGTCTCAACACGAACACCGATGAGCGCGGCTACTTCACAATTGCAGCCCTTCCTGTCGGTTCTTATACGATTACCGTCTCGGCCCCCGGATTTCATACACTCCTCTACCACCACCTTGAGGTCCGGCTCGGTATACAGCTGACGTTTAATGCGCGTCTGACTCTGGGCTCGGTTGCCGATTCCATCGAGGTCAACGAACCGATGGCTCCGGCTGACCTCACAACCTCCCAAACCGCCACTCAGATCAACGCCAACACGTTCGAAGCGCTCGCGCGCGGACGCAGTTTCCACACCATCCTGATGATGGCTCCCGGTGTCCGCCATGAAGCGAAGGCGGGAAACACCGGTGTCGGCGGAATCTCCGTTGATGGCGCCAGCGGCTCGGAGAACAGCTACTTTATTGACGGCGTCGAAGTCACCGATGTATTGACCGGAGCCTTGCGGGCCCAGAACTCCGTACCCTTCGAATTCATTCGCGAGCTACAAGTGAAGAGCGGTGGTTTTGAGGCGGAATTCGGTGGCGCCACCGGTGGCGTCGTGAACGTGACTACGCGTGGCGGATCGAATGAGATTCACGGAGAGCTACAACTCGAAGGCTCCGCATCCAACTGGAATGCCGGAGATCGTGGGTTCTATCAGCGATCCGCTTCCGATCCGTTGCAAGCCGAATTCTTTCGGCCGCGCGAAGACAACTATTCGATCCTGTACCCCGGCTTCTCACTCGGTGGTCCGCTTCTCAAAGATCGCCTGTTCGGTTACGCCAGCTACATGCCTGAGTTCGAGCGGACGGCTCGCGTCATCGACCACGAGTTGGACGGCAGGCGTGTGTACAACATGGATCGCACCCGGCACTACCTTCTCGGCCGCCTCGACTATTCGCCCGTATCGAAGCTGCAGCTTTCAAGCTCATGGGTTTGGTCGCCCGCGCGAAGGCAGGGAGCGCTCCCAATACGCGATCCACGTCTGAGGCCGACGTCCAATGACCTGAGCGAGCTTGGTGAATATGTGCCGTCCCAGACCGCGAGCCTCACTGCGAGTTACAGCTTAGACAGCCGCACGTTGATTTCTGCTCGCTACGGCTACAAGTACCTCAACAGTCGGACCAGTAATTATGGGCTTTCCGGGTTGCCCTATTGGGTCTATCGAACGCCCTCCATGGGCATTGCCGGCGTGCCCGACGAGTTGGTTGGGACGTCCGGAACGCAGAACTACGCAGGCTCCTTAGCCACCTGGCGTGACGTAACAAGCCGGACCAACCTTTATCTCGATGGCAGCCGCGTAACAACCATTGCCGGTCAACAACACATCCTGAAGGCCGGTTATGCGATGAATCGTATCTACAATGACCCGCTTGATGGTTATCCCTACGGACGTTTCGACATTTACTGGGGCCGCGGCTTCACGCGAGGAAGCAGCCTCGACGAGCGTGGCCGCTACGGATACTACATCTGGGAAGACGGTCCGCGTCATAACACGAGCGCTCTTGGTCGCAACCACGGGTTGTACGTGCAGGACACGTGGAGATTCACGCCTCGCCTGACGATCAATGCCGGAGCGAGGCTCGAGCGCGAATACATGCCGCCGTACCAGCGCGTTGTTAACGGACGGCAGGTCGCCAACCCGATCGACTTCGGTTGGGGTGACAAGATCGCGCCGCGACTCGGAGCCGCATGGGACATCACGGGCACCGGCAAATGGAAACTGAGCGGTAGCTTTGGGCTCTTCTACGACGTTATGAAGTACGGGCTCGCGCGAGCGGCCTTCGGCGGCGAAACCTGGATGAGCCATGTGTACCGGCTCGATGATACGAATCTTTCCTCGCTGAGTCTTCAGAATCCCGGCGCGCTCGGAGCGCCCATTGCGAGCATCAACAACCGCTCCGTTCCCGTCAACGATCAAGGTGAGTGGGAAGGCATCGACCCCGCCATGAAGCCTTATACGTCGCGCGAGATGACTGCTGTCGCTCGAACGACGGATCGGATCGCGCTTTGTGCTCGGCGCGCGTTACACGCGCAAAGATCTGTTGCGCGCGATCGAAGACATCGGCGTGCTCGATGCGAACGACAACGAAGTCTACATCGTAGGCAATCCCGGCTTCGGTCTTACGCGCAATCCTTCGTCGGTCTATGGCGGCAAGACACCAAATGGTCAGGAATGGTTGGTGCCCCGCGCCAAGCGGCAATACGATGCCTTGGAATTTCGCGCAGAAGGAATCGATACGTCGCTACTCGCTGCTGGCGTCGTATACGTTCAGCCGCCTCTACGGCAACTACGCCGGTCTTGCGAACTCCGATGAAGCCGGCCGCATGGACCCAAGCATCTCGCGGTCATTCGACCTGCCGACGTATTACTTCGACAGCACAGGCAGCCAGCGCAACACCGAGGGCCGGCTTGCCACCGATCGTCCTCACGTATTGAAAGCTCTTCGGATGGCGCGACTTCAATAACCGCTTCGGCGTGACGAACATCGGTGTGACGCAGGTCGCGATGTCCGGCAGTCTTGATTCGACCACCGTCACCTACATGACCGCCCCCATGTTTCCGTACGGACGTGGCGATCTTGGTCGTATGCCGGTGTTCACGCAGACCGATCTGAATTTCGGCCACGCGTTTCGAATCGGGGAGCGACTGGGTTTGAAATTCGAAGCCAACGCGACCAACCTGCTGAACCAGGCCACCGTCATATCGCGCGTGACGCAAATGAACTGGAACAGCAATATCACGAGCAGCCAGTTGCCTCTTTCGCAGTTCTTTCAGGGTTTCAACCTGAACGACTTCGTTCGTCCCGGCGCCTCAAACTACAATGCGATTTACGGCCTGCCAGGCGGTGATCCTGTGGATGGAGGCGTGGTATATCATGGCGGTAAATCCGATCTGAGCAGTGCTTACCTCGTCAACAACCCAGGCTTCGGCGCATATCAGGGGCCACGCTCGTTCCGATTCGCGGTTCGTCTCACTTTCTAATTCATGACTCGTAGATCTCTACTCGCGGGCGTCGCTGCGCCTTTACTGGCGCAAAGCGCCAAGAAACGCAATCTCGTGTTCATCCTTTGCGATGACCACCGCTTTGACATGATGGGGATCAAGGGCCACCCATGGCTCAAGACTCCCAATCTCGACCGCTTGGCCAAGGGCGGGGCATTGATCGAGAACGCGTTCGTCACCACCGCGCTTTGCTCGCCTAGCCGCGCTTCCATCCTGACCGGTCAGTACGTCCACGCCCATGGCGTAACGGACAACGTCTCACCGCTGCCTTCGAACTTGACGACGTTTCCGCAAGTGCTGCAGAAGCATGGCTACAAGACCGCGCTTATCGGCAAGTGGCACATGGGCGGTGATAGCGATGAACCACGCCCCGGCTTCGATCGATGGGTGTCCTTTCGCGGTCAGGGCAAATACGTAGATCCCGATATCAACTTCGACGGCCAGCGACGTACGGTCAAGGGCTACGTGACGGACATCCTCACCGAAGAAGCCAAGCGATTCATTCAGGAAAATGAAAAGCAGCCGTTCATGCTGTACCTTTCGCACAAGGCGGTACATGCTGACTTCACACCGGCTGACCGGCATAAGGATCTATACAAAACCGAGCCGATTCCGTATCCTGCCTCGATGGCGAACACGGATGAGAATTACAAGGGCAAGCCCGAATGGGTACGCCGTCAACGGAGTTCGTGGCACGGCGTCGACGGTATGTACAACCTTCGAATCAAGTTCGATGACTTCTACCGCGACTACTGCCGGACCCTGATGGCTCTCGACGATAGCGTCGGGGCCGTGATGGATGAGCTGAAAAGCAAGAATCTCCTCAATGACACGCTTTTCATTTACATGGGCGACAACGGCTTTCAATTCGGCGAACATGGACTGATCGATAAGCGCACGATGTACGAGCCATCCATGCGCGTGCCGATGATCGCCCATTGCCCTGACCTGTTCCCAGCCGGCAAGAAGGTCGAGCAGATGGTCTTGAATCTCGACATCGGTCCGACGCTACTAGAAGCGGCCGGCGCTCCGATTCCTTCCACGGTTCACGGCAAGTCGTTTCTTCCACTGCTAACGGGTAAGCCGACAAGCTGGCGCACGGAGTTCGTATACGAATACTTCTGGGAGCGCGACTTCCCGCAGACCCCCACCGTCATCGGTCTTCGGACAGATCAGTACAGCTTCATGCAGTATCACGGACTTTGGGATCTCGATGAACTCTATGACGTGCGAAAGGATCCGCAGCAGCGCAAGAATCTGCTTGCAGACGTGCGCACGACGACCGAGAGCGGCCGGTTCTTCGGTCGCATCAAGGATCCGGAGAAGAAGAAACTCGTCGCCGATCTTCAGAAGCGAACCAAGGCCATCCTTGACGCGACCGGTGGCTTGGTGGAACCGACATGGAGAGCGAGGTAGCGGCGCCGGACGGGGCTGAAGCCCCGCGCAAACTAAAGTTCGCACCACACGAAGCTGAGCATCTTCATCACTATTGGTGGCCCGCAGGGCCTTCGTCACTCCAAAAAATAGGCCGGAGCTTTTACGCTCCGGCCCGGCTGCACTTGGGAAGATAGCAGCTAAAGAGACTATTTGACGCTGATGCCGTGACGGGCGAGTGTGCCGCCCACGGCCTGTTCCAGTTGGCTGACGCTCTTGTTGAATTCGAGCTTGGCGACGACTTCGCGACGACGGGAATCGGCGTACTCGTTCTGGCGTGTCAGGACGAGAAAGTTGGTTGACTCACCCGTCTGATAAAGGCGTTGTTCGCTGTCCAGCTTTTCGCGCGCAGCGCGGGCGCTCGCCTCTGCTGCCGCGATTCGCTGGCGGGCAGTGTGGATGCCTTGGAGCGCGTTGCGAACCTGGGCTTCGATGATCTGCTCGACGCGAGCTTTCTGGAGAGCGAGGCGCTTCTCATTGATGAGCGTCTGCGTGTACTCCGCGTCTGCTCTGCGGTTGCGCAGGTTGAAATCGATGTTGAGGCCGACTTGGAACGATTGATAGCGTCCGCAGATTTCCCAAGGCCGTACCGTAGTTTCCAACAAGGAAGTCCGGCGGATTACCGAGGGATGTTCCGGGAAGCGGCGCCAGTCCGAGTCGCGAGGAAAGCTCGTTGATTCGCTGCGCCTGCGCAATACTCGAGGCTGTGAATGGGTTGTCTGATTCGTTGAGACGGCCACCGAGACCATTCATCCAATATTGGCCAATTAGATTGACTTCGGGCTTCTGAAGGTTGATGCTCAGGTCCTTCTGAACGTTGTTAATCTCTTTTTGGACACTCACTGAGCGCAACTCGGGACGGCGCTTCAACGCAATCTGCACTACTTCGCGAAGATCGTCCGTCTTCGGCTCGTCGATCGTCCGCGACTCTGTCGGGAGAATCTCGTCGTTCCAGATGGACGCAATACGCTCTGGAGCAATCATTACCTTGAGATTGTTTTCCACTTCGGTAAGACCGCCGATGCTCGTGTACCAGGTATCCATACGACGTTGCAGTTCCGCTTCGGCGGCCGCGAGTTCAACGGGAGCCAGCGTGCCTGCTTTGATGAGCCGCTGGTTGATCGCGAGTTGCTCACGCGCCCAACCGACGTTTTCCTCTGCCACTGCCACTGCCTGGCGCGCGGCAACAAGATCCCAGTATGCTTGCTCAACGCGAGAGATGATCTCGATCAATCGGGTTTCCAGTTCAATCTGCGATGCGTTTACCTTCTTCTGTGAGATCCGAAGCTCGGCGCGCGGACGGTCGATCGTACGACCACGATAGAGCGGCTGAGTAAAGCCGAGAACCAGCCGCGAACTCAACATCGGAGTGAACGACTGAAATGGATTAGTCGTTGAATTCCGGGAGTTCTCGAAATCGAGATGGATGAGCGATCCCCATTTCGGTAGCGGCTGCCGCAGATAGAAGTTGTTGGCAAAGCCCCGATCCGTGAGTTTGCCGCTGCTGCCCTGCAGGATCGATCCCGTGGGCGTGTTGATCGTCTCAAGCAACGGAGCCCAGCGAAACGTGGGATCGAAGAATCCTCGCGCGGCTACTACGCCCGTCTCCGAGGCCGAGCGGTTGGTCCGCTCAATGTCGATGTCGATATTGTTCGAAAGCGCCATTTGAACGGCGTCCTCGAGACTGAGATTGCGCTGCGTAATCCCCACACCCACGCGCGCCGGCGTAGCGGGATCCGGAAAGGACCGCGGCTCCAGCGGTTTTTGCTCCTGCCCGAGAAGAGCAGAGACACTTAGAGCAGAGACACGTAGAGCAAATAATGCGAGTCTGCGATTCATATGAGTTCCCTTATTACCTAAGCAGGCCGGTCCAGCCGGTTACTGCGCGCCGGGCTCTGAGGCCGCTAGCGCTAAACATGTTACGGATACGCCCCCATAACGGCGAATGCGCAAGATCATCGAACAACGAGTAAGCAACCGGCGTGACCAGCAATGTCAGCAGCAGACAAAGTGTCTGGCCGCCGATGACGACGATCGCGACAGTTCGCCGCGATCCGGATCCCGCGCCACCGCCGAGCGCCAGCGGAATCATGCCCGCGACCAGCGCCGCCGTCGTCATCAGAATCGGACGCAAGCCGGTCCATACAGCCCTCGTAAATCGCCTCGAGCCGTGGCTATGCCTTCTGCCCGCAGCTACTTGATGTGATCGATCTGAAGAATCGAGTTCTTCTTCACGATTCCGAACAGCACCAGAATGCCGACCGATGAATAGATCACCGAGAAGTTCTCGCCCATCAGCAGAAGCGACAACAGCGCAAACGGCACCGACAGCGGCAAGCTGAGCAGAATCGTGATCGGGATCGATGAAGCTTTCAAACTGCGCCGCGAGCACCATGTACATGAACACGATGCGACAGAATGAACGCGATGACAAAGTTGCTGAAGCGGCTCGGCCGAATTCTTTCGACTGGCCGACCAGACCGGTGCGAGTAGCCCGGCAGGCATGTTCAGGCCCTCGATCGTCGTGTTCAGCTCCGTCAGCACGTTGCTCAGCGCCTGACCTTTGACGAGGTTGGCCGTGATCAGAATCTGCCGCTGACGGTTGTATCGTTCGATCTGTGTCGGTCCGGTGGCAGGCTCGAGCGTCGCCACGTTCGATATCGGCACATTGCCGAGCGTCGCGGACGGAACATACAACCGCTCCAGCGCCTGCGGAGAGTCGCGGAACTCCTTCTCGACGCGAAGCTGCACGTCATAGCGATCGTCGCCTTCGCGATAGGTGGTCACCTGATCGTCGCCGCCAACCAGCACGCGCATCGCATTCGCGATCGAGCTGACGTTGACGTTCAGATCGGCGGCCTTGTCGCGATTGACGATGACCCGCAGTTCCGGCTTGCCGGCTTCGTACGAGCTGTCGAGATCGGTCACGCCGGGAATCTGCGCAAGCCGCGTCTTCACCTGCTGCGCATACTTGTCGAGCTGCGCCAGGTCCGGACCCTGCAGGAAGAACTGCAACTCGGCGGTCGATCCGGCGCCTTGAATCAGCGCGGGCTGCTGCACGCCGATGGTCAGCTCGCGATACTTGCTGACGCTTCTCGCGCGCCATGAGCATCAGCTCTTTCTGCGATTTGCTCGCGCTGCTTCGGATCGACCAGCTCGACCAGAATCGAGCCGCGGTCAACCTGCCGCCGCTGATCGGCGCCGAGGACCGTCAGCATGTCGCGGACGCCGGGAAGCGTCTTGAGTTCGGCTTCCAGTTGCTGCACAACACTTCGGAAGACCCTTCGAGCGAAGAGCCGGGAGGCAGCTTTACAGTGACTTCGAATTCGCTCTGATCGTCCTGCGGAATGAAGTCTCTTACCGACCATCATGAACAGCGGGATCGTGTCGAGAAACACCACGAGCGACAACGCCAACGATCGCCCAGCGGTGCGCCATCGACCACGTGAGCATCTGCTCATACGGGTCGGAGATGCGCTTGAAGAAGCCGATCTCCTTGGTGTCGTGGCCGTTATCCGCTCGAGCGGCTTGCAGGAATCGGGAGCACAGCATCGGCGTCAGCGTGAAGCTGACGAGCAGCGACACCATGACGGCGAACGCCGCCGTGTAGCCGAAGCTCGACATGAACTTGCCGACGATGCCGCTCATCATGGCGACGGGCAGGAAGATGATGACGAGACTGAGCGTGGTCGCCAGCACCGCGAGTCCGATGTCCCGCGTCCCTGCGATCGCCGCTTCCATCGGCGTCAGCTTCTTCTCTTCCATGAAGCGGAAGATGTTCTCGAGCACGACGATCGCGTCGTCGATCACGATGCCGACCATCAGCACAAGCGCCAGCATGGTGATCTGGTCGAGCGTGAAGCCCATGGCGTTCATCAGCGTGTAGGTCGCGATGATCGACGTCGGGATCGCGACGGCGGCAATGAGCGTCGAGCGCCAGTTCCGAATGAACAGGAACACGATCAGCGCGGCAAAGAAGCCGCCCATGATCAGGTGCTCCTGCACCGCATGGAACGACTCGGAGATGAACTTCGACTGGTCGCGCGTGTAGGTGATCTTGAAGTCCGGCGGCATCGCCTTCTGCAGCTCGGCGATGCGCGTCCTTGATCGAACTGAATGACTTCGAGCGTGTTGGTGCCGGCCTGCTTGCGGACTTCGAGCACGACGGCCGGCTGTGCCGTTCAGGCGGGCGAGCGAGCGCGGCTCTTCATAGCCGTCAACAACGCGGCCGATGTCGTTGACGCGAATCGGGCGTGCCGCCGACGTTGGCGACAACGATGCGTCCGAAGTCCTGCGGGTTCGTCAACGCGGCCGAGCGTGCGCAGCGAAAGTTCGCGCGCGCCCTGATCGACGCGGCCACCGGGAATTTCGACGTTCTGCGCAGCGAGCGACTGCGCGGATCTGCTCGACGTTGAGGTTGTACGAATAGAGCTTCTCGCCGTCGAGCCATGACCTGAACCTGACGCTGCGCGCTCGCCGACGAAACGGACCTGGCCGACGCCGCTTCAGCGACTCGATGTTCTTCTTGATCTGGTCGTCGACGATCTTTGTGGTCTCGCGCAGATCGCGCGGGGACGAACGGCGATGTTGAGAATCGGCGAAGCGTCAGTCGCGACCTTCTCGATCACGCGGAGGATCGGCGTCCTGCGGAAGCTGCGGCAAGGATGCGATTGACCTTGTCGCGAACCTCCTGCGCGCCGACTTCCGGGTCCTTGTCCAGCATGAACTGCACCGCCACGATCGAGATGCCTTCGGCCGAAGTGGAGCGCAGATCGTCGATACCGCTGATGGTGTTTACGGCTTCTTCGATGCGCTTCGATGACCTGCGATCTCCACTTCTTCCGGCGCCGCGCCGCGCAGCGTCGTTGTGACCGTCACGATCGGCAGATCGATCTTCGGAAACAGGTCGACGCCGAGCTTGCGGTAGGAGTCGAGGCCGAGCACCACCAGCGCCATGATGAGCATGGTCGCGAAGACAGGCCGGCGGATACAGATTTCTGCCAGTTTCTGCATGAATTGGTAATCCTTACTCGAGCTGCGCTTCGGCTTCGCGCGAGATCTTCACCGGCGTTCCTGTGACCAGTTGAGTCAGATGCGCTGATGGCGACCTGCTCGCCCGGGTTGACAGCTTCGCGCGGCACTTCCACCCAGCCTTCGAATTCCTGACCCGGCGTAGATCTTCTGCTCCACCGCGCGTGCCATCGCGGATGACGAACATCTTCGTCAGTCCGGCGACGTTGTAGATCGCTTCCTTCGGAACCATGACCGCTGTCTGTTGCCCTTCTGACAGCACGAAGCTGCACCTGCACGAACATGCCCGGCCGCAGACGCGCGTCGTTCGTGAGGACATACGAGCCTCGGCCATCAGGGTTCGCGACTTCGCGATCGAGGGATGGATTCAACTCGCGAACCACCGCCTGTGAATGCGCTCCGGCGCGCCGCGTCGGTAGTGAAGGTCAGAGTGGTGCCGGCCTTCACCGAACCGACCGCCGCAGTCTCCGGCACATCGACGCGCAGCCGCAGCGGATGCGTTTTGACCAGCGTGAGAATCGGCGTGTTCTCTTTCAGGTACTGCGCCGGGCGACACGAGCTTCTGCTCGACTGAACCATCGAACGGCGCACGAACTGTAGCATCGTTCAGCCGCTTCTGCGCCAGCTTTACTTCGGCCTGCAGCGCCTGCACGCTGGCGAGCAGCGTACGCGCTTCGTCGCGAGCTGCTTCGAACGCCGCCTGCCGCGCCTGATACGATCTTCTGCGATCTCCGTGAAGCGCTCCTGCGAGATGTCGCCGGTCTTGACCAGCCGCGAAGCGTTGTCGAATTTCGACTTGGCGTCTTCCATCTGCGCCATCGCCTGACGGATAGACGGCGTCGTGTCCGGCCGTAGCGTTTTCCTGAGCCGGGATCGAGGCCGAGCCGCGCCAGCGCCTGAGCGAGCGCAGCCTTGCTGCGGTCGACGGCCAGAGTCAGTTCCTGCTTATCGAGTTCGGCGACAACTTGGCCTTTGCGCACGGTCTGGCCGAAGTCGACGCAAGATAGACGATACGCGTCCGGGAACTTCAGCGCTAACGTATACGGTCTCGTCGGGATGAAGCGAACCTGTGACTGAGATGGTTTGATCGATTTTCTGCGTTTGCGGCCGAAGCCGCCTTGTATCTCGATCGGATCGGGCTGCTTTGTAGTGGCAGCCTCTGCTTTCTTCTGCTCGCGCGAGCAGCCGGCAAGCATCAATCCCGCGATGACTACTAAAGTGCCGATAGGCGCTTTCATATGCTGTCCTCTTTGCACATTCCTCTCATGAAGATCCCGGCCATCTCCCGTACAACTTCCTTCGGCGCTTGGGAGAAGGGCGCACATCCAAAAATCAAACCCGTTAACGCGTAATGAGCGACCATGCCGAAGAAAGCGCGCCCAGCGACCTTCGCATTCATCGGCCGCATTGCGCCCGCCGCGATTCGGCGATCGATATAGTCCGCTACGATGTCAAAACATTGCTGGCTTCGCTCGTGGAACAAGTCCTTGAGCTCATGACCTTCGAGACTGCTGAAGAGAAGCAACCGGATGAAGATCGGATCGTTGACGTACCACTGAATAATCGCCTCGCCAAGCGCATTGAAGAAACCAACATCGTCGTTCTTGGCAGCATATTCATCGCGCATCGCCGACAATACCGCCAGACCTTCACCGGCTTTTTCGCCGATAATCGCGCTATATAAATCCCGTTTAGTTTTAAAGTGCTCATAAAGCACCGGTTCGGTAACGCCGACCGCGGCTGCCAGCTCACGCGTGGTGGTTCCCCGGAAGCCTTTTTCTGCGAAAATCCGGCTGGCGGCCTGAACGATAGCCGCTCGGCGCTCTTCGGAGGTCATACGGGGGCGGGAAGAAACGACTTTCGTGGACATCTTAGTGGTTGCTAGCCTAGCTTGTGCTAGGTTAGCATGGACTAACTTGTGCGGTCAAGGCGATTTTTGTGCGCACATCGCTCGTTTGCGTAGCTTTGTCGGCCGGCTCAGGTTCGTTTGGTAATTTCCAGTTTTCTCGGGGTGGCGTTGAAAACAATGACTTCGGGGCGTCGAAATCTTCCGGCACAGGTTCACCGATGGTGGGCGTAGCGGCATGGCTTCTTTGTCGGCATTGGCGAAGTGGGAGACTGTTTGCCGGGCGTGGGCATCGACCATCAGTACGCGCGCAGACGGGCGGCGATTGATCCTTAATTGAGCAAGACGAAGCATGTGGTGAGGCCTAATTCAGCCGCGAAGACCGTAGCAAGCGGCAGAGCCTGCTAATAAATGGAGAGCCGCAGACTTGCTTCGAAAGCCCATGGTATGCTTTGCCGGGAGGTTTCTGACTTCGGCGCGATGATGTTTTCCTCGCAGCCCCGCCGGCGGCTTGCAGCACTCTGCGCAGGGGCTTTGGGCCTTGCGGCTTACCTCCTGCCGGGCGGGTTGTCAGCGCCTGCGCAAATCGCCGCTTCCCCAGATCATTCCTACGTTGATTCGCGAGTCTGCGCAACGTGCCATCGCCAGATTTGGGAGACGTATCGGCAAACCGGGATGGGCCGGTCCTTCTACCGGTCTTCCGACGAAAATACCGGGGCCGCGACGTACTACCACAAGGCTTCCGACAGCTTCTTCACGATGCTGGAGCGCGACGGCAAGTTCTATCAGCGCAGGCATCAACTCGATTCCGGGGGGCAGGAACTGAACGTAATCGAGAAGCAGATCGACTTCGTGATGGGGTCCGGCAATCATGCACGAACGTATCTGCACCGGACGCCGCGAGGCACACTCATTCAGTTGCCGTTGGGCTGGTACGCGGACCAGGGAGGGCATTGGGCCATGAACCCGGGTTACGATAAGCCGACGCATGAAGGCTTTCGGCGCAAAGTGGCCTATGAGTGCATGTTTTGCCACAACGGCTATCCGCGCATTCCCGCGGGTCACGAGCGCGTAGGGGCAGAGCCGGTGTACGTCGATCCGCTGCCGGAGGGAATCGACTGCCAACGATGTCACGGGCCCGGCGGGCGGCATGTGACGATTGCACAGAGCGCGGGGTCGACTAAGGCTGCGATACGGGGAGCGATCGTAAATCCGGCGGGGCTGAGCCGAGAGAGGCGCGAGGAGGTGTGCATCCAGTGCCACCTGGAAACCACCAGTTTTCCATTGCCGAACTCGCTGCCGCGGTATGACCGGGGACTATTTGCGTATCGGCCTGGTGAGCTTTTGAGCGCGTCGTGGCTGTTCTTTGACCATGCGCCGAAGGCTGGAGGCGACCCTGCGGCGGAGGCTGGGCGCGGCGACAAGTTCGAGCTTGTGAATGCCGTGTACCGGATGTGGAAGTCGCGCTGCTTTCTCGAGAGCAAGGGCGCGATGGAGTGCCGGACGTGCCACAACCCGCACGATGCGCCGCGAGGCGAAGCGGCGGTTCGGCACTACGACGCGGCTTGCCGGAGTTGCCATGCGAGCGAGTTTAGCCGGTCGGTGGCGGAAGGCCGGCATCCCAGTGCACGCGGCTGCGCGGATTGCCATATGCCGAAGCGGCGGACCGAGGACGTAGTCCATTCGCTTGCCACAGATCACCTGATCCAGCGACGCCCGCCTCCGGGCGACTTGCGAGCTGCACGGCAGGAGCGGCACGAGGTTGGCGAGAAGGCGTATCGGGGCGAGGTGGCGCTGGTTTATCCGCCCAAGCTGCCCGCGTCGCGTGAAAACGAGCTGTATTTGGCGCTGGCACAGGTGATCGACGGGAGCAATCTCAAGGATGGGATTGCGCGGATGTCCACGGCGCTGGCTAAGTCGCGGGACGCCCGGCCCGAGTTCTACCTTGGGTTGGCCGAGGCATGGCGGGAGACGGGGCGGCTGGACAAGGCCATCCCCATTTACCGGGAGGCGGCGCAGCGCGACCCTCGACCGGTGTTTGCGTTGCAGAAGTTAGGATCGGCGTTGCGCCATACGGGGCAGTTGGCCGAGTCAGCGACGGTGCTGCAAAGGGCCATCAAGCTGGCTCCTGAAGATGCGGTGGCGTGGCACGAGCTGGGGTTGACGTTTTCGGCCGAGGGGAAGACTTCCGAGGCGATCGGGGCGTTGGAGAAAGCTACGCGGCTCGATCCGGATCTGCCCGAGCCTCATAGCAACATCGGGAACCTGTGGCTCGAGTCCGGGGATCGGGAGAAGGCGCTGGCGGCGTTTCGGGAAGCGATTCGCATCCAGCCGGACTATGCTGATGCCCACAACAATCTAGGGACGCTGCTGGCGGGGATGGGTGAGTTCGAGACGGCGCGGAAGCACTTTGAGGCGGCGCTCCGGGTTCGGCCGAACGATGCCCGGACAAGATACAACTTCGCCATGGCCTTGGGCCGAGCCCGGCAGGCGGATGAAGCGCAGCGGCAACTGGAAGAGGCTGTGCGACTGGAGCCGGAATTTGCCGATGCCCGGCTGGTGTTGGGGAATCTGCTTATGGCGCGTGGGAACCGGGCAGGCGCGCTCGAGCAGTTGCGGAAAGCAGCAACGGCCGCCGATCCCCGGATAAGGGAAGCGGCGGCCGCGATGTTGAAAGAGCTCGAAATTCGCTAAACGACCATTAGAAGGACAAACGCAGCGTGAGCTGAATCTGCCTGGGAGTCCAGTAGCTGGTCTGGTTCGTGTTGATTCCGTCAGTCACGTTAGGATTTGTCAGGCCTTGCATGTTGAACGCGTTGAAGGCGTCAATGTTGAAGCGAAGCTTGAATCGCTCGTTCAACGAGAACACCTTGTAAAGCGACATGTCGGTCTGCCAATTGTAGGGGCCCTGGAGGGTCATGAATCCGTACGGATGAACACCGGAGGGACCAGGGCTGTAGGCGGTGGTGACCGACGTCCCATTGTTCAGCGGGACGCTCACGTTGTTGTTGCCAAAGTTGGAAGTGCCCGGGGTGTTGTTGATAGGCGCGGCATACGGTTTGTAGTCCGAGGGCAGACCTTGAATACCGCGCGGCGCATTCACCAAGTTTGGAGCGATATAGCCGTTGAACCACAGGAAGCCTTCACGGCAAATGCTGCGGCAGTCCGTGATCTTTTGCTTCGTTTTGTAAACTTCGAGCTGATTCATTTCGCCCCAGTTGGTGTCGGTGACCTGGAAGGCCTGGGCAACGACCTGGCCCGTGAAGGCGAACTGAAAGCCGCCGACGAGCGCGTCGACGAAGCGGTTCGCATTGCTGAGGTAGCGCTTGCCCTTGCCTAGGGGGAGGTCTACGATGCCGTTGAAGTTGAGACGCTGTTTGGGAATGGCGGTATCGACAGCGTAGTTCTGGTAGCGATTGAACTCGCGGCTGGGTTTGAGCGGGTCGCCGGGGTCGATATCGGAAGGAATGGTCCCCGGTGCCCAATTCGAGGCCGGGCGGAGAAGGTTGTCGCGGAACGTATTGCCGCCGACACGAAACGCGCGGGTATACACGTAGTACACCTGCCAGGCCATCCCATTGCGGAAGGGTCGCTGGTAATTGAGCTGGAGGGCGCTGTTGTTGGACCAGCCGTACTTGGTGGACACGACATTGTTGCCCCAGGTGCGGTTGTCGTACGGCCGGGTGGCCACGGAGGCGAGAGCGCCGGTGGGCGGAGTAGTGCCGGTCGTGGTCTGCCAGACATAGGCGGAGGGGGCCTGATTGTACTCGAAGTTCTGGTCGAGATTGTCGCCGTGGGTGTACACGTAAGTCGCGCGGAGTACCGAGCCGTCGCCGAACGGCTGTTCGATAGTGAAGTTTGCGGTATCGACGGTAGCGGGCGGATATTCGGCATCGAGTGTCGTGCTCATGGTGATGCCGGGGAGCAGCGAGTCGATGGTACTGGAATTGACGACGTTGCTGCTGTTCTGGCCGGCGACGACGGGAATAGGCGCACGGAGCAGGTAGTTGGGCAGGCCGTCGGGGGACTGCTGGGCCGAGTTGTAGTTTTGCGAGTAAGTCGCCACGAACGGATAGACGGAAGTGAGATAGCGGACCGAGTTGCGGATGGGCACGGGATAGATATAGCGCCCGTAGCCACCGCGGACGACCGTGCCGTTTTTGCCGAAGGACGGCGTCCATGCAAAGCCGACGCGAGGCATGATGTTGTTCCAGCTCCCGTAGAAACCGGCGTCGGGGAGGCCGGCTTGCTCGGGAGTCATGAACTTCGCGCCCAAGGTTCTTGAGATTCGTGACAATCGCCTCGGTGGTGTAGCCGATCTCGTAGTAATGCTCGATCGGGTGCTTGAGCACGATGGCGTTGTGTTCGCGGGAGAAGGTGGCGTAATTACCACCGTCGGACCGTGGAGCGGGGTGGCCTTCCCAGCGAACGCCGAGGTTGAGAGTGAGATCACGGCGAACACGGTAGTTGTCCTGGAGATAGAGGTCGAACTCCTGAAGAGAGGAGCGCCCGAAGGGGGCGTTCCTGCGCTGGGTGTAGTTGGATGCGGCTCCAAGGAAGAAGTCTGCCTGCTGGTGACCAGCGTTAGGCAGGGCGTTGTACTGGGCGCCGGATGTGGGGTCGTATATAGCGGTGGCAAGCCGGGAGAAGTCGACGGCGTCGGGGGAGCGATCGGAGAGGTAGCCGAAGCGCTCATGGCGATAGCGGCCACCAAACGCGAACTGGTGCTTGCCCCGGATCATGTTGAAGTTCTGGTCGATGTTGTCGAGACGCTGGTTCATGCCGTAGTTCCACTGCGAACCGCCGTAGGGCATGATGATGTTACTGTCGTTCGTGTTAATGGCCGGGAAGCCGGTCTGGCCGAAGTTATTGGGCAGGCCCAGTTGGGCTTCGTAGTTGGCTTGGGAAACGGGGTTGCCTTCCACGTACATGCTCTGCCAATTCTGGCTGATGACGGTTTCCGAAAAGAAGGTGGGAGAAAAGGTGTGAGACCAGCCGAGGGCATGGCTGACGGTGTTGACCGGAATCGCCTGATAGCCAGTCGCGCCGGCAGGGAGGCCGCCGCCTTCGATATTGGCGGGCGACGCGCTGGGGTAGTTGCGGAGCGCCTGTTGAGTCTGCCGGATATCGGTGTAGCGCAGATAGATGCGGTTGCTCTCGTTGAACACATGATCGAAGCGCGTGTTGATGTTTGGAACAGTCTGGACGGTTTTGTTGGTGTCGTTCAGATTGGCGTTGATCAAGGGGTTGTCGGCAGAGGTCGGCAGAGGCGTGGCGGCGTAGAGTGTCTTGGCCAGCGGGCTGATCCGGCTGATCGGGATCTGGTTGTTGCTGAAAGGTTGGCGGGCGTAGTTGTTGGCGGCGCTCTGCGTAGTGGCCGGGTCATACAGCTGTTGGAAAACGCCGCCGCTGGTAACGAGGCCAGAGAAGTCGCCGGTACGCATCGCCGGCGTGGGGACTCGGACGAGCTGGCTGGAATCCTGCCGGAGGGAAAAGCGCTCGTAGGCGAAGAAGAAGAAGGTCTTGTTCTTTCCGTTGTAGAGTTTGGGGATAACGACAGGACCGCCGACCGAGCCGCCGAACTCGTTGCGAACGAGGTGCGGAGCGGCGAAGTTTGAGGGGTCCTGGCGGGCGCGCGCGATGCCGAAGTAGTTATTCCGGGCGGTCTCAAACAGGGAGCCGTGGATGTCGTTGGTGCCGGACTTCGTGGTTAGGATGACGGTGCCGGGTGTGGCGAACTGCGCCGAGGAGTTGAGTGTTTCGAACTTGGCTTCCTGTACGGCGTCAGGGTCAGGCAGTGTGGACTGGGCGGTATTGGCAACGCCGCCGAAGTTGCGGTTCGTCATAGGAGCGCCGTCCTGGGAGTATTCGAGCGCTTCGCCCATCAGGCCGTTGGCGCGGGTTCCGTTGGCTTCAAGACCGGGAACGGTTTTCTGAGCGAGGCCGAGAATGTTGCGGCCGTTCTGAGGGAGCTGATCGATGCGGTTGGAGTCGAGAAAAGTGCTGACGGTGCCGCTGTCGTAGGTAGCAAGCTGAATGGTGTCGGCGGAGACCGTGACGCTTTCGGTAACTTGTCCCAAGCTGAGTTTGGGATTCAGCACGGCCACCTGCGCGTTCTGCAGTGTGATGGTTGTCTCGTGCCTCTTCATGCCGGCCGCGCTGTAGGTTACGGTGTATGTTCCGGCAAACAAACCGCGCACCGAGTAGAAGCCCACTTCGTTAGACTTCGTATCGGTGGTGACGCCGGTAGCGTTATTGACAACATGAACGTCGGCGTCCGGCAGCGCGGCTTCCGTCGCGTCCTGAATTACGCCCTGGATGGCGCCGGCGCCGCTCTGTGCCAGAGTGACGTTTGGCGCGCTCAGTACTGCAAATAGTGTAGTGACTAAAGAAAAACGTGCGGTCCACCGCTGAATCATACTTCCCCCCAAAGAACAAACGAGTCGTATCACCGAAGCGAACCGATGGTTTGCAGAAGCTGCTCACTCGGAACGTCGCGGGCGGTTCTGGAAGTCCGCTTGAGACGCACGAATGTTTGCAGGTAAGCCCCAGTGAAAAATCTGGAATGAATTATATATGCAGGGGACTAATGGATACAAGACGGTAAAATGGGGGTGTCGCCGCCGGCCAGAGCACGAATGCGTGCTGGGCGCTACTCTCTCCCCATGTGCGCGACGTCACGGGAACATGCGGTAATCACCAGTCTATTCCCGGCGCCGGAACCTGCAAACCCTTGGGCGAATAGTCGCCATCTCGCGACTGAGTTCGTCGATAGATGGACAGGAAGGCCACATTCCGTGAGCGCCGCTTTTTCAACGTTGCCCGGTCAGCTCCGTGACGAAAGGCGTTTATCAGCATACGTTGCAACGAGCCTTTGAACATGCTCGCCATCGGTCAACTCATGCACGCCGTTTGTCTCAGGGCAGGCTCAACACGATCAGTTCCGCGGGCAGATTGGCACCCCCGGTCGTGACGACGATAAATTGCACGCCGCCCAGCATGTAAGTCATCGGCGCGGCCGTCGCGTTGCGCGGAAGCGCCACTTCGCCAACAAGCTTGCCGGTTGCTTTATCGTAGGCGACGAGTTTCGGGTCGCGGATCTGGAAGTTCGCCACCGCCGCGGCGCCTATCTCGCGCTGGGTGTTACCCTCCTGCCCGACGATGAGCAGCGTCTTGGTGAGGAGCGAGTGACCGCGCGTGGCTCGCCCGAGCGAAGAGAGACCAAGCTCTCGCAATGCAGGATTCTCTTTCGCCAGATCGCCCAGCGGCGCCATCCATCGATGTTCGCCCGTGTTCAGATCGATCGCAGTGACGCGCCCGTATGGGGGTTTCCAGAGCGGAATGCCCTGCATCGTCTCTACCGGGGCCACTCTGCCAACGTAGTCCAGGCCGGGCACGGTTGACTTCGAAAGCGTAGCCGCGTACGGTTGGGTGATCGACGAGACGTAGAGTATCCCGGTCTCAGGGTCAAACGTCGCGCCCGACCAACTCGCACCTCCGGCAATGCCGGGCATCTCGATCGTGGGTTTTTCCAGCGAGGGCGGCGTGAATAGTGGACCGTAGTGGTATTTCTCCAGAACTGCCAGCGCCTGCTTGCGCAACTCCGGCGTGAAGTCGAGCACGTCGGCCATGGGTGACGCCTTGCCGGTCGAAGGGCGCAGGCTTGGTGGGGAAGGGCTGAGTGCGCGATGATTTCTCGCCCGGCGCTGTTGACTGCGGGACGAGACGTTCTTCGATGGGCCAGATCGGCTTGCCCGTGACACGGTCGAAGACGTAGACGAAGCCCTGCTTGCTGACCTGTGCGACGGCCTTGACGGGCTTCCCGTTCACCCGTACGTCGATCAGGTTGGGCGCCGAAGGGAGGTCATAATCCCACAACCCATGATGGGCCATTTGAAAGTGCCACACGCGCTTGCCGGTGCGCGCATCCAAGCAGACCAGACTCTCTCCGAAGAGTCCGTTGCCGGGCCGCTGACCTCCGAAAAAATCGTTGGCGGGCGTGCTGAAGGGCAGATAGACGTAACCGAGTGCCTCGTCCGCGCTCATCATCGTCCAGACGTTGGCGGCGCCTGTCGTTTTCCAGGATTCCTGTTCCCACGTTTCGTTGCCGAACTCCCCCTCTGCAGGCACCGAGCGGAAGAGCCATCGCTGCTTACCGGTGCGGACATCGAAGCCGCGAACGTCACCGGGCGGCATGACCCTAGCCACGGGAACATCATGAACCTTCGACCCCATCACCACGACGTCGCGGCAAATGATGGGTGGAGAGGAGACGCCGTATAAACGCCGGTCAACCGGACGACTCAAGCCTTGTGTCAGGTCGATACGTCCATTCTGTCCGAAGCCCGGGATCGGCTGGCCCGTTTTCGCGTTCAGACAGATCAAGTAGCCGTCACCGGTACCGAACAGAATGCGTCGATCGTCCCCGTTCGCCCAGTAGGCGACACCGCGATGCACGAAGCCGTTGTTGGACGGCGTTCCCTTCTTCCACGTCTCCGGATCGTAGAGCCATAGAGTCTTGCCCGTTGCCGCGTCGATGGCGGCGACTTGGGAGAGCGATGTGCTGACATACAGGACACCGTTGACCATTAGCGGCGTGGACTCCCACACCCAGGTTTTCAGGTCGGGATTCTCTTTCTTGATCGCCTCTTCGGGGGAACGCCAAGTCCACGCGACCTTCAGGCGGTTGAAATTGCCGGAGTCGATCTGAGCGATTGGCGAATACTTCGAGCTGGCCTTGTCGGCGCCATAACTCAGCCATTCCGCCGCGGTACCCCGTACGTTCTCGGCGAACTGCGCCGCCCTTGCACTGAGGTTGAGGGCACTCCCCCCACGAAGGGTGCTGCAACCAGTGCCGACCCGGCCACCAGAGCATCACGCCGGCTTGGCACAACACGGACATTATCTTGCTTGAAGTATTTACATTGATTGCTCATGAAGGGTAGCCTTTGAGGGTTCGTACGGTTTCAGTCAGCTTTCTACTGCATCGCTTTGGCTCAAAGTTTAGCGGCGATGGCAACCAGCTTACTAGCAGAACACGAAGAAACATTTCGGCGTCAGCTCAACTTGAAACGCCGTGGCATTCCTTGTGAAGCAAATGGCGTTTTCGTTTGTCTAAGCAGGCCGATGTGCCCGGAGGAAAGACCGTATTTGGCGGACGGCTAGGGGAATCCGCTCTTTTGGCTCTTTCCAGGGGAACATGCTCACTTCGGCCTTCGGGGCCAGCATGGCAGCCTCCATAGCGACAGCGTACGGATGCGCCGGAACATCATCGGGGAGGATCAGTATGGGCGTCTGGCAATTGCGCACGAAATCGCGCGTCACAGTGAAGACGAAGTCGGGGTTGGTACGGTACATCTTGGTCAGGAATCTGTCGACCATCTCCAAACTGATATCTGGCCGGCGCTTGACCAATTCCGGGCCCCAGCCCTTCATATTGTTTTCGTAGAATAGCTCGCGCATCTCCGGACGTGACCCGCTGGGCTGCGCCAGTACGGCTGCGACAACACGATCAGGCGCCCGCTTCAACAGGTTCCAGATGAACGGGCCACCGATGCAGAAGCCCATCACCATGAACTTGTCGATGCCCAAGTGATCCATGACACCGAGTTGGTCATCGGTGTGTGAATCCCATGGCCGGTCGATCTCCAGCGGGCCGGAGGACTGGCCGCCATTGGCGTTGCGCAGATCCAACGCGATGCATCGGTACTCTCCCTTGAACTCCTCGATCGCATGAAAGGGATCGCCGCGTTTTAAGCCCGAGATCGTCGAGTTCAATCCTCCGCCGGCGATGAGCAACAACGGGAACCCGGAACCGGCCTCTTCATAGTGGATGCGGACGGGACCTTTTTCGTAGACGGGCATGCCAGTTCCTCCTTCCCCAATCTGCTGAGCCAACACGCGCGGCGCTACAGCCATCGCCGTCGCTGCGGCGCCGGTTGCCAGTATGCTGCGTCTGACCGAATCCATGATCTGCGTCCTCCTGCCAGAATCAGCATGATCGTTCTGGCTATCGCCATAATTTTCGCTCAGGAACTATACTTTACCGCGGTAAAGGAGAGAACGGCAGTGCGGCGGGAGGAAGCTCATGAGCTGGCCAGTCCCAGGAGGGCGCATCCCGTGAACGCCGTCCAGGGAAGCCACTTGAGCGGGAAGTCGCCTATGCTGAGATTGGCCGGGAAACGGCGTTCGAGGAAGCTTCGCCGACTGGCTGGGTGAAGTCCGCCCACGTCAAGTTGACGGTAGACGGCCAATCCACGGATGGGACAGCGGCGGTCGGCTGCGGTCGTTTGCCAGTTGCGATATCGACTTCACGTTACGAATCCCAGCGGACAGGCACTCGTAAGTCGGCGAACCGCTCGAATCCAGGGACACCCTAGGGTCTCGCCCTGGACGTTTGCTGAACAGCAACACAGGGAGACCGTCGTACACGGAAACCCTCTTCAAAGAGGGCGTCATTCGCCACAACCCAGCAGCAATCAAGGTCCAATGTCTTTCAACGGCTCAAGTTGACAGAACCCTCTTCAGGTTCAGCATCGTCCGACGTCGTAACCTCAGCCCCAGCAAGCGCGAAGGCCGCGTTTACCAACGCGAAGTGGCTGAACGCCTGCGGGAAGTTGCCAAGTTGCCGCTGGCCTTTCGGGTCGTACTCCTCGGCGAGCAATCCGAGATCGTTGGCGGTCGAGATCACTCTCTTGAATAGGCTGCGAGCGTCCTCTTCTCTGCCCATCATCTTATAGACCGTGACGAGCCAAAACGAGCAGGCGAGAAATACGCCTTCCTCTCCGGAGAGCCCCTCCACTTCTTCCTCTGGTTTGTAGCGAAGCAGCAACCCACCCTGGAGAAGCTCGCGCTCCATTGCCCTGATGGTGCCGATAACGCGCGGGTCGGTAGCCGGCAAGAAGCCGCTCAACGGTATGAAGAGGAGGCTCGCGTCCAGTCCCGTGCCCCCGTAGTACTGGGTGAAGGTGTTGAGTTCGGTGTTGAATCCCTCGCGGCACACCTCATCGAAGATGGCGGTGCGAGCCACTCGCAGGTCGTCGACTGCGCTCGTCAAGACCGTGCTCTTCGGCGTATCGGATCGCTCGATCCAGCGCGGCCCACGCCGACACCTTCGATGCGGTGAAAGATCGCTCCGGACCCCTCATCTCCCAGATGCCGCGGTCTGGCTGCTGCCACGCGGTGGCAACATAACGCGCGATGCCCATCAGCGCATTCACGGCCTCCGGACGATGGTTGTCGAAGTGCCGGCCTGCCTCGTAGATCACCGCCGCCAGTTCACCGAAGACGTCGAGTTGGCGCTGGTCGTAGGCGGCGTTGCCGACGCGGACCGGCTTGGCGCCTTCGTAACCGTCGAGCCAGTCGAGTTCCACCTCGGTGAGGCGTCTTTCGCCCCGAATGCCGTACATGATCTGCACCTGGGCCGGATCCCCGGCAACAGCCCGAAGAATCCAATCGAAGAACGCCCGCGCCTCCTCCCGCAAACCCGCAAGAATCAGGGCATGGATGCCGAGCGCCCCGTCGCGCAGCCAGCAGAAGCGATAGTCCCAGTTGCGCATGCCGCCCGGGGTTTCGGGCAGCGACGTGGTGGGCGCAGCAACCATGCCGCCCGTAGGCTTGTAGATGAAAGCCTTGAGCGTGATCAGCGAGCGGATCACCGTGTCCCGGTAGAGGGAGGGCAGGCGAAGGGTAGCGCACCAGCGGGTCCAGAACTCCTCCGTGTCGCGCTCGGCCTGGAAGACGTCGTCCTCTTGAGGCGGCTCTTCATACGAGAGTCCGTAGCTGAGCGAGTACCAGACCTCCTCCCCCTGTGAGAGCGGAAACTCGGTGACGGGTGAGGGAGATCCCCCAATGGGCCCGCCGCGCAGGTACAGGGCGTCGGGGCCGGCGTACATCTTTGTCACACCGTCCGCCGACACGACGCGAGGCACGGCTCGCCCGAACGCGAAACGCGGCGAAATCTCGGAGCGCACCGGCACCGTCCCGTCGATGCACCGGAGGAACCGGCACACCTGAGGGTAGTCGCGGCCCTGACGTGGCGGCATGAAATCGACGAGCCTTACCGTACCTGTTTCGGTGACGAAGTCCGTTTCAAGGATCAGAGTGTCCTTTCGGTAGCGCCGGCGAACCAACGTGACCGGAACGGCTGGCGCGACCTTCCAATACCCGTTGTCGCGTGTGCCGACCAGCGCCGCGAAGCATGCGTCCGAGTCGAAGGCGGGGAGGCACATCCAGTCGATCGAGCCATCCTTCGCGACGAGGGCCGCCGTGCGCATGTCTCCGATCAATGCGTGATCCTCGATTCGAGGCGTCGGCTCCCGCACTGCGCCCAACCGGACTGTCTTCGCCTGCGAGTCGTTTTCCTGTGTCGTTGCGTCGTCTTCTCTGTTTGTCATCCGGATAGGTCCTTCATCGGTTTGATGGGTCCAGTGATCTGCGTGATCGGCCCACCGACGTGTTCAGACCTCCGACACACTCGTCCTCGAAACAAGGGTTTATGGCGGCGCATATCACCACCACGCTTCCATCTGGAGACCCGCACTCAAGCCCTGTTTGCGACCGATATAGGCATTGCCGCCAACGAAGCCGCGAAGGCTATCCGACCAGTTGGCGTAGGTGACGAAAAGCCGTACGACAGGGCGCGAGAAAAATTCCGGTCCAGCGCCGATCTGCGGGGCAATGGTGAATTTGCGCAGCCAGCCCTCATAACGTCCGAGTGGATCGTCTACGTTGTCAAATCCGGCTTCGAACGCGAGTGAGGCATGTTTGTTGAAAAACCAGACAGGTCGCGCCCCGGTGCTGATCCAACGCTTGTAACCGCTCCCCGGATCGCCCGTGTGGTGCCAAGCTGCGACGAAGATGGGCATGATGGCAAATTTATTATTGGGCTGAATAAGCGAATGATCCGAAAAAAGATATGTTTTCGCATGCCGCCAATTCTGCGTGGGCGTTTGCGCCGTCGACACCAGGTTGCTTGCCGCTCCAGTTCCCAGTTGAAAAGTGATCGTGTGATACCCACCAAAAAACTCGGTTCGTTTGTGTTGCAATCCTATCGCGTGGCCGTCCGCCGACGGGAGGGTGACGCCCTCTGATGTCATCCGGCCGGATTTTGCGAAGGCATAATCGTACCAAACATTGATCTCGCCGCCGGGCGCCTTTAACCCCATAACACGAGCATCGACAGTGCTTTTTGCGACGTTGCCTGTGGTCACATTGGGAGATGAGGGCTGTGTCGAGCCGATATAGGCAAGTGACGCGAGGGCATTCCCGAGCGGAACGTCTTCTACGCCGCCCCCATAGCCGCTGGGATCGGTGTACCAGAAATCGGTGATGTGAATGTCCTGGCGCATGTAGTACCGGTTTCCGGCCCAGAACTTTGCCTTCTCGAAGCGGCCCGGAAAAAGGTTGCCACCCTGCACAAACGCTTCGCGAAGCTTGAATTCACTGGACGGGTCGTACGTCTGCAGATTGAGCGTTTTGGCCATCACCATAGCCTCGGTCTTGAACCAGGCTTTGCTTGTATCTCGCTCCGGATTCAGCCAGTTGTTTACGAAAACCAGTTCCGAATATGTTTCCGCCTCATTCCCCAGCCGGTATTTCGACAACGCTCCGGTCGCCTGGAAAGCGGTTTGTGGACCGCCGCGTTCATTGATGGCATAGCCGGACCGCGCGTAGCCATGGAATTCAAATATCTTGTCGGTCTCAGAGGCTTCCTTCTTGTCGAATAGCGGTGTCGAAGAGAAGCGCTCGATGGCAGCCTTGTTCTGGCGAATCTGGGCTTGGGCATCCTCGAGCTGCATCGCGGCTTCAACCGCCTTGACCTCTGCGCGAACCGCCTGATCCATGATCTGCTTGTCGGTCTCGATCCCTTTCGACTGCGTTGCGGCAAGCTGAGCCAGCCGGGTCTCCAGACTTTCGACCCGACGAAGGTAGTCCTGTTTGAGTTCAGCGAGTTCCTTTCTGATCTCGTCGACCTCGTCTCCATACACCGATGACACAACGAAGCACAGTATCAGCGACGCGCATCGAAACAGAGACTGTGCCGTACTCTTCAAGTCACCGCCGCTCCTTTTCCGATTGCTACTTCACTGGTGACAGGACCGGCGAACTGGCCGCGCATTTCAGCGGCGTATTGGTCGGCATTGAGGCCCGCCAGCAGGTGAAAAACTTGACCGTCGAGTTTGACAACCGCGATGCCGGTGGCTCGCAACTCCTTTTCGCGGACCCGCCTCGTGTCACGCAAGGTCGGGTGAGATGAATGTTCTCCGCGTGTCCGTTCCAGCAACAAGCATGATGCGGATCGAAAATATCGAGTTGCTTTATTTTCTGAACGAGACATCCGCCAGACGCGGTTGTGGTTCTCGCAAGCTTCGTTATTGAATGTCGTACAGACGGATCAACGTTGGTTCGAACGCGGCTGCCAAGTATGTGGCGCCGGATACAGCAGCAGCGTCGGGCGCCGCTATGGTGTGAGGCGGCCCCGGACAGATAATCTGGACCTGACGATCACCATCTGCATCGCAAACTCATGGCGCAACCGGCACTGGAACATCCGCGCTCGACACGCAAGCCAATGAGTCTTTCGATGAAGATACTCATCGGCCTCTGCGGCGGTATCGCGTGCGGGTTGTTTTTTGGGGAGTATGCGCGAAGCGTGGGTGTCATCGGCGCGTGTTCGTCGGCCTCCTGCAGATGACTGTGCTGCCGTATATCGTCGCATCGTTGATCGCTAACATCGGGCGCATGTCAATCGAACAAAGCCGGCAACTGTTGCGTGTAGGAGGTGGCCTTTTCGCCTTTTTCCTTGCGCTCGGATGCGTCACCCTGCTTGTGATCCCGCTCTCTTTTCCTGAACTGCCGTCTGCTTCTTTTTCAGCCGGAGCACGATCGACACGCGGGAACCAATCGATTTGGTGGTCTGTATATCCCAACTAGCCCGTTTCAGTCACTCGCCTCCGGAACCGTCCCAGCCGTAGTGCTGTTTTCCATCGCTGTCGGAATCGGTCTGATCCCGCTCAAGAACAAAGCCGAAGTGATCAGAATGCTTGACACTGTCACGGACGCGCTGGTGCAGGTGAATTAGGTCGCCATCAATTTCACGCCGGTCGGTGTTTTCGGTATCACCGCGTCGGCGGCCGGCACGATGACCTTCGAAGAGATCGGCAGGTTGGAGGCATTCCTCCTTTCCTACACAGTCGCTGCGGCGGTGTTGACGTTTTTCATCCTGCCCGGAATCGTTGCCGCTCTGACGCCTTTCACGTTTCGTGATGTGTTTCGCGTTTCGCAAAGCACGCTTCTACTGATCTTTGTGACGGGGAAGATCATTCTCGTCATGCCGCAGATGATCGAGAACGTGAAAGAGCTGTTCCGGACGAGAACGCCCTTGGACGCCGACGGCAAATTTCTCGAGGCGGATCTCATCGTGCCGCTAATCTACCCCTTTCCAAACCTCGGGACTTTCGTCATCTTCATGTTCATCCCGTTCACGGCTTGGTTTGTCGACAATCCGATGGATGCCAGTAATTACCCGGTCTTTCTCGGCGCAACTCTTCTCGTCTCATTTGTTGCTCCCGTGATCGGCATCCCATTTCTCCTCGACCTGTTGAAACTGCCAAACGACATGTTTCACCTCTTCGTGGTTTCGAGCGTCTACACGGACCGCGTACGCGTGGTGCTCGGAGGAATGCATGTATTTGTTTTCGCCGTTCTGGTTGTAGCCGCTCTGCATGGTCTTCTTCGGATTCACTGGAATCGCGCAGTTAGGTATGCGGGCGGATCGCTGGCGCTAGCGGCGATCTCCGCGTTAGGCGTGTACGCTTTCCTCGGCAAAACATTGGAGGGGTCTTATACGAAAGATAAAGTTGTCGTGGGGATGCAGTTGCTCGAAAGACCCGCCGAATCCGGTGTGCTTGCAGCGGCCGGCCCAAATCCGGAGCCGCTCACACCTGGCGAGAACCTCCTCGATAGGGTCCGGCGTCGAAGAGTACTGCGGTTCGGATATGATCTGCAGAGAATCCCATTCTGTTTTCCGAACTCGCGCGGCGAAATCGTCGGCTATGATGTCGAACTCATGCACCGGTTCGCTGAGACCTTGCAGGTCCGGCTCGAATTTGTGCCGGTTTCCCGCGCGACTCTGCCCGAACAGGCCGCTGCCGATCACTTCGATGTGGCTGGATGCGGCTTCACGCTTACTTCCGCTCGCGCCGCGAATTTTGCCCTGTCTCAGCCATATCTTGACCTTCACGCCGTGCTGGTGGTACCTGACCATCGCCGCCACGACTTCGCATCCGCCGCCGAACTGTCGCGAGAAGCAGGTCTGACCATCGGAGTCGCTGCTGAGGAAGAATCTGCTGAGTTGCTTCGGGAATGGATTCCGCGCGCGAACATCGTGCGATTGGGGAATGCGAAGGACTTCTTCGCAGGCGCCAAGCCGGGTTATCGATGCGCTGTTTACCAGTGCCGAAGCCGGTTCCGCCATGACGCTGGTGTACCCGAACTATGCGGTCGTGACTCCTGCGGAATGGAACATTGCGAGTCCTACAGTTTTACTCCTCTCGAGGACCGATGCTGTGACCCAGCAGTTTCTTGTCTTTAGCGCGTTAGGTCCATTCATGGTTATAAGCCGTCACGCTGTATAAAAGACTATGGCCAACCGCACCGAACCGAAGACCCTCAAAGAGTGGATCACCTACCTCTTCATGGCAGCGATCGCGATATGGTTGATCGTTTGGTTGCTTGGCTTGTCCTATTAGCTCGCCCGCAACACGGACATCGGATCGACACGTGAAGCACGAAGGGCCGGCAGATACCCTGCGGTAGCGGCTGCCAACAACAGAACGATCGCAGTGCCGCCGAAAGCGACCGGGTCCGTCGGTTCGAGTTGGAAGAGCAGGGAAGCCGCCATACGCGTCAGCGCAAACGAGGCTGCCACACCGAGCAGCAGTCCGAACGACACCAACATCACAGTATCGATCACAATCCTTCTCTGTACCTGACTCGGCGAAGCTCCCAGAGCCATGCGAATACCGATTTCCTGCGTCCGCTGTGTGACGCTGTAGGAAACGACACCATAGATTCCGATGATGGCGAGCACCAGGGCCCCGAACGCGAAGCCACCCAGCAACAGCGTCATGAACTTGCGTGGCGAGACGGCCCGATCCACAAGCTCAGAAAGGTGCTGAAACTCCTCCGTTGCGAGCGTGGCATCGACCGAGTGCAATGCCCGTCGAACGTTCGGAACCAGAGCTTCGGGCGGCAAGGTGCTGCGAACGACAAGATCCACAGTATTACTGCCGACGTCTGCGACCGGTATATAGGCCTCGAGTCCACCTTCCTGCTCGAGCGCCAAATGCCGAACGTTGGCCACCACGCCTACCACTCGGCGAGCCCCATTAAACTCAACGATCTGGCCAATCGCGTTCTGCCCCGGCCAAAGTCTTTGCGCCGCCTTCTCGTTGATGATGATCACCTTCTCGCTATCCGTCGTGTCGCGCTCCGTGAAATCCCGTCCGGATCGGAAAGGAATCGCCATCGTCTTCAAGTAGCGCCAATCGATGATACGTGGATGCCCGAGCGGGCCTTGTCCACGCGGATAAGTCACGCCCTTTGCGAAGATGCCCCAGCTCCGGTCGCGGCTCAGCGGCAATGCATCGGTGACACCCACCGACGTAACGCCGGGGATCTCCCCAACACTCTGCACCAGACGGTCGTAGAAGGGAGCCTGCGCTTTCACGCCATTTCTTTGGGACCCAGCCGAGATGCGCCAGGCTGTAGCGCGTTCCGCGCGAAATCCCAGATCCACATCCAGCACACGGAGAAAGCTGCGAATAAAGAGTCCCGCTCCGACAAGCAGCACACACGCGACCGCGACTTCCGACACAACCAGTGCGCTTTGCGTCCAACCTGCGCGCCGGCTTCCACTCATTCCGCGGCCCGCATCCTTGAGCGATTCGGATTCGTTCACTCCAGACGCCTGAAACGCTGGAACCATTCCGAACAGGAGTCCTGTGATGATTGCGATAAGGCCAGTGAACAACAGCGCAGACCCATCTACTGTGACCGTGCGGAGAAGGGGCATGTCGACGCTCTGCATCGATGCGACATACCGCACGGCCAGCCATGCCACGCCTATGCCAACGATTGCGCCGGACAGCGAAAGGATCAGGCTCTCGGTCAGCATTTGCCGTACGAGCCGTCCCCGGCTCGCTCCCAACGCTGAACGGATTGCGACTTCTTTCCGTCTTGCGGCTCCCCGCGCCAAAAGAAGATTCGACAGATTCGTGCAGGCGATCAGGAGCACTCCACCCACCGCGCACAACAGGATCAGCAGACTTCGCCGGAAGCGTCCCGTCAGATGTTCCCGCAAACTCGTGAGCCTTGCTCCGAACGACCAGCGCTCCGGTTCGGCGCGCCGGAGATTCTCGTTCAGCACCTCGAATTCAGCTTGTGCTTGTCGCAGCGTTGCGTCAGGTTTAAGCCGGCCGATCACCGCAAGCGTATTTCCGTACCGATCGGTTGCTTTCGTCAGCGCAAACGGCACCAGCATATCGATGCGCGAACCTGGGACGAACACCGCCGACATGTCGAAGTTTGCGGGAAGCACGCCTACGATGGATGCCGGCCGGTCATTCATCGTGACTTGTCTGCCGATGACATTCGGGTCGGACCCAAAGCGCCTTTGCCAGAGTCCGTAAGTGAGGATGATTGCCAGCGGAACATTGTCTTGCGATTCCTCGACCGTGAAATTGCGTCCGAGTCCAGGTTGAACTCCCAGAAAACTGAGCAAGTTTTGCGAGACGCCCATTCCAACCAGACGTTCCGGCTCTCCTGTGCCGGTCATCGTATAGCTGCCGTAATCGAAGAATGCGAAATAGGCGGCCAGCTCCTCGAACGTGCGATTTTCCTTCTGCCAATGGAGAAAAGTGGAGACGCGCGATGTCAACGACGATAGCCCGGCCACGGGACCACGACTTTCATTCGCAATCCAGACCAGGCGGTCCGAGCCCTGAAATGGTAGCGGCCGAAATAGCAGTCCGTTCACTACACTAAAAATCGCCGTGTTGGCCCCGATGCCGAGCGCGATAATCAAGACGGCGACGAGGAAAAATCCCGCATCGCGGCGGAGAGCCCGCAGCGTGTATTTGACGTCCTGCCTGAGAATCTCAAAGCTCATTGAATACCTTATTACGGTTGACGTTGCCGAAAGGTTCCGGTCTTTGAGCCATTAATGCAATCATGTGTTCGTGAACCACACATTGCGCTATTCCGCCGTTATTACTCTTTGCTTTGCAATGCAAGCCCCGTGCGCAATTGACGATACCAAATTAGTCGACTTGACGCATACCTTCGATACCAAAACCGTCTACTGGCCGACAGCTAAGCCGTTCGCCTGGCATCGAGAGTCTTGGGGAAAGGCGGCTGGCGGGTATTGGTACGCCTCGGCCAGCTTCGAAGCAAGCGAACATCTCGGAACGCACATGGATAGTCCGATCCATTTCGCCGAAGGCGCCCAAACTACCGATACCGTTCCGCTCAAAAGTCTGATCGGCCCAGCCGTAGTCATTGACATTGCGAAAGCGGCAGCCGCGAATACCAACTATGAACTCTTGCCTGCGGACATTGAGGCATGGGAAAAAGCCAACGGACGAATCCCTTCCGGCGTGATCGTCCTTGTGCGCACGGGTTGGTCGAAGTTTTGGCCGGATCGCGCGAAGTACATGGGCACGACAGCCCAAGGCGACGTTCAGAATCTCCGTTTTCCGGGCATTTCACCAGCGGCCGCCAAACTGCTCGTTTCCCGGCGTGTCGATGGCGTGGGCATCGATACCGCCAGCCTCGATCATGGGCCATCGAAGGCGTTTGAGACGCATCGCATTCTGAACGGCGCGGGTATTTATGGATTGGAGAATGTCGCCGCCATGGACAAACTACCGGCGGTGGGCGTAACTCTGATTGCGCTGCCTATGAAGATTCGAAACGGTACAGGCGGCCCGGTGCGCATTGTGGCTGTCCTACCGTAATGGCGCATTCCGTTCTCATGTGGGGTGACCACCTCCGTTGAGACAACGGCTATTGGCACACCTGCCTGCTACCTTCCGCCGCGACGCGCGACAAGAGCGGACCCTATATTGGTTTTACGCAAGCGAATAATTCGGAAATTTAAACGACAAAGAATCAGATATTACGTGCACACTAGTACGTACTATCCGCGCATGGCTATTTTAAAGCCAACATAATTCTGTCAAACTGGCAGGTAGTTAATACTTAATAATCAGGGTTGCGGCTGCGCCGTTTGCGAAATTCGGCGCTAACGGCGCAGTTCAATCCTGACTAATTCCTAGCTAAGACTGACGCACTATTCTCGAAGAATTAGATGTCTGCGGGCGTCCGGTTTGCAAAGACTCCTTGATGACAACGAGAGCGGATTCGGCAGCGTGAACTTGTTCCAGATTGCTTTTGTGGCCCGGCAATTTCGGGTCGATAAACTTGACCCGAAAAAGTTGATCTTCCACCATTGTGGCGACCGCTTTCACTTGCTCGGAAGATAATTGAAAACGGATCTTGGTATCGGTCTGGTTAGGCATTCTGCTGTCATTATATCACGGTTAAAATTCTTTCATCCATCAAAGCCAATCTGGTGTAAGCAGTCCCACAACTAAAAGTTTTTCTCAAAAAATGTGACCTAGGGGGTTACTGATGTGTCTTTCATCTTCTACGTTCGATTCACTTTACTCACGGCTGGCTATCTAAAAGGAAGATTTGATGAGACTATACAATCCAATACTCATTTCGTGCCTGCTGTTCGGCCCTGCATGGGCGGATCTGATTGTGCTGAAAGACGGCGACCGGATCACGGGCGCGATTCTTAAAAAAGACGGTGACCTCGTAACTGTCGACAGTAAGAACTTCGGTAAGGTCACATTCAAATGGGTGGATGTCGAGTCAGTAAAGAGCGATGAGCCACTCAACGTCGTTCTGTCCGGGGATCGAACAGTGAAGGGACCCGTCACAACCGAGGACGGCAAAGTCATCGTAAACGCTCCGGGGACGCCACAAACTGTTATGCCGAGTGACATTGTGGCGCTGCGCAACGCAGCGGAACAACGAACATACGAGCGGCTTCTTCATCCCGGACTTTTTGACCTTTGGGCCATCACCGGAAGCATTAATGCTGCCGGCACGAAGGGGAATGCGGACGCTTCCACGCTCACTACGCCTTTCACTTTCGTACGAGCGACCAACACCAGCCGCACGACCCTATATTTCAACTCCATCCGTTCGAGCGCGACGGTGAACGACATCAATGAGGATACGGCTGAAGCCGTTCGTGGTGGTTGGGCTTATAACCGGAATTTGAGCAAGAGGATCTTCGTGAACTTGTTTAATGACTATGAGTACGACAAGTTTCAGGCTCTTGATCTTCGCGTTGTGCTCGGCGCCGGACTTGGTTATCAGGTCTGGATCAGTGACAGGGGTCGTTTCGATCTAATTGCCGGTGGCGCATGGAACCGTGAAAAGTTTGGACCAAGATTGCCCGCGTCTGCTTTCACGAGAAACTCGGCGGAAGTGTATTGGGGCGACGACTTCGCGTACAAGGTAAACGCGAGAATGGCGCTGACACAGTCATTCCGAATGTTTAATAACGTATCCAACACGGGCGAGTACCGGCTCAACGCCGATATTGGGGCAGTGACGGCCATTACGAGGTGGTTGACTTGGAATATATCTTTGAGCGATCGGTATTTGACCAACCCCGTGCCCGGCCGGCAGAAGAATGACTTCCTATATAGCACCGGATTCGGATTTGTTTTCGCTCCTGAGCGCTGACATTCGCGTCTTGATCGCAAGAGCGTTGTAGCGGCACACCGGTGACGGATACACTGAACAGTGTGTTCCTCCGGAGTCTATCTATACCGCTCTTGCTTAGCGGTCTTGCTGCAGCTGCTGATGCCGACTTGATCTTCCACAACGGCAGAATCGTAACTGTCGATACAAAGTTTTCGATCGCGCAAGCCATCGCGGTGAAAGGCGGCCGCATCACGGCGGTTGGAGCCAACGCCGACGTTCTCTCAAAAGAGCGTGGCGGCCAAACCCGCGTTATAGATCTGGACGGCAAGATGGTCCTGCCCGGGCTCATCGACGCCCATGTCCACGCACTGGGCGCAGGGCTCAGCGAGTATCGCACGAAGCTGCCTCCGCTCGGGAGCATTGTCGACATCCAAAACTACGTTCGTGAGCGCGCTCGCGTGACACCTAAAGGTGAGTGGATCGTTGTTCCGCGAACGTTACCTCCGCGATTGAAAGAAATGCGTATGCCGACGAAGGCGGATCTCGATGTGGCTCCGGATCATCCTGTTGCGTTCGATGGAAGTTATGTATGGTCGGCCAATACGAAGGCGTTGCAGGTTAGCGGTATCACGCGGACGACACCGAATCCACCGGGCGGGGAAGTGGTGAAGGACGAAAAAGGCGAGCCGAATGGCATCCTTCGTAACGCTTCGAGCTTACTCAAAGGTGTGCAGCGGGCCGAAACTTTTACAGAAAAAGAGAAGACGGCTGCGCTGAAGAAGATGCTCGAGTTGTACGCGGCTGCGGGGTTTACAACCGTCGGAGACAGAGCCGTGGGCCCGGGTGACGCAGCAGTCTTTGAGAAATTGCATGCGGCCAAGGATCTGCCAGTGCGGACGGTGCTGACATGGCGCATTGACGCGAACCGTCCAATCGAACAAATCGAACGGGAGATCGCTGTTTCGAAGTGGAAGACCGGTCAGGGCGACGGATGGCTTCGTTTCGGAACATTTAAAGTCACGCTTGACGGTGGGCAATCGGTCGGCACGGCGTACCAGCGGATGCCGTACGGCCCGTTCGGCCGTCAGCTTTACGGGCAAACCAATCCGGATGCCCGAGGAACTTTGTTTGTCGAGCCGGATAAGTTGTACCAGATTTATAAAGCAGCACGGGCAAAGGGCTGGCAGCTGACAGCGCATGCGCAGGGAGGAGCCGCAATCGATACATTGCTGAATGTATTTGAACGGCTGGATAAGGACAAGCCGATTCGCGGCGAGAGACATCACGTCATGCACGGGAGCTTCATGAGTGAGGCAGCGGTGCAGAAGATGAAACGGCTTGGTGTCGGCGTCGATGCGCAGCCAGGCTGGGTGTATCTGGATGTTCCCGCGCTGCAGCGTGTCTTCGGTCTTCAGAACATGAAGTGGTTCTTTCCGTTGAAGTCGTTCCTTCAAGAAGGTATTCCGGTGGCTGGCGGTTCCGATCACATGATCGGTCACGGCAAAGACAATGCAGTTAATCCTTTCAATCCGTTTCTCAATATGTGGGCCTGCGTTACTCGCATGACGACTGAGGGCAAGGTCTTCAATGCCGAGCAGCGGATCAGCCGTGAAGACGCTTTACGGATGTACACGAATGGCGCCGCCTGGGTTCACTTTACGGAAAAAGATAACGGCTCGCTCGAAGTGGGTAAGTACGGAGATCTCGTTGTCATCGATCGCGACCTGTTGAAGATTCCGGTCGATGAGATTAAGCAGATCCAGCCGCTGATGACTGTTATTGATGGCCGCATTGTCTACGAGAAACGCTAACGAATGTCAGCAAACACAATTACCACATGGGATAAAGTCGCCGTGGTCACGGGCGCAGGAAGTGGGATCGGGCGAGCGGCCAGTCTGGCGTTGCAAGGAGCGGGTTACGCGGTTGTACTGGCCGGGCGCACCGAATCGAAGTTAGATGAGACGGCGGCGATGGCGATAGAGGGAGGCGGCAGGATGCTGGTCATTCCCACGGATGTGAGCAATCCCGAGTCCGTGCGAGCCCTCTTCCACGCGACGGAAGAGGCGTTCGGGCGAGTCGATGTCCTCTTCAACAATGCCGGTGTCTCTGCGCCGGGAGTCCCGATGGAAGACCTCACATACGAGCAATGGAATACGGTGATCGGCGCGAATCTCACAGGACCGTTTCTATGCGCGCAGGAAGCGATTCGCGTGATGAAGGCGCAGGACCCGAGAGGGGGACGCATCATCAACAACGGGTCGATTTCCGCGCATGCGCCCCGTCCCAAATCGGCTCCCTATACGGCGACAAAGCATGCGATTACGGGTCTGACCAAGTCAATCTCGCTCGACTGTCGAGAGTATGACATCGCTTGCGGACAGATTGACATCGGCAACGCCGCGACGGAGATGACACAGCGGATGACCGGAGGCGTGCCGCAGGCAAATGGCACAACGATGGTGGAGCCTCGGATGGACGTGCAGAACGTCGCCCAGGCAGTCCTTTACATGGCAAATCTGCCTCTTGATGCCAATGTGTTGTTCATGACTGTTATGGCGACAAAGATGCCGTTCACCGGGCGCGGTTGAGCGTATGCGGCTGTGAGATTGGGAGGCGCTTCGCCAGCTTCTAGCCCTTACTTGCGACTTTAGACCACTCCCGTGAAGACGCTTCTGCAACGCTTCCGGACGGGACTAAAGTCCCGGGCAGACTGGAAGTCCGCTCCACTTGACCGACGGTCTTCATCGCTATTGGCGGGCCGGAGGCCAATGGGCTCGATGTCGAATTTATATACACTTACCGAGCCACAGGGCGGAAAAATTCCTTGCGTTGCTGTTTGCCGGCCCAAAAAAAGAGCGCCGGACCGAGTCACCTCGATCCGGCGTTTATTGATGGTTTGGTTTAGAATATGTACTTCAAACCAAGTTGGATATTGCGAGGATTGTTTGCCTGTGCGCTGATCAAGCCAAACGTCGCCGGAGCACTGAGATCACGCGACGGAGGATTGAACATGGTCATGTTCGGTAAGTTGAAGAACTCCGCGCGGAACTGCACGTTTTGCGTCTCCGTGATTGCAAAGCGTTTTCCGATCGACGCATCCACGTTGAAGTATGCTGGAGCTCTTTCCGTTCCGATTGAGGAGTTACCGAAGGTTCCCAAAGCAGGACGCTGATAGGCGCAACGGCCATCATCAACACCCTGAGCACACTCGTAAACATTGCCGGTTCCGAACCACTTCTGGATGGTCCGCTCTCCGACTTCGCTTTCCCGCAACCGGTCAGGCCGTTGCGTGCCGCGAGGAGACTGCTGGCTCTGTCCAACAGTTGAGACCGTGATCGGGAATCCGGTGCGCGCTTGCATCACGTAGCCGATGCTCCAGCCGCCCAGTATCAGATCGACCGCTTTGTTCGAATCAGCGCCGAACGAGCGTCCCCGTCCAAACGGTAATTCCATGTTTGAGGAGAACGTCAGGTTATGACGGGCATCCCACGCGGCCAGACCGTAGTTGGCATTGCGATCGTAAGCATTCTGCCAGTAAGCGCCTTCCGATTGCGTGCCACCCGCGCCGAAGAAACCAAGTGCGTCGTTCAGGGTCTTCGACCAGGTATATGAGGCGTTGAAATCGATGCCATACGAATAGCGCTTTGTGGCAGTCACTTGAAGCGAATCGTAGTTCATCGTCCCGCTCGACTCTGTTGTCGCAGTGGTTGTGACACCAGGGAGGGCTGAATAGAGCGGACGCCGAGTATTGAAATTCGCCCACTGTGCCGGGTTCACATTGGCTGGTCCGGGAAGCGGCTGATTGCGGTCTCGCGCGACGATTGTGTGCGTGGCGCGCTGGCTGACATAGCCTGCCCCCAGGACAAAGTTCGATGCAAGCTGATACTCGAGGCTGAAGTTCCGCTGCTGTGTGAATTGAGGACGCAGGTCGGGATCCCAGGTTCGGATGTTGCCCGACAGAGTGCCGCTAAACTGCGGTAGATCCGAGAACCCGATTGATGACGACGAAGCGCCGCTGGTGAGATCGTAGTTCTGGTTCGATTCGAAGAAAAACGGTGGATTCAACGGCAGTCGAAGGTTGACGCCCGTTCCTTCGAGGAAGCTCGTGATACCGTAGGCGCCGCGAACTACGAGCCGTCTGCCGAGAGCTTCCGGCGTCCAGGCGAAACCGATACGCGGCATGAACTGCTTGTAGTACGGGTCATACAGCGCTCGGCTGTTTCCGTTCTGACCGGCTAGAAGCAATTCGCCCGTGTCTACGTCGATGTTCGACTGCAGATCGTTGACCTCATATAAAGGCTGCGTGTATTCCCATCGCAAGCCCAAGTTGAGGGTAAGCGTGCTGGTAGCTTTCCAGTCATCCTGGACAAACGTGCCGAAACGCCAGTGACGTTGTCCCCAGCGCCGGCCGTCGCCCTGACCTCGACCCTTGGCGGAAACCATGTCGAGCAAGAAGTCCGAGAACGACGAGCCTGAAAACAGCGTGGTGGTGTAGCCGAAAGTACCAAGAGCGCCATTGTTACCCGAGTAGAAGCGATTCTGCTGATAGCGTACTCCGTTGGCCCCGAAACGAAAGAAGTGACTTCCCTTCGCCCAGCTCAAGGTTTCGGAAAGGTGGAACTTGTTGTCCTTGCCATCGCTCAGAATTCCGGCAGTTCCAATGACTGTTAAGCCTTCGCCAATAGTGAGGCCGCTGAAACCCGGAGCCAACTGTCCGCCCGGAATCCCGAGCTTCGCGTTTCCACCTTCCTGAGTTCCGAACGGATCGGCGAACGTGTCCATGATTACCGTGCGAGTAAAGCCGTAGCGGAAGTCATTCACGATCGAGGACGAAACCGTGCGTGTCCAGGCAGCTACCGCGCCGATCGTTGGAGCTTCCTTGACACCGGCGGCAGATGTCGGCAACACGGGTAGCGCTGTTCCGTCGGTATAGAAGCCCTGAGAGTAGCGGAACATCATGCTGTCCTTGTCGGACGCTTTCCAATCGACCTTTGCATCGCCTTGATTGTTCTTCAAGAAGAGCGCAGACGTGCCGCTAAAGTTGTTCACTAGACCAAGAGCGCCGGTACCCGCGCTGTTCGGCAGCGGGTAAAGATTCGGGTCGCTGAAGAGGGCGCGCGCGGGATTTCCAAAGCGCGCAAGCGGGATCTGTTTTCCCGCGAACGGTTGGCAGGTGCGCGTGCCGCCGACGACCTGGCAGGTTGCGGGATCGTTAATGGCTTGGGGAAGGCGGCTCAAATCGCCCCTACGCCAATCGGCCGGAGCAACACTGGCGAGAGCCGGACCGCTTTCGCGCCGTTGCGTCCCTTCGTAGTTTCCAAAAAAGAACAGCTTGTCCCGAATAATGCGGCCGCCGAGCGTTCCGCCGTACATATTCTGTTGGAACGTGCGGCGCTGCTTGTCCTTCGGAAGGGCGGTGTTCTGATTCGCGAAGAAGCTATTTGCGTCCAAATTGTCGTTGCGGAAGAAATGGAATAGCGATCCGTGAAAGTCGTTTGAACCGCTCTTTAGCGTCATATTCACTACGGCGCCAGCCGAGTTTCCGAACTCGGACGATCCATTTCCTGTCATTACCTGGACTTCCTGCAGAGCGTCCACGCTGGGCGTGTAGCCGATGCGGTTGTCCATCGAGTCGTTGACATCAACACCGTCGAGCAGGAAGTTATTCGTCTGCTCACGATTGCCGTTGACGAACGCGCGTCCGGAGAAGCGGGAGGCGGTGTTTACACTGCTAGGATTGGTCTGGACTGCGCCCGGGATGAGAAGCATCGCGGACACGATGTTGCGGCCGTTAAGCGGCATATCGGTCAGGCGCTTGGTGCTGAGCGTTTGGCCCGTTTGCGTGGTTTCGGTTTGCAGCGGCGGGGCGACGGCAGTGACTTCCACCGTTTCGGCAACAGCGCCGACCACCAGCGAAACATCCATACGGACAACCTGGTTGACTTCTACCGGAAATGGACCGAGCACCGTTTTCTTGAATCCGGCCCCTTCCGCAGTGACCGTGTACTGACCGACCGGAAGGAACGGCAAGCTGTAAATACCGGCGCGATTCGCGGTAGCTATGGTTTGTACTCCAGTGCCTTCGTTTGTTGCTGTGATTTTGACGTTTGGCACGACCGCTCCGGAAGCGTCACTGACGGTTCCGGTAATTGTGCCTGTAATTGTTTGTGCACTCGATACTGCGGCGAGGCACAACATCATAGATAAAACTGCTATTTTCCTCATGGGACCCCCCAAAAGCAAATTGAAACCTCAATTACCGATGATGGTACCGCATTTACCACCCACGATTGAGTTGTGCCGATAGTTTTGGGTACTACTTAACCAAGCTCAGGGTTCCAAATCGCTCGGGCATATGAAACGTCTTTCCGTCGGTCGAGCGCCAGGAGACATGGACACGATTGGGCGTGGGTCCTTCGATACGATATAGGCCGATCCGCAGATCATTTCCGGGCGCGGGCTTTCGGGTGTCGATAGACGAGAAGGGAATCTTCATTTCTCCGTACCAGATTTTCTTGTCTGCATCGACGCGGGCTTTCACTTCGAAATTGGAATTCCAGGCCTCACCGATCTGCTTGGCCCCAGCCTGTGCGGTCGATATCGAGATCTACCCATTCTCCCTGGGGCGAAACCTGGAACTCTTTGTACTTCTTGATGTTGTCAAAGTCCGACCCGATGAACGCTTCTGCTACATCCCAGTTCCATAAGCGAGACGTCTCCGCGTTGGTCACCGGTTGGGGCTTGGTGTAGAGGGTTTTGTAGTGGCTGACGTAGAGCAGCAAAAGATGTGTGTCCGTCCACCGCGACGTTACTTCGGTTCGATGACCTGACAGGGCCTGTCCCGCGAAGTCGGATTCGATCACGATTGGCTGGACGTCGCGCCAATGAGGCGCATCCGGTGAAGCTGTCAGGGGCAAATCTCGATTCGAATGTTTGCTCTTTATCACCGGCACGTCTGCTGCGACGAGTGTCGTGGCGATTAATAGGGGCAGACCGAGTTTCATGAATCCACTATCTCACCTGGACTTTGACACAATATGACCGTATGAAACGCATCCTAGCCGCATTTGTTGTATTCGGTTTCGCCTCGAGTTTCGCCCAGCAACCGGATCGGCCTCCTGCACAGCCACCTGCTCAGGCGCCACGTGTCATCTCTCCCGAAATGCACGCTGATAAGCGAGTCACGTTCCGTTTTCACGCCCCTGCGGCTAAGGAAGTGATGCTGGCGCGCGCCGGAGCCAGCCGGGCCGCGATGCAGAAAGGCGCCGATGGTACTTGGACACTTACCACGGAGGCGCTTGCTCCGGACGTGTACTCCTATCGCTTCGTAGTCGATGGGGTTTCGGTGATGGATCCGATGAATTCGGAGATTGTGCCGAACCTGCTGAACCCGCAGAGCTTCGTCCATGTTCCCGGAGACAACATGCCGTGGGATGTCGCAAATGTCCCACGCGGTACGCTTCATCGCCACTTTTACCGCTCGGGCATTGTCGGCGACGATCGGGATTACTATGTCTACACTCCTCCGGGCTACGATCCGACCGCCAAGAAGATGTATCCGGTGTTCTATCTGCTGCACGGGTTTAGCGACGATGCCAGTGGCTGGACATCCGTCGGTCGCGCCCACGTGATTCTGGATAATTTGATTGCTCAGGGCAAAGCGCAGCCGATGCTCATTGTGATGACCCTTGGCTATGGGGCGCCCGAGATTGTTTCTCCAACGGCTCAAGGTGGTCTGCGCGATCCTAATGTTCGTCAGCGCAGCTTCGAGCGGTTTCGCGATTCGCTACTGCAGGAAGTGATTCCTCGTGTCGAGAAGGAATATCGGGCCTCGAAGGACCGCACAGCGCGGGCGATCGGTGGGCTATCGATGGGCGGTGCGGAGTCGCTCTACGTTGGTTTGAACGCGACGGATCGATTCTCTTACATCGGCGCATTCAGTTCCGGTGGCTTGGGCAATGATATGGCTGCGCAATTCCCGAAGTTGGGAGCCGCGGTCAACGACGATCTGCGTCTCCTGTACATTTCTTGTGGAACGGAAGACCGATTGATCGACGCGAATCGCAAATTCGTCGAGTACTTCAAGTCGAAGGGTGTGAACGCGACATTGCGCGAAACGGGTGGAGCGCATACGTGGATGGTCTGGCGGCGTAATCTCGCCGATTTTTTGCCGCTTCTATTCCAGAAAAAGACGTCGTAAATGCGTTAATGCTTCAGGGCGGCTGCCGGCGTCTTTGTGTCCGGCAGCGGCGTCTGAGGGGTGTGGAAACGCTTCCTTGAATTTTTGGACATAATCGGGGATACTGCGGAGCGTTTTGACCGTTCGGTCCGGGGTGCTGTTCATCTCGACTGCGGCCTGAACCGGTCCCATTGCCTGTTCCTTCAAGTCTTTCGCGCGGCCATCGCAGAACTGCGCAATGTTGAAAACTGCGTTCAACACGGTCGGGCTGTTACGGGTCCCTTTTGCCAACCGTGTCCGATGAAAGTCTCTAGGAGATCCACACCACAGAGGCTCCGGCTGTATTACAACTGATGAGCCAACTCGAGGAAAGTCTGGGGTCGAAGAAGAGCGTTCGACCGAGTTCGACCTTGGCGGGTGTGGTTGGATTTGCCTTGAGCGTCGGCGTATTGGCGGGGATGGGTTTGAACGCCCTTTGCGCTTTTTAGGATTGCGTTCTGCCCATTTGCCGAGAAGGCCATGAGGATCATCGCAATGAGGCGCCCCATACCTTCGTCTTAGGGCACTGGTCCTAGTACTTTGTGCATTGACGGAATACAGGTTTCACCGTATCGTCGAAGGGATCTCTGAGTTCTTATACATAGGAGTCCTATGAAGGCAAATGTTTTAGGGCGTGCCACTCGGCTCGCTCTCGGAATGCTGATGGTTGCGGGTCTAGCGCAGCCGGCAGCGATTTCTATTTTCAATACCGGTGTCGACGCCCTAGGGAATGTACTCCCCGATGGCACGGTCGGCGACCCCCATTACACGCTCGTTTCTGTACCGGGTGGGACTAGCGCAATTCGCATCCTAACCTCTGTGAGTGGATTTCCCATTCCACCGTGGCTTGCGAATAACTCAACGTCTACGTGGATCGGTCCGGATACAACTGATGCCGAGGGACCTGTGGGTGACTACCTGTATCGAACTACCTTTGATCTGACCGGTTTAATCGCTGCGACGGCTTCGCTCTCAGGTCAATGGTCGAGTGATAATGCCGGCTTGGATATCATTTTGAATGGCGTCTCGACGGGCATTAATTCGCCCAGCCTCACCTCCTTCGAGAACTTTACTCCGTTCACCATTACTAGTGGCTTCGTTTCGGGAATGAATGAGTTGATTTTCCGTGTCAATAACGCGGGCGGACCCACTGGCTTGCGTGTGGAAGTCGCTGGTACGGCCGATCCGTCGGCAGTTCCGGAACCGGCTTCCTTCGTACTCGTCGGTTTGGGTTTGACTGCTGCACACGTTGTTCGTCGCGCCAGACAGCGCGCTGCCTAGAGTGAGCGCAGGCGGGGTCTCGTTCAGACCCGCCTGCTTCATCAAGATCATTTGATCCCCAGTTGAGCATCCCAAAGCTGGCCTGCGCGCTCCACCATTTTGTCGACATCTGCGCGTAATGCGTAACGCTGGGATACCAGGCTTTCCGAAGCGCGACGGATGCTTGCGAGATATGTCTGCTTGTCGCTGTATCTCTTCTTCACCTCCGCAGAATCAAATGGAAAATAAGAGCCGATGAAAGCAATCATCCGATCGGGATTCCCGATAGCTGCGGCTCGTAAATTCCATCCCGCATAAGCGCCCAGAGGAACGTCAATCTCAGGCATTCGTACGCCGCCCATCTCGATGCCTGCGCGATCAACCTTTGGGACAAGGATTCGATAGGCTGCGCCTGTCTTGGGCGGCTCGGTCGTCACGATGCCGGTCGTTAGAAAATCTGCGCCGAAATCGAGTAGTTGCGGCACTCTCGGCCACTGTGGTGGACGAATCCCCGTCGGATACTTCAGCTCTGCTGCAGGGGCAATCTGCTGCTTAGCGAGACTCGGGAAAGCGGAAGCCGGCGGTTCGACTCCAGCCTTCAACCAGTCATGAAAGGCAATCAGCAGGCCGCGCATCCCCCAGCGGAAGTCGAGCGGGTTTGGGATGTTTTGGGTATTCGTCCGCTTCAGCGTCAGAGATCCGGGTCCGTGCGCGCCACCGGTGAAGAAGTAAATGCGCGTGTCTTTGGATGGAGCCACATCGCCGGAGCCGTCTGCTGTCGTATGAATGAGAGATGCCGCGCGGCCCCAATACTCGAAGGAATTGTTCGAGTAGAAGATCTTGGGGTTGAATTTGGCGCCTGGTCCCCGGGGGAGAAGACCGTCTTCGCGCGATGTCAGTGTGTCTCGCGAGGGAGTATCGAGAAACGGGAACATATCTACCGGCCAAGCATAGTGGAGCAGCGGTTGGCCATCGCGAGACGGCTGCGCAAAGCGATGGTTGAAGCCACCGCGGCCCGCGCCGGCAACATGCGCCCAAACACCATCCAGCGCTAGACGTGACTTTTCATCTTCGTTGAAGCCCTGATAGACGAAATGCCGAAGAAAGCGGCCAGTCTGCGACGTTCCAAATCCGATGGTTCGCTTGATGAAGCGTTGCTGGTCACCCAGCAGCATGGGCGAGGCGCCGAACTTCAGGAACGATGCAATGTCGCGCACCGCCGCGAATCCAAGTCCGGTGGGGACGGCGCCCGTTCCGCGATACACGACTTCGTAGATTTTGCCAGGCTCGCAGCCGCCGTCGATCTCGACGCTAGTCTTATTGACGAATCGCCAGCGGTTCCTAGGGATCTCTTTCTTGGCTCCATTCGGGGCATCGCTTACGTAGAGATGGTTGATTGCGTCCTGCTCATTTGCGACTGGATAAGGAGTGTGATCCCGATCGCCTAGAGAAAAGCCGCCGACGCTTTTGTCGGGTACAAACTCGGCCCGCACAAGGCCGGTGATCGATGCCGGCAGATGAGGAGCTTGCAAGCCAAGCCTGCCGGGCATCTGGGGTGTGTCCCACTGCCAGCCAATGGCGGCGATTGTGAATCCAGCGTCCATGACGAAGCCGTCGCCAAGTTCTGCCGGTGTTTGGGGATCGAGCGAAGATGCGCCTCGATTGAAGTTGGAGAAGGACAAGATGCGCCCTCGATTGACAACATCTATGATTGCCGTGCCGTTTCCTTTCGCGGGATCGCGCGGCTTCAGCATGAGCAAGTCGGCTGAGAATCGAACGAAGCCGTCTTTATCGACCGGGGCGAGCGAGAGATCGACTATTTTACGATTCTGTTCGAACTTCGGGTCGAGCCGGAAGTGGACGGTTGCGGTGATGCGTTCATACGGTCCGGCCGATCCGAATGATTTTCCATCAGCGACGTCTGTCCGCTCTTTGATATGGATGACATCGACGGCAGCTACGGCAAATGAGGTAGCGAAGACAGCCAAGAGACCAAGGCGCATGCCGATTATTAAATCATGTCGGGTAATAATGAATTATGAAGTTACGTACTCTCGCACAAAGCCTTGGCGGGGCACTGCTGTTGTCTCAGTCGCTTCTTGCTGCCGGACCGGAGGTGTCTGTTTACAAGACACGCACCTGCGGCTGTTGCAGTAAGTGGGTGGATCACATGAAGGCGAACGGTTTTGACGTCAAGGTCACCGATGTGCCGAGCACGGCGGAATACCGACAGAAATACGGTGTCCCTGAGAAATTTCTGTCTTGCCACACGGCAGTTGTAAAGGGCTATTCGATCGAAGGCCATGTCCCGGCCGCAGATGTGCAGCGACTGCTGAAAACAGGCGCCAAGGGCAAGGGACTTGCGGTCCCGGGTATGCCGATCGGATCGCCTGGTATGGAGCAAGGTCCACGACGCGCGGCTTATTCCGTGCTGCTATTCCAGGCAGACGGGACTGCGACAGAGTTCCAGAAATACGCTGCGCAGTAGCGTTTAATCGAGCCGAGAGCCGCCTGAAAGGCGGCTGCAGGATAAAATCCTGCCCCACAATACAAGCCCAGCGCAAGCTGCACCACAGTAAATATTAGTCGACTGGGCTCTCGGCGATCAGCTTGTCGTATGTCTTCCTGGCGTGATCGTAGGCACGCGTCATTTCGCCCTGCTCGTTGAGGCGTACTCGTCCGACCTTCTGCTTGAAACAGACGTCCACTGCATCCCGGAGCCACTGGGCGCTACGTTTGGAGACGCGTACGGGTTTCTTGTCGACCGTTACCCACACGGGGTTGGTATGAGAAGAGGGAAGGATTCGCAGCGTTATCCAACTGCTCTTGTCGATTTTGGCGTTGAAGGAGATATCCCTTAGCTGGCCATCGGCGTCAATTTCTTTCCTTTCTACTGCATGACCGTTGATCACGAGTTCGACGGGAACTTTGCGCGAGTTCCCAATGCGGGCCCGCTCGACGTCCCAGTACGGTTTCTGGTCGTACCGAAGTTTGCGGATGGCTTCGTCCGGCTGCTCGTTTAGGAATGCCCCTACCTTGGCGGTCACTTTCACGGTTCCCGCAGCGGGCAATTCGACGTCTTTACCGGAGCCCATCTCGATGCCATTGACGCGGAAGTCGATCAGGTGACTCTTTCCGTCCGACGCGTAATTCCTGCCCTCACGCAGACCAACAACCCAGTCGTCGTAGTCGAGCTTCGCCTGGCGCACATAGCTGCGGCCAAGTCCTACACGTTCTCCGTAAATGCAGGGGAAGTCGGTCTCGCCGCTGATGCGAGCGCGATAGCCAACGTTTAGAGTGTGGTACCAAACATTGAGTTCCCACGCGTAAGGAGTATCTACCGCGGAGATCACTTCCGTGGCGTCGTGGGTGACCGTCATCACAAACTCGTTGGCGCCGATGCCGTCGAAAGGCGGCATCTCGTAACTGAGCAGTTTCTCCTCTTTAAGTGCCAGACCCCAGCCGGAGTGGGTGTAGCCGGTGATTGCGTTCTGTTTCTTGCCCCACTGCAGAATCGGCAGGCCCCAGCTCGGCCAGTCTTCGATGCGTTTCGTTCCGGGAAAATCCTGTTCTTTTAAACGGAGCAGGAGCAAGTGGCCAGTGTGGCTCGATGGATGACCGGAGACTTCGACGTCATATCGAATGCGGTTCTCGATTGTCGAGACTGCGTTGTCCTTGCCCTCGAAGAAAGTTTTCTGGAAGTACCAACCGGGACCCCATGTCAAAACCGATCCGATCTTCAAATCCTCACCGACCACATGACGCATCATGTCCTGTGGGTAGACGCCTTCGGTAGGCCGCTCATAGTGGGCGCATCCGGCCGCATGAATGTGATGGTCGCCAGAATACCAGCCGAGCTTTGCAGGATCGATCCAACGCTCGAGACGAAACGTCAGTGTGCGCGGAGAATTGTCGGCGATATCAATGATCTGGATCCCTTTGCGGTACTCGGGACCGCGTGAGTACTCGACTGAATATTTGCCTGGCGGTAGCGCGATCGATTCTCCATCCGCTCGGTAGACCTGTGGATGAAAGAAGAAGTCCGGCGCGAGACGCTTGGTCTGGGACGGGTAAACCCGCTGTCTTTCGTCCCTTATCAGAAAGGATCCGGTTGTCGGTTTGTCGTCGAAGTCCAGAACGCGCAGGGTTACCTTGGCGGAAGGCTTGATCGTGAAGAGAATATCGACTTCATTGCGGAAGCCGAGATCCTGGGAGCCTTGACCAACATCGAACGCAAGCTTGGCTTCACGCTTGCCCGCTTCCTTTGCGTAAAGCTGGAGGACACGATACTCGAGATCGAGGCCGGACAGGTGAGCCTTCATCGGCTGCTTGTTGGCCATTTGAATGTCCATCCAGCGTGCCCGTCCCACATTCGCAGGCGCATTGGGTATCGGTCCCGCGTTGGGACTTTCAACGGCGAGTACGGCCGTCACACCGGCTTCGTTATGAACCTTGACGAGAAACGCGCGCCATCCCTGCTCGACCAACTCCGCCTTCGCCGGGCCCTGTTGAACCTTGACGCGGCTTTCGGGATTGATGTCGATACCTGCCAGCACGTGCTTGTCGAGAATCTTCTGGATCTGCTCGACGGTCTTGGCGCTCTGCAACGCCTGCACATCGGTTGCAGGCAACGGCTCGCCTACCATCTCGAGTGTTTGCACGACGCGCGTGACTTGCGCCGAGAGTGGCTGAAATTCGACCGTTGTTACAAGGGGAAGTTCCTCAGAGGAACAAACCAGTGAGGTCAGGACAAGTCCGATCGCGAGTTTCGGGTAGCTCATAACGGTTCCGTTATGAGCATATCCGATACGGTCAGCTATGTTCTCGCGTGCTGGCTTGTCTTCGGCGCCTGGTACTTCACGTTCAACTGAGGTGTCTCCAAGCGTTTGCTTCCCTGAATTTTGGAAGTCAAACAGCTTTCGAGCATTCCGCTGACGATGAGTGTTCGCTCGGCGGGATATGGAGCTTTGCCTGAGGCAAACATCTCCTCAATCTTGCTGACAAGACAAGCGGAGTACGTCACATTTGGAACCGGCGACAGGAAGAACTGGCAGGATTGAATCCCTGAACCTTTTATGCGTGTCGCAAAGTTGAAGTCCCGAATGCGCGCCGTTCAACATAAGTAAGGTCGTTTTCAGCCCGTCGTTGTGCTCGATGAAATATGCGGCAGGGTCTTTTACGAGCTTAGGGAGTTCTCCCGTACCGACCAGATCTTGGGTTCTTCCGTCCTGGACCGTCAAACCTAGCGGGGTGTCGCTGCGGGACAGAGCTGAGATCAGCAAATCCTTCGACCACCGTCCTTCTTCCCCTGCTTTCCAGACAGCATCACCGACAATCATCTGAACAGCGCGCACTCCTGTTTCGCCACCCTTGCGTCGCTCGATCATGCATTGCATTGCTTCGAGGGCGTGATAATCCATGGGATCGGAGCCACCATTGCCGACCATCAAGGCTTCCTCGATATTGCATCCGAGCGGTAATTCGAGATCGGGAAGCCGCCAGGTCACGGGCAGGGATGAGCCAGCCAGAAGCGCAAACTTCTGACGCCGGGCTTCGTCCACCATCCACTTGGCTTTTTCAAAACTCCAGGAGAGGTGCTTGTCGTTATAGACGGGAACGGCGCGGCCGTCCTTCTCAAAAACGTCTGTGCATTGTTTGAAGAATTCGTAGCGAGGATACAGTACTTGTCCCTTGTCATTGCGAGGGTATTCACCATGTTCGGCGATAATCAGGACCGCGTCCACGGCCAGATTGTCACCTCCACAACGCAGAGCTTCGGCGATGGTTGGGTAGACGCTAAAGCCGAACTCTTTCGCACGCTCCTGGCTTTGATCTCCAGCAGGCTTCTGGTCGATGTAAAGCGAGACGATCTTCATGTCCGGCCGATGCCACTCGCCCTGATGCGGATAGCCGACCAGGAATCGATCCGCAATGTGCTGGACGTGGGACAGGTATCTGTAAATCGTTCCGATAACTGCGATTCGCTTCATCTAACTTCTCCAGAACGTCGATTCACGCGTCGGCTGATATTTGATTGCCAGATGCGGAGTCTCGAGCCGTTTCTGACCGTCGTGCAGGCTATCGACGCCCGCCGCCGTCAATCCTGTTGTCAATAACGTTCGCTCCACGGGATATGTGGGCTTACCAGTAAGGAACATTTGTTCCATGCCATTCACCAGCGGACTGAAGAAGTTCGCGAGCGTCGTGCGGCCATCCGGCATTGGGAGATACATCTGGGTAGAGAACAAGCCTTTATCGAGACGGGCGGAGAAGTTGAAATCCTTCACCAGCCCGGACATCAGGACCATGGTGGATTTTAGTCCGTCGTAATGTTCGTAACGATAGGCGACGGGGTTCTTAACTAACCGCTGCATATCCTCAAAGCTCGGCAGGATGTCGTTGAAGCCTTCGCGCGCGGGCGTCAGTGTATGGCTGCGGCAGAGAGCAGCCTCCACGAGATCCTTTGGCCAAACGCCTTCCTTGTAGGCCTTCCAGAAGTTGTCTCCGCGATACGCCTGCAGGGATCGAACGCCTGTTTCGCCGCCTTTGCGGCGCTCGACCATGCATTGGAGTGTCTCAAGTCCGTGAAAGTCGTAGCTATCGACTCCGCCGTAGCAAACGCACATCGCCTCGCTTACTCGCGCTCCGGCGGGCATCTCGAGCGATGGAGTTCGCCATGTCACAGGTAAACTCGAGCCCGCCATGAAAGCAAAGCCCATTTCGCGGGCAGTGTCATAGATCTCCTTCGCCCATGGCCAGTTCCAGGAAAGATGCTTGTCATTGAATACGGGGACACTGCGGCCGCTTGCTCGGAAGACTTTGAAGATTTCCTGAAAGAACTCGTAGCGGGGGTACTTGGTTTGGCCTTTTTCCGTGCGGGGATACTTGCCATGCTCGCCAACAACGACGATGCCGTCGACGGCGAGTTTGCTGCCACCGAGCGTGAGCGCCTCCGCGATTGTCGGATAGACCTTCATGGTCGGGAAACGACGGGCGCGGTCACGACTCCAGTCGCGATCATCCACCTGATCCACGAACAATGAAACGAGATCCATGGCCGGGTGATGATGTGTGCCATTCCACCCGTAGCCTTCGAGAAAGCGGTCGACAATGTGTTGCGCATGGGAATACTTGAAGTACGTCGTCGTGATTGCGGCGATCTTAGGGCGGGAGGGCCGCGTTTGCGCGTTCGCCAGAAGGGGGGCGGCAGCCACGCCGGCCAACAGGTCACGACGCGAGATCTTGATTTCAGCTCGCATGAAGGCGATTATAGGTCTTTAACGTGAGCAAACTCTCATATCGACGTCTCGCCATCCTGATGCTCGTGGTTCCGCTGATCGCCGCAGTGTCGAGCCGGGCACGGAAAGCACATGAGGATGCTTTTGTTTTCGACGCGCATGTCCATGTCGTGAACCGGCAGTTCTATCACGGTGGTGACATGGGGCAACGTGTGAAGGATGGCCAGTTTGACCTTGTCCGCGCAAAAGAAGGCGGTGTGGACGCCATGTTCTTTTCGATCTTCGTCACGGAAGATTACTACCCGCAACGCTTCGAAACAAAGCAGACGTTTCGCCTGATGGATCTGGCGTTGAGTCAACTCGAAAAGAATCGCGACAAGATCGAACTCGCCTTGAAAGCATCGGACATCGAGCGAATCAACAAGGGCGGCAAAATCGCCGCCGTACTCGACTTGGAGGGTGGCTTTGATCTCGATGGCGATCTAGGGATTTTGCGGGATCTTTACCGGCTGGGGCTGCGATCAGCTCAGCTTTCCGCCCATAATTGGGCAAACAATTTCGCCGATTCCTGTTGTTCCCCGGCGAAGTATAACGGTCTGAACGATCGGGGGCGAGCCGTGGTTCGTGAGATGAACAGGCTTGGGATGGTCATCAATGTGTCGCACGCTTCCGATGCGACGCTGGCGCAGACGGTGGAGCTCAGTTCCGATCCGGTGATGGCGACCCATCATGGGATGCGCGCTTTGAACAATATTCCCCGTAATATGCCGGAGGATCTGATGCTGAAGATTGCCGCCAAAGGAGGGGTGATCGGCTTTCAGATTGGGAACGAGTTCCACAACAGGAAGGCGTTTGACTGGCGTACAAAGCATGCTGGAAAGCCATTTTGGGACACCAGTGAAATAGCCGGACGAAAAGGCCAACTTTCGATTGAGGAAATAGACCGAAAGGTCGCGCCGCAGTTTCCGATGGTTGGGCTCGCGATGCCGGACGATGTATTGTTTTCTCCCGAAGATTGGATTGCAGTGATTGAAAAAGCGATTGCGATCGTTGGCGAGGATCATGTTGCTCTTGGAAGCGATTTCGATGGAGGGCCCACGCTACCGAAAGGTATGCGCGATATTGCTGATCTGCCGATGTTGACGGAAGCGATGCTACGTCGCGGGTGGCCGGAAACGCGCATACGGAAGTTTCTCGGTTTGAATACTTTGCGGGTGTTTAAGCAAGTGACGGAGTAATTTCTTCTAATTCTCGTCGTCGTCGCCGCGATGTTCCTTCAAAAAGTCTTCGTCGATTGGCTTGCGACCGCGGAAGCCTTCTTCGACGCCGTGCCAGAATTCAATGCGGGGCTCGCCTAACCGCCAGCAGAGCAGCACTTCCTGGCCCTGGTACAGGGTAGGGAAGTCAAGCAGTCCGATGTCCAGATCTTTCACTTGGCAACCTTCGTCATGGACAGCTTCAAGGGCCGCGTTGAGCTTTGCGGCCGAGGAATCCCGGCGCTCGCGAATTTTCAATACCTTTTCACGATCCATCATCATGCCGCCTCGCATCATGATTTCTCGAGTAGTCGCGCGCAACTCTTCGTCCGATTCCTGGAACTCAGTTTTTAGAAATAGAGCTTCTCGGATGATGCGTTCAACTTTTGGCAGCACGCGCTCGGCTTGATCTCGCGTGAAATATTTCGGCATCTGCTCATACGCCGCAGATCTGGACAGCGATCGAGCGGCTGCGCGGACCATCGAACTCCGCTAGAACGATACTTTGCCATGTGCCCAGCAGGACGGCAGCGTTCCGAACCTGCAGACTGAGCGTCTGACCCATCAACATGCCTCGGAGATGCGAATCCGTATTGGCGCGTTCGCAATCGGACAGAGCGGGGTCGTTGTGACGGTAATAGCGGTCGCGTTCGATCGTGCGATCGAAGTACTCCTTCACATCCTGGAGCAACGCATCCTGCCACTCGTTCAAGAATACGGCTGTGGTCGTATGAAGGCTCTGAAGATGTACGATCCCGTCGCGTATGCCGCTTTTCCGGACCATATCATTGATCCGTTCGGTGATATTCAGGAGTTCCATGCGTTCGTCTGTGATCCAGTCCAACACGCGATTAAATACTTTATAAGCGCCCTGACTGGTCGGCTCAACTGCTTGAGTCTCTGGTAGCGGCATGATTCCCTGTTCTCCGCCATTAGTATAACGGAACGAATATGCCCGGCAATACATCTTACGTGCAATCGGAGTGTACGAAACTGAAGGATAGAATGAAACTCATGTCAAGGCTTTGGATGGCGCCGTTACTTTTTACGGCCATGACGACAATTGCGTCAGCACAGGTGTTCGAAGGCAGTGTTAATGTCGGCGTGCACAAGATTAACCCGAAGGAACTCGCAGACGGCTACAGTATTGACGATGGTTGGAAGTTCGCGATGCGACTGACCCTCAATAGCTGGAATTATTTCGGACAGGAGTTCGGATATGGCTATAATCGGAGCAAATTGCTACGTTTTGGAGTCGACCAGGGCGGAATGGCCATACACCAGGGGTTCTATAATTTACTCGCCTATGCTACGCCCGAAGGCTCACGATTTCGTCCGTTTGCTACGGGCGGCGGACATTTCAGCAACTTCGTACCGCCCGGAGCTTCCGCTACGCAGGGGCAAGGATCGAATAAATTCGGCGTGAACTACGGCGGCGGTCTGAAGGTTCGCGTCTCGGAGAAGTGGCTTGTCCGCATGGATGTGCGTCAATTTCTTACGGGCAAGCCTTTTGGAGGGAGTCAGGGACTACCTGTAGAGGGTTCTTTGCGCCAGACGGAGTATTCCCTGGGCCTAGGCTTCGTGCTGTAGTAAACGGGCCTTTCGACCACTTAGAAACCAAAGCCAACCAAAAATTGTGCTTGATTGCGATTGGTCTCGAGCAAGTTGGCGAGGCCCTCGCGGAAATTCGCTGTTCCCCACCGCGTGAACCGTACTTCAGGGGAAATGCGCAGGAAGAGCGCCCGAATTTCTACGCCTCCGCCGATAACAAAACCGGTCCCGCTCTTATCCTGCAATTCGGCGGGATTGCTGGTTGTCGTGGAACCCGTTATGAAGTCCTGAATCTGAGTAATATTTGTCAGGCGGCGGAAAGACGCGCCGGTGGTGACAAACGGCCGAACGGATGCGGCGACGGCATTTGCCCCACCAAATTTGTATTTCAACAGCAGAGGAAATTCCCATCCATCGGCCTCTGTCGTGGCGTTGACAACCGATCCCGCAGCGCTACGAACTGACGAGAAGTTCAGCTTCGTATAAAGCGCATCGAGTTCGATGGAAAGTCCGGCGGGAAGCCTGAGCTCGATTTGCGGGCCGATGATATATCGATTGGTCTCGGACGTGTATGAAGTGGATGGACCTGTTGCTGTATCAAAGGCGTCGGTTAATGGCAATCCCCCTTTTATCCCGAGACCGATGGGTTGAGAGAGAGCAAATCCTGCCGAAACGATAAGTAGAAGAAATGTTTTGGTCATGGGCAGTAATCCTTTATTGAACCACGGGGACGTTTTTACATTGGACGGCCGCGGTCCGATAGAGTTACTGCCCATTCGGTGTTAGTTACTGCGGTGTCGTCGCATGAATGCCATGCCGAACAGAAGACCTGCCGCGGTTAGCAACATGGGTCGCCGGCTCCGGCGTTGCAATCGATCCGGGAGAATTATGTCCCCGAACCTGACTTGCCGCATAAAGCAGCATGTTGTCCATAGGGCCGGCCTTGGCTCCCTGGTCGCCCCAGCCAAAGGTCAAGGTGCTGACGACCACCCAGCCTTGTCCATACGCATACTCCGCCAAAGTTGCACCCTGGGGATTCTGGGTAATGGAAGTAGCGCCGGTCGGCATGCCGGCAAGATGCCCCAGATCAGTGACATTCCAATTAACAAAATCTGCCAGGGTTAACTGGGTTGCCTGATCGTGGAAGTTGCCGTGGATATAAGGATGCGAGGTATCGACAATCGTTTCGGATTGATTGAACGTTCCTCCACAAGTGTATTGAGCGAAGTCAACGCCGCCCGGAGCAAAGTCGGTTGCGCAACCATTGCCTGCAACGTTGAGCCAGAGATATCCGCCGGCTTGTACGAAGTCGTGCAGAATGGATGCCTGGTGCAGCAGATGAGCCATAGCTGCTGAAACCCGGCATGACGATGACCGATTTTCCTGCGAGAGCGTCAGCGGTAGTGAAATCCGCAATTGTGTCAAACTCCAGACCCAGCTCGCCTGCACGAATCTGAGCGAAGTTGGTTGACGCAGTGTTGTAGTTCACGAACAACAAAGGCGTGGCGCCAAGCTGCTTATAAGCACATACAAAAGTGAAAGCGGCTAATAACCGCGAGTCTATTTTCATGGAGAACTCCGTATAGGTACTGTGCGGCGGAGTTCGGCATATTCTCACTGTTAAGGATGATCTTAGTTATGCCGTAAGGGAATCCTGATGAGCGCGTAAGCGATTGCAGCGAATGCTATCAACGACAGCCAGCCGCCATAAAGGGGAAAGAACCCAAGTTGTTCGGCGCCGGTGAACAGATGCGTAAATGATGCAATTCCGCTTAGAAATGTAGCTGCCAAAATGATGCCCATGATCGCTTCCCCAGCGATCATGCCGGAGGCAACAAAGGAACCGCGATCGTCAATCGCGAGCCGCTCTTCGTCCGTTCGTGATGCAGTCATTCGTTCGACGATCCATTTGATGAGGCCACCCAATGCGATGGCTGACGTCGTGTCGAAGGGCAGATACATTCCGACAGCAATCAACATTGGAGACCGCGCGCCAGTGAATAGCAAAGCGACCCCGAAGGCTGCCCCCATCGCAAGCAATCCCCAGGCCATCTCGCCGCCAACGATGCCTTTGGCAAGTTGCGCCATCAAACCGGCCTGAGGCGCGGGGAGCGCACGGCCGCCGATGCCTCCACTATCAAGATTGGCCTCGTGTAATACGATAATCGGCGCCATCAAGAAGAACGCCAGCAGAGTCACCGTCACGATCTCGACGACTTGCATCTTCCAGGGTGTGCCGCCCAGCAGTTGTCCCGCCTTGAAGTCTTGAATCAAGGATCCTGAAACGGAGCAGGCTGTCGCTACTACGGCCGCGACGCCAAGCACCGCTACCATGCCCGCTGCGCCACGCACTCCGAAGGCTGTCAGCAGGAGCGCAGACAGTATCAGGGCGGAAAGTGTCAATCCTGACAAAGGCTGGTTGGAGGAGCCGACCAAGCCACACAAATAGCCCCCGACAGCGCAAAGCAGAAATCCGGTAAACGTCATGGCGATGGCAGCAACGATTGCGGCCACTAGATCACCGGTGAAGTGAACATAGACAGCCGCTGTGGCAATCAAGAGCCCAACCATCGATGCGACGACCCAAGGCATCGGCAGGTCGCGTTCCGTGCGATCCACTTCTGTTCCGGTCCGGATACCGCGCAGTTGAAACGCTCCACGCAGCGATTCGATAAGCGAGGACCGCATGGAGAATAGCGTATTAACCGCTGCGACCAGCATCATGCCAACCGCAATCGGTCGAACAATGTTGTACCAGAGAGTGTAGGAAAGGACATCCGGAGTACTGTCAGGCGCCGATACCCGGCGAGGCAGATCCGGATCGAAGAACAACAGTAGGGGAATCAGAACCCACCATGCCAGTACTCCTCCGGCGACATTCACGAAGGCGTATCGGGGTCCAATGATGTAGCCGATTCCAATGAGCGCAGGCGATAAAGCGGGTGTTGTCCACGCAATGCCACCGGTGTGCGTGACATTGCCGATCGGCGCCTTGGCAAAGTTGAAGTGGCTGACGACGGCTCTTGGGAATGCTAGAAAACCTTCCGTATACTCGCGAAAAATCTGCAACCCCTTGTCTGTTTTCAGAAACTGAATGAGTCCGGCGAATGCCATGGACCAGAAGATTAATCGTGGGGCGTCGCTGCTCTCGCCGGATGCTTTCACGATGTTGGCTGCAGCTACGCTCTCCGGCCATGGAAGTTGCGCATCAACACAGAGCGCGCGCCGGAGGAAGATGATGAAGAAAACTCCAAGCAGGCCACCGCAAAGCAGAATGAGAGTCGCGTCCCAGTAGTGCGAACGGAGGTCACTCCAGAGCTTGACGCCGCCAATCTCAACCATGACGAACGCGGGAATCGTGAAGATCGCTCCTGCGACAAGCGCCTCCCCCACCGATGCGGCAGTGCGGGCGATGTTCTGCTCAAGAATCCCGCCGCGGAATGCGGGAATACGGAAGAGCGCCATGGCAATAACCGCAGCCGGCAACGTGGCTGCGATCGTCTGTCCGGCCCTCATTCCCAGATAGGCGTTCGCAGCGCCAAACACCAGCGCGAGCAGAACCCCGAGCGCGACCGCCTTCACGGTCATCTCACGGGGCTCTGATGGCGTCATAAGTTCGCGATTGTAGCAGAGGACCGGCTAGCGGGCTGCGATTTCCACTTTTTTCTTCTGGGGAAGAAAGCCAACGCAGAAGCAAAGAATCATCACAATCCAAAATGACCAAAAAGCTGGGCTTGACGGATCATGGAAATCGACCACATGGGGATTCTCAGCCGTATTGAATTTCCAATCTACGAGCAATTTCATGCCGATCACGGACACCAGCAAGTATGCCGATGTTTCGAAACGCGGAAATCGCTCTAACAACCCGATGAACATTACTGCGGCAAATCGCATCAGAATTACTCCGAGAATCCCGCCTGTGATGACTACCCAGAGTTTGGGATGGGGTCCTTCGTGAGTCGCTGGAGTGCTGCCTACCAGCGCAATCGCCGCCAAAATAGAATCGATCGCAAACGCGATGTCGGTGAGCTCGATGACGGCAACTGTGCTCCAAAAGTCGCGTCTACTGGCTCCGGAGGCGCCAACCATGCTTCGCGCTCGAATTTCTTCCTCCGCTTCGACTCGATTCAGTTCTCGGCCCGTGCGATGATCCACCAGCATCGGAATCTCCTGATCGTCCACCGTCATGTGCTCTTCGTTCTCAGGCTTTCTGTCGAAGAAGAAGTGCTTTAAGGCGATGTAAACCAGATATCCGCCGCCAAGCAATTTGACCACGCGCCATTGCAGCAAATACGACGCCGTTCCGATGGCAAGAAAACGAAAGACAAAAGCTCCGACTAGACCGTAAGTCAAGGCCCGCTTTTGGAGGGGTTTGGGGAGGCGCTTTGCTAGCAGTCCCAATACGAGGGCGTTGTCGATAGACAAAACACCTTCAAGCACAATAAGGAGTCCGATGACTGCGATATCCTGTGTGCTGAAAGTTTGACCAAACGTTGGCATTAAACTACCATTCCATCACGAACGGTTAACAGATCTGCTTCTTGTGAATCGGCGCGCTCGCCGTGTTAAGGGGTACGCTCCAGCAAAGAAGATGGTTCCAGGTTCCGACAAGGGTCGCTAAACCCAGAGTTTTAGCCATTCCCAGGCGTCGGCCTGCATTTGAACATTGAACTCATGGGGAGCGTCATACATTTTGCAGCGCTGGCGATCGGCGCTTCCTGCTTTCGCATAACACTTGTCGATTTTCGAGAATGCCGCGTCCATTGCCGGACGCGGGAAGAGGGTGTCTCGCGAACCCATCTGCACCATCAAGGCTCGAGGCGCGATCAATGCCGACAGATCGGGCAGGTCGAAATACCGGTACATGCCGGGGATGACGAATGTCAGACCCATCGTATTGATCACGTGGTTGGGTATTTGAGGAGCGAATGTCGTCATCCAGCCAACGTCGACGGCAGCTTTGATTCTAGAATCGAGCGCGCCAAGAAGGAAGCTGCGATACCCGCCGACGGACAGCCCGACGCATGCGAGGCGATTCCGATCTACTTCGGGGCGCGATGCCAGATAATCGAGTGTCCGCATATCATCCCAGAGCATCAATCCAGGCCACGTCGACCCCGCCGTGAATAAACTGCGAGCCACGAGTTGCTCGGTTTGACTCGAACGCGTGTTGAACTGAGAAACTTGTTGCGCCGTCATCTCGAGCGTGCGGTCTCTAAGGGAGGCAGAATCCTCCGGTAAGATGAAGCGTCGTTCCCCCCAATAGAACATGTCTATGGCGATAACCGCGTACCCTTGCAGCACGAGCTCGTTTGCGATGCTGCGGCCCGAATAAGCACGCTGCTTGAAAGCCGTGAGCGCCGGGTGCTCATTGTCCGTTGTGACAACTTTCTCCCTGCCCCACATGTAGAATCCGCCGTGATCATGCAAGACAACGACGCCCGGAAACGGCGGCTTCTTGTGGGAGGGGATCAAAACGTGTGCAGGAACGCGCGATTGCGGTGTTGTGCGAAACGTCAGGCGTTCCTCGACGAAGCCATCGCGCTCCTTCCGTGAGATCACTTCGACCTCCGGCGAGACTCGATCGGGCTTGTAGTGGAGAAGCTCAAGAACCTTTTCTCTGGCTGTTTGCTGCCACTTACGGAGGTTCTTAAACTCGGGTCGCAGGAAGGACAGTTCCAACAGCGAAGCGTCTGCGATGGCTTGCACCGGAGGATACAGGGATCCGAGATGCGATTTATTCGACGTCTGTGCCAGGACTGGAAGGCCAGTAAGAAGTGCCGCGAATTCGCGACGCGTAGTTTGATTCGACATGCCCTCTTGCGAATACTAACAGTAATCAGGGACGGCTTCGCTTGAGGGACTTTTCTACTTTTCGCGCTTCAAATCCAGCTTTGCATTCTGAATCTGTCCGTCGCGCTCCCGAGTGATGGAGCCCTTAATCGAATCTCCTTCCTGCTTTAGGGTGAACTTCATGACAACTTCATTGGTGGGCACTTCGAACGTAATATTTCCATCCTCCGCCTTGCCGTTCTGAATGTTGTGGCGCTCTTCAGCGTTAGGGCCCGCAGTTCCAGTGATCGTAGCCCCTTCCTGCTTCAACTCGAGTAGTGCCGGGCCCGATTGTTCCTGACCGTCGGATGAAGTACGAGTCAAAGATCCCGACCACTTTCCTGTCGCGTCTGCAGCCATCAATCCCACGGCAGCGAATAGTATGAGTAAGAGTTGCTTCATTAGCTTCCTCGAGCGTCAATACGAAGACGTTTCGCGGAAAGTTCCCTTTAACTCGGCGCCAAACGGAACGCAGGCATCCGCGTAGCGCCGTACGAGCGGGATAGGACACTAAAGGCGAAGAGGACTTCCGATGAAGAGTGATCAATCGTTACGCAAGCATTTGCTTCAGTTACTCAACGAAGGCGAGGCGCACATCACGTTTCAGGATGCAGTGAAAAACTTCCCGATCGATAAGGCTGGGCTGAGGCCGAGCGGTTCGCCGTATTCGGCATGGGAGTTGCTTGAGCATATCCGCATCGCGATCGAAGACATCCTACAATTCAGCACATCGAAGGAACGCTATGTCCCTCTGAAATGGCCGGACGACTACTGGCCCAAAGCGCCGGCTCCGCGCGATACCGCAGAGTGGAAACAATCTGTGTCATCTGTGGAGAAGCATCTCAAGGCATTTTCGAAGTTGGTCGCTGATTCCGAGCGAGACCTGTTCGAGCCTTTTCCTTGGGGCGATGGGCAGACTCTTCTACGCGAAGCGCTGCTTGTCGCTGACCACAACGCATATCACGTGGGACAATTGGTTCTCGTTCGCAAAATGGTCGAACACGCTGCTTAGCGTACCTCGAGTAGCTGCCATTGTCCCAGGCCCACGGCTTGAACGTGCCCGCACGGCCGAAAGCCGAGTCCCGATCCTGCGGCTAGATCGCGCAGTGTTCCCGTAGCCAGCATTTGATCCCATTTTGCGCATTCGAGAACGCGCGACGCGACTACTACAGCCGCGCCACCGAGCGGCGAACCTGACTCGCAGACGAGCTCACCTGTATGCAGGCCCATGCGTGTGCGGACGTTCAGTTGCCGGGCATCCTCCTGTACTGCGCGCGCGCATTGAACGGCGCGCGCCGGCCCGTCGAACGCGGCGGCGAATCGTAGAGGCGAATGCTCGGCGTGACGAACGCGAAACCGGTCGAGCTGGGTGAGGACGCGCTCTTTCAGCCGTCGATTCGGCCCGGACCCGGCCTCGAACGCAACGACAAGCGCAGTGGCGAGAACACCTACGGATTCGAATCCACCTTGAAGTTGCTTGACGAACATCTCGATCGGTTGAAGGATAGATTCCTGGTCACCGACAAAGGGAAGATGATCCTCTCCGGGAACCTCGATGAGTTCGGCGCCTGGGATCTTCGAGGCGATGTAACGACCCTCTTCCACTTTCAGGCAATGATCCCCAGTGCGATGCAGGACCAGTGTCGGTACTCGAACCAAAGGCAACACATGCCTGATGTCGGTTTCCGTATTCATCGTCGTAAGGGCAAGCGCTGCTCCAGGGCTAGCGCCCATCCGCAGATAGGCTGCCCACCACTCTCGAAAGTGCGGGTCGGAAGCAACCGACGGCGCCCGTTCCTCTATCCCGATCGGACCGCCCCAATGCTCACGGATCTCGTGGAGCAGAACCTGCCTCTGCTCGGGTGTAGGAGCCCACGGATAGTCGGGAGCCCAAATTCGTCGCGCATACGTCGCGATCATGACCAGCGCAGCGGCTCTTTCCGGATATGTGGCGGCGAAGACCGCCGACATACACCCGCCTTCGGAAACGCCGCAAATGATCGCGCGCTGAGAGCCGACCTTATCCATCACGGCATGGACATCTTCCATGCGTTGTTCGATCGTGGGCAGGCGATCGAGCGGCACGCGATCGGATAAGCCGGTTCCCCGCTTGTCAAATAGGATCACTCGTGTGAATGAACTCAGGCGCTGGAGGAACTGCGCAAAGCGCGGCTCGGTCCAAAAGTATTCGAGATGAGAGACCCAGCCCATTACGAATACAAGGTCGACCGGACCTTCGCCAATGACCTGATACGCGATGGTGGTTCCGCCGCTGTCCACATAGTGGGTTTCCGGGATACGTATCTCCACTGGCAGCTTGGACGGGACGGCAGTTACGGGAGCTATGAACCGGTAGCCACGGCGATGACGTGTTTGCACAAAGTTTGGATCGTGCACATCATCATTCAGAGCTTTTCGAATTTCCAGAATCTGCACGGACAGAGCATGGTCGGCGACGAAAACATCGGGCCAAAGCGCCTCAAAAAGCTGCTCTCGAGTGACTACCTCGCCCGCGCGCTCGGCGAGGTAGATCAAAACGTCCAACGCCTTGGGCGTCATCTCGATAGATTCTTCGCCGCGCCAGAGTTGCTTGTTCGCAAGATCCAGTCGGAACGGCCCGAAACGAAGCGATCCTGCCACTCTTTGCAGTTTACTGCGCCCCGCAGGTAAGCTCTCCTTTCCGGATCAGTCAAGCAACTTCAAGTACGCCACGATGTCGGCCTGGTCCTGACCAGTGAGAGCAAGATTCGGATCGATTATCTGGAAAAACCTGGAATAATGGGCCGCGACTTCTTCCAGTGTTCGAGCCGAATTGTCATGAAAGTAAGGAGCAGTCCGGCGAATACCGCGGAGGGGTGAGATTTTGAACATGTTCGCATCCTGCACCTTTCCGGTGATCAGCGCTCTGCCGGGATCCGGACTCTGGATTGTGGACCGAGAACCATCCGGATTGCGGAACACGAAGCTCCGTACGGGGTTCTTAGCCTCATTGAGTTCCGATACACCGACGGACTGAAATCTTGCGCCGACGGGAGGAATTGGAAAGAATTGATTTGTCCTGTCGAGCATCGGACCGCTGTGACAAAATGCGCAGCTTCCGATCTTGATGTTTTTGGGATCAACCCTGTCCTCAAAGAACGTCCGGCCTCGTTTTTCTGAATCTGTTGTGCCTTCAGGCAGACCTGGGTCTGAGCCTCCACGAGCAAACGCTCTGACGGCTTCGGAGCTAAAAAAGCGATCACTGAGTTCGAAACGCGCGATGGCTTCGAGATCGTGATCCGGCGGCATGATGGGAGATTGCCCGTGACCTCGAATGGCGTTCCTCGCTTGCGTCACGAGGTTTAGTTCGCGACCGTCCAGCATCAGAATTGGATCGATGGCAGGTGTGTTTAGTGTAGTTGGAATGCCGCGTCGTACAGTTACGGTGCGCGCTACGGGGTTATCGGCGAGGGTGACATTGGACGGCAGCGGAATCTCAACCAGAACGGTCGCTTCAGTCAACATCCTCTGAACTCCGTGGCCTTGTCCGTCATCGCTTCCGTCGTGCCGGAACAGAGGATCCAAGCGGTTCAGAGCAAATCTTCGTTGAGCATCGACGGGCGACACCGTACCGGTCTCACGACTATGGCAAGTGAGGCAGGTTCGACCATTTCCGTTGAAGGTTTCCTGATCGAACAGGAAAGCGCCATCCCGTATTGGCGGTGTTGACGCCCTGGGACTGTTAGAGAACGGCGCTAGCAGTGGCAGAAGGCACACAGGGCCTAGAAAGCGTAAGGTATTCAAAGCATCTCCTTCGTGAAACCGATTCGCATGGGTTTCCCGAAGAAGATAAGCGCGGAGCGTTTCGTTTCCGGCTCTGCATTCGAAGTGACTTGGTGATACGTAACACGATATTCGAATGCTCAGATGACAGGTTTGAGTCCAACACGCCTTAGCAATTCGCGAAAACGTGGATTACCGTGCAAACTGCGAAAGCGATACTCAGCCGCGGCAAAGGGAAAATGCGCCTGCCGTGTTCGCCATGCTCGTTCCAAGGCGTCAAGAGCCGCGTTGTCGTCGCCCAGTCCTACGTGGACGACGGCAATTTGATACGAGACGTTGCGTATCGTCGAGCTCATCTGTTCCAGCCGCGCGAGCACCTCTTTTGCTTTGGCTGTCTGTCCCGTTTTTGCCAGCAAATAACCGTACGCCGGAAGCGCGCGCCTTTCAAACGGATTCATTGCGAGCACATATTGGTACTGTTCAAGGGCTTGTGGAAAGTCACCCTTCAACTCGTGAGCCATGCCAGCAGTGACATACGCGCGCAAGTAGTCACGGTTGAGTTCGATAGCCGCTTTCGCTGTTGCCAACGCAGCGTCCGGATGGCCAAGATCAAGGTGAATTTCCGCTTCCTTCGCAGCGAGCGGCGGCAAAGCAGGCAGCAAGGCGCGCGCTTGGCGGACTAACTGAGCGGCCTGCGCTGTTCGTCCGGTTTTCCGCAGGAGATCAGCGTACTCAACAACGGCATAGACATTGCCGGGATCGAGCACGAGAGCCCGCTTGTACTCCAGTTCTGATTGCTGAAAATCCCATTTGACGGAACCAAGATTCAGGGCAAGCATGTGGTGGCCGGCGGACAGCTTATCGTCCAGGACGATAGCTTGGCGTGCTGCAGCCTCTGCTCGGCGCGCGTCCTCTGAGAGATCCCGCCCCACATACGCCGTCGCATAGTCATAGGCCTCAGACAGGGTTGCCCACCCAGGCGCGAACCTCGGACTGCGGGCGACCGCAAACTCGAGTCGCTCGATCGCTCGCAGCAGCGTCTTAGGGGCGCCCGATTCGCTGCTTCCGGAATGAGGATCCTGATTCAGGAGCGCTACACCTTCCTGCCAAGCTGCGAGTGCTTCGGAGTTCTGCGACTCGCTGGTGACCCTCGATCCCCGGGCGACGGACATTGAGAGCAGCAGGACGATAACGGCGAACCCGGAAACGAGCATCATCGGCTTCACTGTGAGGTTCGAGGATGTGTTCGGCGGGTCGGTTTGAAGATTGTCACAAGTTAACTGAAGGGTCTCTACCGCCGTAACTACCTCTGGCGGATTCACATGTTCGAATTGAGGTATGTAGCTTCCGCTCGGCAGATGAATCCGAATGCGAGCGGACCGTCCCTCGGCATCATAGTAGCTACGCAACTTCTGACGTAGTCGCGACGCCTCAACGCGAACGATTGAGTCCGACCGTGGATCGTAGTCGCTAGACCGGCCGTAGACTTCGGAACCGATCACAGTCTCCTTGATCTCATCCGATCTGCCTTCTAAGGCGCAGGTCACTACATACTTTAAGAACTTGGTGTTTCGTTCCGCCGACGCAAATCGCCGGTCTTCCAATATTGATTGCAAGTGGTCGAGAATTTCTTCAGGAGTCGCTTGGAGATCGCTGGCGCATTTCATAGTGCTCATACAACTGACCGATTATCGGTCAGCATCGCGCGTGAAGTAATCAGCGAGAAGTAAGCATTTATCCCCTCCGACGGATACGCAACCCCACGTTACCCCTCGTAACCCTCTGATAAGTCACAAAAAAGCCGCGTGAGTGAGAGAACCAGGCGCTAAGTGTTTGCGGCCTGTTCGAATTTTGCGAAGGAGAATTTTTATGAGGATATTCACCAGACGCCGCCTGTTCGCGACCCTCGCGTTATTTGTTGCGGCACTTTCTAATGCTTCCGCGGCCGAGCCCATGAAAAGGCCCAAAGCGGCGGCCGAAGTCTGGGCTCGTACCGAGCTCTATTTCGGCACCAATCGGACCAACACTGAACCTGTAACGGAGGCCGACTTCAATGGCTTTATCGACCTCCACGTCACGCCCAAATTTCCGGACGGCTTGACGCTGCTGACGGGATATGGCCAGTTCAGGACCTCAGCGGGAGTGTTGATTCGGGAGAAATCGCACGTGTTGATTTTGCTCTATCCGCCGCAAATGCAGGATGCAAACGCGAAGATTCAGGAAATTCGCGAAGCCTATAAGGCAGCGTTCAGCCAGGAATCGGTATTGAGGGTGGATAGTTTTTCGTTCGTTTCTTTCTAGAAGAGTTTCGACAACAAGGAGATATCAAGTTATGCGTATCCTGGTTTACAGTTTAATTTCTATTGTTCTGGGGGCTACCTCGGCGAACGCGACGTCCTTGTCGTTTATTCAAGATGGCTGGTCTCCGGGAGGGCCACTCATGGTCATTTTCTCGGGCAATGACGCCAATGGTAACGGAGCCTTGGAGCAATTAGAAATGAGTGCGTTCAAAGCAACCTGGGTTACACCTGATGGCGATATAACGACGTGGACGCTACCTGACATAGAGCCGGACGGATTCCTTTTCACCGACCTCGACAACTATTTGTTTTTCAGTCGGAATGAGGATTATTCGCTTGTGAGTACGGCATTCGAAGGTGAGGCGCTCGCTTCGGTCTTCGACGCGTTTCTTTTTCCTGTCAGTAGCAGCAGTTCATTGCCAACGTCGGTTCCGGAGCCGTCGAACTTGTTCGCCGCCGGTTTGGCAACACTGTCACTCTGGAGGCTCTGTCAGCCGTCAAAGAAAACCGAAGCGGCTGTGCGAGCCAAGATCCATTCCCGGTCCTCTTGAGAGAGAAACGGGAGACCATTCCGTATCAAATCGATCGATGGGGCGTAGCGATGTCCGTTTGCGACCTGAAAGGGACAATCGCTCGCCCACATCAGACGTCTGGGTCCATAATCTTCGAAGACGCGGCGTATTAGCGGAGCAAGATCCTTGTAGGGAGCCTGCTTGCGGCCCAAAGCGTAAAACGCCGAAACCTTGAGTTTGACCTTTTTGTGCTTCGCCAAACCACACAGAAGTCTGACGTCCGCATCGCGAATGGAGCCGTCGCCTCCGATTCGCGCAAGATGATCGATGACGACAGTGGTCTCTGGATGTTTTGTACACATGTGATCAATGGCGGGCAGGGCATTCGGACCAATGAGAGGACAGATAGCCAAGTTTCTTTTCGCCGCCGTCGACCACATCACCTCCATGCCCGATGATTCGAGCCATGTCTGAGGCGATGCACCCGGCACGATGCGAAAGCCGCGTACGCCGTGCTTTGCCAACTCAACCATCGCTTGATCCGGAGCCGGGCCAGACTCATCGACGATGCCGACACCTGAGAACACGCCGGGATGGCTACGCATGGCATCGAGCATGTAGGAGTTGTCGAATCGATAGAAGCTCATTTGGATAAGAACGATTCGCTTCACGCCGGCAGGCTTGGTGTGAACGAAAAGATCCTCAGGAGTGAAGCGCGCGGGCTCGTAATCCTTGCTTCCCTGCGCGCGAGGGTATTTTGCGCGATCGTCGGTCCAGACGTGAACGTGAGCGTCGATTGCGTCGGCCATTTGGTAGACAACAGTATACTCGCGGTATGCATCTGCGCGCGGGGAATGCGTTGTTGGTCCTGCTGACTGTTTCAGTCGCGATCAACTACCTGGATCGAGGCGCTCTCTCGGTCGCCGCGCCGCTCGTAATGCGAGAGATGAATCTCTCCCCAACGCAGATGGGACTGCTGTTTTCGGCCTTCTTCTGGAGTTACTCCTCATTCCAATTGATAGCCGGGTGGATGGTGGACCGCTATCCGGTGAAGTGGGTTTACGCCATTGGATTTCTTGTGTGGTCCCTGGCGACCGCAGCGGTTGGTCTGGTCAATGGGTTGTTTGGACTGTTCGCTGCTCGTTTAGTGCTGGGAATGGGGGAAAGTGTCGCGTATCCGGCTTCATCGAAGATTATTGTTCGTCATTTTCCTGAGGAACGACGCGGGCTCGCAAATGCGCTAGTGGATGCGGGAGCCAAACTCGGTCCAGGTCTCAGTACGCTGCTTGGCGGATTAGCGGTTGATGCTTTCGGATGGCGCTCGATGTTCCTGTTTGCAGGGTTGGCGGGCTTGCTGTGGCTTGTGCCGTGGCTTCTGACCCGAACATCCGACCGTCCCGAGAGTGGACTGACTGAAAGCGCCGGACCGGGCTGGCGCGAGATGCTGCACTGTCCGCAGGTCTGGGGAACGTCAGTGGGTATGTTTTCGCTCGGGTATGTTCTCTACTTTTTGCTTTCCTGGTTACCCAGTTACCTCGTTTCCGAGCGGGGGTTCTCCATGGGCAGCATGGCGGTATTGGGATCGATTCCTTTTTGGGTTATGGCCATTTCGTCCCTTTTGGGCGGATGGACTTCCGATCGTTGGATTCGTGGAGGCGCTGACCCGGGAAGGGTGCGCAAGTCATATGCGGCGACTGGCCTGCTCCTCTGCGCTGCAGCGATGATTCCAGCGCCGCTGGTGAACTCCTCCGGGACCTCAGTGGCGCTCATCACCGCCGCTTGCATGTTTCTTGGATTGTTCACCTCGAATGTCTGGGCGATCACGCAGACTCTCGCCGGTCCCATGGCATCGGGCCGGTGGACGGGTGTTCAGAACGCAATCGGCAATTTGGGAGGAGTTGTGTCCCCGCTGCTCACAGGCTGGCTGGTATCGGAGACCGGGTCATTCTCGCTGGCATTCAGCGCGGCTACGGTCGTTCTAGTGGGGGGCACAGTGGTTTATCTGATGAGTCTCGGAAACGTACGCCCCGTGAATTGGATGGCTTCCTCAACAAGCAGTCAGGCAGCGGCATGAAGATCGCATCAAACGAAGTTCTCGTCACCCTCTCTGACCTCGTCTCGATTAACAGCATCAATCCGGCGTATGAGGACGGCAGGTCGGAGGAGGAAGTCGCACGATATGTTGAACAGTTTTTTGAGAAGCGCCGCATAGAAACATTTCGGCAGGAGGTGATGCCGGGACGCTCAAACGTGATCGCACGGAGACAAGGTCGAAACGCGCGACGGCGCGTCATCTTCGAGGCTCATATGGATACCGCTTCCATCACCGGCATGACGATTCCGCCGTTTGAGCCAAATGTCCTAGACGGCAGGCTGTATGGACGTGGCGCTTGTGACACGAAGGCGGGCTTGGCTGCGATGATGCATGCCGTGGCATCCATCGAGGAGCCACCCTGCGAAGTCTGGCTAGTGGCAGCCGTGGATGAAGAGTACATGTTTCGAGGTGTGCTCGCTCTATGCGAAGGACTGGAGGCGGATGCGGCGATTGTGGCTGAGCCGACCGAGCTACGGGCAATCATTGCAAGCAAAGGCGTGTTGCGCTGGAAGGTTCGAACCAAGGGCAAGGCCGCTCACAGCTCGAAGCCGCATCTCGGAGTGAATGCGATCAGCCACATGGCGCAAATTGTCACTGCGCTCGACCAGGAAGCACGTCATCTCGAACAGAACTCGCATCCATTGTTGGGGCATGCGACTCTTAACGTCGGGGTCATCCACGGCGGTGTGCAGGTGAACTTCGTACCTGATTGGTGCGAGATCGAGATCGACCGGCGGTTGCTGCCGGGAGAGTCGGCTGAAGCTGTGCGGGCGCATCACCAGACAATCCTTGATGGAATCAGAAAGCAATACCCTGCGATGAATGTCCAATCAGATCCGCCGACAATTGCCGATCCGGCGCTTGAAACAAACGCAGACGCGCAAGTGGCACAGGTTGCTCAACGGGTGCTCACGGAAATGGGACTGAATAGCGAACTCGCGGGTGTTCCGTATGGAAGCGACGCTAGCAAACTGGCGCGTCACGGTGTGCCCAGCATTATCTTCGGGCCAGGCAGCATCGATCGCGCACATGCCGCAGTCGAGTATGTGGAGTGCGATCAGGTTGTGCTCGCGGAGTCCTTCTATCGTGAGTTCCTTCTTCAATTCGAATAAAACATGTCGGCGCTGACCAATAGACAACTCTTTCCTCTCACTGGCGAGATCTCATACCTCGATACGGCCGCTGAAGGATTGCCGCCTCTAACGGCCGAGGCCGAGCTTGCGCATTATTGGCGTGAAAAAAGCAAAGGAACGCCAGGGCGTGTTCGCTTGTATGAGAAGCAACGCGAGACCGAAGAGGCTGCGGCGAGACTGCTGGGCACTTCGGCAGACAACATCGCATTCCTGAGTCACTCATCGGAAGCATTGAATCTGCTTGCGAACTCCATTGACTGGCAGGAGGGTGACGAAGTACTCATCTGCGATCTGGAGTTCCCGTCGAACGTTGTCGTATGGCTTCGTCTTGTGGAGATGGGTGTTCGGGTGATCGTGATTCCCACTACCGGCGGCGTGATGCGGCTAGAGGATTGGACCACACGACTGTCGCGGCGGACTCGAATCGTTTCCGTCAGCCAAGTGAGTTACAAGACCGGCACCCAGGCGCCGTTCCTCAGTTCGCTCGCAGATGAAGCTCATCGAGCAGGAGCACTTTTCTGTGTGGATGCGACGCAGGCCCTCGGCCGTGTTCCGGTATCGCTGGATGGCATCGACTACCTTGTCGCCAGCAGCTATAAGTGGCTTTTGGGCACGCACGGCCTTGGTTTGGTGTACATGTCCCAGGAGGCGCGGCAACAAGCGCCACCTCGAACGGCAGGCTGGTACTCAGTCGAGTCCGTCTTCCATCCTCGGCGGTTCGAAACTTTCAGCCAGAAGCGCAGTGCCGGTCAGTTGCAGTCCGGTATGCCCAATTTTCCAGCGCTTTTCGCTATTAGCGCGGGGATCGAAGTTCTGCTTTCGGTGGGAGTGGATCGGCTGGATCAGGAACTTCGACCGCTCGTGAAAGTGCTGCGAGACGGTCTCGAGGAACAGGGACACACACTATTGACTCCGGCCGGTCCTGAGTTCGCCTCCGGCATTGTGTCAATCGAGTGCGACGATCCTGAGGCAAGGGCCGCATGGCTGGCCAGTCAAGGTGTCATCGTGTGGGGCGGTGATGGCAGGATGCGGATGTCCGTACACCTATATAACGATGAGAACGACATAGAACGATGTCTTGACGCGTTTCGCCGCATGCCGCGAAACATAGTGTCGCAAAACATGGGGTTGTGACCATTGCTATGGTGATACACTCCCGGCCATGAGTTTTCCCGATCGAAGGTCATTTACGCAGGTCTTCGCGGCGGGTGCTTGCTCGGCATTGAGTAACTCGCGCGTTCTTGGGGCCAATGACCGGATTCGCATCGGACTGATCGGTTGCGGTGGAATGGGTCGGGGATTGTGGCGAACCTTCCTCGAACAACCCGATGTAGCGCCGATAGGGGTCTGCGACGTTTACGATCCTTTTCGTGACCGCGCAGCTCAGATGTCCAAGGAAAAGGTTGCCGCCTTCAAAGATTTTCGTCATCTGCTTGATCGCAACGACATCGATGCCGTGATTGTCGCCACGCCCGATCATTGGCACGCTCTGGCGACTGTATCGGCGTGCCGGGCGGCAAAGGATGTCTATGTCGAGAAACCGCTCTGTCTTACGGTTCGAGAAGGGCGAGTCATGCTCGACACGGCGCGGAAGCACAAACGTGTTGTGCAGGTGGGCGCTCAGCAGCGTTCAGGCGAGCACTTTAAGGCGGCAATCGATCTGATCCGAAGCGGAGCATTGGGCGCCGTTCACAAAATCAGCGCAACGTGGGTTAGAAACATGAACCCGGGTTTCGTGCCCACGGAGCTGAAATCGGGCCTGACGAAGGAACTCGATTGGGATATGTGGCTTGGACCTGCGCGATTTGTGCCCTTCGACCCATTTCGCTTTGTGTATAACTGGCGCTGGTTCTGGGACTACTCGGGCGGCCAGATGACGAACTGGGGAGCCCATAGTCTGGACATCGCACGCTGGGCGATGGGCGCGATCGCGCCTGCTGCTGTGGCTGGATTCGGTGGCCGTTACGAGTTGAAAGATGGCGGTGAAACGCCGGACGTGCAGGAAGTGCTTTACACTTTTCCGGGCTGCATCGTGAGTTGGACGAACCGCGAGATCAACGGCGTCGAAGCGATCCGTCCGCTTCCGCCCGTTCGAACACAAGGTCATCGACCGCTGCTTGAATTTCATGGAACGAAAGGAAACATGATTTTGACGCGAGAGCGCTTCGATGTCACACCCGAGGTCTGGACCGGACACGGGCAGGATGGCAAGACCGGGGCGATGGAAACTCTCAGCGGGACGGGATCGAATATGGGCCGCAATCACGTCCGCAACTTTTTGGATTGCGTAAAGAGCCGTAACCGCCCGATTGCCGATATCGAAGAAGGCTACCGGACGGCAGTGATGTGCCATCTAGGCAACATCGCGATGAAGGTCGGTCGAACGCTGCGATGGGATGCAGCGAAAGAAGAAATCACGGGCGACAAAGAAGCGAACGAGCTGCTATCGAGACCATATCGCAAACCTTGGACGCTCGACTCCGGAACCATCAACGCGAGCGGTTCGGCTTCTAACGCGCTCAAGCGAGAAGCTTCTTAGCCACGTTGCCGGCTACGTCCGTAAGACGAAAAGGCCTTCCTCCGTAAGAGAAGGTCAGACTCTCATGATTGAGGCCGAGAATGTGCAACATCGTCGCATGCAGATCGTGTATGTGCATCCGGTCCTCTACGGCATAATAGCCGAACTCGTCTGTCGCGCCGTAGACGAATCCCTTCTTTACGCCTGCTCCGGCCATCCAGATCGTGTAGCCGTAGGGGTTGTGGTCACGCCCGTCTCCGGCTTCGGCGATCGGCGTGCGCCCGAACTCACCGCCCCAGATCACGAGAGTGTCGTTCAACAGACCTCTTGTTTTTAGATCGTGAAGTAGAGCGGCGATCGGTTGGTCTACTTGCAGCGCCGTTCGCGTATGCAACCGGACCAGTTCACTATGAGCATCCCAGCCAACTTCATTGCCGGGGCCATACTCGTGATTGATCTGAATGAAGCGCACGTTGCGCTCGGCAAGCCGCCGGGCCATCAAACATTGCCATCCGAAGTCTTTTGTCTCAGGCTCGTCGAGACCGTACAGCTTCTTGGTTGCTTCTGATTCTTTCGAGATGTCGAATGCTTCAGGGGCTTCGGTTTGCATTCGAAACGCCAGTTCGAAGCTTTGGATACGCGCTTCGAGATCGGACTCATGATGCCAACGAGCGGCGCTGGCACGATTCATCTTCTGAATCATGTCCAACTCGTAACGCTGCTGTTCTTCGGTGAGACCGTGGTTCTTCAGGTGTTCAATGGGTTCGGTCAGGTTCTCGATCGGCATGCCGCCGAGTCCGACGGCAGTTCCCTGATAGGAAGCGGGGAGAAAGCCGGAACTCCACTTCTTAGCGCCGCCATGCGACAGTCCGGGCTTCAGCGTGATGTAGGCGGGAAGATTCTGGTTCTCCGTGCCAAGCCCGTAAATGACCCAGGAACCCATACTGGGGCGTGTAAATGTGTTTGAGCCCGTGTGCAGTTGCAGTGTAGCTCCGCCATGAGCAACGCTATCTCCAACCATTGAACGGACGATACACAACTCATCGGCGTGTCTGGCAACTTGAGGAAACAACTCGCTGATTTCAAGACCACTCTGCCCATACTTGCGAAATTCCCAAGGGGACTTAAGCAGGTTGCCGACGCTGTTCTCGGCAAAAGTGAGCGGACGCTTGAATGGCAACGGCTTGCCGTGGTCCTTTGTCAGGCGCGGTTTCGGATCGAACGTGTCCATGTGCGATGGACCACCGTGCATGAAGAGAAAGATTACGCGCTTGGCCTTGGCCGGAAAGTGTGGCTGTTTTGGCGCAAGTGGATCGGCTGAGGCTGCCGCCAGCGTCGACTGCGCCAGCACGGACGCAAGACCCATGAGACCAAATCCGCAAGCCGAGCGCTGCAGCAAATACCTTCGCGACGGATGGAATGGAGTCTCTCGATCCTTCATCATTTATCTCAGTGTACGTAGATAAAGTCGTTCGATGCGATCAATGTGCGGCACAAACTGGTCCAGGCAAGCAAACGAGGGTTATCATCGGCGGTTATTGCTGGGAATTGCATTACATAAGCCAGACTTGCCTCTGTTTCTTCCGAGCTGGGTTCTCGTCCGAGAACTTTGTACCAAGCACGATTAATGCGTCGATGATCCGTATCGTCCGACTTCAACAGCGATTCGGCCAGCGCGCGCGAGCGTTCCGAAACGAATTTGCTGTTCATCATGAACAGGGCTTGTGGAGCCACGTTCGTTTGCACGCGAATCTCGGTGCTGGTGGCTCCGTCGCCGAAATCAAACAGCGTTAGCAGCGTGGCCAGGTTTGATCGGCGTATGGGAAGATAGACGGTCCTGCGTTTGGAATGGTCCGGATGCAGGCTCTTGCGTCCATCACTAAACTCGTTGTCCGTTCCGATGCCAGTCTGCAGCGTTCCGCCCATCGTCAGATCCAGGGTCCCGTCCAATTGGAGCAATGAGTCGCGAATCTCCTCAACTGTCATTCGGCGCATTGCGAAGCGTGATAGCAGACGATTATCGGCATCGAGTTCGATTTTTTCAGGAGTTGTCTCGCTGCTCATCTGATAAGCATTCGAGAGCATGATCAGGCGATGCATGTGCTTGACTGACCAGCCCTGCGTTATGAATTCCCTGGCAAGCCAGTCGAGTAGTTCAGGATGAGAGGGACGCTCGCCCACGATGCCGAAGTTGTTAGCTGTGCGGACGATGCCTTCACCGAAGTGCCCTTGCCATATTCGGTTCACCATGACTCGCGCCGGAAGAGGATTTGCGGGATTCGAAAGCCACTCTGCTAATTCAAGCCGGCCGCTTCCCTGTGTGATCGCGGGTTGGTGATCACCAGCCAAGACAGTCGGGAACGCCTTGGATACTAGTTCTCCACGGGAATCGGGATTGCCCCGAAGAAACACGTGCTGGTCGACGGGATCTCCGTCGGTGACAGCGCACGCGAAAGGAGGTTCCGGCGGAGCAGCATCCTTGATTTCTTTCAACTCGACTTTGAGCTGATTCCATTTGGATCGCGCCTCCGCAGAGAAGACGTTCTGCGGGTCTTTCTCAGGCAGTCCGAAAGCTCCTTTGGAGCCACTCACTTCCGTATAGAAACGGTTGTCGCCGGGCATGAACTTGGGCGGAGGGGGCGGTTTCACGCCTTTGGCTGTGGCTGCATCAGCCTGAAGTTTCCAATCATCTTGAGCTTTTTGGCGGTACGTTGCTACAGAGATGAATTCTTCCTGATAGCGTTTTGCTACGGTTTTCCTGTCCACTGCCGTTGCGGCATACCAAGTCTCCAAGTGAACACGGCGTTCCTTGGTGGGCTTCAGATACTTCACCCATCGATCGAGCACTGCGACGTCGAGTGATTCTTCGTTCGCAACCTTCACCGGATCCGCGCCTTCTTCATAGACCTTCCGCGCGGCAACCATGAATTCCGCCATTCGTGGAGCGCGGAGATCCCTGATCCTGCGAGCTTCGGCGGCGGATAGAACATCAATTTCTTTCTGCTTATCTTCAATTTTCTTCTGATGTGCTTCATACCGCTGAGCTACGTCTTTAGGCACAAGAGGAGCGTAGTAGAGTTGCGACACCGTGCCTTCGATCTTCGCGAGTTGTTTGGTGCTCGCAAAAATAGAAGCCATTGAGTAATAGTCTTTCGTTGAGATCGGATCGAATTTATGATCGTGGCAGCGGGCGCAAGCGATGCTTAGGCCGAGAAAAGCTTTGCCGGTCGTCTCGATTTGCTCGTCAACAATGTCGTAGAACATTTTCACCTTATCTTGTTCTGCGACAAGTTTGGGTCCGAGCGCAAGAAAGCCGGTGGCGATCATACCGTCTCGATTGACATCCTCACCTTTCGTGGGTGGTAAACGATCGCCTGCTATTTGTTCCGTTACAAAGCGGTCGTATGGCAAGTCACTGTTGAACGCGTTGATAACGTAATCCCGATATCGCCACGCATGTGGGTATCGATAGTCTTCGTCGGCCCCGGTTGAATCAGCGTATCGTGCAACGTCGAGCCAGTGGCGTCCCCATCGTTCACCGTAGCGAGGAGAGTCGAGCAATCTGTCGATCACCTTCGCGAACGCGTTTGGCGAATCATCCGCGAGGAACGCGCGGATTTCCTCTTCAGATGGTGGCAGACCGGTAAGGTCCAACGCCGCCCTTCGAATCAGAATCAGTTTGCTCGCAGGAGGAGCGGGCTGTAGTTTTGCCGACTCCAGACGCGCAAGAATGAATCGATCGATCGTTGAACGGACCCATTTTTCGTTTTGGACGGGAGGCGGGGTAACTTCGCGGAGCGGACGAAATGACCAGAATTCCTTCTGGCCGCGCGTATAGCCCTTCTTGCTGAGTGGTTGCTCAGGAGGGCTGTTGTTGGTATCTGCCGGCCAGGGAGCGCCGAGTTTCACCCACTCGCGAAGCGTCTCGAGATCATCTTGGCTGAGCTTTCCGGAAGGAGGCATCTTGATACGCTCCTGGTAGCCGGTGACCTGTAGCAGTCTGCTGTTTTCAATATCGCCGGCGACGATTACCGGGCCTGTGTCGGCGCCCTTTCGCAGACCTGCGGCGCTTGTCAGATCCAAGCCGGCAGTTCGAGATTTCGGGTCATGACATCCCTGGCATTTGTTGACAAGGATTGGGCGAACCTTCTTCTCAAAGAAGTCCGCCTGCTCAGCCGGAGGAACTTGTCCGAAGACGCTCTCAAGACAAACCAGCACCGGGATCGCGACGCGAATTCCAGGACGAAGCGTCATGTACCTTATGCAGTATACAAAGTGTGCCGTGCTCGAATGAGACAAATCAGCCGAACATGCGACTTGACGAGATGAGCTTCGGATGCTCGATCACAGCGCCCACAGTTCGTTCCGGTCCGCCATCCCGGAATTCTGCGGAGACTTTTTCAAATTGTCTTTCGAAGGCCGTTTCGAAGTGTCGCTCGACACTTCCGAGGCTCGAATTTGCTCCTTCGAGAGCGGCCAGCAGACCATCTGTCTTTCGCGCTATCCGCGCGGTCGGACTTCTGCAGGAGATTGATTGCCGTTACGATCTGGCCTCGAGCGATACCGATCTGACGTACCAGGCGGTTTCCGACGAGAGCAAACGCTGAGAGTTGCGAAGAAGTGTTGACGTATCGAATCGTCTCTGTCAGTTGCTCGCCAAGGCGATTGAAGGCAGCCGCGAGTTCCGCGATTTCACCGGTTCCGTCGACGCGGATGGCCGCGTTCCAGGTTCCTCGTCCCATGATGTTTATCTGAGTTAGCAAGTGCCGAATGGGACCGTAGATAACTCGATACCAGACATAGTTAAGAGCAACGACGGCGGCTAGAAGAGTGATCGCCGCATGCAGGATGCGCATCGTTGTTACGCGAGTGAACATGTTCGCCTTCGTCTCCTGCAATTTCGCTAATGCCAGCGAGTGGTCTGCGGTCGCTATGAGGATATTTTCGTGCTGTTCGAGAAGAGCAGAAGTCTGGCGGTAACTCAGCCATTCTGACACTCCAAACAGCGTGAGGATTATGGCGGAGGTTATAAGAATCAACTTCACGCGCAAGCTCATCGTGTTCATCGTTCACCCTTTCATGAGTGCTCAAACGTTCAACTGCAGACGCGCCAGAAGCGCGCCAGGGATGTGAAACTTCAAATGAAAATTAACTGGAGCGAACGAAAGTGGGTGGAGCTCGGCTGCCCGAGCAGTTTGACTGGGTGATATCGAGACCGATAAATGCCTGCGGCGGGACCCGCTCAGTCAAAACGATCTGAGGGGCCGTCGTGACAGTTTCAAACAGTAGCGCGGTTGCTACCCACAGGATATGGATACCTGAGACTTGCTTCGAGCACGAAGCTTGGAGTAACGGACGCCCGAGGCTTCTGATTCCCTCATCGAGGGCGATCGAGGGAGCTACAAGCGCTATCAGCAGAACGAAAACGACAGCGAAAACCGCGGTCAACAAACGTTGACATGGCACGGCGGACCTGTCCATGACTTCAGTCTAGCATCGCCTTGGTCGATTACTCGTCCGCTGTTGTTAACTGCTGCACCCATTCGAGCATTTGTGCATGGTGAGAGCCGCGCCAGAATATTTTCCGACATGTTGCGCAACGGCTGAAGTTATCCTTCGTCTCGCGCGTGTGTGGCGGCAGTAGATCGATTACTTCCTCTTTCGGCACCGGAGAAAGTCTGCCGTTGCAATCCATGCATCGACGGAAGGGAGTGAATTGCGTGTGCAGCGCAAACCGGCGCACTACTTCGCGCAATTGATCACGAGGATTGTCGTTTCGAACGCAGTAGCCGCTTCTTACGTCGCGTCGCTTCAGCAGACCAATGTCTCGTGTGAGTAATACGCGATGTTCCCGGCCGGACACAGTGGCTAGTAGAACATCGTCGGCTGTGCGGTCGTACCACGAGTCAAAGCCAAGCATTCTGAGATAGGCAGTCAAGCGGCCCAGGTGTCCGTCAAGAACAAACCGCGCATGCTCTAACACTACAGGAAGCACGTAGGGAAATACTTCAATTCGATCGCCCTTCGATAATTGCTCAGAGGAAAGTCGTGGTTGCCCGTTCACCACAATCCGATCGAACTCGGTATGGGGCACGCCGAGCGATTCGATAACGTGCTTTAGAGTGTCAGTCGATCCCGCCATCGATTCGAACTCGATGTCTCGTTTGTCCGTCGTCAGGAAGTCATTCAATTCGCCGTAGAAGCGAAAGGTTACTGGAGCGCCAATCACTGAACTGTATTGTCGCTCCAGAGCCGTGTCAAAGCGATTGAACGAACTCGACTAGTTCACGCTTTTCATCATCGGTGAGCCGAAGAGCGAAGAATGAGTCATAGTGATTGACAACGTCTAATAGCGTCGGAAAACGACCGTCATGATAGAAGCCACCTTTCTGTTTGGCGATCATCCCCTTTAGCGGTGTTGTGCGGTAGCGGCGATCCGGAGAGCGGTTCGCCTGAAAATCGTCTATTCCGATCTCAGCGGGTGTATGCATATTCCAACCGGGCTCAGTGTATATGGGCGGGACATGACACGTCCCGCAACGCGCCTTGCCATTAAATAATTCTTCCCCGCGCCTTGTTGAGCGCGCGAAAGGATTGCGCTCAATTGTGGGAGCGGGGATGGCAAGTTGATAAGCGTGCAGCGCAGGCAATTTTGCGGTGATCAGATCTTTCTCCGGTCGGACGTTCCCGAACCCGGCTTTGGCTGCGATCGGAAACTGCGATGCAAGATTCAGGCGTGGGTCCCAAAATGTGCCACTACCGCCCATCTCGAGATTGGCAACGAATGCGTTCCAATGTGAGACTCCTCCCCAGCCGGTGTATGTGTGCTGGCTAATCCCTACCAGACCGAACGCGGCGGGAAGAAGCGTGGCAGCGGATTTACCATCGGGCCGAAAGGCCTTCCCGTCCAGGATCAATTCAGCGTCGAACTTGCCGGTCCCCCAACTTAGAAGCACTTTCCGTACAGTGGCTTCATCGACGCCAAGCAGATCGGCAAATGGCTTGACAGTCGGGGCCGAAGCGATAATGGCGCCAACGTTGAGGTCGCGGGCCGGCCAGCCGTCGAGCCGCATACCTATGTTGCCGGGAGGAATCATGGCCGTCGAGAACGAACGGTCAACAGTGGAATGGCAAAGCGCGCATTGGATACCGATAGATGTCAGTTGTCCGTCAGCTGAAAAGAAGCCTTTCACGCCGATTACCGCATCGAGCTTGAGTAGCGCCAAGGTTGTGGCGGGATCATCCAAATTGACAACGCCCCTTCTGACCGAATTGACAAGGTTCTCCGGTAGGGCCGCAGCGTCCACCTTCAATCCGAGCGATAAAGCCGCTCGAGGGCTCAGGCCTCTGACGGTTTCGTGCAACCGAAGCCTGTCGCCCCAGAACGCCTCGCTGCCAAATGTGTCGTGCCGGAAAATCTGACGACCGTCGTGAACCAGGCGAGCAGCGTAGTCCCTAATTGCGGCATCGTTTCCTTTCAGGTTTTGGTTCGTTTCCGCGGGATCGCCGGCGAGATTGGCAACAGCGGTAATGACAATGGCTACAGCGAGCGCGCCCTCAAGAAATTTCGTCTTGGTCATAGCGCGACCCTCAGCTTTGAAGCCGGCAGAATGTCTACAATCGAGTCTAGGAACAGGAGAGCGATAATACTGAGCTTCGAATGATGGGAATGTCTCATTTTCCACCTCTGCTGAACTGAGTGACGGCAGGCCTTGAAGGTGACAGAAAACATTCCGGGAACCTTTTTGTAACGATTGACTCTGTTGAAGCGTGACGATCCAGTGCGCTCCGATGATTCAGGAAGCTATGCCGCCGTTGACTGACGAGGACATTGTGAGGCGTGTCATCGAAGGTGAGACAGCGCTCTTCGAGTTACTAATACGCCGTCACAACCAACGGCTGTATCGAGCGATTCGAGCGATTCTCAAGGACGAAGCAGAAACAGAGGACACGATGCAGGAGGTATATGTTCGCGCCTTCTCGCATCTGGACCAGTTCGCCGGCAATGCCATGGTGTCCACATGGTTAACGAAGATTGCCGTCTATGAGGCGCTCGGGCGTCTAAGGCGACGGAAACGAATGGAGGACATGCCGAAAACTATCACCACGACTGGAGATCCGGAGAGCATCGCGTACGGTAGGGAATTGCATACCACGATCGAATCGGCAATTGATTCGATTCCTCCGCTGTATCGAAGCGTTTTCGTCTTGCGTGATATCGAAGAGTTGACGGGCGCCGAGACAGCCGAGTGCCTCGGGATATCGGAGGAGACTGTGAAGACACGATTGCATCGAGCGCGCCGGCTCCTGCGAGCCCGACTGGAGCATGCCCTTGGCGAGTCAATTGGTTCTTCGTTTTCTTTTGGCAATCAACGATGTGACCGTATAACTGGGAGGACAATGGAGCGGATCTGCATTGTTAGAGAGATCCAATTCGCGGAACTTTCGCGACCCTCCGAACGTAATGACGGTATACCAGGGAAGGACTGGGACAAATGAAGGCTTATTCGGCTTTGGCTTCCATCCTGTTGTCGGCGGCTGCGGGCTGCGGGCAAGAGGCGCAGGGCGAATTCGTTCGTTCCCTTAACGTTTCCGGCGCCGCGGAACTGGACTTGAATACAGATTCTGGAGGAATCTCGGTTAGCGCCGGACCGGCGGGTGTTGTTAAAGTTCGCGCAATTTTGAAGGCTCAACGTGGATGGCCTTTCAACTCGAATGTCGAGGATCGGATTCGCCGAATCGAAAGCAATCCGCCTATAGAACAATCGGGTAATCGGATTCGAATCGGGCATTTATCCGACGTTTCGCTGATGAAGGGCATCTCGATGCGACTGGAGATTCAGGCGCCAGCCGAAAGCCGTGTTCGCGCCCAAGCCGATTCGGGAGGTATTCGCGTAGAAGGAATCAAGGGTTCCGTTGATTGCCGGACCGACTCAGGTGGAATACGCATCCGCGACACGCAAGATTCGGTTTTCGCCCGCGCCGATTCGGGCGGCATCGAAGCGATTGGTGTTGCAGGACCCGTCGATATCGAGACGGATTCAGGCGGAATTCGCGTGGAGCAGACGAAGGCGGCGATCATCCGAGCACGCGCCGATTCCGGAGGCGCTCAACTGCGGCTGGCACGAAGCGAAGGATATGACCTCTCGCTGAGCTCGGAGAGCGGCCGAGTTTCAGCGCCGACGCTCGATTCCGGCTCGAACGTCTCGCGTCACAAAGCCAGCGGCAAACTGCGGGGCGGCGGGCCGATAGTCAATGTCGAGGTTGATTCAGGTGGGATCGTGGTTGATTGATGTTGCGCAAAATCGCAGGATTCCATCAGGATGATGATCTTCATTGGGTGGCAGAGCTCGAATGCGGACATAACCAACACGTCCGACATCAGCCCCCGTTTCTGAACCGATCCTGGGTAACTACACTCGAGGGTCGAGCAAGCTTTCTAGGCCACTCTCTTCCGTGCGTCCTCTGTGACGACGCGGGCCCGTCACTGCCCGGACCGGAGGGTTCCGAACCTAGCGGAACGTGACCGGGTTTGAGTGCTCGAGCCTCTGAACGCCTCGAGCATTGTGACGTCATAATGCGTTCGCGGCGTAAGTTTCATTGCTTGCTGCTCTGCTGCCTCGGCATCCGGTATGCGGCCCACGCGACGGTAACTGGTAGCGAGCGCCAAGTAGCGCCCAACGCCTGGTCCAATTAAGACTGCCCGTTCGAACGCTTCGACAGCATCCTTCAGCCGATCCTCGCAGGCATAAGCATGACCCTGCATCCCAACCAACTCAGGAGTGTTGCGCGCTTCTTCTGGAGCACGTTCTGTCAGCTTCACTGCGTCTGTGCATTTGCGCGCGCGTATGTAGGCGTATGCCAAGTGTGTATACCCTCGCGACTTTCCGGGGGAGCCCTTGGTTGTATCTTCCCAGAAGGCGATATCGCTGCCCCAGACTTTTGCGCGTTCGTAGGTCAATGCGCAGCATGTTAAAGCATACGCGACAAGTCCGGTCGTCACAATGCTGCTTAGCCGCCATTTCGCAATAATCTGAATCAGGATTAGCAACACACCGACCAGCGGAAGATACATCCGACGCTCAGCTGCTACATCCTGGAGGGGAATCACAGACGAAGCGGGAATCAGGAAAATCGCAAAAATGAGAGAGCCAGCAAACATCATCGGAAGGCGCTTGCGTGCCAACCAGATCACCAATGCGCCGAGGCAAAGTATCACCAGTGCTACAGCCGAGCCATGATCGCCCAGACTGCGCGAGATAGCGATGTCGTAATCTGCATTCTGACGAAAAGGCAGGATGGCGAGCCCCAAGTAAATGAGCCAGACGCGGAATTGGGTAAACAAGTACTCGTACCACTGAATTCCAGGAACACTGAATCCGGCGGTGGATGATCGGGCGAGCAGTCCAAGAACGGCCACCGTCGCGAGGACGGCAACAATAGCAATTGGGCCATAGAGCCATGGGGCCTGGATTAGCGCATCGCGAAGACGACGTCGCCGGAAGACCACATCAATGACTAAAAACACGCCAGGCAGTACAACCGCTTGTTCCTTAGAGAGCACAGCGAGACAGTAGAGAGCCAATACTGCGAAGGCTCGCCGTACCGTTAGGTCTCCGGGTCTGCAGAACACCACAAGTGCGGCCAAGCTAAAGAAGCCGCAAATCAGCTCCGACCGGCCGGCGATGTACGCTACAGCTTCAGTTTGGAGAGGATGAATCAGGAAGATAGAACATCCGACAGCAGCACAAAGGATCGCTCTCTGCGGATCAATCGATCGCAATCGAAGTATCCGCAGCAACAGCGCGAACACAAAGACTGAGTTCACGGCATGAAGGATCACATTCACAGCATGATAAGTCCAGGGTTCTCGAGCCGACAGCTGAAAATTCATCCAGTAGGTCAGCATCAAGATTGGACGAACCCCGGAAAGCCAAGTCCCAATTGGATTGTCGGCGAAAGACGGTAAGTAAAAAGGCAATCCAAAGTCGTCGAATAGGAACGGCCCCCCAAGCGCAGGACCGTAGAGAGTGAATCCAACTATGAGGGCAATCAGGCCGATTGCAAAGTGAAAGGAAGCCTTAGAAACAAAATGGAATTCCGCCGGTTGAGGGGTCGCGCAAGTCAACGTCACATTCTCATCAGAGATCTGTGGGGATTTCTTTCGTCTGGATATCCTTTGAGCCACGTAGAATTAATCCCTATCCCAAAACACCAACGTATCTATACAGTGTACTTGGGAGTTCCACTACATTTTGAAAGTGTAGAAGTCTACTCCCGGTATGGCAAGCGGTAACGGTGAACTTCAACATTCCAAAAGAAATAACGGTTCGGCGTCCCGAGTTTCAAGGAGAGGAGCTCCTGTTTATTCGCTTGAGGTTACGGGCATACTGGGTTCGTTTACCCGTTTGAGTTGACCACTTACGCCGGGCTGGCATGGCATCGCGGAAGCGGAAAGCGTTATCATCTTCGTCGACGGATACACTGTTACTAGGATAAGTTAGATGGCTCAAAATCCACAGAATCTCGATACATTCGACGCCGTCGTCGTTGGCTCTGGTGCAGGCGGTGGCACAGCCGTCCAGGTACTTATCGCAAAAGGCATGCGTGTCGCTCTCCTAGAGGCCGGACCAATGCTGGACGTGAAGACGGAGTTCAAGGAACACAAGTGGCCGTACGACTACGATCATCGCGGCGCCGAAGAAGGTGGCGCCGCCTATTTCGGAAAAGGTAAGTCTTTCGGCTTCTTCTCAACGACCAGCGGTGGATGGCAACTGGACGGCGAGCCGTATACCGTCGGGGAAGGCAGCCAGTTTCAATGGTTTCGTTCGCGAATCCTCGGTGGCAGGACAAATCACTATGGCCGCATGTCGTTCCGATTCGCCGAATACGATTTCAAGCCATATGACAAAGATGGGTTAGGCTTCAACTGGCCTATCTCGTATCAAGACATAGCGCCGTACTACGACAAGGCCGAAGATTTTATCGGGGTCTGCGGTACGCAGGAAAACGTTGCTTCGTGTCCGGATGGCAAGTTTCATACCGCGCCTCCGCCGAAAGTGCACGAGATGCTTGTCAAGAAATCATGTGACAAGCTCGGTATCATCTGCATTGCGAATCGCCGCGCTGTTATTACAAAGCCTTTAAACGGCCGCGCGCCGTGCCACTACTGCGGCCAATGCGGACGCGGTTGTCTGACAGCGTCGGCTTATAGTTCCTCGCAGGTACAAGTCTTTCCGGCGATGAAGACTGGCCGTCTGAAAGTTTTCGACCTTGCCATGGCTCGTGAAGTCATCATGGATGGGAACGGGAAAGCCAAGGGCATTCTTTACATCGATAAGCGGACACGTACCGAGAAGACGATTTACGCCAAAGCTGTGATTCTAGCGGCCAGCGCATGCGAGTCGACGCGTATCCTTCTTAACTCCAAAACCAAGGAGTTCCCCAACGGGCTGGGTAACGGATCAGGCCTGTTGGGGCGCTATTTGATGGACACCGTAGGGTTCGGCCTCTCCGGCTATGTTCCATCGCTCGAGGGGATGCCGCATTACGATACAGATGGCTACGGCGGCGCTCACCTCTTTATGCCATGGTGGCTTTGGGATAAGCACAACAAACTGGATTTCCCGCGCGGCTATCACATCGAAATTGGCGGAGGGTATGGCATGCCGGGGATCGGTTCGTATCATGGCGCCGCGAGGCGATTAGGATACGGCGCCGAGATGAAGAAGAAGATTCGTGAAGGCTACGGCGCCAGCATCGGATTCGCCGGTCGCGGAGAGATGATTCCCAATATTCACTCCTACTGCGAACTGGATCCGACGGTCGTGGATAAGTGGGGAATCCCGGTATTGCGTTTCCACTTCAAATGGACGGATTACGAGTGGAAACAGGCCCGTCACATGGAGAAGACGTTCGCCGATATTATCACGACGATGGGTGGCCGGGTATCAGGCCTGAGCGCTGCCCAGCGGGAGTCTGATGGTATTTCGATTCCGGGAACGATCATTCACGAAGTGGGAGGCGCTCGTATGGGCACTTCCAATAAGAACTCGGTGCTCAATGGTTATTGCCAAGCCCACGACGTCAAGAACCTCTTTGTAATGGACGGCGCGAGTTTTGTATCCAATCCGGACAAGAATCCGACCCTGACAATCAACGCGCTGGCATGGCGTGCTTGTGATTACATGGCGGACGAGATGAGGAAAGGCAATGTCTAATTCGATTGCGACTTTTGTACCTGTGGAAGCGATTGATCGCCGTTCGATGATCAGGCGATTGGCCCTTGCAATTACGTCGGTCGGAGTCCTCGATCTGGATGCCGCACAGCACGTCCATACCGAGACTGCTGCCGAGAAGGCGAAGGGTCCGTACAAAGTAAAGGCTTTTCAGCCCGCAGAATACAAAACATTGCAGCGTCTGGCAGAAATCATCGTTCCGAAAGATGACGTGTCGGGAAGCGGTCTGGATGCGGGAGCGCCTGAGTTTATCGACGTGCTTTCCAGCCAAAACGAAGCTCTTGCGGATATCTTCCATGGTGGGCTCGCCTGGCTCGACGCAGAGATGCGAAAGCGCCATCAGACAACGTTTGTGAACGCTACACCTGCGCAGCAGACAGCGATGCTGGATGTCCTGGTTGAAGCCGGTCGCGTTGAGGCAGCGCGCAGGACCGAAGAACTCGTCTACGAAAAGTCTCCCACGTATAAGGATTTCAGTGGGTACACGGTACACCGGCCCGAAGAGTTGGGTCCTGGGATCGTGTTCTTTGACTGGGTCCGTAAGATGACTGTCGATGCCTTCTACACAAGCGCTATGGGAATGAAGGATCTCGGCTACAAAGGCAACGGAGCATACAGCAAGTATGTTGTGCCGAATGAAGCCATGGAGTACGCCTTGAAGAGAAGTCCGTTCGCCTGACGCTTTCGCATTCAAATAGTTGAACTGACCTCAATCCCGGAATGACAGAATCAGAGTGGGCCGCTCTTCCTGACGACGAACTCCTCCAACTCCGTTTCTGCGATCTCAACCTGCGCATTGAGGGAACGGAACTCGAGCCGCGTGTTGTTGAACTCCACCAGGAACTCGAGGCGGCCAATCTTGCAGTCAAGCCTCTGTGCTACCTCGGTGAGGAATGGTTCTCGCCCGATGGTTCACCTTCGATTGCAGTCCCGTTTTTTCTTGCTCATCCCCGGCTGAAGCAGCTCGAACTAAATCAAATTCTCGAAGTCGAAGGTGGGACCCCTGAGTGGTGTCTTCAGCTTCTGAGACATGAATGCGGTCATGCGTATGACCACGCGTACCAGTTCTCCGCGCGCGAGCAATGGACGGAGATTTTCGGAAACCCTGATGCAGAATATGCTCCCGAAACGTATCGTCCGAGACTGCATAGCCGGAGCTTTGTTCTTCATCTGCCGAATTCGTATGCGCAGGCCCATCCGCACGAGGATTTTGCCGAGACCTTCGCGGTGTGGCTGAGTTTGCCTGAACAAGGATGGCGTGATCAATATCAGGGATGGAAAGCTCTTGAGAAGCTCGAGTACGTGAATGCGTTGATGAACGAGGCCCGCGAGAATCGTCCGATTGTCGCAAAGGGTCGAAAGGTTTGGGATGCCAGCCGGTCCCGGCGCACTCTCGCCAAGCACTATGCCGCCAAACGAAAACTCTATGCTGAGGATTTTCCCGACTTCTACGACGAAGACTTGAGACGCATATTCGGCAAGCAGGATGTGGGCAGCGAGACTGCGGCGGCCGTCCTACGGCGTCTGCGACAGCCTCTTCTTACCGCCATTGTGCACTGGACCGATCAAAGGAAGTATACGGTAGACATGCTTATTCGAAGCCTGATAGCACGATGTCGCGAACTCAACCTCCGAGCGCCGCAAGATCGGGAACAATTAACTCTGGAACTGGCTTCCTATCTCGCGGCGATGGTCACAAATCATCTGCACACAGGCCGATTCAAAGGGTCCGTCCGACAATAAGAGGTAGATGAAAGTACTTGTCTTGTTTGACCTGCCGAGGCCGGTCGATCCGAATCAAATATTTACCTTGAAGGCTCTTCGTGAAGAAGAAGACCGGCCGACAGAAGCCGATGTGATCAGCTGTTTGAAAAGGCTCGGGCACGAAGTTCAAACGTTGGCGATTTATGACGATATCTTAAGCGTCGTTCAGAAGATTCACGATCTGGCTCCGGACGTCGTATTCAACTTGTGCGAATCATTTTTGAATGATCGGGCACATGAGCCAAATGTCCCCGCGCTCCTCGAACTTTTGAAGATCCCCTATACCGGAGCGGGTCCGGAAGCGCTCCTGCTCTGCAAAGATAAGGCGCTAGCCAAAACGTTGTTGTCGTACCACCACATTCGCATGGCTCGTTTCGTCGTGTCGCGAAAGCGTCAGCCATTGCGACGCATCCGTTTGAAGTTCCCTGTCTTCGTAAAGCCTGCGGATCAGGAGTCCTCTGAAGGTATCGTGAAGGCGAGCTTCGCGCGAAACGAATCGGACGCTCTTGAAAGGGCGCGGTTTATTCATCAGAGCCTGAACGGAGACGCATTGATTGAGGAGTATGTCGACGGTCGCGAACTCTACGTGAGCCTAATGGGAACCAACAAAGTGACAGTGTTCCCGGCGCGGGAGCTATTCTTCGGAGACATCCCGGATGGCGAGCCGAAGTTCGCGCATAGCAAGGCCAAATGGGACGGAGAATATCGCTGGAAGTGGAAAATAAAAAACGCACCCGCGGCGGAGTTTCCCGCGGGAGTCGAAAAGAAGCTTACTACCGAGGCTAAGCGAATCTACATGTTCTTAAAGATCGGCGGCTTTGGGCGAATCGACATGCGGCTGACACCTGATAACGAATTGATTTTCATCGAAGCTAACCCGAATCCGTCGCTCGCCGAGAGCGACGACTTTGCGCAATCCGCTGCCACCGCCGGTTTGAACTACGACACTCTCATTCAGCGGATCGTTGAAGCCGCCAAGAAGCCGACTTAGCCCTGATCTTCACGAGTCGAAGTTGTCGGCGGTTCTGTAGGCTTCCACCACTTTGCGAAATCCGGCGTCTCCGGTTTCTGACATGCCGTGCTCCAACCCAAGCAGGCCTTTGTAGCCCTTCTTGTGAATGTGGCGGAAGATATTACGGTAGTTCATTTCTCCTGTGTAGGGTTCTCGGCGTCCGGGCACATCTCCCGTCTGAAAGTAGCCGATAAGGTCCCAGTATTGATCGATGTGGTTGATGATATTGCCTTCTGAAATCTGCTGGTGATACATGTCGAACAGAATTTTCACTCGCGGGTGATTGACGCGTCCGATGATCTCGCCTGCGTGTTCTGAATACACGACGAAATAGCCTGCATGGTCCACCTTGTGATTCAGAGGCTCTAGAACCAACGTCATCTCTGTCTTGTCTAAGAGTTCGGCCGCGCGCTTCAACACCTCGACGCAGTTCTCCGTTTGTTGCGCGAAAGTGAGATGTGGGACGCCGAGGCCGGAAGTAGCCGTCGCGCATTCATTGCCCATGATGCGGTGGATCTCGATCGCCTTCCGCAGATCTTCCAAAAATCGTCCATGGCCGGACCGATCGGGCAGAGATGTTGGACGCCATCCGCCTCGGTTTACGACAAACACTCCCATAGCCATTCCGAGCTCGTCGCGTTTCTTCCGAATCTCCTTGATGTGATCTATCGAGTGGGTGGGTAGCCCGTTGTACTCGAACGCGCGAAAGCCGGCTTTGGAGTACATTTCGAGTTGCTGTGGAACCGTCAAACTCTGGAGCCAGCCGATCCGGGGAGCATAGCGAAGCTTAAACGCGGGAGGAGTCTGGGCGCGCAACGAGGAAGCGGTTGCTACTCCCAAAGCTGTAGCAATCCACTGGCGGCGATCAACGAAGCTCATGCTCTCCAGTTTAGGTTAAGGCTTAACCGAATGTGGCCCTATCGCCACAGTTGAGACAGATCGAAGTTAGATGTGAAAGTCACGAAGAGCGTGTTGTTGAATTCGAAGACCCTACCGTTTCTCTGGCCGAGAAATTGGTTCATGTAACCGACTTCCATATTCCCTGCGCCGAGAGAGCGGCCGACACCGACGAACAGACGATTTTGATCAAATGTTCGGGCTCCAATGTTAGGGGGAATTCCCAGGAATACTTCGTCCCAAACCGGCAGATACCAGGTTTTCTCGTTATCCTCGTTGCGCGCCAGAGGCAGTTCGGCTCGGAACATGTATCGCAATCTGTTCGAATAGGTGACGGGTGTAGGACCGGACGCGCTTGCGAATTCAATAAAGCGCTGCTCGAGCCGGAATCGCTGCAAAAAGTTCACACCCGTTCGCGGATGACGGATAAGCGCCTGTTGATAAATACGATGTTCGGGAAACGCTGCTACGCTAGGAAAGTCTCCATACGGATACGTCCGGGTATACGCATATCCAACCGTGAGGAGCAGATTTCGATTCACCTGAAAATTCAGGCCTGGACGAAATTGATACTGCTGCCAGCGCGTTAGCACGGTGGAGCGGCGCCATTGGGTATCGAAATGAATGCCCCATCGGCCTTCAACTCGGTGATCACCTGAATAGGAGAACCACCCATTCTGGTTGAAGTCGAGTACCTTAGGCTGCGCAAACAAAGATGTAGTGATGAAAGTTAATAATGCGAACTTTTGCATTCGCCCCGCAACTGTTGGTTAAATAGCTAGATTCACTCGATTGTAACAATCAAGCGAGCTAATTCTTAGTTGGGGCGGCTTTCAGTTCCGCGTCAAGGATGGGCTTCAATACATCTAGCTCAAAGGGTCCGTTGTAGCGCTTACCGTTGATGAAGAACGTGGGTGTTCCCATCACGCCGGCGCTGGCTCCTTCTTTCACCTCGCGGTCGATCTGTGGCCGATATTTTCCGGAGGTGAGGTCGGCCTTAAAAGCTCCCATATCGAGGCCGGACTCTTCAGCCCAACGCATGATGTTCTCGCGGGTCAATTGGCGATAATTCGCGAACATCTTATCGTGTAGCGCCCAGAACTTACCTTGCGCATTCGCGGCGAGGGAGGCCTCGGCCGCCGCATAGGCATTGCTATGGAAATCGAGCGGGAACTGCTTGAACACAACTTTCACGTCCGTTGGATATTGCGACGCTACCGCGAGAGCTTTCGGCGCAGCGATCGCGCAATAGGGGCACTGGAAATCGGAGAATTCCACAATCGTGATCTTCGCTGCTTCCGGTCCGCGAGAAGGAGCGTCTTTCACCGAAAGCTTTACGGGATCTTCGAGCAACTTCGGCTTGACTGCTCCCTGCTTCTGTAACTCGCGCAGTACCGCGTAGACTTCCTCTGATGTCTTGCCGGCTTTGAATTCCTTGGCGACAGCGTTAGCAAGAGCCTTACTGTATCCACAATTGGGATCTTTGACCCGGCATTCCGCAATCTTTAGATTGCAGCCACAATTGCAATCCTGCTCGCGAAGTGATTTGAGGGCAGCCGGCTTGGTGGTGGCCGAGAGGCCCGTCAGGTCTACGCCGGGCAGATCGGTGGCCGTTTGCCAGGACTGACTCCACAGCGTTGCCGAGAGGAACAGGCCCAGCGAAGCCCGGACGATTAATGAGAAATCCATTCGAACCACAATGCGTCAAGGTACCACAAAGTATTGAATGTCTGACACAAACGAATTTCGTGTCACCGTTGCAGGAGATTGACGTCATACCGAAAGCGTCTACTTTAAGGAGATAAACATGGCTCAAGACCTCGAACAGCTAAAACAGAAATATCAATCCGCCCTGACTGCCATAAAGCAACAGGGAATCCAATTAGCACATATGCATATCCAAGACGGCAAGCTTTATCTCGAAGGAGAAGCTCCTAGCGAGGAAGCGAAGAATGACGTCTGGAACAAAGTCAAGGCGGTCGACGCCACGTACTCGGATCTCACGTTGAATCTGCGTGTTAATCCGGCGTTACAGCCTGCGCAGAGCTCAGGCCAGGCGGCTTCCGGAGGTTTGCAAACGTACACGGTGAAGTCCGGAGATACGCTGTCTAAGATCGCGAAGCAATATTACGGCGACGCTGGACAGTACATGAAAATCTTCGAGGCCAATAAGGATAAGTTGACGAATCCTGACCAAATTAAGCCCGGACAGGAACTGAAGATCCCCGGGTAAGGTATCCGTGGGCCGTGCTTCGACAAGCGCGGCCCTTACCGGCTTCCAGCTCGATAGAGCAGTGAAACCTCATCATCGCTGAGCCCGCGATTGAATGTGGCAACTTCATCCATCAACCCCGAATAATTCACACCGAGCCGTATAGCCAATTTCTCCGTATTCCATGTGAAGCTTTCGCGAATCCCGGTGGAGGATACCTTCTTGCCATTGAGGAAGAGGGAGGCAGATCCATTTTCACCAAGACCTGTCCATGTGACGACAATGTGCGTCCAACTTTCTCGTGAAAACGGAGGGCGTTCGACGACAATGAGTCGCTTGTTAAAATCCGGGTTCTTGTCGGGCGGTATATCTGTTGGATTCCAGGCTTTGAGATTTCCAAAAACTCCCAACCGGAAATGCCGCGGCACATCGTCCTTCGTAAAATCGACCCAAATAGCGGAATCATTGTAAGCCTTGTCGGTTATCTGAATAGGATCTGTGAAGCCCGGCGCGAGATCTTTCTGTGGGTCGAGTCGCAGCCAGAACGAAATCGTTCCTTGCGCGAGAGCGACATGTTTGTCGCCACGGAAATACAAGGCGCGAGTATTCTTCGAGCGAAAACGCAACGCGCTGCCGCCCTTGACGCCTGATCCTTTTTCAATCGCAATATCGACGCCGCCGGCTCCTGCTTTTGAACTGTCCTGTTGCTTGTAATCCGGCGCGCTGTAAATCTTGGAGTCTCCCCGTGCAAATTCGGCATCCAGGCCGGAATCAAAGCTTGCATGAAGACTCACGGCGGGACGTAGCGATTCAGGGATCGTGGCGGCGATCATACAAACGGATGTACCTAGACCAAGCATCAGAGAGCGCATAGCAATCGATTGTAAACGTAAATCGCGGCTCTTGCCGAGACAGGCTCCTTCACGGATGTGGACTTTGTTCACACCTTGAAAATCAAATCATTGATGATAATATCCGGACAGCTTACTATGTGGAACGAATTACGCATACTGGCTGTGATTACTTATCGTTGACGCTACCTTCGGCGCGGTTATCAGCGGACGTGTTATCGAGGATCATTCTGGTCAGCCGGTTATTTCGGCTGAAGTGAAAATCCGTCTGGCAGGCGGCAGAATGCTCGCGGCCGACTTGGAAACTGACGCGGAAGGTCGTTTCCAAACACCCGAAATTCCTGACGGGGAATATAGAATCGCGATCTCCAAGCCCAATTATGCCGCCGTTTCCTTAAACCTGAACACTAATGGCGGATCGGCGCTGGCAGTACGTCTAATTCGTGGCGGAGCCATCCAAGGCCGAGTGATGGATCGAGATGGCCAGCCCGTCGCCAGCGCCTCTGTCTTTGCCATGTCGAAACTGGTCGGGTCGGCCGTCGCTAAAGCGTGTACTGACGCCGGGCCGCCACGCAACCACCGATGCGAACGGCCAGTATCGTCTCTACAATCTTCCGCAAGGACGCTACATGGTCGTTGTGTCCTATGGCGCATCAACTACGGCAGTGGGATCGAGCGGCAGCGCGGCAACGTCCTCGCGTCTTGGTTCAGGTTTCCAGTTCTATCCGGAGAACCCTCGACCGCGGGTATTTGAGATCACGGGCGGGGAGCAGACGCGCAATATCGATTTCACTCTGCAGCCAGGGGCGGTCTACTCGGTAAGCGGGAAGGTCGAACTGCCGGAGGCGAAAGGTACATACTGGCTGGCGCTTGCTCCCGTCGAACGGACCGCCATGGCTTCGGCTGTTGCTCAGACTAACGCGGAAGGGCAGTTCAGCTTCACGAATATTCCCGCAGGTTCCTATCATCTTTTGGCTTCGGGCCCAGCCAGAGGACGCAGCAGTCTCGGCGCCAATCTCGATAAAGAGCCCTACTTTGCCCGTACGCGGGTCGACTTGACGCAGAATGTCGAGGGCCTGACGATCGCGGTCGAAAAAGGACGGTTGATCAGTGCTCAACTCAGCGTGGCTTCTTCGTCGAAGCTTGATCCCACGTGCGCCAGAACCGCTCAGTTAGTATTGTCGTCCGTGGAAGATTGGAGCTCTCAGCTAGAAACGAAGGCAGCCATCGACTTCTCGAAACCGGCAGCAGTCACCTCTCTTGCCCCGGCTCGCTACTCGGCCACTGTATCCGGGCTCGCTGCCGGATGCCATGTGGCAAGGGAGATTATGATCGACCTTTCCGGCTCAACGATTCCATCATCGATAAGCATTCCGATCTCGTCGGCAGGAAGCATACGCGGGCTGCTACAGAATGCCTCCGCCGGCACAACTGTAGGTTTGGCGTCGGAAGATGGGTCGGCGCCAGTTGCGATCGCGATCCCCAACGCTGAGTTACGGTTTGAATTCTCTGGCTTGCAGCCGGGCCGGTATCGGATCTGGGCTCAATCCTCAAAAGCAGAGCCCGCTTCCGGATCGAACGCAATGGAAATCGAAGTGCGCGGTGGAACGACAGCAGACGTAAATCTGAATTCAACAATGGCCCCGGCACGATGAAACTTGTTTCCAGTATTCTTCTGCTTGGCGCGTTTTACGCGGCCGGCCAAACGACCGGCTCCATCAGCGGTACGGTCCGCGATGCAGCCACCGGGACCCCACTACCCGATGTCCAGGTCTATGCCAATCGCGCCTCACGCGATTCGGTCATGGCTGTGAGTGACGCGCAGGGACGCTATGCTTTGCGCAATGTGAAGCCTGGTCGGCAGCCAATTAGCGCAGTAGGCGCTGCCAAGGTAGGTGCCGGACCGAGTCAAACGCGTACGCGATTCGTTACGCTGGTTGCTGGCCAAGACCTGACAGCGATCGACTTTCAACTTACCAACTACGCCGCGTTATCCGGCAAGATTCTCGACGAAAACAAAGAGCCGCTGCCTGACATCTCGGTCTTCCTGATAGCGCGCGAATACTCACTCGGAGTATTGCGCTATGTCTATGCGGGCTTAACGACGACCGATGATCGCGGAGAGTACTCCTTGAAACGTGTCGAGCCGGGACGCGCATTTCTGATCATGGCTCAGAAGCGTCCGCGGAAACTGGATGCGATCTCGGAATCGCCGCTTGACCCTAAGGCGCGGAAAAGCATTCCTTCGTTGACGTTCTATCCGAGCGGTACATCGGCCGCCGGCGCCGAGGCGTTAGTATTGCGGCCAGGCGAGCTCCGGGAGAATGTGGACATTCGAATGACGCGCGCGCCATCTCGCTGTATCGAAGGCTCGGGTCAGGCGACCGGCGGCGCAGAGGAATTGCGGTTTCAGATCTCCGATCGCCAACCAACCAGCGGTGCTTCGGGTGACGGGGCCATGTTCGTAATGTCTCCAAGTGGAGTCACCGGTCCCGATGGCAAAATGCGGATCTGCGAGCTGCCACCGGGAGATTATCAGTTGACCGTTTTTCCCAATGTAGCCGAGGGCGCTCCAGGCTTCTTTGGAACCGCGTCTATTTCCGTTGGTGATCGCGACGTGGACAAAATACTCGTCAGCGCACGGCCGAGCGTTTCGCTTGCCGGTGAAGTGGTCTGGGCTGGAGAAGCTCCAGATCCTCTTATTGCGAGTCAGTTGACCCTCGTGCTTCGTCCGATTACGCGAGCGCCCTGGTCCGGCGAGACGGACGCCGTTCGCACCTCGATCCCGGGTCAATTTTCATTCAAGCATCTGTTGGTCGATGAGTACGGTCTTCAGACTTTCGCTGTTCCCGAAGGCGCTTACATCAGAGAAATTACGTACGGTGGGCGAAGCGTTCTTCGCGAACCGATACGAATTGGTTCATCGATTGGTGATGGCGGACTTAAGATCGTTCTTGCTCGGGACGGAGGGGTTATCGCGGCGAACGTCGCCGACCGCGATGGCAAGCCGATGGCGGATGCGCATGTCCTTTTGTTGGCCGTTACGGCGGACTCGGAGGCCTCGCTTGCCGCGAGTATGGTGTCTGGTCAAACGGATCAAAATGGCGCGTGGAAATCCCCGCAGGTCAGGCCCGGCAAGTATCACATCCTCGCCAGCCCTCTCGCGGTAAACAAGAGTCCCGAGAGCATCGCGAAGCTTTGGCGTGCGCGTCATCGCGCCCAGGAAGTTGAGCTTACGCCGAACGGCACAGCTCAAGTGAAGCTTCTGCCGGAGACGATTGAGTAAGGGTTACTCGAACCGAAAGACAAATCGCTGACTTTCGCGCTGCCATATGGTTCCTTGCGAAGTGACCGTTAGATGCCAGGTCTCTTGAGCCAAGGGACGTTTCGGCCGCAGCGCTGAGGGGCGCATGATTGCGATGCACGCACCTGACTCGGTATCACGCACGGAATGATAGAGCAATAGAGCTACGTCCGCTTCCCGCGCCAAGCGCCCGAGCGTTTGAGTTCGACCGTAGTTTGCCGGATCGGTCCAGAAATGAGAGCGCTTCGCGAAAGGCGGCTCACGAAGGTCAATGCTGGATCCTCTAGCTCCCAGTTGGAAGACTGTCTGAGGCGATGCCGGAATGTCGCGGATTCCCTCGCTGTCGATGAGGAAGCGCCAGCGCCAGTACCCCATTTCGGCGCATGCCGTCCTGCGTTCGAAGGCCGCATATAGGACTCCTGGGTCCGGCCATGCGCGGAACCGGGAACCATAAGGCAACGGTGGATAGCGAAAGGGCGTGGCCAGAAGGTAGTGAAGCTCCGCTGCTTCGGTCGGCAGCGGTGGCTTACTTTCTTCGAGAATGCGTTCAAGGAGTTCCTGCTGGTCGGGATCGTTGTTCGTGATCCGGAGCGTAGAGACAACGTGTTGCGCTTCCACCGCACGCCAGCCTTTTACCGAGACGCTTGACCCCCCGGCTTCGATGCTGTCGCGAATCCACGTTTCGAACTGATCCTCAGACTGTCGCACGAGTAGCGTCCAGATATTGCACGACTCGAACAAACGATTCGATGTCGGTCAACAAAGTGGCGGGAGCCGCGGTCAGCGCCTGATTGTGGCTGCGAAGCCACGCGCGTGAGAGGGCATCGCGTCCGCCTGTAACCGAATCAAGCGACCGAAAAAGCCGCACGAATAACGCCCCAAGCTGCCACTCTTTTCGATCTGGCTGCAGAAGATACCTGCCTGAACTCATACGGGATACTGTTGCAGGACTCACACCGAGAATTGCCGCAAGCTCGGATTGCGGAATATCCAATAATTCAGCGGAACGAAGCACTGCTCCGGTGAGCGTCTTCTGTGCGGCCGGAGAGCGCGTATCTGAAACCTGCGGCTGAGTTCGGACCACCTAGTTTCCTCTGAAACAAGTATCACTAAATATTTCTACAGAAGCAAGAGCAAAGTTCAGCAGAGTTCGCGGGATACAATGCCATTGCGCATGAAGTCACCCTTATTAGCCCTGCTCTGGACAGGGTTCATAGTTACTGCTCAGGACAGAAAACAATGGTCGGTGGTTGGCGGAGGGCCGGATGGCACGCGCTATTCCGCACTCAACCAAATCAATCGGGACAATGTCCACAAGCTGAAACAGATATGGCGCTTCGATTCCGGTGATGAATATGAAGGATCGGAGATCCAATGTAACCCGATCATCGTCGATGGAGTGTTGTACGCCACGACTCCTCGTTTGCGCGTGATTGCGCTCGATGCTGCCACCGGCAAGCTGCTATGGGACTTTGACGCGCGTCGTGGACAGCCGGTCAAAGGCAAGCAGCGCAATCGCGGACTAGTCTTCTGGACGGATGGGAAAGAGCGCCGTCTCTTCTTCGGGCTCGCAAACTGGCTCTATTCGCTCGATGCGCGGACGGGACAACCTGCGAAGGGATTTGGCGCTGACGGGCGCGTTGATATGCGGCTCGGTCTGGGTCGCGATCCGGAACGGCTGAGTGTACAAGCAACCAGTCCCGGAGTGATCTATCGTGACACATTGATCCTTGGAATGCTGACATCCGAGGATCTCCCCTCGGCCCCCGGCTACATTCGGGCTTTTGATGTCCGTACGGGCGAAATCCGTTGGGCTTTCCGCACGATTCCCAAACCCGGCGATTTCGGACACGAAACATGGCCGAGTGAGGCATGGACGTACACGGGCGGAGCAAACTCCTGGCCTGGTATGGCTCTCGATGAGCGGCGCGGACTCGTCTTCGTGCCCACTGGCTCAGCGGCTTTCGACTTCTACGGCTCGAATCGTATCGGCGACAACCTGTTCGCCAACTGTCTTCTTGCGCTGAATGCCGCTACGGGCGAACGCATCTGGCACTTTCAATTTGTACGCCACGATGTCTGGGACCGAGATCTTCCCGCGCCGCCCACGCTCGTGCAGGTACGGCGAGACGGCCGTCTTATCGACGCAGTCGCTCAGATCACAAAGTCGGGTCATGTGTGGGTTTTCGATCGCGAGACAGGCAAGTCGTTGTTCCCGTTTGAAGAACGTCAGGTTCCGGCCAGCGATGTCGATGGCGAGGCGCTTGCAACGAAGCAGGTGCTCCCACTGAAGCCAGAGCCGTTCGCCCGACAGCAAGTTACGGAGCAAATGCTCACGCAACGGACACCGGAAGCGCACAAGGCTGCTCTTGCACAGTTCCAAAAGATCCGGAGTGGCGGACAGTTCACTCCCCCGAGTTTGCAAGGCACGATCGTGTTTCCAGGTTTCGACGGGGGTGGCGAGTGGGGTGGAGCCACCTGGGACCCTGAAACAGGCCTTCTGTATGTGAATGCGAATGAGATGCCGTGGATTCTACGGTTGGTGCCGCGTAGCTCGGCGAGAGGCGGGCCGGAGACTGGCAGCAGTCTCTATACAAGGCACTGCGCAGGATGCCATCGACGCGACCGCAAGGGAACGCCGCCTGAGTTCCCATCGCTTATTGATATCGGTCAGAAACGAACCGAGGCGCAGGTAACGGAAGTCGTTCGAAAAGGAGCCGGTCGTATGCCCGGATTCGCCCAGCAGGGGGAAGCGGCGGTCAACGCCATGGTCCACTTCATCATGACCGGCGAAGACCTTCCCGTCAGTGGCGCCGAGCATTCGCGGCCGGTAAAAGCGTCTCCTCTGAAATACAACTCCGATGGATACAACAAGTTTCTCGATCCGGAAGGTTATCCCGCTATCGCTCCGCCATGGGGAACATTGAATGCCATCAATCTTCATACTGGCGAGTACGCCTGGAAAATTCCGTTTGGGGAGGTTCCGGCGCTAGCCGCCAAAGGAATGCGTGATACGGGATCGGAGAACTACGGTGGATCGGTGGCCACTGCGGGTGGACTTCTCTTCATCGGCGCTACAACGCAGGATCGTCTGTTTCGCGCTTTCGATAAGCGTAATGGGAAGCTACTCTGGCAGACGACCCTACCGGCATCGGGCAATGCCACACCAGCCGTTTATTCGATCAAGGGCCGGCAGTACGTTGTTATCGCCGCCGGTGGTGGGAAATTCGGTCAACCGAGCGGTGGCAGCTACATTGCATTTGCTATACCGGAGTCGGACAAGAAATAGTTACTGATCGCCATACCGGATGTCCAACTCGGGAGTGTCGATCCAAACTCCACCGCGCCGGCGAGATTCGAGGCCAGCCAGCAGAATGCCGTTCGAGAGCAACGTTCTCTCGAGTGGCATGGGCGCCCGCTTCGTGAGTACGAGTTCTTCGAACGCTCGAACCATGAATCCCCAGTGTGAGTGGACATAAAGCGATATGTAGAAGCAGGAAGCGCGCGGACGGGCTTCGCCATGAAGCCGGACAGCCACAAGGTAATCGCGCGTCTTGGAGTTCAAGTTCAAGATCGACGCGCGCAATCCATCGCGATAACGAACTTCAAACGCCTCGGCTTTCTGGCCGCGATCCTCGGGTGGTGGATTAACACGCGTTGCTAGCGCCGCTTCCAGCAGCTGCGGCGACAGCTTGTAGACATCGTTTCCCTCCAGATATCGAACGGCAGCGACGCCCGTTTCCCCCCTCTGCTCCGCTTGGGATTGCAGGGCTTCAATCGCGTGGTATGTATGTTCCTCAATGTCGCTATAGCTGACCGCGAGGAGTTCGTCGAATTTCGGCGAGGCCGGTAGATTCAATTCGGGCCTTTGCCAGGCAAGCGGTACTGTCGAACCGCACGCGAACGGAATCTTCATCGCTCGCACACGATCAGCCATCGCCTTCGCATCGGCCCATTCATATGCGAAATACTTGTCATTCAGCAGTGGAACGATACGACCTTTGGATTCGAATGCCCGCGTGATTTCATCGAAGTATCGCTTCCGCGGATACATGAAGTTGCCGCGAGACGTTCGTGGATAGTTGCCGTGTTCGCCGATAACGGCGATTCCGTCGACGCCGTCAATTGCTTCCGTAACGGAGGGGTACATCCGGATTCCATACTCTGCAGCCTGTTCGCGCGCCATGTCGTTGATCGGAAATTGGTCGACATAGAGGGAGACAGTTCGCAGACGAGGCGCATTCCACTTGCCGTTGAGTCGATATCCGTCAAGCAGCCTGCTCATGAAGACATCGGCGTGCGAATTGGGGGAGTACACGTTTAGAATGCACGCGACGCGAGGGCGGGAAGCCGGCGCCTGAGCCATAGCGCTCCCCGTAGCGATTGCAAGTAAACTTCGGCGTGTCAAAACGCGATCTTCAATCCAAACTGGAACTGTCGCGACGTGTTCGCTTGCCGCGTAACCGTGCCAAATTGCTGCGATGTAACGGCGCCGTTCGGAGCCGCGAATTGTGGAGTGTTCAGCAAGTTATAGCACTCGGCGCGAAACTGCGGCACGATCTCTCGTTCTCCGATGGAAAAGGGGAAGCGCTTCGCCAGAACAACGTCCACGTTGCGCGTGAAGTCGGTACGGATATCGGGCGAACGCGACCCGATATTGCCAAACGTGAACGGCGCTGCGGGGCGAAAGACACTTGTGTCGAACCATCGGCCGATTGTTGGATCTTCGATTTTTCCACTTTGACCAGTGTTCAGAGCAGGCGTATTGATAGTCACCGGTTGGCCGCTCTGTACGCGAACGATACCGCTTAGATTCCAGTCTCCGAGCAGCGCATTGCCGGCGCCGCCGAGGTCCATCTTTCGGCCTTTGCCGAACGGCATTTGATAGACCCAGCTTCCGATGAATTGGTGCGGCGTATCGAATCCGGAAAGGGCCCGGCTAAGTACGCGGTTGTATACATCGATCGGTGTGTTCAGGTCGTCGATCGCTTTGGACCATGTATAACCGACTAGAAACGTGAGGGATTCCGCCAACCGACGCTCAGCTTGAAGCGTTGCGCCGTGATAACTCGAATTCCCGAAGGGGGCGAGCACACGCTGTACCCCGTTGTCTCCAGAATACTGCGGGTAAGGCAGTAAGGACTGACGGCGCGAAATCGTGCGGCTCGACAATGGTCCCGCGGCAATAACGCCAAAAAACGGATTGGGAACCTGATCATTCAAAGCATTACCGAGCGCGAGATATTCGTTCGGAAGCTGGTTAATGTTCTGTGAAGCTGTGAGTAGTCCTGTACCCTTGTTACCCCAATACTGCGCCTGCATCACGACGCTGCCGGGCATCTCCCATTGCAGAGCGAAGCTCCAAAGTTGAACGTAACCCGATTTGTTCTCGTAGAAAGGCGCTTGAATCTGCGCTCCAACGTTTGCAGCCGGGTCGCGATCATTCAGTGGCGGCAGAACACCTTGCGGAAACGGATTCGCGAGCCGGTTCAGAGGCGTGATGTTGTTATCGAGACTTGTCACCATCGGCGTGTCGCGGAAGGCCGTGATCGCACCCAGTCCATTACCTTGAATGTTGCGTGGCACGTAAAAGACACCATAACCGGAGCGAACGACGATCTTGTCGGTGAATTTGTAGGCAACGCCAAGACGTGGCGCAAGATCTCCGTAGGGCGTCTCTTGTTGATTGCGTCCATTCTCCTCGTTCACCCAACGCAGCGCGCCGCGAAGGTTTGGCAGACCTGCAGCCTGCGCAATGGGGCTCGCCACACTCGGGTCGAACCAGGCTATGCGTCCCCATTTTTCCCGATTGCCTCGCTGCATGTCCCAGCGGATACCCAGGTTAATCGTGAGCTTCTGAGATACGCGCCAATCGTCCTGGAAGTACAAAGCAGTGTAGAGGCCTTGTGTCGAGATCGGCATGAGCTGACGGAATGTGCCGGTTGAAGGTGTGCCGAGCAGGAAATCTCCAAATCCATGTCCGCCAATTGCTGTAGGTACATTCGCAATCGGACCCTGCGTGTACGCCCGCGTGAAGGTGTAGTTGCCCGATGGCGCTGTGTTCTGTCCCTCATTGAAATTCAGTGCTCGATAGTCCACGCCGTATTTCAAATTGTGAGCGCCTTGAGAATTCGTTATGCCGGCTCTCGCCGCCCAGACGTTTCTTGGCTGATATTGCGTAAACGAGTCTGCTGCGTTGGAGAGGTTCGCAGGAATGTCCGTAAGGGTCGCCGACGGAACTTGATCCACCGCGATCGCATTGATATTGGCAGGGAAGCCTAACGAATCGAAATCAAAACCCCGGGATAGTCCGAACTGCGTCGCAAGCGCTCGACTGAAAGAGAACTGGGCGCTTAAGAGATAAGTCGGCGAAAAGACATGAGTCAGATCGGCCATTGCCTGGTGGTATGTATCCGTTGTGTTCCGACCGCCTCCGACGGGTGGAGGTAGAGGACCGGGAACGACGCGGACATCCTTTTGCTCGGAATACCGGCCGAATATCCGAGTGCGTTCACCGAAGGTGTGATCGACGCGCGCGTCCCATTTGTCTGTGTTGATCGTGGAGCCCGCGCTACGCACATAGTTGTTCTGACCTAGCGCGTTGCCCGGTTGGTTCGGTTCAGGGTATAGATCCGCGAGTCGGCGCGCGACAGAATCGATTCGATTGGCGGGAATCACGTTACCCGGAAACGCTGCGCGCTGCCGCTGTCCGTTAGGTAGTGTTTCAACTGTCAGCGGATCATAGATCGTGATCGGTTGATTGCCTGCAGCCCTCGTTTGTGAGAAGTCGCCCTGGCGTTGCAATAGCGTAGGGACTGTGGTCGTAAAGGTTTGAGGAAACCCCTGCCGTAATCCTTCATAGTCGACGAAGAAGAATGTCTTGTTCTTAATGATCGGACCGCCGAAGTTTGCTCCGAACTGATGACGTTTGAATGATGGATTCGGAATGCCGCTTGCATTGTTGAACCAGTTGTTTGCTTCGATGTAGGAGTGACGCTCGAAGTCGTAGACAAGCCCGTGGAATTCGTTCGTGCCGGATTTGGTGATGACGTTGATCACACCGCCGGACGTGCGCCCAAACTCAGCGTCATAGCTGTTGGCTTGAACTTTGAACTCCTGAACTGAGTCAACCGGCGGGTTGATCACACCGCGGTTGACGTCAGGCGTTGTGTTCGCTGCTCCATCCAAAAGAAGCTCCTGAGAGCCGGAACGACCGCCTCCAACGTTGAAATCCGACTTGAAAAAGTTACGTCCAAGCTCCTGACCACCACCGTTACCGAAGTTCGCTCCGAACGTAACGCCTGGCGTCAGCCCTATGAGGGCGAGCGGATCGCGAACATTGAGCGGAAGACCTTCGATGGTTCGGGTATTGACAACCTGTCCGACACTTGCTGTCTGCGTCTGAAGAGCTTCAGCAGAAGCGGACACGACTACCCGTTCTGCTGCGTCGCCAACTTCCAGCGTGACGTCAAGCGTGATGTTGTCATTGACCTGTAGGGTCAGCGGTCCCTGTTCGAACGTTTTGAAGCCGGTTAGCGCTGCGGAGATCTTGTACTGCGCCGGAGGTAATGCGAGAAATCGGTAGAGTCCCTCTTCATTCGACTGCGTAGTGAAAGCGACGTTTGTAGCGATGTTGGTTGCCGTTAGCTTTACGTTCGGTACGATTGCTCCAGTCGAGTCTCGCACGGCTCCGGACACCTGGGCCTGGAAGGTTTGCGCGAAGGATAACAAATCAAACGAGCACAACAGCAGAAGAATGGATAACAAACCCCTGGTAACTCTCATGGTCGTTATCATACGCCAGTGTACGCTGGAAGCTGCAACCCCTATGTCTTTACGCTTAAGCGCTTTCCCGAAGTGCTACCTTGACGACATCGCCGGCGCCAGGACGATGTCTGTTTTCGAATGGATCGAGATGGCTCGCGAACTCGACGCAGATGGCCTCGAAATGTACGAGGGCTTTTTTACAAGCTTGGAGCCTTCCTACATAGATAGCGTCGGCGACGCAATTCGCGCTGCCGGATTCGCCATGCCGATGCTCTGCTGCTCTCCCGATTTCACGCAGCCAGACCCAGATGCACGTAAACGCGCTGTCGATCACGAAGCCAGAATGATCGAAGTGACTCGACAGCTCGGCGGACCAGGAACAGTGTGCCGTGTATTGAGCGGTCAGCGTTATCCGGAGGTCGATCGCCTACAGGGTCTTCAATGGGTAGCCGAGTGTATTGACAGCCTTCTGCCAGTAGCTCGCGAGTATGAGATCATTCTGGGTCTCGAGAACCACTACAAGGACGGATTCTGGCGCTTCCCGGAGTTTGCGCAGAAGCAGGACGTATTTCTGGAACTTCTCGAGATGATTCCCGAACGTAAGCACTTTGGCGTTCAGTACGATCCCTCCAACGCAGTCGTGGCAGGTGATGATCCAGTTGAACTGCTCCATCGTGTCGCTGACCGTGTTGTGAGCATGCATGCCAGTGATCGTTTTCTAGCGCCAGGAGCAACTCTCGAGGGTCTTCGACAGAGCGACGGCACGATCGGTTACTCGGCTGACCTCCGGCACGGAGTAACGGGCAAAGGCTTAAATGACTACGAATCCATCTTTTCCATTCTGGCGGTTAACAAATACCGCGGCTGGATAAGCATAGAGGACGGAATGAACGGCATGGGCGAGATGGCTGAATCCCTCGCATTCTTGCGAGGAATGTGCGCTAAGTACTTCCCCGAGGTTGAAGCTTGAGTCGCAAAGTTCGAACAGCCATCTTAGGTTGCGGCAAGGTAGCGCATCTGCATGCGACCGCTCTTGGCGCTCTCGACGAATCGAATCTGGTAGCGGTCTGCGATGTTAATCTCGAACGCGCGAAGGCCTTCGGGCGTCAGCACGGGGCGACCGCATTCAACGACCTTGCCGAGATGATCGCTCAAGCTTCGATCGAAATGCTCGTCATTTGCACTCCTCATCCGCTGCACGTCGCAGGCGCTACGATCGCCGCGAATGCCGGTGTTCACGTGCTGGTGGAAAAGCCCCTTGCCTCGACCGTGGCGGACTGCGACGCCATGATTGAAGCCGCGCGTCGCAACCGCGTCAAGCTCGGCGTCGTCAGCCAGCGCCGTTTCTTCGAGCCCGTCATGCGAATGAAGGCTGCCGTTGATGCGGGAAAGATCGGAACGCCGATTCTCGGAACCGTTGCGATGTTTAGCTGGCGTGACGAAGCGTATTATCGATCCGACCCGTGGCGCGGAAGATGGGACACCGAAGGCGGCGGCGTACTAATCAATCAGTCGCCGCACCACATCGACATCTTGCAATGGTTGATGGGACCTGTCGAGGAAGTTGTTGCGCGGTGGGCTAACCTAAATCACCCCTATGTGGAAGTCGAGGATACTGCCCTTGCGATCTTGCGGTTCCGCAGCGGGGGGCTTGCCTCGATCACCGTTAGCGTCAGTCAGAAGCCAGGAATTTACACGAAGATCCATATTCACGGTTCCAATGGGGCATCGGTAGGGGCTCAAACGGACAGCGGCGCGACGTTTATTGCCGGTATGTCAGAAGTAGCCGAGCCACCCCTCAATGACGTTTGGACTATCCCCGGTGAAGAGAATCTGCTCGATGCCTATCGTAGTGAGGACCGGGAAACGTTCGGGCGCATTGACGCGACCGCCCACTTTCATTTGCTTCAGGATCGCGACTTTCTGCAGTCAATCCTGGAGGATCGTGAACCTGCCGTTCCAGGCTCTGAAGGGCGAAAAGTCGTTGAGATCATCGAAGCCATTTACCAGTCGGGCAGGGAAGGCCTTCCGATTTTGCTACAATCTCCGCACGATGGACAGGTCGCGACGTAACTTTTTACACGGTCTCTCTTCGATGGCGGCGCTGCCGGTGAGTTGGAACGCGTTTGCCGCTTCTTTACAAGGAGCCTCAGTTGCCGATGCGTCAGAACCGTTCTGGCGGATGGTGAAAGCTCAATTCCCGCTCGAAGGCGACCTGATCTATCTGAACGCCGCCAATGTCTGTCCGGCGTCAAGACCAGTGATGGACCGGCATCTCGAATTCCTTCGAGATTTCCACGCCAATCCATCCTTTCAGAATCGCGACAAGTACGTGCCGATGCGCGAGGGCCTTCGATCCAAGCTGGCTGCGATGTTGAGCGTTTCGGCCGACGAGATCGCTATCACACGTAATACGAGCGAAGGCAGCAACATTATCGTTACCGGTATCGATCTGAAGCCTGGCGATGAAGTGGTCATCACCGACCACAACCACCCATCGAACAACGACTCGTGGAAAATACGAGCCAAGCGAGAAGGCTTCGTCGTCAAGAGTGTACCCGTGCCGGTTCCCGCCAAAAGCGTCGATGATCTTGTCTCTTCAATCGAGCGTGCTCTTACAGATCGCACAAGAGTGATCGCGATCACTCATCTCACCAGCACGACGGGTGTCCTTTATCCTGCTCGCGCGATCGCCGAACTGGCGAAAAAACGGGGATGTTTCTTTCATCTCGACGGCGCGCAAACATTCGGGGCAATCGATGTGAACCTACGCGAGATCGGTTGCGATTCGTATTCGGCGAGCGCCCACAAGTGGCTGATGGGGCCGCTCGAAGCCGGTATTCTCTACATTCGGAGCGAGCGGGTAGCCCAATTATGGCCGTCGATCGTTACTGCCGGATGGGCTGACGATCTCAAGGGTGCGCGCAAGTTCGAAGTCTTTGGTCAGCGCGACGATCCCAGAGTAGTAGCGCTCGAATCCGCAGTCGATTTTCTTCAGATGATCGGAGTTAAGAACATCGAAGCGCGAATGCGGTCGTTGGCCCAGAAAGCCCTCACCGAGCTTTCGAAACTGTCCGATGTACAGCTCAAAACGAGTTCTCAACCGGAACTGTCGGCAGGTGTCATCAAGTTTCGGGTTGGGAAGGTTTCAACAAAACAGGCTTACGACATGCTCTGGAAGAGGAACCGAATTGCAATTGCGATGACGCCTTCGGGTGATTCGGAAGGCCTCCGCTTCTCACCGCACATCTATAACTCTTTTGAAGAGATCGATCGCGCGGTAGCAGCCGTCAAAGCTCTTTAAGTTCGACATGTTCTGATCCCCTAAAGCGTCTTCATGACGATGGGTGTCGACACGTCACGAACAGTAGTTGTACTGAATCCGCGATCTGGTCCCGCGCGCGAAAATGACTCTGAAACCGAAGTAAAGGCGGCGTTCGGACGTTTTCGGCATCGATCCCGAAATTATTCTGCTGCAAAATGGCGTCGACGTTGGAAAGGCCATCCAAGAGAAGACTGCTAAAGGCTGCGGAGTGGTCGTCGCTGCAGGTGGCGACGGCACTGTCAATGCGGTTGCGTCCATACTTGCCGGCACCAAGACGGCATTCGGAATACTTCCCATGGGTACGCTCAATCACTTCGCAACGGATCTCGGCATTCCGGGAGACGTCAACGCCGCGACCGAGCTAATCGCCACAGGCCGAACTACATTCGTGGACGTGGGACAAGTCAACGGCCGCGTCTTTGTCAATAACTCGAGCATCGGCCTATATCCGACGTTGGTCACTGAGCGAGAGAAATACATGCAGCGCGGCTTCTCAAAACCCATAGCCGCAATTCTCGCGTCCTTGGTTGCGCTCTGGCGGTTTCCGAACACTTCAGTTCGCGTGACGACCGACAACGAGGCGGTGGCAACGCGAACTCCGCTTGTCCTGGTCGGCAACAATCGTTACGAGTTCACCGGCCCGCAATCTGGCAAGCGCGCGAATCTGAATGACGGATTGCTACAGGTCAGTATGATGAACCAGGCGAGCCGGACGGCGCTGCTAAAGGCAGCGCTGCTCGCCCTCGGTAAGGTCGATGCTGAGCCGGACATGTTGATTCTTGAAACATGTCGCTCCAAAGTCGTGACGTTTCGGCGCCGCGTTAAGGTGGCTCTCGACGGCGAAGTGGTCCGGCTTCACTCTCCTCTCGAATACACGATACGTCCTAGGGCACTTCGAGTGATCGTAGCCCGCCCTGAGATAGAAGAAGAGGAGCGCTGACGTGCGCACGGTCGCGCATCTGTCGGATTTGCATTTTGGCCGGACGAATCCTGAGATGGTCGCGCAGCTCAGAGCGCATCTGACTCGGATCCGGCCGGACTTGGTCGTCGTCTCCGGAGATCTCACGCAACGCGCGCGAATTGCCGAATTTCTGGAAGCAAGAGCCTTTCTTGAGTCACTACCAAAACCGCAAATCGTGGTACCGGGAAACCACGACATCGAGCTCTACAATCTGTACGGCCGTTTCGTTCAGGGGCTGCAAAGATACCGTCATTACATATCCGAAGACGTCGAGCCGTTTTACTCTGATCCCGAGCTTTTGGTTGTTTCTGTCAATACAGCGAGGTCGCTCACCTTCAAGGGCGGTCGAGTCAATGGGGCACAGGTCGTGCGCCTGCGGGAACTGCTGATTGCCGCGGAGCCCGGAGCGGTCAAAATTCTAGTAGCGCATCATCCAATCGATCTGCCCGAGATGTTGAATCACGATTTAGCGGGAGGAGCGGAGATGATGTTGAGGTCCCTCGCTGACTCCGGCATCGATCTGATCCTGTCAGGTCATTTGCATCTGTCCCGATTCACCGAGCCTTCTGAACGGCTTCGCATAGGCGGCCATACATCGGTCCTGGTGCAGGCGGGCAGCGCAGTTTCTAACCGGTTGAGGGGCGAACTCAACTCGTTCAACTGGATCGAGGTAACCAGCGATCGAGTCACAATTCACCAGCGCTGCTGGTCAGTAGCGTCAGGCGATTTTACGGATGGCCGCACCGAGTTCTATAAGCGCTCACCGAACGGATGGGCTCGCGCTATCGAGCCGTGAGACTGTGACCATATATACTGCTTTGGAGCCGCTCATTCATAGCTCAGGAGAAGATATATGGACGTTTCACGCCGCACAATTCTAAAAGCAACTGCAGCCTTGGCAGCTGGATCTGTTGGAGCGGTCGCCCAGCAGCGAGACTGGTCTGGAAATAACCCGGTCCGCTACCCTGATCCCGACATCGTTGTCTTGGAGAATCGGTTCAAGAAGTACGCAATCGGCAATACGCCCATTCAGCGGTTACATACGGGAGCGCTCTGGGCAGAGGGGCCGGCGTGGAACACCGTCGGGGAATATTTGCTTTGGAGTGATATTCCGAATGATCGTCAGCTGCGATGGCTTGCTGACGATGGTCACGTCAGCACGATGCGCAAACCGGCGGGCTACAGTAACGGAAACACATTCGATTATCAGGGCCGGCAGCTGTCGTGCGAGCATGGGAACCGTCGGGTCGTTCGCTACGAGCATAATGGCGGCGTAACAGTTTTAGCGGACAAATTCAACGGCAAGCCGCTGAACGCTCCGAACGATATCGTGGTGCATCCAGATGGCGCAATCTGGTTTACTGACCCAGGTTATGGATCGCTGCTCGATTACGAAGGCCACAAAGCGCCCCTTGAACTGAAAGAAGCTGTGTACCGTCTGGACCCTGCTTCCGGCCAAATTGCGATGGTCACTGATGAAGTCCGGAAGCCGAACGGGATCTGCTTTTCCCCCGACTATAAAAGACTCTACGTCTGTGACACAGGATCGTCGCACTATCCGGATGCGCCGAAGAACATTCAGGTCTTCGATGTTAACGGGAAGACGCTATCGAAGGGTCGGCAGTTTGTATCCATGGAAATGGCCGGGTTGGGAGCGGGGATGGCTGATGGGATTCGCGCCGATACCGACGGTAACATCTGGATCGCCGCAGGATGGGTCGGCGCAGGATACGACGGCGTTCATATCGTGGCCCCGGATGGAGTGCGAATCGGTCTGATTCGTTTGCCCGAGATCTGTTCGAATCTATGCTTCGGTGGCAGAAAGCGGAATCGGCTATTCATGACCGCCGGTCAGTCGCTCTACACGGTCTACGTCGAGGCCCGCGGCGCTCACATCTGCTGATTGACCTTCATCCGCGACGCCGCAAGTGGTGTTAGAATTCTCCACCATGACACGATATCTGCTGGCGTTCGTCCTAGGTTCGGTCTGCATCGCTCAAATCAAGACTGGCCCGCCACTGCCTCACAAGGTCGTGGAGGATTGGGCGAAGCTGCCGGACGGTTGGATCTTCGGCGAGACATCCGGAGTCGCGGTCGATAAAGACGATAACGTCTGGGTATACAACCGCGGCGCTCACCCAGTAGTGCAGTTTGATAGCAGTGGCAAGATGCTGCGGTCATGGCCCGAGGTCCCGATCAAATCGTCACATGGGATCCGCGTCGATGAGGATGGGAACATCTGGACCGTCGACGTTAAAGGGCATCAGATTTTAAAGTGGGCCCCGGCCGGACGACTACTCATGGTGCTCGGGCGGGGAGTTGGAAAGAACGACAGCAAGGATGCCTTCAATGAGCCCACAGGTGTTGCGTTTGCGAAGAACGGCGACGTTTATATTTCCGACGGCTACGTAAATTCACGCGTCGTTCGTTACGGCAAGGACGGCGTCTATCGAAGCCAGTGGGGACGCAAAGGCATCGCCGATGGCGAATTTGACCTCGTTCACGATGTCGCCATCGACTCCGGTGGCAGAGTGTACGTTGCAGATCGCACCAACCAACGTGTACAGATTTTCGATGAGAACGGGAAGTTTCTGACGAAGTGGAGTGACGTCGGCGCCCCTTGGGGATTGTCGTATGTCGCCAAAGAGAATGCCATCTATATGTGCGATGGTTTGAACAACCGAATCGTCAGACTCAATCTCGACGGACAAATTACCGGAGTCCTCAGTTCCTTTGGCAAGACTCCCGGCAAACTTGACTTCGCGCATAACATTGCCGTTGACAGCGCAGGTAGTATCTACGTCGCCGAAATCAAGAATTGGCGAGTCCAAAAGTTTGCCAAGTAGTCTGAGCCTCAGCTCATCGGAGGAACGCCAATTGCGAAATCTCGTTCTGTTGTTCGTGTGCTTAGTCAGTCTAAATGCCGAAGAATGGACCAGGTTTCGCGGACCTAACGGCTCGGGAGTTTCGAAAGATAAGGGCTTTCCCACCAACTTCGGCAAGGATCAGAACCTGGTGTGGCGTACAGCCGCGCGCCCGGGAAAATCGTCCCCGATTCTTACTCGGAATCGCATTTTTCTTACCGCGTCCGATGGCGGGAAGCTCTACACACAGTGCTTCGATCGAAGCACCGGGAAGCTTCTATGGGAACGGTCGATCGATCGGCCGCATACCGAGATTACAAACCGCTTGAACCATGAGGCTGCGATTACGCCGGTTTCTGACGGCGACAACGTGTATGTATTTTTCAAGGATTTTGGTTTCGCTTCGTATGATTCGTCGGGAAAACTGAGATGGAAGACTGCGCTCGGTCCTTTCATGAATACACAGGGACTCAGCTCATCGCCGATCCTCGCCGGTGATTCTGTGATTCTTGTGGCGGATCAGTGGGAAGGCTCCTACATTGCGGCTTTCGATCGAAAGAGCGGTGAGATGCGGTGGAAGGTCGCTCGTGAAGAAACCGAAGCGTGGGGCACACCTCTGGTTCATCAGTTCGCGGGGGCTAAGCCTCGGGTCATTACAACCAGCCGCGGTCAGTTTGGGATTCATGCAGCTGAAACCGGTAAGCGCGAGTTCACGCTTCAAGGATTGGCCACAGCGATCGTAGCGAGTCCTGTGTTGGACGGGGATACGGTATACGGGTTTGGCTATGGTGTAGAAACGCCTGCGCCTTTTGCGCCGCGGCTGCAGAGGCACGATAAGAACAAAGACAATGTCCTGACAGCAGATGAATTCGGAGATGATCCGATTCTGAATAATCTTTCAAAGAATGCCGGAAACAGGGATGGAATCGTCTCACAGGACGAGTGGGATCTGTTTGCTAATCGTGTAATCGGCCCGAACTGTCTCATCGCGATTCGGATCGAAAAGGACGGCGCTCGTCAGTTATGGCGCTACGACAAGAACTTCACAAGTGTGATTCCTTCGACGCTCGCATATCAAGACGTTTTGTATGTTGTTCGAAATGGCGGCATCCTGACCACACATGAGGCCGCCACCGGAAACGTCCTCAAATCAGCGCGTATCGCCGGCGCCTTAGGCGGATACTCCTCATCGCCGGTTGCCGCGGATGGTAAGGTCTGGCTGGGTAGCGAAGAAGGAAAGGTTGCGGTGCTGCGAGCAGGGGGCGACTGGGAAGTACTCGCGGTGAACGACCTGGCGGAAGGTATCTATGCTACGCCGGCGTTGTCCGACGGTGTGATTTACCTCCGCACGGAGGAAGCAATGTATGCCTTCTCCTCGACTGCTTCCAGCAAACAGTAGATGAGCTAACGAACGAAGTAATCTTGCTTGGTGACGTGAGGATCGACAGCGACGTCGAAGAAGCCGATCATCATCTCATCCCAGCTCTGTTCGCCCCAAGTGACCTCAGCAGTGGGATCCGGATTATTGGCGTTATTTCGAGAGTTATCGAAGTACCCGGTCCATCGCAATACGGCGCCTTTGTTTAGAAGCCGTGGCGTCTCCAAGACATAGTTGAGCTGCCAGTTAAAGTTGTAGGGTTTCACTCTAAGGAGCGTCTCGACGTGCCCCTTTGGGCCGACGATGTCAAACTCGAACGCGCTGCCGCGCAGATGCATATGGGGAAACATGCTGATAAGGAGCGCATCTCTCGGAAGTGTACCGGATACGGATGCCCGGTACATCGCTTCCCCGGGTGGAATGCGTAAATCATCGCGGCCCATCTGCAATGTAATAATTCGGTTCGTCGGTTCATTCTCGGCAAAGGACAAAACGATTCGAGGTTTGTCGGCCGTGCGCGCTTCTGTGCTCGTGTAGTGGACTTGCAAAACCAAATCCGCCGCGGCCGGAAGTTTCTTCGCCATCTTCTCTGGAAAACGGGCCGCGGGAGCGCCTGGGGTGTAGATAGCGAGAATGTCCTCCTTCGTATCCCGAGTTCTCTGCACCGCGCCGGGATCATCACGAGCCGGCGCATACCATTTACCAGGCAAGGCTTCTTTGAGCCAGTGCGAACCTGCCTCCCGTACGTACAAGACAGCGTGATGCACCACACGTCGATCACTAGGTTGGATTTCCACGCCTCGAACCCATTTGTCAGATGACAATGTGAGAGGAAGCACAAGGTACTGATAGTCGACCACAGCGTTTGCGGGGATAACGAAGGGCGCCTGTGCCGTCAGGATCATATCCGCAGACGGCAATCTCACATTCGCTTTGCCTTGACCGGAACTTGTCGGGGCATCTGCCTTCGACCCGGCTGGACTGCCCGCTTTCGCCCACGCTTCTACTCGCTCGATGGCGTCCTCACTCAACCGAGCATCATTCGAAAAGACGCCGTGCTTCGGATCGGCGAACCATGGTGGCATCTTGCGGAGTTTCACCGCCTCACGAATCGCAGCCGCCCATGGCCGAGTTTGCGCATAAGTGAGCAAAGGCATGGGACCAATCTGTCCTGGCCTGTGACAGTTCTGGCAGTGATCCCGCAAAATCGGCAAAATGTCTTTGTAGAAAGTCGGAGGCGAGGCCCCAGATAAATTCGCCGTAGTCGCGGCGAAGAGTGGATACAACAGCCAGCGCAAATCCAAGGTTAGCGCAAAGACCTCGCTCGTATAATCGAATCTGGCCGGATGCCGATCGAGCCCATCTCATGCCTTTCACCAGCGGCGGTTAAATCGCCGATCATGCGACAAACATGGAAGGACCTCACGTTCCTGCACTGGAGATGTTCTCCAGCAGCGATTCGACCGTTCGTACCTTCTGAGCTCGAACTTGATCTCTACGACGACAGCTCGTGGATAGGATTAGTACCGTTTGTCATCGTGGGCCTCACGCATCCGCGCGTTCCGGCAACCCGACTCTCAACCTTTGCGGAAACAAATGTTCGCACGTACGTGATTGACCGTCACGGTCGTCGTGGCGTGTGGTTCTTCTCACTCGATGCCGCTCGATGCGCGGCAGTTCTCGGCGCACGGATGACTTATGCGTTGCCGTACTTCTGGGCCGATATGTCTGTTCACCGGAAACCTCACTCAGTCCACTACAGGAGCAGGCGATACCATGGACCGCCTGCAAAGAGTGACATCGCAATCGATATTCACGAGCCGATTGTTGCGCCGACTGACCTTGAAATCTTCCTCACTGCCCGCTTTCGACTCTTTGCTCGCCGTTTCGGAGTCGTGTTGAGCGCCGATGTGGATCACCCACCATGGCCATTGCAGCGCGCGACCGCTACTCGAATCAGCCAGAATCTAGTCCAGGCGGCGGGATTGCCGAGTCCTTCAGGCGAGTGTGTCGTTCGTTTCGCCGAGAGTGTCGATGTGCTGGTCTCAAGGCCGGTTGCTTTAAGACCTTAGCCGGTTCATGCAGGCGAAATATCCGCGGAACAGTACATCGCGATCATTCGCTCCCCATATTGGGAACAACGTTTTCGCACACCAGGCTCGAATATCTTCTAAGGGAATACCTGCGCGAACGGCACGAGCCACGTTCGTTTCCGTCATCATGTACTCGCGATAAAAGTCCGACGACAACGTTATTGGGATTTCAAACTGCTCAGCCTCCATGGAAAACCCGGGCGCGATCTCAGCCAGAAGGTATGGATTGATCTCGCGGGCTTCATTTGAGGGCCACGGATACCGAGCGACGAATTGCGAAAACCATTCATCTAGCTCCTTCCCATCAGCGAAGCTTCTCCCTGGCGCGAAGTCGTACACAAGCAGAATACCGTCTGGAGTTAGGACGCGTTCCGCCTCCGCAAGAAATCGATCCAACTCGACGTAGTTCAGCGATCCCGCAGCCGTTATTAGATCGACAGAGGTATTGGGAAGCGGTATAGCTTCGGCGGCTGCAACCGCGAAATCTGCGCTCGGCGCTATGCTTATTGCGAGCTGCACCATCGCCTCAGCAGAGTCGATCCCAATGGATTGACTGGACGACAAGTCCTGCAGTGCTTTCGTCGATAAGCCGGAGCCGCATCCCACGTCGAGTGCGCGAGCTATCGGTATTGATCTCTTCCAACGAGCCTGGGCCAGTTTGATCACTCGTGGATGAACCGGAGGTCGATGGCTTGCGTAGCCGGCTGCCATATCGGCAGTGCTGAACGGGTTGGCCATGCTACCTAAGACGACAATGCCGCCTGCAGCATTGCCTTCGCATAGCCGACGTTGAAGATCTCACCACCGAAGCCGCCAGCACCGGGAGACGTGTTCCGAATTCCTCGTTCGCGATCGTAGTCGATTGCGCGTGGGTGCTCCGGATAGAGCCCACGAGGATACTTCTGCTTCACCAGTTCCTTCATCACCGCGAACATGTTCACGACACCTTCGTCAAGAAAGACCTCGGTGTAATCGATATACGGCCTGCGAACTCGAACGTTGCGGAAATGGACATGGTTGATGCAATCACGATCGCCCAGATACTTCGCAACGGTTACGGGATCTTCGCCCATCTCCCGCGTAACGCCACAGTCGAAGGTCATTCCGTTGTATGGACTCTTCACCAGATTCAGATATTGCTTCCAGTGGTCGAACGACGCCATGAGTTGTTCTGACCCTCGGCTCAATGGCACTGGAGGATCGTTTGGGTGGAGAGCAAGACGAACGTTCGCCTTTTCCGCCTCTGGAACGATTGCCTTCAGGAAACGCTCGGCGCGTTTGAGTTGCTCTGCCCTCGTATGAGTGCCGACGCCTTCGCGCGGCGGTAGATTCTTGGATAGCTCGTAGTCGTATGCCGTCATGCCGGAGCCACCGCGGCCGATCTCTTCTTTGTATCCTTCAGTCAATCGGTGCGCATAAAAGTTGTACTCGACCACTGCGAGTCCAGCCTTGCCTGCCGCTCGAATAGACTGAATCACGCTCTCTGTCTGGGCGTCGGCATTAGGTTTCCCCCAGATGACATCGTTGAAGCCGGTGATCATCATGTTGCAGATCGTGACAACGCCCGCTTTATATTTATCCATGCGAGCGCGCAGGTCGTCCTCAGTCCATGGGAATTTTGGCGGCCCACCCATCAACACGTAATCGACTCCGATTTGTTTATAGCGCCGCACAGCGGCTTCATCAGGATCTATCGGCGCGCCAAGACAGATTTTCGGAGTGTTCGGCCCCTGTTGCGGGGGCCACGTGGCATCCGCAGCGGCCAAACTAAGCGGTTTCGTCAAAGCTAGAGCGCTGAGTGTCTGCAAAAGATATCTACGGGATGACTTGCCGGACATACGAAGTCTCCTAGGAAGGTGTTTCGACCCATATCCTATCCCATAAATGGAACCGTCCCTTGCTGAGAAGTGATTGTTATACTGGCGTTTTGTTCCACATACTTGAACGGCAGATACTCGAGACCGTTTCCAAACACATCCAGGCGCGCTACGGAGTCGACGTCCCAGTCGTTATTGAGCAGCCGAAGCAAAGCTCATTCGGCGAACTGGCTCTGCCTGTCGCCTTTCAGCTCGCAAAGCAGTTGAAACGTGCTCCGAAACAGATTGCGACCGAGTTGGCGGAAGATCTCAAAGGGATTAGTGGGATCGAGTCCCTGGAAGTTGCCGGCGCTGGATATCTCAACCTTCGGCTTGATCGTGGAGCGTATGGATTCGGGGTCCTAACTGGACAGGATGAACAACGCGGAGCCACGGACGAGAAGATCATAGTCGAGCATACGAACATCAATCCGAACAAGGCGGCGCATATCGGACACCTGCGGAACGCCGTTCTCGGAGATACGTTCGTTCGGATGCTTCGCGCTGCCGGTCGAAACGTTGAAGTTCAGAACTACATCGACAATACGGGCGTGCAGGTGGCTGATGTCGTCGTAGGCTTCCATTACCTCGAAAAGAAGCAGCCTGATGAGGTTCGCGAACTAATCCGGCAAGGTCGGTTCGACTACTACTGCTGGGATCTGTATGCTCGGACCAGCGCCTATTACCAGACGAATCCTGAAGCGCTGCAATGGCGGTCTGAAACACTTCACGTGATAGAGGCCGGTGAAGGACCACAGGCCGAGTTGGGACACATCATCGCTGATGCCGTTGTTCAGGCACACCTTGCTACTATGTTGCGTTTGGGTGTAGTCTACGATGTCCTTCCGCGCGAAAGCGAGATTCTGCATCTGCAGTTTTGGGCGACAGCGTTCGAGCTTCTCAAGGAACGCAAAGCGATCTATTTCGAGACCGAAGGAAAAAACAAGGGCTGCTGGGTAATGCTGGCGACGGCGTTCTCAGAATCCGCGAGCAAGGAAGACGATTCCAAAGTCATTGTGCGTTCGAACGGCACCGTGACGTATGTGGGTAAGGACATCGCCTATCAGTTATGGAAGTTCGGGCTTCTCGGCAAGGAGTTTTTCTATCGAAAGCTCATCGACTATCCAAACGCTCATCCGCTTTTTGTATCTACCGACACACCGAACAATCATCAAGAAACCGAGCCGTCGTTTGGAAAAGGCGATCGCGTTTATAACGTAATCGATTCCCGGCAGTCCTATTTACAGGATGTAGTGGTCGCTGGGCTGAAGGCTCTCGGATTCGCAGAAGCGGCAGAGAACTCAATCCATTTTTCATATGAAATGGTCGCTCTGACCCCGGGTACCTGCGTCGAACTCGGTATCGAGTTGTCGGAAGAGGATCGACGCAAGTCGTACGTCGAGGTTTCCGGACGGAAGGGCCTCGGTGTCAAGGCGGATGACCTGATCGACAGATTAATCGAGAAGGCCCTGGTCGAAGTGGACTCGCGCCACCCGGAAGCTGCCCCAGCGGAACGCCGACAGGTCGCCACACAGCTTGCGATCGGCGCATTGCGTTACTTCATGCTGAAGTTCACACGCAATTCAGTGATAGCGTTCGATTTCGGAGAGGCTCTGAGTTTCGAAGGCGAAACTGGACCATATGTTCAGTACGCTGCTGTGCGGGCGCGAAACATTCTGCGAAAGCTCGAACAGCGCGGCGAGACACTTCCAGATTTCCGCAACGCTCTGGATAAGGAGGCCATGCAAAGGCAACTGGTCTCGGAGGATTTCTGGCAGCTATTACTCGCTGCATCCCGATCCGGTGTAGCCATTGAGAGAGCGATTGCGTCGGGAGAGCCGTCTCACGTTGCGCGCTATGCGTTTCAACTGGCCCAGTCCTTCAACGCTTTCTATCACGACTACCCGGTGTTAGCCGAAGAAGATCGTGAGAAACGAGTCTTCCTCTTGTGGATGACTTCCTACTTTCGAGCCCAACTCGACCGCACGTTGCAGGTTTTGGGAATCGAAGCGCCTCCCTACATGTAATTGAGTTGGTGTTAGCTACGAAACACAGTAGCGGTTAACGCATCCAACCGTGTGGAGGAACTCCAAATGCGGAACTACGCGGTAATTTTTGTTCTTGGTTTTGGATTAGTGGGTTGTACCCGTTCCGATCGTGCCGAAGTTCGTCAAGAAACACGCGAAGCAGCTGAGGCAACGCGAGCCCGTACCGCTGAAGCGGTGCGTGAGGCGAACGCGAAGCGTCGTGAATATCAGGAGCGAATGGAAGCTCGGCTCGACAAGATCGATCGTGAGATGGAGGAAGAGCGAATAAAGGCGAAGGGCCGGCAGATGAACGCCAAGGCCAAACGCGAGTACAACGAGCGGATGGCGGAGTTAGAAGAGGCCAGGCGAGATACAAAGGCGAAGTGGAATGATTTGAAGAACGCCACAGACGACAACTGGGAGCAATTTAAGGACAGTGTGGATCGTGCGGGGGACAAGCTGGAAAACGCTTGGAACCGTTTCGTGGCGGACATCAAAGACTAACGCATCTGCTGAGACGATCCTGACAACCAAAGGCCCCCAAGACAAAGTCTTACGGGGGCCTTAATTTTGCAAGCGAGCGCCGCGTTACCCTAGTTACGCGAGGACCTCATACGCCTGAAGCGTCAGAAATTCGGGAAACTGCGCGCCGGTCGCTCCTTTAGCGAACAAATCGGCCGCTTCCTGAACTTTCGGCCGCCCGCTCAGCTTAGCCGTTTCCTCTTGAATAACCTGTGCAATAAGCTCAGGCGTGATTTGTCGGCCGTCGTCAAGTTTAGCTTTGTGTCGCAGCCATTGCCAGACTTGCGATCTGGAGATTTCGGCTGTCGCTGCATCCTCCATCAGGTTGTAGATTGGAACCGCTCCGTTCCCGTTTAGCCAGGCAGCGATGTACTGAATACCGACATCGATATTCATCCGCAACCCCTGCTCTGTAAATGGACCTTCCGGCACCTTGAGCAGGTCTTTCTGGCCAATCTCAACCGTCGGCCGTTTCTTCGAAATCTGGTTAGGCTGCGGCATGAACTCGTCAAATACCGTCTTGGCTACAGAAACCAGACCGGGGTGAGCGACCCAGGTCCCATCGTGTCCCGCCTTCACCTCGCGCAATTTGTCCTGACGTACTTTTTCGAGGGCGCGTTCATTCAGTTCTGGGTCATTCTTCACCGGGATAAAGGCCGACATGCCTCCCATGGCATGGATCCCTCGCCGGTGACACGTTTCAATCAGCAGCTTCACGTACGAATCGAGAAAGTGTTTGTCCATGGTCACCGTTGCTCGATCGGGCATCAGAAACGCCGGTCTCTCGCGGAATTTCTTGATGAAGCTGAAGATGTAGTCCCAACGGCCACAGTTCAGACCGCCGGAATGGTCCTGGAGTTCATAGAGAATCTCGTCCATCTCGAACGCGCCGAATATTGTCTCGATCAGCACCGTCGCTCGGATCGTGCCTTGCGGAACGCCGCAGGCATCCTGCGTATGTTTGAACACGTCATTCCAAAGTCTCGCTTCGAGGTGACTTTCGAGCTTCGGTAAATAGAAGTAAGGACCTGATCCGGACGCGACCAGTTGTTTTGCGTTGTGGTAAAAGTACACCGCAAAATCAAAGAGCGACGCCGAGATGGGTTGCCCATCCACCAGTACGTGTTTCTCCACTAAGTGCCATCCACGTGGACGCACCAGCAGGACGGCGGTCTTCTCATTCAGCTTGTATTCTTTTCCTCCGCTGCTCAACGAAACGGTCTTGTGAGTCGCATCACGAAGGTTTCGTTGGCCTTCGATGCAGTTCTCCCATGTCGGGGAATTGGCATCCTCAAAATCGGCCATGAAGACATTTGCGCCGCAGTTAAGCGCGTTGATGATCATCTTGCGATCGACAGGCCCTGTGATTTCGACGCGGCGATCCTGCAGGTCGTCGGGAATCGGAGCCACGATCCATTGCGATTTCCGGATATCTTCCGTCTCAGTTAAGAAATCCGGGAGCTTGCCGGCATCGATGGCCCGTTGCCGCACCCCCCGGCTCGCGAGTAGCCCCTGCCTCCGGGCGTCGAACAAACGATGCAGATCAACCAGCAACTTCTGCACGTCGGCTGTCAGGATCTCCTGGTAAGAATCCGGGAAGGCCCCGCGAATCTGAATTCCGTTGGCTTCAGTCATTTGACCAGCATTCTATACGATCAAGACCACAGGCCGGAGAGCGTTACGATAAAAGTTTATGAAAAACAGCTTTGGCGCCGCATCGACCCTCAAGATCAAGGATCACAGCTTCGAGATATATCGGCTGGAGGCTCTTGACAAGGCTGGCATCGCGAACACTTCCAAAATCCCGTTCTCCATTCGGATCCTTTTGGAAAACCTGCTTCGCTTCGAGGACGATCGCACCGTCAAATCAAGCGACATCGAGTATGTTGCCAAATGGGATCCGGCCGCGAAGCCCAGAGAAATCCAGTTTCGGCCGGCGCGTGTGCTGCTCCAGGACTTCACGGGTGTACCCGCGGTGTGCGATCTGGCTGCAATGCGAGATGCCTTACGCGCGATGGGTTCTGATCCAAAGTTAGCGAACCCGCTCATTCCCGCAGATCTGGTAATCGACCATTCCGTTCAAGTCGATCATTACGGCACGTCGCAAGCTTTCGGCCTTAATGCGTTGCTCGAGTTTCAAAGAAACCAGGAGCGTTATGAGCTCTTACGCTGGGCGCAGAAAGCGTTCAACAACTTCCGTGTAGTGCCGCCGGACACCGGCATCGTGCACCAGGTAAACCTCGAGTACCTGGCTCCCGTAATTTTCACGAATCGGACCGCGGCAGGCGTGCAGGCCTACCCCGATACCGTGATGGGAACCGATTCGCATACGACGATGATCAACGGTCTGGGCGTTGTCGGTTGGGGAGTTGGCGGTATCGAAGCAGAAGCCTGCATGTTAGGCCAGCCCATCTCCATGCTCTTGCCATCTGTTGTCGGCTTCAAGTTGAAGGGCAAGCTTCCGGAAGGCGCAACCGCGACCGATTTGGTTCTTACTGTCACGCAGATGCTGCGCGCGAAGGGAGTCGTTGGACGCTTCGTAGAATTTTTTGGCGCTGGTGTCAGCGCTCTAAGCCTTGCGGATCGCGCGACCATCGCGAACATGGCTCCCGAGTATGGGGCAACCATCGGCTTCTTCCCGATTGACGATCAGACGCTCGACTATCTTCGTATCACAAACCGTCCGGCGGAACTCATCGCGTTAGTCGAGGTTTACGCGAAGGAACAGGGCTTGTTCCTGACTTCGAAAACTCCTGACCCGGCGTACTCGGACACCCTGGAATTGGATCTCGCCAATGTGACCCCCTCACTGGCCGGCCCAAAGCGTCCTCAGGACCGGATCGATTTGAAGGATGTGAAAAAGAACTTCCTCACTGGTCTTGGTGAGGAACCGAGGAAGATGGCCGTTAATATGAACGGCACCGCCGCAGAAGTCCAGGATGGTTCGGTGGTGATTGCAGCCATCACAAGTTGCACCAATACATCGAATCCCTCTGTGATGCTCGCTGCCGGACTCGTCGCCAAGAAAGCTGTGGAACGCGGCCTCACAGTACAGCCACACGTCAAGACGAGTCTCGCTCCTGGCTCGAAGGTCGTTATGGATTACTACAAAGACGCCGGCCTTACTCCGTTCATGGAGAAACTCGGGTTTCACCTCGTAGGCTTCGGATGCACGACTTGTATTGGAAACAGCGGTCCTCTGCCCGACGCAGTAGCCGACGCGATCCAAGCCAACAAACTAGTCGTAGCCTCCGTGCTCAGCGGAAATCGCAACTTCGAAGGCCGCATCAATTCGCAGGTCCGGGCTAATTACCTCGCGTCACCTCCGCTTGTGGTCGCCTATGCTCTGGCCGGTCGTGTCGATATAGATCTTGTTAAGGAGCCAATAGGCACAGATGACAAAGGTAAGAAAGTATTTCTGAAAGAGATCTGGCCGACGCAGGAGGAAGTGAATACCGTTGTAAAGGCGCATGTTCGTGGGGAAATGTTCCAGCAGCAGTACGCGGAGGTATTCACGGGCGATGCGAACTGGCAATCTTTAAAGGAGGTTGCGGGCGAGAGTTTCGAGTGGGATAACACGTCCACTTACATCAAACGTCCTCCGTACTTCGATGCCATGATCGATCCCAACGGTCCCGTTCGTGATCTTTTCGGCATGCGTCTCTTGGCGATGCTCGGGGATTCAGTGACAACGGATCATATCTCGCCGGCTGGCTCGATTCCCGTCGATACGCCTGCGGGAAAGTACCTCATCGCACAAGGCGTGAAACCGGCTGACTTTAATTCCTATGGCGCGCGCCGCGGCAATCACGAAGTAATGGTTCGGGGCACGCTTGCCAACATCCGGCTGCGTAACCAGCTTGCTCCAGGGACTGAGGGCGGTTGGACTACGCACATCCCAAGCGGCGAAAAGATGTTCATCTATGACGCGTCCGTAAAGTATGCGAGCCAAGGCATACCTCTGATGATCATCGCGGGCAAGGAATACGGCTCGGGCTCTTCTCGAGACTGGGCCGCGAAGGGAGTGTTATTGCTCGGGGTAAAAGCGGTCATTGCCGAAAGCTATGAGCGTATCCACCGCTCGAATTTGGTCGGAATGGGTGTGATTCCGCTGCAATTTCTGCCGGGCCAGGGACGAGAATCGCTCGCTCTCACCGGACAGGAAACCTATAGTGTCGAGAATATTTTCACTGCAATCGAATGTTCGAAACCCGCGCTGGTGCGGGCGATTGCGCCGGATGGAAAGTCAACGACTTTCGAAGTAATCGTCCGCGTCGACACCCCGCAAGAACTCGAGTACTACCGGAATGGCGGTATCCTCCCCTACGTGCTTCGTCAAGTCGCTGGAGCAAGCGCCAAGACCGTGTAGGCGAGATCTATTATTGTAAAAATTACTGAGCCCCAGGAAAACTCTGGGGCTCAAGGGAAGCGGTTGGGAGGGGGTACAGGGGTGAATCTTATTGAAGTAGTTAAGGTTGGACAGTTACCACAGAGGTTTTGTTAGAGGATCAACCGTTCTTCCCCGAGCCTTACTGTTTTGCACGTAAATAATGTTGCAAGCAGACTGCCAATTATTAACTAATTGATTTTATTACATAACCGTCGCTAAGATACGTTTTGTTATGTAATTCTTACCGACCCAATTACAGCTTCTCGGTGAGAGTGATCGGTTCGCGCAAACGGAAAGTCAACCGGGTTTCGGCTGGAATTTCTGCCGCTTCTCCACGAGTTGCCATTACCGCGCCAGTTCCCGCCGCTCCACCGACGCCCGCGCCGATGGCAGCGCCCTTTCCACCGCCTGCGATGGCTCCAATGGCGGCGCCCAAACCCGCTCCGATACCTACCTTCATCGCATCCTTTTTAGTGCTCTTCTCAGCCGACTTTGTAAAGCCTTCGGTCTGCAAGCGTACACGCTGTCCATCCGAAGTGTTTATTCGGACCAGTTCAAGCGCTAAAGTGGCCGTCCCCTTAACCTTTCCGCCCCGATCTGCTTCGGCCACACGGCCTTCAACCTTCGCGCCACGCTCGGCAATGACGGCTCCATCGACAACAATCGGCCCGTCGAGCGTTGCCCGGAAGCTGTCGCCGGTTTGCGAAGTCGACGAGGAAAGCTGCTCGTCCACACGGACACTCAGCAGCGTTCCAGCGGGAATAGTGACAGTCTTAGCCACCCTGGGCGGCGCCACTGGCTTCGTTTCTGCCGGCGGCGGAGGCATCGAAATTGTCGTTTGTGGCGGACCGGCTTGGGGTGTCGGCGTGGACTCGGGCGTATTGTGCGGTTCATTAACCGGCTTTAGGGAGTCCTTTTTTGCGTCCGAAGAGGGCTTAACCGCGCTTTTTGCGATAGTGCGTGGCGCTTTTCCAATCTTCGCGGAGGGCGGAGTCACGGCTTCGGGAGCTACGGGAGCCGGCAATGGGGCCGCTGGCGCTTCCACGGCTGGCGATTCGGCGACGACCGGTGGCGTGGTGGGCTGAACTGGCTCTGGAGTCCGCTTGACCAGGAACACCGCAATAGCCGAAGCCAGCGCGGCTCCAAGGACGAAAGTAAGGACGGGTTTCATCATAGCTCTCAGCTATGTTAAACGTATCGCGGAACCACGGGGTTGCGGACAAGGGTGTTCAATAATAGAGACATGGCGCAATTTCCAACGGAATATTCGGTAGGACCGGTGCGCATTACCCCGGCAACCGTTCTTGCGCCGATGGCAGGTGTCACCGACACGGTTTTTAGGCGGCTGATCCGCAACCAGGGCGGATGCGGCCTGATGATGACCGAATTCACCAGCTCCCACGGAGTGGTGAATTCCAAGGGAGCTAGGCGACCGACCTTCGCGATGCGATATCTGGCCTTCGAGGAAGAGGAGCGACCGATTTCCGCGCAACTCTTCGGCTCCGACCCGGACGTGATGGCGGAAGCCGCTCGGGTCTGCGAGGGGCTCGGGTTCGACATTGTCGACATCAATTTCGGTTGCCCGGTCAACAAGGTCGTTAAATGCAATGGCGGGTCGGGGTTGCTTCGTGATCTTCCTCTCGTCGAGACCATCCTCACAAAAGTGCGGAAGGCAATTACGATTCCACTCACGTGTAAGTTCCGCGCCGGATGGAACGATAAGGAACTCGTCTTTCAGAAGATGGCAAAACTGGCGGAGGACTGCGGTTTGCAGGCGGTTGCTCTTCATCCCCGAACGCGCGAACAGGGTTACAGTGGCAAGGCCGATTGGACACGTATCGCGGGCGCAAAGGCAGCCGTTCGAATTCCGGTGATTGGCAATGGTGACATTCTTACACCGGAAGACGCCGTTCGAATGATCGAGGAGACGAACTGTGACGCGGTGATGATCGGCAGAGCCGCATCGTCGAACCCGTGGATCTTCGCGCAGATCCAGGAATATCTTGCAACCGGCTCGTATCGCATTCCTCACGATCGCGAGCGCTATGAGTTGATGCGCCACTACTATTCTTTGCTCGTCGAGCGCGGCGAACCGGACGCCATCGGAAAGATGAAGCAATTCGCGACGTATTTCACCCACGGAATTCGAAACGGTTCCAAGTTGCGTGTCGAGATTTACCAGACGAAGGAAACAGCTGAGGTTCTCGATCGCGTCGATGCCTTTTTCAGCCATGAGCTGGAGGCCGTTCCCGCTTGAAGCAGGTACAACTGATCACGGACGGGGCCTGCATCGGCAATCCCGGGCCCGGAGGCTGGGCGTGTATTCTGCGTTACGGCGACAAGACAAAGGAAATGTGCGGCGCTGAGCGGCAGACAACCAACAACCGCATGGAACTCACAGCCGCTGTTAAAGGACTAACCGAGCTTCGTGAGCCTTGTGAAGTTGAGATTGTCACAGACTCTCAATACGTGAAGAACGGCATCACGAAATGGATTGCGAACTGGAAAAGGAACGGTTGGCGAACGTCCGACTAAGAAACCGGTTTCGAACCAGGATCTTTGGGAAGAACTTGACCGCCAGAATGCGCGGCACAAGACTATCTGGTCATGGACGAAGGGACACGCCGACCATGTGGATAACAATCGCTGCGACGAACTCGCGACAAACGCAGCCCGCACGCAAACCGGCTGCTAGAGTTTGAGCTGCTGCTTCAGCCACGCCATTCGATCCGTCACTGCTTGATCGTTAAGGCCGTGTTCCGTGTCGTACCAGATAACTTTTTTGGGTGTGCTGGTGGCGTTGATGCTCGCCTCTGCCCGCGCCCTTGGAACGTGGTGATCCTTGGTTCCGAACTGGAGCAAAACGGGAGCCGGCGCGGCCTTTCGTAGGTGCTCTGTCGCGTCCATTGGTTTTAGCTTTTCGATGAACTGAGAACGCTCCGGCTCAGGCATCTTCGGCCCGTACAGATACCAGTGGCTCATTTCGTCCGTGAACGCCTGCAGCGCGTACAGGGTCGGCCGTTTGTCAACGGTAATCAGGATCGCGCCATACATTGCGCCGAAATCGTGGCCGACAAATGCTACCCGGGTCTTATCAACGTCAGATTGACTGAGTAGCAGGTCGAGCTCACGTCGCAGATCTCTCACTGCGCGCGCCGAAGCTTCGAAGTCATCTGCGCGCTTGCGTGTTGGGAACCACTTCGGTTCCGACCACATCGTTTCCGGAAGCAGGCTTATGACGCCAAGTTTGCCGAGTTCCACCGCCTGACTCAGGTATTGGGTCCGATTCGAGTCGCGCTCCTCGGGAGCGTACCAGTGGACCATCAATGCCGCAGGGTGTTTACCTTTCTTCGAGGGAACTACGAGATATGCTGCCTTGCGCGCGCCGCTTGAACTCGCGTAAGTAACATCCCGGACTTCTACCCCTTCGCGCATCTCAACCTTCGTCACTTTAACGTCAAAGGGCGCAGATGCGTCGTAGTCGTAGATTCCGAACGCCAGCAGCAATAGACCCAACATTATTGAGCCCTACCCAGGCATCGCGACCAGGCACTTTCGAACGTTCGCTTCTTCAAGCTCGAGCTGCTTCTCTTTCGGTAGAGCGGATAGCATCGGCAACTTCGTTTGATTAGCGTGAACCAAGCGCATCGTACGCGCCAGGTATAAGCCGCTTCGTTCCGGGAACGTCGCCCAATACTTATCGGTAAAGACAGGCGCCTCAAGCGGATCGCGCGTGATCATTTCGAGCAACAATCGCGTAGACGGCCGTTGCTTTCGAACGATAGCAACAATCTCCGGAATGTTCAAAAAACCATCGCCGAACGGAACTTCCGATAGAAGAAATCCGTCACGATGCAGTGCCACGCCCATGTCTTTGAGGTGAACGGAAACGGCATACGGCGCAAGTTTCCGGACCACTTCCATTGGGTCGTCCAATAGAGAAATGTTGTTGCCCGTATCGAGGCAAACACCCAGATACGGCGAGCTGTAGGACTTAATGAGCGACAACATCTCGTCGAGAGTCCAGTCTTTGTGGTTCTCAATCGCCAAAGGTATACGTTCCTTGTCGGCTACAGTAACAGCTCGCGAGAGCGACGCCTTTGCGTCGGCGACAAACTTGCGCCACTCGCTCAGCGTCGAGAACGTCTCGTACCGGCGCCCGGATAGACATCGAGATCGTAGACACACTGCGTCGACGCGCTTGGCCGCCTCGACCACGGCCATGAAACCTGCCATGTCCACCTGCGGGAGAGGCGTCATGACTTCGATGTACATTCCGGTCTGCTGCAACCGTGATTTGACTTTATCGAGATACCCTGGATCCAGGGACGTTAGTGCTGTCTGGACGCCGGCAGCGCCTAGTTTGTCGCAATGATCGATGAACTCGAGCGTATCAGTAAACCGCCGCACGGTCATGTACGACGTGGTTGCTATGCCGAGCGAGGACCGCTTGGGAGCGGGAGAAGCAAAGGCTGCCGCGCTGCAGGCGAGGAAACCTCTGCGCGTCATGACAGAAGCGATTTCAATACCGCATCCCAAGGCTTTCGGTATGGTCGCTCCAGCATTGCCGAGGCCTCCTTATTGTTGGAAATCTGCTCTTTTTCAGCGTCCCATTCGATCAGGCTCTTCGTTCGCAGTGAAATGTTGGCCAGGTGGCAGGTGGTAGCTGTGTAGTGGCCGTCCTCTGCGGACGCGATTGTCTTCTGACGTGTCTTTATGGCGTCGAGGAAGTTCCTGACGTGAAGGTCGAATTGTTCGGGGGACGATCCGGCAACTTGCATAGCCTCGGTCCACGGCTCCGGTTTCTTTTCGACTCGCTGTGGCCCTCCGGCGGTCTGTCCTCGAAACTGGGGAATGGCATTGTTCGGATCGCTCTTCATGTCGGAAATGACTCGTAGCATCGGTCGCTCAATCACCATGCTGCCCTTGGTTCCGAAGAATTCGAGCGATCCGCCGCGGGTGCCGGCGCTCGCCTCACGGATCGAGTACTGCATGTTCACGCCCGGATACTCGATGATGCAGTCCTGCGTGTCCGGTGTTTCGCCGTTGTCTTCGAGGGCGCGACGTCCTCCAAATGAGCAGATTCGTTGCGGACCTTTGAAGCCGAGGTACCACTGGACAATATCGATCGTGTGAGCCCCGAGGTTGGTCATCTGCCCACCGGAGTAGTCCCAGAACCAACGGAAATGGTAAATCCCCCGTTTCGGATTGAACGGCCTTTTCGGTGCTGGCCCGAGCCACATGTCGTAGTCGAAATCGCTTGGCGGGGCCCCGTCCGGGGGAGCTCCGAAGCCAGGATAGATGTTACGAAATGCTCCGGAACGAATTGCGTGCACTTTTCCGATATGACCTTTGGCAATCAAATCCTTGCCCTGGTGGTAATGCCGTCCGCTCCGCTGCTGTGTACCGACCTGCACGACGCGATTATGCTTCTTAGCCACCTGCGCCAGCCATCGGCCCTCCTTCACGAAGACGCTGAGCGGTTTCTCGACATAGACATCTTTACCAGCCGCGCACGCCATCATCGACATCAGGCAATGCCAGTGATCGGGCGTAGACACGACAACAGCTTGAACATCCTTGTCATCAAGAAGTTTCCTGAAGTCCCGATATCCTTTAGCCTTTCCGCCACACTCCGCGATACCTTGTTCGAGGCGTGGCTGATAGGTTTCGCTCATTGCGACCATGTCGACGTCTTTCTGATTTTTGAAGTCGTAGACGTGTTGGGCTCCGATCAGTCCGTATCCAACGAATCCGACGCCAACCCGCTCATTTGCGCCCAGTATGCGGCTGTAGGATGCGGCAGTCGTGGCCGCTATCATGCTACGTCTTGTAACAGACATGGTTCATACTCCCGGCGACCGTAGGAAACGGCCAATTAACGATTGATACAACGCTCCGCCCACGAGTCCGCCGACAAGGGGAGCGATTAGCGGTACAAGAAACTGATTTGTCCCATCCGTAAGGCCATTGTTGCGAAACCCTGCCAGGACAGTGAACAAGCGCGGTCCAAAGTCGCGCGCCGGATTGATCGCATACCCGTGAAGGCTGCCGAACGACATACCGATGGCTACAACAACCAGCCCAATGAGTAACGGCGCAATATACGGCGGAGGAGAAATGTTGTTTTCGTCGGACAACGCAAACACTAGCAGGACCAGTAAGGCGGTCCCGATTACTTGGTCCAGGAAGCCTGTCATCGGCAGCATCGGAAACGCCGGGAAGGTCGTAAAAACTCCAGCTGTGCGACCCAGATCCGGATCGAACTTGAGAAATGCTGGCCTATAGTTCAGGTATGTCACCGCCGCTCCCAGAAATCCTCCGATAATCTGAGCTACGCAGTACGGCGCCACTTTGCTCCAGGGGAACCCACGGAAAGCTGCCAGGGCCAATGTCACTGCGGGATTGAGATGAGCCCCGCTGACCTTTGCTGTCAGGTAAATCGCCATAGTGACTCCGAGGCCCCAGGCGATTGTGATGTTCGTGAAACCGCCGTTCACGATTTCGGCGGGTACGCCTTGTCCGAACAGGACAACCATTGCGACCACACCCGTGCCGAACAGGACAAGCACGAATGTTCCAAACGCTTCTGCAAGCACTTCGACGAGGAGGGGGTTGGGCACGCAGAGAAGTTTATCATCGCGACGCCCGGCGCTGATATCGGATAAGCTGTTTTTCAACCGATGAAACGCAAATTACTCCTTCTGCTGATTTCTCTCCTGTCTGCCAGCGGAGCCGACAAGGTTACCAATGCGCAACTACTTGAGATGGCCAGGCACAATCTACAAGATGCCGGTTTCCGGGAAACGCTTCTCGTCACAGCCGGAGTCGATGCTGTCCAGAAGGGAACTGCTTTCATTGGGGAAGGTGGCGACTTTCTCTTCGCGGTAGAGAGCGCGTCGAAACCACAGATTGTCGTTGACGATCAGCCAGGTCCGGCGATGATGCAATTGAACGCCAGCAACGTATGGGTCGTAAAAGCGCAACTGCGCACGGGCTATCCACACACGTTCCACTACATCGTCGAAGGTAAGCGGTTCGGAGGCAATCTGAATGTACCGGCGTTTGGACCTGATTCGTATCAGCAGCCAGGTGTTCCGGAGGGCAAGCTCTCCGAAAAGATCGTACACATCAGCAAGATCTATGAGGGCATGGAATCGGATTATTGGATATACGCGCCCGCTCAGTACGACGCGTCAAAACCCGCGGGAGTCATGATTTGGACGGACGGCCAAGGTCACACGAATCGCAACGGCGGATCCCGACTGATGAATGTGATTGACAATCTGACACATCAGAAGAGGATTCCTGTAATCATTCATATCTTCACCTCTCCGGGAAGCGTTGAGCGGGTTGGGGAAGCGCCTAGGAGTAATTCGGCCGCCACTTCGTCGAGGCCTAATCGCCGGCCGTTACGAAGCATTCAATATGACACGGTGTCCGACCGCTTTGGCCGGTACCTGCGGGATGAACTTGTCGCCGAAGTAGCCATGAAGTACAACCTCCGCAAGGACGGATACAGTTATGCAGTCGCCGGTGGCTCATCGGGCGGAATAGCGGCCTTCAACGCGGCATGGCAGATGCCCGACCAATACAGCCGAGTTCTTTCGCACATCGGAACGTATACCAGCATCCAGTGGACTCCAGGAAAAATCGAAGGTGGTGAGATTCTACCCTTCCGAGTGCGCAAGGATCCCAAACGCAATGTCCGCGTGTGGCTGCAGGATGGTTCGGAGGATCTCGAAAACTCCCACGGAAGTTGGCCGCTGCAGAATATTCAAATGGCAAACTCGCTCAAGATGCGCGGCTACGATTTCCACCTTACATTCGGATCCGGCGCCCACTCCGGCGCCCATGGGAATTCTCAATTGCCCGAATCGCTGACGTGGCTTTGGCGCGACTACGACCCCGCGAAGACTGAGCAGACCTATGAGCAGGACCCGGCAGAGAAGGATAAGCCTTATTACCGGGTGCGGATCTATAATCGCGAAGCATTGTAGGGTTTGAAAGTTACTGTTATCCAAATTCAAACTTACTAACTGCGAATAAGTCCGATTTACTGTTTATTGCTTGTCTGGTGTCCTGACCGTGGCTGAAACTGAAATTGACAGGTAGTTTCGGTTGGTACGGAGCAGGACATGCGTATCAGGGTAGTCGTCTTTTTACTCGTTCTCTTGAGCCAGTTGAGCGCCGCGGTCCGTCCGCAGCGATATTTCGAGCCAAATAAAGGTCAGAGCGTACCGGATGCGCTGTATTCGAGCGCCGGAGAAGGATTCCACGTTTCGCTCAATCAACGTGGCGCTTCAGTGTCTACGGGCCGCGTCGTTGACGAAGAAGTTGGATGGGTATTTGTCGGGTCGAACCCTTCGGCAGCCTCAAAGCCCCAGAGCCCTACTATGGGAGCCAGTAATTATCTCTTTGGCTCCAACCCCGCGTCATGGATCATAGGTGTACCGCACTTTCAAAGGGTAGAATTCAATGGTGTTTACCCCGGCATCGACGCCGTTTACTATTTTTCAAGGACGAATGAACTCGAATACGATTTTCTGGTAGCGCCTGGAGCAGATCCTGGTCGAATAAGAATACGATTGCGAGGATTGCAATCGCTCGGCATTGCCGAGAATGGCGATCTTGTCGTCCGCACTCCCCAAGGCGATTGGCGCAAACGCAAACCCTTCGTGTACCAGTCGGAGGGAGCATCAACCAATGAAATCTCAGCCTCTTACGTCCTTCATGGTCGCGACGAAGTGACATTTCGAATCGGCGCATACGATCGGTCGAAGCCGCTTGTGATCGATCCGGTTGTCAACTTTGCTTCCTATATCGGTGGCAGCGACGCCGAGAGTGTCCAAGGGATGGCTGTAGACTCTGCCGGGAACATGTATCTGACAGGCAGAACGGACAGCGGAAATTTCCCTGGCGCAACCGCTTCGAATTACCGCGGGGGAGGGGATGCATTTGTCGTCAAACTCGATCCGACTGGTTCGCGCGTTATCTATTCCACTTACATCGGCGGGTCAGGGGATGAAGGCGCGAATGGAGTCGCGATAGATTCTTCGGGCGCCGCGTACTTCACCGGATTCACGCGATCGGGGAATTTCCCGGTCTCTTCGAATGCAGAACAGCGTTCCTATGCCGGGGGTGTATCCGATGTTTTCGTTGCCAAGTTGTCCGCAAGCGGGTCGCAGCTTGTTTACGCAACCTATTTGGGCGGGTTTTATAGCGACTTCGCCAACGCGATTGCGATCGACACCTCGGGAAACGCATACGTCACCGGTGGCACCGAGTCTTTCAACTTTCCGACAACTTCCAACGCCTTTCAGCCGGTCCGGACCGGGCTCGATCTCGATGTCTTCGTAAGCAAGTTGAATTCGACGGGCACGAATCTGATCTACTCGACGTTCATTATCGGAGAGCTGGATGATGAAGCATTTGGAATCGCCGTGGACGCAGCCGGCGCCGCGTACGTTACCGGCGTGACTCCAGGCTTCTCCTTCCCCACGACCGACGGCGCCCTGAAAGCTGGATGCAACTTCGATGCTTTCGTGACGAAGCTTCAGCCGAGTGGATCGAACCTGGCTTACTCCACGTGTTTGGGCGGTTCCGATGACGAATTGGGAGCCGCTATCGCGCTGACACAGGACGGTAGCGCGATCATCACGGGCGCGACGGACTCTTCCGACTTCCCACGCACGTCTTCGCAAGCGCTTCAAGGATGCGGTCGTGCGCAGGATGCGTTTGTTTCCCGCCTCAACAGTAATGGAACGAGGCTGATTTTCTCAGGGTGCCTCTCGGGATCGAGAAACGAAAACGGCACGGCTGTGGTGGTAGATGGTTCCGGTTCGATTCTGGTGGGCGGTGTCACCGATTCAGACAACTTCCCAGTAACCGGCGACGCTGCCCGAGGCCGCCGCGCTGGTCAAGAAGATGGATTTCTCAGTCGTCTGGACTTAGGCGCTACAGCGCTACTTTATGGGACATATCTCGGTGGATCGGGTGACGACTCCGCTACAACGGTAGCTTCCGATTCCTCAGGGCGGGCATTCGTTGCCGGGACAACCGAATCGAGCGATTTTCCAGTTTCGTCGAGTCCCTTTCAGCGGGCCCGCGCAGGATTTTCCGACGGCTTCTTCATGCGGATTGAGTTCGATACGCAGCCGCCCGTGATCAATCCCAACGGCGTCGTGGGAGGCGCGAGCTTTCGACGCGAACCAGTCGCTCCCGGTTCGATCGTAGCTCTGTTCGGTTCCAGTCTGGCATCCGCTGCGACAGGCACCACAGACGTGCCGCTACCGACAACCCTTGGCGGAGTTCAGGTGAAGGTCAACGACCGGGCTGTGCCGCTATTTTATGTCGCGCCGACGCAAATCAACTTTCAGCTTCCGTACGAGACTCAAGTTGGCCAGGCGCAGATCGTCGTAACCAGCGGCACACAAAGTTCGAGCCCGCAAAGTTTCGATGTGGTTGCAGGCAACCCCGGAGTCTTTTTCCAGGCCGCAGGTTCGCAGGCGTCTGTCACGAATCAAGACGGTAGTGTGAACGCGGCAGACAAGCCGGCTAAGGTAGGTAGCACTGTTACGATTTGGCTCACGGGCATCGGTCAGACGGATGTTGCCGTGGCGACCGGAGACAGACCACCGGCTGGAACATTGCCGAGACCGATTGCGCCTGTGTCGGTGACCATTGGCGATCAACCTGCGACAATTGCCTATCTTGGGTTAGCCCCTTCCTTGGTCGGCGGAGCTCAGGCGAACGTGGTCGTTCCGAATTTGACATCGGGCTCACATCGGGTGGTGATTACAATCGATGGACGTGTTAGCAATGCGCCTTTGATGTCAGTGATTCCGTAACTTGGTGCCGGCCTTCCCATCTCTCGACGTTATCAGAATGATAGATAAGACCGTCCGTTAACGAAAGCGCCGTCCGCAACAGCTCGACAGCGTTCTCGACTTTGGCCTCGGGCAGCCTCGCTCCCACGCGGAGAGCGGCGCCCAGGCAAAGCGAATCTTCTGTAAGTATGCCTTCGGCTTGACTCAATAAAGTTCGGATGGAGTGTAAATCGTATTTTCTCGAAGTCTTAGACATTCTGGTGTACTCTTTGTTCTTGAATTTCAGCGTCGCGATTGCGAAACAGATTCCGGTTGTTTCGACTGGTGCGACGATATGGCGTCATGCAGCGCAAGAAGAAGGCTGTCAAGTTGCTCATGTGTCTCTGCCTTCACGACAATCTGAGCTGTCGGGCCTGCCGGGGGCGGTGTCGCTCGGGTTTGCTGTCTCGGCTCCCGCCGCGGCGCGATCCATCGATCCCTGTGATAGAAGCGCTTGTTGCATGAGAAGCAGCGATAGGGCCAGCGTCCGATACACCGGATGATCTGATCGACCAGACCTTCTCGGCGAACCCGCCCGATGTCGCCCCTTCCGCATGATGGACATTGCATGACAATCAACTCCACCAGTCTTTTCGGCCGAGTCCCGGGCCCCTTGAACCTTTTTTGGCGTGCCATGTGAGACTAAGATCCAGGGCCTAAGATCCAAATGAGCGAGCCACGCGCATTTGTTTTGTTCGACATCGATGGCACACTGCTGAGCAGGGCCGGGCCGCATCACAAAATGGCCCTAGTGGAGGCGATCCGGCAAGTTACGAGTCAGGAGACTTCCTTTGATGGGGTCGACACGAGTGGCATGCTGGATCGCGATCTCATTCGAATTCTTCTCCGATCGATTCGTGCCACCAATCGCGAAATCGACCGCTGGATGCCGGAAATCGTTGATTATGCGCAGCGTCACTATGGAACGATTTGTCCGCCGCTACACGATCGGGTGTGTCCGGGTGTCGTCGATTTCCTTCAACGGCTAAAACGCGAGAACATCCCGGCCGGTCTCGTCACCGGCAATCTCACCGCGATCGGCTGGAAGAAGATGGAGTCTGCGGGGTTGCGGTCCTTTTTTGAGGTTGGAGCGTTCGCGGAAATGGCGCGCACGCGCTCCGGCCTGGCAAAAATCGCCTTGCGGGAAGGACGGCGAAAGGGTCTGATAACACGCAAAACAGCAGTTTCGCTCGTGGGAGACCATGCCAACGACATACGGGCTGCTAAACTGAATCGTATCCGGTCGATCGCTGTTGCAACCGGGATATCGACGCCAGAAGAGCTGGCGTCGCACGATCCCGACGTGCTTGTTCCAGACTTGCGGTCTTTACGACTGGAATCGCTTCTGTGATCCGTATCGCATTTTTCATCGCTGTCCTAGTTTTAGCCGCCTGTGGCGATCTCCCATCCTCCAATGTCAAAGTCATTGTTGGGGCTACTCTCGTGCATTCGTCGAAGGCTCCGACCCCCTATGGAGTCGTGGTGGTGAAGGACGACCGAATCGCGGCGGTTGGAACGCAGCAGATGACTCCTGTCCCCCCGGGTTCCATAAAGACAGAAGCGTACGGGAAGTATGTGATGCATTCGCATGGAGACCTGCAGGCAGGGTCAAAAGCGGATCTAGTGATACTTGCCGGTGATCCGAAGACGAACCCGAAAGTAGAGCGCCGGATGACCGGCGGCCAGTGGACCGAGTAGATGGAATCCCAGTCTTTTTCCGTCAAACGCGCCCAGGTTGAATTCCATAACTTCGCTTCTCTTGGCGAGCCTGAGCGCGCCATGCGCATCTACCGCGAGGAAAATCTTCGTCGCGGCGCCATGATTCGCAATCACAAGGAATTCATCGGCTCGATGACGCCGTTCCTCGAAATCGGGGCCAATGCGGGCCATACAAGCTACATGCTGTGCAACGATTTCGGGGCGCAAGGGTATGCGCTGGATATCTCAGCGGACGCGCTGCGGCACGGAATTGCGCTACAGCATCAATGGAATTACCAGCAAGCGCCGATTCGCATCGCCGGTGACGGTGGGAAGCTCCCGTTTCGTGACGGTTCGATTCGTTTCGTAATGACGTGCCAGACGCTGAGCCAGTTCATGGACTTGGATAGCGTCTTTGCCGAAGTGGCGCGCGTGCTCGCTCCCGGTGGCATCTTCGCTTTTTGCGAAGAACCGATGCGGCGATTATTGTCTCTACGGCTGTATCGCTGTCCGTACTACGAAACGATGAAGCCGTGGGAGCGCAAGCTCTTTCAATGGGGATTGCTCGGCTACGTCGTGCGAGACGTTATTGGAGCGGACCAGGAAGAGAGCTTCGGTATCCGGCAGAACCATCGGATGTACCTGAATGACTGGGACAATCTCATCCAGCGTCACTTCGTAGCAAGAGAGTTTGACTTGTTTGTGCCCGAACGCGGGTGGGGCGAACGCTGGATGAAAAAGGCTGGTGTGCTGCTTGATCCGTACCGGTCGACCTGGAGGGCTGCTCGGTTGCTGGGCGGAACTCTGGCCGCCGTATGCCGTAAAGGTGGCGAACCCGCGATCCCCGAATTTTCCAGCGATTCATTCGAATCGGCGTTACGCTGCCCTGACTGTCATGGTTCGTTTGCACGCAATCACGACGACACTCTTATTTGTCTGGAATGTGGATACTCGGCTACGAATGAAGGCGGTGTTTACAACGTGCTGCCCTCGGCCGAGAAGAAAGAACTGTATCCGGGAGATCGAGAGGATGTGATCGATTTCTCGCTTCCCGGGCACGAAGAGAAGTTGCTCGAGGGCTGGTACGCCCTCGAAGGCGTTTTCGGGAATAAGTACCGTTGGATCGGAAAGCGCGCATCGGCGATTTTGAAGCGTTCGAGCGCCGGTGGGCTAAAGCTACGAATACGCGGACATGCTCCGGAGAATCCGTTCCGCGACGGTCGGGCGGTGAACGTGGAGGTCGCGGCGAATGGAGTTCCGGCCGGTAAATGGGTCCTCGACCGGAACGGCTTGTTTATTCTCGAGGCTCCGCTCCCTCCCGCCGAGCATTACCGAGTCGATATTTCCGTCTCCCCGGTGTGGAAAAGCGAACATGACGAACGGGAACTAAGCGTAACGTTAAGCATGTTACGACTCGTTCCCCAGGACGACAGCGCAATTTCCTGATCCCAGCTAGCCTACTAGTATTTTTTTGAGGGTGAATTGTCTGAGATTATTGTCTACGTAATCGCACTATCTGGCTATATCACGTACTGAGCGGTGTGGTCGTAGGGTGTAATGTCGATTGTTCGATAGTACCCTGGGTTGTAGTATCACATTGTCGGTAGTAAGTACGCATCGAGAAGAAAGTGAGCGAAGACGAAAAACGTATGGAAGCACACGACGATATTCAATCGATATTGCGGCACACCGGCATTTTTAATCCCCATCTTGAGCGTTTGCAACAAGTTTCGTCACAAATGCGCGCAATGGAATGGAGTATGATTCGCCGCGATGCAGCTGCTTCATTGCGTACGATTGCCTTGGCAAATCGTTCCGGGGATTAATTCCGCTTTTTCTTAATTTTCCACAAGAACGTTAATCGGTTCCGATGTGCGATTTCCACTCGAAACGGTTAACGGCAGTTCGCTTCCGGTAGGGGAAGTTTCAGGTACATAGACGAGTACCTTGTGAAGATCAGACTGCTCAATCACCTGGGCTACCCGAACTGGTACTCCCGCAAGCTTGACCGCAATTCGACCCGTATCCACTGCAGCGCCATCGGTTTCGAGATCACTGACAGTCAAGGCAACTAGCTCGCCTAACTTAAGAGCAGAGCCGGCATCCTGATTGTTTGGCGAGGCAGAGAGAATCTTCGGCAGCGGCGGATCGACAATCATGAGTATCGGACTGCTGCGTTCTCCCGAGATCTCAATACGGACCGCTACGCCGCCAGGATTAGCATTGGCGGGTACCTGGAACGTAATCCGATTGTTCGCCACTCCGAGGATCGGAGTAGCTTGATCATTCAGGAATAATGTGGCGTTGCTTGACGTCGGTGAGACTGGCGAATTACCGATCGTGAGCACGGCCTGAGCCCCCGCCGTGACGCCTGGAACTCCAGTCGTCGCATTGGTGATATTCGAACTCAACCAGAACCTTCGGGCCGGAGGAAGAACCTCGAACGCGTACTGCTGGGAGATCACCTGCAAACCGGACGCAACGGATAAATGCGCCGAAGTCACGGAAGCCGTCGGGCTAATCGACACATTTACAAGCAATCTCGTTGGACCCACGACCGACACTTGTTTCACAACGATGTCGCTGCTTCCGAATCCGACAACCGTCTGTCCTTCGATGAACGTTGCGCCACTCGTCTCTATCTGCAGCATTGCGTCCATTCCTGCAGGGAGCGATGGGGGGGTGACAGTGAGGCCGGCGACAGGCGTTCCCAAAGCCAACGATGACCCGGAATAGGTGTAAACCGACGGTGTATTGCCCTGGAGGAAAAGTGAGCTCTGTCCATCAGGATTAAGAACCACTACGGAAGCGCGATGATTCGCTGGAGCCGCGGGTGGAACGACTGTCAGACGGCCGCTCACGGCATCGAATTCGCGAATGCTTGCTGGCGCTCCGTCAAAGAATACACGCGAGGCCTCCGTGAGGTTGGTGCCCGCTATGATTGCCAGGTTTTGGCTCCCGTCCGAAATTGGAATTACTGCGGAAATAGCAGGAGGTAGCCTATCCACATGGAAGAAGGCCGCGGGGAGAACGTAGATGTCCCCACCCTGCGAAAACACGATGTGCCGGGCGCTATCGGAGGAAATCGAAAGCGTTCGAGGGTCGAAGTCAATCTGAACAAACGACGTCGGAGCCTGGGAATACGGCCGGGCGCTTAGCGAAGCCCCACCAAGAACACTCACCGAAAGTCCCGGGGCCATGTTATTGCCGGAGAAAAGGCCAGCGCCACCGGCGACGATAAATGGATACGGAATACTAGGACTCAAATACGGCGGCTTAACGGCAAAGGAACCCGGATACGCGTACGTGTCGACAGAGTGGATCGCGTAACCGGTCCGGCTCCGTACGCTGAAGTCTATATGTTCGACGGATGAACCGGGGTTAGGAACCACCGTGAGTGCCCGGGAAGGATCATTTGTGCCGGGATAGAAGATCGTACTAAAGGGCTCGCCAGGACCGTACGACCGCCCGTCCGGATCGACTGGAAAAACGATATCTCCCGGAGTCGCCTGTCCTTGGCGCGCCGGGGGCAAAGGATGCACGTAGACAAAGTATTGCCGTGGAGGCAGACCGGCGATTACGTACGTTCCGTCCGGATTGGTCAAGGTGCTAATCGCCGGACCACTCGGTGAAATCGCGACCACCGAGGCGAGATTCACTCCTGCGCCGGACATCGTCACCCGACCTGAGATCGTCCCGGTATTCTGTGTGAAGGATCGTGTCGGATACAGGAGAGAAATCGCGGCGACGTCATCGGTTGTGAGCGGCTTCGATCGGCTCGTGGATCGAGTTATAAACGTTGACATCACACTCGACGTGAAAGTATGTTGCAGACCAAGTCCATGACCGATCTCGTGAACGAGCGTCCCAAATAGCTTCTCGCTGAAGCTTGGGAGGTTTCGAAGATCGGAATTTAAAATAACAACGGATTTCTGGATGGGAATAAACTGACCGTTCGATTCAATTTTGACTTCGGGGCCGCCCATGGCGATCAATCCGGGCGCCACATCGTCAAAAATGATTTCGAGTGAGGGGGCAGCTTGTGGAGTCTTCGGCGCTGCGAATCCTCCGAAAGCGAGTCGGAGATCTGAAGTCTCCACATCATTCCAAACCTTGCTCGCTGCCCGAATCTGGCTAACCAGTCCGATGTAGGTATCGTTTTGTGCAAACTGCGCTCCGGTCTGGTCGGTGACGAAGTAGGTTAGCGTCTTATCGGGCAGGAAATTCAGGTCGAATTTTTCTGGCAAGCCCTGCCACGGAGCACTCCGGCTGTTGAAATGAATGAAATGATAGTGTGCGGACGACAAAGACGCAAATGCTGCCACAGCAAGCGCCACCGTCACGACACGTCGCCAGAGGCCCGTCACTGTTGCGCGCCTCCTGCCAGAGCCCTGTTGACCTGATTGCGAAGGTCCACCACAGAGAGACTCAGGGCCTCATCTTTGACTTGGTTTCCCTTCGAATCAAGCATTACTTCCGAGGTTGCTTCCCGACGAACCGTGGTTTCGCCGGTAGGCTTGACCGAAACGTCGAATATGCCCTGGGACAAACCGATAATCTGCGGAACCCCTGATCGACCGATCCAGAGGAAGAGGACATATTGCTCGTTGGCGTTGAACTTCGGCGTACCGGTAAACGTTTGCGAAAGAGACCTTACGCGGCCACCCGGCACAATGAAATCCACTTGCGTTCTCGGCGTGCCCTTCCATGTTTCGCCGACGGCAACCGAACAGCGTGTGTATATGACCGAACCCCTTGCTTCACCTGCGCAACCAGTGATCCGACCCCGCACAATCACAGTGGATTGCTGGGCCATCTGGTCCACAGAGAGCTTCTCGAGCGTGGCCGCAGAGACACACGTCGACAGGAGCAAGATACCAATGGATACGGCGAAACGCATGTTTCGCGCTTTGTATTGCACTTCACGCACCATTCTAACCTATTGAATTTGCTGAGAACTGGCGCAAAGCATGTGTCGGGGTGACACGACACCGCGACACACCGGACTCAAGTGCTCACTCGCCGTCGTGCTTACCCTCGCGAACGATAAGTATCGGCGCCTCAAGGGCATGCCGAACGGCGTTGATGGTGGCGCCGTAGATGAGGTCACGAATGCCACTGTGACCATGTGCGCCCATAACAAGGAGATCGGGGCGAATTGCTTGCGCAAGATGCACAATTTCGTCGCGCGGTGTGTTCGAGTGACGGATTACAGATTCCGATTCAACCCCTTGTAGTTTAAGCGCTTCCACGATTCCTTCGAGGTAGGCTTTGCCCGCCTCTACTTCGGCAGTCGACGCGTCTGGGCCATAGACTTGGCTCGTAACCCCTTCCTCGACATGTAACAGAAAGAGCTTGGCCCCATGCGTCTGCGCCAGGGCTACGGCGTGAGCGATCGCTAGCCGGTCCCGGTCGGTGTGGTCGAGCGGTACCAGAATCCGGCGGTAGGTCGGCGGCTGAAGATTCTGGGCTACACCGCGCGGCATCGTAACTGGCGCGTCCTTAACCTTTCGGCGCAACCTCGCCGGCAGTAGAGGTTCCAAAGCAACCCACGCCAGAAGCGCAAAAAGGCTGAGAACGACGGGCACAATTACGAGCAGAATAAGACCACGAGAGTCGGTTGCCGTCTCGATCCAGCTTCCAAGGACCGAGATGACAAGCTTGATATTCAAGCTGACAATGATGGTGGCCGTGATCCAGGCTAGCGTCAGTACCCATTTGGGGCTGGCGAAGTTGCCCATCTTCTTGCGGTCGGCCGTGAAGTGAATCAAGGGAATCACGGCGAACGGCAACTGCATGCTCAGAATGACCTGGCTGAGAATCAATAACTTGTACGCGCCTTGTTCGCCCGTCCAGAGAATTGTCAGAGCCGCCGGAATCACTGCGATCATCCGGGTGATTAACCGCCTGAGCCAAGGCCGCATTCGAAAATTCAGAAAGCCTTCCATGACGATCTGGCCGGCCATTGTTCCAGTTAGCGTGGAAGATTGACCTGCGCAAAGAAGGGCGACCGCAAATAGAATGCCCGCCATATGCGTTCCGAGAAGCGGAGCCAGCAAGAGATGCGCTTGTTGAATTTCGGTAACGATCATTCCGCGTTTGAAAAACACTGTCGCGGCAACAATCAGAATGGCTGCATTGACGAATAATGCTCCGTTCAGTGCTACCACCGAGTCAATGAAGTTGTAACGGCACGCGGACCTCTTTTCTTTTTCGCTGCGTCCGATTTGACGGGTTTGAACCAGCGCCGAATGCAGATAAAGATTGTGCGGCATGACGGTCGCGCCCAAGATACCGATCGCGACATAGAGACTCTCATTGGTCAGGCGAGGGATTAAACCACCGGCGATTTCCACCAGTTCGGGTTTGGCAAGAAAGATCTCCACTGCGAAACAGGCGCCGATCGTCAGAACCAGCACTAGGATCAACGCCTCAATCACGCGTATTCCGAGGTTGGTGAACCAAAGGATAAGAAGCGTGTCTGCTGCAGTAATAATCACGCCCACCAACAATGGCAGTCCGAACAAAAGGTTCAATCCGATCGCGGCGCCGAGGACCTCGGCCAAGTCGCAGGCCGCAATTGCAATCTCGCAGAGCACCCACAATGCCCTCGACACGAATGTGGGATAGCTTTCGCGACAGGCTTGCGCCAAGTCGCGACCGGCAACAATTCCCAACCGTGCGCTTAGGGTCTGCAGCAGGATTGCCATTAGGTTCGACATCACCAGTACCCAAAGCAACTGGTAGCCGAATCGTGCGCCTCCCTCTAAGTCGGTTGCCCAGTTACCTGGATCCATGTACCCGACACTCACAAGGTAAGCTGGGCCCGCAAAGGCGAGCATTCGCCGCCACATGGAAGCTTGAGACGTGGAGACGCTCGCGTGAACCTCGGGCAGGGAATTGCTATCGATACCCGCCGGGCGGGAGTTAAGCATAGATTTTCATGTTACATTAACTATGGTTAAGTGTCCAGGGCGAAAGACGCCGCGTGATACGCTGGACCTTCCTAATGACTTCGAAGCGAGCGAGCGTGCCTTTCCTCTGCGCTGTGTTCGCCTTTTGTCTCTACAGGGCGGCGACCCAATCGTTCACGATTGACGAGTCTGCTACGTTCCTGCGGTATGTAGACGTTCCCATCAGTGAGGCCTTTTCGGCCTTTACAGCAAACAATCATGTATTGCTGACCTTGTTGATGAGGGCCTCAAGATGGCTGCTTGGACGTTCCGAGCTGGTTCTGCGGATACCCGCGCTGTTGGGCTGCCTTCTGTACCTGACGGCTGCCTATCGGATCACCGAGTCATCGATTCGAGGCAACTGGTTGCGGCTGGTGGCGCTTGCGGTGCTGACTCTCAATCCATTGGTTCTTGATCTTCTTGTCGCAGCGCGCGGCTATTCTCTGGCGCTTGGTTTCTCGATGTGGGCGTTGTATTTGGCTTGGTCGGACCTGAAAGAACATCAGCCACGCAGGCTATGGTGGGCCGGTGTATGTGCCGGACTTGCCATCAGCGCGAACCTGGTATTTGCGATTCCCCTTTGCGTGTTTGGTTTGGTGCTGATTCCCGAATATGCGCGGCAACGCCGATTCTGGCACTTTGTGGACGGCTATGCGGGTCCTGCAGCCGTGGTTTGCTTTGTATTGCTCTTTCTTCCGCTCTCCAAGTTTTCCTCCGATGAATTCTACTTTGGCGTCGCCAAGCTTTCCGAAACAACAGCATCACTGCTCGGTGAGTCCATATGGCAGCCGTTCGGCGGTTTGTTTGTGATCGATATGCTCACCCAGGTAGCTCCTCGCGCGCGTGAGTTCTTCATCGATACCTTCGCGCCCGGGCTCTTTGTCGTGATTGGGATAGCCGCCGTGTGGTTAATTGCACGTCGTCAAAGAAGTATGGAACCTGCGCTTCTCGCGTTCGTTCTGTCAATTTCGATTTTGTCGGTGGCGACCTGGGTTTTGATGAACAAAGCTCTCGGAGTTCTGTTTCCCATGACGCGCACGGCTGTCTACATTCTTCCGCTCATCGGGTTTGCAGGAGCGCTCGGCGCCGATCTTGCTCGGACTCGCGTTGTGTCCATGGTGTTGGCTTCTCTGACGGTGCTGCTTGCCACGCTATACGTCAGCGAGTTGCGTGCGACGTATTTTAGCGAGTGGCGTTCGGAAGCGGGCATGAAGCGGCTGATGCGACGTCTCGTAGATGACACCCGAGATCGACAAAACTCGGGCATTGTCACTGCCGGAGGCTCGTGGGATCTGGAGTTTTCCGCCAGGTACTATCGTGTGCGATATCGGGCCGGCTGGATCAGGGTCCTCGGCGTTCAGGAGCGGAAGTCCGAATCTCCTGAGTACTTCTTCCTCGGACCAGACGATCGCAAGCTTCTAGACGAGTTGCAGTTGAGAGTGATTGAGAAGGATGATACTTCGGGCACCATACTGGCGCGCCGCACTTAGTCTGATTGCTTTCCTGCCGGTGTCGTGCGTGAAAACGCCCGAGAGCTATCCTGTTCCGGAGCAACATCAGCCCTTTCGCGCAAACAGCGATCCGGAGTATGTTGTCGCGGGTGCCAGGAGCGCTTCGCAGTTCTTTGTCCGCGACATCCGAATCGATGCAGGTTTGTGGCGCTGGACAGGAGCCGAGCCGGAACTCGAATTCACGCTCGTCTCCCGGTCGAACCGAACGTTGGTCTATGAGTTCGTCATTAATGACCAAACCTTCAGGCACACGGGACCGGTGCACATTTCCTTCTTCGTGAACGGCAGATTAGTAGCGCGCGAAAGATACGACACTCCCGGCGATAAGAAGCTCGAGAAGCTAATCCCGGACGAACTTCTTCAGGGCAGAGAGAAAACCCGTGTGCTGGCCCGTGTGGAGAATGTCTGGCGGTCCCCAGATGGAGTAATTTTTGGCATCCTCCTGAAGCGGGCTGGGTTCGTCTAAATGAAAGCGACGTCCATCTTACTGAGCTTCGCTTTCACGATCGCCACCATAGAATCTTTGGGATTGCTCCTGCTGCAGTGGCTGCGGCCGCGTTTCTCTCGACAGGAGCAATACGCCTTCGCATTTGTCACGGGCTCGGCTGTATTGAGCTTGCTTGTTTTCCTACTGGCAGCCGTTCATGTCGTTTGGACGGCGACATTCGTGCTCTTGGGCGTTGCCGCGATCGCAGCCTCCCTGTATTACAAGGCTTGGGTTCCCTACGAAAAAAGCTTGCCGCCATTGCCGCGCCTGTATGTTGTATTGCTAACCACATCGATGATCGCCTACGGCGCGTGGTATTTCATGAACGCGCTGGCACCGGAAGCGAGCGCCGATGGAAGCATGTATCATCTCGGCCTCGTCCAGCGATACCTCGACCAGCGCGGGTTTGGGCACATCACGACAAGCATGTATGCAAACCTGCCGCTGGCGATCGAGATGCTTTTTCTGTTTGCATTCTCGCTTGGAAGGCATTCTGCGGCGGCGCTCGTTCACTTTGCTTTTTTGGTCGCGCTGCCGTTGATCATGACCGTAATCGGCAGGCGATTTGGGTACCCTCGAGCCGGTGTCACCGCCGGCATTTTCGTCTTCCTCAGCCCGGTGTTCGGCTTTGATGGATCTTCGGCTTATGTGGATGTCGCTGCGGCCTGCGTCGCCTTCGCATTGTTTGGAATTCTGCAGATTTGGGATGAAACTCGCGAAGAGAATCTTCTGCCGATTATCGGTCTGCTGGCGGGATATGCCTACACCGTCAAACTGACTATCTTCGTGGCGATCCCGTATGCCGTGTTGTTTGTGTTTGTGAAGCTGCTTCGCAGACGACAGTCGTTTTTGAAACCGATGGCTGTTGTTTGCGGATGCGTCTTGCTTATGGTGCTTCCGTGGCTGATCAAGAACGCGATCACCGTGGGCAACCCTTTCTCACCATTTCTGAATCGCTGGTTTCCAAACCCCTACATTCATATCTCGTTTGAACGGACCTATCAGGAGTTTCAACGGAACTACCCCGGGTTACAGAGCACGTGGGATATCCCGCTGGAGGCGACCGTTCGCGGTGGTGTACTAAACGGACTGCTCGGACCTGTATTTTTGTTGGCGCCACTTGGTCTGCTCGCGCTGCGTTGGAAGCTTGGGCGCCAGTCAGTCCTGGCGGCGTTAGTGTTCCTGGCGCCCTATCCAGCAAACGTGGGAACTCGCTTTCTCATCCCGTCGGCCCCATTCCTTGCGTTCGCGATTGCGCTCATGCTGCAACAATGGCGCGGTATGGCCCCGCTTGTCGTGCTCTTTCACGCATTCGTCTCATGGCCCGACGTTATCGGATTCTACTCGGCGGAGCATGTCTGGCGTCTCGATAAGTTTTACTGGCGGGGAGCTTTCCGTGTCCAACCCGAGTCCGACTATTTGAACGAGCGGATGGCCGAGTACGCGACAGCGAAGCTGGCCGAAAGTGTTGTCCCGAAGAACGGCCGCATCTTCACACCGGGAGGCATCGCGCATGCTTATTGCCGGCGCGAAGTCGTCGTGTTCTATGAGTCGGCTTTAGGCAATCGTTTATTCAATGGACTCGCGGCTGCGATTTTGCCGTCGTTCCAACCGTCGCATTGGTGGAACTATGACTTTCCGAAACAGCGGTTACGCAGAGTAAGGCTGACGCAAATGGAAGCGTCGAAAAGTAACTGGAACGTTGGCGATCTTCGACTGCTCGGTCCAGACGGTGAGATCCCCAGAGGTAAAGATTGGAAGTTGCGCTCGGAACCGAATCCATGGGATGTGCAACTCGCATTCGATAACTGTCCAACAACTCTTTGGACATCGGGAGAAGCAGCGCGTCCGGGTATGTTCATCGAAGTAGAATTGCCGGCGCCCGTCGCGTTGACCGGGGTGAGAGCGGAAGTTCCTCCGGAAACAATCGGGAAGGTTCGCCTCGAGATCGAACGAGATGGAGAATGGCGGGAGTTAGTTGCACAGCCGGTGGTTAGCGAGGGTCCGCCGCTAAAGGGAACCCGCCGGATGGCGACGGACGATTTAAAGCGCAACGGGATGACGCATATTGCTGTAACTGAGTCGGATTTTTTCGCCCCTGACATGGCTAAGGACCCGAAAGCCTGGGGAGTTACGGAAGTTGGGGCGACAGGAGAAATGACGATTTACCGGATCGATTGAAGGCGGTGTAGGAAGTTGACAGGAGACGGGCCTGTTTGGTGTAATAAAAACGTCCCTACCGAACACTCCTCAGTAGCTCAACGGTAGAGCATTCGGCTGTTAACCGAAGGGTTGTAGGTTCGAATCCTACCTGAGGAGCCAAACTAATTCACTGAACCGACAGTGGTTTCTGCGCCATCCTCTTTGGCCTGTTCCTGCTTTGTACGAACTTTTGTACGGACTTTTTCCAGCCCAGCCCGTTCCGCTTCAAGCTTTCGCCGCTCGTCAGCTACTTTTGCTTTCTCGTCGAGATACCGCGCCAAGCGCTCTCCATCAGCCTGGATGTCGCGCTCATCGGTGATGTCGTAGCGCTTAAATATGCTGTTTGTCTTGTGGCCACTGATCTCCATGGCGCGCTTTTCCGAGATCCCCGCCCGAATCATGTTCCGCACTGCCGTGCGCCGCAAATCGTGAATCAGCAGTGCAGGGACACCCGCACGTTCCCGCGCCTTCTTCCATGCCGTCTTCACTTCTGTGATGCCGTGTCCCTTCCAGGAAACAATGAACGGACATTGCGGATCGCGTACGGAATAGGCCAGTTCGAACCAAGCTCGCAGTTCGCCGTAGAGCGGCGCATTGCGCGCCCTTTTCGCTTTTGTTTGTTTCTTCTCCAGCCGAATCAGGTTCGCGTCCCAATCGACCTGGTCCCAGCGCAGTTTGAGGATCTCGCCCCGGCGCATACCAAGGTGGTAGCCGATAACGAGAATGAGCTTCTGATGGTCAGGCAATTCGTCGCGCAGCCGGACATACTGCTCGTGCTCCAGGAAGCCCTCGCGCACGTTATCGTCCTCATCCAGCATCAGCTCCTTGATCTCCGGGACGACATAAACAAGCGGGGGGAGTTCCTTGAGCCCGAGCGTGTAGGCACGGCGCAAAGCTTCCAACCAGCGGTTGATCGTTGCATTTGCGTAATCGCCGGCGTGCTTCTGATCAATGAACGCCCTGATTATTTTCGTGGTGAGAGCAGAAGCTTTGAGCTTTCCAAATGCCGGCTGGAGGTGGAGCCGTACGTAGCCATCCGCCTGTTTGTAGCTATGTCGGCTCTGCCGCTTCTGATCCTCGAGGTAAAGGCGCAGAAGATCGCCGACCGTTGCATCCGTCGAGGTGATTTGCCGGTCGTCGATCTCCTTGCGACGCTTGTTCAGAAGGCGGATGGCATCGTTCTTATTAGTCGATTTGGAAGATTCGAAACGTTCCTGCGCTTCGCCCGGGACCGTATATCGGATCCACCAAATTTTGCCGCGCAGATACGGTTTCGCGGTCCCGCGTTCGCCCTTAGCCATGCACAGATCTTACACTCCTTCGCGGGGTGCTCGATCGATATAACGATCCAGATCCCGGCGATCAAAGCGCAGTTTTCCATCGATTCGAGTGCACGGCACGTCGACACCGGCCTTGTGTCGCAATGCGTGTTCTGACATTCCCAAATACTCTGCTGCTTGATGGATATCGAGTAGCCGCTGCCGCATGCCGGCCATGCGTTCGAGCCGTAAAGCGACCGCATCGGCAATGGCCTCGATCATGGCGTCTCCGGCACTCTTGGCTGGCTGTCTTGGCTCGCTAGTCAGGGCTACTAGGCTCATGGCTTTGTCCTCTGACACTTCTTCGCTCATCATTTGCGGGCGGACACCGAGGAAACGGAGGCGTGAGTCGTGGCTGCGTCGACGATCTCTCGGCGACCATCATAGCCTCGTGCCGCGCCTTGAGATCGTCTTTGAAACTTGCGATCAATGCTTTCAAGTCGCTGGAGCGCGTCTAAGACTTGGAAACTGGCATCTCGCATCTGATCGGTGTGGGGAGCGAACTGTTCAGTATGCTTTATGACGAACCTGATCCGATCGATAGCGACGCGTGCTTGGTACGCCATTTCGAACTCCATCGGCGTTGGTCTGGAACCCAGCCGATCCTCAATCAGCGCGAAGGCCTGCTCAGCGAGTTCGCTTTTCATGTTGTCATTGCCTCCCGGGGGGCGACTCCTTGCCAGATCTTCCAGCCGGTACGCTCTCAAGCGAGCCGAGCTTGATAAAAGTTCGCCCCCGCCCCATTGTTTTAATGCATGTTTTAGATTTCGCAAAATGAGTTGCCTGACGCGAGTTTCGGGGTTGAGCGAACGCATCGTCGCAGTCGGCCTAAGCCCTTGCGGGCGATTCATTTGAAAGGTGGCGAAGCCTGGGATCAACGTGGTCGCCGAGCCTGCACCACGGCGACCACGCCGTGCCGTTCGTTACAGTTTTTGAATTGCAGCGCTTCGTCAGCTTTTTCCGGAGGGCTGGCGCAGATCCACTCATATATAAAAGCAAGGGTCGGCGGGCATGCGACCGGCTTTCTCGATTTCGCTGTCGTTGGAATGGGATTGGGTTTCCGGAGGCCCTTTTACAGTGAACCCACAATCTCGATCGCTTTCGCGAGCTGGTTGCCTTCGCCAGTTGCGAGCGCCTCCGGCGAGATTTCAAGCGGGACATCCGGGCGTACACCGTTTCCCTCAACCCATCGGCCCTGCGACGTGTACCAGCCAAAGATGGGCGGCCGTAACCAGTAGCCGCCTCCAACCCTGAAGTTCATTTCCCGAGGACGTTGCCAGCCGTCTTCTTGCCGACGATCATCGCAAGACCGTTCTCGGCGGCGAAGTTGGCGGCCATTTCCGCGGCGCTGTTCGTCCATTGATTAACCAGTACGACGATCTTGTTGTGAAACGGCTGTGCGCCCAGACCCTGGGTCAGCAGAACAACGGATTTATCGCGGAAGGCAAACCGTGCAAGGGTGAGCAAGAGCCCGGCCCTGGTACCGGGCATGGGAACCCGAGCCAGCTCATCCAAGAGGTATCCCTTTCGTCGGCGTGCAGGAGTCAGACTGTGGCCGATTGGAACGCGACCGGCGCACATGTAGCTCGCCAGCCTCGCAAAACCCAGACTCCCGCCGATGTTGCCGCGCAGATCAACAATCAGACGGTCACATCCACGCTCTTTGAGATCTTGAATGGCCACCTCCAGCGCTTTTGCGAACCGCATCCCGAATGCAACTGGAAAATACGTCACTCGCAAAAGCGCGACGCCCGGCGCAATGATCGAGTGTGCTAGGCTCTTGGGCTCAACGATCGGCGGCCGCTGCTTTGTACCCTTTCTAGGAGGTACGGCGATATCCAGCTCCCTTTCCTGTTGTCGTAGAAAGTTGGACACCACCAGTTGCGTTTGGCAATACCGAAATCACCAGTCGATGCGACACGCCTATGCCGAAAATCTACATTGAAGGAGGCACTTGCCGGACGCCATCGACGCTGAGCAATACATCGCCAGGTCTCATCCCGGCTGCGTGCGCGGGACCCTCCTCAAACACATCGAGGAACATCCACGCGTCGCCACCGGTCCATTTAACAGCCCGGAACGTGGCGGTGATCGTGTGCTGGGGCAGGAACCGGTCCGGATTTTCATGATAGAAGGCCGTATGGCTACTACGAAGCTCGGACAGGAGCACTCGTACACCGCTTTCAAAAGCATCCTTCTCTGCGGTAAGCAACTCCGGCGCCCGTTCGTCGACGAGCCTCACCCATGCGTCGCAGTCCACGCCTGCGCTGTTTATGTGGTGTTAAGACGAGCTTCTTAGTGGATTTGAGAATTCTGGAACGATTTTCTTGCGTTAACGACATCTCTGTGTTTCTGTCCTTTGGAAAGCGACTCCATCGCGCGATCAGGTACGCCCTCGAACGTAAATCCAGCCCAGTAGTAGGGCAACGCCTTGGTGCCAAGCTGCCGCAGGACGTCCCGCTTTGCTGCGCTAAGAGCAGCAGTAGGTAGCTGCCCTGCGGCAACGTGCTTATAGAACTGCTCAATGAGGTATAGCGAGACGGTGTCATCGATGGCCTAGAGCGTGGAGACCACGTTTTTCGCGCCGGCCAACAGGAAAGCCAGGGATAGCGTGGCGATACCCTCCTGTCCTTTAAGCGGTCCGACCGCGGTATCGCAAGCCGACAGCACAACCAAATCCGCATTGAGCTTGAGCTTAACGATCTCGGAACCCTGCAAAAACCCATCGTCCCCTGTTGTGCGCATTCGCTGAGAAATGCCAGCGCAGCACGATCCGGATACGTATTTTTGGCAAAGCCATGCACGGCCAGATGAATAACGCCATACCACGAGAGATCGGCATTCTTGAATGCCGACTCGGTAGCATTCGATCCCAGAAGAAGCGTGTCACGTCGGTCTCTGACGGCAGCTCTGGCTGCACGGACCTCCTCCACAGACGCAGGTAGATCATTCAAGGACGCCGCGCCTGCACCACGAGCAAGAACAAGTTTGCTTAGGTTGCTGCCGCTATACGGAATCCCACCGACAGCCAAAAGTCCCCGCGGTGCGTCCTCTGTACGGCGCTTCTGCTGCGCGAGCAAATAAAAACTGGTTGCCGACGGAACGTACGTGACGGTATGCCGCTCGGCAACATACCGACCGGATCGGTTCACGAATCCATCGAACGGCACCAGATGCAGGGAGCCATCGCGGACTACCACTAGATCGCTCTTTGTCGCAACTTGCGTTCGTGCGGCGAGAAACTCATTTCACAGGGTTGCCGTTATGCCTTAAACAGAATGCGTGACCGCGGATCCGATGACGAGGTGAACATGCAGCACGTGAATGGAGTTGAAGAGCGTGACCGTCCGCCTCTGCTTGTATTCGACAGCCGGCCGACACGCCAGCTAATCAAGACGAAGGAGGTGTCTGCGAAACTGCGGGTTAGTATTTCCTGGGTCATCCAACACGCATCCGGCAAATGTAAACCATACCTGCCGGCCATAAGAATGGGGCCTGGCCGGAGCCCCTTGAGGTTTGATCCTGGTGACGTCGAGAACTTTATCGATGGAGTGTCGACGCATAGCCTTAAAGCGCGCAGGAAGTGCCGGAAGGTGAACAGTTGCTTCTCTGCCTGCTCGATGGACGGACGCAACTTTGATAATCCGCTGGGCAAGCGCTCTCACGTTTAAAAGGACGTGGGTGGAGTGCCGAGGAGGTTAGAATGCAGGTCGGAAAGGTTAGATCATCCGCGGGCTGGCACCCCGATGGTGGCGAGAGCGACGGCGCCTAAGTTATACAGGCGGTGTTCGTTACGTCAAAAATCTTTGGCTGAAGGTCTGCTGTAGAGCGGTCGCGACTCTTTAGGGCCGGGCGTTTCCGTGCTGGTGACAAAGCGCAGTAGTTCGTCCCATCGATTCGCCTGAAGCCGGCCCGTGCCCAATGCCGGTGGAGTTTGCTAACCGCAGTCCGAAATTCGGCTTCTGGATCTTCAATCCCCTCAGGAGCGTGCCATTCCGGGTCTAGGTAATTCGTGAACTGGAGAGGAAAGGGCTTCATGGCGACTAATCCGCAGTTCTCACCAAAAACGTCGATCGTCCGGGAGACCACCAACAGCCCGAGCCCCCTTCCCCGGAAGGTCGGTACAATGTCAATGTGGTTAAGTACTAGAAGATCCAACCCAAACACATCTCCAAACTGCTGCCGGACGCTGTCTTTGTACTCGCAATCGTCCGACTTAAATAAGGCAATATGATATTTCCCTAGTTCGCTGCTGGCCTCATCCATGACTTCGAACAGATTCTCCCCGGCATCGGCAATCCGCCCGACCTGGACGAGCAGTGCGCTGATTTTTCCCACGACGACGGCGGATTCTGTTTCCCGACGTCGCCAGCGATCGCGTGTATAAATTCGCGGGCTGCCTCACTTGATCCGATTGAAGCAAACAGTTGAAAGCTGATTTCAAACATACCTTAGAACTTCCTGTTGCGACCTCGAGAGCGATCAGATTTAACCCCCCGGTGCGTTCGGCGGCCCTACTTGAGAACATACACCTCGTTGGGCTCATAACCCAAAGGTCGAAGGTTCAAATCCTTCCCCCGCAACCAATAGAATCTATAGGTTACGGGAATCTGTAGAAGCTTTTCCAGATTTGCTAACAAACCGAGAAAACCCAAAGAAACCCCGCAGAGCAGCGGGATCGTTTGAATTCGAAACCGAAACGTCATTCCAACAACGGGCTTCCGCTGAGTGTGCGCGTCCCTCAGAAATCTGAGGCTCGACTAACGTCGTCCCTTCGTCAGCACAGAGCTTTCGATGTCTCCGGCAGGATTATGAGATTGCCAGGTGTTTAGCCGCGCCACGACGTTGGTCCAGCCAGCAAAAAGCGCGCCATTCGCGCCTTAAACGGCGTTGCTGATGGGAAGGGCTGCTGCCAGATCTAGACGATAGACCCGGCCTTCCGTCTTGCTCCGATGGCCGACGCTGCCGGTAACAAAGAGTTGATTTCGCTCGCTGCCGCCGAAGACCAGACGCTGAATCGAGGAAGGGGCACGGGATAGCTCAAGAGTAGAGACATGCTATGAACGACGAAGGTCAAAGAGCCGGCGTTGGAATCGAATTTATCGAGCTTGCGTTCGCCTTGACCGGAGGGCGGCTTGAACCAGCAATCCGCCGTCATCTATCGTTCGAGGATACGGAACCGTGCCAGTCAACTCCGGTCGCGCTAGCACACATTGACTCAGCACGTGCCCAAGATTTGTACAAGCAGACGGCCGACCCGCAGTTTGCGACGGCCGGCCGCAAGTCGACGCCGCTTACAGAGGCGGGAACAGCGCCAGCAACTAATCGAGCAGTCGGACGATCTGTAGTAGGCCCCCGCCTGCAAGAGTCCCTAGCAACTGACCCAGCACACCGCCGCTTGGATCTGTAGTGATGACCAGGTCGATCCTGGACAGCTGAATACGCAGTCCAAGCAAAGTTGAGTCGAGAGTGGACCGAGGTGAAGTTTCGGGACAGTGCAGGTGCTCTGCGCGACTGTTATAGGCAACGTGACCGCTTGGCGAACCATCCCGGGAGCTTTGTCTCTATGACGTCTTAGTGGTAGAGCGTTGCTATGGCATTGTCTGCTGCAATAGCCATAACTTGAATTGCACACTTCACCACCAAGACGTCATACAAACAATGCCCCTAAACTGTAGGACGTGTGATATGTTCGGTGCATCTATGAGGAACATATCCACGTCGTCTGTGTTCAAGATCTTCCTGGTTCTCTCAGTCGCGTTTTCGGCATGGGCTCAGCTGAACCGAGGGTCGATCACCGGTAACATTACCGACTCGTCGGGCGCTGCGGTTCCGGCAGCCAAAGTCGTCGTGAAGAACGAGGGCACGAACGCGGTCACCGAAACAGTCACCAACGAATCCGGCCAGTACAACTTCCGAACCTTCCGACCGGGCATCTACGGCATCACCGTGGAGTCCGCAAATTTCAAGAAGCCGAACCAGAGGCGGCGTTGAACTGGACGTCAGTCAGGTGGCTCGCGTCGATCTCAGCCTGGAAGTGGGCTCCGTAGCCGAAACGGTCACCGTCTCCGCCGAGGTTTCGCGCGTGCAGACCGACTCTCCCGAAGTCGGCACATCACTCAACAACGACCAGATGAAGGATTTGCCGCTCTCGATTGCCGGCGCTCGTCTGGTGGAAAATTTCGCTTATGCGGTGACGCCGGGTGTTTCCGGCAACTCCTGGACCAGCAACATCAACGGCTCTACGAGCTTCTCGAAGGAGACACTGCTTGATGGCGCGACTGTCACGACGTACCTTGCGGGACATTTCGGCGAATCGTCGGTCTCGATGGAGTCGCTCCAGGAGTTCCGCATCCAGACCAGCGGCATGTCTGCCGAGTACGGCCGCGCACAGGCCGGCGTCTTCAATTACGTCATGAAGTCGGGCACGAATGAGATTCACGGCTCGGCCTATGGCATGCTGCGCAATGAGGCGCTGAACGCGAACACCTTCGCCAACAATGCCCGCGGCGTGCCGCGTGCCCGGGATCGCCACCACAACTACGCATTCAGCTTCGGCGCGCCGATCATGATTCCGAAGATCTACAACGGCCGGGACAAGACGTTCTTCTACACCTCTTACGAGAAGTATCAGCAACGAATCGGTGGCTTCGGCGCTCCGAACATCACTCACCCGCTTCCCGAATTTCTCGACGGCGACTTCTCCCGCTTCTCGGGCCCGCGCTTGCCGCAGACCGACGCTCTCGGGCGGCCAGTACTGCGCGGCGCGATCTACGATCCCGCAACATTCCGTCAGCTTGCCAGATGGACGCTGGGTCGGCGACATGTTCCCGGGCAATCAGATCCCGGTATCGCGATTCAGCCCCGTTTCTCGCAACCTGGTGAATCTGATTCGGCAAGGCTATCTGCCAAACCAAGTCAATGCCGACGGAACTATTCCGCTCGTCAACAACGCTGTTCGGCCGGTCGCCGGCACGCCGCGGTTTGATCAGTATCAGTTCGCGACGAAAGTCGACCAGTTGATCGGGGCTGCTCATCGCGTGTCCGCCTCGTATTCGCTCACACGACGGCCGCGGTTGCTGCTGGATCAGACTCGGGCTTGGGATCCGTCGCTAGTCGACGGTGGTCCGCTCGGCAGCGCTCGCGATCAGGTGATCTTTCGTCAGCTGGCGCGTACCGCCTGGGACTGGAACGTCTCGCCCACGATCCTGAACAACCTGACCGTGTACTACAACCGCATGTCCAACCCAAATATCGGTTCATACGTGGACGTTAATGGCGCGGCCGAGCTCGGCATCAAGAACCTGACCACTTTCGGTTATCCGAACATCGTTTACCAGACAGGTCCCTTTGTCAGTCTCACCCAGATGGGCGATCCGCAGAACGACTTCCAGACCTACATCGGAATGGGACTGCTGAACACCATCAGCTTTTCCAAGGGCCGGCATTTCATGAAGGCAGGCATCGACCTGCGCCGGAATCATCAGAACCAGCGACCGACGCAGGGCGGTACGTTCAACTTCAACCCGCTTCAGACATCGATTCCCGGAGAAGTCTTCTCCGGATCCCAGACCGGCTTTGCTTTTGCCAGCATGCTGCTCGGTCAGGTCCATAGCGCCGGCCTCACGGATCCGGTCGGAGTGGGCGGGCGACGCAACTACTATGCGGCGTTCTTCCAGGACGACTTTAAGGTGAACTCCCGACTGACATTGAATCTCGGTCTTCGCTGGGAGTATCAGCCGCCGTTCTACGAAGTGAACAACCGGTACTCCTCGTGGTCGCCCGAGGAGCGCGATCCTGTCAGCGGTCTGCTGGGCGCATATCAGTTCGCGGGCGATTGCGATGTCTGCACAGGATCGCGTTACTTCGGAAAGCCCAAGCGATTCCGCGACTGGGGTCCGCGCATCGGCTTCGCTTACCGCGCTCTCCCGAAACTCACCCTCCGCGGCTCTTACGGAATCATGTACGAGGGTGACTTATTCAACGGCTTCGGCGGTACTCCGCTTCGGCGGCGCCACGCGCATCCAGTCCGCCGGCGTCTGGGATCTCAGCGCCGATCCGGTGTGAGCCATGGCGCGGGATTTTCAACTGGTCGCGACGGTTTCCCGACGGAACGCTACAGCCCGGCCACCTTCGACCGCTCTACTACGCGTCGCCGGAACCGCCCGGGCATGATTCATCCCGACTACGGCAAGAGCCCGTACGTGCAGCAGTGGAACTTCAACGTTCAGACTGAGGTTGCTCCGAACACGGTCGTCGACATCGGCTACGTTGGCAACAAATCCACAGGACTTGCGCTACGCGCAGGGCTATCTTCTGAACCAGCTAGATCCGAAGTACCTCGAAACCTTCGGTCGAAACCTGAACAACCCTGTGCGAAATGCGGCGGAAGCGGCTGCCAACGGTATTGCCTATCCGTTCCCCGGATTCCAGGGAACCGTCGGTTCGGCGCTTCGTCCTTATCCGCAAGTGCAGGGAACACAGACGGTCAACGTCTATGGCGCGCCGGTTGGATTCTCCACTTACCATTCGCTCCAGACTGACGGTTAACCGGCAATTCTCCAAAGGATTCCAGGTGTATGCGAACTATACATGGTCGAAGAACATGACCAACATGCAGTCTTCGCTCGAAGGCGACAACGGAGGACGCCCTCTCAACTTCTACAATCTGGCGCTTGAGAAGGCCGTTGCGCAGGATGACCAGCCGCACCTGTTGAAGGTATTCTTCAGTTGGGATACGCCTATCGGCCGCGGCCGCACGATTGGTGGCGACATGCCGAGTTGGTTGAGCGCCGTAATCGGGAACTGGCAGGTCAAGCGGCATCCTCAACTACTTCTCCGGTACGCCGCTACGCATCACCACATCCACATCACCGCTGGCGGGCGTTTGGAATGGCGGCGCACTCCGGGCGAACATTGTCGGCTCGGAACTCAATAACGAGCGTTTTCAGCGCGGCAACTACAATTTCGCGAACACGGCCGATCCGATGAACAACTACATCAACAAAGCGGCGTTCGCGGATCCCGCTCCTCTTACCCTAGGAAATGTGGCGCCGTACTTGACCCAGATTCGCGAGGTTCGGTACGATCAGCGAAAACCTGAGCTTGCAGAAAGTGGTCCGTTTCGCAGAGAAGTATCGGTTCCAGCTTCGCGGTGATTTCCTGAATGCGTTCAATCGCCCGCAATGGGGCGGCATTCAAATCCAACGTGACTAACCCCTTGTTCGGTCAGATCACCAGCGTCTCTGGCAATCGTTCCATTCAGCTCGGCGCAAGGCTTGATTTCTAGCCTGATCCTTATCGCATCCGGGCTGAGCTTCGTCGCTCAGCCCGGATGCGAATCCTGCCACTCAGATATCGCAAACAGTTTTGCCCGCACCGGAATGGGTCGGTCGGTGGGTTTCACCGCTCCTGCTACTGCCCGGTTTTCCCACAAAGTCTCCCAGTCCCAACTTTCAGTCAAAGGAAAAGTGCACCGCATCGAGCGCGACGGTCTGTCGGCCGAGTACCCCATTCCGCTTCGCATCGGTTCGGGCAAGGTCGGCTCGAGCTTCGCGCGCCCTGATCGATGGCAAGTGGTTCCAGTCACCGATTTCCTGGTACGCGCAGTCTCGGGAATTTCGCATGTCTCCCGGATACGAGCAGGAAAAGTATCCCGATTTCGACCGCCCGATCCGAAGCGAGTGCTTGTACTGCCACGCCGGCAGCACTGCCCCGCAACAAGTAGCCGCTATCGGGTGCGACCGGTGCCACGGAGAAGGCGCTCAGCACGCCGCGAAGCCGTCCAGGCAAAACATCGTCAACCCGGTAAAACTCAGTGGAGCGCGACGCGACAGCGTGTGCGAGCAATGTCATCTACCGGGCGTAGCGCGCGTTTTAAATCCTGGCAAACACGCCGCCGAGTTTTCCACTGGTGAAGTCCTGGAAGACACATGGACCACCTTCGTCGCTGGCGGCGACTTCAAAGTAGCAGGCCACATTGAACAACTCGCGCAAAGCCGGTGCCTACAAAAGTCCGAGTCGAAACTGTGGTGTGGATCCTGCCATAATCCACATCCGACGAAGGCCCACCCCGCGCCTGTGGTGGATGCCGTTTGTCAAAGCTGCCACCAACCTCACGACATTGGCAGGGATCGGTGCGCGACCTGTCATATGCCGCAACGCGGCGTGCAGGATGTAGCGCATGTTGCCTACACCGATCATCGAATCCAAACACCCGGCAAGTCGGCTCCCGTAAAGCCCCGCGGACTTCAACCATGGCGCAGGGTGAATCGTTTTGAGCAAAGGAATCGCGGGCTTGCCCTGTTCGAGTGGGGCACGACCGTGCGCGATGTCGATACCCTGCAGGAGGCGTTCCGGATCCTCATCGACCTCCCACCCGAGGAGAGAGATGCGCCGGTCTTATCCGCGCTTGGCAATCTTGCGATCCAGAAGGGCCGCTCCGCAGAGGCGAAGACCTGGCTAACGGAAGCAGCGCGTCTCGAGCCGAATAGCGCCGAAGCCCGTATGCGTCTGGGGCGAGCCGAACAGGCAAACGGCAAGACCACGGACGCTCTCCAGCACTATGAGGAGGCGATTTGCCTCGATCGTCTCTACTTCGACGCCTATGTGCTCGCGGCACAGATCCACCGCGCTACAGGCATCGGCAGGCATTCCGGCAAGTCCTGCAGCAGTATCTACGGCACGTTCCAGGCAGCTTGGCCGCGAGGAAAGCTCTCGCCGCCGGCCCCTGATGTTTACTCCAGGTTAGGAGTATGTTCGTCGGCGAACTTGGCCCACTTCGCCGAGAGATTCGGATCCGCCTTCACGCCTCCGCCCCCGCGGTAGACCATCGATGCGTGGGTTGCCGCCTGAACGTGGCCGGCCTCGGCAGCTTTCACCCACCATGTGGCGGCTTCGGCGAAGCTTTGCTGCACGCCCTTGCCATTTGCGTACAGCATGCCGACTGCGGCTTGTGCAGGAACATATCCTGCTTCGGCTGCACGAAGCGTGTATTGAAAGGCTGCTTTGGGCTCTTTGCGAATCGGTTGCCCGGTAGCGAGATTGTAGCCGAGCAGCGATGCGCCACCCTGGCAAAACACATCCGCGGGCTCCTGCATTCCGCGATTGCCCGGAAGCGACGCTCCCGCATTCGTCTTGCCCCAACCGCAGACTTCATAATCTTTCAGGTACCCGGCCGCTTTAGCTGTGATCCCGTCGAGCCATTGCTCCCATCCGCCCTCCGGCGCCTTTCGCTCCGGCCGGCCCAGGTCTCCTCGGAAGTCACGATCCCGAATCGGAGCCAGAGTGTTCGCCGCCATGACGCGTAGTTCCTCATCCTTGTCATTGAGTAAAGTCACCAACGCCCGGAAAAGCTCCGGATCCTGACGAACACCCTTCACTTGGTAGCGAACTGCTTGGATGATTCCATCCACAGCGGCGACACGGTCGATCTGCTCGACGGCCTTGCCAGGCTGGATCGCCAGTTCGATCAGCTCTTTCTGTGCAGTAGCGGAACGCCAGTTTGCACTTATCGCCAGAGCCCGGAGGGCTGCTCGGCGAACGGCCGGAGCGGCATCCGTCAGCCCTTTAGCCACGGCAGCCAGCGTGGGTTCACTGAAAATCGCATGAACACAGGTCTGTGCAGCGGCCGCTCGCACTGCGGCGTCGCGGGATATCATCAACTTCTGTATCACTTCGCCGGCTTGGGCGCCGCCCACCAGGGCAAGCTCAGCGTAATAGCCGCCAGGACCGGCCGCAGGCGTTTCCGACGCCGAGAACTTCCGAAGCAACTGCTGCTCCTCTTTCGATGGCTCGATATTCTTATTCCGCAACCGCGTCGCCCAGGCAATCGCGTCATCGTTGCTCGGAGGATGGTAGGTTCTGGGCCCGAGGTCGGAGAATTCCCGATAGATCACATGATTGCCCTTCGCTATAACACGCGCGTAGATGTCTCGAACAGTCGTCAGGTGATACGAGAGATCCCGCAGTCCCAGCACCATGTAAAACTCCGGCGCGCTGTTCTCCGCGTCAATGGCCGTATCGATTTCGGACGGCATGTTCCACCAGCCCCAGCTATAGGTGATTCCCGCAGTCACCAACTGCGGATACTGCATCGCGAACTGGCCCGATATCTTTCCGCCTTCCCCTTTGCCATACATGTAGATACGTCGCGGATTGATCGGGTACGTTGCTTTCGCCCACGCAATCAGCTTCTCGATAGGCTCGTGATCGGCAGTCCCGAACTTTCGGCTCTGCGGGCTTCCGGCTAACAGAACATAACCATCGCGAATACCGAGGCGAATCAGTGCCTCGCGCACAGGCAGGATTTCGTCACCGGTAGGGCGATCATGCTCGGGGAAGCAGAGAATCAGTCCTAGCTGCCGGGCGGGATCGGTTGTCCTTGCAGGAGCAGCATTCTCCGGAGCCTCAACGACGTAACGGATGATCGTTTTTCCAGCAGCATCTTTCAGTTCCGCTTCGGCTCCGGCAACAATGCCGGCAGACGCAAGGAGAACTGCAATCACACACAGACGGGAATCGAATTGTTTGAGCTTCATGGACTTTACAAATACAGCATCACTATAACGTAGATGAGTGTCGGCGAGGCCGCTACCCTTTAGATTCGCAAGACCTTCACACTTCCGGATAGACTTTCTCAACTTCAGTACTGAAGACGTGTTGTAATCGAGGAATCCCTACCTAGGGAATTCAGGGTACTACTGGAGATCTCACAAAAATGAACTGGAATCGAGGAAGAATTGGCCTTAATTTTCTTTACCTCGTTAGTTGCTGTTCTCTTTTGGCCAAGGCGACCGCGGGGCCGTAACTGGAGTCGTAATAGACAACTCCGGATCGGCGGTTCCAAATGTAGCGCTTGAAATCGTCAACACGGGAACAAATGCGAAGTTTGAAACTATCAGCACCAACACAGGCGCATACCGCCTCGTAAGCCTTCCGATCGGAGCCTACGATCTGACAGCGAAGGCGAGCGGTTTTAGCACTTACATCCAACGTGGGATTCAGATTCAGACGAATCAGACGGCAACCGTGGACATCGCTCTCGCAGTCGGGGCCGTCACGGAGAGCGTTACCGTTCAGGGCGGTGTGCCCATGATTCAAACTGAATCGGCGGACGTGGGCATGGTCGTCGAGTCGAAGCAGTTCCTCGACATGCCGCTCACTCTTGGGGGCGGCATCCGCAACCCTTCGAACTTCATCAAGCTCTCTCCGGGCGTGAGTCCAACCGGTACGTGGACCAAGTCGATCTCCGGGGGCGGGGGATTTCAGGATCAGATCTACTACGACGGCATCGCGCTCAGTCGCGGCGACCTGTCGAATGATGCCGAAGTGAATCCCTCGGTGGATGCGATCGCCGAGTTCAAGTTGATCACGAACAACTATTCGGCAGAGTACGCACACGCCATGGGTGGCGTCACCAGTTTCACCATGAAGAGTGGAACGAATAGCCTGCATGGCACAGGATTCGAATTCCTGCGAAACGAAAAACTCGATGCGCGCGGCTTTTTCCCGGCGAAACGCGCTCCTTCCAAACAGAACGAGTGGGGCGGAACAATCGGCGGCCCGGTGGTTCTCCCCAAAATCTACAACGGCAAAGACAAGACGTTTTGGTTCTTCTCGTTTGATCAGTTCTACCGTCGCGGTGGAGCGCTCGCGGGTTTGAACACGCTGCCAACCACGCGGATGACGCGAGGCGACTTCAGCGAAATCCCCCGCGTTATCTACGATCCGCTCAGCTCCTCCGATCCTGCCACACGGACGGCTTTTCCGGGCAACCAAATTCCTGCAAATCGCATCAGCGCCGTATCGGCGAAGATGCTACCGCATCTCCCTGCTCCGGAATTGCCGGGAATCGTAAATAACTCGATTGCGCCTCTCGGTAGCCCGCGCGCGGATGAGCGGACGGTCGGATTTAAGATCGATCATCAGATCAGCACGAACCATCGCATCAGCGGAATCTACAATGATACCTACCGGCCCTCCGTTAAAAGCCCGGGAGACAATCGCCTGATTCCGGTGGGTGGAGAGAGCAACACTGCTCTGCTCAACTACAACCTGCAAAAGGTTCGAACCCACGTGGTGCACTTGAACATCGATTCGAACCTGTCGCCGACAACGCTGAACCATATCGGTTTGGGCTTCTCCAAGTTCCGCAATCCGAACTTCTCTCTGGGATTTGACTAGGGATGGACACAGCCGAACGGCGGCAAGCTTGGCTTGGCTGGGCTTCAATTCAATTTGTTCCCAAGAGTGCTCTTCAACACGGAAGGATACACACGCTTTGGAGATGAAATCGCGAGCGACACTTCTTCAGCACCTTCACCGCATTAGACACGCTGACGATGATTCGGGGCAACCACACACTGAAGGTTGGTGGCGAGGTCCAGCAGCATCGCGACAATTATCGCAACTATGGAAACGGCGGCGGAACATTCGAGTTCAACCGGACGACCACGGGTTTGCCTGGCAACAACAATACCGGCGATGCCTTCGCAAGCTTCCTTCTTGGAGAGACGCAGCAAAGTTCGGCATTTTTCCGCGACTCGATTCCAGGCGGACGTTACACCGTGTTTGGGTTTTTCGTGGACGATACGTGGAAGGTAACGAATAAGCTGACGTTGACGATGGGCTTCCGCTGGGAGCCCGTGATCCCGCACAGCGATCCGCTCGGTCGCATCTCCTACATGGACATCACCGCGCCGAATGCCGCGGCAGGGAACCTGCCGGGAGCGATTCACTATGGCGGGAGCGAAGGCAACGGGAATCGATACCTTGATCTTTCTTTGAACAACTATGCTCCTCGAGTAGGCTTGGCCTATCGTTTGACGGATCGCACCGTGATTCGTGGCGGCATCGGAATCTTCAATTCGAATTACATTAACCAAGGCTTGGGTCTCCCGGCCTTCGGCTATTTCACGACGGCCACGTTTGCCTCGGCGGATTCGGGAACCACGCCCGCCTTCAATTGGGACAACGGCTTTCCGCAGAACTTCCGTCGTCCGCCCGTCATCGATCCCACCGCCGCCAATCGCCAAAGTGTTACGGCCGTGTTGCCGGATCAATACCGGTTGCCATATAAGCTGCAGTGGAATTTCCTGATCGAGCATCAGTTCGCCAGCGATCTTTCCATGAGCTTCGCTTATGTTGCCAATGCAGGACGTCACTTGTATGCATCACAGAACCTGAATCAACTCCCGCAACAGTATGAGGGTTTACCGCTTTCGCTATTGTCAGCTCGAGTCGATTCGCCTGCGGCGCAGGCAGCAGGTTATCGCGAGCCGTTTTCCGGCTTTACCCAGCTTTGGGGAGCACAGGGCACGGTAGCTCAGGCTCTTCGGCCATTTCCGCAATACGCCGGGGTCAGCATCTACGGCTCCACATATGGCAATTCGAACTATCAGTCATTCCAGTACAAGCTTGACAAGCGGTATCGCGGAGGATTAAGCGGAACAGTTGCTTATACGTGGTCTAAGTTCCTAACGGATGCCGCCATGTTTGACGAGAATCCCGCGCAACAAACCGCCTTCAAGCGCGAGAAGTCTTACCATCCTTCGGACTATCCGCACGTATTTACGTTCTCGCTTGTGTGGGACGTGCCTTTCGGTTCCGGCCGGAAGTGGAAGTCCGACAACGGTGTCGTGAATGGAGTTCTGGGTGGCTGGCAGTTAGCGACGGTGAACTCCTACACTACCGGCAGCCGCCTGTTCCCCACGACGAACAACACGCTGCCATTCTTCAACATCGGTTTGCGACCGAATCTGGTCGGCGGCGACATTCGTTCAAATATTGCCATGAGCGATTACGACCCGAACGACCCGGCGCGCAACACCTACCTGAACCAGTCGATGTTTGCGCAACCGGCTGCCGGAACCTACGGCAATTCGCCCCGGGCGCTCGAAGTGCGCGGACCGATGCGTCTCGACGAGAGCTTCGCCTTACTCAAACAGACCAAGATCGGCGAGCGCTTCACGCACCAGTTCCGCGTTGAGATGCAGAATCCGCTGAATCGCGTTGTCTTCGGAAATCCGAATGTCAATTTCACATCGGCGGCCTTCGGCAGAATCAGCTCAACGCAAATCGGTCCCCGGAATATTCAACTTGGAATGAAGTTGATCTTCTGATATGGAGCGACCTGTCAACCCCTGAGGGCGTCTGACGGTTTAATTCCGGAAGTCAGGCCGGCTTTCCTCCGCAAGGAGGGGAGGCGGCCTTTCCTCTTTCCGGGGGACCTCGCGGATCCTGAAGTGTTCCCGTCGGAGATGGATGAGATGGCCTGGTCGCATCGAAGTGCAGTAATCTCGGCAATGTTGATTACGCACCGCAGTGCAAAGGAGGCCAGGATTGAAGAAGAAAGACACTCGCCATAGCCTGAAGCAGAAGTCAGTCCGGGGCATGAGAGGGATAACGATCGGATTGGATCTCGGCGACAAGACCAGCCGCTACTGCGCAATTGACAGCAATGGTCAAATAGTGAGCCAAGGTGGGGTGGCCACGACCCGTACAGCTATGCGCGAGAAGTTCAGTGGGTTGGAGCATTGCCGGATTGCATTGGAAGTAGGGCCGCACTCCCCCTGGGTGAGTCGCCTGCTAGCAGAATCTGGGCACGAGGTAATCGTCGCCAATCCCCGTCAGTTAAAGCTGATCACTGAAAGCAGCCGAAAGTGCGACCCTGTCGATGCAGAGACGCTAGCGCGATTGGCGCGAGTGGATCCGGTGCTGCTTCGGCCCATTCGTCATCGAAGCGAACATGCGCAGATGGACCTGATGGTAATTCGAGCTCGCGCTGCATTAGTGGTGGCGAGAACATCGCTGGTTAATACTGTGCGAGGACTCGCGAAGTCCGTGGGCGAGCGACTGCCCAAAGTCGACGCCGAGGCTCTCGATATAGAAGATGCGAAAGCACTGCCGGATGCCTTGCGCGAGGTGCTCAAGCCGATCTTGCAAAGCATAGAGCAATTGACGGTCAAGATTAAAGCGGCCGACAAAGAACTCGAGCAGATCGCCCGGACTCGTTATCCGGAAACCAAACTGCTGATGCAGGTCAGCGGAGTGGGAACCTTGATCGCTCTGACGTTTGTGCTGACAGTGGAGGACAATACCAGATTCCGCAAGAGTAGGGATGTAGGTTGCTTTCTTGGACTACGGCCGCGGCGTGCTGACTCCGGCGAACACCGGCCGCAACTGCCAATCACCAAAGAAGGTGATGTGTACTTGCGCGCGCTTCTCGTCCAGGGGGCACACTGTATTTTGAGCCGGCAAGGGCCGGACACGGACCTGAAGCGATGGGGTACGCGAATCGCTGGCGGCGGAGGGAAGAATGCGAAGAAACGAGCAATTGTCGCGGTAGCGCGGAAGCTGGCGGTATTGTTGCATCGACTGTGGACGACGGGCGAGGTCTACGAGCCGCTGCGGAATAGCAACACGCATCCCGTTGCTGCATAGAAGATCAGGTTTGTTTCTATTGCAGATCGCCGAGTTCGGGTGACTGCGGACGTGGCGGCGGAGCCATTGCTCTGATATTCAGACAATGAGCTCGAGCCTGGAGATGGCAGCACCCGACAAATCGAGGACCCCAAAAGGCACCGGGCAAACCAGAGTGCGGATGGAAGCAGGGCGATACGGCGGCTACGAGCGAAACGGCCAAGACTAGGAACGATGATCGTTGCTGAATAACTACTTGATGAAGCGACAGCAGCGAATCACTTAGAAAGGGTCAGGAGCTGATAGTGCGATAACACACGAGGTTGAAGGATGTCTCAAGAGGAGATCTCCCTTCGCCTTCCTCGATTTTACGTAAGGCATTGGCCGGAGCCCGTCAAGGCTGATACGAGCGCGCCTTCGGCGCGGCCTTGACCGTCTCCGATCCAATGCCCAAGAATCCTGGGAAGAAGGCGAAGGGAGCAGCGCGAAAGGGGTTGACACGCCGGGCCATCTCATGGAAGCCGCCCGTCGCATAAGTTGCTGGCCGGAACGGCGCGGAGCAGGCAAGGGCGCGCCGAGCTTTAGGCGAAGCGAACCCTTGCCCTGCGAGCACCGGTCTCGCACTTCGAGCAATCTTCGATGGGCGGCGTAGCGGCTATACGTTCCTGTTGGTGAGCTTTGAGCGTTTCTGGTTAGAACCGCTACCTTCTCGTCAGGCTTCGCGAGTCCGGCATCGATTGTAGCTGCGATCGCCTGCGACACAACCGCGCTTTTCGCTTCCGGCCGGTGGAACCGTCTCAGCCAATCTGCCTCCTTGTGCCAACACTTCACTGGTCCGCAACCGGTGGAATCTTCGATCGCTACCTTTCTCCGCGCAATTCACCTTGTTACAAGACGCCATTCCTGAGTCGTCCCTGCCAGACTACATTTCAACTGTTGCGCCATCAGTTGCGCATGAGGAACGCCGAGACAAAGGTCGCTCTTCGCATTGTGAAGTACGAAGATATTATTTTCACCGCGCGGTTTCCATGTCTGATTTGCCGAACCATCACATGGAAACTGAAGAATATCTACATTGGGGTTAGTGCTTGCGCCGTCCACACCGAAGCACTTGTCGCTCTTCACGTTGCGGAATCGGAATCCGTTGCCGCGCCTTTCGACTCGCCAGCGTTGATTAGGAGCCTTGTCATCGCCACACGGAAAATGTCCAATGTGCTTATTGTCATCCACACTCGCACCGTCCACACCAATGCCTCGCTGTAGATCCTTCGTCTTGAACGTAACTGTCGAACCTGGCTGGAACTGAGCCCAAGCGGGAGTGCTTGTCAGCGAGCAAAAAAGAAACGCCCACAAAATTAACGGCCGATTCATGACTGACCTCCTCTCGATGTGCAGTGACCCGGTGGATCCCCATCAATTCGGCAATGAGCTTTGAGCGCCGTTCGGCGAACCACGGTGTGGTGTCGGACCAGTCAAGCCGATATCGCTCGCCGCCATCTCCGTTGATTCCCGGATCAGTTCGCGGTGTTCGCGATACGTGATTAATTTAGCAAAACGCCTGCCAATTCCGATTCATTCTCCGAGCGTGAGACACTCTCTCGGTTTATTCAATGATTTGTTGTGTTGTAATTCATTTCCCAAGTATCGCTCGCGATTAGATACGGTATTAGCGAATATGAGTAATGGTTTCCGATTTAAACCAATCCGGTAAAATTTGCGCCTTTGTCACACGAAGGAAGCATATTTTCCGGATAGACCGGTTCTCAAGCTGGGGGGGTGGTGACGGACATGGGTCACACCGCAGATCCAGCCGTGCTGCCTACTCGTCTCCAATGCGGGCAGAGCCTCTGCGCGTGTGGGCCGCCGCCCGAATTCCCAAGGCGCGCCTGAGCCCACGCCAGTAACCCGCTTGATAGCGGCGCCAGCGTAGGGCCGTTTGCCCTGCTGTTAACCGTTTTGGCAACCTGCATTTAGCTGTTTTATTCGCTACAGATCTTTATAAAGAGGAGCAACATTGCGTCATAGGAGGGACGCGCTTCCTCTGATTTAGCGGATCGACAAAGGGGAAAGATGACCGACGATTACAGCGCAGATTTGAGTACTCGCAGATCTTTATGGTCGAGTGAAGTGCCAATCGTGGTGGCCTTCCACATAGTCGCGCGTGGCTGGTTAACAAAGGCCGACGTACACACGGCTTCTGCTCTGACCCGTCTTCATCCTCTCGATGGCCGAAGAAGGACAAGCCCAAGTGGATGCTGGCGTCGTGATTGATATGGGCCTTCTCTCGCGTACGCTCCATCGATCCGGTATCGGTGCGGGTAGATGGCGGCGTGAGATGGATTGATCTGCTGCGGCAGATGTTGGCGAGGTCGCTCACGCCTCCTATATTCAGGGACTTTATCGAACTTAGTAAAGACGGCACGCTCTCCTTTGGCGGCATAGGCAGACAAACGTTTCGCTGGGGCGCTCAGACCGACGCCGTGCTTGAGCTAGAAGTGGTTGCGGACCGCGGGAAATAGTCAAATGCTCCGCGCTTACGAATGCCGGACTTTTCCATCTCTGCCGCGCCGGACTCGGCCAGTATGGAATCATCTGTGGCGCGCGCCTCCGCTTGACTCAAGCGCCGCCGATGGCCCGAACTTACACCGCCTTATACACCCACGCTTCGGCTCTTATGGCCGATCAACTACGGTTCATCCATGATGGTCGCTTCGATTATGTGCAAGGCTCTCGCGTGCCTCAGGAGGGCGGTGGCTGGGTTTTTCAGATCGAGTTGACCGAGTACTTTTCGTTGCCGCCGAATGACGCGGCCCAACTCGCCGGCCTTTCGTTTTTGGGCGGTAGGCTCACCGTTGTTGACCAGCCCGCCCTATTTCGACTTCATCAATCGATTTGCCCCACTGGTTGCCACGCTGAAGCAGGACGGCATTTGAGACCTGCCACATCCTTGAGTCAACCTGTTTCTCCCGTGGGGCTACCTAAACCCAATTTTCAACCGGCACTGTGAATCTAAGCGCAGGCTAATACAAGGGGAATGAGTTTCTTCAGAGCTTTTTTGATCGTCCCAGGACAGGAGGAAATCAGATGAACATATCACGAGTAATACCGTTGGCAGTCGTTGAGTTAGTCATGTTTGCCTTACCGAACGGCGCGCAAGGGGCCATCATACTGGGTACCAATGTTCTGCTAAACGGGCACTCGGTAACCAGCTTCGCAGACGTGGATGAGAACAATCAATTGAACTCAGTGGGATTCCAAGTGAGCGGAGCGGCGGTACGCGATCCAGGCTCAGACCATGTAGCGCTTTTCCTAACTCTGCCCCCTGAAGCAGCCGGCACTGGGTTCAGAGTACTGCAATTTGATTGGAATCCACATGGACACGAGCCGCTAGGCATCTACGACCTGCCACATTTCGATTTTCACTTCTACTACATCTGACTCGGAAAGAATGGGAATTCCGGCAAACGAGACTTTTCCGGTACCAGCACAGTTTCTGCCAACCGACTATAGCCAACCAGGTCCCACCGTCCCAGCGATGGGGGGCCACGCGCTGGACTTGACCGGGCCTGAATTCAATGGCGGCGTCTTCTCAAACACCTTCATTTACGGTTTTCATCGAGGGCAAGAGATTTTTCTTGAACCGATGCTCACCAAGTCGTATTTGGAGAGCTTGTCTGGGTCATCGACGTTCACTATTCGGCAGCCGGGCCAATACGCGCTGCCCACGTTGCCCGCTCTGGTGCCGCGTAACGCGCAATATTCGTATGACGGCACAAGCGATCTATACACAATCAGCGTCGGCGATTTCTTCAGCCCAACCGCCGTCCCCGAACCAGGGAGTTTCGTCCTCTTGGCCTTTGGAATTCCAGTCGCGCTATTGATTGGGCTGCGTAGAGGAGTTCCAGGGAAGTAGCTGGGAGAACATGCCGAAAACGGAGTCAATCTTTAGTTGATGACCCTTCGCATTTGGCAGTTCATCACGATATTGTTGGCCTCCTTGCTGATGGCCACTGCCTTCGGCCATCTACTGGAAATGCCCATGAAAATGACGGTCTCCGGCGAGCTTTGGCTGACGTTCCAGCACACGCTGTACGCTTGGTTTGCGATCGTTGGCGGGCCGATCGAGATCCTGACAATCCTTTCCACGGCGGCGCTCGCGTACAAAGTTCGTAATTCGTCACCGGTGTTTCGTCCAACACTGATCGCCGCCATTATTTTTGCCTGCGCTTTTTTCGGGATATGGCTCGGTCTTATCAATCCGGTCAATTCCAAAACTGCTTCATGGACCGCCGATACGATTCCTTCCGATTGGCAACGTTGGCGCACTCAATGGGAGTATTCGCATGCCGTACGCTTCATGCTCCAATTCGTGGCGCTAGCCCTGCTCCTGAAGACGGCATTTAAGAACAGAATCCTAGAGAAAAGCGGCCGTTGAATTGACATGGCTCCCCATACTTCCAGTGCGGCTGTGGAGACTGCTACTATCGCACGGTTGCCGGCAAACGAGGGTAAATACATGCGGCCAATAAAGGGCAGTACCAACTCAACTGTCAAGGATCCGTTTTATCCGGGAAAAACGCCTAGCGACGTCCGCTTCAAATAAAACCATCGTATTCCGTTCCTACGGGAATCGCGAGTTCCTCCAGACGATCAAAGCTCCCGTACTTGAGAAATGCGTTGGAGCTCTTGTTGAAGCTGATGTTTTCCTCTCGCATCCGGTTCGCAAGCCAAGAACCGGTAATACGACAACGATCAGGGGTCGCAAACAGATCTCCTACGCAGCCGGAACCGTCCGTAACACCTTAACGCAGGCAGTCGTTAGACTCGTACTGAATATTTCCGCCGGACAGGGAGTGAAATCCGAATGCGCAATCGGATTGTGCGCGGATCAAACTTACGCCGCCGGCTTGACCCGGAACTTCTCTAGCGCTTCCTCATCAACGTCCAGGCCAAGGCCCGGTAGATCCGGTAGATGAACATTTCCGTCTTCAAATCTGTACATGGTCTTCGTTTTGAGAACCTGTAGCCCGGGACTCAAGAGGTCGTCCGGAAGCAGCGGAGGCGTGACGAACACTAACTCTTGCCAATCTGAGCCAATCGCGGCCGACGTCTGGAAGAAACCGGCCGCCCGCAGTCCCATCGACCCGTGCAGAATCGTTGGCACGTGAAAGGACTCAGCGAGGATCGCGATCTTGCGGCACAGGAGGACACCTCCCGCCGTGACTGCATCGGGTTGGACAACATCGTAGGCGCGAGCTACTAGGGACTCCTTGAAATTCTTCGTCCCTCGATATCCTTCGCCCCCGGTCACCCTGATCCCGACGTTACGCGCCAACTTGGCGTGCGACTCGTAATCCTCACGCGCAAATGGTTCCTCCAGCCAATAAGCCCCGTGCTTTTCGAGCGCCTTGGCAACTTTGTAACCTGTCTCGTAATCCCAAACCTTCTGTCCCACCGACTGTGGAGCCGCTGCGGTGCGATCGAACATGATCGCAAAATCCGGACCCACAGCTTGGCGGATCACTCGACACGCCTCCGCATCGTCCAAAGGGTTCGGCCGCCAGGCGCGAATCTTCATACCTTTAAAACCGGCTTGCTTCTCACGCAGAGCCATTTCTGCCTGAGCGTCGTAACTAACATGCGATTGATCCGGTTTTCCAGGCCACACGGTCGTCAGATATACGCGAAGACTCGACTTGCTCCCGCCGAGCAGTTTATAAACTGGTTGCCCGGCAATCCGTCCAATCGCATCCCAGACAGCGTGTTCCACTCCGCCCCATGCATCTGCGCCGCGCTGGATGTGACCTTCCACGTTAAATAGGTCGTATCCGACGAGAGCCTTTTGCACGTCTGGAAGGACCTTAGGATTCGGCCCGGCAAACGAATAACCGCTAACACCCACATCCGTATTAATCCGGCAAACAACATAGTTGGCCATTTTGCCTGCTTCGATTTCTTCTTTCGACGCGGTCAGGCGGATCGGGAAAATATCCACGGCTGTGATCTTGACCGGCTTTACAGCAGCGCTCAACTTCTGCAACGCTGCCGCCATCAGGGTGGAAGCTACTGAGCCTGCGATAAAGCTACGGCGGCTATGCTTGGACACGGTATTCTTTCAGGGCGTCTTCATTGATGTCGAGTCCAAGTCCTGGATGATCCGGCAAAAGAACATGACCCTTCTCGATTCGGAAAACATATGGGGTTTTCATCAGCTTCACTGCGGGCGCCCACTCCTCTTCCGGAAGTTCCGGTCCGCCGATCATCTCTTGAAACTCGCAGTTGGGCATCGCACACCCGGCTTGGATGTAGCCTGCCAAGGATGGCCCCCCGGTCCCGTGTAAGATGCAGGGGACGCCGAACGACTCAGCGAGGACACCGATCTTGCGTGCAATCCATACGCCTCCGCAAATGCGCGCGTCAGGCTGCACGATGTCATACGTCTTGTTTGTCAGATAACCAAGGAATTGATAAACGCTGTGGCCGAGCTCGCCCCCGGTGATTGGGATGTCGACTTCCGCGGCGAGCCGGGCTGGACCTTGCAAGTCATATCCATCGAACGGTTCTTCCAGCCAGTGCGCCCCTTCACGTTCCAGTCCGCGCGCAACCTCAAGAGCTGTTGGATAGTCCCACACCCAACCTGGCCGGACCGCCGTGCGATCGTACATTAAAGCGAAATCTGCGCCAACGGCCTTCTTGATCACGCGACAGGCTTCCACGTCGTCCATGGGTCTCGGACGCCATGCGCGAATCTTCATGGCTGTGTAGCCTGCATTCTTCAGTCGAATCGCAAACTCGGCTTGCCGTTCGTAAGCAACATCCGACTGGTCCTGCTTCCCAGGGAAAACACAGGTCCGGTAGACCCGTAGCTTGTCTCGGGATCCACCGAGAAGCTTCGCCACCGGTTGGTTGCAAGCGCGACCGACAGCGTCCCAAAGCGCATGCTCAACACCCGACCATGACTGTACGCCCGACTCGCCCCGCTGCATCTGCAAGCGCTTCAAGTGGCTGTCGATCGCGAACAGGTCCTGGCCTACAAGCGTAGGCTTCACCCAGCGTTCCAACACGTCCCGCGGGCATCCTAGAAACGATGTCCCAATCACGCCATCGTCCGTGTACACGCGCGTCACTGCGTATCGAGTTCGTTGACTCGCGCTCGCTCCTCCGACAGCCACGGAGAACGAATCTATATTGGTAATCCGAAGCCGGGGTGGCTTCGCGGCGGGAGTGGATTGGGCTGCGATAACCGAGCTGGTAGCTGCCGGCGCCGCCAAAGCCCAGCGGATGAGTTCCCGACGTGAAGTGTTCATTTCTGTCTACCAGTACAGCTTCGCGCCGATTTGAAGAATTCGCGGGTCGGCCGCCGCGGTGACAATTCCAAATGTTGCGGGCACGTTCTGCGTCGCGGCCGGGTTAAAGAATTGTGTGTGGTTAAAAACGTTAAACCATTCAAACCGCAACTGCAATCTCGATTGTTCCCCTAGCGGCGCTAGGCCGAAGTTCTTTATCGCAGAGAAGTCCCAGTTGTTGGCGCCAAAACCCGGCTGTGTGTTCCGCGCAAGGTTGCCAAACTGTCCGCGAGCCGGCGTCGAGTAGGCGGCAGTATCAAGGCCATACAGATTGTTCGTGCGGGGATCGAGCTTGCTAGGCGTAACGCCCGTCGAGTTTGCGCGTTGTCCGCCCGTACTGACATTGGCGATGTCATTGGCAGTAGAAATCGTATATGGCATCCCTGTACGGAAGTTCGCGATACCGTTCACCTGCCAACCGCCTATAACGGCGTTGAGTACCGAATTGTCAATGTTGACGGGCCGCCCCCGTCCCACGGGAAGGTCATACACCCAACTGCCGATGAAGTTATGACGCACGTCGTTATCGGCAAGACCGCGCTCCGGGCGACGATCGTACATACTCTGCCCCGACCCTCCGCTATCGATGGCTTTCGCATAGGTATAGGCGGCGCTAAAGGAGAGTCCTGCGGTCAGCCGCTGCTCCAGCTTCACGTAACCCGCGTTGTAATTCGACCACTGATAATTCGTGTTCTGGCTAAAGACCGGGCTTAGACTCGGATAAGGTACACGAGCGGCGAACGGTGTCGGAGCGGAAGGGTTTTCCGGCAGCAGGGGCTGATTGACAAAAACCGTACCTACCTGCTTATGTCCAGTGTTTCCCAGATAGCCGGTTTCCAGCAGAAGGTTAGGCCGTAGCTGGTGCTGGATCGTAAGGTTGTACTGATAGATGTATCCGGTTCGGCGACTGAGGTCCTGGTTGCTCGTGACTGCGCCCGCCACCTTGTCCGGAGTCGGGAACTGTTCACTTAGAAAAAGTTGAGGCGTCGTGTTGCTGGAAACCACGGTCGCATTAACAAAGTATGGGAGCGTGCTCGTGAGGCTGCCCAGAGTCGCGCCACCTGTATTTAAGGCATGAAATACACCGAACCCGGCTCGGATGACCGTACTCTCTTTGAATCGGTACGCCAGACCGACCCTCGGCGCAAGGTCGTTAGGGTCGGTCCGAATCGGCCTTTCAGGAAGAAGCGGATCTCCCGTTCCTGTAACAAGCCCCACGCCAGGCACGTAGTAATCGGGACTCACACTGAGTAACTGTCGGCCGCTAGCCAGATCGAAGTTCGCCAATCGACCGCGCCACTGCTGAAAGAGCTCATGACGAAGCCCGAGGTTCAAAGTCAACCGATCCGTAATTTTCCAATCGTCTTGAAGGAACCACTGGTACTGGGTTCCAATCGAATATTTCGCGACTCCACCGAAATTACCAAGGCTTCCGAGTCCTCCATTAGCAGACTGGACCATCCCTAGGAGATAATCTCCAAACGCATCGCCAGTAAAGTTTCCACTGAAGTTGAAGATCCCGTTCTGGTTTGATCCCTGGTCATAACCCACCATGAGTCGACTCACATCGCCGCCAAACTTCAAAGTGTGACGGTTCTTAACCCAAGTAAAGGTCTGGCCAGCGCGATAGTACAAGTTGTTTTGTACGATCCTCAATCCATAACCAACAAACCCGCTCGTGCCAGTCGGGTTGCCGGGCGCATAGCCCGTCAGGTTCACCGATGGCAACGTGTACTCACCGGGGTTAGCCGCAAGGTTCGTCAGGCCGAGCTCTGCAGCATAGTTTGTGGATGTACGATCCCCATCGCTCTGTCGAGCCAGGAACGCTCGCGAAAAACCGAGCCGGGTTTCGCCGATCACATTCGCGGTGAACAAATACGTGAATCCAACAGAAACATGATGAGTGTTGTCCGGCCGAACAAGTCCCTTACCCGGAAGATAAGCAACATTGACAAGTTCGTTATCTGCCAGTGTGTAGCGTCCGAACAATGACGACTTGTCGGAGAAACGGTGATCGATCCTGCCGGTGAATTGGTCTCGAAGTTCGGAATCGCTGGGAGCAAGAAGGAAATTCACACCGGGCCGGACGCCAATGAAGTTGGCCGAGGGAAAGTATTGGATCATCTCGTTAGCGATCCGGTCGAACCGCTCGCGCGGAATAACATTGCCTGGAAAAGGCTGATTGTTATTCAAAGGATCACGAACAGTCTTACCGGACCCGTTGAAGTCGCCTTGCTTCATTCCGTCAGTGGGTACCAAGCCTTGAAGGATCACGCCCGTGATCCGTCGACGCCCTTCGTAATTTCCGAAGAAAAACGTCTTATCCTTCTTGATCCGGCCGCCGGCGCTAGCCCCAAACTGATTAAAGGTAAATCGCGGAGCTCCCGACGGAGGCCGGAAAAACTGTCCCGCCTGCAGCGCGCGATTTCGATGAAACTCATAGACCACTCCGTGAAATCCGTTCGTGCCGCGCTTGCTAACGATGTCGATTCCAGCGGCGCCGTGTCCGTACGATGCGTCCATGAAGTTCAGTTGCACCTTGAATTCTTCGATCATGTCGAGCGAAAGCGCTATCGCAGGATTGTTGATATTCGCAACTGAAAAATCGACGCCATCGAGCATTGCATTGGTTGAGGTGTTTCGCACACCGCCGATCTCTGCGGATCTCTCATCCATCACGCTCGACGTACCCCTCACCTTCACAACTCCCGGAGTGAGCGCGACAAGATCATAAAAGTTCCGGTTGTTGAAGGGCAGCTCGCGAACGGTACGATTATCCACGACCGTTCCTACGGCTGCCGTGTTTGTTTGAATAAGCGGCGCGACGGCCTCCACATCGATTGATTCCGTGACTGTTCCGACCTGCAGTCCCACATCCGCACGCAGCTGCGTGTTGACGCGCAACGTCAAGTTGTCAACTCGTGCCTGCTTGAACGAAGGCGCCGTGACCGTGACTACATAATTACCGGTCGGAAGCGCATTGAACTGGTAATTTCCGGACGAATCCGTCGTGAATTCGCGGACTTCATTAGTCTCCACGTTGCGAGCGACAACGCGCGCTCCGGCTACGACAGCCCCCGACGTGTCGGTAACAGTTCCAAGTAGTACTCCGCTCCCGTATTGAGCGACCGCGAGAACCGCGAGAGAAACGAGGGAAACGAGACGCAAAACCATGTCTATTTCTCCGAAATCACTGTACTGTATCGCTATTGCATCACAAGCGCAATAAGTATTGCAGCATAACATTTGCAAGAGCTCAAACGATCTTGAGAAGAATTGCTCCGGCGGATTTCTCGATGTGACGCTTAAGTTCAAAGATGAATCCCGCTGAAATTCGCCGCCGCAGGCAGGCAAAATCACGTCGACAGCTTCAGATCGGTCTCAAAGTGATATTTTGAGAAGCGACAGTCTCGTGCGTTCCGGCGTTCTGACGTTACTTACATTCGCGTCCTTCGGGCTCGCCCAAGATAATCCGGGTGAGTTCTTCGAGATGCGTGTGCGCCCGGTGCTGGTTAAGGGGTGTTACTCCTGCCACACGACGGGCAATGCCATGGGCGGACTCGCGTTGAATACACGTGAGACCATGCTCAAAGGTGGCAAGTCGGGCCCCTCGATTCAGCCGGGTAATGCAGAGAGCAGTCTGCTGGTGCAGGCTGTACGGCATCAACATGAAAAGCTTCAGATGCCTATGGGTCAGCCGAAGCTCAAGGACAGCGAGATCAAAGATCTGGCTGCTTGGGTGACAGCCGGAGCACCGTGGCCGGAACAGAGCGCGTCCCTCAAGCCCGGTTACACAATCACTCCGGCACAACGCTCGTATTGGGCGTTTCGGCCTGTCGTTAAGCCGACTGCGCCGAAGGTGAGCCATGGCGAGTGGATCAAGAGCGATATCGACCGGTTTGTGCTGGCGCGACTCGAACAGGACAAGCTGAAACCGAATGGCGCCGCGAATAAGCGCGACCTGATACGGCGTGTTTATTTCACGGTCATCGGGCTTCCCCCGAGCTCGGCCCAAGTTGACGCTTTCCTCAAGGACGATTCTCCGGATGCATTCGCAAGTATCGTCGATCGGTTGCTTGCTTCGCCACAGTATGGCGAACGATGGGCGCGGCATTGGCTGGACGTCGCAAGATATTCCGATGACAGCCTGGACGGAGATGTCGATACTCCTTACCCAAGCGCTTTCCAGTATCGAGACTGGGTGGTACGCGCGTTCAATCAGGACATGCCTTATGACACTTTCGTCAAGGCGCAGATTGCGGGAGACCTGATGGACAGCGTTAAGGAAAAAGACCTCGCTGTCGGGACAGGCTTCTATGGCATCGGACCTGAACTTACGGACGACCGCGTGGATGCCACAACCCGCGGATTCCTCGCGCTTACCGGCGCGTGCGCCCAGTGCCACGATCACAAGTTCGATCCCATTCCGACGAAAGACTACTACGCAATGCAGGGAGTCTTTTCGAGCACGAAGCGTACAGAACACGCGCTCGCTCCGGCTGACGTGGTGGATGCATTCAAGGCGCAAGACAAGAAGGTCAAGGAACTCGAAAGTCGCATTCAGCAGTTTCTTCACGCGCAAGCGACGCAACTCGCCGAGATTCTTGCTTCGCAATCTCCCGCATACATTGTCGCGGCGCGTCAGATAACCGGACCAGAAGCACGGGATGTCGCCGAAGTGGCGTCGGCAAGCAAGCTCGATCAAGAGACGCTGGCTCGCTGGGTCCGGTATTTGAAGGCGATACCGACCGACAACCGCTATCTTGACGGATGGCAGAAGCCCTCTTTCGATCTCGAGAAGTTTCGCAATGAAGCGTTGAAAGTGCTCGCGGAGAGGAAGAAGGTCGACGAGGAGAATCTAATCCGAAAAGCAACCGCGAAGGAGCGAGGGACCACTGCCGAAGTGGTTGCTCTGCCGCCGGAGCGTTTCTTTTTGTGGCGCGATCTGTTCTTCAGCGACTTCTACGGGAGCCTCTTCAAGCAGGAAGAAGACGGGATCCTGTACTACGGTCCGAACCGTGGCTACCTGAGCAACGACGGCACAATTGAACGGTTTCTGGATGGCCCCTGGAAGGCGCATCTCGCCGCGATGCGAGCGGAGCTAAAGGAACTCCAGGCGGCTCTGCCACCGCAGTACCCGTATGCTCACGTGATCGCGGACACAGACAAGCCGAAGAACGAGCGAATCCAGATCGGCGGGCAGAAGGAGAACCTTGGAGAGGAAGCTCCGCGAGCGTTTCTTTCGATTCTTTCCGATGGCCCTCCGAAGCCTTTTCAGAAGGGCAGCGGGCGTTTGGAACTCGCGGAAGCTATCGCGTCCGCAACCAATCCATTGACTGCTCGAGTGATGGTGAATCGAATCTGGCAGCACGTTTTCGGGAATGGCCTGGTGGGAACCGTCAGCAATTTCGGCCGCATGGGAGAGACGCCAAGCCATCCCGAACTGCTTGACTGGCTGGCGGCGCGCTTCGTCGAGAATGGCTGGTCTATCAAGAAGCTTCAACGTGAGATTCTACTGTCCGCGACTTATCAGTTGAGCGCCGATTATTCGGCCACGAATTTCGTCGTCGATCCGGCAAACAAGCTGCTGTGGCGAGCAAATCGCCAGCGTTTAGATGTCGAATCGATGCGTGACACGCTGTTGGCGATTTCGGGCGAACTCGACAGCACGCTGGCGGGCAACGCCGCAGCCACTCTCCGAACTTTCCAATGTTCGGCGGACCTTATATGGCTATGTCAGCCGACGCAAACTCGATCCTACGCTGGCGCTATTCGATTTTCCGAATCCGAACGCGTCGGCAGAGCAGCGACTGACGACAGCGACGCCCTTACAGCAGTTGTTCTTCATGAACAGCGGCTTCATCGAACAGCGTGCCGCGGCGTTGGCATCCCGCGCTGATGTGGCAGGCGGAGGGGACGCGACGGCAAAGGTGCAACGGCTATATCGACTCGTGTTGGGGCGTCCCGCACAGTCCGCAGAACTTGCTGCCTGTCTCGATTTCGTCGGGACGGGGTCAAAAAGCTGGGCGGAATTGGCGAAACTCCTGTTGAGTTCCAACGAGCTGATCTTTTTGAACTAGGGTAGATACAGATGATGACGCGACGGGAAGCGCTTCGAAAAGCTGGCAATGGGTTCGGGATGTTGGGGTTGGCCAATCTGGTCGGAGAGCGGGCCGTGGCCGGCGCCGCCACCCCGGCAGGACCTCATTTTGCGCCAAAAGCCAAGCAAGTCATCTTTCTGTTTCTGAATGGCGGGCCCTCACAGGTTGACACGTTCGATCCCAAGCCGGCGCTCGAAAAGTATAACGGCAAGCCTATGCCGGGGGCGAGCGGACTCGCCAGTAAAGAAGGCGGCACGCTCATGCGATCGCCCTTCTCCTTCAAACAGTATGGCCAATCCGGTCTTCCCGTAAGTGAACTGTTTCAGGAAACGGCGGGTATGATCGACGATCTGTGCGTCGTGCGCTCGATGCACACCGATCTTCCAGCGCATCCGCAAGCCATCATGCAGATGAATTCCGGACGCGTGATTCCGGGGTTTCCTTCCTGGGGGTCGTGGCTGACGTACGGGCTGGGCAGCGAGAACAAGAACCTTCCAGGTTTCATCGCGCTGTGCGCCGGGGTACCGGATGTGGGTCCGCAGTTGTGGAGTTCGGCGTTTTTGCCCTCGCTTTATCAGGGAACGTATGTGCCGAACGACGAGGTCGTGCCGGAGAAGATGATCCGGCATCTGCGCAATACGCATTTGACCCGCGAGGAGCAGCGGCGGGGACTGGATCTGCTCGAAAAGCTCAACAGGATGGATCTTGCGCAGCGTGGACCGGATGAGCAGTTGGAAGGGCGTATTCAGTCGATGGAAGTCGCGTTCCGCATGCAGCTCGATGCGCTGGACGCGTTCGATATTTCGAAAGAAAGCGAAGCGACACACAGGCGCTACGGAGTGATCGATAATCCGGGCTCGGCGGAGATGAAGATCAAGTCGGCTACGCGCGATGGAGATTTTGCGCGGGGCTGCCTGGTGGCTCGGCGGCTGGTGGAGCGTGGCGTTCGCGTTGTGCAGGTGTACTTCGGGAATGACAAGCCGTGGGACAGCCATCATGACATCCTGGTGCACCGGAAGCTGGCGGCGCAATCGGACCGTCCGATCGCGGCGCTGTTACGGGACCTGAAAGCATCAGGACTCTTGAAAGAGACGCTGGTGCTGATCGGAGGCGAGTTCGGGCGAAGGCCATGGGTGGAAGTGGGCGGCCGGAGCAATGTGCAGAACGGGCGCAATCATAACAACAACGGATTTACATATCTGCTTGCGGGAGCCGGGATCAAGGGCGGCATCGCGTACGGCGCCACCGATGAGTTCGGATATAAAGCGGTAGAGAATCCAGTCCATGTCCACGATCTTCACGCGACGGTGCTCCATCTGATGGGGTTGGATCACACGAAACTGACCTACCGATGGAGCGGCAGGGATTTCCGGTTGACGGACGTGGCCGGGAATGTAGTCCAGGGCATTCTCGCTTAGCGGTCGATCTAACACTCCCTCCTTCGAAGCGATCCCGTACGTCCAAATACCGGAACGGACGAGACAAACCGAATCTCATTTCAACCGGTGATCGCAGCCGCGGAGACGTGGACGCCAGACCTCCAGTCGCGCCAGACGGAACAGAGCTTCGGGCGTTTGACCGAGCGCTGTAGGACGCCGATTTGGGGGCGAGGCGCAACAATTTCCACGTATGGAGCGCTGCACGGCTCCGAAACCAGTGCCGCTTATTTTGAAACGCTTTCTAAGCCGCGAGTCACTACTATTCGTGCGAAATACTCGCCAAATTCGTCGCCTCCTCCGCTTATCGGTGGGGGCCAATATCGAACAAACAGCACTCTAGAAAAGGAAACCACAATGACCAATCAGATTAGCGCTTCTATTCCCGCCGAACTCAGCCCGGAGACCCTCCAGGCCATAGTCGCTGGCCCCAGCCCTCGCATACCCGTGTGCCTCAGTTGCTTCAATTGTTTCAGCTGCTTCAATTGCTTCAGCTGCTTCAGTTGTTTCGTTGCGTAATCAGGAGGACCGGAGCAATGTTGACGCCTCAACTAGGTCGGCTGCTGCGTACCGCAGTGGCCGACCCCGGCCTGAACGGCAATCTCCGTCAGGCCGTCACCTACGATGACCTTGCGCATCAGGCCTGCGCGGCTGGCATCGATGCCTCGCCCGAGGAGTTCCGGGTTGCCTTCCAGTCGCGCGACGCGCGCAAGCTCTCCACTGCCTTGATGCAAGCAGGCATGATGCAGCAGCAGCCTCTTCAGGACCCACCCACTCTGGACCTTGCCAGGTGGCGCGCTGTCGAGGAACTCGACCTTCAGCCAGTGTGGAAGCAACTGGTAAACCGGAAGGGCTGGGAACCCTACCGCGCCAACCTCGTCGAACGTCGCTATCGCAGGTTCTTCTATCTGCTTTCGGCCGATCTCGGGCTGCGAGGTGTCCCAACGCCCGAAATCGACGAGTTCTGGCATCAGCACATTCTCAATACACGCAAGTACTCGCTGGATTGCAAGAACCTGCGCGGCAGCTATCTGCACCATCTTCCCGCCTCCGGAGACGATAACGCGGACGAGCACAACATGATGGAGGCAGCCTACATCGACATGTGGGTCGCCTTCGAGTCCCTCTTCGGCGAGCCCTACATGGAGCCCATCTGGGACGCACTGGTCACTCGCTGGCCGGAGGCGCTGTCTTGACTTTGAATGTTCGATTCCTGGTCCTGCTCGTTCGCATCATGCAGCTGATTCGGCGCATCGGCGTACTGCTGCTTCGCATCGCGCGGCTGATGCCGCGGCTGAGCTTGCTGATACTGTTTCGGGTCATGCGGCTGATGTCACGGTTCCGCTTCTTACCGATGCTGGTGCGTGCGTTATTTCAGTTCGCTCGCTGACGGCTGCTCCTCTTGACAATCCAATTGGCCGCGGCGGGGATTCGGGTCTCCCCGGCCGCGGCCCGGGCTGACAGAACGCCACACCGCCTTAGATCAGAGCGGTCCTGCGACGTACGAACGCCATTTTCGAGTGCTGAAAACCAGGGCACGCTTGCCGTCCACCCCGGCGAGAAGGGCCACTGGCCTGTCGAGAGGTCCCCATAGCTCGATGTAACGAAGCCCTCGGTAATCACACAAATCCGGCCAATGATAATCACCTGAAAAGCGACGAACGAAGGAGCTGATCCAAGGACATTAATCCTGACGGAGGGATACCCTCCGTCAACGTGAGCAATGTCATCGCGCTGGCGGTCCCTGCAGGTTGTCCTACTGCGCTGACCCTTGCAACACAAAGCCTGCCCAGTAGTACGGAGCAGCCCATCGCCTGGTTTGCTGCATCTCCAGCTGGGCCCTCCGGAGCGCATCCGCAGGCCGCAGTCTCACAGTCACGAGCAGGTTATAGAAACGTTTCATCAGTTCTGCAGTGGCGACATCATCCACTTTCCACAAACTCGCGAGCACATTTGCTGCGCCTGCGTGCATGAAAGCTTGAGTAAGACCGATAAGGCCTTCGCCTCTCACTTCCTTTCCGAGTGCCGTTTCACACGCCGATAGAACGACAAGCGTGGCAGACAGTGAGAGGCCGTTGATGTCGGCCATCGTCAGAAATCCGTCTTGAGGACGCCCTTGCTCATCAACCATGGACAGCACTATGCCTGAGAGTTCCGGGTGGGTGCTCTCGATGACACCATGAGTTGCAAAATGCAGAATACGGTACGGCTCAAGATCCCGGTCTAATACTGCGCGGCGGCTTGCGTTAAAACCCACTGCTCGCATCGACACGTCCGGCGGAAACATCCCGAGAATCTCGTCGGCCTCCCGACGTGAGAACGGCAGGCTAGAGATCAATTGTGATCGAGTTCGCCCCATACCCGCCGGTGACGAAGTTACTGCCGAAACCTGCTGCAATTGGCGCGATCTCGCGACCCGGGGGTCGTCTGGCCTGAATACCGGATCCGCGAAAATCGCGATCTGTTGCGGTGATCGTTCGCTTATCGGATGTGCCTGCCGGAGCCGCAGCAGTGCGGATCCAGATGGTGCGTAAGTCACCTCGTGCGAGCTGATCAACGGGACTCGCCTCGGTTCCGTTGCCGCAGATTCAGGAATGCTCAAGATTCCGAACGGAACATAATGTAAGGCGCCATCGGCGAGGACGATTACCTTAGAGAAGGACGCCAGCTCGTTCCGAACAGGCCGCAGAAGGATGTTCGCTAGAACGTCGACGTCCGCGTCGTGTCGAAGGCGCGCTGTTTCCGCCCGGCCGGCATCCAGGCGGCTGATTTGCGAATGCAGTGTTCTCGCAGCCCGTTCGATGCTCTTCCGATCCGGCAGTACATACGACGCAACTGACTGTCGTGAGACGGCCCATACAAAGCTGCGAGTCGCTCCCAGTGAGTATTCGAGCAGCAGCGTATCATCGTCATGGATCGTTTCCTGAATATCACTGAGGCTTGACGGGATAGGCGGAGAGAACTGCCCATTGCCGGCCAGCAGCTCCGCTTCGACTTTACGATAAGACGCGATCAGCGCGTCGATTTTGTCCGGTGTAAACGGCGCATCTGGTTCGAAAGTGTGCTGCCGTGCAACCACGGCAAGTTCACTCTGAAGACGAATCTGTTCTTTGCGTAAGTCGGCCTTGCCTTCCTGATGCGCACTTTTGCCGGCTGTTGCAAGAACGTCCAGCAGTGAGCGCGCCCGCGCTCGCTCGGAGGTTTCAAACGCCCGTTTGTCGTATCCTGCTCCCGGCTCCTGCTGATGGAGGGTCATGAGAACATCGATACAGAACTCGTAATACTTGTGAACAGATCCGGCGAACGATGCTTTGAGATCCAGACGCAGCATCCGATCACGATAGACCTCGATCAACAGGAGTGCTGCTTCAATGCGCGCAAGCGCAGCATGGAGGTCGCCGCGAGCACGCTCGGCTCGGGCGAGTCCATATAGGCCGTTTGATTCATTCCGAACGTCAGAGCGACCGCGCCATAGCTGTAGCGCCGCTGCCAGCTCCGCGATGGCCTTCTCATGCTCGCCGAGGGCGGACAAAGTGATCCCGATGTTGTGAATGGTCTGGGCCTCTCCCGCTACGTCACGTGCCAGACGACGACATCGGAGAGCCCGATCGTATGTTTCGAGGGCTTTACTGCTCTGCCCGGTGAGGGAGTATATCGCGGCAATGTTGTGCAGTGTAGCGCCTTCGCCGGCAATGTCCTTATTCGCTTGCCGAAGCGGGAGAGCCCGGTTGAGAAGATCGAGCGCCTCCTTCAAATTGCCGAGCTCTTCCTGTACGGCTGCAAGGCTGGTTAGGGTGGCCGCAGTGTCCCGAGTGTTCGGCTGATCCCTGCAACAAACCAGAGACCGCTGCAGGTATTCGGCGGCTCTCCGCGGCTCGCCCAGAAACTTGTACATCGCGCCAATCGTAGCCAGAGTCCTTGCTTCGCGTTGCGAGCCGCCAAAGATCCGCGATACCGGAAGCGCATTGAGGTAGAAACCTAGCGCTTTGTCGTATTTGCCCGAAAAGCGATATAACGAGGCGGCAAGTAAGCAGGAATCTGCAATCCCAAGCGAATCATGTAGGTTTTTGTACTCGTTAATGACCGTCTCGGCTGCTGCTGCAACGCGGAGTCTTTCAGCGGTGTCTGTCGTCGTCGCAAGACGCCGAACCTCGGCGAAATTCTTATGCGCCGCAATTAGTGCGCGATCTCTGCTGGTCGGAGTCCGCGGAGCGTGGATGTTCAACTGATACTTGCCGGGTGTGGCGGATGGGTTAGCCGCACAGATTCGGAGTTCATACGCGCCGCTCTGCTCGGCAACATGGACAACTCGTTCGGGACCCCAGTCTTCGTTTCCTGCGTCTTCGGCAACGGTAAGCTGACCACCCGGGCCGAAGAGTTGCAGAATGAGGTCGATGCCTCTCTGGTGCACCGTCGCCATCAAAAGCTGACCAGAGCGTACGGGGATTACTGAACTATAGCTTGTCCCGGGATATGCAGGATGGAGCGTGACACGACGTGCTGTTGCTGCAGCGCTCAGCACGGTTGCTGCAGGCGGGCACCCGGTCGGCGCCGCGGGACACAGGCAGGAACATGACACGCAAACGGCTGATAACGACAGCAATCGGCGATTTTTGTTTCTGGGGCGAGCCATGCCTACACTGCTGCGCGGGTCTTATGTCGATATGCTTATCTCGCAGGGCGGGTCTTGCCCGCCGGGTTGACCGTCGAGGAGGAATCGCAGAACCCTTACAGAAGGGATTTCGGCGGGTTCGGCCGGGCGGTTTCTTGCGTCCTCTATCGCCAGGATAATCGAGCTCTCCACAGTAGCCGGCTTGTCTACGGGCGCCCTGACCTTCTCTTTGATTCGTTCGATCCAGATTGGCACAGCGTTGAAAGGAGACGCTGGTTGATCACGATTTGGACCGATGAATACAAAAGCTGTTTCTCCGAATCTGGCGCATCTGATCCAGGCGTCAGCGAATTGTTGTAAGTCTTTGGGCGCAAGCAGAGCGCGAACTCGTGGCAAGGAGCCTATGGGCAAGGGCAGCGGTGGGACCGCTTCCTCTCCCGATTCGTCCGGATCCGGCGCGCTCAGAGCAGCGACGCTGCGCCTCATTGCTTTGAGTCTGCCCCTGAATGCATAGCGCTGCTCTTCCACAAGCTTGTCCATCCGCTGCAGATACTCGTCTAATCGAGCGTTTTCCGTTGATTTATCTTTTGGCATGCTGCTAAAAGGCCTTCACTGTACACATGCGTCATCGGGAGGACAAACAACGAGCCGATAACGGTGAGCCGCCAAGCATGCCGCCGGTAATCAATGCGCTTTTGTATGCTGCGTCGACTATCTCGGCCGACTGCAACGGCGGAAGTCCCTTCTGCTCAACCAACTTGACGATGCTATCCATTTCCCTATCCTTCCTATTTCGAAGCCGCGAGCAGAGAACTCGCGAGCCCGATGAAAGGTAATGGATCGCCGCGCGAAAATCTTTCTCTCCGGTTCACTTCCGGACGACGCTGAAGAAATATTCCTGTACCGACTCGAAACTACCGGTTCCGGGATCACCGGCGAGTTCCACCGTGTACTCGCCCGGCGCGAGCGCGCTGGCAGGCGCCACAAATTCGGCGGTGCGCGTATCCGCTGCGCGTCGGCCGTCCACGGTTCCACTCCAGATCTGCTTCTGATCTGTATCGCGGAGGACAGCACGATAGGTTCGGTAGTTCGCGTCCCCGATGATGGTGAGTCGTAGCTTTACAGCAGATGACCCGCGGGGCACTATAAGCTGTTGCGTACTATGAGTGCCCCGGACGGCGCCCGGAGCCAGAACGAACGCGAACAGCGGCTTCTCCGACGCGCGGTTCTGCCGGTCCCGCAACTCCGCCATGACCTGATCCAACTCAGACTTGGTGACGTACGTTTGCTGCTGCGTCGGCGCCTCTTCATGCTTGCCGATATTGGTCTCGACAGTGTTAGCTGCTGTTGATCGAGCGATCTCGCGCCGGAGAACGCTCGAGGAAACGAAAATGCTGACGACAGACGATACCGCGCAAACGAATATGAGCCCGAGCGCGGCAAGCGGTCTTGCGTATGGCAGGCGAAATAGTTCCACCATCGCGCCAAGCGAGGTACGCGCCCGAGCTGTAGACGCGGGCTTAGACGCCGCAGCACGAGAAAGCAGCAGTTCCGCCGTCTTCACGCGTTCGGCTCTGCGGCTCGACGTCACGAAACGTGTCTCGAACAGAGTGCGCTCGCGCTGTGACAACTCGTTCGTGACGTACGCGTCGATCAATTCGGCCTCAGCGCGGAAGAGCTGCTCCGTGGCGGATTCTTGTGCAAACAGTTCGTCCTCTACCTCCGTCTGTTCAGAGTCACGAAGGTCTTGCAAGAGATAACGCCGAAGGTCCGCTTCACTCAGGTGAGCCATCATACCTACATGTCTGATTATGCGTGAAATGCAAAAGCCTTTCACCCTTCCATGCATTTCCGAACGCATATTTCCAGTTTTGATCGCAGCCGCAGAACACGAATAGCCAACGCATTCATGTTGATCTGCAAGTCGGTCGCGAGCCGCTGGCGGTTTTCGATTTTCGCGTGTTTCTCTCCCTGATAATAGTTCAGAATTAGCGCGCGCGATTCGGCGGGTAGGTCCTGCAAGCATCGCTCCAGGCACCGCAGGCGAGTTTCCTTTGAACTATGCGCCTCCTGTTCTCGGGACCACTGCTCCCAGAATGTTCTGGTGTTCCGCGGGTCTTTCCGGTCCCCCGATGCCGCCTCCCCCGGATCATCGCTTGGGGAAAGCGATTCCAAAGCCGGTTTCTTCCACTGATCCCGCGCTATGTTCCTGGCAACACCCTGCAGGAATGCCCGGTAGTTGTCGGTTGGAACTGCATCACCTTTTGCGAGCTTCTTTGCCACGGTATCGAAGACGACGTCCGCAAGTTCGCCGGCACGGTCGCCGAATCGACGTCCTTCGAAAAAGAAAATCAGCAGGTCACGCGCTGCCTCGTAGCGCTCGCCCGCAAGAACGCGAACGGAACTCATCCAATCCAGCAGAGACTCAAATTCGGTTTGCGTCATCCGGTCCGTTCGTCGATCCCGAACAGTTAGCATCTCACACCGGTTCTGTTCAAAGCATCGCGCGAAGATCGGCTGTATGGTATCCAAATACGTTGCCTGTCAGCGTGCATTTTGGCGTAATCCGGAGTGGACGCGTGACGGCCGCGCATGGGAAGGCCGTAGGCTCAGATGGGTCAAACGGTCGAAACTACGGAGTACGGCGAGAGTCACGGTCATGCGGGCCATGGAAACTGAACTGGCTTGTACGAGTTCAGCAGGCGGGGGACAAACGCCTTCGGAGTGGTACTAATCGTTACGCAACACACTGAGTGGGTCCACCTGAGACGCCCGCCAAGCCGGCGCAAGCACCGCCGATGTCATGGCCGTCAGGACGAGAACCGCCGACAGCACATAGGTCATGGGGTCAGTCGTGCTGATACCGTAGACCAGCGTGGCGGCCAATCGGCTCAAGGCAAGCGACGCCATTCCGCCCACCACCAATCCAATTGCGCTCAGGATCACGGCTTGCATCAGAACCATCCGCACGATTGAGAGACGGTTGGCGCCCACTGCTATGCGAAGTCCAATATCGGGTTTGCGCTGGTTAACAGAATAAGCCATCACCGCATGCAACCCGCTCATCGCCAGCAGTCCGGCAATTGCGGCAAACAATAGCGACAACGTGGCCCGAAATCTCGGGCTGGCGATTGACTGACCGACCATCGCAGAGAGCGTATGGAACCGGACCGCCGTCGCCTGCATTCTGTTCTGCACGGTTTCCTGTATCGATTTCTGGATGACAACTGCGCTGCCGGTTTCGTGCAGTACAACGATCTGCATAGAATTGGCATACGACGGATGTTGCCGGAATGGCATATAGATAACCGGGCGCAAGACCGATGACGGTGAATCCTGCCGGACATCGTCCACGATGCCGACAATCGTCATCGGCTTCGGCGAGTCGAGCCCGCAGTAAAGTCTCCGACCGATCGGATTCACGCCCCCGAAAGATTTCGCCGCCAGCGCCTTGCTGATAATTGCAGTGAATGGCCGATCATACAGATCGGTGGCATCGAAATCGCGGCCCTCGAGCAGCGGAATGCCCAGCGTCTTAAAATATCCTTCGCCAGCTAACGCGAAAGACGCGTTCGGACTACCGTGGCTGGCATCGATCTTAAACGGATCTTGGCCTGGCTGAATGTGGGCTCCCTCCACGAAATAACTCCCGTTCGAGCCGTACTGAGAGGTTGGCAGTCCAAAGACGATGGAAGCCGCGCGCACCCCGGGAATACGGCGGACTTCGTCCACTAACGACGCGTACGCAGCGGACACCCTCAGGTATTCGGATTCGACAGACGCCGGAGTATCGCTGTCCACGACGAGCACTTGGTCCGCTTTGAAACCGAGCCTTGAATCCTCCAATGCAATGACAGTCTTCGTCAGCAGGGCCGCTCCATTCGCGAGTACAAAGCAAATCGCAATCTGCACACACACTACGGCGTCGCGGATACGGGTTTTAGCGGACACCAATCCTCGGCCCGACTGTTTCAGCGCTCCTACGACGTCTACCTTCGTCAGATGCAAGGCTGGGAAGACGCTGCAAACCAGCACGACAAGAGCCGCGATCGCGACCGCAAAAAGAAAGACAGGCGCGTGCATCTCGAGTACGCTGCCGGCGCGTGGCATCGACGAGGGAAGGCGCGAGTGGACAGCGCGCAAAATTGCCCAGGCAACCGCCATACCCAACGCGATTGCAGTTGCTGCCACCAAGGCGCCTTCGAATGCCAGTCCCGCAATGAGACGCTTCACCGAGCAGCCCAGCGAAAGACGTAGCGCGAATTCACTCATCCGTCCCGAAGCGCGCGCAATGCACAAATTCGCCACGTTCGCGCAGGCTATGCAGAGAAGCAAGGCAGTTCCGCCAAAGAGGAAAAGAAGCGTGGTCCGTTGTGGTCCCACGATTTCGTCACGCAGTGACGCCAGTTGCAACTGCCTGGGGATGGTCTGTCCAGGCAATCGCGCGCTAAGGGCATTCAACTCCTGCTGCGCCGCTGTCTGCGAGTTTCGGGATTGAAGACGCCCGATGGCAAAGTAGTTGTATGCGGTGTGGCTGAGGTTTTCAGGTGTTGCCGCTCCAGTGAACCACAATTCAACGTGCTCTGGAAAGACATGCTCGCCGGAAATAACCCCAACGACCGTATATGATTTGTTCTCCATCACCACGCTCTTGCCAAGAGCATTTTCCGGATCGCCCCATACGGACCGCGCGAAAGAAGCTGATGCGATGGCGGCTTGTTGAGCGTCGGTGTCGTTTGGCAAACGGCCCGCTACAACCGGCGGCCCCAAAACTGCAAAAAATGCCGGGCTCGTGAGAACCACATGCGCGAATCGAGAGGCGCCACCGATCCTGACGGCTCCTTCGCCATCGGCTCCGTAGAATGCCAGATTGGAGAAGCTTAGGGCAGCCGAACGGATGTACTGAAAATCACCGCCGGTCACCCGCCGGCTCGTTGCGCCCTTCCCAGGCCACGTCGTTCGAAGAGCCATGAGTCGCCCGGCATCTCGGAACGGAAGCGGCTCAATCAGTACGTTGTCGACAATCATAAAGAACGCTGTGGATATACCGATTCCGAGCGCCAATAGCCCGATCGCCAATACTGTAAAGGCCGGCGCCTTGAGAAGAGATTTCAGGTGTGTACGCATTGTCGCGTCTTCCTCTTTAATCCACAGCCATTGCCACTGCCTCGTGCGCCGTCGACTGCGCAAGCGAGTTGACTGTAACCACCCGGTCAAAGAACCGGTAGTATTCCTGGTAGCCGTGCATGATCAGAATCACTCCTTTGCCCGCGGTCATTTCCAGGATCAGCTCCATCGCCGCTTGCCTGCTTTCACTATCCAGGTTCGCCAGTGGTTCATCCAAAACATATAAGTCGGCGTCTTGGGAAAGGGCCATTGCCAGAGCTACTTTTTGCTGCTGCCCGGCGGACAATTCGGCTGCCAACACATCGGGAGATAGCGCGCCCAGCCCTAGTCTCGCCAGCAATCCTGCGTTTGGCACTAGCTCGCTCACCATCAAGGGGGGGAAGATCACCGGCAGAGTCAGCGAACTGATGCGTAGCGGCAAGACGACTTCGCCCTTGCTGGGCGCAAAGTGACCAGAAAGAATGTTCGCTAGAGTCGTTTTGCCGCTGCCATTAGGGCCGACCAGAATCGTCCTTTCGGATGTACCCACTTGTAGCGACACATTCGCGAGCACGAGCTTCTCCCCGTCATAAGACGCATTGACGCTACTCAGCAATGCAGAGGGGCCAACCGCAAAGTATGGTTTGCTCTCGCCCGAGGAACGGATAAATGCAAGCACTCGATGCGCGACGGCAGCCAGCGAGTGGAATTCAGCGATTTGGTTGAACAACTGCAACAAGGTTGTCAGCGCGCGCCAAAACGTGTTGATGAATGCCAGAAACCCGCCAAAGCTTAGCGCGCCCCGCATCACGAAGAGCGCCCCGACGAGCATCGTCGAGAAATCCGACACGTTCATCGTGAAATCGTTCAATGTCTGAAACAGTCGTGTGACTTTGAAGCGCCGATAGCTGGTGTGGAGACACTCCGCCAGTCGTTCGTCGAAAGCCCGCACCGTGGGCCGCTGCAACGAGAACACGCGTACCATACGAAATGCGGATAGTGCCTTCTCCATCAGGGCCAGGAAGGCGCCTTCCTGTTCGCGTTCCTGACCGGCCAATTCAGTAATCCTTTTGCCGATCACCTTGCCGACGAACGCGGACAACGGAATCAGGGCTATCAACAGGGCGAATGCTTTCCAGGAGAGGTAACACAACACCGCCGAGAACGACAGGAGCATTACCGTCTGCACTGCGATGCTCTGGATTACTAGCAGGAGTGGCAGTACGCCTTCCCGGAGATCGCCGTGAATGCGGCTGATGTAGTAGCCGGCGCCGTTTCGCAGCACCGACGCATAGTCGTTGGCATAGTATGCGTTCAAGAGCTTGCGACTCAACCTCTGCGCCACTCGGTTGTCCAACGATTTGCTCCAGAGGGAATTAGCTGTGCTTCCCAGATTGCTGAAAAGCCCCAGGACCAGATAGCCCGCGATCAGCAGCCCGAACGTCTTCCCGTCGCGGCTGCCGGCTACATTGTCAAAGAGCACTTTTACCAGCAGCGGATGACAGATCCCCTCGATCGCGGAGACGACGCAGGAACTTGCAATCATCGCGAAGAATTCCCAGCGCGACCGATCGAGCAATTCATTCAGATCTTGATACGCTTTCATCGCTTCACCGCCAGCGCGAAACGCGGAGCATCCTGGTGTACGGCAACGCGACCAATCTCATCCAGCGAGAAATCTGCCGCACCCATCCGGCTGGCGCGATCCATGGCGCGGAGGACGCCCGCAACGCCAGTGGCGTAGTCGCAGGATACGCGAAACAGCCCGTCGCCGGGCGTCGCCCATCCCTCGTCGTACTTCAGCAGGTAAAGATCGCGGATGCCCGCAAGCGGACGTTTCATCATCCGGTAATACTTTTCTTCGTCCAGGAACTGACGCGCATCGGTGAATATGTCCACGAAGCTGGCAGTGCCGTATAGCAACCCCGCGAAGACTGCGTATTTCCGGTGAGCGTCCATAAGCATTGATTCGACTTGCTCACGCATCCCGAAGCGGAGGGCCACGCGGGCAATACCTGCGGTTCCTTCTTCCAGATACGGCTCTAATGTCGAATCACCTACTCCTCGCGGGAACGTGACAACGCCCTTCTCGAGTTCGGTACCATGCGCAATGTCGAACAATAATGCCTTGTGGCCCGCGTGCAACCACCTTTCCTCGCCCGACATTTCGAACAATCGAAGGAGAAAGAGAGCGACTCCGCTCTGGCCATATCCCAATCCGAGTTGCACGAGATCGCCGGTTTTCCAGTGCAGTCCAGTTTCGTCTTCGTGCGCTTGCTCGAGAAGTCGCCTGGCCAGGTCAACTGCGGTATTCAGGAACGCAACGCTGCCGGTATGGTGAAGAAGCGCCAGATTAGCTATTCCTATTCCCGCCATGCCATAGAAATACGAATGGTGGTCGGCCCGCAACTCGCTCGCGTTGGCGAGTTGCATGAAATGAGCCGCGCGATCCTGCATCCCGAGCTGGAGCAGGCACCACGCTATCCCGGCTGTACCCGTCAACAGTCCCGGAGCAAACCGGTCACGGTCGAGCTTGTCCAGGCGCTCCTCGAGCCACGCAAGACCAGCCGCTGGAATCTCAAACCCCGACCGGCTCAACGCATACAGGACACCACACGCCCCAAAGCCCAGGCTCAACGGATTTGTTTCATGGACAAACGGATCGGCAGGGAACAACAAACTGCCGTCTGGCTTCATGTGGTGAAGAAGAAACTCGCCCAACCTCCGCGCGGCTGTGTCGCAGAATTCGCCCTCTACGTCTTCCAAATAGGATGGCGGTACTAAGCGGACTGGTGAGTCGAGAAGATTGCAGGCCGCAGAGCAAGACATCGTTCCATTGGATAGTCCAGATACGATGTCGGCAACCGGCGTGTCCAACCATCCCAGATCGGCCAGCATCACCTCGAGAACCGAGGTGAATACGTCGCTCTTCAAAACGGACAGCGCGCTGATAGGGAAGATCAGGTAACACATCAAAGATGCGATTGCGTGCAGATCGTCGGCTTGCGTTCCCGGCTCCCCATCCGGCTTGTCTCTTTTGCGGAAGCCGAGTGTGTGGAGAACGGTGGGATCGTCTGTGCCCAGCCGACACGCGGATTCGAGATCGATAAGCCATGTCTCGTATGTCTCCGAAAGAACCTTCACGTTGTTTGGAGAAACGTCGCCGAAAACGACTCCGTGCCGATGCACGCAGTCTATTGCGCTGATAATGCCTTTGCAGACGGTGCGAAATAGTTCGTAATACGCCGCCGACTCCTCGAGCGTGGGCCTCACCCGCAGGAGCGGCGACTGTTTGAGACACACCATCCGCAGGTCCTCGCCCTTGAGATATTCCTGCACGAGAAACGTGTGTTCCCATTCCTCAAATGTCTCAATGGGATCGGGCACTCGCCCGGTCGGTGCTAGCAGCCTGAGGATCTGGTACTCCTTCAAGAGCCGCGATACAGCATCCTGACCACGATCGTCCACAACGGTGTGCGGGCGCGCTTCTTTGAGGACCACCTCGCCGTTCACCTTCAAATCATCAGCGAGGTAGACGCCGCCCGAGTTGGAGAACGAGAAGGCGCTCTTGATGACATACCGGCCGGCAATGATCCCCGCGGCGCCTGTGGCTTCCACTTGTTCGGGAAACGGGTCCGCGGCCCAGGCAGGCGGTTCAAAATAGGGTGTTCTTTCATCCGGAACAGTGCTGCCGTCCGGTCCTGTTAAAACGGGGATACGCTGTCCCGTGACATCTAGTTGGTAGTCAGAGATCATGCCGCCATATCGGTAATACAGCACCCGGCAGTCTTTGTAGCGCTTATCGGACAGAATGTAAGGGCCGTCTTCGTTACGAACGAGAACGTAAAGCTCTTCGAGCAGGGACTTGAAGATCTCTGCGTCCGGCGGATAGAAGGTAATGAACTTTCCCGACCCACCTCGATGCCAGCTTTTCGAGCACATTAAAGAACGGATCCGCGGATCAAGCGCAAACTTGAAAGGCACGTCGTCGTTGATGGCGGCACTGGCAGCTGCATTCAAGATGGCAATACTGTTTCCCGGCAGCGATGACAGATGAACCTTCCATCCTTGCGCTGGCAGCACGATGTCTGGAGTATGAACATGAAACCAGACGCCGTCGCGGGTTATGCGCCACGCCGCCGAGCGGTCTCGCAGGCGATCCCTGACGACGGTCAGATATTCATCCGTTGGCTTGTAACTCTCCTGGAAGTGTTCATAAACAATCGAGCGATCGACCAGGAACAAGCGCTTGTCAACGTGACGTACGTCTCGACAATACTCGCCATTATTCATGATTGTTTCTCCTGGACCAGCAGTTCATGGCAGCCACGAAAAGCAAATAAGAAGGGGCGCCTCTTCTCGGAGATGCCCCGCTCTTGGCTCGCGAGTTGTGCTCAGCCGTTGCAGCAATTGCCGCCGCTGCTTGTACAACTTTGAGCTTTGATCAACGAAGCGCTGAATGGCGTCTTCATCTTTTGAAGCGCGAGAACTGTGTTCATAAGTGACCTCCTTTCCCTGGTGATTTGCATCAAACTGTTCCGCCGCGGTTCTCCATAGCGCATCCTCTGAGAGGTCGCACGAGTTTCCGCGAGCAATCCGAATGCTTATGCGCCGAATTGCCGGGTGCAGTTGTCTTCAGGAGCAGAGCATCTGCGATTGTGCTGCTTTGCGTTCCATTTCATTCCCGCAGATCCCTTCTCCTGTTTGTTGTGGAACGAACTGCGAATAGCTTTCGTGTGAAACGGTAAGAAAATCGGTAACGGGATTCCGGCCGGCGCGACTTTGTCAAACTTACGTTTAATGCGAGGTGTGTCCGGGACCGGAACGAGATCTTGGAAGACGAACGCAGTTTTGGATTACGCGAGGGCAAACGCCCTCTTCACTTCATTCGAAATCCAGAATCGCTTGCGGTGGGGTTTTCGATCAGTGGAAGAGAGCAGCTGGCGTCGTGGGCGGGAGTGCGAGGCAACGATCTGGACCTCGACGAAGTGCTAAGGGTGTCGAGCGGATTTCAATGTGAGTTCTCCGCTCGATTTGTCCAGGTTGTGCTCCGCAAAACCGTAGTTGTTGAAATCGCTGACGCAGACACCTTGCCCCCAACCGGAGCGTAGTAGATCCGCGTGACGGGTAAAGTTGGATCGCTCGCTTCCCTCAGGGCTCATGCAGAACGATCCTTATGCACCGACCTTCACGCTGCCCCAAGGCCACACGTCGGAGATGATCCTGAGCTTCGCCTCCGGATTGAACCGATGCGATCGCAGCCATGCCAAGTCCGACGCTGGCCATCGTTCAGGCGCGCGCCGTTGGCTAGGTTTTCTTTTGGGCCGCCTCTCTCATCTCACGCTCCATCTCGGCGTATTTTCGAGTCAGGTGCGGCACAATGCCCAGCATCCGTTCCATGAGCATCAGCTGACCACGGCAATGCATCTCGTGCTCCTTGGCGCTCATCAACGCTTCGAGCCGGGACTTGGTCGGCTGGCTGGGATCTTCGGTGATCTGTTCACCCAACTTGTCATCCGACAATTCTTCGAGAAACTTGGCGAAGCGGTCTCCCTCGCTCTTCAACAGGTCGACCAGCTCCTTCTTGGAACGCTTCTTTTTCTCCTCCGCGTCAAGCTCAACGAAGGCGGTAGCCCAGTCGTATTCCTGCATCTTTGTCGTTTCCAAAGCGTGGGCTTCCTGCCACATACGCGTGCTGACCGCTATATGCGCCAACGCCTGTTCGACCGAGCGGGCGCCCTCGGCCGGCGTGAAGCTATACTTATCTTCCGGAATATCTTCGGCCACCTGGATCGTGTTCTGGCGAACCGTGCGGAAACTCGCCGCAAGCTGCTTGGCTCCGTAGATGTTTTGCATACTCTTAGCCTAAAGCCAAACAGGAGTGTAAGCCAAACCGGCGCGTTACGCTGTTAACAGTAATTCGATTGTTGCTCGCTCCACTGAGGAGCGACAACGCTTTCGCCTCGAGCATGAGGGCCCATGATGACGATCAAGCGAGCCCAATCGTCACGATCCGGAACGTAAGAAACTGCTGACAGAAAGCCGCAAACGCTGGGTGACCCCTGATCTAAGCAGATTCTGTACGTGAGAGTGAGAAACGAGGTCTTGGCTCCCGGGCATGAGTTCGGACAAAAGGGAAGGCATTTTTGCGCGCCTGCATGTCGGGTTGTGCTTTCCGACCAGCCCTTTAAAGGCTAGCCAATTTCGCTGCACTGCTTTGCTGGGCGTCGTGCAGTAACGTGAGGGCGGTTTGACAATCAAATCCCTGAATAGCGTCATTAATCCGGCCGTAATGGTTTGGGAACGCTGCGCGGATCAGGTCCGCATTTTCGTTCATGACATCCGCAGCATCACCATCAGATTGATTAAGCAGAGATTCAAGCCGCGCGCACACGGCCCTCACCTGCTCCCAGTCTGGCTCGGCGTGAACCGCTTTTTGGTGATCGACGGGCAGGGCGTGTTCCAGATCCGTGAACAGCTGTGCAAGCGTTGATTTCCAGAATTGCAAGCTGTCGATCAACCTCCTCAGGAGCCTGCCTTCCGCCCAGCAAGGACTCGAGTTTGCCCGCCTCTGCGTGCACCTGGAAGGCGCCAAGATTTCCCGCCACGCCCTTGACCGTGTGTGCGAGTCGCTCCGACGTTTTCCAGTCGCCCGTGCCCAGCGCCTCTTCAATCTGAGCACAAACAGTTCTGTTTCCGGAGATGAATTTCCGCAGCATCCCAAGATAAAACCCACGATTCCCACCTACGCGCCGCAATCCCTCGTCAAAATGCAGTCCGGGCACATTCAGATCAGGGTTCGCCGGCGTCTCTGGCGCCAGGCCGGCAACGGATGCTTGCTGAGCGGAAGGTTGCATTCCCATACCATCGCGCCGGCGGACCCATTTCAGCACTGCTTGCCACAACTCCTCGGGCTCGATCGGCTTGCCGAGATGATCGTTCATTCCGGCGGCAATGCACTTATCTCGATCGCCCTGCATCGCGTTGGCCGTCATCGCCACGATCGGCAGTTCCCGAAACCGCTCGTGCTTGCGAATTTCCACCGTTGCAGTTACCCCGTCCATAACGGGCATTTGCATGTCCATGAAAACCAAATCGTAGCTCGCAGTTTGCACCATGTCGACAGCGATCTGACCATTGTTTGCGACATCGACGACAAAACCGGCGTCTTGAAGCAGTTCGGTCGCCACTTGCTGGTTGATTTCGTTGTCCTCCACCAGCAGGATGCGCGCTCCCCTGAGTGCCGCGCATGTCCGCGTTCGTGTTAGAGACACGTTCGGATGCTGACTCACGCAACTCCGGCTGCGGCGCCCCTCCAAACACCTGCGCGATGCTGTCAAACAGCGCGGATGCGCTGATCGGCTTAATCAGAAAGTCCTCGATGCCGGCCTTTTGAGCGCCTCGAATGGCTTCTTCGCGGCCATAAGCGGTGACCATGATCAGATGTGGCTGCCTCTGCAACGGAGTATTGCGGGTGCGCCGGGCCATTTCGATGCCGTCCATTTCGGGCATCTGCCAGTCAACCAGAACCAGTTCGTAAGGCTTTCCCTCTCCGTCAGCCGTCTTCAGGAGATTGAGCGCTGTCGGCCCGTCAGCCGCCATGTCAACGGTGAGGCGCATACTCTCGAGCACGTCGCACAACACCTTCCGGGCGGTCTCGTTGTCATCAACCACCAGAACCCGTCTGCCCCGAAGGTCGGAATGCAGTATGCCCGCCCGCGGCTGTCCCAGTGACTTGCCCAGGCGCGCGGTAAACCAGAACGTCGAACCCTTCCCAAAAGTGCTGTCGACCCCGACGTTTCCGCCCATCAGTTCCGCCAGCTTTTTCGAAATGGCGAGTCCCAGGCCCGTTCCGCCGTATTTGCGAGTGGTCGAGGCGTCAGCCTGTTGAAAGCTTTGAAACAGCTTGCTTCGCTGCTCATCAGTAAGACCGACACCGGTGTCTTTGACAGCGAAGTACAAGAGTGACATCATGGTCCGTCTCTTCACGACATCGGATCTGAACGTGAACCTCTCCGTGCTCCGTGAACTTGACCGCGTTGTTGCAGTAGTTGATCAGGATTTGGCCAAGCCGAAGAGGATCGCCAACCAGGTTACGAGGCACACTGCTGTCGATATCGAACACCAGCTCGAGTCCTTTCGAGGCGGTTTTCTCCGCAACCAGATTGGCGACGTTCTCCATCACTTTGTCAAGCTGCAATTCAATGTGCTCGACCGAAAGCTTCCCCGCTTCGATTTTGGAGAAATCAAGGATGTCGTTGATGATGCCAAGAAGGTGCTGCCCTGATGATTGGATCTTGCTGATATAGTCCCGCTGCCGGACTGTCAGATCGGTCTTGAGCGCGAGATGCGACATGCCAATGATGGCGTTCATCGGCGTGCGAATCTCGTGACTCATGTTCGCAAGGAAGTGTGACTTGGCCTCCGTGGCTTCTTCGGCCACTTTTTTCGCTTGAATGAGTTGCTCATTCATCGCCGCCATCTCCCGAAACAGCTCCTCGCGTGATCTCTCCGCGAATGTCTGTTGGATACGCTCCACCTGTTCGGTAGTGATGACCGTATCTCGAAGGGTGCAGCTGAACTTGAAGGCAGCATGCCCCTGAGTCATGTTCCGCCGGCTCCACAATGCCGATCGTAGGAGGGCACGCTGGAAGCGGCGTTTTGTTTACAGGGATGAAATGCGCAACCAGCCGGGAGGCTGCGTCATTTTCCAGAAAGAGTTGGACAATCAGGGGTGGCTTGCTGACGAGGGTGGTAGCGCAGTCGGAAAGCCATGCTGCGCGGGGAATACTTTCCGTAACTGGAGTAATGCTCGACAAGGCATTGACCAGCTTGCGCCTGAACTCGATGCAGGATCGTTCGTTATCAAGCGTGATGGAGCCTAGTTTGTGCATCACAGGCATCTGACCACTACGCACGACGCATCGTCTGTGGCTTTCCCGGCCTCGAGTATCACTTTCTCCGCTATCTCGCTGGCCGGCAGAACTGAACCACGAAGCAGGGAAGTGCTCCTGGAACTTTCGGAAACGCCATCGGAGGCGACCACGATCACGTCCCCCGCTGAAACTCCGACCGCCTGTGGAAGAATACCCGGCATTCGCTCACCGACGATGCCATCGCGTGACACACCTCGCCAGGAACGCGCGCCGAGCACACGGATGTGAACATTGCCGATTCCGGCGTAGGTAAGCCGGTGGCTCGCGCAGTCGAGAAAGGCCAGTCCTACCGCTGCGCCGCGCGTTCCCGCCGCATGTTTGTGAAGCACCCGCAGGAGGGCTTCCGGACTGGACGATTGGGGACTGGACGATTGCTCCTCCGCGATGACCTGGCTGAGCCGTTGCGCCACGCGAATGCGCCTCCGATCCGTGTCCGGATCCATCGATAATGCCGAACAGCAGCCCTGAATCAAGCGCGCGCAGAACCGCAACATCGCCACTGACACTCTCACCCGGATACGGCCGGACTCTCTGCGCATACTCGATGTCCATCAGTGGTCGCTGTTCGGTTCGCGGCCATCGGCCGGAAGCGCGCTGCCGATCGGACACAGAAAAATTGTCCAGCCATTTGCTCGCGACGACTTTGGTTCCGCGCCCGACGCCGGTCTCCACGTTCATCGTCGACATGATGCGGCGCACCGCAGGAAGCCCCAAGCCTAAGGTTTCAGCGGTGCTGTAGCCATCTTGCATGGCTAGTTCCAGATCTCGAATGCCCGGACCGTTGTCTTGCGCTACCACCTGAATCGCATCATGGCCGCTGTCAACTACTCTTGCCAGCGAAACTGTCCCCTTACCGGCAAACTTCAAAATATTGGTGCCCAATTCCGATACGACTGTGCAGATCAGGACCCGGTCCTGCAGGGCCAAATCGCTCATGAGTGGCAGCGACCGTGTCATGGCAACCGCAACGTGCAGTCCGGCCATGCTCTCCAGGTTGAAGGTGATGGAATCAGGACGATCCGTGGTATCGGCCATATTCACTAGGCGTCCGTGCCATGTATTCGAAGCGCTTCATCAAGCCCAGGTAGCAGTCAATACCGTCGGTGTCCGCTTGAACGTCCGCAAGGTACAGCACGACGCCAACCGAGAGGCTTACGATCGCCGTTTCCGTACCGAGCAGCCTTACCGACGCGAGAAGCTTGCGAATCCGGTTGTACTCGAGCAAATTCATGACATCGATTGCGGAGAAGTCAAGCACCAGCGCCTTGAACTTACTCGTGGTGATTCGGTCGAGGACCGCCTGACGCATCGACTCAAACTGTGCGGAGCCCATATCGGCTTGCATCGTTACGACCAGCACACCCTGAGTGGCTGTTATAGCAACGGTCGACTCAGCGGCAGGAGGCGCGCATAGTCTAACCCGCAGCCGCCCGTGTCTTTCCGTCATTAGTGTCGCCATTTGCACTCCGTTTGCCGCCGAACGTGTCGCCGATGATCGTCAGTGCTGTTTCGAACGCATCTCTTAAGGTCGCGGTAGTGCGTATCGATTCGACATCGACGCCGAGTTCCACAATCGTGTGTGCGATCGCCGGAGACAATCCGGAGACAATGGCATGACAACCCATCAACCTGGTTGCCTTCGTGATCTTTATCAGTTGATTGGCTACCGCCGTATCGACCGTCGCCACTCCGCTGATATCGAGGACAAATACCTTCGCGCGCGCCTCCGAGATCATGCTGAGAGATTTTTTCATGATGTCTGCGGCGCGCATCGAATCGAGAACCCCAACGAGCGGAAGCAGGAGGATGCCCTCCCAGATCGGTGTCACCGGGGTAGACATCATTTGGACGGCACGATCGAGTTCGTTTCGCACACGCTCCGCTTCGCGTGCGGCACGTAGCGCGGCGTCAAGTTCTGCAGCCTGTTGGATCTGCGCGGTGATGTCGTACGCGAATTTGACTACCTTTACAGGCCTTCCTCTGAGATCCAGGATCGGCGAGTAGGTGGCTTGGAGCCAGACTGACTCGCGCGTCTTGGTCAAACGTTCGAAACGGCCGCAATGAAACTTCCCGCGCGCGAGATCGAGCCAGAACTCCGTGTACTCCGCTAGAACCGCCGAATTCGGGGCTGACGAAGATGCGGTGGTGCTTACCTTCGATCTCGTGACTCTCATACCCCATGAGGTCAAGGAATACGTCGTTTGCTCGAAGAATCGTGCCATCGATGTTGAACTCGATGACAGCCATCGATTTCTCGATGGCTTCGATCTTGGCAGTGTCATTTGCTCTTGCGCGCCTCTGCTCCGTGACGTCGGTCGCCAACTTGACGACCTTCTCCGTTTCGCCTTCGTCATTCGGCACCGGGGTGTAAGTTGCCTGCAGCCAGACCTCGCGTCCGCCCTTGCCCACACGCATGTACTCCGCTGTCTTGTACTCTCCTCGCTTGAGCCCTTCCCAGAAATGGGAGTACTCACTGGAATGGGCGTAGTCCGAATCGACAAATATGCGGTGATGCTTGCCCCGAATCTCATCGAGCGTGTATCCCATGCAATCGAGGAACAGATCATTGGCATTGATGATTTCTCCATCTGGTGTAAATTCGATCCATGCCTGGGAGCGATCAATTGCGCGGAGTAACACCGCTGATTCGTTTTTGTCTGGAACGGGAGCCATGAAAATACCTCTCTGGGCGAGTGGCTGAGCTATCCATGCGCCCGGTCTGAACGTTTCCGCCGATGCTACGAACCTCGGCGCCGGTGTTGCAGAGAATAGCACGCGGCCTTTAGCCACTCAGCGCTTTGTCGCCGTGACCTGCAGCGAGTGATAGAACTATGACGTCTGCTGGCCTGGAAAGGATGTAAGTTCTTCCAGAGAGGTTCCAAGAAAAACGATCCGTAGTTCGCGCAACCTCTGATATTGTTGGTAGGTATAGGGTTGTCCCTGATTCAGCAACGGTCGTTCGACTGGCTTCTCACGGGGCTTCTAGCCGGGCTTCAGACTGGTGTCAGTCCTGCGCGGGCGGCTGGTTAGTTCGCGCCAGTGGTTCCTGGCTCGGAACCACGCCTCAGCGAGGTGGGTATCCAACTCCTGCTCCGCCGGGAATGCAGATCACCGGTGTACAACGTCGAGCACTTCGCAGGCGTGGTCAATCACCATCGATCTTAGTTCGATCCTCGGGACGCGAGCAAGAAAGTGAACCTGTCGGACCGTTCACAATCTCGTCGGCAGGGGTCTAATCCAGACAAATTCAGCCCAATTGCTTGCAGGTGTGTGACCCGTTAGGAATCTCCTTCGCCTGGATCATCTCCTGCATGCGGCCTGCGATACGCGAACTCGCGCCGTTCGTTTCAGCTCCGAGAACGGACAGGAAGCAGATTGAAGCGATTAACCATTTGCTCAGTTGCAGTCGCAGTTAGTCTATCGCTTCGCAATAGCTACGTCAGAATACAAGCCGTAGACCGAGCTGAATGTTGCGCGGGCTCGTGCCGATGAGAATCTTTCCGAACTGCGGAGCGTTCACAGTGACGCTAGACCCGTTGCCGAGGCTGAGGGCTGGGGTATTGAAAAGGTTGTAGAACTCAGCCCGGAACTGCGCCATCCACCGCTCGCCAAATCTCTGATTTCGAAACAGAGAAATATCGAAATTCTTTCGACCTGGGTCTCGAAGTTTCGGTTGTGTCAGGGAGTCATTCGGCAATGTAAACTGCGGCGCTATTGAGAAGGCGCTCGTATCGAACCAGAGATCCGTCGTTCGTTCTGAGCTCGGCAGTACGGGGTCCTTCGACCGGTTCGCCCTTCCTACGTTGAGTGCAAAGTCGAGCAGGCCAGTAGTGTCGGATGCCGCGATGCGCAGCGGAATTCCTTTTTGGAAAACCGTTATCCCGCTGAACTGCCAGTTACCCACGATCTGGCCCAACCAACCTGTCGAAAGATAAGGTTTCTTATAGCCGAACGGCAGCTCATAGAGGAAGCTGAAAACCAGCCGTTGCGGGACATCATTGGACTCGAGTGACCGGCTGTAGTTCGGATTGTACAGCGCGTTTTGAGGACCTCGCTCACCGCTCGCCGATTCGAACGAGTTGGTTATGGTCTTGGACTTGGTGTAGGCGGCCGAGAACTGAAGGCCGTTACTGTACTGTTTGTCCAGCCGCATCAGCAAGCCGTGGTAGTGGGCATCGCCGTAACCGTCGCGCGGGACCAGGAACTGCAAATACTGCGGATAGGGTCGCAGGAGGTGGCGTCGCTCCACCGTCGGAAAACTCAATGTGCCTGACTTGATCTTGCCGAAGAAGGGATTCGGAACCTGTTCGAGGAGAGTCGAACCGAGCGGAAGGATCTCAGGACTGTTCTGATTATAGAAGCGGTTCTGCGCTACGTGAAGCGTCTTGCTACCAACGTAGCCAATCTCGAACAACAGCGTCGGGCGAATCATGTGCTGTATATTCGCCGTCCAGTTGTAAACAACACCCATGGGGTGGTTGCGATTGTATGTGCGAAGATTTTGGCCGGCGAACGTTTCCGTGCGGCTTGGCGTGGTCAGGTAACCAGCCGCGAAAGGATTCGACCATGAGCCACCAACGGGCGGAGTGTTCGGAATCGGATTGGGCGGACCCAGAATCGCTTCGTTCAGAATGTATTCGCCGTTTCCCCAATCGGATGTGCCCGCGTTCAAAGTGTCGTTCGGAGCATAGAAGATAGCTCCGCCGGCGCGAACTACTGTATTCGCCGTTGCCTTGTAAGCCAATCCGATGCGAGGGCTCCAGTTATCCTTTTGAGGATCGTAGATGTACTGGCCCGGCTCCAGGCGCACGTACGTTCCTTTCGCGCCTGTTATCGGTTCGGTGGCGTTGAAATCGAAATATCCGACACGGCCCCACTTCTCAGCCCACGGTGTTGTGTATTCGTATCGCAAACCAAGGTTCGCGGTCAGCTTGCTAGTGATCTGTATGTCGTCCTGGAAATAGAAACCGGAGTAGCGGCCGTAGATCCTCAAGGAGGGGCCGAAACTCAAATTTCCGGAAATCGGAACGCCCAGCAGCATGCTTGCAATGCCGCTGCCGCTGCTTGAGCTTCTTTGCGATGGATCCGGACCTTGTGTGTAGACGCGGTCAAAGAAGTAGCGGCTGGCAGGAGCAATCGTGTTAAAAGTCGAGAGGCGTAAAGACTGCAAGATCCACTCCCATCTTGAATTTATGCCGATTCTTTAGAAATGTCAGATGATACTGAAGCTGATACGTGTCCTGCGGCGTGTAGTTCTTTCCTGCACCGGCCAAGTCGCCAACCTCAGCAGAACTGCCGCCAGTGACTGACGAGCCCGTGCCGACGGTATATTGCGAAACGCTGATGGTCGGGAACGTTTTGTACTGGACGTCTTTCGCAAGACTCTGGGGAAATCCTAGCGTTGAAATGTCGAATCCTTCGTGATCCCACGAGTCGTTATAGCCGAAACGCGTGTAGCTCACGCGCAGTTCGCCCAGAAGCGACGGCGTAAAGGTCGAAGTCAGGCTGATCAGACCGCTACGGCGAGGATTGTCGGAAACACATTGCGCCGGAAAAGCTTGGTTTTCTTCGCCCAGCCCTCGGGTGGACGCATCTGTGTCCGCCCAAAGGACTCTCCCAAACAAGCGATGTCTCTCTGTAAGCGAATGGTCCAATCGCCCGACCCACGTGTATGTGTCCGACACTCGCTTGCCTGTCCGAAAGTAGTTATTAAAAGCGTCGGACCTTCGCCGGGGCGGTTGGAGTTGGGCCAATAGTTCAACACGTTTTTAGAAATCGGGATTGATCCGGTCGGCAGGAATGCGGTTTCCTGGGAATGGATCGCGCGAGATATCTGCCGGGATTGTTGGGATCCGGACGGGTTGTCGTCGGATCGAAGATTGTTACAGTTCCGGCCAGAGCTATCCAGCGTCTGCGAGAAATCTCCTACTGACGCTGTAAGGGCAGTGGGAACAGTGGAGACGAAATCGATGGGTGTTCCCTGCCTTTTGCTTCATAGTTCATGAAGAAAAACGTCCGGTCCCGAATGAGGCGTACCGCCAAACGCCGCGCCATACTCGTTACGCTGGAACAGATTTCTGTTTTACGCCAGTGCGATTGTTCTGCCAACTATTGGCATTGAGGTGGTCATTGCGAAGGAATTCATATATCGACGCCGTGGAAGCTGATTAGTCCCGGACTTCGTGACCAGGTTTACGACTCCTCCCGCGGCGCGGCCATACTCCGCCGGGTAGGTGGCGGTATCGACACGAAACTCTGAAACGGACTCGATCGGTAGCGTAAAGGAAGATTCCGTATAGATCGGAGCACGACTTTCGCCCCCATCGGTAAGCACGCCATTTTGAGTTTGCATACCCCCGCCATTTTGACTTCGTAGGTTTCGCCGCTGCCCGTTACCGTCTCGCCGGCCGGGAGGTTGAACTCCTGGAATGACGACATTAATTGCATCGCGCTACGGCCGAGAACGGGCAACTCCGCGATCTGCCTCGTCTGCATGACCTTGCCGAGGGAAGTGCTTTGGGACTCTAGCTGGACGGCTGTGGCCGTAACTTCAACTGCCTCCGACACCGAGCCTAACTCGAGCTAACGTTGAAAGTCGCCGTGAGACCAACAGCAAGAGGAATATTCGAGATCACTGATGGACGAAAGCCGCCGTACTCGCACGCGAAGCTCGTATTGCCCTGGGTTCAGCGCCGGGAGATAGTAGATGCCGGCGGAGTTTGTCTTTGTTCGAGTGAAGATATTCGTACCCGTGTTGCGAATAGCAACTTCGGCGCCAACCACGATCTGTGCGCTAGGGATCGGTCACTACGCCAGTGACAGTCGCTCGTTCGCCCTGACGGGAACAGAGGAAGGGGAAAAGCAGAACACCTGCACGAGAAGCGCAGGAACATTGGTCTTTACGTTAGACATTGGATACCTCCGCGACGCAAAGCAGCGGTCACAACTTATCGCAAATGGCGCGCTGATTTGGGAAAAGCCAAGCAGAAACAATGGCCGTTTCAGGACGCAACGGCGCATCGTTTCAGCGCGTTTCCGCTGCAGTGGATGTAGTTTATTTGCCGCACACGGAGTGTCAAGGTTTTTTCTAATGCTCTTGCCGTATGTGTTTGCGGTCAGGCCTGCACACCAGCAGCCCGCATAATGGCTTTGATGTGTCCCACCGCATACGCCCAACCTATTCGTGAGCCCTCGTCGCCCGGGATTCGCGGGACGTGGTCCGGATAGATCATGTTCGAATACCCCACTTCGACAAACGCCTTCATCGCGGCGAGCATATCGATTTGGCCTTCATCCAGATACACTTCCGTGTACTTCAACCGAGGAACATTCATAATCACATTACTGAAAATGAACATGATTAATCTGCTTGCGCTTTCCGAAATAGCGGATGATCTCCACGGGATCGTGTCCCATCTCACGCGTCACTCCGGTATCCAGCGTGATCCGTTCGCTGGACTCTTCACGATATCCACGAAACGCTTCAGCCCTTCGATACTGCCCAGAATCTGTGCCACCCCTCGGAACATCGGGACAGGAGGATCATTGGGGTGAACGGCCATTCTGCACGCCGGCCTTCTCAGCCACCGGTATCACGGCTTTAAGGAAATATGTGTATCGTGCCCACAAGTCTTCTTCCGAGTGTTCCCCAACGTCGGAAAAGATGCGAGATCCTTGTTTCGGTCGGCGTCGTGCGCCGCATAGACTGATCCACCACGGCCCTCGGACGTCGTATATCCGCCCATTGCACGAAGTCCGTAGAAGTTGTATTCGACGACAGGTATTCCCACACGTCCCGCAACACGAATCGACTCCTGCACTCTCTCGATTGCTGCGTCCCGACCTGGACGTCCGAGAATCACCTCGCGAAAGTCGTGCAGCATCATAATGCCGATATGCAGACCGAAGGACTCTACACGGTCTTTGATTTTGCGGATCTGAGCGTCCGTCCATGGACCGGAGGTATTCGCCGTATCGTTTGCCTGGGCGATAACGCGACCCTCAGGAGAGTACGTTGGAGCTCCCGGTCCGCCCATCGTAAGCCACTGCACACCCATTTGCTTGACGAAGTTCAAACCGGAGTCAGTTAATCCAAATGCTGGCATAGAGAGCCGCATAGTGCCTGCTGCTGCGGCCGGTTGCGCCGAGCTGATAGCCGCGAGTGGCGCCACGCCGGCAGCGCCGAGAAAGGCGCGTCTTGGTAACAGGGGCATGGGGATAGCATATGCGATGTGTATCCGACGACGTCAACTCCGAACTGATCGAAATCCACATACAATCGTCCGTTGTATATGAAGTGCGCAATCTCCTTCATACTGTTCTTGACGGTCACATCGGCGGCCTCGCAGGATTGCGATCGTTTGAAAATCTCAAACTTCCCGTCGCACAATCACTGGTGACGGGAACGGTACAATCGTTCATCAAGAACGGTTCCGTCCAGTCGCCATCGCAGTTGAGTTGTGAAATATCTTCAGTTCCTTACAGCGATCCCACCGAACGTCCGGCAAGGCAGCGGGTGTTATGTAGGGACACAAACCTTGGCCGATGGACTCCGGGGGTTGGGAGCCTCCGTGGAGATAGTGAGGCCGCAAATCCGTCTACCCGTGTTCACTGCAACACGGCTTCTGTTTAACGAGACATTGCGCTGGCGCGACTTCAGCGCCGGCGCGACCGTCGGGATCGACGCCGACGGTTATAGCGTTGCGAGGAAACCAAATTCGCCGCCGCATATCGCATGTATTAAGGGCGTTCTCGGCGATGCAGTTCGTTTTGAGACCGGCATCACACGGGCTAGCATGGCGTTTCATTCGAAGCTTGAAGCAGAGAACGCGCGACCGCGCCGATCTCGTCATCACAATAAGCCGCTACTGCGCCAAGCGTATCGAGGAGCTCTATGGCGTAGAAGGCGCGGTCGTCGTACCGGAGGTAATTGACCTCAAGGCTTGGCGCAACCTGTTCCAATCAATTCCTGCCAAGCCGGATGGTGATCGGTTCACAGTTTTGTCCGTGTGCCGCTTTTACCCCCGAAAGCGTCTCGACGTTCTGCTTCGGGCTGCCGCGCAATTGCGCCACACCATTCCAAAGCTCGAGATTCGAATCGTCGGCAATGGACCGCAGTACAAAAGACTGAAAGGAATCTCCGATGAATTGCAGCTCGATGGAATCGTGCATTGGCTCGGGGATTTGTCGCTAGCGAGTTTGGCCCTCGAGTATAAACATGCGAACGTGTTTTGCTTGCCTAGTCTGCAAGAAGGCTTCGGAATCGTCTTTTTAGAAGCGATGGCTGCCGGAAAACCAATCGTGGCCGCGCGAGCCGCTGCCGTTCCAGAGGTGGTACGTAGCGGAATACTTGTGGAACCGGAAAGTCCTGAAGCGTTCGCCGAGGGAATCGTTCGGCTGTATCGTGACCCTGACCTATACAACTCGTTAGCTTCGGCCGGCTGCCGCGACGTGGAGCAATTCGACATGCATCGCGTCGCAGGTTTATTCTTATCGGAAGCCGCCAAAGTTGCGCCGGAAATGGCAGCCGGGAGTCGAGCATGCGAACCGATCCAGAACCGCATCTCAACAGAGGGATCCTCGCAGGAGCAGTAGGAGGACTCATTGCGTGCTTCGTGATGAGCCAGTTTCATTCGCTTTTCCAGAAGACCGAATCTCCCGACGGGAAGGAAGAAGATTCGACGGTGAAGACTGCGTCCGCAGTCTCGAAGCAGATCTTCCATCACGAACTGACACCGCAAGAGAAGCAGATTGCAGCACCGGCAGTGCATTATGGCTTCGGCACTTCCGTTGCTGCAGCTTATGGAGCCGCGGTTGAAGTGCTGCCGGTCTTACGAACCGGGTGGGGTATGCCATTCGGCGCGGCGGTGTGGCTCGGCGCGCACGTGATTGCCGTACCAGCGCTGGGTCTATCCGAGCCCGTGACTAAATCGACGCCCCGGAAGGAAGCTGTCGAGTTTGGAGCGCATCTCGTGTATGGAGCTGTCGTAGAAAGCATCCGGCGATTGTTGCGAACAACGCGCCGTTGATGTTTGACAGCAGCCATCGCATCGTGTGAGCTGAGTGCGTCGCAATCCGGCATCCGTCAGCGGTCAAAGGTGACTCGCAAAAAACGACAGTGTCCGGGTGCGGGACAGAGCACTTGCCTTCTTATTTGCTTCATCATTCGCTGCAAAACCGTGGCCGGCTTTGTCATAAGGAAAGAGCGTAACGTCGGTATGTTCCGCCTCCAAAGCCCGCCGGATGGCGCCGGCAAAGGAGAAATGCGTAGCCGGGAGCATGTCCGACGTTCCGTGATGTATTTGCGCCCGCGGAACGGCTCCGGAGGGACCGATTCCATCGAGTACGGGCGCAAAGTACTCAACTAACGCCTTCGGCTTCACAGCGGCACGGATGTGCAAGCACAGGTGCCCACCAAGCGAGAAACCTAAGAGTCCGATTCGGGACGCATCCACTCGCGCCAGTGTTTTTGCGTAAGATGCGCAATCGGAGAGCGCGGTGGCCCAGTCGTCGCGCTTCTGCATCATTACCTCCATCGCTGCGATACCACCCGTTGTGTTTGTCTTTACGAGGTAATCCGGGATCAGCGCAAAAAGCCCACCCTGTGCCAGCGCCTTGGCATACCCATGAATCATGGTCTTCCAGGGCCCGTTGTGGTTATCCGTCAGGCCATCGACGCCATAGGCGATCACCACAAGGCCGGTCGATGCGGTCCCGGTCGGCGAATAGAGCCATCCAGGGATCTGTGTCGTTCCGCTCGCAAACTTTACGTCTTCGTATGGCATAGTACTCCTCCGGGTATTGCTAAGTCACTGGCCGATTTCCGGTCCAGCAGGTACTCGCACCCGGATAAGCGCAGTTGCGCCGAAAAGTACGCCAACTCGTAACCATCGTCCGTCTCGAGCTATTCGAGAACGGGAAGCGATACTGACGAAGCGTGCGGCCCCGACCGATACACCCGCTGCGTCGCCTTCTGAAAGTCCTCAGTGCGAGCTTCAGAGATTTTGAGGAATTTCTGGGGATTGCGGTCCACCAGTGGAAACCACGAGCTCTGCACGTGAACCATCAGGCGATGTCCCCGACGGAACGCGTGATAGATATCAGGCAGTTCGAACTCGATCTTCTCCACTTTGCCGGGCGTGAACGGCTCGGGCTTTTCGAAACTGCGTCGGAACTTGCCCCGAAAGGGCTCGCCCCGGACGAGTTGCTGATAGCCTCCCATCTTGACGACACGATCGGTCGACGTCTGGGTTTGCCCCGGGCCCAGCGGCGGCGGATCGGCGTCCGGGAAATCAGGTGGATAGACGTCGATCAGCTTCACCACCCAATCCGAGTCGGTGCCGCTGGTGGAAACATGCAACGTCACCTTCAGCGGTCCTGCCACACGCAGATCGTTTTCGAGCGGCTCGGTTTGATACACCAGAACGTCCGTTCGCGATGAAGCGAAACGCTGATCCTCAACCATGTAAGTGGCCGCCATATTTTGCTGAATGTCGCTCATGAACGGAACAGGCTTGTCGGGATCGCTGACGTACTCATCAAACGAGGCGGTGGACGCCGCCGGAGCCTCGGGAGCCAGCTTTCCGCCGGCGCTCAGATAAAACGTCTTCGGCGTGGCTGCCTTGGGAGGCCATTCGTCATGCTTGTGCCATTCGTTGCGACCGGTCTCGAACACGTACGCTTCCGGCAGCTTCGGTTCTCCCTTCCCTTTTAGGTGAAACAGAAAGAAAGGAAACTCAATATTGTCGCGATAGAACTCGGCAGTCTTGGAGTTGAATGGGACCGGCCCCAGATGGTCGCCGTCGCCGCGGGCCCAGCCGCCGTGGATCCACGGACCCATCACAACCATGTTCTGCGCTCCCGGGCTTTGCTTCTCAGTGGAACTATAGAGCCGAAGCGCCCCGAACAAATCTTCTGCATCGAACCATCCGCCCACCGTCATCATCGCCGGCTTGACGCTCTTCATGTATTGCCGGATATTGCGAGCCTGCCAGTATGGGCTATAGGTGTCGTTATCGATCAGTTCCTTCCAGTACTCAATCTTTCCGCGGAAGAACTTCTCGTCGAAATTCTGCAAGGGGCCCGTCTTCAGATAGAACTCATAGCCGTCCGGAGTTCCATACTTGAACGGCATCACGCTCGCCGAACCCGCTTCACCCGTAGGGCGCACATCCTGCCCGAAGGCCGAGAGGAAACGAAACGCATGTGCGAGAAATAGCGCTCCGTTGTGCCGGAAATCGTCGCCGATGAACCATTCCGAAACCGGCGCCTGCGGGGAGCTTGCCTTCATGGCGGGGTGCGCGTCGATCGCTCCGTTGGCGGCATAGAATCCCGGATACGAGATTCCGTAGATGCCCGCTTTGCCATTGTTGTTTGGGACCTGCTTTAGCAGCCAATCAACAGTGTCGTACGTGTCACTCGATTCATCGGTATCTTTCGCCGACTGCTTGTTGGGATTGTGCGGCCGAACATGGACGAACTTTCCCTCCGAGCGCCCTTTGCCCCGAACATCCTGATACACGAAGATAAAGCCTTCGCGGGCGAACTTCTCCGAAGGACCAAGATTCACCCGGTAATTGTCGATACCGTACGGCGCCACCGTGTAGGGCGTCCGATTGATCAGGATCGGGAACTGCTCAGTGCGGTTCTTCGGCGTGTACACCGAAGTAAACAGGCGCACGCCATCTCGCATCGGGACCAAAAATTCATGCTTCGTGTAACTCGCCTTGATGTATTCCCGAAGCTCTTTGGCTTTCTTCTCGTCCTCGTTGAGCTGAGGGGTTAGCTGATAAGCCGGCTGACTGGCCGGCTGATTGGATTGCCCCCACAAGCAGACGACGGACGCCAGGAGACTGAGGCCGAGACTCTTCATACTCCAGACAATCATTCTGGACAATTATGCTATCTGATACCGCTCGGCCCTTTTCACGAACTAAACTCCGGGCACTCGATCAGGCGCTCACTTCGACGGGCGCCGTCGGAATGCGAGCTACCCTGGGACGTGCCGACATTTCCTCGCGGGCGGCTTCCTCGTCCATTTCCGAAAACCGAACTGCGAATGCGCACAGTGATGCCACAAAAATCACCCCGCCCAAAATCAGGAACGCCTGTGGGTAAGTGAGGCGCGACGTCTTGAACAGGAATCCGGCCATGACGGCCCCAACATTCCCACGCTCCTGAATTTGCTGGGTCTTTCGCTGGAAACATAACCGGTCCGGAACAGTCCAAACTACGTTGGCAAGACGGATAGAGGAGAAATGAAGAAACAAACAGGCGACTTTCATGCGCCCGGCGGAGAACTGCACCAGACTGCTGGCGGAGAGCGCCCGGCGCTTACCACGCAGCAAGGTACGCCGGTATCGGATGATCAGAATTCTTTGAAGGTCGGTCCTCGGGGACCAACGCTTCTTGAGGACCTGCATTTCCGGGAGAAGATCTTCCATTTCGATCACGAGCGAATCCCGGAACGGGTGGTACACGCTCGAGGCTATGGCGCTCACGGATATTTCGAGAGCTACGAATCGCTTTCTGACGTCACTTCGGCAGACCTTTTTCAACGCGCCGGGGAGAAGACGCCGGCCTTCGTGCGCTTCTCGACCGTAGCCGGGAATAAAGGGTCAGTCGACCTGGCGCGTGACGTCCGCGGTTTCGCAGTCAAGCTTTATACAAAGCAAGGGAACTGGGATATTGTCGGCAACAACATTCCTGTCTTCTTCATTCAGGATGCGCTGAAGTTCCCGGATCTCATTCATGCCGCGAAACCGGAGCCGGATCGTGAATTTCCGCAGGCCCAGACGGCGCACGATAACTTCTGGGATTTTATTTCCCTGATGCCGGAAAGTATGCACATGATCATGTGGGTTATGTCGGATCGCGCCATTCCGCGTTCTTTCCGGTTCATGGAGGGATTTGGTGTCCATACGTTCCGTCTTGTGAATGGGAAGGGCAGATCTACCTTCGTTAAGTTTCATTGGAAGCCCCTGCTAGGACTTCAGTCGGTGACGTGGAACGAGGCCGTCAAGATCAACGGGGCCGATCCGGACTTCCATCGTCGTGACCTGTGGAAAGCAATTCAATCCGGCAACTTTCCCGAGTGGGAGCTGGGACTGCAGCTTTTCGATGAGGACTTCGCAAGCAAGTTCGATTTCGACATCCTCGATGCGACCAAGATCATACCGGAAGAAGAAGTTCCGGTTCGGAGGGTCGGGAAGCTTGTATTGGACCGAATGGTCGATAACTTCTTCGCTGAGACCGAGCAAGTTGCTTTCTGTACGAACAACATCGTGCCGGGAATCGACTTTAGTGACGATCCGCTACTTCAAGGAAGGAACTTCTCCTATCTCGACACGCAGTTGAAGCGTTTAGGTGGACCTAACTTCACGCACATTCCGATCAATGCTCCCAAGTGCCCCTTTCACCACTTCCAGCAAGACGGGCATATGGCGATGACAAATCCAAGAGGGCGGGTGAATTACGAGCCGAACTCATGGGAGGGAGCGCAGGGCGGACCACGCGAGTCGCCGACGACCGGTTTCCGCTCGTTTCCGGAAGAGCTGAACGGAAAGAAGGTTCGAGAGCGCTCGGAAACCTTCGCTGACCATTACAGCCAAGCTCGACAGTTTTATATAAGCCAGACTGATTCCGAACAACGCCATATTGCAAATGCGCTTGTTTTCGAGCTGAGTAAAGTGGAAACGCCGGAAATCCGGCTTCGTCTTTTGTCTCATCTGCCTAATATCCACGAGACGCTCGCAAGTCGCGTCGCGGAAGGTCTTGGAGTGCAGCAGCCTCCGAAACCCGCCAAACCAGCAGTGGCGCCACGAGAGGATCTGAAGCCGTCGCCCGCACTAAGCATTGTGCTCAATGGACCGAAAACATTTGCCGGGAGGAAAGTCGGCGCACTGGTTACGAACGGGACCGACGGCGCTATTCTGGATGCGCTGAAGACAGCTTTGGTAGCCGAAGGCGCTGAGCTCGAGATTATCGCTCCGACGATCGGTGGCATTGTGACTAGCAACGGTACGCAAGTAGCTGCGAACCAGAAGATTGGCGGGGGACCGTCGGTCGTATATGACGCTGTCGCTGTTCTTCCGTCCGCGGAGGGTGTGGCGGATCTACTGAAGAATAAATCGGCGATTGATTTTGTTTCGGATGCATATGCGCATCTGAAGTTCATCGCGACTGTGAGCCACGCTTCTCCCTTGTTGAAGAAGGCAGGCATCGATGAAGTTGATGACGGAATCATTGAAATCGGAGCGGGCGCCAGTGTTCAGAAGTTCGTGAAAGCTTGCCGACAACTGAGGCTTTGGGCTCGTGAAGAAGTTGTAATTACATAACGGGTGAGCAAACAGCGCGGCATTTATTCCTCGCTGTGAAGGAGATCAGCCTTTGTTTACGCCTGAGTAAACGGAGGCACTTCATGGGCCGGTTAATCAAAGTGGGGACGAAGGGCGCGGATGTACGTGCCGTTCAAGATGTGCTGAACTTCCATATCCGGCGGCTTACGCCGTTAGAGGTCGATGGCGATTTCGGACCGCTCAGCCATGCAAGAGTGATCGAGTTCCAGAAGGCGAATCAGTTAAAGCCGGATGGAATCGTCGGACCGCTGACGATGGGCAAGCTCTTTGAGGAAGAGCAGCTACCAGTTACGTTATTGCTGACGCCGAGGCAGGCGACGCCGATTGGTCCCCGCCTTGGCATTCAGCCGCCGCGTTTGATTCCGCCTTTGACGTTGCCGCCGTTGACGCCACCTCTGGTGACACCGTTTTTGTTGCCTCCCGACTCATTCTCGAAGGTTCCGGCACTGACGCCGGCGGGCCAAACGGTCACCTTTGTTCTGACTGCTCCGGTGCGGAACGATCCGGTAGATCCCGCCACGGCCAGCTTTCTCGAGATTATGCGGCTTTTAGATCAGTTGCCGCCGACGTTCCCTTTCCGAGCATCGATTCTTGGAGCGGTACCGAAACCCATCAAGAAAGTTGGGCCGCTTGAGTTGGATCCTGTTTCGCCGATGACCTTCGGTTTCCAGTGGGGCGTTAGCCCGGTGTTCGACTTGAAATCGATTGGTCCGCCCGTCCAGTTCGCTGTTGGGGCTTCGGGCAACGCTCGCTACGTGCTCAAACTGATCGATAAACCTGGAGCACTGGTACCGCAATTGGGGTTGTTCGGCCAAGGTGACTTTAAGGGCACAATCGACTGGACGAGCCAGAGCGCAGAATCGCGGACACTGATCGACCTCAGGGGATCGTTCCTAGGTGGTATTGGTATCGAAGGTCGCTTCTAGGCGTTCACTTCGACGGGCGCCGCCGGAATGCGAGCTACCCTGAGACGTGCCGCCATTTCATCGCGGGCGGCTTCCTCGTCCATTTCCGAAAACCGAACTGCGAATGCGCACAGTGATGCCACAAAAATCACCCCTCCTAAAATCAGGAAGGCCTGCGGGTAAGTGAGGCTCGACGTCTTGAACAGGAATCCGGCCATGACGGCGCCGACATTCCCACCGGCGCCCACGATTCCCGCCACTGCGCCGATGGCGCGCTTGTTGATGAACGGCACTACGGCGTAGTTCGCTCCATTCGCCATCTTTACGAATAAACCCGTGAACATCATGGCCGCGATTGCCCAATGGAGTTCCTGCACTCTCGAGAACAGCATCATGGCGATTCCTTCGGCGGCGATGGTGAGGCCCAACAACATGGCGCGTCCGCGGAGTCCCCAACGCAGGTTGCATTTGTCGCTGACAATCCCGCCGAGGGCTCGCGCAAACAGGTTCATCATTCCAAAGGTGCTGGCGACGACTCCGGCCATGCCCAGCGACAGGGAGAAATAGTCAGTGAAGTAGAGAACGGCGAAATTATCGAGGGTCAATTCCATGCCGAAGGAGGCGGCATACAGAACCGCCAAGGCCCAGACACGACGATCGCGGCAAACCTTCCAGAATGCCGTTGGGGTCCGCGATGCGCTGTTGTTTGCCTGGTCGGCGCGGAGTTTTTTGAAGTCGCCATCGGGCGTGTCCTGGGTGAGGAAATAGTAAGCAATACCGGTGAGGAAGAGGGCAGCGCCGGCCACAACCATCGCGAGTCTCCAACTCCACCAGGTTCCAGCGCCGTAACTCATAAAGGCGCTGAAAAGCAGCGGCATCGCAAACTGCGTGACTCCTCCGCCCAAGTTACCCCAGCCTGCCGTAGTGGCATTTGCGGTACCCACAACATTGGGAGCGAACATGACCGACGCGTGATACGACGTGATCACGAAGGACGCGCCGATCGCGCCGATCGCTAACCGAAAAAACAGGAAGGAATTGTAATCGTGCGCGAGCCCCACTCCCATCACCGGTAGCGAGCCGAGAATCAGCAGCCACGTGTACGCCCTTCTCGGTCCGATCCGATCGCATAACCAACCCATCAACAGCCGCACCAGAATGGTAATGGCTACCGATGCGATGGCGGAAGCGCCTACCTGCTCCTTGGTGAGATGCAATTCGTCACGAATTACCGGCATCAGGGGCGCGATACCGAACCAACCAAAAAAGCATAAAAAGAAGGCGACCCATGTCATGTGGAAAGTCCGCATGGGAACGCTGTGGAAGTCCAGCAGCCGGATGGAGGTTGCTTTGTGGCGAATATCCATGTTCTTCTCCTTCAAAGGGGACAAAGCTTTTCATCCGGACGGAGGATGGACGCCGCAGCTCGGCGGCGCATAAATACGATCGCCTCATACAGAGAGGCAGTGTTTGCGCTAAGGAATGATCACGAGCCAACGATCACGAATTGTCGATCGTCAGGAAAATACGGCCGGTTTCGTCGACACGGACGGGATAGGTTTTCAGTCCGCACTCGCCGAACAAAGCCTCACCCGTAGCCAGATCGAACCTCCAGGAATGCAAGGGACAGATCAACGTTGTTCCGCCCACCAATCCATCGGCCAGCGGCCCCCCTCGGTGGGGACATTCGGCCTGCACCGCGAAGACGCCGCGCGCCCGGGTGTGGAAGATCGCAATTTTCCGGCCCTGGGCGTCGATTGTGCGTCCCTCTCCGGGCGGGATTGCGGCAACAGGACCAAGATCGAGTTCGGTCATGGCGGGTGTCATGACAGCACCGGCAGCAGAGGCGCGAACTGGTTATTCACCGGGATCGAATATGCCTCTTTCCACGGGTCTTTATATGCTGCTTTGGACTCGGCTATCTCCCGATCCAACCGTTCGGCGATACCTTCGCTGTCCTCCACTACGACGGCGCGGATCTTGTCGATCCCCAATCGTTGTACGAATCCATGCGTTCGTTCGAGGTACTTGGCATTCTCGCGGTAGTACTGAATAAAGCGGCCCATGTACAGCAAAACGTCCTCGTGAGTATCGACCACGCAGAGTATGTCGCCTTTACGAATGGACGACCCAGCGGCCCCTCCGATGTAGATTTCCCACTTACCCCCCTCGACCGCGACGGCGCCCACGTCCTTCACCATCGCTTCGGAACAGTTGCGAGGGCACCCTGCCGTCGCGAGTTTCATCTTGTGAGGGCTGTCGAAACCTTGAAACTCATTCTCAATTTTGCTGGCGAGTAACATGCTGTCTCCCAACCCAAAGCGGCAGAAGTCGGCGCCAACGCAACTCTTACAGGTGCGATAGCTCTTACCGTAAGCAAAGCCGGACGGCATTCCGAGGTCTTCCCATACCTTGGGCAGATCTTCCTTTCTTATGCCGAGAAGATCGATTCGCTGTCCTCCGGTGAGCTTTACCAGAGGCACGCGATACTTTTCGGCAACGTAGGCGATTTGCCGCAACTGCGCGACGCTGGTCACTCCGCCGGGCATCTGCGGCACTACCGAGAAGGTACCGTCCTTCTGGATGTTGGCGTGAACGCGTTCATTGATGAAACGCGCGTCATTTTCTTCCTCGTATTCGCCCTTCCACACGACCTTCAGTAACGAAGCAAGACCGGGCTTACTGGCAGCATCTTCTTTCCCACCGGCCATGTAATCGAAGACCGCAGAAACGGATTTGAGATTGCGCTCGCGGATGGCCCGAATTAGTTCCGGCTTCGTGAGAGGAATACCGGGCACGTAATAGTGCACCGACGGATCTTCTTCGATTTTTCCTCCGCACGCCCACTCGACGATTTCACTCACCATCGCTTTGCAGGAGCCACAGCCCATGCCAGCGCGGGTAGCATCCATGACAGCCTTAGCGGTACGCATCCCGGAGTTCACGCATGCGACCAGCGCGCCTTTACTCACACCGTTGCAGTTGCAGATCTGTGTGTTGGCGCTCATCTCCTCAAACGTGACCTGCTTCGGCGGGTCTCCGAGATCGAACAACAACCCGAGCCGTTCTTCCGGCAGAGGCGTATTGCGATCGAAAGACTGCATCAAATACGCGGCCTTGCTGATATCGCCGAGCAACATACCGCCCACCAGCCGGCCCTCGCGAATAATGAGCTTCTTGTAGGAGCCGCGCTTGGGATCAGAGAACTGGATGACTTCGTCTTCGGGAAACTCGGGTTCGCAGATGCCCATAGAGGCCACTTCCACGCCCATCACCTTGAGCTTGGTAGCGACTTTCGAGCCATGATAGGCAGTGCGAGTGTTTCGTCCGGTGATATGGTCCGCCAGGACTTTAGCCTGCTCCCATAACGGCGCGACCAAACCATAGGTTCTCCCGCGATGCTGGGCGCACTCACCCACCGCATAGATGTCTCGGCTGTCGATGCAACGCATCTGGTCGTCGACAACAATTCCGCGTTCAACCGTTAGACCGCATCCGGCGGCGATTTCCCAGTTGGGCTGAATGCCCGCCGAGATGACGACCATGTCGCATTCGAGATCTTTGCCATCGGCGAATCGCAGTCCGGTGACGCGGTCGGCGCCAAGAATGCCTCTTGTGTTCTTTGATAGATGGACTTTAACCCCCAACTTCTCCATGCTGCTGCGGAGAATCGCGCCAGCCGACGGGTCAAGCTGCGCCGGCATCAAGTGACCGCCGAGGTGCACCACATTTACTTCGAGGCCGAAATTCTGCAAGCCGCGCGCCGCTTCAAGACCCAGTAGTCCTCCACCGATGACGGCCGCGCTCTTCTTCCCTTTTGCGTATTCGGCGATCTCACGGCAATCGTCCAATGTTCGAAAAACAAACACGCCCGGCTTGAACGAGTTATCAGGCATGGTGGTCCCTTCCATCAGAGGGATGAATGGCCTGCTGCCGGTTGCGATGATCAGCTTGTCGTAAGGCTCGGCGTCGCCGTTCTCGGCGTAAACCAGCTTTGCTCGCGGTAACAGACCTGCGGCGCGGGTGCCCGATAGGAGCGTGATGTTCTTTTCCTTGTACCAGGAAAGCGGATTGAGATAGATCTCGTCTTCGTTGTGGGATCCATTGAGCACGTTCGATAGGAGAATGCGGTTGTAGTTGCCCGTCGGTTCGTCACCAAACATGGTGACGTCAAACATGTCTCCGCCACCGCGGGCCAATATCTCCTCCACGGTGCGGGCGCCCGCCATCCCATTACCGATGACGACCAGTTTTTGTTTCGGCTGCATTACGTGATCTCCATGAATCCTACGTCCAAAACGACAGAAGACTTCGTTCCGGAGGGCGCCGCTACCAAGACCTCCATCACGCTATCGGGAGGAAGGTCTTCCAACACGGCGAGCGGCACGTGAACGGAGCTCTTGGCTCCAACCGGAAAGTAACGCATGGCCTTTCCAGCCCGAGTTAAGACCATATAGATCATCTCGGCCGACGCGTTGCCTGCGCGGAAATAGATAGTCTGCGCCCTCTTATCCGACGACACCGAATATGTAGCGGGAGATTGAAACGAGACCGGCTTATCAAGGCCGCGGCCATCGAATTCAAACAGCCCCTGAATGAATGCTGGTTTTTCTAGCACGTAGCTCCTTTATCGATGCGAACAGCGCAAACTTTAAATTCGGGCATCCGCGATACCGGATCGAGCGCGGGATTCGTAAGCAGATTGGCGCGTCCGGCGCCGCTGAAATGAAACGGAACGAATAGCGTATCCATACGAATGGTGGAGACAAGCTGGGCGGCCAAGAGAGCGGTTCCTCTGCGAGTCGTTAGCCGTACCTCGTCGCCTTCCTTGATGCCGTAGTTGCGCGCCATCGATGGGTGAATCTGTACAAAGGCATCGGGCGAAGCCTGCATCAGAGCCGCAATCCGTCGGGTCTGAGTCCCGGACTGATACTGGGCCATGATTCGACCGGTGGTCAGATACAGGGGGAAGTCGTGATCCGGCTCTTCGGCGGGCGCCTGGAATTCCACAGGATGAAAGCGCGCCTTGCCGTCAGCAGTAGCAAAACGCTCCAGGAACAGGCGGGGCGTACCGGGATGATCCTCGCCCGGGCACGGCCAGAAGACTCCATCCTCCTGCAAGATGCGCTGGTAAGTGATACCGGAGTAGTCGGCGACACCTCCTGCAGATGCGCGCCTCAATTCCTCGAAGACTTCGGCAGGCTTGTCAGAGAAAAATCCACCGTAGCCCAGGCGGCCGGCGAGATCGGCTAGAACCTCCAGGTCGGTACGAACATCGCCTGGTGGCGACGTTGCTCGCTGTCGCAGAATGACGCGGCCTTCGAGGTTGGTCATAGTGCCTTCCTCCTCGGCCCATTGCGCTGAAGGAAGCACGACGTCAGCGCGCTCAGCGGTCTCCGAAAGAAAGAAGTCCGACACCATCAAGAAATCCAGTGAGTCGAGCCGCTTCTGAATGTGGCCGGCGTTGGGAGCCGAGACCGCCAAATTCGAGCCGAACACCAGCAGCGAGCGGACTCCACCCTCCCCGCCCATCGCATCGAGCATTTCGTAGGCAGAGCGGCCAGGAGCAGGCAGATCCTGCTCGGCAACTCCCCAAACGCCGGCGATGAACGCCCGGTGCGCGGGATTATCAAGGCGCCTGTACCCCGGCAACTGGTCGGCTTTCTGACCATGCTCACGCCCACCTTGACCATTGCCTTGCCCGGTCAAACAGCCATATCCGCAGTGCGGCTTCCCGGCTTTCCCCAGAGCCAGAGCCAGGTTGATAAAGGCAAGAACGTTATCAACCCCATGACTCTGCTGTTCAGGTCCGCGTGCCGTCAGGATCATCGCAGTCTCGGCCTCTCCTAAGATTCGGGCGGCGAGTTGTATCTGCTGTTCCGAGACACCGGTGATCCTTTCCACCCTGTCCGGCCAATACGAAGATGCGATGCGGCGGACCAGTTCAAAGTCCCTGGCACGCGCAGCGATGAAAGCCTCGTCGATATAACCTTCTTTTATTGCGATGTTCAGCAATCCATTCGCGAGCGCGGCATCCGTTCCCGGCGTGATTTGAAGATGGAGAGTTGACGCGGCAGCAGTGGCTGTAGCGCGAGGGTCCACAACAATTAGTGATCCACCACGCGATTTCTGCTCCTGAAAATATTGCATGACCGGCGGCATGGTCTCGGCAAGATTGCTTCCGACTAAAAGAATTGCTTTGGTTTGGGCAATATCCGCCAGTGGGAAAGGGAGACCGCGGTCGAGACCGAATGCCTTGATCGACGCCGCCGCTGCCGACGACATGCAAAAGCGGCCGTTGTAGTCGATCTGCGAAGTTCGCAAGGCTACGCGAGCAAACTTTCCCAGCAGGTACGCTTTTTCGTTGGTAAGGCTACCGCCGCCGAAGATGCCGACGCCGTCTCTGCCGTATTTCTGCTGCGTACGTTCGATAGCAGCAACAATTCGCTCCAATGCTTCGTCCCACGTTGCGCTACGCAACGGCGCCGAACGGCTGTCCCGGACCAGAGGCGTTCGGAGCCGGTCGGCATGCCCCAGCAATTCGCCGGCAGTCCATCCTTTTTGGCAAAGTCCACCGCGATTGGTAGGAAAATCGCGCTCCTTTACCGTCCAGGATTGCTGCGCAGTGACCTGCACGTGCATCCCACACTGCAATGAGCAGTAGGGGCAATGCGTCGCGCAGGCTTGGCCTGCAGCTCGACTCTCGATCTCAGACACGTGCAGCATAGAACGTCCGGTATTCGGCTTATCCGCCAGCCGAGGCAGACAGAACCTGGCGGCAGAGGGCCTTAATTCACAAATTTGGATTCAGGCAGACGGGGCTGAGGAGCGACTTGGAAAAGGTAGAAAACGCGACAGCGTTGGCGCGATTTGACTATTTTAGCACCTGTGAATCGGCGGACTACCGCGCCGCGATCACGGACGAGCAGTCGGCAACTGATGCCCAGGCTTCTCGGTTTTGATTCGGTACAAGCTACCGCCGGCAGTGATGTATAAATCTGTCGCTTGGTTCCCACGGCCAAAGCCAACGTTTGTCGGACGCTCGGGAGTCGGAAGATAGGCGACCTCTTTTCCGCTCGGCGTATAGACATAGATTCCGAAACGCTTTTCGTCGCGAACGGCAACATAAAGGTTGCCCTCTTGATCGCAAACTAGCCCGTCGGGACCATCGGCGGGAGAATAGTTCACTAAAGTCTTTCGGAATGTGGCGGAACCGTCCGGCTTCAGATCGTAGGCCATGAGCTCCATCCGGCCTTTTCGAGTGACAGTACCTTTTGGGAGGCGATCGAAGCCAAGAACTCCATCGTCGTTAGTTACAACGTACAGCGTTTTCTCATCTGGAGAAATGGCAATCCCGTTGGGCTTACCAGCATCCGTAATAACGCGATGCACCGACCCATCAGGGTCGATTCGGTATACCGCCATCAGCGGCTGCTCCATCGCCTCATGCCCTAAATACTTGGGGTCGCTGAAATAAACTCGTCCTTGTCGATCGATGGCAATGTCGTTCGGGGAGTTGAATGGCCTGCCTTGAAACAGTCCGGCGAGGATCACGCTTTTCCCGGTTAGGAGATCGGTCCGCGTAATACGCCGTCCTCCGTAGTCGGCGCCTTCCGCCACCACCATTCGACCCTGGGCGTCGAACTTGATGCCGTTGGCCATTCCGCTAGGCGAGCGGAATACGGAGGTTTTTCGCGTGACAGGATCGTACCGCATGATATGCCCAGCTTGCATACCCGTCTCGGTAGTGAAAGTGATGTCGCTGAAAAATACGCTGCCGTCGGGCGCTACCGCGGCGCCTTCGGTAAGATGCCCTCCCTCAAATAGCTTTTCCAACTTCGCGCCAGAGGGAAAGCCTTGAGCCGAAATCTGCAGTGCAGTTGCGGCAAGAAGCAGTATGAGAGCTCGCATCTCGAGTGACCTCCAAGGTACGTATTAGTGTTGTTGCGCCCATCGCCAGCGTACACCCAAACAAGTCTCCTTCGTTGCTCTGATGGAGAAAAAAGATGTAGACTCACATTGGTCTACTAGGCGTAATGTACATCCCGGCAATATTTCTGCTGGCCTTCTTGGCTATGTCCGGGTTCGCACAGGAGCTGCGATTTCAGAAGGATCTTCTGCCAATTCTGAAAGCACGTTGCCTAGCCTGCCATTCAGGAACGGCGGCGCAAGCAGGCCTCGATGTTTCCTCAGTGCAGGGTCTCCTCAAAGGAGGTCGCTCAGGACGTGCCATTGTTGTGGGCGACGCTTCGGGCAGTTTGTTAGTCGAAAAGATTGTCTCCAGAAGTATGCCTCCGGTTGAGCCCAAGCTCACCGAAGCAGAGTTACAGATCATTCGAACTTGGATCGATAACGGTTCTTCCGCAGAGTTACCTGGCTCCGGCTCAAGCGAAGTAGCGAGTATCACGGAACGTGATGTCCTGCCAATGTTTCAGATGCGGTGTGTTGTGTGCCACGGCAAGCGAAAGCAGGAAGGCGGACTGGATCTACGAACTCATGAAAGCCGCCTGAAGGGCGGGAAATCAGGCCCTGCTTTGGTACTCGGCAAGCCTGAAGAGAGCTTGATCGTGAAGCGGATTGCCGCGGGCGAGATGCCTCCTCCGAAACTGCTGTTCACCAGCTCCGTTCGGCCTGCTACTGAAGCGGAACTGCAGACACTGCGCGCTTGGATCGCAGCCTCGGCTCCGCAGGATGCTCCAAGATCTTCAACTACTGAAGAGAGCGTTGTCCACGAAAAGGATCGGCAGTTCTGGTCTTTTCAGCCGCCTAAGCGCCCATCTGCGCCAGTCGTCCAGAACAGCGGTAGCGTTCGCAACCCGATCGATGCTTTCCTTCTAAAGAAACTCGAAGAGAAGAACCTCTCGTTTTCCGTTCAAGCCGACCCATCGACGCTTTTACGACGCCTTTACCTTGCTGTCATCGGAATTCCGCCTTCTCCCGCCGAGGTTGATGAATTTCTCCGGGACTCACGCCCGGATGCTTGGGAACGGCAGGTGGACAGAGTACTGTCGTCTCCGCATTACGGTGAACGTTGGGGCCGATATTGGCTGGACGCGATCGGCTATTCGGATTCGGAGGGCAAAGTAGACGCTGATGACATTCGTCCCCACGCCTGGCGGTATCGCGACTATGTCATTCGCTCGCTCAATGAGGACAAACCCTACGATGCGTTCCTGGCGGAGCAAATCGCGGGCGATGAGATGGTCGCATACAAGCACGGCGACACAACAACTCCTCCAATCCTTGAGAAGCTGGTGGCTACCGGGTTCTGGAGAATGGCGCCTGATGGCACGTACTCGCCTGCGCAAAGCTTCCTTCCTGAGCGAATGAATGTTCTGGCGGACCAGATCGAGATCTTTGGTTCTGCGGTTCTTGGACTAACGATCAACTGTGCGCGTTGCCATAACCACAAATATGATCCTCTACCCCAACGCGACTACTATCGTCTGAGCGCGATCCTGCAGACGTCTTACGATCCTTATGATTGGGTGATACCAACCAAGCGGAACCTTGATGTAGCCATTGAGTCCGATCGAACGGAAGCTAACAAGCACAATGCGCCGATAGAAGCAGCCATTGGAAAGCTCGAACAAAGCTTAGCGTCTATTGAAAAACCTCTTCGCGAAAAGCTTCTTGAGGAACGGCTGGCGCCACTACCCGAAAACGTCCGAAAGGATCTTCGAGCCGTGCTCGACGTCGAACAGTCTAAACGTAGCGATGTTCAGAAGGCTCTGGCTGAGAAATTCACCAGCGTTCTGACGACAAGCGCAGAAGATCTCAACAACAAGTTTCCAAGCTCCAAGACGGAAGCTGACGGCCTCCGAAAACAAATTGCCGTCATGAAAGGAACGCTTTGGGAGAAGCCGCAGGTTCGCGCCCTTTACGAAATGGGGGGCGAGTCTTCTAAGGCGTACCTTCTTCGGCGAGGAGAAGCTCTTTCTCCCTCCGAACCTGTTGAACCTGGTGTTCCAACGGTCTTGTCTTCCGGTTTAAAGCCATACCGCATTCTTCCTGTCGGGAGCGCCGGGTGGTCCCGTTGGCGATGCCAGCGGAAGAAGGCTTGCGCTGGCGCAGTGGATCATTCAGCCGAACCATCCGTTAACTTCTCGAGTAATCGTGAACCGCATCTGGATGCATCACTTCGGGCGGGGAATCGTGCCAAGTATCGCCAACTTCGGAAAGACGGGGATACTGCCAACGCACCCGGAATTGCTCGACTGGCTGGCTACCGAGTTCGTCACACGAGGATGGAGCATGAAGTCGATTCACCGGCTCATTCTGACCTCGAACGCCTGGCGGCAGGGGTCGAAGATAGATGCAGATGCAGTGGCTCGCGACCCCGATAACATCCTACTTTCCCGGATGCCGATGCAGCGCATGGATGCCGATGCGTTACACGATTCTGTCCTGGAGGTGACGGGCCGGCTGGATCGAACCCTCTTCGGCAGGCCGGCTCCAATCGAGATCAAGCCCGATGGAGAAGTTGTTCCGAAAGGATCCAATCAGGGATGGCGACGAGCGATCTATGTACTTCAGAGGCGTCGTAGTCCTGTTACCATGCTCGAAGTATTTGATACCCCGCCAATGTTGCCAAACTGCATTGAGAGGACACGATCCACAACGGCGACGCAAGCGCTGCAACTAATGAATGGGGCGGAGACTCTTAGCCATGCGCGCTATCTTGCCGGACGGCTGATGGATGAACATCGAGATGACGCTCGAGGAGCCATCGAAGCCGCCTACCGTCGCGTGCTCTCAAGACAAGCGAGCGCAAGCGAACTCGAAACCGGAATCGCCACGTTTGCCGCGTTCGGGGAACACTGGCGCGCTCATTTGAGCGCAAAGAAGGAATCAGCGCCCATTAGTTCAATGGCGCAGTGGATGGCCCTTGGTGACTTTGTTCATGCGCTTTTAAATTCTGCGGAGTTCTCCTATGTTGACTGACGCGGCCAAGCAGACCCGCCGTGACTTCTTTTCGAGGTTCGGCGACGGACTTCACGGAGCGGGCCTGGCTTGGCTGCTCTCGTCAGAGTTGGGGTTTTCTGGCAGGGCCCAAGGAAGTGAAGTCGTGCGTCGTGGTTACGACCTGACTCCGCGCGCGTCTCATTTCCCCGCGAAGGCAAAATCGGTAATCCACCTGTTTATGAACGGCGGGCCGAGCCAGGTAGATCTTTTCGATCCTAAGCCCTTGTTGACGAAGTACGCGGGTTCGGCTCCGCCTCGCGACCTCGCCGCTCAGATTGAGTTCACGGATCAAGCCGGAGGAATTCTCCCATCGCCGTTCAAGTTCACGCGAAAAGGTAAGGCGGGGATAGAAATTTCTGATCTGCTTCCTGGTCTCAGTGAGGTCATCGACGACGTATGCCTCATTCGCTCAATGTATGGCGAGCACTTCAACCATGAACCCTCGTTGTACTTGATGCAGACCGGTCGCACCATACCCGGTCGCCCGGGCATAGGGTCCTGGGTAGTTTATGGACTAGGCAGTGAAAATCAAAATCTTCCAGCTTATGTGGTCTTAGACGATCCGAAGAGCCTGCCTGTAAATGGAATTCAGAACTGGCAATCGGGATGGTTGCCGCCTATCTATCAGGGCACACGATTCCGCTCAGAGGGTGCTCCACTTTTGAACCTGAAGCCCTCGGAGGATGCGCCATCTCCTTTGGTCGAAGCCCGGCGCCAGTTGATTCGAAGGATGGATGAAGCTCATCGTTCCGCGCGACCGCAACAGCCGGATCTGGAAGCTCGGATTGCCAGCTACGAACTGGCGGCTCGAATGCAAGTGACTGCCACCGACTCACTCGATCTTTCGCAGGAAAGCGAGGAAACTCGGGCGATGTACGGCTTGAATGATCCCCGAACGGCATCCTACGGAAAACGGTGCTTGATGGCCCGGCGATTGGTGGAGCGAGGCGTCAGGTTTGTTCAGATCTACATTGAGGGCCAGATTTGGGACAATCACTCCGACCTCGAAGCGGGCCTCCGGTATGCTTGCGGCAAGACCGATCAACCAGTGGCGGCGCTGATCAAAGATCTGAAGAGACGGGGTCTACTCGATAGCACGCTCGTGATCTGGGGCGGGGAGTTCGGCCGCATGCCAGTATCACAGGTCAGGGAATCTGGAGTTTCCGGACGCGACCACGGTCCCGCCGGCTTTACGTTGTGGATGGCCGGTGGCGGCGTTAAGGGCGGACTCGCATACGGCGCCACTGACGAACTTGGCCACAAAGCCGTCGAGAACCGAGTCAGCGTCCACGACTTCCACGCCACGATTCTACATTTGTTGGGTATGAACTTCCGAGACCTGGCCTTTGACCGCGATGGCCTGAAAGAACGTCTGACAGACCAGTTTCCCGCTCGCGTAGTACGTGAGATTATCGCCTGAAATTGTCAGGCTAAGATGTCTTTGACTACCTTGCCTCCAACGTCAGTCAATCGGAACTGTCGACCTTGGAAGAGATAGGTCAACTTCTCGTGGTCGATACCCAGCAGGTGCAGAATGGTTGCCTGAAGGTCGTGTACGTGAACACCGCCTTCTGCGACGTTGAAGCCGAATTCGTCTGAACTGCCGTGGACATAACCACGCTTCACGCCGCCACCAGCCATCCACATCGAAAAGACGCGGCCATGATGATCTCGCCCATAGTTGTCGGGTTTGAGCGGACCTTGCGCATAAGGCGTGCGACCGAACTCCCCACCCCAAATAACAAGTGTGTCGTCCAGCATTCCGCGCTGCTTCAAGTCGATAAGTAGCCCTGCCGAAGCCTGATCTGTGTCCCGAGCCAGCGCCGGCAATTTTTCTGTTAGTCCTCCGTGATGATCCCAGCCTCGATGATAGAGCTGGATGAATCGCACGTTACGCTCCGCAAGACGGCGTGCCAGCAGGCAGTTGGCCGCAAAAGTCCCCGGCTTCCGAGCATCTTCACCGTAAAGCGAAAGTACGTGATTCGGTTCAGCGGAAGTGTCAGCCAGTTCGGGGACACTGGCCTGCATCCTGAACGCCATCTCATACTGCGTGATACGGGCCTCGATTTCGGGATCGCCGACACGTTCGTACAAACCTTTGTTTAGATCCGAAAGACCGTTCAGAAGAGTGCGTCGCCTCTCACGCGTAATTCCCGGTGGATTCGACAAGTGAAGAACCGGATCGCCTGCCGAGCGGAATTGCACACCCTGATAGCGGCTTGAGAGAAAGCCCGATCCCCAGAGTCTCGCAAGCAAGCCCTGATCAGGCATGCCGTTGCTGGGCAGCGAATTCAAGACCACAAATGCCGGCAGATTCTGGTTCTCGCTTCCCAATCCGTAATCAACCCATGAGCCGATGCTCGGCCTTCCAGGCAATTGGCTTCCCGTTTGGAGGAACGTTATCGCCGGATCATGATTGATCGCCTCGGTGTGCATGGCGCGAAGCACGCAGATCTCGTCAGCGATCTTGCCTGTTTGCGGCAGCAAATCACTGAGCCACATACCGCTTTTTCCGTACTGCCGAAATCCGTACATCGTCGGTGCGATCGGAAGCCGGTCCTGATGGGCGACCATCCCGGTGATGCGTTGCCCGCCAAAAATAGATGGCGGGATGTCCTGGTTGAAACGGCCCTTCATCTCCGGCTTGTAATCCAGTAAATCGAGGTGTGAGGGCCCGCCCGCTTGAAAGAGAAAGATTACCCGTTTGGCGCGCGGCGCGAAGTTAGGAAACGGCCTGTCGGCGGGAGCCGCGTTAGCTCCGCCGAGCAGAGCATGCAGAGCAGCGGCGCCTAGTCCATAACCGGTTCGTGAAAGGGCTTCCCGACGCGACAGAAACCGAGAGTATTTTCCGCATTCCATGATGAGTTCGCTTCAACCTTTCGTTATGACTTCGTCCATGTTGAGAATCATGTTTGCGACGGCTGTATAAGCAGCAAGCTCGCTAACGGGAATTGACGTGATCGGAAATGGAGGCGCCGACTCCAACCAACGATCGCGCTCCCGGTCTCATCACTGCGATACGTAGCGAGCATCTCATCAAGCGTTTTTCGAAGGACGCGCCGCTCCTCCTCGCCCGGCGCCCGTCCAGTCGTAATCCGAAAGGCAAACTCCAGGCGTGACTCCGTTGTCGTGCCGCCTTCGCGGAAGGCGCGTTCGGCCAATTTGCGCGCTGCTTCGACAAAGATAGGGTCATTGAGCAGGGTCAGCGCCTGCAGCGGAGTGTTCGTACTCGAGCGCCGCACAATGCAGAACTCCCGGTCTGGCGCATCAAAAACAGTCATCGTGGGATGCGGCACTGTCCGCTTCCAGAATGTATAAAGGCTACGGCGATAGAGGTCGTCGCCCTTGCTCTCGACATACTTCGTACCTGGATAGTCGGCAGCGACGACGATCCCTTTGTAAAGATCCTGCGGTTGATAGGGATAGACACTCGGTCCACCCACGCGATTCTTCAGGAGACCGGCGACAAACAGCGCCTGGTCGCGAATGGTCTCGGCCGGCAGACGGAATCGCGGCCCTCGCCCAAGCAGACGGTTCTCCGGATCGCGCGCGAACAGGTCTTTCGAGGCAGCCGAATCCTGGCGGTAAGTAGCCGAAAGCACCATCTCCTTCATTAGTGCTTTGACATTCCAGCCCGACTCGACGAACTCCCGTGCCAACCAATCGAGCAGATCAGGATGACTGGGCCATTCGCCCTGAAGACCGAAGTTATCGCTGGTCTTGACGATTCCCGTACCGAAGAGCTGTTGCCAAAAGCGGTTCACGACGACGCGGGCCGTGAGAGGATGATCCGGTTTGGTGAGCCATTTTGCCAGACCTAGGCGGTTTCGTGGCGCATCCACAGGCCACGCTCCAAGCAGTTCTTCCGGCACTCCGGCTTCGACCTTATCGCCGGGCGCATTGTAAGCGCCGCGAACCAAAAGGTGTGTGTCGCGCGGACTGGACATCTCTTCCATCACCATTACGCGTCGGAGCGTTGCGGATGATGGCGAGCCGCTCGGCGTGGAGAGTGTCTAGTGCTTGTTGCTCCTTAGCAAAATCGCTGTTGGTCTTCCTGAGAAGCGACTTTCCTGAGCCAATCCGTCTCCATCGGAGTGGCTTTCTGCTCTCGCTGTCTTCCGACCGCATAAGGCAGAGCCCGGCTCTCGAACAGGTTGGCGATCTCTGCATCCGTCAACGCCCGAGTCCATACTGCGACTTCGTCCAGGCGCCCACCGTAACGTTTACTCTTGGCAGCCGTGTCCCAGCCGATTCGAAACACGGTGGGCACGGGTTTGTCGGATTTCGCATCCGGCAGTCCGATGCCTTCGTTGAAAACGCGCGTTTCAATCTCACGGCCATCGACGAACATTCTGACCCAGGAAGCCTCCGCGCGCTGGGCCCGGTCGTCAGCAGCGCCTCCGATAAACAAGTGCGACGTGCCGCCATTGTCCGGGCTGGATCGCTGCTCCTTTCGAACGAACACGAATCGAATAGGCCGGGAAGCGATCCGCAAATCGAAACTCAAGCTCGCCACTGGACTAAGCGAAGTTCCACTCCCTTGCCAAATCCCGTTGCGGCCGCGGTCATAGCGTAGTCAGCGGACGACAGCAACGCCACATCTTCGATCTCCTTCGGCGGGAGAAAGCCATGCGCTGAACGCCAAAGGCTTCCGTTTCGATATCGGAACTCCTTGACCAGCAGTGCGCGGTTTGGGATTCGTTCGGACCGAGTCCGCAGGCTTGACCGGCTACGCCCGGCGCGAACGAAAGGTCGCCTTTCTGCGGCCTTCTCGAACTCACTTGCCGACTCGCAGGGAATCTGCAAGACGGCATCGTTCGGCGTCGCGGCGCTCTGAGCGATCTGCAAGGCTTCGGCTGCGCTCGTGTTCTCGCCAGACCACGATCTTTGCGCGCTTCTCCATCTTTGCCGTCAGCTTTGCGATACCAGCTTCGAGTTCGCCGATCCGATTCTGCTGGTCCCTCGTCGGCGCGGCGATCGTCGGGGCAGCGTTCGTGACTCGGCCATCCTCACCAAACTCCGGAACGTTGTTGAAGAAGGCAAAAAAGCGATAGTGATCACGCTGAGTAATCGGATCGTACTTATGGTCGTGGCACCGCGCGCATTCGACCGTCAATCCCAGCCACGCCATCCCGAGCGTGCGCACCCTATCGGCCACATATTCAATGCGATACTCTTCGTCGATGATCCCGCCCTCGGAATTGATCACATGGTTACGGCCAAAACCGGTGGCGACGCGCTGATCGAGCGTCGGATTCGGCAGCAGATCCCCAGCAAGCTGTTCCGTAATAAAGCGGTCATACGGCATGTTGTTGTTGAAACTTTCGATCACCCAATCACGCCAGCGCCACATCGATCGCGCTGCATCATTGTTAAATCCGTGCGTGTCGGCATAGCGAGCCACATCGAGCCAGTCCATTGCCATACGCTCGCCATAACGCGGAGAGGCCAGAAGACGATCAACGGCATCGTCGTAGGCCTTCTCGCCGCGCGTTTTCACGTCTTTCGAGAAGTCTGCTATTTGGGATGGCGTTGGGGGTAGTCCGACAAGGTCGAGCGAGACGCGGCGCAACCAGACGCCTGGCGCCGCAGCGGGATTGGGTTGTAGTCCTTCTGCTCGAAGGCGCTTCAGGACGAAAGCGTCGATCGTCTGCTTGATCCACGGATCGTTCGCTCCAGCAGGCGCGGCGGGCCGTGTAGGTGGAACGAAAGCCCAGTGTTTTGAATATTCGCCGCCCTCTTCGATCCAGCGGTTAAGAGTCCGAATCTGATCTGCGGTCAAGCTGCGGTTGGACGATACGGGCGGCATCCTCATCGCAGCTTGCCCGGCGCTTATACGTTGCGAAATTCCACTGGCTTCGAGCTTGCCCGGAACCAGGGCGGCGCGGTTGCCTCGCTTTGCGGTCGCGCCCTCGAAGGTGTCCAACCGCAGACCAGCCATGCGCTTCTTGCTGTCCTGACCATGGCAGTGGAAACAGTTCTCCGACAAAATCGGCCGTATATCGCGACCATAATCGAGGCGCGCCTTCTCTGCAGCAGTTCCAGTAAGAGCCGCGACCAATATTAACAGTGGTGTTCCGACACGGAGCATGAGGTTACTTCTCAATTGTCGAACAGAAGAGGCATGCAAATCAGCACAACCAAATTCGCTAACGCACACTAGCTGGCGAGCGCAGGTCTGCGCTTATGCCAATCGGTTTTCGATTGATAGGCTTGGCCAACCCGGAATAGCGCCGATTCATTGAAAGGTTTGGCGCAAAACTGAATGCCGAGCGGAAGCGACGGAGGACCTGCGGTGAAACCGCAAGGCATCACGATTGCTGGAATCCCAGTCACGTTGGCGATGTTAAAGGAGTCGGGACGCGGCGGCAATGGCGGGTCGGCAGGAGCATCAGTACCGACGATCTCCGCGTCCAGTTTAGGAGCTGCATTGCCGGCGGGAAGCATCAGCACGTCGCAGGTCTGGAACACGCGCCGCATTTCCTCCATCAGGACTGTGCGCACACGCAAGGCCTTGATGTAATCAACAGCGGAATTGAATGTGGCGACCTCGAGGCGTTCGCGAACGAGGGGCTCAAGCAGGTCCGCGTTCTGCTTCAGCCTTTTCTCATGGAACGCGGCAGCCTCGGAATTGAGAATGATCGATGATGCGGCGCTGGCGAGAGCCGCGTCGCGGATGTTGACATCTACCAGTACGGCCCCCAATTCCTTCAGCACCGAGATGGCGCGGCGCAGGGCAGCCTCCGTCTCAGGGTGGACCTTGTCGAAGAAATATTCGGTCGGGACGCCGAGGCGCAACCCTTTGACATGTCCTGTCAGCGTCTTGGTGTACTGCCGGAACTGGAGTAACCGCTGCAGTGTCGTCCTGTGGATCGGCGCCCGCCATGACCTGCAGCATGCAGGCAACGTCGGAGACGGTTCTGGCCATCGGCCCCACGTGATCGAGTGTCCAACTGAGTGTTGTCACGCCGAAGAGGCTGACTCGTCCATAGGTCGGCTTCAGACCCACAATGCCGCAACTCTTCGCGGGACCACGAATTGAGCCCCCGGAATCGCTACCGATCGTCAGAGGAACCATGCCCGCAGCCAATGCCGCGCCGGAACCGCTCGAGGAGCCGGATGGAGAATACGTGAGATCCCACGGGTTGCGAGCAGGCCCAACCAATCCCTTTTGCCCGCTGCCCATTGCGAACTCCAAAAGGTTCAGCTTGCCGATCAGGATCGCGCCCGCGTCATTCAGACGCCCGGTGACTGTTGATTCATAGTTCGGGATCCAATTGGATGTTACCTTCGAGCCGTTGGTGGTGCGGATGCCTTTGGTGGCGAGCATGTCCTTGGCGGCATATGGTATCCCGTGGAGGGGTCCGCGATACCTGCCCGCAGCAATCTCGCGCTCCGCTTTTCTCGCCTCCTTCAGCGCATGTTCGCCTGTGACCGTGATGAAGGCATTCACTTTCGGATTAACCGATTCGATTCGATCCAGGAAGGCCTGCACCAACTCGACCGGAGAAAGCTTTCGAGCCTTAATCAACGGCGCCAGCTCGGTAGCAGACTTGAAAATGATTTCAGAGGGGATCATCGGTCAAGGATTCCATGCGTCGGAGCCACCCCGTCGTCGACTTCAAAGTCACGTAGCGCCTGTAAGCGGGCAACGCGGCTCTTTAGCACGGGCGCGAGGATTTGCAGCCGATCGTCGCTCAAATTGCTTCCATGCACGGCGGAAACGTTGCGAAGAACCTCCACACTGATAGTAGGCTCTGCTCCCTTGACCAATTTGTTGCACGCGCCGCCCGTGAGGGCAAAAGTCTGAATTAATCGTCGGCGGTTGATGGCCATGGCTCTTCGTTCCTCCTTAGCATTCAACTCACGGCTCAAACGCGCCGGAGATTGTTCCCGGCGCCAGCGGACTCATAGATCGCCCGGATCCGTTCAAACAGAGTGTCACTAGTATTCACCAGTGTGAGTGTACGTGGGGCGAGCAGACCGAGAGCCTCTGGAACATCCAGGACCCGTAGCACGTTCAGGAAGGCTGGTCCTTCGGCATGCGACGCAGGAGGCGCAACCACGACTATTTCCCGAATCGACGGCTCGAACAGCGCCGCGTAAGCGCCAAGAATTCCCGCCTGCCCCCGGCCGATGACTTTGATAGGCCCGTCGCCGTTCAGGTGGCGTCCGATTGCCGCGATGTCCCAGACACGCCCCTGGTCGATCGTCCGGCCGATGCAAAGATGGGCACGGGACATATAGTTCGCCGATTCTGGAGTCCAGGCGGTGGCTCCGACGCCTCGTGGCGCCAGGACGGCATAGGGCTCGCCGGCAGTCAGCGTCGTTGCCCAATCCGGAGGCACGCTTAGCGACTCCCCTTCGTTCAGGACGATCAGCGTGACCGGCCTCTCGCGAGGAGGTTCGTTACTCACGACTCCGTGGAGCGCGATGTAATTTACGATTCCCGATTCGGTTTTCCATGCCTGCACGCCTTCTTCGCGCTCCCATTCGACAAATCTGTACCTGTTTGGGCGGGGAGCCTTGTCCGCCGCAGGAATCCGTTCCGGGAATGTGCGGAACGACAACGTTCGCAGCCTGGTGACGAGGTCTTGCCGCCACGAGTCGAACTGGCCGCGCGAAGGAAGGTCTACCTTTGCCGCTGCAACGAAGCTCTGGTCAATCTCGTTGTTGAGAACGCCCCTCGGTATGTCAGCGTCCGTAGGAAAGGTCCGCAAATCTTCCTCGGGGAACCGGACATCGTCCACGTCCGTTATTGGCCCGCTGTCCTTCTTCAGATGGCTGTTGATCCATTTGAATATCGCCATCCGCGAATCAGGCGTGTAGCTGTGGGCGCCAACAGGACCGTGCGTCACATACTCCTGGAAATGCTCCTCCCGGTTGTACATCCTGTAGATTTTCTTGAGCCGCTCCGCAATCCGCCGGTTGGCCGCCATGGGAAAACCGAGATCGTCGTCGCAGTTCACAAACAGGAATGGGGTGGGCGCGATCAGCGCTCCCACGGTAGCCAATTCCCAGCCGTAGGTGTTGTAGGGGATCATGCAATCGCAGTGCAGGCGCAGAATCCGATCGAGGACGAGGGACTCCCAGTCGGTGAGTCCCGAGTGCGCGGCAGCCACTTTGACGCGATCGTCAACAGCCGCGATCCAGAACGTTACCGCTCCGCCGCCGGACAGACCTGTGGCGGCGATGCGGCCGGAATCCACTTCCGGGCGAGTAGTCAAATAATCGATCCCGCGGATCGCGTTCCAGCACTCGACGGCGGCTGGACTATAGCCTCGGGAAATCCACCACATGCGTTCGCCGCCTGGCTTCGGCGCCATCGCGTACAGGCCCTGATGGACGCCGGGCAACTCGCCACGGGTTAGGGTGTCCATGATCAGGCAAACGTACCCATTCCTGGCGAACCACTTTCCCTGGTCCTGCATGAACGTCTTGTGCCCGTTGCGTCCGCGGTTGTAATGCCCCACGAACAGCAGCACAGCGGGCAACTTCTCTTTCACAACGCGCGGGCGCCAGAGGTTCGCTGTTACGTACAGTCCCGGCCGGCTCTGGTAATGCAGCTTTTCGACGACAAAGTCCTCGCGCTCAATCGAACCGGTGGTGGTAGCGTTGAGCGGGGTCTTCTCTGGAAGGGGCCAGAGTCCGATCATGTCGAGGAACTCAGTCCGAAGCTGCGAGCGTTTGGCCTTCCACTCCGCGAGGCTGGTAGCGCCGCCGAGAAACCGGTCGCGAAGCCCGGCGACCTCGTGAGCAAGGTACTTCTCGAACATGACGTCGCCGAACAGGCGTGTTGGCGCTGCTTCGAGAGGAGCGCCGGCGGACTGGAACGGCGCTCCCGCGCAGGCGAGAGGATGAGATAGCGCCAATGGGCCGAGTGCCGTCAACAACTCACGCCGTGTCGTCTTCAAACTCATTCAAACTCCAGTCAAGGTAACGCAGGGAGTGCAGGGCTCTGGGGGTGATGGTTGAATGCCTCCGCTACCTTGCAACCGCGCTCAGCTCCTCGCATTCTCCGCATCGTGTCATGAAGAGGCCAGACCGCGTCGTACCACAGCGAGAGCGCCTTCCACGCCTCGTGCGTGCGCTGCTCAACGGCAGTGATGTCGACGTAATGTGTGGGGAAGAAGTTCTGTGTCTGCGTGCCCAACTCCGCTTCCATGTAGTAGAGCGGGAACTTCTTGCCGCTGTGCAACCAGGCCGTGTAGGTGAGCAGCGAAGCGGCCCGATGATCCATGTGGACGTCGATAGGCCAATGCGTGAAAACAATGTCGGGCTTATACTTGTCCAGCAGCAGTTCCGTGAACTCCTTGTATCGTTGTCCGCTAATTTCACATGCCGTGCCGTAGCGGAACTGCTCCATGTTTCCTCCGCTGTAGTCTAAGCACTCCAATCGGATCTTCAGAATGTCGGCCGCTTTGAGAGAGTCGAGCCGGTTCCTCACAGAGCGCACTTCCGGATTTGCGTCAGGTGGAGGTGGCGGTCCGCCCGTCAGCGTCAGCGCCACAACATCATGACCTTGATCCGCAAAGAGTGCCAAGGTGCCCCCGGCACAGGTCTGGGGGTCATCGCCGTGGCCTCCGACCGCCACCACTCTTAGCTTTCGATCCGACGTCGGCCGTTTCGTCTGCGGCGCGGCAAGTACAGAAGCTGCGCAGCCTGCCAGGCAGGGAGCCCGACGCAAGATCGACCTTCGACTCAACCTGTCCATTCTTCCTCCTTACGAGGGCGTGCTCGAAGACTAACGATATCGTGATTTCGCACGGTCCGGCTCAACGAACAGGCGCGCCAAATCAACTCAGATGCCGGTACTCGACGGCCGTGTCTGTGAGCCTGGCGATGCAAGGACGCCATTGCTTACAGTGAATGACAATGCGCGTGGCAAAGCTCGAAGCGAGAGCGGGTTACGGTCGGAGTTGCGGACTGTGTATGGATGTGGAGTGGTGTGCGCCGGGTATGGGGCCGGTCATGACGGCGTCGAGTTGCCGTTTGATGAAGGCCATGCTGGGTTCGTTTTGTAGTTCGTCTTCTTCGTCGATTTTGCGGTCTGTCTGAATGAGCTGAAGTTCTTTCCAGGCCTTCTCAAAGGCTCGGCGGAGCTGGGACGCATGGCGGACGAGCATGCGGTAGGACTTCGATTCTGCGACCTCGGCGTAGGCGATGTCGATGGCGTCGGGTGTGCCGGCTTCTTCGTGCTGTTTGATGGCCTTCTTGAAGAGTGCGGCTTCCATGGCTTCGATGCGGCGGAGACGCCAGCGGGCCGCGGCCATTTCCTGGACGAGTTCGCTTTCGAGGTCGTCAGCGGGCTTGAAGCGGTTGATGAGCGAGGCTTCGAGTTTGTCGTAGGCTTCCTGCGATTCGTGCGGAAGAACGACGCGGCTACTGGTTAGGCCGTGCTTCAAGCTGTTCTGTGCGGATATGGCTTTTCCTTCGGCGGTGATGGGTCCGTTCGACTTGGCTCCGTTGATTCGTGCTGTGGCGGCTTGCGACATGTGTGTCTCCTGTTTTCAGCTTGGCATGCGAGCAAGTGGGTTTCGCCGGATGTTCGCGCGGTTTTGTTGAAAATGCAGGGAGAAATAAGTTTTTGAAAGCTGTGGACGCATGTTTTCGGCGTCACAGGCGGGGCAAATCCCGCCTCCAAGCGTGGGTGTGTCCGGCGTTGTGTTGGTTGTTTCTACAGAGGGGCGTAAGCACTATTCTTTGGGAGCGCTCGGCAGTTTCGGCGGGTGTGCTCCAGCGAAGTAGATCAACGCCTTTCTTTCTTCGGCATACACTTTGTAGTAGAGGCGATCGCCAGATCCAATCTCGTAGCACCAACAGCCGACGTTTTCAGTACCACGTAATGGATAGCAGCGCCGGGGGATCTGCTTGGTAGCATCCGCCTGAAGCCAGCGATAACAGTTGCGAGCATTTGATGGTGTGTTATCGCAAAGGGCGGACCATGATTTCAGTACCCGCTTGTTACTGGCAACGAGACGCCACGGATTGTCAATTTCAGGACAATCTTTCGGACGGCTAGCCTCTAAATCAGAATTCTCTTCGCTATTATCGGCTTGGGCAAAAACTGGGTCTTCGTGCAAGGGAGTTATCGAACTAACTCGCCATTCGGCTCTGAGATAGGTTGCTCGTCCAGTGGTTCCTGCATCGCTGATCGGAGTACACCTGAGCTTATGACAGAGGCACTCTCGCGCCACTCGTAAATAATTGACTTAACCTGGTCCGAAGCAGAAGAATCTTCTTCAGCCCGCCTTACGGCTGACATCAACTCATCGCAAAGAGATTTGAGGTCTGCCGTGCTGAAGGACTTCACCCATGCGAGGCCCCTCGGCACGTCTTCCCCAAAACCGACTTGGGCAGCAGCGCCGATAACCTCGATGACTTCTTCAAATTGGTCGACGGCTTTGTAAAGCGCTGACGCCTCCTTCCGTTCGATAATGGCGAATTGATCGCTATTTCGGGAGATTGTGACCGGCCCATGCCGCGCCGTGTCAAACACTTCCCCTGGACGCCGAGTAAGCTCGGTCAGCGTGAAGACGCGGTCTCCATATTTTGTCGTCTTTGGGCGCGCGCCATGAAATCCCCTCCTAGGGAAACAACGGTAACAAGCGTAACAGATCGCCGGCATCCGCGTAGGAAACTACGTTGAATATTACGCGCCCTATAGACGGATGTCAAGGTTAAATCGTTTCTCAATTACTCCGCGTGATCCCAGCGGCCATTGCAAGTGTCTTCTTGAGCTTCTTGTGAACACGGCAAAAATTGTATTACGCAAAGTGTAGTGCCGGTGCGAATCGAAGATTCTCCCACTCCGTAACCCGGAATCTATATAATTGCGAGCGCTTGCTGTTTACGGAAGTCGTAGGCCTAGGGGCGATTGCGCCGCTTTGCCATCACAAAACCAAGCGACGAGCAGTAGAACTATGAATATGGGCAGTACCGACGAAAAATCATTCATGGCACACCACCAGTCTAGCCACGATCAGGTGGTAGTGGGTCAGTTTGAATCTACGGATTCTTCATGCCTTCTTTCAGGCTCTGCGTGACAGATAATCGTTGCAGTTCGCAAAGTGGCGTGCCACTGACATGGAACTGAGTCGGAGCCCCGCGTTGTGAGCATTCCTTCGTAGAAGTTGAATGGGTGTTCTCAGGGGCTCGGGGTAAGAGGGAAGGGGGCTAGACATAGATTCTCGACAGGCTTGAATAGCCGCCTCGTTTGCGCAATGAGCCAGTTGGCCCTATCGATTTGATCGTACGATTCTGCGACCAACCTCGATGTTTTACTGCTTAACTGCGTGGTCGTTTCGTGGATAGAGCGGTCCCTGGTAGGGTCGTCTGGCATGGATACTCCTTTTGTCGAGAAAGCGTCGCCCCTGCTGCCAGTGCCACCGCTCTAGGTCGGCATCAGGTTGACACGGATCGGGACGAAACCGCGACAATTACTGGGTTAAAAGAGATATCCTGCCATTACTCCGACCGACGATCTACACGCCAATCGTCTACCAGACCAACACAACCGTAGGACACTACCCAAGCGTGTGACTCACCTATATCAACACGTCCGGTCTTACGCGTGACTGCGAAGGATCAGTTGGAACGCGCCGGGAACATCCCGGTCGCCGGCCTTACCGTGCGAGAACCTCGGCGCGCCTATAATCGGTCCTATGTCCGTTTTGATCCTGATCACTCTGCTTTCCGTATCTTGTCTGGCTCAGGACCCACCGGAAGTCAAAAATCCGGTCTGGCGAACCGTGGTGATGGGCACACATGGCATGGTGGCCGCAGAGCACCCGCTCCAGGCGAGGGCCGGGCTGCATGTGCTCGAGTCTGGCGGCAACGCGTTCGATGCTGCGGTCGCTGTCTTCTACATGACGGCGGTCGTTGAGCAGCACCAGTCCGGCTTGGGTGGCGATGCCTTCATCCTCGCGCACGTCGGCAAGGAGAAGCGCGTAATCTTCATTAACGGTACTGGCCCGGCGCCCAAACTCGCCACTCTCGAACGCTACCAAAAGGAAGGCGGAATCCCTTCAAGCGGAATGTTGGCAAACACCGTGCCGGGCGCCGTGGGTGGATTTGATCTGGCGCTGCGAAAATATGGCACGCGCAAGTATTCTGAGCTACTGGCTGAGGCAATTGACACGGCAAAGAACGGACACCCTCTGACCCATTGGTCTGCCGGCAATCACAACGCTTCTATCTCTAAATTGAAGCCCTATCCATCCTCCGTAAAAGCGCTTCTAAAAGACGGTGGGCCGTTCGAGCCAGGCGACGTACTCACCCAGCCAGATCTCGCGCGGACTCTCGAGATCATCGCTCGCGAAGGAGCAGGCGACTTCTACCGTGGCAGGTTGGCGCGCCTCACCGCCGACTTCTATGAAAAGAATGGCGGTCTGCTGCGCTATGACGACCTCGCTTCCTACCAACCTGAAGAGGGACCGCCGATCCGCACCAGCTACAAGGGCTACGACGTCTACCAGTCTGCTCCGAATTCTCAGGGCATCGTTTTGCTTCAGACTCTCAATCTGCTCGAATCCGTGGATTTGAAGTCGATGGGCCACAACTCTGCACAGTATGTCCACACGCTCATCGAGGCCTTGAAGCTATCTTTCGCCGACCGCGACCGGTGGATCGCCGATCCGCGCTTCTCGAAAATTCCCATCGAACAACTGCTTTCCAAGAGCTACGCCGAACAACGTCGTAAGCTGATCGACCCGCAGCGTGCACAGCCGGGACCGGCGCCGCATGGAACACCCGGTGAGACATCGTCATTCTCCATTGCCGACCGCTTCGGTAACCTCGTGTCGGTCACGCACAGCGTGAACGGAACCTTCGGAAGCGGCGTGGTTGTAGAGGGTGGCGGATATGTGCTCAATAACCGCCTGCAGTACTTCAGCCTCAACGCGAAAGACGTCAATGTGCTCGCGCCGGGCAAACGGCCGCGGCACACCATCAACCCAGCGCTCGCACTCAAGGATGGTAAGCCGATCATGGCGTGGAACACGCCAGGCGGAGACAACCAGCCGCAGTCCATGTTGCAGGCATTTCTGAACATCGTCGAGTTCGGAATGAATCCACAGCTGGCGGTGGAGCAGCCAACGGTGCTCACGTCCAATTTTCATGCATCGAATTACCCGCAGCTTGCGGGTGACCGGCTGACAGTTCCGGAAGTCCTGGCTGCACCGATCGGAGACGAGTTGCGCTCGAAAGGCCACAAACTGGAGGTGACGCGCATGCAGAGACCATACTCGCAACAACCCGCCGGGGCGGGCGCGGTCAAGATGGTGTGGATTCATCCCACCACAGGAGTGATGTTCGGAGCCGTCAGTCCTGCTAAGGACGACTATGTGATGGGTTGGTAAACCTCAAGCGCCGTCTGATACGATCCCTTGTCATGAAGTGGCTGCTCTGCCTCACCATCGCTACTACCTCCCACGCTGCTGTCGATCTCAAAGCCGGAGTCTCCCGCGTCGAGATTACGCCTTCCGCCCTGATGGAGATGTACGGGTACGCCAACCGGAAGTGCGGACCGGCGAGCGGCACACACGACCTCGGTAGCATGGTGTCGGACAATCTTCGCCGGGATGTGGCATCGCAGCTGAAGATCCCGCTACTGTTCAAGCTGGAGAAGGAGAGACACTTCGATGACTGATGCCCAAAATGCAGGCAGAAATCGCCAAGCAGCTCCGTGAGAAGCTGGCGCTTCTGGCAACCAAGCTTCGTGAAACGGCACAACAGCACGGTCCTGTGATAAGGAAAACACTGAAGCTGATTGCGGACGACATGGACCAACTCGCATAACGCGAGGCCCGTCCCTTCTCCGCGCCGTCCTGTGTCAGTAGGGGATCGTCGGCACGCTCAGCCCGCGAGTGGGGACAGATTCGGCAACTCTGTTTACCGGCTACTCGCAACTCGGCTGACTCAACGCTAGCATTTACGCATCTACAGTGTTGAAACTGTGACCTGCGGCCCAGTGAGAATCTGCCGGGACAGTACGTGTCCGTTCTAACTAAACAGAGCGTGTGACGGAGCTGTTAAGAAATCTAAGAACGCTCCCACTGAAGACGCTTCTGAAACCATGCTTCCGGACGGGACTCTCCAGAACCCCTCTATTGAGCGATTGAACGGAGGCGGGCTGAAGCCCGCCGCAAGCTAAAGCTCGCACTACTTAGGCCAGTTCAGATCCTGGTGACGGGCCGCCGCGGCTCGTCCCTGCTAAAGTCCCGGGCAGACTGGAAGTCTGCCCCACTTGGCTGCATCGCCTCAAACGACGTGGAGGATGGGCCGGTTCGACAAGCGTCAAAACAGCAGCTTCAGACCGAACTGAATCTGTCGCGGAGAGTTGGCCTGACTGCCGATTACTCCGAACTGCACGTTCCCAAATGTACCGTTCGGCCGACCAAACTGCGGCGTGTTGAACAGGTTGAAGAACTCGGCTCGGAACTCGAGATTCGTCCGTTCGGTGATCGGGAATCTCTTGAGCGCTGAGAAGTCGAAGTTGGTGATGCCAGGCTCGCGAACATCAGGCAGGAGGCGGCCGACGTTGCCGTAGGTGAACGGCTCGGGCTGGGAAAACACCGACGTGTTGAACCACCGGTCGATGGAACGCTCGCCCGAAGGCAGATTGGCGCTTTGGCCGTTATTATTCGGGCGCGACCCGCCGCCGTAGGAATTGGTGTTGTTGGGCGCCGTCAGTTCCAGTGGACGCCCTGTCTGCAGAGTGGTGATACCGGTGATGGCCCACCCTCCGACAATCATGCCGGCAACACCGCCACTATTGACGAACGGTTTGCCCCTGCCAAAGGGGAGTTCGTAGATGTAGTTCAGCACAAAGCGCTGGGAGACATCCTGCGGCGCCACAGATCGTTCGAGTCGCCGGTTGTTCGGATTTTGCGCTCCGACCGAAACCTCACCCGGAATCCATCCACCAGATTTCAGGCCATCCGTATCCGAGATAAGTTTTGCATTCGTATAGGCTGCCAACAGGCTCAGACCGTTCGAAAACCGGCGTTCAATTCGCATCTGGAACGAGTGGTAAGTGGATGCCCCCGCGCTGTTCTGCGAGAAACTCACTCCAGTGTAGTGAGGATACGGGCGAAGGAGTTGCCCCCGCGTGACCGTAGGCCGGCTCAGCGTGCCGCTGGTGACGACAGGCGCAAACGGATTGGGCACCTGGTCGAGCAGGCCCTGCTTTAGAGACAGGTATTGGTCAGGAAGAGTGTTCAATTGGAACGAGGCCGGAATCTTGACGCCTCTGCTGCCGACATAGCCGGCTTCCACGTGTACTTTGCCAGGGAGCTCCCGCTGAACGTTGAAGCTCCATTCCTGCATATACCCGACCCTGACCCAGCGCGGATCGCCGCGCACGCCCTGTCCGAGGAGCGTCCGCATCCCGAGGGCACTGCCCGTGGGCTGGTCCAGCCCGGTGGCAAAAAGGTCCGAGAGCAGCGTGAACGGCGTCAGCCCGCCATCGGCCGTGGTAACCGGCGTTGTCGCGACGGAGAACCCTTCCTGCCCGGCGCCGTAGCCGTTGTTGGAAGTGCCTCCGGGAAGGTACATCAAACCATAGCCGCCGCGGATGACTGTCTTCGAGAACGGCTGGTATGCGAAACCGAATCGCGGAGCGAAGTTGTTCCGGTCCGGATCATTCCATCCTCTCGGATTCCCGTCCACGGCGACAAACTTCAGGCCACCGCGCAGGTCGGGCATCCCAATGTCCTTACCAGCCGGGTTCGCTGCGTCGTAATCGAAATAACTGAGGCGGTTGTAGCGCTCGGTCCGCGGTGTCTCGTAGTCGTACCTGATTCCAAGGTTCAGAGTGAGCCGCGAGTTCACCTTGAAGTCATCCTGGAAATAGTAGGCGGAATAGATGGTCTGGAAGCTAATCGAGGCCCGCAGGGCGGCGGTGGCAGACGATGTGGCGCCGATCAGCATGGACGCGTATCCATCACCCGCAGTAGTGGAACTGCTCAGCGGGTTGGGGCCTTGTGTGAACGCGGTGGCGAAGTTATAGGAGCCCACAGGACTGTTGGCGTTGAAGGTGTTGTGACGAAGCACGCGGAAGTCCCCGCCGATCTTTATGGTGTGGCGGCCGCGAACCAAAGTGAGTTGAGGAACGAAGGAATACGTGTCGGCGCCGAGGAAGAACTTGTCATTCGCCGACCGATCCCACCCCCGAGTAGCCGCCCATCGAGAAAGTCGGAAAGTACAACTCCTGCGCCTGCTGGGCAAGTACTGGCGAGAATCCGAGCTGCGTCGGATCAAAGCCGTCCGACCGTGGCTGCCGGTCGAAGCCGTTTCGCGCATAACCCGCACGAACATCGAGCAACGTGGACGGGCCGAAGTTATGAGTATCGCCGACAGAGGCGTGCCAGTCTGGCTGGGCGGAGTAGCTGTAGGTGGTCGGTTCCCCAGCGGCATTGCCGTAGAAGTTGGGAGGTCTGTCCTCCTGCCGGTCATAGCTCAAACGCACGAACATCCGGTTCGAAGCGCTGAAATTGTGGTCTCCGCGCCATTGCCACATTCCCAGATTGTTTTCCTGACTGGCATTCGCAATGTAGTTCTGCGCGACGGTCCGGGTCTGTTGGTTGGGAAGCGGAATGAACTTGGATGCGTTCACGGCAACCCGATCATGCATCGACGCCGGTATGACGTTTCCGGGGAACGGGTCCCGCACGTAACCTGAGCCCTGCGGACGAGTGCTGAACGGGTTGTAGATCACGATGGGCTGTCCGTTTGAGGCACGCAACTCGTTGAAGTCGCCGCGGCGCATCGCCTCCGTCGGCACCGTGCCGTTGAAGAATCGGGAGCGGCGGACCTTGACGCTCTCCCACGACATGAAGAAAAAGGTGCGGTTCCGACCATCGTAGATTTTGGGCAGGACTACCGGTCCGCCCACGGTAAAACCGTACTGGTTATAGACAAAAGGCTGCCGCGGGATCCCGGCGCGGTTATTGAAGAAGTTGCCCGCATCCAGAACCTTGTTGCGCAGGAACTCGTAGGCCGTGCCGCGCAACTGGTTCGTGCCTGACTTCGTGACAATGTTGATAATGCCGCCGCTGCTCCGGCCGTACTCGGCCGAGTAGTTGCTGGTCAGCACTTTGAACTCTTGAATAGCGTCCACCGACGGCGTCATCGCCAGTTGTCCGTGCCCGGCGACGGTGTTCGACGTGCCGTCCATCAGGATGTCGTTCTGGAAGCTCGCGCCTCCATTCGCTGTGAAGTTACCCTGATTCACCGGCTCCTGGAACACTCGCGCCGTAAAGAAACCTCCACCCGGCTGGACTCCGGGAGCCAGCGCCGCCAGTGAGAATGGGTTGCGACCGTTCAACGGAAGGTTGACGATCTTCGAATTGTCGATCACTGCGCCGCGGGAAGCGCCCTCGGTCTCCAGCATCGATGCCTGCGCCTCTACGCTGACGGTCTCGGCGAGGGCTCCGACTTCGAGTGTAAAGTCGGCCTGGACCTTGTCGTCGACGTGCAGTTGCAGTCCTTTGCGCTCGGCAGTACGAAAGCCTTCCTTTTGCGCTGTCATACGGTAGGGGCCAGGGGGGAGATGCGGAAACTTGAACAGGCCGAGTTCGTCTGTTTGGGTAAGTCGTGAGAGTCCGGTCTCTTCATTCCGGACTTCCAACCTCGCGGCCGGAATGATCGCGCCGGAGCTGTCGCGAACGGTACCGGAGAGTTCCGCAGTCGGCGCCTGCGCGAAACAGCAACTCGCGAGTGCGAGAAACAAGGCCATCCGTGATGTGCGAGACATAGTTCTTTCCTTTGCTGAAGCGAACGCACTACGATTCGATGCACGTCTTATTCAGGAGAGTGTCTATCAGGGGCAGGTTTTGTTTACGAGTTCGTCAATTCAATTCGCCAGTTTTCAGCCGCGATGAAAACAACCGGTCCAGACTGCGATCGAGTCTGGAAAACAGCGAATTCAGTTCGAGTACGTCGTCCTCGAACGACCGCTGCGAGGTTCCAGGAGGCGAAGTAAAGAGGCGATGCAGGATCGCAGTAATCTTCGTGGCAGTGTCAAACGCGCTGGTGTCGCTGTCCGAAGCTGTCGCCGGCGGCAGCACCACCGCAAGTTGATGGCGCAGGCGCGCTGCAGCCTCTCTGACTTTTGCGGCATGCTCCTGCAGCATGACATCTCGCAGCCAGTAGGCAGGCGCCGCGGCTGCTCCCTGCGCGTCCGGCACTTGCGAGTGCTTCTTTAATGCCCATGCATGGGAATAAAGGACGTCGGCATCCTGGACGACGAGGCCGGCAATCCGGGCGAACTCCTGGGGACTGCCGAATCTTCGCGCAAAATCGGACTCCGCCATCGCAGGCGTTACCGTCGCCTTCTGCGTTGCATCGCCCAGCGCGTCCGTCGTGGGCGAGTCCTGATTCACGTGCGTTATTGAAATGTTGATACGGCCGCTCTGCTCGAGATCCCGCAGTGCCGCTCTGATTTCCCGTTCCCTTTCCGGCGGCGGTCCGACAGCAGAAACTTCGATCGTACCCGAGCCGCGCCGGGCGATCAGAACCGGCTCCGCTGTACAGGCGCCGATCCGATGCAGACGGTAATGAACGTCCAACTCGAGTGGTGAGCGATCCACCCGCTTCGGCACGATACGCGCAGGCGCAACAGCAGGAGTCGGCTTCGTTGCGGATGGGGGCTGCGCCGCGTGTATGACCGGGGGCGCCGCGGGCGTGTTGACCGGCCTCTGGACTGGACTTGGTTTGCCCAGGATAACGAACACAGCGGCCGCTGACAGAGCGCACCCTCCGGCGAATACGGCCATCTTCGTCAAGGTCAGGTTACGCCTCGCAGTCTGTGCCTGCGGCTGCTCGAGTTGCCATCGCCACGAGTCGAAGGCGGCTCGCGCGTTCTCTACTCGGCGCGTCCCCGGAAACGAGTCCTGCCGCAGCACCCGGGAGAGCCTGTGAGCCTGCGCCTCCAACTCAGCATTGCGGGCGCGACACTCCCAGCACCGGAACAGGTGCATTTTCAGGGAGAAATACTGCCACCAGCCCAGTTCGCCGTCGAGCGAACTCAGCAACTCTGCGTCAGAGAAGTGCCGGTAGACCCTATGCCTTGTCATGACGCCCCTCTCTGTGCGATGCAGGCTTTCCCTGAGCCGCATGCTGCATTTTGCGCAGTGCTCGCGACAACAGTGTGCTCACTGTTCCTTTTGCTAAATTCAGCTCCTTGGCTATTTCGGCGTAACCGAGGCCCGCCGCCCGAAGCAACACAGCTTCTTCTTCTCGCCGCGTGAGGTTGCCGAGCAACATCGCCAGTTCACCGATATCCTCGATGTCGTAGCGCAGCGCCGGCTGTGATTCGGCATGGCCGAGCGTGTCGTGCTCCAGCTGATCGTCCGGAGCGGCGCCGAATTGCCGCCAGACGCGGCGGCGCACCACGCGCATCAACCACGCCCTCGGCTGTGTCACTGTGCCGCCTCGCCGGAGCTCCTTGTAGAGCTCCATCAAGGCTTCCTGCACGATTTCCTCGGCGAGTTCTACGTTGCCGACCGAACGCGCCGCAAATCGCACCATGGCCGAGTACCAGCCCTCGTACAACTCAGTGACAATCTGCGTCGCGTCGTTGATCGTTCCGGGGATGAAGCGGTCGGCGCTCACGCCAGCAACTCGCGAATCGTCTGTCCCCCGACCTGGCTGAGCTGCTTTTCGCGGCCCGCGTGGAAGTACCGCAGCTTGTTGTCGTCAAGCCCCAGCAAATGCAGCAGTGTTACCTGGAAGTCTCGCAGGGGCCGGACCACTTCGACGGCGGATCCGCCGACTTCGTCCGTCGCTCCGACGATCGTTCCGGCCTTCACACCTGCCCCGGCCAGCCATACCGTCATCGCCTTTGCGTTGTGATCACGTCCCCACGCTTCACTGCCGCGACGGATGCCGTTGTCCGGACTGCGGCCGAACTCGCCGGCCCACACTACTAGCGTGTCTTCGAGCAAGCCCGTGCGTTTCAGATCTTTCAGCATTGCGCTGACGGGTTTGTCGATTGCGCGGAGCCGCGCGCCGTGCGCCTTGTCGATGTAGTCGTGGGAATCCCAGCCCATGGCAATGACCTGGACAAAGCGGACGCCATTCTCGACGAGACGCCGCGCCAGCAAACAACGGCGCCCGAGGGCATCCGCATCCTTATTCGGACCGCCGATGCCATACATGTCGAGAGTCGCTTTCGATTCCTTGCTAAGGTCGACGATGCCCGGCATAGCGGCCTGCATCCGGAAGGCGAGTTCGTAGCTCTCGATGCGAGCGGCCAGTTCTGCGTGCTCGCGATGGCGTTCCTGATGAGACTTGTTGAACGACCGCAGCAATTCCAGATTGGCGCGCTGACGATCCGGGGTGACGCCGGGCGGGGGAGCCATGTCGAGAATGGGCGCTCCCTCCGGACGCAGAGGCGTTCCCTGATAGTGAGCGGGCAGGAAGCCATTCGACCAGTTAGCCGCTCCGCCCTGAGGATAGGCCACGTCCGGCAGAACAATGAACGACGGCAGGTTCTGGTTTTCCGTCCCGAGTCCATAGGAGACCCACGCGCCTACCGCCGGGTCGCCACCGAACTGGTTGCCGGTGTTTAGATGATAGAGCGCGGTGGGGTGGTTGACGCTCTCCACCTTCAGTCCGCGATAGAAGCAGACGTCGTCCACGACGCCGGCGAAGTTCTCCAGCAGCGAGTTGATCTCGATGCCCATCTTGCCGGCGCGCCGGAACTGGAACGGGCTCTTCACGTAGTACCGTTCGCCCGTGTTCATGTTCGCTTCGAACTTGCTCCGCTCTTTTTGAAAGCGGGTCATGTGAAGCTGTTCCAGTTTCGGTTTGGGATCGAACGTGTCGATATGGCTCGGCCCACCTTCCATCAGCAGGAAGATGCAACGCTTCGCCTTGGCGGTGTGATGCGGAGGCTTGGGAGCGAGGACGGAGGCTGCATTGGCGTCATCGGCCAGCATCGCGGTGAGAGCCACACTTCCCAGACCCATGCCGGCATTGAAGAGGAACTCGCGGCGGGACGGCCTTGCGGTTAGCATTTTGCGGTTCACTTCAACTCCTTTGTCATCACTTCGAAACGCTGGTCTCAATAGACATACACGAACTCGTTGGAGTTCAGCAGCACCAGAGCCAGGTCTGAAAGCGCACGTGTCTCGGGCGCTACATCGCTCGGATGCAAATTGGGTTCAAACGGAAGCGGGTTTTCGTCCTGAACAAACTCGAACGTTTCACCGGTGAGTTCGCTCGTAATTTTGTGCACCAGCGGCTTCTTCTCCGGCTTGGCAGGGGCGGGATTAGCCTTGTGGTACGCCGTCATCCGCGTGAGGTGCTCACGGGACGCCTGGATCTCCCGCGTGTCCGGAGACCTGCCGAACGCGAGCCGGAACGCTCGTCGGACACGCTCGTCAGTCGTGGTGGCCTCCTTTTCGAGGCGAGCTGCCATCGCGAGCGCCATATCGTTCACCATCTGGCTGTTGAATAACGCAAACGCCTGCGTCGGCACCGTCGATGCGTCCCGGCGCTCACACGAGAAGTCTGGATTCGGACCATTGAAGACCTCGATCGTCGGGTCAATGAGGCTTCGCTGTTGGAACGTATAGATGGTGCGGCGGTTCCGCTGGCTCCGCAGAGCGGAGGGATGATACGCAGGCGCCAGCGACCCCATGCGGTGCTGCGGTTGCCGAGCCACGTCTTCGTTGATCTGGGGAAAGACACCGGGTCCGCCGCTATCAAGGCTGAGCTCGCCGCTGACAGCAAGAATGCTGTCGCGCAATACTTCCGCCTCGACGCGGCGCGGCGAGAAATACGCGAGCAGCGTGTTATCCGGATCCTTCTCCTTCGCGGTCTGAATCGCGGGATAGTCGCTCGCTCGCTGGTAGACGTCCGAATTCATGAGGAGGCGATGCATGGCCTTCACGCTCCAGCCGTGCCGAATGAAGTTGCCGGCAAGCCAGTCCAACAACTCGGGATGGGTTGGCTTTTTGCCCATCCTGCCGAAATTGTTAGGATCACCTGCGATTCCGCGTCCGAAATGGCCCTGCCATATTCGGTTCACCATCACCCTTGCGGTAAGGGGATTCTCCGCGCTGGCGATCCAATGCGCGAGAGCTGACCTGCGTCCCTGCGCGGCAGAAGGTATTTCAGGTCCGAGGTAGTGTCCATATTTCTCAAGCGCAGAAAGCACGCCGGGCGTGACCGGGTCAGCAGGCGACTGGATGTTGCCGCCCGGCAGTATGTGGATGATTGCGGGTTTGTATTCAGCTCGGGGCGGGTACTTCAGCGAGTTTCCGCCATCGGTGAAACCGTCCAGCGGGCCACTCGATACCGCGAACGCCTTTGGCTCAAACCGGTCCAGCGATTCCCGGAACAGTTGTGAGTGCTTCTCGAAAAGTTTGTACTCCTCGTATTTCTCGGGATCGAGTCCCGAGCCGGTGCTCATCGCGCGATCGATCTCTCCCTTTGGCAGGTCTTCGATCCTAGATACGTTGTACTTCTTCAGGAGCGACTGCGCCGATTGCTTGCGGTACTCCTTGCTCTTTTGCACCGCTCGATCGTACATCGCGCGCATCTGCTCAGCGCCCGTTTTCAGATCCGCTACGTTCTCGCCCGGAAGGAATGCAACCCTTGGTCTGGCAAACTCGGTGGTGGCATAGACGGCCTGCATTCGGTAGTAATCACGCGTTGGAATCGGATCGAACTTGTGATCGTGACACCGGGCACAGCCCACCGTAAGCCCCAGGAAAGTCGCCGCAGTCGCGTGCGTGACGTCATCCAAGAACGACTGCCGGGTGACGGCTTCCACTGACATAGCCGTGTGCTCCCACGGACCGGTACGCAGAAAGCCGGTAGCGATGACCGCCTCGCGGTTGTCGGGATAGAGTTCGTCGCCGGCGATCTGTTCGCGCACGAACTGGTCGTAAGGCTTGTCGGAGTTGAAGCTTCGGATGACGTAATCGCGGTACCTCCAGGCGTTCGGCCGCTCGAAGTCATTCGAGTAGCCGCTGGTGTCCGCATACCTGACAACATCCAGCCACTGCCGGCCCCAACGCTCGCCGTATCGCGGCGACGCGAGCAGGCGCTCGATCAGGTTCTCCCACGCTTTCGGAGATTTGTCGCCGACGAACGCATCGACTTCCTCGGGAGTAGGCGGCAGGCCGGTCAGATCGATGCTGGCGCGACGGATCAGCGTTCGCCGGTCGGTCTTGGGCGCCGGGGCGATGTTGCGCTCGGCGAGGCGGGCATTGATGAAGTCGTCGATCCGCTTCTTGTCGTCGAAAGCGCGGATCGGCCGAAACGCCCACAGATCCTCAGCCTTGTAGTCCCACCCGGCCGCCGGCTTTTGGGTTGGCCACGGCGCCCCCGCGTCAACCCACGTGCGAAATGCGGCGATGAGTTCCGCAGGCAGCTTCTTGCCTTCGCCCCCAGGCGGCATCTGAAGCTTGTTTCGCCCTTCCAGAACATGGATTAACAGGCTCTGTTCTGACTTGCCCGGGACGAGGGCCGATCCGCGGACCCCGCCTTTCACGAGCGCCTCGCGCGTGCTCACGTCGAGCTTCGACAGCGTTTGCGCAGGTCCGTGACAGCCCTGGCAATCCCGCTCCAGCACCGGTAGCAGCTTCGTCGCAAACAACTCCTCCGGCGTTTCCGCGAGACATGTGACCATGAGCCCGGAAGCTAGTGCAAACGTTAACAGTCGGAATACCGTCATGCAACCTTCTAGAGGGTAGTGTCGGACCGAAATAGGTTTTGTGCACATCAGATCGGCTGTTCGTTCGAGCTTTAGATAGGATATAGCGTTTAGCTACGGTTAACCGCAGCCTCAGCGAGCAGCTTCAGGCGCAGGTTCATTGGCGACTGTGAGTCACCTCCGGACAATTGTCCCCACTTGCCGCGCGCGGATGCTAGCACAACGCCGCTCGACGGAAATATGGCCGAGCAGTTCCCTCCGGCGCCTATCGAGAGGATTGCGTCGGCGGGAGCATCGGGCCAGGTTGTTCGATCTGGGTGCAGACGGCTCGTGCGGTTGAACCACCAATTAAATCCGTACACGCCTGGTCCGAATTTCGTGAAGTGATCGGAGCCACCGCCAAACGTACCGATGCCAAGGTAGTCGTCATTGCCTGCTTCCTGCGTGTGGGGCAGCGAAAACGCCACATCGGGTTTCTGATATTTCCGGAAGAATTCGGCCTTCAACAATTGCTCATCCTTCCAGCGGCCGCGGTGAAGCCAGAACCACGCGATACGAGCAAAGTCGCGAACGGATGCCAGCAGACGCCGTCGCGGGTTGAACGACAATCCGTCTTCGAACTGCAGCGCACGAAGACGACTCGCCGCGACCCGATCGGGGTCCTCCTTGAAAACACGATCGAACAGTGTCTTCTGATAGAGCTGGATCGCGTAATCGTTGTACGCGTACGCGGCGCCGGGCGGTTCCGGCCGAGCATACCCGCTGGTCATGTCGGCGAGATGGCGGAACGTCATCGGGCGATCTTTGGGTCGGAGTTCCCATCCATAGGACGCCAGACCGAACGTCTACACCCTTCAGCTTCTTCTCCTGGATCGCAAAGAAAAGCAATGTGCTGAACAGCGGCTTGACAGACGACAGCCAGTCTCGCTTTTCCGACTGATCGCCCCAGGTCTTTACCACGAACCCGTCCTTCACGACGCACCCGTGACCTTCGAGCTCAGCGGCCAATTGATCCAGCTTCGACGCATCGATGCCAGCTTCGCGCGGCTCACGCTGTTCCCATTGCGCTCCAGGAAAATGAACGGAATCCTGCCGTGCCTGGCTATAGCTCGCGAGCAGTCCCCCAGAAAATTCTCGCCGGGTCAACATTGGGGTCAGGACAAACGCATGTTCCTCCCATGTTACAGGAGGAAACTTTTCTATCGATTATGCATCCCACGTCGCAGCAGACCACGCACTGCGCGAACTCAATCACCGGAGGTGTCATGAAGGGCATATTCCAGCAGGGCTTGTCGGCCACGATGACTATCGTGGTGTTTACAGTCTTCTCGGCGCCGCAGGCAGTCGCAGACAACCATATCGTGTCTTTGGCGGAGATTCAAGGCAAGATATCGAAAGCCGCAAATGAACGGACGAAGAACATCGAGGATATCCAACGCGTTCTTTCTTACCCGGCTGCGGTGGATGCGCTGAAGAAGTACAACGTGAACAACGAGCAGATGAAGGCGGCTGTGGCCACCCTAAGTGACGCAGAGTTGTCGCGACTCTCCGAACGTGCCCGGGCTTCAGAGAAGGACGTCGAGGGCGGATTAATCGTCGGTATTCTAGCTCTTATTGGCTTGATCGTAGTGATCATAATCGTCGTTGCTGTCGTGGCGGAAGCCGACTCGCCGGAACCAGCCTTGTCCGTATCAGCGTGACACTGTCGTGTACAGAACGTTCGTGCCGCCGCGGATGTCGTATCCGTAGACAACTGAGAGCCGAAATCCTCCAAGCGTTGTGAGGATTGCCTGGACACCCGTATCATAGAGCCAACCACGCGATCCCAGCGCAGGTACACCACCAACATTCCCAATATCGATGAATGGTCCGGCATCGACGCGAAGGAAAGGCACCCGTAATATTCTCCGCGCGATTTGCGTCTGGGCTACTACAAACCGATTTCCCATCGGGGCTGCGCCTTTTCTGCCGTCCTGAGTGCCGACGTGCCCGCGCAACCAGAGATCGTTATCGCGTTCCATCGCGGTCATATAGAGCTCATCAATCGGAAGATTTCCTGATAGCGCCCCAGCGCGGAGCCTGCCGCTTAGTTCGTATAGATCATCCTTATGCTGGGGAAACCACCGCATCGCAGCGTCGAACTCACCTCCGATTAAACGGGACGATCGTCGAGAGTAGATGCGACCTACACGCAACGTCGCCGATGAATCGACCTGTACGCGATGTTCAGCGTATCGCCAGCGTCGCAGATCAAGACGGTTACGGATTTCCCACATCGTAGTATTCAAGCCGCTGCTTTGGAATGTGTGGCGAGACAGGTGAAGACTTGGAGTCCATTGCTGGCCACCGCCGACTTCAAATTGGACACTACCGCCTAACGCTGCGCTCCTGACACGGAAAATGGGCGAAGAATCCGTGCTCCGGTTCAACTCCCAGTTTTCGTCGCGAAGGTCGGTCCACAGGGCGTATGCTCCGTGGGCGAGCGGCGCCCGATACTTGATCGCGATCCGCCGTTTCTCCGGGTCCCAGCGCCAGAGCGACGTGAAGGCCAGAGCGCGCTTCCGAATATTGAGCCAATCGAGGTTGATCTGTTTGTACGGCAGACCTCGGGCGAGAGGTAGTAACCGACCGGCGATGCCCGATAGGGGATGCGCAAGGATCGGAGAGCGAATGACTAAGCCGTATTCGTTATTTGAGCCTGGCGTCAGTTCGAACCTCGGCTCGCCGAAAATGAGCAATCTGTCGAAGTTTCGTTCCGTCTGCGCCAACAGTTTTCCTGTCAGTAACTGACCACTCGAGACGGCGGAAAGACGTTGTAATAGCTCGGGACGCAGAGGTGGCTCGGGTGAGAACACAACGCCGCTGATTACCGGTCGACGAACACGATTCCAGTACTTCAGGGCAGCGAATGGATTTCCGTCGAGCAGGTACAAACTGCCAAGGAACTCATTCGCGTAGGAATTGGACGCATCGATCTGGAGCCCACGGTGAAGAAATGACTTTGCTCGTTCGGCCTGCTTTCGACGCCAGGAAACACCAGCCAGTTCAATTAAGAATCGAGCGTCGCCGGCGAAGGCGGCTTCACCGTCAAGGAGTACACGCTCGGCTTCGTCGAGACGTCCCGAGCCAGCGAGAGAAACAGCGCGGCTGAGTAACTCATCGGCGGATGTGTCTGGCGGCGCGGCGCCAACTCTGAGTACATACAACGAGAGCAGGGCGATGGCGATTTTCACCGGCGATTTTCACCGAACATCGCGCGGAACGGCCAACAGAGCCCAATTTCCGGTCACATCCCATGCGCTCTTAAATTGATCCAACGATTCACGAGTAAGTTTTCCGCGAGCAGAATCGTGCAGCCAGACTGACTCCTCATCAATGCCTACCAACACAGCGTAATGTAGCGGCGCTTTAGGTCCAGACAAGCCGAGGCACACGATAACAGGCCGGCCCTTGTCGAAGTGTTGACGTAGATCCTGTAGTTCGCCATCGAAAATATATACGGAAAAGCCGCGCTTCGAGAGATAGTCATTCAATGCCGCGCCACGGATTCCTTTCCTGGACGCCGGTAGCAACTCGTCGATGCGGTCTGTTTCAGCGGCGGCCTCTCTCAGCGCTGGATAATGCCGAGCCCAGTACTGCACAACCATCGCTACCGCCGCGGCTCCACAGCCTGCTTTAACCTGCCGGACATATGGCACATCCAGCCAAGGAACAGTGTTCGAAGCGCAAGTAGCACAGCCGCACAGGACAAGGAATTGAAGACGAGTCACGGACGAGGATCCTCTGTGGGACGGCTATCCCCGCGCCATTCATCCACAACCGTACCCTTCCACAGCTGAACGTTTGTGCGATAGGCGGCTCTGGCAATCACATGTGTCGACACCGGTGAGGTCAACATCACAAACGCTCCGATACTGATGGCGCGGATGAAGGAGGAGAAGTCCGCCAGTTGGAAGGCTGTAGCCGCCAGCAGACACGCGAGTCCTAATGTAGTGGCTTTTGTTGCGGCCTGCATTCGCATGAAAAGGTCCGGCATGCGTAACACTCCAATCGCGGCGAGCAGCACAAGTGTGGAGCCAGCGAGAGCCAACGAGCCAATTAACCACTGAATCATTTCGGGTTCTCCGTTTCGGCATACCGGGCGTAAGCGATAACCGCGAGAAATCCAAGGAGAGCGATCACTACCGCGGCATCGAGAAACGTGCGCTCTCCTGTCAGAGCGGCGCCCAAGACAATCAGTCCGACCGAGCATACTCCTACAAGATCCACTGCAATCACTCGATCCGGTAGCGATGGCCCCTTCACTACGCGCACGAAAGCAACCAGCAGCGCAACGGAAAGCATCACCATAGACACATTCAACAGGAACTCAGGCCGCATGGATGACTCCTTGCTCAGCAGGCCGCAAACCCAGGATCCGCCGTTCAAATCCTTCTTTAATCGCGCGACGGGCCTCGTCAGGAGTGGTCATATCCATAACGTGTATGAACATTACCCGGCGATCCTCGGACACATCGAGCGCCACACTTCCGGGCGTGATGTTGATCATTGCGGCCAACAACATTATTTCCCTATCTGTGCTTATTTCAAGCGGCAGCCGGATGACGCCGGGTCGAAGTCGCGGCTGAATGCTAACTACGTCTCTCGCCACACGTAAATTGGCCACCACGATTTGCCATACCAAATATCCGAGCAATGATAGGACGCGCTCCAAACGTCCAACTTCGGCGCTTGGCAAAACGCCCCCTTTCGCGAGAACTATCAGTACGATTCGGCCAAGGAAAGCTCCCGTAAGGAGACTCGATAGGGTGAACTGGCCATTGAGCGCAGTCCACGCGAGCGCGAGCAGAAGATTTCCTAAAATCATTGTTGCTGGCCTCTTTTCAGTACGGCGTCAATATAAGGCTGGGGTTGCAACAACTGATCCGATGCTCTCGACGCGAGTCGGAAGACCGGCTCCGCGGCAAACGTAAACCCTAAAGTAAGGATCGTGAGGCAAGCGATTGGCGCGAGCACGATGCCGGTAAGGGCTGTCTTGTCGGCATTCGGAGCAGGCTTCCAAAATGCCTCATCCCACAGTCGCGCCATGGATAGCAGGGTTAAAACACCCACGATCAAGATAACGGCCGATGTCCAGAAGGCTCCGGCGTCGAATGTTCCGCGCAACAGTGCCAGCTTACCTATGAATCCGGAGAGCGGTGGAACGCCCGCTAGAGAAAAGACAGGAATCATAGCAACGGCGGCCACTAATGGTTGGTCGCGGTAGAGCGATCCCAAGCTAGCCAAGTCTGTAGTCCGCCGAAGTCTTAGAAAGACGCCGCTGATGAGATACAGATTTGTGATTACAAAAATGTGGTGGAGCATGTAGACGATCGAACCCGCCAGGGCGGCCGGGGTCATAAGAGCCAGTCCGACAGTTGTATAGCCGATATGACCGACCAAATTGAATGACAAAACGCGCCGGAAGTCTTGTTGCGCCAAAGCTCCGACCAAGCCTGCGATCATCGTGCAGCCGGCCTGAACAAGGATCAAGGTATAGAGTTCTTTCGGCGCATGTGGGAACAACAACGTCATTATCCGAATCAGAGAATAGACACCGACCTTGGTTAGCAAGCCGGCAAATATGGCTCCGACGGCAGCGGGCGGTGTGTGATATGACGCTGGTAGCCAGAAGAACAACGGGAACAGAGCTGCCTTAACACCAAACGCGACCACGAACAATACCGCCAAAATCAGCTCGAAGGTGGTGATCTGCCTCGCACGAAACACGACAGCGAGATCGGCCATATTGAGCGTACCCGTGCTGCCGTATAGCAGTCCGAGAGCAGTCAAAAACAGCGAAGAAGCCAGTAAGTTGAGCGTTACGTATTTAAAAGCAGCCTCGAGTTGAGCCTGTGTCCGATGTAAAGACATCAATACGAAAGACGCTACCAGCATTACCTCGAACCAGACATAGAGATTGAACAAATCGCCAGTGAGGAACGCGCCGGACACGCCCATCAGAAGAACGTGTAGCAAGCCGTGGTAGCCAAACGCTTCGCGCTTCGGGTCTACTCCGGCAAACGAAGATGCCGTTACGGCAAGACCTACGATACCTGTCGCTGCTATCAACATGGCTGCGAATAGGTCCGCCACAAGTGTGATGCCGAACGGCGCGCTCCATCCACCCGATTGCAGCACCTGTATCCCGTGCTGCTCCACTTGGACGAACAGTTTTATTGCGACCGTAGCCTCTACAATTGAACCGGCAAAGGAGATCGATCGCTGTAACAAGGGCCTGCGTGGCACCAAGAGGAGAATGACAGCCGTCAATAGAGGCGTCAGAAGCGGAAGCACGAGCAGATTCATCGGCCGGCCGTCCCAATCTCATCGATATCGTCGGTCCCCGTACTGGTATGAACACAGTGCGCAAGCACCAGAGAAAAGGCAAGCACTCCGAAGCCAATTACTATGGCAGTCAGAACCAGCGATTGTGGTACCGGATCCGCAAACGGTTTCACCAAAGCCTGAGCGTCTCCAGGTATGATCGGCGGTCTCGACCGAGTTAACCCACCGGCGAGAAAGATCAGTAGGTTCGTGCCGTTACTCAATAGACCGAGTCCAACGATCAGTTGCGCAAGGCGCCGCCGCAGCATCAGATAGATACCTGCTGCGTAAAGCACACCAACTGCGCCAGCAAGTATCAGCTCCACGATTTCATTCCTCCACCAACGTAAAAGTAATGGTCAGAACAACGCCTATGACAACGAGAAAGACGCCGAGATCGAACAGAAGTGGCGTACCAACGCCGATGTCGGGAGCAAGCCACAACGCCTTCAGAAAGGCTTCGCCAAAGACTAGCGGGAGCAGGCCGCTTCCCAAGGCGAGTAGCAGCCCCATACCGATGATGCTGAGACGTATCAATAATCACGGCGCGACGTGCTGCATCGACGCCGTAGGCAAAGGCATGAAGCGCATATGCCGCCGCCACTACCAGGCCACCGGCGAAGCCGCCTCCGGGCGCGTTGTGACCGCGAAGCAGCAGAAAAAGTCCGTAGAGCAGAAGTAGGGGCATCAATGCCCGCGTAGCAGTCCGCAGAATGAGTGAGGTCATCAGTTCTCCCCATTTCGTCGCCCGAGGCGAAGAATAGCTCGAACACCTAGGGCCGCCGTCGCTAGCACCGTGATCTCACCGAGGGTATCGAGCGCTCGGAAATCCACTAAGATCACGTTGACGATATTGCGGCCATGAGCCAGCGGTAGACTCGACTCAGAGAAAAATCCGGCCAAGCGCATGGGTGTGAGTGTGGAACCGACAAATAGTAGGACGATAGCGATTGAGCTTCCGTAGATCACCGCGACGAGCGCGTCGCGGGCCCGCACGCCCAGTGGTGATAGCGAACCGAAGCTCCGAAAATGATAGAACACCAGAACAAAAATGACAGCCGTGAGAGTCTCAACAGAGAACTGCGTCATGGCCAGATCCGGCGCGCCAAAGAATAGAAATGTAAGAGCGGCGCCGTAACCGGTGACACCCAGTGACAGCACGGCTGTAATGGCTGACCTGGCGCGTACAGCGGAGAGAGCGCCAGCAACGATCATTAATGCAGCAGCTACTTCCGGGGGTCGAACGTCGGTGACGCTAGCAGAATGGGGTACACCCTGAAGAATGAGCACCCCGGCAAGCAGCACTGTGACTGTTGCGATCAGCGTCAGGACATAGGCCCGGAGTGAGGCGCTCTGCATCGCGGGCGATGACCAGGCGCTCAATTGGTCGAGACCACGCAATGTCGCCGTATAGAGTTTTTCAAAGCCGAAGCAACGCGGCCAAATCCGTCGTCGGATTTCGTCGCGCTTCGCGTACAACAAACCCGCTGTCGCCACAGTTAGTATGCTCAGCGCCAGCACAGGCGTGAAACCATGCCATAGCGCAAGATGTGCGCCGATTGCCTTGCCAAGAACCGCCGACGCGGCAAGATCGATAGGAACCGCAGTCGCTCCCGGCACTACTCCAGCAATCAGCCCCGCGATAGCGAGTGCCAGCGGCGGCGCCGCGAGACCAATGGGGACCTGATGCTTAGCGACAGCCCTACCTAATGGACCTGTGAATGGCGCAATGCCGGCAATCAGACCAGCGGCGCCCAACAGCGCGCTGGCTGCGACACCAGCGACGAGTAGCGCTTTAATAGCAGAAGCATCATTGCCCAGCAGAGCGCCGTAAAAAAGCTCCTTCGCGGTGAAACCCAGGAACAAAGGGATTCCCACCATCGAAAGCGCCGCTAAACCAGCTGCAATCGCGATGGCTGGCATGGAATGACGGAGACCACCGAGTTCGGTGACGTCCCGTGACCCGGTTTCATGCTCCAACGTGCCCGCGACAAGAAACAAAGCGCCCTTGTAACACGCGTGAGCCATCAAGTAGACCAATGCCCCTAGCACTGCGTCAGAAGTTCCGATTCCCAGCAGCATCATGATCACGCCCAGCGCACTGATTGTGGAGTAAGCAAGAATCCGCTTTAGATCGGTTTCAGCGACAGAACGCCATGCCCCTAACACCATCGTGGTCGCGCCCGCGCCAACCACGAGTCCCGTCCACAAAGATGTTCCACCCAGAATCGGCGTGAGCCTCGCCACCAGGTAGATGCCGGCTTTCACCATCGTCGCGGAATGCAGGTACGCGCTTACAGGAGTGGGCGCCGCCATCGCGTTCGGTAACCAGAAGTGAAAAGGGGCCTGTGCAGACTTTGTGAAAGCCGCAAACAACGCGAGAGTAACGATGAACGGATATGGGTCGATGTTCCGGAGCGCTAATCCTTCCGATAGCAAGGCCGACAGCCGCGCAGTACCGACGTTTTGCTCAATCAATACTGCAACCGCCAACAGACCCATGCCGCCAGTCCCGGTGACTAGTAGCGCTTGTATGGCGGAGGCCCGCGCTTCCTTCCGATCGTGTTCAAATCCAATCAGTAAAAAGGATGTGAAGCCCGTCAGTTCCCAAAACACAAACAATGCGATCAGATTGTCTGCGAGCACAACGCCAAGCATCGACCCCATGAAGGCGAAGAGCGTCCCGAAAAATCGACCCGCGTGGGGATGATTCTCAAAGTAGAAGGCGCTGAAGAGAACGATCAGCGAGCCGATGGCCGTTATCAGTAACGCGAAGACTACGCTCAAGCCGTCGGCGTAAAAAGAAAGCTCCAACGCAAGCGATTGGACCCATGGCAGTGAGGCTTTTATTGGTCCCTCTGTCGTAACGGTCTGTAAAAGAAAACCGAAGTACACCGCAAGGCTGGCCGGCCAAAAGGCCAGAAGAGCTGACCAGCGGGCCGGTAGCCGGCCGGCAACGACCGCAATCGGTACAAGAAGAAATGGAGAAAGTAATATGAGCGGCTGCATTCTTGGCTTTCGACGTCGATCGGTTCGGCGGTCTGATAACTGAACTAGCTGCGCCTCTCACTTACCGATGTTAGTTCGGAATTTACAATGTGACGCATCCGGCTCCTTAACGTGACGTGGAAAATCCATTCATTGCTTCTTGAGCGTAGTTCGGTAAACACGGATTCGATGGTCTGTAAAGGTCAGATCCGGTACAGGCGTGGCCTTCTGCATGTGGCAACGAAGGCACGATGTGTCCGTCTCACGTGGGCAACCGGAGATCGCTCGGGATGCTGAAGCGTGACAGCCGGCACATTTGTTCTCGTAAGCGGTGGATTGAAGTCGCGGACCGCCGTGTGGGTCATGACATGTGACGCACGATAAGCTTTTGCTGGCTTGAAAACACTTACTTGCCATCAAACCAATGGGAGCGAACCGAATCGATACCGGGTCAGCTATTTCAGGCGTCCGGGAGACGGGAACTCTTTCGTCCGGCGTGCGGTGACAATCCGCGCATAGTGCGACTAGCGCCCGTGGCAACAGCTTGGTCAATCGAACGACGTTCTGATTTGTCGGCACCTTGATGTGTGCCCCGCCCGGTCCATGGCATCTTTCACACTGCACCCCTGGCTGTATGCGCGATAGATCGGGACCGGGTGAAACACCCGTCGCGTGGCAGTTGAAACAACGGAAGATTGTATCTGCGCTCTGCACCTGGCCCAGCGGGGCAGCGGGAGCGTTCGGGTGACCCATGGTCATACCGGGACGCTTCGAGGCGGAATACCAGGAGACGCGGTGCTCGAAGTAGGCGCCGTCCACCCGGCCAACGGGAGTGAAGGCGAGCAACCCGGATCCAAATATCCATTCGAGCATTGCCTCGGCCGATTGATCGCCTCGAGTGACCTGTACATTCAGGCCTTCCGGCGTGGCGTTGTAGCGAAATTCGGTCCCGTCCCTCTCTCGCACCGGGCGATCAAACAGAGCGGTCGCTGGACTCAGGCTCGCGGGCCGAAGAGCATTCTCGTGCGCGCTTACCGAATGGCGACTGAACTCCTTGGAGTGGCAGGGGGCGCACGAACGCGAACCAACGAATATCTGACCTTGCAGAAGGGTGGCCGCGAAGATCAGATATGCGACGCGCACCCGATCAGTTTATCGATACGAAGGCAACCACGTTTCTTCATATGACCGTCATAAAAACTTTGATGTTGCAAATGGAACCGCCCCGTGACTACGCTACGGGCAGACCTTGTCGATGGTGTCGCTTCGTCGCGGCTACGGACCGAGTTGCTTACATGTTGAAAGGAAACCAGAAATCGAATGAGCAGAGCAGCAACGGCTTCCAGTCCGCGGGGAGAAACCGCCCGCAGTTACGTGTTGACGCTAGAAGAAATCGGAAATCTTGCGCAGGAAGGCGGTAATCCTGCTGACACTCTCACGAACATCGTTGCGCTGATCGCGAAGCGATTTCAAACTGACGTCTGCTCGGCCTATCTACTCGAACCCGATCGGGCGAATCTCGTATTAGCGGCCACGCTCGGACTGCGAAAAGAATGCGTCGGCACACTTCGCCTTGCCCTGCATGAAGGGCTCGCAGGACTTGTGGCTGAACAAGTACGGCCAATCGCAGTCGAGAATGTCAAGACTCACCCGCGATTCAAGTACTTTCGGGAGGCGGGCGAGGATGACTATCAATCCTTTCTTGGCGTTCCCCTAATCGATCGCGGCGTGCTGCAAGGTGTATTGGTTGTCCAGACTATCGCACCGGCGCACCTTCCTGGATGACGAGATACAGGATGCTCGTCGACGCGGCGAGCGAGCTTGCGCCCGTCGTGAGTGAGGCCCGTACGTTGGACCGTTTCATCGCTCCTGTCCAGAGAAAGACTATGGTCACTTGCGCGGAATCTCTGGTGGAGTTGGGATCATGACACCAGCGGTCTGTTTCGCGATCTCGATCCAGCACGTTGGCGGCAGTTAAACCACAATCCCGATCGCGCTTCTGTGCGAGATCCCCTTATCAGAAGATCAGCGTCGCGCAGGCGAACTGATGCTGCATAGCCGCATCAACTACGCTTACCGTCGTCAGCAGGAATACCTGCGGCGGATCGGACGTGGGGCGCGACGCATGCCGGCGTCTTCCGCCCGCGTCCGGTGGCTTATTTCTCGGCCGAGTTCGGCTTACACGAATCGGTTCCGATCTACTCGGGCGGACTCGGCGTCCTTGCCGGCGATCACATCAAGAGCGCGTCGGACCTGGACATTCCGCTCGTCGGCATCGGATTGTTCTATGGCCAGGGCTACTTCCGGCAGAGGCTCGATACCAACGGATGGCAGCATGAGGAGTACCTGCAGACCGATGCTGATCGGCTTGCCGATGGAACCCGCGATCGGTCCGAACGGCGCGCCGGTCACGGTGCAGATTGAGACCCGAGGCGGCATCCATCAGGGCAAAAGTCTGGCGGATGAGGGTTGGCCGCATGCGATTTGCTTCTTCTCGATTCCAATGTCGAAGGAAATGCTCCGGAAGATCGCGAGCTGACGTCGCGGCTGTACGGTGGCGACGGCCGCGATCCGAATTCGCCAGGAACTGCTGCTGGGCGTCGGAGGTTTCCGGGCTCTGAAGGCGATGGGTGTTACGCCTGGTGTCCTTCACCTCAACGAAGGACACAGCGGATTCGCCGTCCTGGAAGCGATTCGCAACCGCATGGAGGAAGAAGGAGTCAGTTCGATGAGGCGGCGCGGCGTGTGTCGCGCGAGGTCGTTTTCACGACGCACACGCCTGTTCCGGCGGGTCACGACCGCTTCAGCGCCGACCTGATCGAAGAGCACCTCGGGCCGCTACGCGACATGCTGGGCATCATCCCACGATCGCTGATGGCGCTCGGTCGGGAGAACCGGGCAATCACGATGAAGCGTTCTGCATGACCGTCATCGGCCTCAGGCTCTCCCGTCGGGCAAACGCTGTGTCGGCGCTTCACGGAGAAGTTTCCCGGGCGATGTGGACCGGGCTGTACCCGGGCAAGCCTCGAAGACGCCGTTCCGATCGGTCACATCACCAACGGAGTGCATGTGTCCGTCATGGCTGTCGCCGCAGATGTCTCGCCTGTATGATCGGCACTTGGGCACGGGATGGCAGCGAGCACAGCGGCGAACGCGAAGACCTGGGAAGGACATCGAAGAGGTCGACGACGGCGAGCTTTGGGAAACGCACCTCAGTTTGAAGTCGCGGCTGCTCGAGTTTGTCCGACGCCGCGCCGTCGAGCAGGCCGACGCTCGCGGGGAGTCGAAGAGAGCGTGCACGAAACTGGGACGGATGCTCAGTCCCGATGCGCTTACGATCGGCTTTGCACGCCGTTTCGCGACGTATAAGCGAGCGGACCTGCTCCTGGCCGACATCGAACGACTGGCGTCGCATGGTGAACGATCCGAAGCGGTCCGGTACAGTTCGTTTTTGCAGGCAAAGCGCACCCTCGCGATGAGCCCGGCAAGCGAGTGCTGCAGCAGATCGCCGGCCTCATGCGCCAAACCAATTCGCCGACGCTTCGTCTTCATCGAAGACTACGACATCAACGTCGGGCGTCATTTCGTTCAGGGCGTCGACGTGTGGCTCAACAATCCTCGCCGTCCTCTTGAGGCATCCGGGACGAGCGGTCAGAAAGTGGTATTGAACGGTGGCTTGAACCTGTCGGTGCTGGATGGATGGTGGGCGGAAGCGTACGATGGCTTGAACGGCTTCTCGATCGGTACCGGACGAACGCACTCCAACATGGACGTCCACGATCGGCGCGACGGCGAAGACTTGTATCGCGCTCTACGCGAGGAAGTGATTCCGCTGTACTACCAGCGGGATCAGCGACGGACTCCCGCGTGGGTGGATCAACCGGATGAAGCGTACGATCCGAACTCTCGGTTGGCGCTTCAACGCCGATCGCATGGTGATGGACTACACACTGAAGTGCTACGTGCCGGCCGCTGGCGGAACATCGAGCGATATGACTCGTTCATCGTGATGTGACGCTGCTGTGAACGGCCGTTGCCAGGAGTTCAGCTAGTACGTCGTAGCTCTCGCCCAGACCGCGTTCCATGCCCGACTTGAGGACAGTCTCGCGCGCGTCTGTGGATTCGTATCGCACAGTCAAAGAGAGCGTGGTTCGGCCGGCTTGCTCGTTGAAGACGGTCGTGCTTAATGCTTCCCCGGAATACCAGGGGTCATCGAAACGTTCGGTACATACAAGCCGCTCGGGAGGAGTGATCTCGCGATATACTCCTCCAGCTCCCATGTCGAGACCTTTGGCTTCATTCCTCCACACGTAACGATAGGCGCCATCGACCCTAAGATCGATCTCGCAGACTGCGAGTGTCCAGCCGTTGCGCACGCCGAGCCAGCGCTTGAGCAAATCGGGTTTAGTGTGGGCGTCGAAGACCAGATGTCGGGGCGCTTCGAACACGCGTGTGATGAGAATTTCAGTTTCTCCGTGACGCGATACGGTGAGAGTTTCGGGACTGTTCATCTCTATTTTCCTTTCGCGATGGCTCGCAAGATGGATGGTTTGGTGAGTTCGCGAAGGGCGTCCTTGCCGACCCATCGCGCAGCGATGTCCGTTGAAGCGGCCAGTCTCTGAGCGACCGGCAGCGCTGCCGAGTGGAGTTCCTGGTTGCGTCTGCCGATCCGGCGCAGCGCCCAACTCACTCCTTTCTTGACGAAATTTCGTTCGTCCGTAGCGGCGTGTTCGATGAGATGGAGGCTCTCAGCAAACGCCTCGTTGCGGGCGGTTTTATCGTGGCCTGCGAGACTGGCGAGCAGCGCAAATGCCGCGCGTTTAACAAATTCCTCGTTCTGACCGGCCCACTCGCCAACCTTATCCCAGGCGTATGGGGTGCGATCGAAAAGATGAAAGCACACCGTGTCACAGATGCCCCAGTTATCGAATTCGCGACACCACTGATCCATCTGCTCCGGCGTTACCAGCGCAGGTTCGTCGACGAAGGAAGTGAGCATGCGCGCTTCGTACCAGCGTGTCTTCCACAGTGCGGCGGCCAGGTCGTGATTCCGACCCAAGCGTTTTGAAAGAACCTGAATATTCGACATCGATACACCGAACGCCTTGGTTGCGCTTATGCCGAATCTCTTCAGGTTCTCGCGATCGTGCTGAGTGCTGTGTTGTTCGAGCCATGAAAGCGCGTCTTTCACCTGCTCTTTCGTTTCGCTCGGTGATTTCGTCTTGGGCGCACTCATTTGGGGTCCGCGTCATTATGTTTGCGAGGAAGCGAGCAACTCGGCAAGCCTATCGTAGCTTTCCGCTGCGCCGTGCTCCATACCGGATTGGACTACTGCGTCACGAACTTCCTGTGAGGGGTAGAGTACGGTGGCGGTAAGCGTCGTCTTGCCATCCTTTTCGACGAACACTGAAGTGACTTGCGCCTCGCCCGGAAAGTCGTCGAACGACTCCATATGAACAGATCGTTCGGGCCTGACGATTTCGCGATAGACGCCGCGCATACCCATATCCTTTCCATCAGGTCCTCGCAGCACGAAGCGAAAGCCGCCGCCCACCTTCAGATCGACCTCACAGACTACTAGCGAATAGCCCCGTGGTCCAAACCAGCGCTTGAGCAACTCGGGCTTAGAGAACGCATCAAACACGAGATGGCGAGGCGCATCGAAGACTCGCGTCATTTGAATTTCCCGGTCGCTGGGTGTTGCGACTTTCAGTGTTCCAGTGTTGAGCATGAGTGATCTCCTCTGTTATTTTTTGTGTCCGCGTTTTTGTGGTCCACGCTTTTTTTCCGAAGCTTTCAACTCATCCAGCAGATCATCGAGGCGATTGAAGCTTTGTTCCCAAAACTGCCGGTAGCGTTCCAACCAGTCGTTTGCTTCAGCCAACGGCTTGGCTTCAAGCCGGCGAGGCCGTCGCTGCGCATCCCGGCCGCGTGAAATCAAACCGGCATGCTCGAGGACTCTTAGGTGTTTCGAAATGGCGGGTTGGCTCATCTCGAACGGTTCGGCCAACTCCGTTACCGATGCCTCACCAGAAGCTAATCGCGCGAGAATCGCTCGGCGGGTGGGATCGGCGAGCGCCGCAAAGGTAGCATCCAGGTTGGCGTGAGTATTCATAACCACTTAGTTAAATAACTCTTTGATTATGTACGCTGTGATCACGCTTGTCAATCGATCTCACCGCTAAATTTCTTTGAACGCATGAAAGGCGCCCACACGTGACGGTTCACAATAAGAAGTATGTGTAGGAGCATCAAAGTTCTACGACAGCCTGGGCTGCGCGCTACCGACGACGAATGCAGCAAGGCCGCTCTGCAGTTTGTTCGAAAGATCAGCGGATTTCGGGCCCCCTCGAAGGCGAACGCGGCAGCATTCGATGGCGCGGTCCTGGAGATTGCTGAGGCGAGCCGGAGACTGCTGGACGCGATAACAAAGGAGTCGGCGCCTCGCGATAAAGTTGTAGCATGACTTACCAGTGGCGCGACCTAACGGGATCTGTCGTCGGCGGCAAGTATATGATCGGTGACCACCTAGGGGATGAGGGTGACACCCGAGTATTTACTACCGATACATCCGACGGGCCGGCGATTGTTCGTATAGCTCAAGGCAATCAATTCGCAACCCAATGGTCGACAGCAGTAACGCTGTCGCATCCGAATATCCTTCGCTCTTATGCGAGCGGGACATTCGAAGTGGAAGAGGACATCTTCGATTACATCGTCTCAGAACGACCTGACGATAGCCTCTTCGATGCTGTATCGAACCGTGCCCTCAGCGAAGAGGAAGCCCGTGCCGTTGTGGATTCTGTTCTACAGGCAACCGTCTACCTGCACGCGCAAGGGCTGACACATGGCGCCATTGCACCGAAGAACATTGTCGCCGTCGGTGACTCTGTGAAGCTGTCGCCGTGGACGATTTCTCGCGCTGGGGCACCGTCGGATGACATCTTCCAGGTTGGTGAGAGCATCGTTGAAATTTTGACGCAACGAAAGCCTCTGAATGCCGCGCAAGCGCGCAGTTTGCCGTCGCCTTTGGATCGTATAGCCGAGGGAAGCCTTTTACGACGGCTAAGCTCGGCGGAAGCGCTCGATGTTTTGCACGGACGCGAAGTTCCGGCGCCGCCTACAGTGCGCCGCCGAGTTCCAACGGCTGCGTTGGTGGCAGTGTTTGCAGCAGTGGTTCTGTTTGTGTTTTGGCTGAGATCCTCGTCGCGACCCGAGTCAAGTCAAACGCCTATTGCGGCATCGACGAATGCTCCTGCGCCAGTGCCAGTAACTCGGAGCCGCGCTGTCGAACCCCCGCCAGCGCCGGCCGCTCCGCAGCGAGGTAACTGGGTTGTTGTCTGCGCAATCTATAAGGACTATCAAGGGGCCTTCAAGCGCGCCGAGCAAATTAGTCAACGTTCAAAGATGTTTCAGCCGGAAGTATTTCCACCAGAGGGTCAGGGACGACGGAGATACATGGTTGTGTTGGGTTCGGCGAACAATCGAAAAGAAGCCGAACAGCTACTTGCGAAGGCGCGGTCGGCCGGTATGCCGCGGGACGCGTACGTGACTCGAATCGATCGTTAGTTCGCGCCAACGAAAGCAGGAAGTCAGGTGGTCGTTGACCATGCCCGTGGCCTGCATGAACGCATAACAGATCGTGCTGCCAACGAACTTGAACCCGCGCCGGCTTAGGTCCTTGCTCATGGAGTCAGACTGCGGCGTCTTGGCGGGCACCTCAGTCATCGCCTTGAACGAATTCTGAACGGGACGACCGCCGACGAAGCTCCAGATGTATTTGTCGAAAGAGCCAAATTCCTTCCGAGTTACGAGGAACGCTTTGGCGTTAACGACGGCCGCACTAATCTTGAGACGATTGCGGATGATACCCGCATTTTGCAAAAGGTGAGCCAGTTTCACATCGTCGTAAGCTGCGACTCGTTCCGCATCGAAGTTATCGAAGGCTTCGCGATAGTTATCGCGCTTCTTGAGGATTGTTTCCCAACTTAAGCCGGCTTGCGCGCCTTCAAGTACGATCATCTCGAAAAGCATTCGGTCGTCATGTTCAGGCACGCCCCATTGCTCATCGTGATAACGATGGTAAAGTTCGCCCTTTGCCCACGGACATCGAATCGTATCCATACACAAAACCCCGCCGCTCTGACAAGCGGCGGGGCGTTCCTACTGTTTGTCGATCACAGACCCTTCTTGGCGAGAAAGCCGATCAGGTCGACAACACGGCAGGAGTAGCCCCACTCGTTGTCGTACCAAGCCACAACCTTGGCGAGGTTGCCGTCAAGCACCTTCGTCAACTGGCCGTCGACGATGGAGCTGTTCGGAGTTCTTCATCATGTCGCTGGAGACGACCGGGTCCATCGTGAAGCCGAGAATGCCCTTCAACTCGCCTTCGGCAGCGCTCTTGAGAGCGGCGTTGACCTCTTCGCCGTGGTGTTCTTTTTCAGAATGGCGACGAAATCGACCACCGAGACGTTCGGAGTGGGCACGCGCATCGAGTAGCCATCGAGCTTGCCCTTAAGTTCCGGCATGACCAAGCCGATCGCTTTGGCGGCGCCGGTGGACGTCGGAATCATATTGATCGCGGCGGCGCGGGCGCGACGCAGATCCTTGTGCGGGAAGTCGAGCACGTTCTGATCGTTCGTGTAGCTGTGGATCGTCGTCATCGAGCCCTTCTCGATGCCGAACTTCTCATGCAGAACTTTCACGACGGGCGCGAGGCAGTTCGTCGTGCACGATGCGTTGGAGATGACGTTGTGCTTCGGCAGGCTCGTACTTGTCATCATTGACGCCGAGCACGATGGTGACGTCTTCATTCGTAGCCGGCGCCGAGATGATGACCTTCTTGACGCTGCCGCGCAGGTGAGCCTTGGCCTTTGTCGGCATCGGTGAAATGTCCGGTGGATTCGACGACAATTTGCACGCCAAGCGAGGTCCAGTCGATCTGGGCGGGGTCTTTGGTGGCGAAAATCTTGATGGGCTTGCCATTTACGGTGATGGAGGTCTCGTCGAACTTTACATCGGCCTCGAGGCGACCCAAGGTGGAATCGTACTTCAGCAGGTGCGCCAGCGTCTTGGTGTCTGTAAGATCGTTGGCCGCAACGAATTCGATGTCGGGATTGTTCAGTCCGGCGCGGACTACATTTCTCCCGATACGGCCGAAGCCGTTGATTCCCACTTTAATTGCCATTGGGGGAAGGCTTCTCCTTTGGAGTTGTTGGATTCTTCTCCAATGATACCAAGCACGTCTCTGGAGCCCGGAAAAACGCGGCCTTTAGAGTGGTGGCTTGATGAGTAGGAGCGGTCGATCCGCCCAACCCGGCATAGGTCTCTTTCACACGAGTCACCTTGCCGTTTCCGAACGTCACAAAGGTCACTTTGCCTGGAGGCTGACCGTAGATCCAGTCCTCTTCGTCGACGCCATCCTTGGTCTCTCGAACTTTCGTTCGGGGCTTGCCGATGGCGAGAATCACCTGATCGCGATCCATGCCTTCGATTGCTCGTTTCTCTTTTACGGCCGCCTGAACTTCGGGTGGCAGCGATTCGACAAGTTGCTCGGTTGCGCTGCGTTTGTCGAAGTCGAGGATCGGAGCCAGAAGCTTTTTCAGCTCGGTAGCGGGGAGTCCGGGCACTGCTTTGTCGAAAACAATCGCGAGGTTCGTACCACCTGGAGCGGCGGTGTTCTGTTGGGAGTTGATCGGCGTTGTCCGACTTCCCATCCCGACTTCGACGTTCTCATACCATTTGCGCTTGCCTTTTGCGCCACCGTTGATTTCGAGGATGATTCGATCGTCATCGACCTGAACTTTTGTGATCTGGACCAGATCGCCAGGACGGGCCGCTGGTCCTAGCTCGCGGCCAACTTGTTGCCATTCTGCTTTATCGAACTCGCCTGTACTCTTGTATTCGAGAGGCTTTTTCGATTTCGGGAGATATGTCTTGGCGGTCGCATACTCGGCGGTCAAGCCGCGGAGAATCTCGATGCGCTGGTCGGACGTCAGTTTTTCCGCGTAAAGCGATGGGTTGACGGACGGGATTACCATCGACGCCAACAGCAGGCAGGAACGAAACATCGAAATACCTCCTCAGGCTTCGCGTGACTGAATGGGAGCGCGGTGAAGCACCCACAATAACCCGATGATGACGCCGCACGTCAGCACGCTTGCCTCCGGGCCGTAGGCGCCGCCACTCCAAAGATCCGAAACGCGCCAGCGCACGACAAACCCGGTCACTCCCATTTTAAAGCCGCTTACGTTCAACCCGAATACCACCAGCGCCCAGTTCCATCCGAAATGGATCCCGATCGGCAGCCATAGGCTTCCAGTGCGCAGATAAGCGTAACCGAGAACCAAGCCGAATCCAAACGTATTGATGAGGCCGAGAACGGAAACGTTCTGATTGCTGGCGTGCGCGAAGGCGAATAATACGCTCACCGGCAATAGCGCCGAAAACGGTCCCGATCCTTTCGCCATGATTTGAAAGGCGTAACCGCGAAAGAGTAACTCCTCGCCGAATGCTCCGAAAATCAATATTGCGGTAAGAAATGCGAAGGACGGCAGACTCGCCGGAAACTGCGCGTCGCGTTCTATCGTGGCGGCGCCGGCAATCAAAGCGGGCCCGATGAATATAGCCGCTGCCAGAACGCCGCTACTGAGCCCGAAGATTATGTCTCGCGATGAACGTTCGCTCCAGCCCAGGCCGACGTCTGAGAGCCGTCCCCGTTCAAAGATCCGGACCGCTACCGCGTTAGCTACGGCTGCCGCTAGAAAAGTACCGACGGCGCCAGCGATCAGCAGGCCCGAGAAGACGAGAAGATTGTAAAAGACCGCGAGTCCGACGTAAGCGAGAAAGACGAACAGGCCGATCTTAAGCACCAGACCCAGCTTGTCGCTCGGAATGGTGGCTTGCATGGATCTTACCGGGAAACCTTGACTCGCACGCCTTGGGCGGCGACCTTGACATCAAGAATCTCGGCGCCTTCGGCAGCAATGGCCTGTTGAACTCGTTCCTTCGAGCCGGGTTCGACAAGGAAGAACACGCATCCACCGCCGCCGGCGCCGCAAACCTTCGCGGCTCTACCACCGGCCTTTTTGGCGCTGGCGATAAGACGGTCAATGAGTTCGGTTGTGATTCCGGGAGCGTTTTTGCGGCGATGAGACCACTCCTCACGGATGAGCCGCGCTGCTTCGTCCCAATCGGGCTTCGCCAATGCGGTCCGCAGCGCATGAGCGATCGCGGCAATGCGCTCGAAATTCTTGAATACTGAGCTTGATCACCGTCGATGTGAGCTTTCGTTACTTCCCAGTTGTTGATGCCGGAATTTCGAGGTTTTCCGGAATACGCGAGCACGATCCTTCGATTGAAGTCCTCGAGGTCAAGAGGCAAATGGTTGTGTTTTATGCCCGCAGCAGTGAGATCGATGGCGCTGACACCGCCGTACATTGCCGGGTAATAATCCTGGCAGCCCGTCGGGACGTTGATAATCTGGGCTTCCACGTTCTGAGCGATCTCGCGGATTTTCTCGATGTTGTAGCTCGCTCCGGTGAGCTTATTCAGAGCGCTGCCGGTCGTGATCAACAAAGACGATGAGCCCGAAATTCCGGCTCCCGATGGCGCCTCGGAATCTGTCGAAAGTTCGATTCCGGACGGCGGGTGAAAGAATCGAACAATGTGAGCGAGCAACGGTAGTTTGTATTTCTTTGCTGCTGCTAACGCCTCGTAGTTCTCGAACGCCTCCTCGCCTTTCTGGTCGGCGGAGCGCAACACGATCTTCGCATCATCGCGAGTGATGAGTTCGCAGGATGTGTAACGGTCAACGGCGAAATTGACAGTAACTGCATTCTCATGGAAAAGGTACAGCGGCCAAATATCCAGAGTTCCGCCGGCGAGGTCGACACGGCAAGGCGCTTTCGCTTGAATCTTCATGTGCGGCAACTTCGAGGCTACCGAGAAGACGAGGTCATCCGCAAGTCGCGAATGAATTCGACCAGATCGACAACAATGTTCCGCGTTCGATTTTCGACATCACGATCCGGGTTGTAGTTCGTTATCGCCATGGCCACAACGCTACAACGGGTCAGTACGAACGACAACGATTCGCGAAGCTGATCTACCGCCATTCCACCGGCGCCCTGGAAGTTAACTCCAGGTGAGATCGACGGATCGAGAACATCGATGTCGAGGTGTACGTACACGCTATCGAGGGCGGCCAAAGCGTCCCCCTTAAGGATGCCCGACGGGACGTAGCGCAAGCGATCGCGAACCCGTTCGATCTCACCAGGATCGAGGTCGCGGGCCCCGGCAAGTACGACGCCGCTCTCCGGGACAAATCGCTCTGTGGCAAGCGTGAGCGACATCCCTTCGAGGGATCCACTAATGGACGTCGCTTCTGTATGGAAGTCGCCGTGCGCGTCAAACCACACAACGCCGGGTTGCAGGTCTCGTATAGCCGCGAGAATTCCCAAGCAGGAATTACAGTTGCCGGCGAGAACGAGTGGCAGGGCCCCCATATCCCGGGCTGACAGGACGGCAGCGGTAATACCGTCGTTGACGTTTTCCCATGAGGTCCGATCGCCGAGATCGAGAATTGTCGAGGGAGAACTAAGCTGGGGCGTAATTTGAAGAGGGCCCGCGCCAACCGCTTTGCCGCGTTCTCCGAGGTGATAGGGTGCTGCGATGATTGCTAGCATCCGGGGATTATCCTGAATATACCGATCATCATCTACGATCCAGGGAGGATCTCATGAGAACTGCTGTAGCCGCTGTCACGGCATCGACTGCTATCGTTGCTGGAGTCTTCGTTATGTCCGGCTTCCAGGCTGCTGCGCCGGCAAAGATGAATCCGGAGCAGGCGCTGATCGAAGGATTTAAGAAATCGACTGTAGCTTCGGTCGCCGATGCGGTGGACCAGATCGTAGGTCAGCGCGGCTTTATGTCCCATGACATGCGCCCTCGCGTTCCCGGCAAGATTGTTGGCCGGGCAGTCACGGCGATTCTCCGGAAGGCTACCCCCGAGCAGGCGACGCCCGCACTGAGCGCGAAACATTCAGTCGCGATGATCGACAACGCGAAGCCGGGCGAAGTGGGAATTATCGTCGTGGAGAATGGTCTCGACGTGGCGGGTCTCGGGGGGCTGATGGCAACGACGGCGAAGGTTCGAGGGATGGCGGGAGTTGTGATCGATGGCGGACTCCGGGACATTCCTGAGGTGCGGGCATTGGGGCTCCCGTCGTACTCGAGGTCGGTCGTGCCATCTAGCTCGGTTGGCCGTTGGGCGAGCGCCGGAAATAATATTCCGGTGGAATGCGCTGGCGTGACGGTTAAGCCAGGCGACATTATCGTAGCGGGCGAAGATGGGGTGGTCCGTGTCCCCCAGGAAAGAGCGGCCGAAGTACTAAAGCGTTCGCAAGAAATCGATGAACGCGAAACAAAGATGGTGCCGCTAATTCGCCAATATAAAACGCTAAGTAAGGTCGTTGAAGTTTTTAATCGAATCTGAAAATTTTTGGTAACCCTAAACTGGGGTATCCTACGTCTTATGCTGTTAGGGAGGCCGAGACTAGCGATCCTAACCGAGTTGTGGGTTGTGTCCCTACCTGGTGTAGGTGATTAGTACCCCCAATTTGCGCTAAAGGTTTCGTTGAGCGGGCCGATAAAACGGGAGTATGCATAACCGGCGAGCTGAACCGCGAATGCTATGCGCTGATCTGGTCGATGTCCAATGGAAGGACAGGAAAGGCCGGATCCGCAGGGTCGTTGCAAATCTTGAGGACATCTCGCTCTCGGGAGCATGCTTGCAGGTCGAGTCTCCCATCCCCACTGAGACAACTTTGCGCATTAGCTATCCCAAGGGGGAGCTGCAAGGTAAAGTCTGCTACTGCGTCTTTCGTGAAATAGGTTACTTTTTGGGAATCGAGTTTGAGCCAGGCTTTCAGTGGTCCTTACGTCAATACCGCCCGCAACATCTGCTTGACCCTCGACGCCTCATAGAGCGGCCATCCGCACGGGACGAGCGCACTCACGAAGGCACAGGACATCTCGTCCAGTAGTCATTGGAGCGCCACACAAAGAGTGGTTTAGAATCAAAGTACAATGTCGGGGCGTAGCGCAGCCTGGTAGCGCACCTGCCTTGGGCGCAGGGGGTCGCGAGTTCGAATCCCGCCGCCCCGACCATTACCTTTCAACGACTTCCACGGGCATTTTGACACCAAAAGGCAGGAGCTGTGTCAAAATGCGCACCTGCTTTTTCAGAGTTTTTTTCGCACTGTGTCAAAACTGAGTGACCCGCGAACATCCCCGTCGCCGTCCACGACAGTACGGACCTTGCATCGGTTCGACACGCCCTGCGTCATTGCAAGCGAGACGGCAATAACCATTGCTCACATAAAGTTCACACGCGAGTATCCGTAAACGGTAAGTCCGTTTTCCGTTTCTCTGAGCGTCAACGCCGTTCCCGCGCGATAGTTCGCGCCCCGGGTGCTAGGCCTCGGTGGGATGCTCTCAACATGATCCGTTTCTCCGCGAATTCGAAGGTACCGAACAAAGCCGAAGCTTGGTTGTTTTCCGAAGGGTCGACGTTCGAACCCTACCTGAGGAGCCACTCATCTTTTCAACGACTTGCGCGGAATTACGATCAACTGTTCACCCACTTGAGAGACTCCCGAAATGATCGCTGACGGCGAGTGTTTCTCCCCCTCTAGTTCGTGCACGAGCGTCGTTTTCCGAACCATCACGCCTCATCAATTCTCTCTCGGGCATTCTCCTGGTGGCTAAGGCTCGACGTTTCAAACACTTGGTTATTGACCAAAAGGGTCTCAGTGCGAATACTGTTCAGGGAGCCAAACTCTTTCGCTGCGAACGTCTCTACAAGTCGGTTAACTGAAAACCCTGTTAGGTTCGCGAGATGGCCAGTCTTGGCGCACGCCGGTCCACTCCTGCATTCCAACAGCGCCAACAAGCGCGTATTCCCGGGCTTCTCAAGACACATTCTCACCATCTCACTCGAGCGTGCTCTTTTGGTTAACTAACTGGTCTACTCCTGTACTGTGCTCCAGGCGTATCGCAATTCGCTCGGCCCTTACGATGAGCAACTTGAGCCACTGAATTTTCAGACGTCACAATGTGCCCGGATTGGTGCCGGGAGAACGCTGTTCCGGCTAAAGGTTAGATATTCGCGGCGGGCGACTATGTTGAAATGAGCGATCTCGCCCAGCGCATGGCCGATCTTCACGCCAGAACTCACCAGGCCCGGATCGAGTTCCTTCAAACTGACCTCGATCTATGCTTCTCCCTGGTCAGCATCGCGGAGACGGAGCGTCAAGCCGGTGAATTGGGCGCCGCGGAACGGGCGTTCAAAAAAGCGGAAAACGAATACTCCGCCATTTGGCGATTTCTCCCCGATGTGGAACATGGCGAGAAGCGCCGGGAACTACAGAGCCAACTCAGTAAACTGCGCGAAGCGCTCGATGGTTTGAAGCGAACGATGAAGCAATAAGGTTGCGTGGATTGCGCTACCTTCCCTACCTAGGAAATCGCTAATTTTTTTTCGATCATATTCGCAGTCGATAAGGACGTTGGGAGACCATCGTGACTCCGAACAGTGTCATCACTGGTCTTACAACCCGAACGGGTGGTTGGCTTCTTCAGCTTCTACCGGCAGCAATTTCCTGTCAGTCGCAAGGTGCTCACCGACATTGCTGATCAGTTTCGAACTGGGTAAAGAACCGGTCCGAGAACGTGCGTTGGGTCTGCTTTAACTTTCCAATGCCCTTACGGTGCCAGGCGACGACCGTTTAGGGCTTGGATGATGACCAAGGAGGATCTCCAGTCGGCCCAAACGCGCCTCAGCCAAACCCGGAAGATTCGGTCGGCGATCATCAGCTTTAGCCGTTTCGGCGCTGAACGTCGCAAGACAACGAGTTGTTCCCGGAGCGCGAGGTTCTCCAGCCTAATCTCGGCCGAGGTCTTGAGCATTGAGTCAAGTGTTGCAAGAGCAGCAGCTGCTGGTACAACGACCATAGGAATAAATGAAATCGATCAACTTCAGTCATTGCAGCTCGATTCGAATATTTTGGAGAGACAGCCCCTTCTAAATCTGATCTTCGGTCTGCCAGGGCGCCGGCGAGAACGCCGCCTCCAAGACCAACGAAGGCCTTCCGCAAGAGGACCCGAGTGTGACGGAAATTACCGAAGATCGTCGCTAACCATGATGTTGCTGCCGGATCGATCGAGCTTGGAGCAAAGAACCCACTTCCCATCCGGAGAAACGGAAAGCTTGTCGTCAGTAGAGATTTCCGCCGCCTCCAGAATCGTGCGGGTTCGCCGAGTTCGAATATCGCAAGCCCGGATGGCGGCAACATTATTTTCTTTTGCGACATCAAGAAATAGAACCTCGTCGCCATGAAGTGTCCAAGTTGCAGCATGCGGACTATAAGGCGGACCCACAATTAACTCCTCTTTTAACGAGCTACGAAAATTGGGAGTCGGCATTCGCCACACCTCCAGTTTGTCGGGTCGGGCGAAATAGATCCACCGTCCGTCTGGAGATTCTCTCGCAAGAAACGCGCGATTCTGCGTAACCTGCTGCGCGGATCCGCCATCGGCTGGTTGTTTCCAAATGTTCCAAGGCCCTCCGCCTCTCAACGCAAAGTAAATGAACCGGCCGTCCGCCGACCACGTTGGTAAGAACTCCGAAGAGCGATCGAAGGTCAAACGTTGGGGCTCTCCGCAACGCGACGTGTTCAACTCGCACGTCAGAACGAAAATATCCGGCTGCCCGTCAATCTGGGCTTCGAACACCAGCCGCCGCCCGTCAGGTGACCATTCCGGGCTTCCGAGTGCCGCTCCGTTGAAATTTGTGACACGCACCGGCATCGACCCATCAGCCCGCGCCACCCATAACTCGCGAGAATTACTTCGGTCGCTGACAAACACGATGCGGCCATCCGGAGCATAACTACCTTGCCCGTCCAAAGCGGACGAGGCGGCCAGTCTTTCCGATGCCCCCCCCTGCATCGGAACCCTATAAAGATTCAGATCGTCAAACCGGTTTACCCAAGCGATGCGACCAGTCTTGCGGCTGACAACCGGTGTTACTGCGTCTACTCCGCCAAAAGTAATCCGCTGTTGAGGACCTCCATCTTTGACCAGCCATCGCCACAACGCGTAAATTGTTCCGCCGCGCTGGCAGGAGGCTACCAGGCTATTGCCATCTGGCATCCAGTCGTGCCCGGAAATTCCGCGCTTACTCGATGGCAACCGAATCGGGGAGCCGCCGTCCGACGGAACCACATATAGATCATCTAACCAGAAGGCCGTTACCCTCTTGAACGCAAGACGCCGGCCGTCAGGAGAAAACTTCGGATCCCAATCACCCCAAATGCCATCGGGCGGGTCCGTTAGCTTTCGCTTCTCTCCCGACTGCACGTCGTAGAAGTAAATAGCATTACGCGTGGTATTGGGTAGCAAATCGGAGAAGGCGAGCTGCTTGCCCTCCGGCGACCAATCCATTCCTGAACTGAGGTCTGCTGCTTTGAGGTCGAGCAATCTGGTTTCCTCGCCTCCGGAACTTGGGATTGTGCAAATGGCGCCGGAGTCGCCCTCGACTCGCTTGAAAGCGATCCGCTTGCCGTCAGGCGACCAACTGAGCGAACCGATGTTGCCGCTTTTCTTGGGATCGGTGATCTGGACCGGGTTATCATCAGCGAACCGCTTGACGAAAATCTGCGCTCGCTGCTTCTTCGTTTCGGTCCAGGTGAAAGCGATCATCTGTCCATCCGGCGAGAATGCAGGCGACCGTTCCCAGCCGGATTGTGCTGTTAGAGGCCGTGCTTCCAGGTCTGCTGTTCGGCGTGGGACGTCCTTTCGGAAAGTGAACCAGGCTAGGCTGCCAACCGACGCCAATACGAGGGTTGCAAGCATCATCCAATTAAGGCGGTTCAGTGTTAGTCTGGAGCGGTCAATCGCCGGCTCCGGTCCCGTACCGGCCGGTGCTGGAATCAAATTTGCGTTATCCGCAACCGAAGCTTCCACTGCCTGGTTGGGGAAACGGGATTCCAGAACCCTTGCGACTTCGGCCGCCGAGGGACGCTGGCTCGGGTCCTTCGCCAACATTCTGAGGATCAGCGCATCCAACTGCGGTGGCACAAAGGCGTTCCGCGACGACGGAGGGCGCGGAGCCGCTTCGTTCAACGCTTTCAACCCGTCGAAAAGCGAACCGCTCTCGAAGGGATGGGCTCCGGTGGAGAGCTCATACAAAACGATGCCCAGGGAAAAAACGTCGCCGGCCGGAGAGGCTGCTCCGCCGCGTGATTGCTCGGGCGACATGTACCGAAGCGTGCCTGCAGGAAGGATCGAGCTGGAGGCCATCGAAGACAAATCCTGCGCTAGGCCGAAATCCAACACTTTGACGAAACCATCCTGCCGCACCATGAGGTTCTCGGGCTTAATGTCGCAGTGAACGATGCCCCGTGCATGGGCGGCGCCCAGCGCTCGCGCCACCTGCTCGCCCAGATGCAGCACCCGATCAACGGGCACGGGAGATCCGCATAATTGGCGAAGGGACATACCGTCCACCAGCTCCATCACGATGCCGAGCCTGGAGGTGGTATGGATCACCTCGTAAATGGTCACGATATTGGGGTGGTTGAGCGCCGATGCGGCTTTTGCCTCGCGGATGAAGCGATCCACTGAGGAGGCCCCAACGGCTGACTGAGCTAGAAACTTCACTGCCACAAAGCGGCCCAGTTCCGAGTCGCGGGCCGCATAGACCTCGCCCATCCCGCCTTCACCCAAGTGCCCGGTCAGTACATAGCGGCCAATTTTTTGACCGATCCGGTCCAGGCTCTCGACCTTTTTGGTCCCGCCAAACATGGCGAGGACCGCGTCCCGAACCTCGACATCGCCGGTGGTGGCTTTCAGAAACGAGTGAATTTGTTCCGGAGGAAAACTACTGCCGGACTGGTAGAGTTTCCAGGCGATTTGCCACTGCTCGTCTGTCATCCCTGTGATTCAGGCGCCATGGCATTCCTTAGCCAATGTTGAGCGAATTCCCAGTGGCGCGCAACGGTTCGGATGGAGCACTCCAGGCGCGCAGCGATTTCCTCCCGGGACAATCCCTCGAAGACCTTCATTTCGACTACCACGCGCAGCTTGGGGTCGATCGCGCCCAACCGGGTCAACAAATCCTCAATCTCCTGGAGCCCTTGCTCACCGGCGGCGGCCACTCCGAGCGCCTCATTGATATCGGCCGTCGTAACCTGCTTGGGCAGCGGGCGCGCATGGTGGACCAGGAGCCTCTTCATCAGGAAGGCGGCCAACCCGAAAAACGCATTCTTCTCGTCCTCATCGGCAGCAGAGCGATGCGGCAGCTCTTTAACCCGAGTGAGCTCCAGGTACAATTCGTGCACCAGAATGGTGGGCTGCCAGGTATGGTTGGCGCGCTCGCCCAGCATGCGGCTTGAGGCCAAACGCCGCAGCTCCGGATAGAAAAACTGGACGAGCTTCCCAGCCGCCTCCGGGCTTCCTTCGCGAAATTCGGTCATCAGGCGGTTATCGAAATCAGGGCCGTCGAGCCGAGCCACAGTGGCGCTTATTTTATCACTACGGTCGAAAGTTTTTTGGCACACTTTGTGGCTCCCCTCTCCCACTTTTGGATGAGCATTCGACCGAACTTAGCGCGGTGCTCACGATTAGGGATTAGATATGAAGCTTTTCCAGAAGATTTCTTTTCTATTGCCGTTCGGGCTCATGCTCGTTCCCGCGATCTCTGCTCAGCAAAGGAGAGGGCAGGCGTCTTGCGCTGCTCCGGACAGAGTAGCCGGGTTTCAACCAGAGGTTTGTCGCGACCATACGCCACACAAGCAACTATGCGTGCCGGTTGACCGTGGAGTCGCGCTTCAGGTGCTGGATTGGGGCGGGGCGGACAAGCCGGAAACCATGGTTCTGCTCACCGGCTACGGTGATAACGCCCATGTGTATGATCAGTTCGCTTTCCAATTCACAGACTATTTTCATGTGATTGGTATTACTCGCCGAGGATTCCTTCCTTCCAGTCAGCCCGACGAGGGATACGACGTTCGCACAAGGGCGCGTGACGATATTGAAGTTCTCAAATACCTCGGCATCAACAAGGCTGTTTTCGTTGGACATTCATTAGCAGCTTCGGAGCTGAGTCAGCTCGGGCTGGAATACAAGAGCTATGTCAGCAAGCTCGTTTATCTGGACGCTTTTGACTTGGCGCGTCGATCTGTTCTTCCGGAGCTTCCCACCGTACCTTACCAATTGGGAAGGGACGACAGATCGATCCAGGCTTTTGTGGCGGCGACGGCGCAGATGGAAAATAGCCAAAGACCATTCCCATCCATCTGTCCAGCATTCTCCTTCGACGCGAGAGGTCGCCTTGGAGACAGCACAACACCGGACTTTGTCGGACCAAAGCTTTTCGATGGTGTCGCTGAGATGAACAATCCGCTGGTGGATTGGGCGAACATCGACGCGCCGCGACTCGGAATACTGAGCGTTCCGTCAGTTGAGAATAAACTCCCGTTCTACTGGTATTTGAGCTCGGATGAGCAAGCGGTCTTCGACAAGAACTGGCCAGGTGTTGTTCGATGGTTCGCCGATACCACCGAAAGGTTTAAAGCCGCCAATCCCGGTAAGCCGACTGCTGTTGTCCATTTAATTCCGGAGGCGCCGCATTACTTCTTCCTCAGTGATCAAGCCACTGTTGTTCGTGTCATGCGAGAGTTCTTGCTCGGCACAGCGAATCCGAGGAGATAATCGCACGGAAGTTGAAACGCAGCCGGTATTTGAAATCCAGCTCGATCGTGCAAAGCAAGGAGAAACGAAGTGGGGACATTCATCGAAACGTCGCGACCGGGGTATCGACTCAGATACATTCACATCGCCACCTTGGTTGCCGTTATTGCTCACCTTCCTACGGGGTGCTCGACTGCGCCGGCTTCATTAACGCGCTCCCCGGCCGGCCCTTCGACGCTCAAGCACATCGATCAATCTGCGCTGAAAGCGATGGTGGACACCGCTGCCCATGAACTTCTGATCCCCGGCGCCGTAGTTCTTTTGCGTACCCCGCAAGGGGAGTTTACGGTCACCTACGGCACTACGCTGCATGGCGCAACCAGCCCGACCGCCGCGGACACCCACTTCCGGATCGCATCGAATACGAAGACGATGACAGCAGCGGTGATCCTGCAACTGGCGCAGGAGAACAAGCTCCGAGTCGAGGATCCAGTCTCGAAGTACGTATCGGGCGTGCCGAAGGGCGACAACATCACCATCGCCGAACTGCTGGAAATGCGAAGCGGCCTCTACAATTACACAAATGCCCCCGAAATTTCTGCGAGCCTCGACCATGATCCTACCAAGACCTGGTCTCCCGCCCAACTGCTGGCCATCGCGTTTGCGCGTCCATCCAGCTTTCCGCCTGGCACTGCTTACGAGTACAACAACACAAACTACGAACTGCTCGGCCTTATCGCGGAGAAGGTCGGGAAGAAGCCATTGGCTCAGGCGATGCAAGACCGGTTGTTCGGGCCACTGCAGATGCAGCACACTCAACTCCCCACCGCGGCGGTGTACACGATTCCCGATCCCTATTCACACGGGTACCTCTATGGCAGTTCCTCGGTCGCTTTAGTAGGGAAACCTCCATATTCGCCCGATGTCCAGACCGCTGCTCGGGCTGGTACCCTCTCGCCCAAAGACTACACCAATGTGAACCATTCCTTCGCCAAAGCTACCGGAGGTGTAATTTCCACGGCCAACGATCTCGCCATCTGGATCAAGGCGCTCGCTACCGGTCGCGTGTTGAACACCGCATATCAGCGCCGGTGGCTTGACAGCTTGAAGCCTGTTGACCCGAGCAAGCCCAAGGGTCAACAGTACGGCTACGGCATTAGCAATCTGAGCTGGGGGCCGAACACGATCTATTTTCACGGCGGTGAGACGCCGGGCTACAACTCGTTCATGGGCTACGACCCAAATAGCCAAGTGACGCTTGTGGTGTGGACCAACCTGACGGTGTCGCTCGACGGAAAGGCGACGGCCAATGCCCTCATGTTGAAGGTGCTGGATCAGATCTATGTGGCGTCGCCCCTGGCGCCTTCACCGTCATCTTCTGGCGCCTAGTACGACCCAACACTTCGCGTCTCTGGAAGAAATCCCAAGAGGACTAATTCCACTTGTTCCGCGCCAAACCCGTTATTTTTTTCCTGCGTAGCTGTCGCTCTCGGAGAATAAGCTAACCGCTTATGGCACTTTCTGCTGGAACTCGTCCCGGCCCGTACGAAAAACATTGCTATCGAGACGACCTCACCCCTCGACAAGCACGGCGTTGATCGCGAAAGGATACAAACATGCTTAAAATGCTCTCAGTTGCTTTCCTCCTCACGCTAAGAATGAAACGGCTCTGGGTGGCCGGCTTCTCCCTCGCCCTCATTCTGCTGCCCGGCCTGGCATTTGCTCAAACTCGACAGTTCCGGCTCTTCCCGGAGGCGAAGCAAATCGCGCTTCCACAACTCAGTGATGGGCTGGGGTGGAAACAACCGAAGTATCACTCCACCATTCAGACCGCCGATGTAGATGGCGATGGACAGGACGAAGTGCTGGCACGCTGGATTGACGGCCTGAGCATCTACCGGTTCGAGAACGGAACATTGCTCACGCACTCCCGACTCTTGGCGCTCAGCGACAACGCCGGCTTTGATGAGCCGTCGTGGTACTCGACCATTCATACGGCTGTGCTCGATCGCAAGCTCGGCCAAGCCGATGTGATTGCGCGCGAACACGACGGGATTCATGTGTTCCGCTACGACTCCCCGCAACACGAATGGCGGGAACTCGGCTCGCAGGCTAAGGTCCGGCCGTTCGCCGACACAGATGTGGGCGGCACTGACTGGACGAAGCCGAAGCACTATTTAACGATTCAACTCGCTGATTTGACCGGCGATGGGGTCGCCGAACTGGTCGGACGTGGACAGAATGGCATGCAGGTTTGGCGGTGGAATGCTGCTGATGAAAGCTGGGCGCAAACAAGCGCCGGTGGTGAACTAAGCGATAGACAGGGCTTCGACCAGGAGCGTCACTATTACTCGATCCAGCTAGTCGATGTGGATCATGATGGTGTCGCGGAGCTTATCGCGCGTGCTCCTGCAGGTGTACAGACCTATAAATGGAGTAGTGCCGGATGGACGATGGTCAAATCTAATGGCCCATTCGGGGACGATCCCGGCTTTCTGAGAGGTAACCGCTACAAATCGATGCGAGCCTCGGTCGATGCCACTGGCCGGGCCTGGCTGTACGGCCTTGCGGCAGGAACTGACGGCGCCGGCTCCGGTGCGATTCAGATCCATCTCTGGAACAAAGACCACTGGCAGCTAGCCCAAACACTACCTCTGCCGGGCTCCGGCTGGGATCGAGAAAGCCAGTTTGCGACCGTGATGGCCGCCGACATTCATGGAGATGCTCAACCCGAGTTTCTGGTGCGCGGTCCCTACGGTATGCACGCCTTCGCGTTAAGCGGAGATCGACTCCCTATGCACTCGCAGTCATTCACAGACGCCCAGGGTTGGAATCTGACTGAAAACTACAGCACGTTGCAAACGGCGGTGGCGACGCTCACAGAGAACGGTGGAAGCCATGCTCGCGCGCTGATTGTTGGCCGTGGGACCAAAGGACTGGAGGTTTACAAATTCACCGGTGAATGGACGGCGGCCGCGCAATCGAACTTCCCGCAATACTGCGCTAACTTCAATACCGACTTGAGTCCGCAGTGTCTGGCCTACAAGGCGATTAGCAGCCAAGCCCTAGTGGGTGTAGTGGACATCCGATCGTATTACACCCAGTTCAGTTATCGGAAGGGCGACTGGAAGAATTTCCAAGACAACGTCAATAGCATGCCGAATCCAATTGGCCCGAATAACGCTCAGATCTGGCAGACTGTGCACACCGAGATGGTGAATGAGCTTGGTTACGTTGCAACCGTCCGGGGCTGGTTTGAAAACAATTATTCTGTCCTGAACGACAATTACAGTCGTTCTGCAGACTTATTAGGCGAGGCTGTAGGTGATGTCGACTTCGCGACTTCGAAAACCGTTACCGTAAAGTGGCTGGAAATGGGCCTAGACATCGTCTCCAGAATCGCCGCGTTTATACCCGGCGATCCAGGCAAAGTTGTTGCCTTGGTCGTTACGATTCTCGAGGAAACTTACAACAACCTGACAGTGACTAATGGAGACATTAACCAGGCGATAACACAGATCTATACCGACCTAAACAGACAGAAGACTAGCCTCAACGACACGAACGCCGCGCAGCAGACGGCATACTTGAACGATTATTCGAAGCTGCAGCAAATCGGAAAAGATTCCACCACCGGCGGATATGATTGGGCGAACGCCACTTTAGAAGTTGTCGCAGATGCGCAAAACGGAGCCGCGCAAGGGATGCTGATCAATTTCTACAAAACTCTGGTTCCGTATAAGTGGTGGGTTTATTGGTGCCGCGATGAGCAATTAGGACCGCATTGCGGTTCTTCTTACACTCCCGCCAAATATGACTGCCAATACGGCTGGCACAATTCGTCGGGTGGGAAATATGACTCGCAGGCCTACCTTTATGCGGGGTACAACTATGACGTGAATTGGCGGCTAGTCGATAAACTCACCGGGACTGGGAAGGGCGACGTGAATGCCGTCGGGTACATGCTGTTGCTGGGTAGCCAAGCGGGATGGGATCTGCCTGGGTATTACTGCGTGTTGGGAGGCGGATGCGAGCAGCCGGGCTCCGATCCCAGGCTTGCTACGGGGTACTACTGGTACCCACCCCCACACAATGCGGGCTGTGATGGGAACGGACCCACTTCTGGACAGTTGACAACTCGAACGCTGTCTCAGCGGCTCACGATTGCACAGCAGAATACCAGGCATGTTACTGCATCGGAGGCGAACGGGATCCTGAAAGATATTCGCACGCTTAAGCAAGATGCCAAGGCTGCCTCGCCGGATGGCAATGTTGAAATCGACCTGACGTCCCCGTTGCGAGAAGCTGCAAAGCTCATTGAACGAGCCAAAATGCCACGCGGTCTGGGACAGGAAGGCTCAGTGTCGGCTACAACGCCGACACATCTTATGGAATTGTTTGTCCAACGTATACGGCTTCATACGCCCGAGTTGGGACAACCGCGCGCCGAGTATCTTCTGACCAAAGCATACCGGCTGATAGCCGAGTTGGAAGGGCAGAACCAGCCAGGCAAAGCTGCCGTGACCCGACGCCGCCGATGAGCTGCCGCCGATCTCGTTGCTTTTCGTGAAAGCTGCATCTGGTCAATGAATACAGCGGCTATGCTGCTGCGACAAGGAGGCAGCCTTCACGCGAGGTGAATTCTAGCCGCTGATGTGTTGACTTGAGGATCGGCGATGGATGGTTGAGAACGCTCATGCACAGACGCGCGCCAGGGAAGTTTTGAGCGGTGCGGCCGCGCGAAACGCTGAATTGGCGCGGGCATAGCTGCCGCTAAAAACCGGAGATCGATGACGGGAACGGCGCCACCCTGTCATCGGTATCATAGAGGCTCCTATATGTGCGGTGTGATCTCTTGGACTAGCGCCACCTTACTTTTTATCTGCGTGATCGCAGCAGCGCAAGAGCCGCCCTTTCGCGACGCCAAGATAATAAAGAAGCCTGGCGAGGAGTCAGGTCCGGTCGTAGCGATCGTAAGCGGGAGACAGCGCCAGATCCTGCCTAAGGCGACGAAAGTGTGGCCGGCAATGGGTGGTCAAGATCTCATTGCTCTCATTCCGCCCTCACAGAACGAGCCGCAAAGTAAGGGATACACTATGCGCCTTTTCAATGTGTCTGCGCGAAAGGGACATTCGCTGGGGGTCGTCCCGTTCGGTGATGGCGAGTTCTCCGAACAACTGCGACCGGACGGAAGGTGGATATTTCTTCTGAAGGGCGCCGATCCGCAATCGAAGACGCCCCTGCTGATCGTTGCGGATGTGCAGGCGATCCGGGCGCTTGTTTCCGACCAAAAGGGAAATAAGCCGGACGAGGCAACTCTTTCAGCTCTACTGGCTGTCGATATGCGCAATATCTTCGCAACCGCGACGCCCGATCGCCAGGTTCAGTTTCTGGATGATGGATCGTCTGTTGTCATAGAAGCTGGCAAGCAGCCAGTAACAGGAAGATGGTGGACCAACGGCGAAATGATGACGGTGTTACTGGATGGTGGTGAGCATGTCGAGTTCCCACGCGCATCATTGACGAAGGTCGTCGGTGTGCCGGCAGGGTCGCGCCTTGTGGTTCGGCTCTTGCAATCGCTTTCTTCGCACACAGCCAAAGAGGGTATGCCGATAGAGGTCGTGCTCATTTCGCCAATCATTGTGGATGGAAAGGTTTTGATACCACCCTCCAGCAAACTAAAGGGGACAGTGACGAACGCCCAGGCTGTTGGCATGGCGGTCGTCCACGAGACGGCAAAGCTGACATTGAAGTTCGAGCAACTGGAGCTTCCCGACGGCACAACACGGGTATTGCATTCGCGCCTCCGTCAAGTGGACAATTCCCGGGAGAAAGTGGACGAGACCGGGACCATTCATGGAATCCGAACTACCGGAACCTTAGGTTACTCAGCCACTAGCATGCTCGCTTCCGTTACAGCGGTAGATCCAGTCGCGTATCTATTCACATCTGTGACAGCGAGCGCAGTGCTCGGATTTACAGAGCGCGGAAATAATGTACCCTGCAGGCACCGAGTTGCAGGTCGAACTGACAGCGCCGCTCATCACCTCGGAAGTATTCCCATTCGCCATTCCTGTAATTTCCAGAACGGAGACCGAGCGTCAGGAGATGCGGAAGCTTGTCAGGAGTCTGCCGTTCCGCACCGCGACGCAAGCAGGCAACAAGCCCTCAGATTTGACAAACCTGGCATTCCTGGGACCGGTCGATGGGGTGAGGCGCGCCTTTCAGGCAGCGGGCTGGGTGAACGTCGATCAACTCACAGCAGCTAGCACCTTCCAGACACTCAAATCAATCGCCGGCGACGAGGGGTACAGCGAGGCGCCGATGTCAACGCTATTGTTGGACGAGCGGCCACCGGTATTCACTCTCTCGAAAACCACAAACACTTTCTCGTCGCGCCATCATCTCCGCGTATTCGAGCCGGGAATGCGATACCAGGGCTTGCAGGTTCTGACTTCATCCTCGACGCAGGACATAGGGATTGCCTTTTCTCGCAAGCAAAAGAACTTCATTCACGTGATCGACGAATACATTGACAACGAGCGTTCTCAGGTGGTCAATGATCTGTCGTTTACAGGTTGTGTCGACGCCATGGAATTGGTGCCCCGTTCCTGGGTTCCACTCGACGCCTACAACGCTACCGGCGATAGATTGCGGACGGACGGCGCCATTGCCGTGATGCGCATAAACGAGTGTTCGAATCCGAAGACAATCGAAGTGCAGCGCGTTCCACCCCCTCCCCTGTTTAACCGAAGTGTGCGAAACACGATGCTGACGCTCCGCAATATGGTATGGCGTGGCAATGTTGCTTATCAGGGCGTAGACGGCGGGCGCAAACTGCACGGCTTTATGGCGGCCGATGACGAGCTGAAGCCTGAGTCGGGAGCGTGGCACAAAGCGGACATTTCAGGCGCAGACTACGAGGGTTTCGGAGACATTCCCGCGGACCGGCAAAGCTCGGTCAAGTTCGAGGATGCGGACACGACTCAGACAAATGCAACGGCGGACCATCGTTGGGATCCACCTCGCCGTGAGATTGCGGTCGAAGGCGGATATCTACAGTATCCCAATAAGCAATTAGAAGCCGTCGGAGTGTTTATGATCTCTCCCAAGCCAGATCTTCCTCCTTATGCGATCGGGTTGTTCGACGACATCAACGATGGTTGGAGCGCAGGTATATCCGTCACGCTGAATACGTGGAGGTGGGTGTCAAGTGAATTCGGCTATCACCTTCACCGCGGCAAATACCGCTTGGAACAGTTCGATATACCTGGAGACATCGATGAGCAGGGTTCTTACGATGCCTACACGGTCGGCTTGACGACGAGGCAATTTGAGTACAACGTTCTCGTTCACGCCCGGCCTCGGGAGTCCCGGTGGCGTCCTTATGTCGCCGTCGGGCCGGCATTGCAGTTGATTCACCTGACGGATGCTCCCGTAAAGCGGACTCCCAGAGCGTTCAAGTTGGGGTTACAGAATATTGGCCTGCTGAAAGCTGCCTTCGACTTCGGCCGAACTCCACCATTGGATGGCGGCGGCATTTATCAAGTGGGACTGCAATACGGAGCGGGGATCAAATTCCGAGTTCACCCGCGCATCACGTTGCGCGCAGATTTTCGCGGAACCTGGAGCAAGGATCCTGAATTCGTTCGAGACAGCTATGCGGACGAAGTAGCTGCCGAGTTCGATCCCACGTATGACTACGAGATCACCCGCGACCCTGTGTTGGCAAAATTCCGTCTGCAGCGCTACACGGTGGGAGTGGCATTTACGTTCTAATCTGTGACAAGAGGAACAGGGCCGAGGCTTACGCCGGAAATGGCTTTCGGCGAGGGATCGTAGGCAAAGCGCTCTACACGCAAGGCAAGCATGCAGCGAGTACACCTGCGAAGGCGAGAGAACATCATGAAGCGGCTGGTGGTGCACACCGGCGCCGATCATCGATGACGATGCCTTCCTGATCGACTGCGCGTCAGAAATAATCCGCAACCAGCTTTCGTCGGATCTCAGAAATCTACCTTTAGGCCAAACTGAACGTTCCGCGGTCCGATATTCATTGTGCCGCTGACCACGCCAAACGTATTGCTTCCAAAACTCGTATCCGGCCAACCGAATTGCGGCGTGTTGGTCATGTTGAATGCCTCAGCGCGGAATTGCACTCGAAGTCGTTCCCCATAGCGGAAGTTCTTCGCCAATGAGAAATCGATGTTCTTCTGTGTGTCCGCGCGGAGTTCCGTCAGCCGGCGAGGCGAGTTTCCGATCGTATAAGGCGCCGGAGCAGAAAAGGCGGACGTGTTGAACCATCGCTCGGGCGTGCGATTTTCCACCTGAACATCCGCGCCATTGGTTATGTTCGGCAACTGAGTCCCGAAGCCGTACTGGCTGATAAGACTAGGAGCTGTTAGCCGCACCGGCAAACCGCTCGACAAACGCACAATTCCCGATGTCTGCCAGCCGCCGATGATCGCGTTCACAACACGGTTCATGTCATTGCCCAGAGCCTTCCCCCTGCCAACAGGAAGCTCATAGACAAACGCACTGACAAAGCTGTGCGGAAGATCGTGCGCAGAAAGAGACCGTTCAATACGGAAGTTGCTGTTGTCGCGAAACCCGTCCGCCGCTCCACCGGGACTTGGCTCCGTCTCAGCGATGTTATCGATCGCCTTGGACCATTGATAGCTGCTGATCAGCATGAGGCCACCGGAAAACTGCTTGGAGAGTTTCAACAGCATGGCGTTGTAGCTCGAACTGCCGCCGGAAGTCTGGCCGTTGCGATTGACCGCGTCGAACTGCGGGTAAGGACGAAGCAGTCGGTGGTAGGGAAGGGTGGCCGTTGCCAGATTGCCATTCGTGATGTAACCGAAGAATGGATTCGGCACGCGGGAATCAAGCTGTGAACCCAACGCCAGCAATTCCGTGGGCAGCTGATTGTCGTTGAGCGTTACCCCATAAACCAGTTTGCGCCCCTGATGTCCGGCATAGCCAAACTCGATAACGGTAGACTTACCCAGGTCGTACTGAAAATCAGCGCTGTAATTCTGCATGTAGCCGTTTGGATGATCGCGCTGATAGCCTCCGACACTCAGGCCCAGGTTAGTTCGTAATCCGGCCGAATTACCCAGTGCGGGAACCAATCCTCTGGGGTAAGGATCTCGCAGCAAGTCCTGAGGTGTTATAGCATCGCCTCCTTGGCTGTAGGTCCACGGAGTGGTTGCTGAGAAGCCGGTCGCATCGCCTGTCCCGGTCTGCGTCGGATAGAACAAACCATATCCCGTGCGCAGTACGAGCTTCTCCGTCAATTGAACCGACATGCCGAACCGCGGAGCGAAATCCATATAGCGTGGATTCCACGAAAATCGGTTGTCTTCGTCCAGGAACACCAGCCCGCCTCGCAGGTTCATGCCCACTTGGCTGCCGAGCGGGTTCTCCACGTCGTAAGCGAAATTGCTGTACCGGTTGTAGCGTTCTGTCGCCGGCCGGTGCATCTCGTACCGCAGGGCAGGGTTGATCGTGATCCTCTTCGAAATACGCCACGTGTCTTGAAAATACCAGCCGTAATACAGCCGGGTCATCGATAACAGCGCAGGCTTCTGTACGTTACCGCCCGCGCCAGTGCCCAGAAGCAGCGAAGCGATCTCATTTCCCGATGTCGTGCTGTTCGGCTGTGCGGTTGGGCCGGCCGTCATTCCTCGTGAGAACGTGAAATCTGCCGAGAATAAGCCGCCGCCGGTGCTGATGCTCGCGTCGCGCGTGAAACCGAACTTCAGACTGTGGGCTCCCAGTTCCTTCGTCGCGTTCACCTGAATATTGGCAACGCGGCTGATAAGGTTGAGCTCGCGTGAGTGGCTGATATTCGAATAGTTTCCCATCGTGAACTGCGGGATCGTCGGGACGTCCAACTGGCTCACAAACGACGCAGGCAATCCAATATCAGTGCCATCCTGCCCATAGGTAGGCGAACGTTGCCGTTCGGTCCAGCTTCCAAAGGCGCCGATCACGTTGATGACCCATGTCGGCTCTGGCAGGAAGGTGTTGGCTAGCGAAACCTGGTACCGTGGATTCCCGCTGATAGGACCCGTACCCGTGAGCGACTGCCATACACCGTCCGGCGGCCGCCCTTCCTGCCGCCAAGCCTTCGACAAGCGCCAGAACATTGTGTACTTTTCACTCGCTGCCCAGTCGATGCGAATATCAGAGCGATCACTGATCGTCGTGCCCTTGCCACCTTTTATGTAGTTGCGCGCATGCGTAAACGAGTCACCCGGACCTGTAGGTTCAGGATACAGAGCCACCGCCTGCAGACCTACTGGGTCCAGAAGGTTGGCCGGAATCCTGTTTCCCGGAAATGCGTCGCGAATGAATCCCGTTCCACTCGGGTTCGGCCGGATCGAGAACGGGTTGTAGATAACAGACAGACTGCCGTTCGAGTTATACGTTTGTGAAAAATCACCCTGCCGTTCGAGAGCAGTAGGAAGTGTAACTGTCGATGTACTCGGCGAGCCCTGTCTCAGACCTTCGTAACCACCGAAGAAGAACAGCCGCTTCGAGGACCAGATCGGTCCCGCTGCATTTCCGCCGAACTGACTTCGCTGGAACTGCGGCTTCATAACGTTGCCGCGGTTGTTTGCCCACGAGTTCGCATCCAGCGCCGAGTTCCGCAGAAACTCGAAGACAGTGCCATGGAATTCGTTACCGCCGCCTTTGGTAACGATGCTCACCATACCGCCGCCAGAGCGACCGAATTGCGCATCGTACGCATTGCGAATGACCTGCACCTCCTGGACCGAATCGATTGCGGGAGAGATGAGCAGACCATTCCAGCTATTGCCGGCGGAAGCATTGACCCCATCGATCATGACTCCCGTAGTCGTGCTGCGCCCGCCATTCATACCAAAACGATCCTGATTCTGATCCGCAGTTGATTGGGAGATGCCCGTCGCAGGGGCCGTAATGCCGGCGGTGGCGTGCACCATCGTGAACGGACTTCGAAGGTTCGTCGGAAGATTCAACACCATGTCGCGCGACATCGTGACCGACTGGTTCGCCGTCTGCGTGTCGAGCTGAACAACGAGTGCGCTTACTTCCACCTGCTGCGAGACCGCGCCAATCTGCATTTCAACGTTCACGGCTGCAGACTGCCCTGCAATCAGATTGATCCCGCGGTGCACGAACGTTTTGAATCCGACTGCTTCAGCCTGAAGCTCGTACACACCGGGTTGAAGTTGCGAGAAAGTGAATCGTCCTTCCGGTCCTGTCTTCACCTCACGACGATCACGCGTCCCTACGTTTTCCAGCCGGACACTAGCGTCGGGGATTGCGCCGGCGGCCGGGTCTGAAACAACACCCGTCACGTTGGCCGTAAAAGTCTGACCGACCAACGCCGGAACCAGGAGTAGTGAGCTCATCCACACACACACGCGTCTAGTCAGGGTACGCATAAACAACCTCCGGATGGCCGTGATTCTATCACCCGCTCCTCTCACATCCCCTGAACGACCGATGGAGTGAAATGGAAATGATTATGCGCGATGCGAAGCTGTAGCCGGAATCGCTACGGTGTCGCAGTTGGGAGCTGGATGGCGCGCTAACAATGACCAAGTTGCCGCAACAGACGAGGACCGCGTCAGCCTTATCCTTTCAATGCGCGCGATCATCGCCAAGCATCGCCAAGGACGCAATGACCGTTAAAGCCCGGGCCATCCGATAGTCCAGTAAGCAAACTTCTCCGCTGGATCGTATGAAGCGGGACGTTCAGTTCCAGTGGCAGATCTGTCCAACGCCCGAAGGTGGGTACGGACGTCACCATCGGCCCCGCCGCTTCATGGCAGAGCATCGTGATGATCTCTGTAGAGCCATTCGCCGGCACAATAGTGGCCGGGTCAAGATCCGTCATCGTCGCGATGTGCTTCTGATGGACCTCGGCATAGTCGGGGTAGTAGCGAAGAATCTCCGGAAGGTTCTCCCGAATCATCTGCAACATCCCGGGCGGAAGTGCAGGTTAACAGGAATGCAGAAGGCCAGCAGTCCTCCAGTGTAGACGCGTCTATCTTTTACTGCCTGAAACGAAGGATTGTGTGAGCGAACGCTGAACAAGCTCGATACGGTGTCTGTTGTCATGTGTAGTTCTCCAAAGTGCCTGTACTGTCACTGACGTGTTGAGACATTCTGACGACTGTAAACCTTGGTTCAAAGCTCCTTTACACGATCTTGATCACTGGAACGTAGGCCGGACCGTGGATGCGCTCTCACTTCCGGCCGTTCCCTAGCTGCTAGGGAATATCCCGAGCCACGGGCGGTCCCGGAGAGCGAGAACAGCCCTGTCCAAGCGCAGTAGAGCACAAGGAATGAGAGATGGCAGAGAACAAGACGAGAGGCCGGCCGCTGGATGACTCGCGGATTGACGTGTCATGCGCGGTACGAACTTGAGTACTCTCTAGAGCAGGCACTTTGGACTCACGCCTGAGCGCCTGAGGGCGTAATAATCGGGCTGGCGTGAGCTAAAGATGGTTTTTGCGGTTTTCCCTTGCCGGTTATCGGAAAACACGGCAACGTCCTGAAGCGGCCCGCACAGCGACCGCAAACTGGTTCCAAAAACGACCATTTTCGGGACGCCGGGATTCTTCGGCCGTAGAGCCTGTGCGCAGATTACGGCGGCCGCCGCGAGAGCGTCCGAAAGCATCACAGCTTGACGAAAAAACGCCCAAATCGCTGATCCGATTCGTTTCGAACTGTTCGAAATGGTATAGAGTGAGAAATGCCGCGGGGCTTCTGGACGTTAGACTCGCGTAGAATGGACTACTTTAGAACCGTCGACGAGGCTTACGCCGTTAACGGACTTAGAACGTGGTATCAAATATTCGTAAGCTACCGAAAAGATGGAGCGGGAGACGGAGTTGGAACCCGCCACGTCCAGCTTGGGAGTTGTCCATGGCAGGTTGCCGCAACAGCGCATGAAAACTATAGCGATCGGCGAGAGTGTATGTTGTAGGCGCAGGCGAGCGAATTGAGACCGCTATATTTCTGGCGCCGTGACGGCCCGTTTGGGAATTTGGTCCGGATGCCTGACGCTCATGAGTAGCGTGGCACAACGGAATGTTGCCTCCGTCGAGCGGAGAGCACGAGAAGGAAAATCATCGTATGTTCAGGCGTCCTTCGCTCGCAAGCGAAGGAGAGAGAGATGAATCTGGTATACCAATGCTGCGCCGGATTGGATGTGCATAAAAAGAGTGTTAGTGCATGCATCCGCATACAGCAAGGCGAACAAACGCGGGTCGAGACAGCACTATTCGGGACCTTTACCGCAGATCTGGAACGTTTGCGAGATTGGCTGCAACAGTACGGAGTTCAGCAGATCGCGATGGAATCCACTGGCGTGTTCTGGATGCCGGTATGGAACGTGCTCGAGCGGGACGACAGCAAGCGGTTTGAGTTAACGCTGATCAACCCACAACACGTCCACGCTTTGCCGGGACGCAAAACAGACCAGCGCGATTGTCGACGGATCGCCGAGTTGCATCAATATGGGCTGCTGAGAAGCAGTTTCATCCCGCCAGCACCGGTCCGCGAATTGCGTGACTTGACCAGACGGCGTACACATCTGCAAGGTGAGCGCAATCGTGTCCTTAACCGCATCCGCCGGCTGCTCGAGACAGCCAACATTAAGCTCGGATCGGTGGTCAGCGACATCAGCGGGAAGACAGCCATGCTGATTATGGCGGAGATTGTTCGCGGCAATTGTGATCCGGAAAGCCTATCGGAGTTGGCTCAAGCGAGCCTAAAGAACAAAAAGGCGGAGCTCATGAGCTCGCTGCACGGCTTCTACAGTGATCACTTCCGGTGGTTGCTCGGACAGGCGCTGCACGAACTTCGGTATTTGGACAAAACGTTGGATCAGGTGGACCGCCAACTTGCCAAACACCTGCGGCCACACGCGGATCTTGTTCGGCGGTTATGCACGATTCCCGGAGTCGACTTCACCACGGCTGCCGTGATCCTGGCTGAGGTCGGCTTTGACATGACTCGATTTGCCGATGCAGCGCAATTGGCTAGTTGGGCAGGGTTGTGTCCTGGCAACAACGAAAGCGCCGGCAAGAGATTCTCTTCCCGCACTCGGAAAGGGAACCGGTATTTGAGACGAGTACTGACTCAGAGCGCATGGTCTATCACCCATAAGAAAAACTGCTTCTTGACAGGGATCTTCTACAGAGTGGCATCTCGAGGTGGCATGAAGAAAGCAGCCATAGCCGTGGCCCACCGGATCCTGACAATCGCTTGGCACATCATCGCCGAGGGGAGCACGTATTACGAATTAGAAGGCAACGGCGGGGATCGCCAGCAGACTGCCCGTATTGCGAGGCGGCTGGCGCGAAGGCTGGAGCAACTCGGGTTCGAAGTCGAGATCAAATCTAAGACAAACGCTCAACCACCGCCTCCGCCATTTCCACCATCACCTCAGACACCCAGGCTGACGACGTCGCCAACTGATCCCGTCGTCTGTCGCCGATGCGCGAGATGGGGCATCAAGTGTATTCACGCGAAGAATGTCAGACGGGTGCGCTCGGCTACGCCTGCGCTTCTTACAAACCAACGACTTCGATGAGATTTTCGAAGGAACAAGTCGGATGGATGTGTCTACAACAACTTAGCGTCTCTGGCGCGCTTTACCGACTCACCGCAAGTCTCGCCAAATCAGCGTTTTCCTCTCTAACCCCCTCTAATCGAGGTTTTTTCGAGGTACATTTCGATGTCATTCGTACCTCGATTCTGCGCAGCATTCCATGGCCTTTTTCAACAGGGCTGCGCCGGTCCGAACCGGCTGCCCTACAACCATGGGAGTCTGTCATTGTCTTCTACCTCCGGAGCGCGTCCGCTCGAACCGTTGACGCCGGTCGGCGAGCTGCTGCGCGATCAGCAACCTGAACTCATCATCTCGCGACAGAAGCTCGAGCAGGCGCGCGGCATCGAGCTGGTCCGTATCCGTCGCGAACAACAGAATCAGGATCTCTGTTTCAGTTCGCGTCCTTTCGTCTTGTGCGGGTTGCCAGTCCGGCGATTGCCGAAAGAACAGTTGCTCTATGAACGGCGAAATGGCCAGTTCACACTTCAGATCACCGGGCATCCCGAGTTCGGAGTTCCGTTCGGCCAGGATCGCCTCGTTCCGATCTTCCTCGCAACTCTTGCCGTCCAGCAGAAGAGTCGAACGATCCGATTCCGAACTGCGGCCGAGATGCTCGAAAGCTTCGGCATGCATACGGGCGGCAAGGAGTACCGAAGACTCGTCGCTGCGTTCGAGCGCATCTTCGGCGCAACCATCTACTTCGGCACCGATACGCTGTCCGGAACGGCAAAGCTGGTGCAGCGCTCCCGCTTCAACTTCATGAGCGAAGCCCAAATCTGGTATACGCGATCAGCCGAACAACGTGTGTTGTCGTCTGAGTTCGAGAACGTCATTGTCCTGACCGACGACTTCTACCGCGAGGTAACCGAACATCCGGTCCCGAACGATCTTGACTCGGTGAAGGTGCTCGCGTCGGCTCCAGCGGTGCTCGACCTTTACATGTGGCTCTCGTATCGATGCTTCAAGGCTAAAGGGCCGGAGTCCATACCGATCTTCGGTCCATTCGGGCTTGTCGCCCAGCTCGGATCTGTCGAATATTCGAGGCCGCGACGGTTCAGGGGCATGCTTGAGCAGTGGTTAGGGGTGATTCGGGTTATGTGGCCTGCGTGCCCGGCGAGAGTTAGCTCCGACGGCCAACGATTGTTGATCGATCATGCGCCAGCAGTTGCGTCAGTGCAGATGGGCGCCGGCACTTGCGGGTGAATCTTCTCACTCTTCCACGGATCTCCGCCTGCCCGGAAAGCCTCAGTTTCCGTGAGCGCCGTTTTGCTGGCGAAACGACGAAAGACAGGGCGCGTTTCTGCGGGGCGTGAACTCATGCAGCAGGCAGACTAGAACTATCTCATAGTACGGATTGGAGCCAGAGACCCTGGTAGACTGCCCGACAACCCCAACCATGGGCCGCGGCTCACGAGATACTGATTCGCTTTGGATTCGGTTGAAGGAGCTTCACCTCTAATTGCCTCACCACGGGTGGCCAGCCGCAACTATAGCCCCGCAGCAGTGATTCGTGGCCCTTTGTGAATCGTGTGCGTCACTATTCCGGCAGCCCGACTCTCTTGCGAAGAGCCTTCACTCGCGGATCACCATGCAGCAGGGCGAACTCCGGGGAGTTGAGGGCCCGGCCTACCCGCACCGCCCCGTTGGAAGCCAGGCGATCCAGAGCCTCCAGAGTGCGATCCTTGTCCCCCAAGCCCGCAAAAGTCAGTGCCTGGGTGAACGCGTTGGGCGCGGCGGCTGCTGCAAATCTCTCGGCTTCCTCACGCCGGCCAGCCCGACCGTAGGCGTAGCCCAGATACTGCGGGCCAGTTCCTGTGGCGAGGAGCTTGATTGCTTCCTCAATCCTTCCTTGACCCAGTCTTGCCCGGCCCAGACACCGGGTGTCCGCCGCCTTCTCGCAATGGTTGGCCGCTTCCTCATACCGGCCGGCCGACAGCAGCGCCCAAGCCAGACTGGACTGTACCGAGGGTGAGAGCGGATCGGTCTTCTCCGCAATCTGCATCTCGTGTACCCCTTCCTCGATTCGGCCGAGCGGCAGCAGTAGAACGACGGTCAAGTCGCTGTAAGCCAGCGAGTTGCTCGGCTCGAGCGCGATCGCGCGACGGAAGCTTTCTTCCGAACGCGCCCATTCCCCGTCGCGTGCGTAGACCATCGCGAGCGCCTGGTGCGCCTCGCTCAACAGTGGATCCAACAGGATCGCTTTCTCGGCCGCCGTGCGCATTTGCATCAACTCATCGGCGTGGTCGCTAAAACCTTGAGACGAAATGGCAGCGTACGCCGCCGCCAGACCCGCATAAGCCGGCGCGAACGACGGATCTTTCGCGATCACTTGCTGGTAATAACCGGCGGCTTTAAGGGCTGGCTCCCTGTCGCGCTGATTGGGTTGAGCGCGTGCGTGGAGGTAAAGATCGTAGGCTTCGACACTCGTTTCATACCGGCGCCTCCCGCGGCCAAGCTTCAGTCGCAGGTTGTTCACAATTGCCACCGCGATATCGTTCTGGATGGCAAAGATGTCTGTCAACTCGCGCTCATACGTGCCTGACCAAAGTGGAAAATCGTCGCGTACGCGAACCAACTGGACATTGATCCGAAACTGCTGCCCGGCGCGAAGGACAGAACCTTCCAGGATGTAATCGGCGTGTAACTGTTGTCCCGCGTCACGAATATTGCGCGGCTTGCCCTTCATCCCAAAGGAGGAGGTTCTGGAACGTACCGCCAGCCCGTCAATGATCGACAGATTGCGGATCAGTTCATCTGTCAGGCCGTCGGCAAAGTAGTCGTTGGCGGGATCACGGCCTGTGTTCTCCAGAGGCAGAACCGCAATCGCAATTGGCGCGCTCCGGTGTTGAATCCACCACCACCCGACCGCCGTTAGCCCGGTAACGAGGCACGCCAGCCCCAGCCCTAACCAAAACCGAGTGCTAAACCGCGCTGTCAGTGTCTTGCGAGAACGGCGCCATTACCTGGGGCTCGCTCAATCTCCCGGAATCTGGGGCACGTAGCCGCCCTTTGGCAGTTCGATTACTAAGGCATCTGCATTTCCTTCGTTCATGTAGTATTCGTTCAGCCTTGCACGCAGCCGTGCGGCTTCCGTTCGCACGATCGGATCAAGCCGGGAATCGAAATCCGGACGGCGTCCGAAGACCTCATCGCGATGACGGATTCCTTCAGTTCCTGGTCTTTGCCATCCAGATGCCCTTCGACGACGAATCGCAAAAACCGGGACAAGCGCTCGTTGCGCGAGAAACCGGCACTCTCCAGGATCCTTTCCAGTTGCCGCCGTGCGGCCTGTGCATCCAATACGAGCGATGCCATTGGTTCGAGAATACCTCTTATTTTCAACGCGGTGTGAAGGGTATCAAACGGTCTTACTACGCCTGGGAACTTGTTCTCTCCGCATTTCGCGGCATGGTAGCCGGGAAATTGCATGCTTCGGAATACGTGCTTCAGTCTCCTTTGCGCGCTGGCCGCGTTCGACTCGGCAGCCTTTGGCGTCCCGGTGGAGGGACAGCCTATCTCCTTTTTTCGCCAGTTCGGTAGACCGGGAATGGACCGGGCCGTCGCCGTGGCGGCAGACGCGACCGGCATTTACTTAATAGGAGACAGGCCGCCGTGGCAATCCGGCGTACGCAAGTACGATCGCGAGGGTAACGAACTGTGGACGCGCGAATTCAGCGTTCCTGCCGGGGGCGCGCAAGTGATCGGCGCAGCAGCCGACGGCACGGGGGTATACATCATTGGGTACTTCCGCAATTCGCAGGGAATGGACGCGGGCCAGTTCGTTCGCAAGTACAGCGCGGGCGGTGACGAGTCATGGACCCGCCAGTTGGATTTTTCGTCCGGTGGCGGTGTGGCTGCGGATGCTACCGGTGTGTATGTCGCCTTCGGTGGAAGTTTACGGAAATACAGTGCCGCCGGTGACGAGTTATGGACCAGCCGACTCACTGGCGCCGTAGGTGTCGCGCTCGATGCCACCGGAGTATACGTGCTCGGGAGAGGGTCCAGGAACGACACCGCCTTCTTCTTCGTTCGCAAGTGGGACCTACGCGGCAACGATTCATGGACGCGCGATCAGGGCGGAGCATCCTCGGACCGGGCGAGCCATCCAGAGCACATTGCAGCGGCGACGCCCAACGGCTTCTTCGTCGCTGGTGGGAATGGAGGAAGCACCTTCTTGCGCAAGTATGATGCCGCTGGGGATCAGTTGTGGAACCGCCCCATCGCGGCTTCCTACTCTTCTCTTTATATTGGCGGCCTGGCGGCGGATGAGACCGGCGTGTACGTGGCTGGGTTCACACCGGTGAACTCGGTGGTTGGGCACTGCCAATCCTGCCCCGGCGGCGATTCCTTCGTTCGCAAGTACGACTACGATGGAAAGGATCTTTGGACACGCCAATTCGGGACGCCAGACGCGGCTTGGGCCAGCGGGATCACAGTTGATGCGAGCGGTGTTTACGTAGCAGGAACCGCCGGAACTGCCCTGCTCGCGAATGCTCTATACCTGAATATCTTTCCGGCATCGGATGCCGGACGCGCGGGATTCCTTGCGAAATTCGACAAAATGTCGGCGGTATTTAGCGGCTCAGCACCACGTATTTTCCCGGATTGCATTGTGAACGCCGCGAGCTACATCGGCGGCGGTGTCGCGCCCGGAGAAATCCTAGCATTTTCGGCTCGGCTATTGGGCCGTCCGATCCAGTTCTCGGGCGAGTTACTGCCGATGGCAGCCTAGCCACGACTCTGGCCGAAACGCGCATTCTGTTCAATGGAGTTGCGGCCCCGGTTTTGTATGCTTCCGATGGGCAGAGCACTGCCGTTGTCCCTTATGCTGTCGCTGGCCGAAATTCGGTGGACATTCAGGTGGAGTACAGGGGAACGGGTCGCTGCCGTTAGGATGCCGGTGCTGGGATCGCGCCCTGGAATTTTCACGGTGGATGGCTCGGGCCGGGGTCAGGGGGCGATTCTGAATGAAGACGGGACCCTCAATTCGCCGTCGAACCCTGCACGAAAAGGCTGAATCATAACGATCTACGCAACTGGCGGAGGCGAGACGCCGCCCGGCGTCGGAGACGGTCGCATTCTCGGCGGCGTTCTGCCCAACACCACGTTGCCGGTTTCAGCATTCTTTGACATCACCCAGTCCGGGGAGGAGGGCGAGATCGCGCCGAAACGCGGGGAAATACTCTACGCCGGAGGAGTGACGGGATCGGTCGCCGGCCTGCTTCAGGTGAACGTGCGAGTGCCTTCCAACGCGAGTCTGACCGGCGACGCGGTCACCTTCGCGCTAATCATCGGCGAGCAGTGGGAAGCGTTTCAGGTGACGTTTGCGCTTCGTTAGTGCTCCGCACGGGACTCCGCCGATGACAAGCAAACTGGTTTTCTTACTCCTCATACTGGCGGCCCATCACCCTTGGATGGCGCTGGCGCAATCGCCGGGCACATTTACC